>NZ_JAGPYS010000005.1:0-377615 GCF_020312195.1 Pseudomonas sp. P129 | reverse complement strand
GGAGTAACTTGGGTTGCTGATAATCTGTTGACTTCAGTCTGACACCACAAGCACCCACACGAATTGCTTGATTCAGTTGTTAAAGAGCGGTGGGCTAAGACCTTTCGTCTCAACCGAGGCGCGCATTCTACAGCGTCCTCTGTATCTGTCAAGCGGTTATTTCAAGAAGTTTTCAAAGTTTCCTTTGCAACTTCAACCACTTGCGCTGCGATCAACTCTTGAGTTGCTCATCAGCGGGAGGCGAATTCTACAGCGTTACAACCGCGTGTCAAACTCTTTTTTCTCACCGCTGTCGATCACTCCAGACCCGACCTCCTTCCTCGCTGACTCTTCACTCCAAACCCTTGCAAACTATTGATCTACAAGGCTTTTTCGTTTCCGTCTGCGCCGGAAGTGGGGCGAATTATAGACACCTCAGCGAGGGCGTCAATCGTTAATTTCAAAAATCTTCGCCCTGCTTTGCGACTGCCCCGTAAATACGGGAGATCCTCTTTAAAGACGATCTCCCTTCCGTAGAATTTATAGGCTGGGAAATGCAAATTGCGACGCTTCGTGGCTCGCCCGTTGCGGCCAGCGCTGGGTAATGGCCTTACGACGGGTATAGAAGCGCACGCCATCGGGACCGTACGCATGCAGGTCGCCGAACAGGGAACGCTTCCAGCCACCAAAGCTGTGATAGGCGACCGGCACTGGCAAAGGAACGTTGACCCCGACCATCCCCACTTCAATCTCGTCGCAGAACAGACGCGCCGCTTCGCCATCGCGGGTAAAGATGCAGGTGCCGTTGCCGTATTCGTGATCGTTGATCAGTTGCATGGCCTGCTCAAGGCTGTCCACGCGCACGATGCACAGCACCGGCCCGAAAATCTCTTCTTTATAGATACGCATCCCTGGCGTCACGTGATCAAACAGGCAGCCACCCATGAAGAAGCCCTGTTCGTGCCCGGCAACCTGAAGATTGCGCCCGTCGACCACCAGGGTCGCGCCCGCCTGCACACCGTCCTCTATATAGCCGCCAACCTTGTCGCGATGCTGCCCGGTGACCAATGGCCCCATGTCCAGGCCACAGGTTGTGCCCGCACCGATCTTCAGGCTCTGGATTTGCGGAACCAGTTTGGCCACCAATGCATCGGCGATCTGATCGCCGACACACACCGCCACCGAAATTGCCATGCAACGCTCGCCGCAGGATCCGTAGGCAGCGCCCATCAAGGCACTCACGGCATTGTCCAGATCGGCATCCGGCATCAACACCGCATGATTCTTGGCGCCACCGAGGGCCTGAACGCGCTTGCCACGCGCTGCGCCCTCCTTATAGATGTACTCGGCAATCGGTGTAGAACCAACGAAGCTCAGCGCCTTGACCTCCGGCGCTTCGATCAGCGCATCGACCGCGACCTTGTCACCATGAACCACGTTGAGCACACCGTTCGGCAGCCCGGCTTCATGCAGCAACTCGGCAATCAACAATGTAGAGCTGGGATCGCGTTCCGAGGGTTTGAGGATGAAGCAGTTACCGCACGCAATCGCCAGCGGGTACATCCACAGCGGCACCATGGCCGGGAAGTTGAACGGGGTGATACCGGCAACGATACCCAGCGGCTGAAAGTCAGACCACGCATCGATGTTCGGCCCGACGTTGCGGCTGTATTCACCCTTGAGCACTTCAGGCGCAGCGCAGGCGTACTCCACGTTTTCAATACCGCGCTTCAACTCGCCCGCCGCATCCTCCAGGGTCTTGCCGTGTTCTTCACTGATCAATTGGGCAATGCGTGCCTCGTTCTGCTCAAGCAACTGCTTGAAACGGAACATCACCTGAGCACGCTTGGCCGGCGGCGTATTGCGCCACGCCGGAAACGCGGCCTTGGCCGAGTCGATTGCCTTCTGGACTGTTTCGCGGTCGGCCAGCGCTACGGTGTGGATAACCTGCCCGGTCGACGGGTTGAACACATTGGCGCTACGACCTTCAGCAGAAACGAACTCGCCGTGGATCAGGTGTTGAATGCTGCTCATGGAAAACTCCGGATAAAGGCAACGGGCGTGAGTCAGCTCACACCCGATGCGATAAAGGCACGTATATAAGAAGAAAGCCTGCCAGCGCGGTCAGTCGATCAGGTTCAGGGTTTCGCCGACGGCATCGAACAATCGATCCAGATCCTGCGCCTGGCTATTGAAGGTCGGCCCGAATTGCAGGGTGTCACCGCCAAAGCGCACATAGAAACCGGCTTTCCACAGTTTCATGCCCGCCTCGAAGGGCCGCACGATGGCATCGCCGTCACGCGGGGCGAGCTGGATGGCACCTGCCAGACCGTAATTGCGGATATCGACCACGTTTTTCGCGCCCTTGATACCGTGCAGCGCACGTTCAAAATGCGGCGCGACGGCTGCGGCCTGCTGCACCAGATTCTCCCGTTGCAGCAGTTCAAGCGCCGCCAGCCCGGCCGCACACGCTACAGGGTGAGCGGAATAGGTGTAGCCGTGAGGGAATTCGACAGCGTACTCCGGCGTCGGCTGGTTCATGAACGTGTGATAGATCTCGCTGCTGGCGATTACCGCGCCCATGGGGATAGCACCATTGGTGATCTGCTTGGCAATGCACATCAGGTCAGGCGTGACACCGAAACTGTCCGCGCCAAACATCGAGCCCGTACGGCCGAAACCGGTGATGACTTCATCGAAGATCAGCAGGATATTGTGCTGATCACAAATCTCCCGCAGGCGCTTGAGATAGCCTTGCGGCGGAACGATCACACCGGCCGAGCCCGACATGGGTTCGACGATCACTGCAGCGATGTTCGACGCATCATGCAACTCGATCAGCTTGAGCATCTCGTCAGCCAGCGCGATACCGCCCGCCTCGGGCATGCCCTTCGAATACGCATTGCTGGCCAGCAGGGTGTGCGGCAAGTGGTCGACGTCCATCAACTGGCCGAACATCTTGCGGTTGCCATTCACTCCGCCCAGGCTGGTGCCCGCCACATTCACGCCGTGATAGCCGCGTGCCCGGCCGATCATCTTGGTCTTGGTCGCCTGGCCTTTCAGCCGCCAGTAGGCGCGCACCATCTTCACCGCCGTATCCGCGCACTCGGAACCCGAGTTGGTATAGAAGACATGGTTGAGATTGCCCGGCGTCAGGTCGGTAATCTGTTCTGCCAGCTGGAACGACAGGGGGTGCCCGAACTGAAAGCCCGGCGAGTAATCCAGCACACCCAGTTGCCGGGACACGGCTTCCTGAATTTCCTTGCGCGTGTGCCCGGCACCGCATGTCCATAGACCTGAGAGTGCATCGTAGATCTTGCGTCCCTTGTCGTCTGTCAGATAGCTGCCATGCGCGGCCACGACCATGCGCGGGTCGCGCTGGAAATTTCGGTTCGCGGTGTAGGGCATCCAGTGAGCATCGAGCTTCAACTGACGGGTGACAGGCACATCGGACACTTCGAACATATTCATGGGAGCAGGCCTCGCAGGCGCTAAACGATCGGTCATTGCAGCCAAGGTGCCACGCGGCTAAAGTTCATAAAACCCGACTTTTACGATCTTTGGTTTGGTAATCACTAAACAATGAATATCCGTCGCTCCGATCCCGTGTCGCAGGTCAGTGATTTTGATATCCGCTTGCTGCGCCTATTCAAAAGCGTTGTCGAGGCGGGTGGCTTTTCTGCGGCTGAAAGCGTGCTCGGCATTGGCCGATCAGCGATAAGCCAGCAGATGAGTGATCTGGAACAACGCCTCGGCCTGCGCCTGTGCCAGCGAGGCCGCGCCGGTTTTTCACTGACCGACGAAGGGCGCGAGGTTTATCAGTCGTCGTTGCAACTGCTCAGCGCGCTGGAAAGTTTCAGGACAGAGGTCAACGGCCTGCACCAGAACCTGCGCGGCGAGCTGAACATCGGCCTGACCGACAATCTGGTCACCCTCCCCCATATGCGCATCACCCATGCCCTGGCCCGGCTGAAAGAGCGCGGGCCGGGCGTGCACATCAACATCCGCATGATCGCCCCCGCCGAAGTCGAGCGCGGTGTACTCGACGGCGGTCTGCATGTCGGTGTCGTGCCACAGGCCAGCGCCTTGCCGGGGCTTGAGTATCATTCGTTGTACAGCGAGCGTTCGCTGCTCTATTGCGCGGTCGGGCATCCCCTGTTTTACGTCGACAATGCGACGCTGGATGACGCACGCCTCGCACAACAGGAAGCCATCGCTCCGACCTTTCGCCTGCCCAACGATGTTCAGGACCACTATCAGGCGCTGACCTGCACGGCCAGCGCGTCGGACCGGGAGGGCATCGCCTTCCTGATTCTGACCGGCCGCTACATAGGCTACTTGCCCGATCATTACGCCAACACCTGGGTGCAGGAAGGCAGGCTGCGCGCATTGAAACCGGATTCGAAGTTTTACGACCTCAATCTGGTGACCGTTACCCGCAAAGGCCGACGCCCTCATTTGGTGCTGGAGAGCTTTCTGGAAACACTTGCCGCTACCCGATGACACATTTATGCCCGGCACCTGGCCGGTTCGCCGACGCTGCAGAGCGCGTTGAAAGCGCTATCAGGCTGATATTTATTGAAATAACTGGACTCAAATAAAAATAACCTGAGCAACTGGACAGTTTTTTGCAGTAGTCCCGGACAACGACACGCCAGCACATGGCATTTCCCCGTCCGAGAACTTGCCATGCAGCCTGAAACACTCGACAACGATGACCTGATCTACGGCCTGAACGATCGCCCCAAACCCTGGACGGCCATTTTGGCAGCGTTCCAGCACGTTCTCGCCAGCTTCGTCGGGATCATCACCCCGCCCCTGATCATCGGCTCGACCCTCGGCCTGACCCCATACATGCCGTACCTGATCAGCATGGCCTTGATGGTCTCGGGCACCGGTACGTTCATCCAGGCGCGCCGCCCGTTCGGCATCGGCGCGGGCATGATCTGTCTGCAAGGCACCAGCTTCGCGTTCCTGGGCGCCGTGTTGTCCGCAGGCTTTCTGGTCAAACAGCGCGGCGGCAGCCCGGAGGACATCATGGCGATGATCTTCGGCGTGTGCTTTTTCGGTGCGCTGGTGCAGATCGCGCTGAGTCGCTGCATTAGCCAGCTGCGAAGGGTCATCACGCCGCTGGTGACCGGTATTGTCATCACGTTGATTGGTGTGAGCCTGATCAAGGTGGGCGTGACAGACCTGGGCGGCGGTTTCAATGCGCCGGACTTCGGCGCCCCGGTGAACCTGGCGCTGGGCGCGTTCGTTCTGGCCGTGATCATTGTGCTCAATCGCTCGAATACGCCCTGGGTACGTTTGTCAGCCATCATCATCGGCCTGGCGGTCGGCAGTCTGGCCGCCTGGTTCAGCGGCAAGCTGGTGCCGCAAGCCCTTCACGACCTGCCGTTGATCAGCGTACCGGTGCCCTTCCGCTTCGGCTTCAATTTCGACTGGAGCGCTTTCCTGCCAGTCGCGCTGATTTATCTGATCAGCAGCATCGAAACAGTCGGCGACCTGACCGCCAATTGCATGCTCGCGCGCCAGCCCATCAGCGGCCCGAGCTACCTGGCACGCCTCAAGGGCGGCGTGCTCGGCGATGGCGTGAGCTGCATGATCGCCGCGACCTTCAGCGCATTTCCCAATACCACCTTTGCGCAAAACAACGGCGTGATCCAGTTGACCGGCGTTGCCAGTCGCTACGTCGGGCTGTACATCGGCGCGGTGCTGTTCGTACTCGGGCTGTTTCCGCACATCGGCGCCATCGTCCAGCAGATCCCCAAGCCGGTGCTCGGCGGCGCAACGCTGGTCATGTTCGGCAGCGTCGCCGCCGCCGGGGTGCGCATTCTGGCCCAGTCGCCGCTGGACCGACGCAGCATGCTGATCATTGCGACGTCCTTGGGTGTCGGTCTGGGCATTGCGGCGCAGCCTGCGCTGCTGCACCAATTGCCGAAACTGGTGCAGAACCTGTTCGATTCGGCGATCACCAGCGGCGGCATCACGGCCATTGTCATGTGCCTGCTGATTCCGGAAGGCAAAGTCACCGCCGCTACGACCGACGCCGTAACGGAACCCGAACCTGTGGAGCAACCACGATAACTTTGCATGCCGCGCCCGCACCGACGCTTGCGAGATGCTCGCCGGTGCGCTATCTGTTCATCCGTCGCGCCCTACGACCTGTCCGGAATTGCCCATGACCCTTGAAGTCCCCGCACACAGCGCTCACGTCACCAAGCCTGCAAGCCGTATTCGTCAGAAGAACGAAGAAGCGATCATCCAGGCAGCCGAAGATGAATTCGCCCGCCACGGTTTCAAGGGCACCAGCATGAACACCATCGCGATCAAGGCCGGGCTGCCAAAGGCCAATCTGCATTACTACTTCACCAATAAACTCGGCCTGTATGTCGCGGTGCTGAGCAACATCATCGATTTGTGGGACAGCACCTTCAACCACCTCAGCGTCGAAGACGATCCCGCAGAGGCGCTGGCCCGCTACATTCGCGCCAAGATGGAGTTCTCGCGCCGCCAGCCACAGGCCTCGCGGATCTTCGCCATGGAGATCATCAGCGGCGGTGAATGCATGAGTGAGTATTTCAGTCAGGATTACCGCCTGTGGTTTCAGGGCCGGGCCGCGGTCTTTCAAGCCTGGATCGACGCCGGCAAGATGGACCCCGTCGACCCGGTGCACCTGATCTTCCTGCTATGGGGCAGCACCCAGCACTATGCTGACTTCGCCTCGCAGATCTGTCGCGTCACCGGTCGCTCCCGACTGACGCGCCAGGACATGGATCAGGCCAGCAACAATCTCATTCGGATCATCCTCAAAGGTTGTGGGCTCACGCCGCCAGCCTTGTAGAATCGTCGCCTTGACGTCAGCTGGACACACGCATGCCTTTTACCCTGGTCGGCCCTTGCGAGTTTCGTGAAGAAATCCGCAAGAGCCGCTTCATCACCCTCGCCGCCCCCATCGCCAGCCCGGCCGACGCACAGGCGTTCATCGAGCAGCACAGTGACCTCAACGCCACCCACAATTGCTGGGCTTGGAAGCTCGGCGGCCAGTACCGCAGCAACGATGACGGCGAACCGGGCGGCACCGCAGGCAGGCCGATTCTGGCCGCCATCGAAGCGCAGGCGTTCGATCAGGTCGTGGTGCTGGTGATCCGCTGGTACGGCGGCATTCAACTGGGAACCGGCGGCCTGGCCCGCGCCTATGGTGGCGGTGCCAACAAATGTCTGCAGCAGGCCGAGCGTCTGCCGCTGATCCAGCGTGCCTCGTTCCACCTTGAATGCAGCTTCAGTGAGCTGGCGCTGGTCAAGCTGCGTCTCGGCGAATTGAACGGGCTGGTGGAAAACGAAAACTTCATGGCCAACGGTGTGCAGATGTCCATCGCCATCGGCCCCGAACACACCGATACCCTGCAGCGCCAACTGGCCGATCTGAGTCGCGGCAGAATCCTTCTGCACGCAGCGCCGGAGCAATAGCCGGAGCCTCTGCGGCACATGTAACAATTGCCCACATCTACTGTGCATCCGGCTGTGGATAAGCTGAGCACACTCCACCACGAGCCTTGCCGGGCTTGCGTTTCAGGCGAATGATCGTTTTTTGAGCAATTGCCGTTCGTGGATCCATAAAGAGCGCAAAAACAGCCTGTTAGCGCTTCTTAGTGCCTTTGGATGTTAACCGCCGCCGCATTATTCTCACTCAACCCGCTTGCGCACAGTATCTGTGGAAGAACCTGTGGATAACAGGTGCAAGGGTCGCGCATTGGTTCAGTGCGCCGCCCTCCACGTCCGCTGTACATTTTTTGTTCAAATCAAAGGGCCACATTGGCCCGCGCCCGGTCAGCACGCCCCGAACTGGTGCTGAAACGCGTGCGTGCGATGGAAGAAGGCCGGCGACAAAGCCGAAAACTCCGTGCCCAGCCTTGATTCAGCGCACCGGACGCGAATCCTGACTCCTTGGCCAGGATTTTGCTTTATCCACACGCGACCCACTTCTGCCTCAGAGCCTTTCATGTCAAACCACGCGATACCTGCGCGCCTGCAACTGCGCCATATCACCAAACGGTATCCCGGCTGCCTGGCCAACGACGCTGTCGACCTGACGATTCAGCCCGGAGAGATTCACGCCCTGCTGGGTGAAAACGGTGCGGGCAAAAGCACGCTGATGAAGATCATCTACGGCGTGACGCAGCCCGACGCCGGGACGATCATCTGGCAAGGCCAGGCGCAGACCATGCGCAATCCGGCACAGGCCAGAAGCCTGGGCATCGGCATGGTGTTCCAGCATTTTTCGCTGTTCGAAACCCTCAGCGTCGCGCAAAACATCGCGCTGGCGATGGGCGCAGCAGCAGGCACGCCCAAACAACTGGAGCCGCGCATCCGCGAGGTCTCACAACGCTACGGCATGGCGCTGGAACCCCAACGACTGGTGCACAGCCTGTCGATTGGCGAGCGGCAGAAAGTCGAGATCATTCGCTGCCTGATGCAGGACATTCGCCTGTTGATCCTCGACGAACCGACGTCGGTGTTGACGCCCCAGGAAGCCGAGGAGCTGTTCGTGACCCTTCGGCATCTGGCCCGGGAAGGCTGCAGCATTCTGTTTATCAGTCACAAGCTGGGTGAGGTGCGCGCGCTGTGTCACAGCGCAACCGTGCTGCGCAACGGCAAGGTCTCCGGGCACTGCATTCCCGCTGACTGCTCCGATCTGGAACTGGCGCGCTTGATGGTCGGCGATGCCGAAGGGCTGACCGCGCACTATGAAAAAGTCAGCGGCAGCACAGCCTTTTTGCGCATCGACAAGCTGTCCTGGCACAACCCGGACCCGTTCGGCTGCTCACTCAAAGACCTCAGCCTGGAAGTACGCAGCGGCGAAATCGTCGGTATCGCAGGCGTGGCCGGTAATGGTCAGGATGAATTGCTGGCGCTGCTCAGCGGCGAACAGACCTTGCCGCACGCCCAGGCGGCGACCCTGCGTTTTGAGGATACCCCGGTCGGCAACCTGCGCCCCGATGCGCGGCGCAAGCGCGGCCTGGCATTCGTCCCGGCCGAGCGCCTGGGGCATGGCGCAGTGCCGGAACTCAGTCTCGCCGACAACGCGCTGCTTACCGCCTTCCAGCAAGGGCTGGTGAGCAATGGCCTGATCCAGCGCAGCAAGGTGCGCGCACTGGCCGACGAAATCATTCGGCGCTTTGCAGTCAAGACGCCGGATGCACAGGCCCCGGCGCGCAGTCTGTCGGGCGGCAATCTGCAGAAATTCATTCTTGGTCGGGAAATCCTGCAAAAGCCGAAACTGTTGATTGCCGCGCACCCCACCTGGGGCGTGGATGTCGGCGCGGCGGCGGCGATCCATCGGGCGCTGATTGCCTTACGCGACGCGGGGGCCGCGATTCTGGTGATCTCCGAAGACCTGGACGAATTGTTCCAGATCAGCGACCGACTCGCCGCCCTGAGCGGCGGTCAGCTTTCCGAGCTGATCCCCACTGAACAGACCAGCACCGTGCAAATCGGCGGCTGGATGGCGGGACAGTTCGATCATTCTCAAACCCAGGCCCACGTGCCTGGTTAACGGAGCAAAACATGCTGCTTTCTCTGGAACCGCGCGGCCAGCAATCGCGCGCGATGCTGTGGTGCTCCCCTTTGCTGGCTGCGGTGCTGACCCTGGTCTGCGGCTCGCTGCTGTTCATCGGCCTGGGGCTGAACCCCTGGGTGACGCTGCACACCTTGCTGATCGCACCGGTCAGTGACTGGTACGGCCTGTCGGAATTGATGGTCAAGACCCTGCCGATTCTGCTCTGCGCGCTGGGTCTGGCGGTCGCCTATCAGGCGCGTATCTGGAACATCGGTGCGGAAGGCCAGTTGCTGCTCGGCGCATTGGCCGGCAGTGCCGTGGCGGTGAACATCATCGAGATGGAGAGTCGTTGGGCGCTGGTCATGGTGCTGCTGGCCGGCACCCTCGCCGGCGCGGCCTGGGCGGGCGTGACCGCCTGGCTGCGCACGCACTTCAACGCCAATGAAATCCTCACCAGCATCATGCTCAACTACATCGCCCTCAACTTGCTGCTGTACTTCGTCCACGGGCCGCTCAAGGACCCTGCCGGCATGAACTTCCCGGAGTCAGCGACCTTCGGCGACGCCAGCCGTCTGCCACTGTTGATGGAGGATGGCCGCGCGCACATTGGGGTGTACTTCGCCCTGTTCGCGCTGGTCGCGGTCTGGGTGTTGCTGCAACGCAGTTTCGTCGGCTTTCAGATCAAGGTGCTGGGCCTGGACAAGCGTGCTGCCGGATTTGTCGGCTTCCGCGAAAAACGCCTGGTCTGGCTGGCGCTGTTGATCAGCGGCGCGCTGGCCGGGCTGGCCGGCGTATCGGAAGTGACCGGCCCCATTGGCCAGCTGGTGCCGCAAGTCTCGCCCGGTTATGGCTATGCCGCGATCACCGTGGCCTTTCTCGGCCGCCTCAACCCCATCGGTATTCTGTTCTCCAGCCTGTTGATCGCCCTGCTGTATCTGGGTGGGGAAAGCGCGCAAATGACCTTGAACCTGCCGTTGGCAATCACCCAGTTGTTTCAGGGGATGATGCTGTTTTTCCTGCTCGCCTGTGATGTGCTGATTCTCTATCGCCCACGTCTGAAACTGCACTGGGCCAAGCGCCAGATGACACCTGTCACAGGAGCCGCATGATGGATATCGACCTGCTGAGCAACATTTTCTACGCCATGGTCCGTTGCGGAACACCCTTGCTGCTGGTAGCGCTGGGCGAGCTGATTTGTGAAAAAAGCGGCGTCATCAACCTCGGTCAGGAAGGCATGATGCTGTTTGGCGCAGTGATCGGTTTCATCGTCGCCCTGAACACCGGCAACCTGTGGCTGGGCGTGCTGCTGGCGATGCTTGCAGGCATGCTGCTGTCGGCATTGTTTGCCCTGGTGGCGCTGGTGTTCAACGCCAATCAGGTCGCGACCGGGCTGGCGCTGACCATCTTCGGCGTCGGCCTTTCCAGCTTCGTCGGGGCCGCCTGGGTCGGCAAACCGTTGAGCGGTTTCGAACCGGTCGCCATCCCCCTGCTCAGCGACATTCCGCTGATCGGCCGCATGCTGTTTGCCCAGGACTTGCTGGTCTACCTGTCCTTTGTCTTGTTCGCGCTGGTCGCCTGGGCACTGCTGAAAAGCCGCGTCGGGCTGATCATCCAGGCCGTCGGTGAAAACCCAGATGCCGCCAGCGCCATGGGCTTGCCGGTGTTGCGCGTGCGCACCCTGGCGGTGCTGTTCGGCGGCGCAATGGCTGGGCTGGCCGGGGCTTATCTGTCACTGGCCTACACACCGATGTGGGCAGAAAACATGAGCGCCGGACGTGGCTGGATTGCCCTGGCACTGGTGGTGTTCGCCAGCTGGCGCGTGTGGCGTCTGCTGCTGGGTGCCTACCTGTTCGGTCTGGCCAGCATTCTGCACCTGGTCGCGCAGGGCATCGGCCTGGCCATCCCGTCCAACCTGCTGGCGATGCTGCCATATGTGGCCACCATCATCGTCCTCGTCCTGCTCTCCCGCGACGCCCTGCGCACCCGGCTGTATGCGCCGGTATCGCTGGGCCAGCCATGGCGGGCGGGGCATTGATGGGCTTACACATGCCTGATGGATTATCGTGCGACGCTCCGCGTCGCATGCCGTTCGGGACGCTCTGCGTCCGATCCTGAATGCGCGGCGCGGCGCAGATCTGTGACGCAGAGCGTCACGAACGGCATTCCACTGGAGCGTGAGGAACGATAATCCCGACTATCGTGCCAATGCTCCGCGTCAGGCATCTACCTTGAACGTTTTCGGCTCGCGAAGATTCCAACAGGTCATGGGCAGGAGTACGCTGCAAGGTCGAAACTTTCGAGAGGCCTTGCTGGCACTGCCATGGAGTCTGTCTCTCAATCTGCCAAGGAATCATTCATGACCACTACCAAGAAAACCGCTCTGATCATCGGTGCTTCGCGTGGCCTGGGGCTAGGGCTGGTGCAGCGCTTGACCGAACAGGGCTGGCACGTCACCGCCACCGTACGTGATCCGCAAAATGCCGAAAACCTGAAAGCAGTCGAGGGCGTGCGCATCGAGGCGGTGGATCTGGACGAAACGGCTTCGCTTGAAGTGTTGGTCCAGAAGCTGCGCGGTGAGGTGTTCGACGTGCTGTTTGTCAATGCCGGCATCACCGGTGCGGAACACCAGAGCGCTGCGAAGTCGACCGCTGCCGAGCTGGGGCAGTTGTTCCTGACCAACGCGGTGGCACCGATTCGTCTGGCCGAGCGCTTCGTCGATCAACTTCGTCCCGGCACGGGCGTCCTGGCGTTCATGAGTTCGTGGCTGGGCAGCGTCACTTGCCCGGATGGCGCAAACCTTGCGCTGTACAAGGCCAGCAAGGCCGCGCTCAATTCGATGACCAATACCTTTGTCACCGAGCTGGGCGAAAACCGTCCCACTGTGCTGTCGATGCATCCGGGCTGGGTCAAGACCGACATGGGCGGCGAAAATGCTGCCATCGACGTCATGACCAGCACCACCGGGCTTGTCGAACAGCTCAATGCCTACGCTGGCAAAGGCGGCCATCACTTCATCGATTACCAGGGCAAGACGATTGCCTGGTAACCGGCCGCTCGACTAGAATCGCCGTCCTTCGCCGGGGCGCACCTGCCCCCGGCGACCCTGGATCAGCAGACAGGGCATCACTGAGCTGGCTAACCTGAACCTGTCTTTCAGAGGAGCCGGCCCATGCCTGCGATCCGTATCTGGTTGAAAAATCCCCTTGCCGTGTTCACTGCCAATGACCTGGACGCCCGTGGCGGTCTGGTGATCGAAGGCGGCGTCATCACTGAAGTGCTGGCCGCCGGGCAGCTCCCGTCAAAGCCCTGCAATCAAACATTCGATGCCCGTGAGCATGTGTTGCTGCCGGGGCTGATCAACACGCACCATCACTTCTATCAAACCCTCACGCGGGCTTGGGCACCGGTGGTCAATCAGCCGTTGTTCCCGTGGCTGAAAACCCTGTACCCGGTATGGGCGCGCCTGACGCCGGAGAAGCTCGCGGTCGCCAGCAAGGTGGCGCTGGCCGAGTTGTTGCTGTCCGGGTGCACGACCGCTGCCGACCATCACTATCTGTTTCCCGACGGGCTTGAACAGGCTATCGATGTTCAGGTGCAGAGCGTCCGGGAGCTGGGCATGCGCGCGATGCTGACGCGCGGTTCGATGAGCCTGGGCGAAGCGGATGGAGGCTTGCCGCCGCAGCAAACCGTGCAGCAGGGCGAGGTGATTCTGGCCGACAGCCAGCGCTTGATCGAGACCTACCATCAGCGTGGCGACGGCGCACAGATTCAAATCGCCCTGGCGCCCTGCTCACCGTTTTCGGTCACGCCGCAGATCATGGCCGAGAGCGCGGCCATGGCCGAAAAACTCGACGTGCGCCTGCACACCCACCTGGCTGAAACCCTCGACGAAGAAGACTTCTGCCTGCAACGCTTCGGCCTGCGTACCGTGGATTATCTGGACAGCGTCGGCTGGCTGGGCCCGCGTACCTGGCTGGCCCATGGCATCCACTTCAACCCCGGCGAAATCGCCCGTCTCGGCGCAGCAGGTACAGGTGTCTGCCACTGCCCAAGCTCGAACATGCGCCTGGCCTCCGGCATCTGCCCGACGCTGGACCTGCTCGCCGCTGGCGCGCCGGTGGGGCTCGGGGTCGATGGCTCGGCGTCCAACGACGCATCGAACATGATCCTCGAAACCCGCCAGGCGCTTTACCTGCAACGCCTGCGCTACGGCGCCGAAAAAATCACCCCGCAGCGGGTGCTGGGCTGGGCCACCAGGGGCTCGGCGCAGTTGCTGGGACGCACTGATCTCGGCGAACTGGCGGTGGGCAAACAGGCTGATCTGGCGTTGTTCAAGCTGGACGAACTGCGCTTTTCCGGCAGCCATGATCCGCTGTCAGCGCTGCTGCTGTGCGGCGCGGACCGTGCCGACCGGGTGATGATTGCAGGGCAATGGCGAGTGATCGACGGCCAGGTCGAAGGCCTGGACATCAAGCAACTGATTGCCGATCACCGCCAGGCCGCGCGGGAATTGATTCAGGGCTGAGCATGCGGAGCGATACTCTCGACTATCGTGCGACGCTCCGCGTCGGCATGCCGTTCAGGACGCTCTGCGTCCTCTTGCGACGCAGAGCGTGGGAGCGATAGGCAATAGGCCCTAAAGCCCCAGACACGACAGCATGATGAACGTCGCGAACAGCACGAAGTGGGTCATGCCTTCGATGGCGTTGGTTTCGCCGTCGTTGAGGTTGATGGCGGACACCAGCAGGGTGATGAAGATCATCACGGTCTGCACCGGGGTCATGGCCATCTGGAAAGGCTGGCCGCTGTATAGCGCCATGGCTTCCATCACCGGAACGGTCAGGATCACGGTCGACAGCGATGCACCCAAGGCGATGTTGACCACCGACTGCATGCGGTTGGCCAGCGCAGCACGCAGGGCTGTGAGGATCTCCGGCGCGGCGGAGATGGCGGCGACCAGGATAGCGGTCATCACCGGCGGTGCACCGGTGCCTTCCAGGCCCAGGTCAACCGTCTTCGACATCACTTCGGCCAGCGCACCGATCACCACCACGCCGACAACCAGTGTGGCAATTGAGCGGGTCAGATTGACGGGTTCATGCTCTTCGGCCTGCCCCTGGCGCTTTTTCTTTTCCGGGTAGCTGTAGCTGAAAAAGTAACTGTGCGGCCCGACCTGCATGCGCAGGAACAGGGTGTAGAGGAGGATCATCGCGCCGATGGTAAACGCCGAATAGATCTTCCAGTCACCCTCGGGAATGAACTCGGGTACGACCATCGACACGCCCATCGCGGTGAGGATCATCACGCTGTAGGTGCGCGCCGAATCGTCGTTGTACGACTGCTCGCCGTGCTTGATACCGCCCATCAGCGCCGCAAGGCCGAGGATGCCGTTGATGTCGAGCATCACCGCCGAATAAATCGTGTCGCGCACCAGCGTCGGCGACGGCTCGTTGCTCATCATGATCGCCAGGATCACCACTTCGACCGTTACCGCCGAGAGCGTGAGGATCATCGTGCCGTAAGGATCGCCGACCTTTTCCGCGAGCATCTCGGCGTGATGCGCAACGCGCATCGAGGCGCAGATGATGAAAGCGACCAGCGCCAGCCCCGACACCAGCGCAACCACCTGACCATTGCCTACCAGCACATGCTCCAGTGGATAAGCGACGAACATGGCAATGATTGCCAGCAACAGAAACTTTTCTTGCTTGAGCAATGCGCCCATTTTTATTCCCCAAACCTTGCGACATCGCCGCGGATGTACGTGAAGGTGGCCAACAGTGAAGGCTGTCAGAGTAGCGTGTGTGACAAAAGGTTTCATAAAATAGCCCGAATGAGAACGGCACTCACGCGTAAATGACTTTTGATCCCGTCGCCGCGATGTGAAATAGTGCCCGCCGTTTTCAACCATAGTGCCCGCCGTTTTCTTCGCGGCCTTCAGGGCGCGCCTGTTTTTCATGATTCCGCTTTGTTAGAAAGGACCTTTGCCATGCGTGCTTTTCGACTTCCGCATCTGCTGGCTTGCGGCCTGCTGACCCTGATCGCGAACGTCGCCCAGGCCGCGCCTATCGACATCGATGACGGCCAACACAAAGTCCACCTGCCTGATCCCCCCAAGCGCGTGGTCGTACTGGAGTTTTCGTTTCTCGACGGGCTGGCCTCGGTCGGCGTGACACCCGTCGGCGCGGCGGACGATGGCGATGCCAACCGCGTGCTGCCCAAGGTGCGCAAGGCCGTCGGCGAATGGCAGTCTGTAGGTCTGCGTTCGCAACCCAATATAGAAGTGATCGCGCGGCTCAAGCCGGACCTGATCATCGCTGACCTCGGTCGCCATCAGGCGCTGTACAACGACCTGGCCAGCCTGGCGCCGACGCTGATGCTGCCGTCACGCGGTGAGGATTATCAGGGCAGCCTGAAGTCTGCCGAGCTGATCGGCGTCGCGCTGGGCAAGGGGCCGCAGATGCAGGCGCGCATCGCGGAAAACCGCCAGCACCTGAAGACCGTCGCCGAGCAGATTCCTGCCAACAGCAACGTGCTGTTCGGCGTCGCCCGCGAAGACAGCTTCTCTGTGCATGGCCCGCACTCTTATGCCGGCAGCGTGTTGCAGGCGATTGGTCTGAAGGTCCCGGAAGTACGCAAAAACGCCGCGCCAACCGAATTCGTCAGCCTGGAGCAACTGCTGGCCCTGGACCCGGGCTGGTTGCTGGTCGGTCATTACCGCCGCCCGAGCATCGTCGACAGCTGGAGCAAGCAGCCGCTGTGGCAGGTGCTGGGCGCGGTGCGTAACAAGCAGGTGGCCGAAGTGGATGGCGACAGCTGGGCGCGCAATCGCGGGATCATGGCCTCCGAGCAGATCGCCGACGATGCGCTTGCCGTGCTCAAGGGCGGCAAGGCCGTGCTGAACCCGTAAATGCGCCGCAGGCTGATGGCGGGCGTGATCATCGCGGCCTGCCTGGGATTGTTCTGGGTGTCGCTGTTCGCCCTGTCGTCGTTCAGCATTCGCCAGGTGGATGCCTGGAACGGACTGATCACACAGGGCCGCGAGGGCGGCAATATCGCTTACATCGTCGCGCAACTGCGCGTGCCACGTGCCTTGTGCGCGGCACTGGTCGGTGCCTGCCTGGGCGTGGCCGGCGCGTTGATGCAGGGCATCACCCGCAACCGTCTGGCGTCTCCTTCATTGTTTGGCGTTACCGCAGGCGCCGCATTGGGGCTGGCGCTGTTTTCCACCGGTCTGGTCGCCCTGCCCTTCCCCGGTGGCGCACTGCTGATGACCTGCCTTGGCGGTGCGCTGGCGTGGATCACCGTGTTCAGTCTTGGCGGTGCCTGGTCACCTGCCACGGCTCAAGGCCGACTGGTGCTGGCAGGTGTCGCGGTAGCCGCCCTGTGCGCCGCATTGACCCGCCTCACGGTAATTCTCGTCGAGGCGCAGGCGCAAAGTGTCCTCAACTGGCTGGCTGGGTCGCTGGCCAATGTCGGTGCCGCACAATTGCAATTGCTCTGGCCGTGCACGCTGATCGGCGTGGTGCTGGCGGTGGCCTGTGCGCCACGCCTTAACCTGATCAACCTCGGCGAAGACGCCGCGCGTTCGCTGGGCGTGCGTATCGGCGCGTTGCGCCTGCTGGTATTCGTGGTCAGCCTGCTGCTGGTCGGTGCCAGTGTCTGCGCAGTCGGGCCGATCGGCTTTGTCGGCCTGATCGCGCCGAACATCGCTCGCCAATGGCTGGGCAATGACTACCGCTGGCTGATCCCGATCAGCGCCGGCCTGGGCGCGGCCATCGTGCTGGCCTCGGACCTGATCAGCCGCGCCGTGGCCTTCCCGGTGGAAACACCGGCCGGGGTGGTGACGGCATTGATCGGCGCGCCGTTCTTTCTGTTTCTGGCGAGGCGTGCGCTATGAACCACCCGCGCGCACGGCTGTTGCTGCTGATGACCCTGCTGGCACTCGCTCTGCTGCTGAGCCTCAGCGCTGGCACCGTGTGGCTGACACCAGGCGCCGTACTCGATCACCTGATCGCCCACGACAGCAAGGACTTCGAGGTCTGGAATCACCGCCTGCCACGCGGCCTGATCGCGATCATGACCGGCTGCGCGTTCGGCCTGGCTGGCGCCATCGTGCAAGGCGTGATTCGCAACCCGCTGGCCTCGCCGGAAATCCTCGGCGTCACTCAGGGAGCCGGGCTGGCGCTGACCATCGCGATTATCGGCCTGCCGCAGTTACCGGTGTCGGCGCTGCCGTTTGTGGCGTGTCTGGGCGGTGCGGCGGGAGCGCTGCTGCTGGCGTTGTACAACACCGGCGTGCAGTTTTCCGGCGTGCGTTTCGCGTTGTCCGGGGTCGCGATTGCAGTGACGTTGTCGAGCATCACCGAGTTCCTGATCCTGTCCAACCCGCTGGATATCAACACCGCCCTGCTGGCGCTGACCGGCAGCCTGTGGAGCCGCAACTGGCACCACGTTTTGCTGGCTTTGCCGCTTCTGCTGCTGATCCCGCTCAGCCTGCTGATGGCCAAACCGCTGAACCTGATCGGCCTTGGCGATGAGGCCGCGCAGAGCCTGGGCACCGGCCTCACGCGTACGCGCTGGCTGGCGATGGGCAGTGCCGTGCTGTTGACCAGCCTGGGGGTGGGCATTATCGGCCCGGTGAGCTTCGTCGGCCTGGTCGCACCACACATGGCCCGCCGTCTGGTCGGCGGTCATCATCAGTACCTGCTGCCCGCCTCGATGGTGCTGGGTGCGTTATTGCTGGTGCTGGCCGATACGCTAGGCCGCACGCTGATCGCCCCCAGCGAAGTTCCGGCCGGGATTCTCACGGCGGTGATCGGCGCTCCGTATTTCCTCTGGCTGCTGGCCCGATTCAAAGGTTGATCCCATGACTATTCTGAAGGCGCAGCAACTCGACATCGGCTACGGCGCGACGCGCATCGTGCAAGACCTGTCGTTCAGCCCGCCGCCTGCGCAGGTCACTGCGCTGATCGGCCCCAATGGTTGCGGCAAATCCACTCTGCTCAAGGCCTTCGCCCGAATTCTCACCCCGCAAGCGGGCAGTCTCAGCCTGGATGGCACCGCCTACGGCAAGCTGTCGGCCAACGAGCTGGCGCGCAAGGTGGCTTTTCTGCCGCAAGTACTGCCGATTCCGGAAGGCGTCAGCGTACGCCAGCTGGTGGCGTACGGCCGCAGTCCGCACAACAGCCTGTGGGGACGTCTGAGTGGCGCCGATCAGCACAGTGTCGATCAGGCCTTGCAGCGCATGGAGCTGGACACACTGGCCGAGCGCCCGCTGGCCGATCTGTCCGGCGGGCAACGACAACGCGCCTGGCTGGCGATGATCCTTGCGCAGGACGCGGCCATCGTCCTGCTCGACGAGCCGACCACCTATCTGGACATCAGCCATCAGGTCGAACTGCTGGACCTGATGCGTGAACTCAGCGCCGAAGGCAAGACGGTGATTACCGTGCTGCATGACATCAATCAGGCCTGCCGCTACGCAGACCATCTGGCGGTCATGCAGGCCGGGCGTCTGGTGACCTGCGGCGTACCGGGCGATGTGCTGACGGCCGAGCTGGTCTGCCAGGTGTTCGATGTGCAAGTGCAGATCATGCGCGAACCCGTGGCAGGCACACCGATGTGCATCGTCGAGCGCAGCACGCGCTGCACCAGTTAGCGGCGCAGCCCACAGCGCCTGCACCTTCGCGCTGCACTACGCGTTACACACAAGTCTGTTTTAGATTCTGGCGGAAGGCCCCGGTCGCTCCCACGCCCTGCGGGCAGAAACCTGAAAGTCACATATTCCAGGCTCATCGAAACCTATGTACAACAATAGGCGCGCTGCGCAGGGAAGCAAGCCAGCATCGTAAGTTGTCCTGTTGGTCAGTTATTTGCATTGCTCGGGTATGCACTCCAACAAGACCGCAAGGAGCTAGGCCCGATGCACCTGACCAATCCACGTCGTCCCCTGAAAAAACTGCTGTGCGCCGTCGCCGCCGTTGTCGGCATCGGCTCCAGCCTGCTCGCCTCGGCAGCCGATCCGCTGAAAGTCGGCTTCGTCTACATCGGCCCCATCGGCGACCACGGCTGGACCTATCAGCACGAGCAGGGCCGCCAGGCGATGGTCAAGGCGCTGGGTGACAAGGTCACCAGCAGCTACGTGGAAAACGTGCCGGAAGGTGCAGACGCCGAGCGGGTCATCCGCAACATGGCCAAGGGCGGTTACGACCTGATCTTCAGTACCTCGTTCGGTTACATGAACCCCACCCTGAAAGTCGCCAAGCAGTTCCCCAAGGTGAAGTTCGAGCACGCGACCGGCTACAAGCAGGACAAGAACATGGGCACTTACCTGGCCCGCACCTATGAAGGTCGCTACGTGAGCGGTTACATCGCCGCGAAGATGACCAAGACCAAGAAGATCGGTTATGTCGCCTCGTTCCCGATTCCTGAAGTACTGCGCGACATCGACGCCATCCAGCTGGCGCTGAACAAATACAACCCGGGCACCGAGATCAAGGTGGTGTGGGTCAACTCCTGGTTCGATCCGGGCAAAGAAGCCGATGCGGCCAACGCGTTGATCGATCAGGGCGTGGACGTGGTATTCCAGCACACTGATAGTCCTGCGCCGATCCAGACCGCCGAGCGTCGTGGCGTGTATGCCGTCGGTTATGCCTCGGACATGGCTCACTTCGGACCAAAAGCAGTGCTGACCTCCATCGTCAACAACTGGGGCCCGCACTACATTCAGGCCGCCGAAGGCGCCATCGCGGGCACCTGGAAACCACAGGATTACTGGGGCGGCCTGAAGGAAGGAACGGTCGAATTGCCGATCAGCGACGTGGTGCCTGCTGACGTGAAGGCCGAGGCGCAGAAGATAATCGCCAGCATCGAAAGCGGCGAATTCCACCCGTTCACCGGCCCGATCAAGGACCAGAACGGCACGGTGAAAATTGCTGACGGCGTGGTCGCGACCAACGCCGAGCTGGCGTCGATGAACTACTACGTCGAAGGCATCAAGGCCGAGCTGCCGAAGTAATCAGCCCGTCAGCTGCCTGACCATCGTGCCTGCCGCGCCAGGCACGATCATCGACACTTCCCTTTCAGGACCGGTTAATGGACCAGCTTCCCGTCATCGACATCGCCCCGCTCTACGGCACGGACACTCAGGCCTGGCAGGATGTCGCCCGGCAAATCGACAGTGCCTGTCGGGCGTGGGGCTTCTTTTACATCAAGGGCCACCCAATCAGCGCGCAACGCATCGAACAGGTGCAAGCGGCGGCAAAGGACTTCTTCGCCCGGCCGGCAGCTGAAAAGCTCCTGATCGACATCACCCAAAGCACGCACCATCGCGGCTACGGCGCCATCGCCACCGAACAACTGGACCCCAGCCTGCCGAGCGACCTCAAGGAAACGTTCGACATGGGCCTGCACCTGGATGCCCGTCATCCCGACGTGCTGGCGGGTAAACCGCTGCGTGGGCCAAACCGGCATCCGGACATTCCCGGCTGGGAAACCCTGATGGAGCAACACTATCTGGACATGCAGGCGCTGGCGCAAACCCTGCTGCGCGCCATGACCCTGGCACTGGGCATCGAGCGCGATTTCTTCGATCAGCGCTTCAAGGACCCGGTCAGCGTGCTGCGCATGATTCATTACCCGCCGCGTGGTACGGCGACCTCAGCCGAGCAACAAGGCGCAGGCGCGCATACCGATTACGGCTGCATCACCCTGCTGTATCAGGACACGGCGGGCGGCTTGCAGGTGCGTGATGTGCGTGGCGAATGGATCGACGCGCCACCGATTGACGGTACCTTCGTGGTCAATCTGGGCGACATGATGGCGCGTTGGAGCAACGATCGTTATCTGTCCACGCCGCACCGGGTCATCAGCCCGCTCGGGGTTGATCGCTACTCCATGCCGTTCTTTGCCGAACCGCACCCCGACACGCGCATCGAATGCCTGCCCGGTTGCCAGAGCGACGATCATCCGGCCCGCTATCCGGTGACCACCTGCGCCGAATTTCTGCTGTCGCGCTTCGCGGATACCTACGCTTATCGCCGCGAACAGGAGGCAAGTTGAACGTTCGGTCAGGTTTTACCCTGCGCAGCGACGTGCATCTGTAGAATGCCCGGGATCTGCACCTGATGAGAAAAGAATATGTACGACTGGTTGAACGCCCTGCCCAAGGCAGAACTGCACTTGCACCTCGAAGGCTCGCTGGAACCCGAGTTGCTGTTCGCCCTGGCCGAGCGCAACAGGATTGCCCTGCCGTGGGATGACGTCGAAACCCTGCGCAAGGCATATGCCTTCAACAACCTGCAGGAATTCCTCGACCTGTATTACCGGGGCGCAGACGTATTGCGCACCGAGCAGGACTTCTACGACCTGACCTGGGCCTACCTGCTGCGCTGCAAGGCACAGAACGTTATTCACACCGAACCGTTCTTCGATCCGCAAACCCACACAGACCGTGGCATCCCGTTCGAAGTGGTACTGGCCGGGATTACCGGTGCGCTGAAAGACGGCAAGTCGAAGCTGGGCGTCGACAGCGGCCTGATCCTGAGCTTCCTGCGTCACCTGTCCCAGGAAGAGGCCGAAAAAACCCTCGATCAGGCGCTGCCGTTCCGTGATGCGTTCGTCGCCGTAGGCCTCGACAGCTCGGAAATGGGTCACCCGCCAAGCAAGTTCCAGCGTGTGTTCGATCGCGCGCGCAACGAGGGCTTCCTGACCGTGGCCCACGCCGGAGAAGAAGGTCCGCCGGAATACATCTGGGAAGCACTGGACCTGCTGAAGATCCAGCGCATCGACCACGGTGTTCGCGCCATCGAAGACGAGCGGCTGATGCAGCGCATCATCGACGAACAGATCCCGCTGACCGTCTGCCCGCTGTCCAATACCAAGCTTTGCGTGTTCGACGACATGGCCCAGCACAACATCCTCGACATGCTCGAGCGCGGCGTGAAGGTCACCGTCAATTCGGACGACCCGGCCTACTTCGGTGGCTACGTGACCGAAAACTTCCACGCGCTGTACACCCACCTGGGCATGACCGAAGATCAGGCCAGACGCCTGGCGCAAAACAGCCTGGATGCACGACTGGTCAAGCCCTAGAGAGTGATTGAGCGGCTATCCCCATCGTTCCTCACGCTCCGCGTGGCAATGCCTTTCGCGACGCTCTGCGTCGCAAGAGGACGCGGAGCGTACGGAACTGCATGCCTACGCGGAGCGGTGGCACGATGTTGGTGGAGCGAGCAACACCCACCGCTCCAGTCAGGCCGCCGCTGCGATCTTGCTGATTTCCCGCTGCCCACTGGATGAGACCTGCAAGGTGCTGGACTCTTCAGTGGTGCGCAGCCAGCCCATCTGAATGAACAGCTGCAACAACCCCGCCCCCAGCGCGCCGCCAAGATGCGGATTGCGATCGTTCCACTTCGGACAGACACACACCGTTTCACGCTTGCGTTGCGCCAGTGCGGGTATGTAGATGCCGCGTTCGGCAAATCTGGCCACCCCCTTGCTGGTGACCTCGACGCGCTTCTCCTGCTGTTCTATCCAGCCGGCTTCCAGCAAGCGCTGATAAAGCTCGGCAGCCATTTCGCCACCCAGATGATCGGAGCAGATTCTTGCACGGCGCAGCGGCAAGGGCGGCCGAGGCTGGGCAAAGCGACGATTGATCTGTTCAGTACTGGCCAGCGAGGCACAGGCCAGCGCCTCGACCGCGGCCCCCACTTCCGGCGCAGCGAGGCGAAAGAAACGCTTGCGGCCGCGAACCTCCTGTTTCAACAGACCACCGCTGGTCAGCCGCGCCAGATGAGCGCCAGCAGAAGAAGTCGAGAGTCCCGCCAGGATTGCCAATTCGTCGGCAGGGCGAGCAGTACCATCCATCAGTGCCCAGATCATTGCGCTGCGCTTGGGGTCGGCCAGCAAAGTTGCGATCTGGCTGATGCAAGGTCCGTATTCCATGTGTTCACTCCCTGTTGAAACATTCATCTATGGTGATGACTGGGTGAAAGCAATCACGCCTCGGTAGAGTTCAACGTGGCTCTTATATGTAATGACAAGTATAAACTCTATGCCCTGCGCCCCCGCTGGGTGAAAAGCGCCTCCTACACACTGCGGGCACACCACGACGCAAAAAATCGCCCAACTGTGGCGCACTCCTTCAACACCAAGTTGTACCCGCGACTACGCCGCAACCCCTCTATACAAGGGGTTTGCAGCGACACTTCAAAAGGGGATTAAAAAGACAAGCGTAATGGCTATGACAAAAATGCCAAATCCACTCAACAACAGTCAGTTTCAACTTTGTCCCGGCAGTGAAACTTCACGTTATTGAAATGCCTTTGAAAATTATATTTTCCGACACTTCCGAAGGCTATTTCCTACCGGGACGCGGCGATTAAAACAAGTTTGCGGACGACAGACCTACAGCATGTTGCTTACACCGTGACCTGAGCATTTCCAGTAACAGAATGACAGGCTTACTGAGTTGCGCCCGATGCGCGCACAACAGGTTCAACGGCGCCCGCTCCCCGACCAGGTCAGGCATCAACACTTTCAGGTGCCCGGCCCGCACATCTGCGGCCACGTCCAGCCAGGATTTGTACGCCACACCTTCACCTGCAACCGCCCAGCGGCGCACGACGTCGGCATCGTCGCTGAACCGGTTGCCGCTGACCGTCAGGCTGATTTCGCGCTTGCCGTCGTTCAGCGTCCAACGGTCATGAACGCGATCGCCGAGCATGAACAGCAAGCAGTTATGCTGCGCCAGTTGCTCGACCTGATGCGGCTCGCCATGACGCTGCAGGTAACTCGGCGCCGCACACAATACCCGGCGGTTGTCAGGCAACACTGGCAGTGCGACCAGGCTGGAATCTTCCGGCTCGCCGTAGCGCAGCGCCACGTCGACAGGCTGGCGGAACAGATCGGCAATACGATCACCCAGCAGCAGACGCACGGTCAGTTGCGGATGCTGCTGTTGAAATTCGTCGAGCCACGGCAACAGCACGTTGCGCCCCAGGTCCGACGGCGCCGAGAGTTGCAGCACGCCCTCGCAACGGTCCTGGCTGCTGGCCAGCAAGCGCCGCCCCTCCTCGAGGCTGCCCAGTGCAGCGCGGGCGTATTCCAGAAACCCCTCACCTTCGGCGGTCAGGCGCAGGCTGCGCGTCGAGCGGGCCAGCAAGCGCGTCCCCAACTGCCGTTCAATACGCTTGAGCGCCGCGCTGGCAACCGCCGCAGACATGTCCATGACCCGCGCTGCGGCAGAAAGGCTGCCCAGATCCGCCGCACGTACGAACAACTGCAAGTCATCAAAACGCAGCATCACGCCCTCTTATTATCAAAATAAAATTGAAAGAGCCTACCGTTTTAGCGGGTTTTATCTTTACTTGAAATAGCCAATGATCTCTTCATCACTTTTTTCTTTGGAGAGGCCCTGACATGAAAGCCATTGCGTACTACCAGTCCCTGCCCATCAGCGACGTGAAATCATTGCAGGATATCGAGCTGCCCGAGCCGGTGGCTGGCGATCGCGATCTGCTGGTCGAGGTCAAGGCCATCTCTGTAAACCCGGTGGACACCAAGATCCGCCAGAACGTCCAGCCTGAAGACGGTGCAGGCAAGGTGCTCGGCTGGGACGTGGCGGGTGTGGTGAAAGCCGTCGGCAGCCAGGTCACACTGTTCAAACCGGGCGACAAAGTGTTCTATGCCGGTTCCCTGACCCGGCCAGGTGCCAACAGCGAGCTGCACGTGGTGGACGAACGCATCGTCGGCCACATGCCGAAGACCCTGAGCTTCGCCCATGCCGCAGCGCTGCCGTTGACAGCCATCACCGCCTGGGAACTGCTGTTCGAGAGATTGCAGATCCCGCAGCAAAAAGGTGAAGGCGCACACAGCCTGCTGATCGTCGGCGCCGCCGGTGGCGTGGGTTCGATCCTCACCCAACTGGCGCGCAAACTGACATCGCTGAAAGTCATCGGCACCGCCTCGCGGCCCGAAACCGAAAGCTGGGTCAGCGAACTGGGCGCGCACCATGTGCTGGATCACAGCAAGCCGCTGAGCGAAGAACTCAAACGCGTCGGCCTGAACCACGTGACTCATGTCGCCAGCCTGACCCAGACCGAACAGCATCTGGATCAGCTCGTCGAAGCGCTCAAGCCACAAGGCAAGCTCGCGCTGATCGACGATCCCAAGTCGCTGGACGTGTCGAAGCTCAAGCGCAAGAGCCTGTCGCTGCACTGGGAATTCATGTACACGCGGTCGATGTTCGAAACCGAGGACATGATCGAGCAGCACAACCTGCTCAATCGGGTTGCCGAGCTGATCGACGCCGGGACGCTGAAAACCACCTTTGGCGAGCACTTCGGCACCATCAATGCCGAAAACCTGCGCCGCGCTCATGCCCTGCTGGAAAGCGGCAAGGCCAAGGGCAAGGTCGTACTGGAAGGTTTCTGAGCCGTCTGAAATCGGTGGTGTCAGTCACGCCCGGCGCGACTGATACCACCGCTTTGGCGATCAGGCGGTCTGGAGCGATGCGTCGCGCCGGGCCTGCGCACGTCGCGTCAGCACCGAGAGGCCCACGGTCAGCACGCCGCACAGGCTGATGACCAGCGCCATCGGTGTGGCCGTGCCATCATGCAGCACGCCCACCAGACTGGCAGCGACGGCGGCAACGCTGAATTGCAGACAACCCAGCAACGCCGAGGCACTGCCCGCGCGCGCCCATTGGCCATTCATGGCGCAGGCCGACGCATTGGGGATGATGCAGCCCAGGCTTGCCACGCAGATGAACAGCGGCACCAGCAGTGGCCAAAGCGCCTCGGTGCGCAGCCCGCTGATCGCCAGCAACACCAGCCCGGCAGCCAGATAAATCCAGACCGTGCGCGACAGCAAAAACGCCGGGCCGGTCTTGCGCAAGATACGCGCGTTGATCTGCGCCACCAGAATGAAGCCCGCCGCATTCATCCCGAACAGCCAGCCGTAGTGCTCGGCAGGCACGCCATACAGTTTGATGAACACAAACGGCGAGCCTGCGACGTAGGCGAACATCCCGGCCATGGCGATGCCGCCGGTCAGCGCGTGACCGATGAACACACCGTCCTTGAACAGATTGAGGTACTGGCCCAGCGCGCCGCTCAATGGCTGACGCGGTGTGGTGGCCGGCATGCTTTCCGGCAACCCCAGCGCAACCGCCGCCAGGCAGGCACCGCTGAACAGGGCAAGGCTGACGAAGATCGATTGCCAGCCAAAGGTACTGACCAGCACACCACCCAGCATCGGGGCCAGAATCGGTGCCAGGCCCATGACCAGCATCAGTTGCGAGAAGACCTTGGCCGACTCGACGGCGTTGCACTTGTCGCTGACGATGGCGCGTGACAAGACCATCCCGGCACAGCCGCCCAACGCCTGCACGAAGCGCGCGGCAATCAGCCATTCAAGACTCGGCGCAAAGGCGCAGGCGACCGAGGCAAGCATGAACAGGGTTACACCGACCAGCAGCGGAATGCGCCGACCGAACCGGTCAGCCACCGGGCCATAGGCCAGTTGCCCCAGGGAAAGTCCCAGAAAGTAGGCCGCCAGGGTCAGTTGTACGTGTTTTTCATCGGTCCCGAAATACGAGGCCATGGCCGGAAAGCCAGGAAGATAGAAGTCGATGGCCAGAGGGCCGAAGGCGCTCAATGAGCCAAGGATAAGGATCGTTCGTAGATTCATCGGGTGTCCATTCACAGATGCAGAGCAACGGGCTAGTTTACCCGGCTTACCTTGCAGAGAACGACGAACGGGGGAATTAATTCAAAACTTTTCAATGTTTACAGACCGGGAGACCGCATCGATCTCCCGGGGCAGGGTCATGCCGGCTGCGCCTGATAACCCTCTTCGCTGATCAAACTGACAATCCGCTCGGGCGACAGGCTGCTTTGCACCTTGACCTGCTTGCTGGCCAGTTCGACCTGAACATCGGCACTCGGGTCGTCATGTTTGATGGCCTCGGTCACCGCGCGAACACAATGCCCGCAGGTCATGCCTTGAACGTTGAATAACTGCATGATGTCACTCCTTCAGTGATGAACAGCGAGCATCTTCAACCTTGTCATCATGGCAAGGTCAAGTTTCTGCCATTGCTGCCGGGCTGGCATTCGGCGTAATCGTGAGCCAAGCTGGGTTATCGACACCTCTATCGTCAGCCACATTTACATCAGGAGTATCAGCGATGCGCTGGTCAGCAGTCAGCCTCTTCAGCATTCTCGGTTTCCTGGCTATCACACCTGCCACTCAGGCGGCTCAGGACTACGGCATTCTGATCATTTCCCGAGAGCGCCTGGAAGTCGCGACTTCCTGCGAGATCGGCATCTACGTACAGGACCGTCTGGCCGGCAGGCTGTATCAGGAAGACTCGGTGTCCTTCAACCTGCCTGCCGGTGAAGTCTCGGTGCGGCTGAGCACCCTGCGCGGCAATGTCGTGGGCTGTGAGCCCGGCATGGAAGCGCCGCGCAGCACCAAGATCCAGCTGCGTGCGGGGGATATTCTCAAGTACCGCATCGCCGCCGACCTGAACGGGATGTACCTCAAGAAAGCCGACCTCAACTATTGATTCGCGCTTGACCTTGCCCGTATGGCAAGGTTGATCCTTGCAGGTAGCCAGCCTCAGGGAGTGATTCACATGCAAGACACCACCACCTTCGACCTGCCGATCAGCGGCATGACCTGCGCCAGTTGCGCAGGTCGGGTCGAGCGTGCCCTGGCCAAAGTGCCGGGGGTCAACAGCGTGACGGTCAACCTGGCCAATGAACGCGCCCACGTAGACACCGCAGCGCACACCGATCCGCAAACCCTGATCGACGCCGTCAGCCGTGCCGGTTATAGCGCCACGCTGAACCAGGATCGTCACGCCGACGCCGGCCAGAAAGCCCGTCACCTGCACCACGAACGCTGGGCCTTGCTGCTGGCCATCGCGCTGGCGCTGCCGTTGATCCTGCCGATGTTGTTGTCACCGCTGGGCGTGCACTGGATGCTGCCTGCGTGGGTGCAATTTGCGCTGGCGACGCCGGTGCAGTTCATCCTTGGCGCACGTTTTTACGTAGCCGCCTGGAAAGCCGTGCGCGCAGGTGCCGGCAATATGGACCTGCTGGTCGCGATCGGTACCAGCGCCGGCTACGGCCTGAGCGTCTATCAATGGCTGCACGCTGCGCCCGGAACGACGCCGCACCTGTATTTCGAAGCATCGGCGGTGGTGATCGCGCTGGTGCTGTTGGGCAAATACCTGGAAAGCCGCGCCAAGCGCCAGACCGCCAGTGCCATCCGCGCCCTCGAAGCGCTGCGCCCGGAGCGCGCCCTGCGGGTAGTCGATGGCCTCGAACAGGACGTCGCGATCAGCGCGCTGCAGCTCGATGATCGGGTGCTGGTCAAACCCGGCGAGCGCTTCCCGGTGGACGGCGAAGTGGTCGAAGGCCGCAGCCATGCCGACGAAGCGCTTATCACCGGTGAAAGCCTGCCGGTGGTCAAGCAACCGGGCGACAAGGTCACCGGCGGGGCAATCAATGGCGAAGGCCAATTGTTGATCAGGACCACCGCGCTGGGCGCGGAAACGGTGCTGGCGCGCATCATTCGTCTGGTCGAAGACGCTCAGGCAGGCAAAGCCCCGATCCAGAAGCTGGTGGATAAAGTCAGCCAGGTGTTCGTGCCCACCGTGCTGGTGATTGCCTTGTTCACACTGGCCGGCTGGCTGCTGGTCGGTGCCTCGCTGGAAGTCGCGCTGATCAATGCCGTTGCCGTACTGGTGATCGCCTGCCCTTGCTCCCTGGGCCTGGCGACGCCGACAGCGATCATGGCCGGGACCGGTGTGGCAGCGCGTTACGGCATTCTGATCAAGGACGCCGAAGCGCTGGAACGGGCTCACGAGGTCGATGCCGTGGTGTTCGACAAGACCGGCACGCTGACTTCGGGCACGCCGCGTATCACCAACATGAGCGCGGTGCTGGGCAATGAAGAACACCTTCTGCAACTGGCGGGCGCGCTGCAACGCGGCAGTGAACACCCCTTGGCCAGAGCGGTGCTGGATGTCTGTCATGAATGGCAACTCAAGCCTGATGCCGCGCAAAACAGCCGCGTCCTGAGCGGTCGGGGCATCGCCGGCACCGTTGAGGGCCGTGAACTGGCGCTGGGCAATCGACGCTTGCTGGAGGACAGCGGCCTGCCGATGGGCGATCTGGCCGAGTCCGCACGCATCTGGGAAGCCGAGGGGCGCACGCTGTCCTGGCTGATCGAGCAGGCTCCGGAGCCGAAAGTGATCGGTATGTTCGCCTTCGGTGACACGCTCAAGCCTGGAACCGATCAGGCAATCAAAGCGCTGAATGCGCGCGGCATCAGCAGCCATCTGCTGACCGGCGATAACCGGGGCAGTGCTCAGGTGGTTGCCAGGGCATTGGGCATACACGATGTGCATGCCGAAGTATTGCCTGCCGACAAGGCGGCCACCGTCACTCAACTGAAAAGCTACCATGTGGTGGCGATGGTCGGTGACGGCATCAACGATGCTCCGGCGCTGGCGGCAGCGGATGTCGGTATCGCGATGGGCGGCGGGACCGATGTCGCCATGCATGCAGCGGGCATCACCCTGATGCGCGGCGACCCGCGACTGGTTCCGGCGGCTCTGGACATCAGCCGGAGGACCTACGCGAAAATCCGCCAGAACCTGTTCTGGGCGTTCGTCTACAACCTGATCGGCATTCCCCTCGCGGCACTGGGCTATCTCAATCCGGTATTGGCGGGCGCGGCGATGGCGCTGTCGAGCGTCAGCGTGGTGAGCAATGCGCTGCTGCTGAAAACCTGGAAACCCCGCGACCTGGAGGACGCACCATGAATATCGGTCAGGCGGCGAAAAACAGTGGCTTGAGCGCGAAGATGATCCGCTATTACGAGTCCATCGGTTTGCTGCAAGCGGCCCATCGCAGCGACAGCGGCTATCGCCTGTACAGCGCGGACGATCTGCACACGCTGGCGTTCATCAAGCGCTCAAGGGACCTGGGGTTTTCGCTGGAAGAGGTCGGCAAACTGCTGACCCTCTGGCAGGACCGCCAACGGGCCAGCGCCGACGTCAAGGCATTGGCCCGCCAGCACATCGCCGAGCTGAACCGCAAAATCGACGAATTGGCGAGCCTGCGCGACACGCTTCAGGAACTGGTGGAACACTGCCACGGCGACGACCGCCCCGACTGCCCGATCCTCAAGGACCTGGCATCGGGCGGGTGTTGCTAGCCACTTCCACAAGGGTCTCACCGCATCCACTCGATAGAGCGCCTGCACGCGCTCCGTGGGAGCGAGCTTGCTAGCGAAAGGGCCGGTACAGCCTTCGAAAACAGTGCGCCTGATACATCGTCTTCGCGAGCAAGCTCGCTCCCACAAGGGGCTTACTGCATGCNCGCTCCCACAAGGGGCTTACTGCATGCAATCGGCGGAGCGCCTGCCACACGCACTTCCTGTGGGAGCGAGCTTGCTCGCGAAAGGGCCGGTACAGGCTCCGAAAACAGCGCGCGTGATACATCGTCTTCGCGAGCAAGCTCGCTCCCACAGTGGTCTTACTTACTGCATCACTCGACGGAGCGCCTGCCACACGCACTCCCTGTGGGAGCGAGCTTGCTCGCGAAAGGGCCTTACTGCATCCACGGCGGCGGTGGCTCTTCGGTGGATTTGCTCGGTGGCGCGTCGTCTGCCGCACGAGCTGCCTGGCGGCGGGCTTCGTCGAGGCGGGCGGCTTCGATTTCGCGCAGTACGCCGCCCACATCGGCTTCGTCCTCAGGCTCATCGAATTCACCGGTCAGCACCGTGGCGGGCGACAAGGTGCCTGCCTCGTAGTACGACCACATTTCCTTGGCGTACTTGGTCTTTCTGAGCTCCGGCGCGAATCTGCCGAAGTACAGCGCCATGTTGCCGACGTCGCGCTCCAGCATGCTGAACGCGTGGTTATTGCCCGCGGCATCGACCGCTTGCGGCAAGTCGATGATGACCGGGCCGGACGGCGCCAGCAGCACGTTGAACTCGGACAGGTCACCGTGCACCAGACCGGCACACAGCATCAGCACGATCTGCTCGATCAGGAATGCGTGATACTCGCGCGCCTGATCCGGCTCCAGCACGACGTCGTTCAGACGCGGCGCTGCATCGCCATACTCGTCAGCTACCAGTTCCATGAGCAGCACGCCTTCCAGGAAGTCGTACGGCTTGGGCACCCGGACACCTGCGCCGGCCAGACGAAACAGCGCAGCCACTTCGGCATTCTGCCAAGCGTCTTCGGTTTCCTTGCGCCCGAACTTCGAGCCCTTGGCCATGGCGCGGGCCTGACGGCTGTTGCGTACCTTGCGACCTTCCTGATACTCGGCCGCCTGACGGAAACTGCGTTTGTTAGCCTCCTTGTAAACCTTGGCACACCGCAGCTCATTGCCGCAACGCACCACATAAACAGCTGCCTCTTTACCACTCATGAGCGGGCGCAGCACCTCGTCGACCAGACCGTCTTCGATCAGGGGTTCAATGCGTTTAGGAGTTTTCATCAGCTTTTATTGTGGGTCCTTTGTTGCCAGATACGCGATTGTTGCCGTTATACGGCAATCCTCCGCCAGCGAGTAGGGGTAACCCCCTGTGGATTGAAAGGTTTTTTAAGAAAAAACCACGCAATCCCCCGGTTTAAAGCACCTTTCGTGCCGTACAGCCGGTGAAAGATATTCCGGGACAAAACATGTAAAAGCAGAAAAAACAGCGTTAGATGCACTCGTTAGTGCACAAGGCATCCACGCCTTACTTGAACAAGTCACCGGGGGTGTGGCCGAACAAACCCTTGAAGGCTGCGATGAACGCTGACGTCGAGTCATAACCGCAGGCCAGCGCGGTCTGCGTCACACTGGCGCCCTCTTCCAGTGCAGACAGCGAAGACAGCAGCCGTGCCCGCTGCCGCCAGCCACGAAAGCTCAATCCGGTTTCGCGCTGAAACAGGCGCATCAGCGTCTTCTCGGAGGTCCCGAGGCGGGCGGCCCAGTCGTGCAGGGTGATCAAGCGCCCCGGCTCTTCGATCAACTCATTGCACAGCCCCAGCAAACGCGGATGACGTGGCAACGGCAGTGAAAAACCCACTTCGGGCAGTTGCGCCAGTTGATCCAGCAGCACCTGCACCAGCCGCGCCTCATGGCTGTCCTGCTCGGGATAATCCACGGGCAACAGGCAGAAGCTCTTGATCAGCTCGCGGGCCAGTGGCGTGACTTCCAGTACCCTGCAGCGCTGCGGTGCCCACCCCGAATCTGCCGTGCGAATGTACAGGCTGCGCATTTCGGCGCGCATGGAGGTCACCACCTCATGCTCGAGCCCGGCAGGCACCCAGACGCCCCACTGCGGCGGCGCAAAGAAACTGCCCTCGGCGGTATGCACACCCAGAACCCCGCTGATCGCGTAGGAAAACTGCACCCAGTCATGGCGATGGGGCGGCGTCCAGGAACCGGCGCTGAGGCTTTCGGCACGGGCATACAGCGGGCGCGGCAGGCCGGACAAGGCCGGTATCTGCCGTTCGCCTGTGAGCTGTCGCTGATTGATCTGTCCGTTACTCGGCATCTTATGGCCTTATGTCGCAAGACGGCTATGGAGCAACAGAGTAGCCTGCACGCCTCTCTGTTTACAAAAATTCTCCGGCCCCCTATGCAATCACTCAAACACTTCAAGCGCGTCGCCACCGACTGGTTCCTCTGGGGCATGGTGCTGGCGACGGTACTCGCCTATTTCTTCCCGCGTTTCGGGGCTACCGGCGGCAGCATGCACGCTGAGTACGTCATCAAGGTCGGCGTGTTCGTAGTGTTCTTTCTGCATGGCGTGAATCTGTCCAGCGAGCAGATCAAGAAAGGCCTGACCAACTGGCGCTTGCACGTGATGATCCAGGTCTTCACCTTCGTGGTGTTCCCGCTGATCTGGCTGGCGTGCAACAAGCTGCTGGGCTCGCAGGTGCCAGCGCTGCTGATGCTGGGCTTCCTCTACCTGTGCGCCCTGCCCTCGACCATCTCCTCCTCTGTGGCGCTGACCGGCAGCGCAGGCGGCAATGTCCCGGCAGCGATTCTCAATGCCAGCATGTCCAGTGTCATCGGGATTTTCATCACCCCGTGGCTGGTCAGCCTGGTGGTCGGCACCGGCGCTGGCGGGATCGATCTGGGCGATACGCTGCTCGACCTGTGCGCCATGCTCCTGCTGCCACTGGTGCTTGGCCAGTTAATGCGGCCGCTGCTGGGCAAGTTCTTCGCCCGTCACAAGAAATACACCAACCTGATCGACAAGCTGGTGATTCTGCTGCTGGTGTATGCGGCGTTCTGCAACTCGATGATCTCCGGCATGTGGCAAAGCCAGGGCAACAGCGTGATCCTGACCGCGTTCATCGGCACCGCGCTGCTGCTGGCGGTGATCCTGTTGATGACCACCCGCACGGCGCGGGTGCTCAAGTTCGATCATGCCGACAAGGTCGCGGCGGTGTTCTGCGCCACCAAGAAGTCCCTTGCTGCAGGCGCGCCGATGGCTGCGCTGATTTTCGGCAGCAATCCGGGGCTTGGCCTGATTCTGTTGCCGATCATGATCTACCACCCGATGCAGCTGATCGTGTGCTCGATCATCGCCGAGAGCTACGCCAGTCGTCATCGCCAGCAGCTTTCGGCCGCCGCCCTGGAAGAAGCTCGCGCCGCGTGATTGCGGCTTACATCAGCGCGTCATCATCCAGCGTGACGCGCGCGTAGAAGACGATCGCCACGGTGGGGATCAGTGCGGAATAACCCGGTCGCAGCGCAGTGCCGAAGTGCGTCAACAAGCGTTGCACCGGGGCCTGGCGAATTGCACCGAGCAAGCCCTTGACCGCGACGGGCGCCTCGTCGGGCTGCGCGGTCTTGAAAAACGCCGCCACGGTCAGGCGCTCGGCCAGTGCATCGACATGCGCGGCATAGATATCCCAGCTCATCGCGCGGACACTGGCACGCGGCATCTGCACCAGCGGGTGCGCGCTGTTGAACGCATGGCGAAAGAACGTTCTGAGCAGCAACTCTTCCACTTCGACCACTGTCGCGCACTGGTGCAGCGCATCGCCCAGACCGTATTGCCGCGCCAGCATGCCCAGCACTCGCGTATAGGGCACGCCACGACGCCGGGCGGCATTGATCAGAAAGTGCCCGGCGACCAGCTGGAATTCGCGCACGAAGGCGTAAGTGCGGTCCGCTTCAGTGGCCTTGAGGCGCGTCCAGCGACTGCTGCGCAAATGCTTGATGGCCGCCTCCAGCACGTAGTCCGGCGAACGGGCCAGAACGCTGTGCAGCCAGACGTCCTGCAGGACCGGGTCGCGAGTCATTGTCGGTAGCACCGCAACGCCGGTTTCCAGCCCTTCACAGCCACTGAAGCGAGTGGCAATCAGCACTTCCTGCAAGCGCTGCCAGTAATGGTGATGGCGATAACCCCGCATGCGCACGTTCTCGAAGTGCTCGACCGGCGTACGTCCCAGGCTCTTCTCGCCGAGATTCAGCAACAGCACATGATCTTCCGTGGAGTACGCATTGATCAGCCGTCCGCTGATTTTCTGCTTGAGCCGCTCGGCCTCGGCAGCATCGATGCGTACGGCAGCGGCCATCAGCAATACGTCGCCCACCACCAGCCCGTGTTCGGGTGTCTGCTGCAGCTCCTTGAGCGCGCTGACCAGCAGCCGGCCGCCCAGTGAATGGCCGATCAGATTGACCTGCCTGACGTCGGGATGATGTTCGAACAGGTAGCGATCCAGCTGCGCCAACAGCACCTTGCCCATGTCGCGGGCACGGTTGCGGATACGCGCAAAATGAACGACCCGGTCCCCCGCCAGCGCCGCCGCGCCCGCGAGCGGGTGCACTCGGGCAGCCGCCATCAGCAGGCCACGGGAACGGTTGCCCATCTGGGTGAAATGGCTGGATGGCCAGAACGCCAGAATGTTCACACTCTGGCGCAAGGCGCCGGGGATGCTGTTGGCCAACAGGCGTCGGTCATCCAGATCATGCCCTGACGAGTAGCCGTGAATGAAGACGTTGGCGACCTCGCCCGAGGTCTTGGGCAGGGTCAGAAACTTGAAATGATTTTCCACGTTGTCCTGTCACACATGGGCGGATTGCACGCTCAATTGCTGGCGATGAAGCGCTTGGCGATCAGTACGATCAGTCGCAGGCAGAACATGATACCGGTCACCGCGATGACCCATTTGGCCACCAGCAGGAAATAAACCTCTATTTCATCGGAGACCAGCCCCACCAGCAAGCCCATCCCGCCGATCAGCAAACCGATCAGCATCAGCCCGATATAAGGCCTCAGCCAGCGAGTGCGCGCGCCTTTGTCGAACAGATAGAACACGGTGCCGATCAGAATCAGCAGTACCGATACGCCAATAATGAACCCCATGCCTTACCTCAACGTTACAGGCCAATAATGCTGATTGATCATCCCACGCACGGGTGTGACACGGAGCGCCACGACATGCATTCCCACGCCGGAGCGTGAGGAACGATAGTCGTCAGGTAGACCGCGATAGTGCCCATGCTCTGCGTAAGTCAGTTGTGGATTATGCCCATGACCCCAGCATTTGCCTAACGCTCCAGAATCGCCGTCACGCCCTGGCCGCCTGCAGCACAGATGGAAATCAATCCACGTCCGCTGCCTGCCGCATCCAGCAGCTTGGCCAGGTTGGCGACGATGCGGCCTCCGGTCGCCGCGAACGGGTGGCCGGCAGCCAGCGAGCTGCCCTTGACGTTCAGTTTGCTGCGATCAATCGACCCCAGCGGCGCGTCCAGGCCCAGACGGGTTTTGCAGTAGTCGGCGTCTTCCCAGGCCTTGAGGGTGCATAGCACCTGCGCGGCGAAGGCTTCATGGATTTCGTAGTAATCGAAGTCCTGAAGGGTCAGGCCATTGCGGGCCAGCAGACGCGGAACGGCGTAGACCGGCGCCATCAGCAGCCCTTCTGCACCGTTGACGAAATCCACCGCTGCGGCCTCGCCATCACGCCAGTAGGCCAGCACCGGCAGGCCCCGCTCGCGAGCCCATTCCTCGCTGGCCAGCAACACCACCGATGCGCCATCGGTCAGCGGTGTCGAATTGCCCGCCGACAAGGTGCCCTTGGCGCTGCGCTCGAACGCGGGCTTGAGGCCGGCGAGCTTTTCAAGCGTCAGGTCCGGACGCAGGTTGTTGTCACGGATCAGCCCCAGATACGGCGTCATCAAATCATCCTGCCAGCCCTCGGCGTAGGCCGCGGCCATTTTCAGATGGCTCTCGAGCGCCAGTTGATCCTGCGGCCCGCGCTCTATGCCCCAGGTCTGCGCCATCAGCTCGCAATGCTGGCCCATCGACAAGCGCGTACGCGGCTCGCCGTTACGCGGCAGCTCCGGTTTGAGGTGGTGTGGGCGCAACTGCATCAGGGCTTTGAGCTTGTCACCGGGCGTCTTGCTGCGGTTTACCTGCAGCAGGATCTTGCGCAGCCCCTCGTTGACGCCGATCGGTGCATCGGACGTGGTGTCCACGCCACCGGCAATACCGCACTCGATCTGCCCCAGAGCGATCTTGTTGGCCACCAGCAACGCCGCTTCCAGCCCCGTACCACACGCTTGCTGAATGTCGTAAGCCGGGGTCTGTGCCGAGAGCCGCGAGCCGAGCACGCATTCGCGGGTCAGGTTGAAGTCTCTGGAGTGTTTGAGCACTGCGCCCGTCACCACCTCGCCCATGCGCAGCCCGTGCAGATTGAAGCGCTCGATCAGCCCTTCCAGAGCAGCCGTGAGCATGTCCTGATTGCTGGCCTTGGCATAAGGGCCATTGGAGCGCGCGAACGGAATGCGGTTACCGCCGACGATGGCGACCCGACGAGGATGCGTCATGGAAAACTCCCTTTCTTCAAGCGAATGAATGAGCCGTGTCGATCGCAAGAACAAACGTCATGCCACCGTGGTCCATTCCTTTGAACCCCGACTTCAGGAGAGTGTTCCATGCCGTCAGATCGCTATATTGATTTCGCCAACTCCGACATGGGTCGGCGCCTGGTGAAGGCCGTCGGTCTGCCCGCCCCCACTCACCTGGAGCGCTGGCAGGCCGGACGTCTGCGTCCCGTCGAAGGGACCTTGCTGATCAGCGCAGGACCGCTGGGGGATCAGGTCCGCCAGTTCGCCAGCCGCCTGACCGACTCGCTTTACAGTTTCGGCAGCGACATGCCCGGTGCCACGACGTGGGTGTCCAACCAGGGTCCGCGCCTTAAGGCAGTGGTTTTCGACGCCAGCCAGATCCTGCGCACCGATCAGCTCAGGCAGTTGCGGGACTTCTTTCAGCCGCTGCTGCGCAATCTCGATCACTGCGCGCATGTGGTCATTCTCGGCAAGGCACCCGAGACACTCACTGATCCGCTGGCGGCCAGCACTCAACAGGCCATCGAAGGCTTCAGCCGCTCGCTGGCCAAGGAAGTGCGCAATGGCGCAACGGTCAAGTTGCTGCAGGTGGATGACGACGCGCAGGATCAACTGGAGGGCGCCCTGCGCTTCTTCCTCACGCCCAAGGCTGCGTTCATCTCCGGCCAGTTCGTCCACCTCAGTGCCTGCCCGAGCAAGGTGCAGGACTGGACCCGCCCGCTGGCCGGGCGCAAGGCAGTGGTGACGGGCGCGGCACGCGGCATCGGCGCGTCAATCGCCGAGACCCTGACCCGTGACGGCGCGCAGGTCATCCTGCTGGATGTGCCGCAAACCAGGAACGAGCTGGAAGCACTCGCCTCACGGCTTGGCGGTCAGGCCCTGGCGCTGGATATCTGCGCGGCGGATGCCCCGGCGCAGTTGCTCGAACACCTGCCCGACGGCGTCGACATACTGGTGCACAACGCCGGCATCACGCGCGACAAGACGCTGGTCAACATGCCGGAAGATTTCTGGGACTCGGTACTGGCGGTCAACCTCAGTGCGCCGCAAGTGCTGACTCAAGTACTGCTCGACGCGGGAGCCTTGAAGGATAACGCGCGGATCGTGCTCATGGCCTCGATCAGCGGTATCGCCGGTAACCGCGGGCAAACCAACTACACCACCAGCAAGGCAGGTCTGATCGGTTTTGCACGGGCCATGGCCCCCGGGCTCAAGTCACGCGGCATCAGCATCAACGCCGTCGCGCCGGGCTTCATCGAAACGAAAATGACCGCGCACATGCCGTTCACCCTGCGTGAAGCCGGGCGGCGCATGAGTTCGCTGGGTCAGGGCGGCTCGCCACAGGACGTTGCCGAAGCGGTGGCGTGGTTCAGCCAGCCGGGCAGCGGCGCGGTGAGCGGTCAGGTTCTACGTGTATGTGGTCAAAACGTGATCGGGGCTTAAGCACCCGCATCGAATTCAAGGAGATGGATGATGACGGCTCACTGGCGCTACCTCAATTCCCTGCAGCCCCTGTCCAACCTGTTCATCCAGGCAGCGCTCAGGCGCAAGGTCACCGGGATGCAGCTACCCGATCTGGGCTTGCGCAGCTGGATTGCGGTCGATACCGACAAGCTTGAAGCGTACCGCAAAGTGTGCGGATTCGAAGAGAGCAGCCTGCTGCCTCCGACCTATCCGCACGTGCTGGCATTTCCGCTGCAAATGCAATTGATGACCTCCGAGGACTTTCCGTTCCCGCTGCTGGGGCTGATTCACCTCGCCAATCGCACCCGCACGCATCGCCCACTGGGCGGTGTGAGCCAGTTGTACATCAGCGTTCAGGCCACCGATCTGCGCCCGCATGCCAAGGGGGCGACGTTCACCCTGGTCACCCAGGCCGAAGACGGCATGGGGCTGTTGTGGGAAGAAGAAAGCACCATGCTGTGCACCGCCGTGCATCTGGAAGACAGCCCGGTAAGCTATCCGGAAGCCGAGCCGCTACCGCTCAGCGAACTGCAACACTGGCGGGCGACGGCGCAGATAGGCCGCGAGTACGCCAAGGTGTCGGGCGACTACAACCCGATCCACCTCAGCGCCCCCAGCGCCAGGCTGTTCGGTTTTCCACGCGCCATCGCCCACGGCATGTGGCTCAAGGCCCGGGCGCTCGCGGCGCTGGGCGAGCATTTGCCGGCCTCGAATGTCGAGATCAGCGTGCAGTTCCAGAAGCCTGTACGCCTGCCTGCCGACGTGACGCTGTCGGCCAGTGCCGCCGGCTCGCAGGGCCAGTTCCGTGTCGAAGGCCAGGAAGGCATCGTGCATATGGTCGGTAGCTGGCAGCCTGTCAGCGAGTGACGCACAGCCGGATGAACACCTCTGACGGGAGCCCTGCTCCCATCAACGGCTGAACAAACCTCAACGCCCACTTGCCTGGCGACCCGTTCCCCCTGAAGCTATGCGTCTTCAGGAGAGCATGATGAACCTCGACGAGTTGACCCAACGCCTGCACCGCATCCGCGACCAGAATGACTGGAAACAATTTCACAGCCCGAAAAACCTGGCCATGGCTGCCAGTGTGGAGATGGCCGAGCTGGTGGAAATATTCCAGTGGCTGCGCGAAGACCAGTCCCGCGAGCTGCCTGCCGACCAGTTGGAGCACGCCGGCCAGGAAGTCGGCGACATTGTCCTCTACCTGTTGCTGCTGTGCAGCGAACTGGGCCTGGACATGGACGCGGTGGTGCGTAACAAGCTGGCTGACAGCGAGCGGAGATTTGCCAAGTGAGTGATCGGCATTTCGACCAGCTGGCGACCCGTTTTGCAGAAAAGATCTATGGCGGTGCCAAGGGTGCCATTCGTCTGGCAGTACTGCAGGCCGACCTGACCGAGAACCTGCCCGCGCGACCGCTTCGTGTACTGGATATCGGCGCCGGGCTGGGCCACATGTCGTTATGGCTGGCCGAACAGGGTCATCAGGTGACCCTGGCCGAACCCGCCGAGCCGATGCTCGAAGGCGCACGCCAGCGCTTCGCCGATGCCGGACAGACGGCAACCTTCATTCAGGCCCCGTGGCAGGCGCTGCCCGAGTTACTGAGCGACACTTATGATCTGGTGCTGTGCCACGCCGTGCTGGAATGGCTGGCCGAGCCGCACAGCATCCTCCCGGTGCTGCGCCGGCTGACCAAGGACGATGGCTGGCTGTCGCTGGCGTTTTACAACCGCGATGCCTTGGTCTATCGCAACCTGCTGAAGGGCCATTTCCGCAAGATGCGCAAAAATGACATGGCCGGAGAAAAACAGAGCCTGACGCCCCAGCAACCGCTCGACCCCCGGGAACTGGCGGCGCAACTTGAAGGCCTGTGGCAAGTCGAAACGCGTAGCGGGGTGCGGGTATTTCACGATTACATGCCGGTTGAATTCCAGGCTCGGGCCGAGCTGACGGATCTGCTGGAAATGGAACTGGCGCATCGGCGTCATCCAGCCTTTGCCGGGCTGGGTCGATACCTTCACTGGATGTGCCGTCCGGTCTGACATCACTGCGGAGCCCACCATGAAACACCGTTCTGCCTTGTTTGCCATGCTGCTGGGAACCGCTCTGCTCGGGATCTGCGCCTGCCAGAGCGACAACCCGTATGTCGCCAGCTCTCTGCCCATGCCTCCCGCCCCCGCGCAGGCGGCAAGAACGCTGGACATGAGCGCCTACCCTGCGCCGCCGCGTGACTATGGCCGTTATCGCTCTTGGGGCTGGCTCAACGGTCAGCTGCCGCCCGGTACCGCATGGGTGGATTCGGCGCAGGTGGTCGAAGCCGTGAGCAACGGCCTGGATCAGCGTGGCTTGCGACCGGCTCGCGGCAATCAGCCGGCAGACCTGTACGTCGCTGCCACGACCCGGCAGGAAACCCGGCTGCGCCAGGTGCGTGAAGATTACGATCCCTACTACGGGGGCGGCATGGGCTATGGCCGCTACGATGGCTACCGGCCCGGTTATGGCGGCTACGCCAATGTGCCGGTGGTGCGCACCTATCAGGAAAAGGTCATGGTGGTGCAGATCAACCTGATTGACGCGCGCAGTGGCCAGCCGGTATGGAGCGCCAGTGCCGATGCGCGCGCCAGCAACAATCTGGCCGACCGCAGCAGTGCATTGCGGCAGGCCGTGCAACAGGCTCTGGCGGCCTACCCGCCTTCGTAACCCTTTCGGAGAACTGCCATGTTTCGCCGTATCGTTCTGCTGACCTGTGCCATGTTGCTGACGGCCTGTCAGAGCAACTCGATCAATCGCGACTTCGATGCCCAGCGGGATTTCGGCGGCTATCGCAGCTGGAGCTGGAAGGAGCCCGCCGTTCAGTATCAGCCCGACAATGATCCACGGCTCAAGAGCGACCTGACCGAGCAGCGCCTTCGCCAGTCGATCGGCGAGCAACTGGACCAGCGTGGATTACGCATGGCCGCAGCCGGCGCCCGGCCGGATTTGAAAGTGCAGGCCTGGCTGATCGTCGAAAACCGTCAGCAGACGGTCAGCACCAACTATGGCGGGGGCTGGAGCCCCTGGGGCGGTTATGGCTACTGGAACGGGCCGATGAACACCGAAACCCGCAGCGTCGACTACAAGGTCGGCACCGTGCAGATCGATATGTTCGACGGCAAGGACGGCAAGCTGGTCTGGCGTGGCAGCACAGAGCGCATCCTCAATGACAACGCCGGCAGCCCGTCCGAACGCGATCAGGCCATGCGCACTACGGTGGCGAAAATTCTGGAGCAGTATCCACCGCGCTAACCGCGACAGACGTGCCGATGCTCTGCGTCGGCATGGCGTTCCAGACGCTCTGCTACCCTGCGCAATGAACAGCGCGATCCGGGCTCAGGCCTGCAGATCGCCCTGCATTTCATCGAGCAATTCCTGAATCGCGTCGAGACGCTCTTCGGGGTCGTCGATTTCCAGCAGTTCCACTTTGTCTTTTTCGGTGAACGGCAGCAGATAGGCAAGCTGGTTGGACAAGGCGTATTGCCCACCGGCAGACACACCCATGTTCAAGGAAGCCACCATTGGATGCTCGGCCAGCGCTTCGAGCAGGGCTACAAGGTCGGCGTCTTCCTCCTGCAGCGGGCGCTCCACGGGCTCTTCCAGCCACTCGACCTCGGCCACCAGCAGTTGATCGCGCTGAACCTCAGTAGCGACAACCCGGAAGCGACGCCCCCCGACCACACGAATGCCCAGCAAGCCGTTCTCCTGCTGCTGAAAATCCATGACCAGCGCTTCGCAGCCGATCAGCGAATGGCCGTCCGGCGCGGAGCCGACTTCACTTCCCTCGGTGATACACACCACACCGAACCCTTCCCCCTGCTTCATGCAGCGGCCGATCATGTCCAGGTAACGGGCTTCAAACAGCTGCAGATCAAGCACGCACCCCGGAAACAGCACAGCATTCAGCGGAAACAATGGCAGCGTCATAGAAAAGCCTCCTTTTAAATGGCCAGCGACATTGCCAGCGGCAGGAACAACGCCGTTGCAACGCCCATCAGACTCATTGCCAACGCAGCAAAAGCCCCCGTTTCTTCCCCCTCCTGCAATGCCACGGATGTGCCTACCGCATGCGCGGTAAGCCCCAGCGCCATGCCTCGGGCAGCAGGATTGTCCACCCCGATCAGTGACAGCAGACCGGGGCCGAAAATGGCACCGAATACGCCAGTAATCAACACAAAAACAGCCGCCAGGGCGGCAACCCCGCCGATCTGCTCGGCGACCAGCATGGCGATGGGCGATGTCACTGATTTGGGCGCCATGGTCATCAGAATCATGTGGTCGGCACCGAACAGCACCCCGAACCCCACGCACAAACCGGTGGCAAACACCCCGCCGATTACCAGCGTAGTCAAGACCGGCCAGAACAACTGGCGGATCCGTCGCATATTCAAATAGAGCGGGACCGCCAGCGCAACGGTTGCAGGCCCCAGCAGCGTGACCAGAATCTCGGTGCTTTTGCGGTACTCGGTGTATTCAAGGTCGCAGAACAGCACGACCCCGATCACCACCACCATCGAGACCAGCACAGGCTGCAGAAACAGCCAGCGGGTTCTTTCATAGGCGGCCATCGCCAGTTGATAGGCACCCAGGGTGATCGCGATGCCGAAAAGCGGGTGATGGATCACCGACAGCCATGCACCGTGCCAGTCAAGACTCATGGCAACTCCCGGCGCTGGGCCTGACGCTTGATCAATGACTGCATCAGCCAGCCGACAAAGACCACGGAAATCATCAGCGACAGGGTCAGGGTGCCAAAGATCGCCCAGAAGTCCTCGGCAATGGCCGACGCGTACACCATCACCCCGACCGCAGGCGGCACCAGCAGCAACGGCAGATAGCGCAGCAGACTGCTGGCCGCCATGCTGATCGGCTCGCTGACTTCACCGCGCCACATCAAATACGCCATAAGCAGCACAAGGCCGATGATCGGCCCTGGCAAAATCGACAGAAACAGGTGGTTGAGCGCGGTCCCCAGCAATTGGAACAGCACCAGCCATGTCAAACCCCTTAACAGCATGAGGACTCCAGCAGATAAACGAACCCGGCGAACGATCGGCGTCATTATAAACACGCTGCGCCAGAGGTCATGAGTGGGTATTCGCATTGCCGCAGTTGCTTGACCGGCCAGCCGCCCTCTGCTGATCTGATATTCGCCCGCAGGCACGAGCTATGCGGGCGATACCGCCTCATCAGACAAGGAGAGCAGCATGCCTTCTGTACCCGTCACAGAACTCAGGCAGCACATCGGCAAGGACGCAGGCTATTCAGACTGGCTGACCATCGACCAGCAGCGTATCAACCTGTTCGCCGACGCCACAGGGGATTTCCAGTTCATCCATGTCGACCCGGTCAAAGCGGCGCAGACTCCGTTCGGCGCGACTATCGCACATGGCTTCCTGTCGTTGTCGCTGATTCCCAAGCTCATGGAGGGCATCATGGTACTGCCCGAAGGCTTGAAGATGGCGGTCAATTACGGGATGGACAGTGTGCGCTTCGTTCAACCGGTGACGGTCAACTCGCGGGTGCGTCTCAAGGTCCAGCTGACCGACGTGAGCGAGAAAAAACCCGGCCAGTGGTTGCTCAAGGCAACGGCCACCCTGGAGATCGAAGGTCAGGAAAAACCCGCTTTTGTGGCCGAACCTTTAACGTTGTGTTTCGTATAAAGCGTTTAAAACATGAAACAGTCGTAACAGACTGTTTCATCCCGTTGACTCGCTGCGGCATACTCCCCTGCGGTCGTGCCCCCTAACATCTGCTCAAGCGGAGCCGGGCTCGCCCCTGAATCATTCTTCCGGGATCTCACATGCGCGCGCTCGCTCCATTGGCTTTGACACTCTTGATCGCAGGCTGCGGTGATGGCGAATCAATTTTGCCACCAGACGGTCGCCTGCCCGACGGCGGACGCTACCGGGGCGATCTGGTCAATGGTGTCCTGCAGGGCCAGGGCCGCATCGACTACCCCAACGGCAGCTGGTTCGCAGGTCAGTTCGAAAACGGCCTGCGGCAGGGTCAGGGCGAATGGCACGCCAGCAATGGCGACGTCTACAAGGGCGGCTTCGAGCAAGGTCTGTTCAATGGCCAGGGCCGACTGACCACCCGCGCTGGCGCGAGTTATGTCGGCAGCTTCAAACTTGGCATGCGTGACGGCGAAGGCACCCAGAAAGACAAGGGCGTGCTTTATCGTGGCCAGTTCAAGGCCGGTGTATACGACGGCCCCGGTCGCCTGGAACTGGAAGACGGCAGCCAGCATCAAGGCATGTTCGCCAATGGCAAGGCCAACGGCGAGGGGTCGCGCAGTGACGCCAGTGGCAACCAGTACAGTGGCAACTTCATCGACGGTCAATTGCAGGGCACCGGCAGCTTCACCAGTGCTGAAGGCGATCAATACGTCGGCAATTTCCGCAACAGCCAGCTGGACGGCAAGGGTCGCTACGAAAACAGCGACGGTGACGTCTGGAGCGGTGAGTTCAAGGAAGGCGCGCTGACCGGCAAAGGCGAGTTGATCGGCTCTGACGGCAGCCGCTACCAGGGTGATTTCGACAACTGGCGCTTCATGGGTCAGGGCCAGTTGCTGTTGGCCGATGGCAGCCGCTACATCGGCCAGTTCGCCGATGACACCTACCAGGGCGATGGCGTGCTGATTTCTCCGGATGGCAAGGAGCAGCGCGGCATCTGGGCCAACGGCGAGCGAATCCGTGATGCCAAAGGCAAATTGCTCCCGGACCCACTCGAAGCCGGGCTGCTGGTCCAGGGTTCGCTGCTGGACAAGGCACTGGCAGCAGTGCCGGCGTCGACACCGGCCACCGAGCTGTACACGCTGGTCGTAGGTGGCGACGGCAAGCAGAGCGTGTTCATGCGCGAAGCGGACTACGTGAGCAATCTGCTCAAGTCGCGCTTCGGTGCCGTCGGGCAAGTCAGCCTGGTCAATCATCGCGATCACATGGATGACCGGCCGATGGCGACGCGTGAAACCATCACCCGCGCAGTGCAGACACTCGCCCAGCGCACCGGCCCGGAAGACCTGGTGTTCATTTATCTGACCAGCCACGGCACTCAGGATCATGAACTGGTGCTCGACCAGCCGCGCCTGTCGCTGGCAGACCTGCCCGCCGACGCATTGGCCGCGGCCCTCGCGCCACTGAAGAATCGTGACAAGGTTGTGGTGATTTCAGCCTGTTATTCCGGCGGCTTCATTCCCGACCTGAAAGATGAACGCACGCTGATCATGACCGCCTCGCGCGCCGACCGCGTCTCGTTCGGCTGCTCGGAAGAGGCCGACTTCACTTATTTTGGCGATGCACTATTTGCCAGGGCATTGGTCGAAACCGATGACCTGCAACACGCTTTCAACGAAGCGAAGGCCTATGTTGCGCAACGTGAGACCGAAGACAACTTCGAGGCCTCCGAACCGCAGATATGGGCACCCAAAGGAGTCCTGGCGCGCTGGCAGCAGTTGCGCAAGAGCCAGGCCGAACGCGCGTTGAGCACGGCGTTGAACCGCACGGAAGCGAAGACTTCGACTAGCCGCTAGGCTTAGCAGTATCAAGGAGAACGATATGTACCTGACGCCGCAACACATCCTGCTCGCAGGAGCCACGGGCCTTACAGGCGAGCATTTGCTGGACCGGCTGCTCAGCGAGCCGACCGTCACCCGCGTGCTGGCACCGACGCGCAAGCCGCTGGCCGAACACTCGCACCTGGAAAATCCGGTCGGCGAGCTGGCGACGCTGCTGCCAACGCTGTCTGGCCGGGTGGACATCGCATTCTGCTGCCTGGGCACCACGATCAAACAGGCGGGCTCGCAGGACGCCTTCAAGGCGGTCGATCTGGACATGGTCACAGCGTTCGCCAGCCGCGCCCGCGAGCTCGGCGCTCGCCATTTGCTGGTGATCAGCGCAGTCGGCGCAGATCCGCAGTCCAGCACCTTCTACAACCGCGTCAAAGGCGAAATGGAACAGGCGCTTCGTGCCCAGGGCTGGCCGCAACTGACCATCGCCCGCCCTTCCCTGCTGGTGGGCAGCCGTCCTGAAACCCGTTGGGTCGAGCAACTGGCGGCACCTATCGCCAAACTGATCCCCGGCAAATACGGCGCCATCGAAGCCTGCCACCTGGCCCGCGCCCTGTGGCGGCTGGCGCTGGAAGAGCAGAACGGCGAACGGATCGTCGAATCGGATGAGCTGCGCAAGCTGGGCAAGTAGGTTCGCCGAGGCTCAGCGATGACCGTCCCCACGCTCCGCGCTCATCTTTAAACACAAGTCCGATTTTGATTCTGGCCGGAGGCCGTAGGAGCGAACTTGTTCGCGAATGCGATGTTTCAGACGGTACATTTTCGGCGATCATACCGCCCCTTTCGCGAACAAGCGATGCGTCGCCCGGCTTGCTCCTACGGCCTGCGGCCAGAATCAAAAGCAGATTTGTATATAACGATCAGCTCCGCATGGGAATGATCTGCGTCACATTAAAGCCCGCCCGTAGCCTGAACCCCCAGTCCCGCGGCCGTCAGCAATGACAGTGGCAGCAGCAGGGTGTCGAGCAGCGCACTGCCCGGCAGGTCAAGGCCAGGGTAGCTGGGAGCTTGTGCACCGAATCGGTCGGCGGCACAGCAACCACCCTGCAGCGCATACATATTCAAGCGCGTACCGGCATACACCACCGGCGCGCCCGGTTTGGCCGCATTGAGCGTGCGTGCCGTTGCGCAGCCGGTCAGCGCCAGCGCAAGCGCGACCAGCAGCAGCTTATTCATCGCTGCCAATATGGTGTTCGCCCCAGCGCGGCAGCATGTCCTGAGGAATATTCAGCAGATTGAGGATCCGCGCAACGACAAAGTCCACCAGGTCGTCGATGGTCTGCGGCTGGTGATAAAAGCCGGGAGACGCCGGCAAAATCACTGCACCCATGTTCGACAGCTTGAGCATGTGTTCCAGATGAATGCTGGAATACGGCGCTTCGCGCGGCACCAGAATCAATTGGCGCCGCTCCTTCAGCGTCACGTCAGCGGCGCGCTCGATCAGATTGTTGCAGGCCCCGGTGGCAATCGCCGACAGCGAACCGGTGGAACACGGCACCACCACCATCGCGCTCGGCGCACCCGAGCCGGAGGCCACTGGCGACATCCAGTCATCGCGCCCATAGACACGAATCTGCCCGGCAGACGCACCGGTGTACTCCGTCAGAAACGCCTGCATCATCATCGCCTTGGGCGGCAGGCGTACGTCGGTCTCGGTGGCCATCACCAGTTGCGCCGCCTTGGAGATCAGGAAGTGCACTTCCCGATCCTCACGCACCAGACAATCCAGCAGGCGCAGGCCATATGGCGCGCCGGAAGCGCCGGTCATGGCAACCGTAACGCGCTCCGGGCCGCTCATTGCAACGCCTCGGCCAGTTTGCCATGTAAGCCGCCAAAGCCGCCGTTGCTCATGATCACGATGTGCGTGCCGGGCTGCGCCTGGCTTTTGACCTGGGCGATGATTGCCTCAAGGGAATCACAGACCAACGCAGGCACAGTGCCTCCCGCGACTGTTGCCGCCAGGTCCCAGCCCAGATTGGGCGGAGCGTACCAGACCACCTGATCCGCCTGACCCACGCTTTCCCGCAGGCCGTCGCGATGCGCGCCAAGCTTCATCGAGTTGGAGCGCGGCTCGATGACCGCAATGATCGACGCATCACCGACCTTCTTGCGCAGGCCGTCCAGTGTGGTGGCGATAGCCGTGGGGTGATGGGCGAAGTCATCATAAATAGTGATGCCGCGCACGTCGGCGACCTTTTCCATGCGCCGCTTGACGCTCTTGAACGCACTGAGCGCCTGCACCCCCAGCAACGGCACGACGCCCACATGGCGAGCGGCTGCCAGTGTCGCCAGGGCGTTGGCCACGTTGTGCTGACCGGTCATGTCCCAGTCGACGGCGCCCTGAAGTTCGCCTTCGAACAGCACTTCAAAGCGCGAGCCGTCTTCGCTCAACAGCCGTGCCTGCCACTGACCGTTCTGGCCCGTGGTCTGTACCGGCGTCCAGCAGCCCATCTCGATGACCCGCGACAACGCCGGCTCGGTCGTCGGATGGATCACCAGGCCTTCGCTCGGAATGGTACGCACCAGATGGTGAAACTGACGTTCGATGGCCGGCAGGTCGGGGAAGATGTCGGCATGATCGAACTCAAGATTGTTGAGAATCGCTGTCCGCGGACGGTAGTGGACGAACTTGGAGCGTTTGTCGAAGAACGCGCTGTCGTATTCATCGGCCTCGACCACAAAGAACGGGGTCTCGCCCAGACGTGCCGACACGGCGAAGTTCTGCGGGATGCCACCGATCAGGAAGCCGGGGCTCATGCCCGCGTGTTCCAGCACCCAGGCCAGCATGCTGCTGGTGGTGGTCTTGCCGTGCGTGCCGGCCACGGCCAGTACCCAGCGGCCTTGCAGCACATGGTCCGCCAGCCACTGCGGGCCAGACACATACGGCAAACCTGTGTTGAGCACATATTCAACCGCCGGGTTGCCACGCGACAGCGCGTTGCCGACCACTACCAGGTCCGGCGCGGGGATCAGTTGCACGGGATCATAGCCTTGGGTCAGCTCGATGCCCTGCGCCTGCAACTGGGTGCTCATCGGTGGGTAGACGTTGGCGTCGGAGCCCGTGACCCGGTGCCCTAACTCTTTGGCGAGCACCGCCAGAGACCCCATGAACGTGCCGCAGATACCAAGGATATGAATATGCATGACCAACCTCTCAGAACATCTGCGCAGGTTAACGTAGGGACGGTGAAATGGCACCCTGAGTTTGTCCGTCGTCTTGCGCGCACGGCCCATTTCAATGCCCGGCAGATAAGCCTAAAGTCCTAGCCACGGCCGAATGCAAATGGCCTATTCTTGAACGCTCGTTGCCAGATACCCGAAAGCAGAATCGACACAGACTCCCTCACAACAAGAACCAGGAGACATACCATGCGTTACGCTCATCCCGGTACCGAAGGCGCCATCGTCAACTTCAAGGAACGCTACGGTAACTACATCGGTGGCGAGTTCGTCGCGCCGGTCAAAGGCCAGTATTTCACCAACACCTCGCCGGTCACCGGCAAGGCCATCGCAGAATTTCCGCGCTCCACCGCCGAAGACATCGACAAGGCACTCGACGCTGCGCACGCCGCCGCTGCAGCCTGGGGCTCGACCTCGGTACAGGCCCGCTCGCTGGTCCTGCTGAAGATTGCCGATCGCATCGAAGCCAATCTGGAAGTCCTGGCCATCACCGAAACCTGGGACAACGGCAAAGCGATCCGCGAAACCCTCAACGCCGATATCCCGCTGGCCGCCGACCATTTCCGCTACTTCGCCGGCGTGCTGCGCGCGCAGGAAGGCAGCGCCGCCGAAATCGACGGCAATACCGTGGCCTATCACATTCATGAGCCGCTGGGCGTGGTCGGGCAGATCATCCCGTGGAACTTCCCGCTCCTGATGGCGGCCTGGAAACTCGCCCCTGCGCTGGCGGCCGGTAATTGCATCGTGCTCAAACCTGCCGAGCAGACGCCGCTGGGCATCAGCGTGCTGATCGAACTGATCGGCGACCTGCTGCCTCCCGGCGTGCTGAACATCGTGCAGGGTTATGGCCGCGAGGCGGGTGAAGCGCTGGCCAGCAGCAAACGCATCGCCAAAATCGCCTTCACCGGCTCGACACCGGTCGGCTCGCACATCATGAAACTGGCGGCGGACAACATCATCCCGTCCACCGTGGAACTGGGCGGCAAGTCGCCGAACATCTTCTTCGAAGACATCATGAGCGCCGAGCCGGAGTTCATCGACAAGGCCGCTGAAGGCCTGGTCCTGGCGTTCTTCAATCAGGGCGAAGTCTGCACCTGCCCGTCCCGCGCGCTGGTGCAGGAGTCGATCTATCCACAGTTCATGGAAGCGGTGCTGCGCAAGGTCGAGAAGATCAAACGCGGCGACCCGCTGGACACCGACACCATGGTCGGCGCCCAGGCATCCGAGCAACAATTCGACAAGATTCTTTCGTACCTGGACATCGCCAAGGGCGAAGGCGCCGAACTGTTGACCGGCGGCAAAGTGGAGAAGCTGGAGGGCAACCTGTCCACCGGCTACTACATCCAGCCGACGCTGCTCAAAGGCAATAACAAAATGCGCGTGTTCCAGGAAGAGATCTTCGGCCCGGTGGTCAGCGTCACGACCTTCAAGGACGAAGCCGAAGCCGTGGCCATCGCCAACGATACCGAGTTCGGCCTGGGCGCAGGCCTGTGGACCCGCGACATCAACCGCGCCTACCGCGTGGGCCGGGCGATCAAGGCCGGACGCGTGTGGACCAACTGCTACCACCTGTACCCGGCACACGCCGCGTTCGGTGGCTACAAGAAATCCGGCGTCGGCCGCGAAACCCACAAAATCGCGCTTGAGCATTATCAGCAGACCAAAAACCTGCTGGTGAGCTACGACACCAACCCGCTGGGTTTCTTCTAGGTATTCAGGTCCCCTGCTCAGGTTGGAACACGCCCCCTGTAGGAGCGGACCGGGCGACGCTTCGCTTGTCCGCGAAGACGGTAGTTCAGACGATACCTTCCCGGAGAATGTACTGGCCCTTTCGCGAACAAGTTCGCTCCCACGGCCTTCGGCCAGAATCAAAAGCGGACTTGTGTATAGCACCGAGCCCTATTGCGCGGTAACAAGAAACACATCACGCACCAACCCTGTGCATCACGCCCCGGCTTAACGCTGCGGCGTGATGTATCCTGCCCTGGACTGATCCGCTTACGCCTGCAAACTCGCACTCCCGGTCGGGATGGAGTATTAATTGCTTACGTTGCTTCCCATAGTCGTTTGAACCGGGACGTCACCGGTTCGACCGAAAGACCACGTCCGACGCGAACAGCGCGACGTCATGGAGAATCTGTATGGCGAGCTTTTCCCATTCTGTCGGTGCGCAGACGTACCGCTTCGACAGCCTCAAAGAAGTCATGGCCAAGGCCAGTCCTGCGCGCTCCGGTGATTACCTGGCCGAAGTCGCTGCGCAGAACGACGGCGAACGGGTCGCCGCGCAAATGGCGCTGGCGAATATTCCGCTCAAGCACTTTCTTGAAGAAGCCCTGATTCCCTATGAACAGGACGAAGTCACCCGGCTGATCATTGATACCCACGACAAACTGGCGTTCGCCCCGGTCAGTCATCTGACAGTTGGCGGCTTTCGCGACTGGCTGCTCAGCGACAAGGCTGACGAAACCAGTCTGCGCGCACTGGCCCCCGGCCTGACCCCGGAAATGGCCGCCGCCGTTTCAAAGATCATGCGCGTGCAGGATCTGGTGCTGGTGGCGCAGAAAATCCGCGTGGTCACGCGCTTCCGTAACACCATGGGCCTGCGCGGCCGGCTGTCGACACGCCTGCAACCCAATCACCCCACCGACGACCCGTCCGGCATTGCCGCCAGCGTGCTCGATGGTCTGCTGTACGGCAATGGCGATGCCATGATCGGCATCAACCCGGCCACCGACAGCACCTCGTCCATCGTCGCCCTGCTGGAAATGCTCGACGCCATCGTCCAGCGCTATGAAATACCGACCCAGTCCTGCGTACTGACCCACGTCACCACCTCCATTGAAGTGATCAACCGTGGCGTGCCGGTCGATCTGGTGTTTCAGTCGATCACCGGCACTGAGGCCGCCAACGCCAGCTTCGGCATCAGCCTCAAGCTGTTGCAGGAAGGCTATGAAGCGGGCCTGAGCCTGAATCGCGGCACCCTCGGGCAAAACCTGATGTATTTCGAGACCGGACAAGGCAGCGCGCTGTCGGCCAACGCGCATCATGGCGTCGACCAGCAGACCTGCGAGACCCGCGCCTACGCCGTCGCCCGGCATTTCAACCCGTTTCTGGTCAACACCGTGGTCGGTTTCATCGGCCCCGAGTACCTGTACAACGGCAAACAGATCATCCGCGCCGGTCTGGAGGATCACTTCTGCGGCAAGCTGCTGGGCGTGCCGATGGGCTGTGACATCTGCTACACCAACCACGCAGAGGCCGATCAGGACGACATGGACACCCTGCTGACCCTGCTGGGGGTCGCGGGGATCAACTTCATCATGGGCATCCCCGGCTCCGACGACATCATGCTCAACTACCAGACCACCTCGTTCCACGACGCGCTGTACGCCAGGCAAAGCCTGGGCCTGCGTCCTGCGCCGGAATACGAAGCCTGGCTGGAAAAAATGGGCATCTTCACCCAGGCCGACGGCCGTGTGCGCTTCGGCGACAGCCTGCCGCCGGCCTTCCGTCAGGCGCTGGCGCATCTAGCATGAGTGACGAGCCGATGAACGAACTACAAGACAGCGCCGCCCCCGCCAATCCATGGCTGGAACTGCGCCGCCTGACCCCTGCGCGCATCGCGCTGGGGCGTACCGGTACCAGCCTGCCGACCTCTGCGCAGCTGGACTTTCAAGCCGCCCATGCGCAGGCACGCGATGCAGTGCATCTGGCCTTCGACCATGCCGCGATCAGCGCACAACTGACCGAAAAAGGCCGTGAAACCCTGTTGCTGCACAGCGCCGCCGCCGACCGGGACAGCTACCTGCAGCGCCCGGACCTGGGCCGTCGCCTGAATGACGAATCAGCGCAGACGTTGCGCGACTACGCCGCGGCTCATCCGGGCGGTCTCGATCTGGCAATAGTCGTCGCCGACGGTCTGTCCGCCCTGGCGGTGCATCGGCATGCGGTGCCTTTCCTCATTCGCCTGGAAGAACAGGCCAGCGCCGAAGGCTGGTCGCTGTCGCCAGTGATCATGGTCGAGCAGGGCCGCGTCGCCGTGGCCGATGAGGTCGGTGAACTGCTCGGTGCGAAGATGGTGGTCATTCTGATCGGCGAGCGCCCCGGCCTCAGCTCCCCCGACAGTCTGGGCCTGTACTTCACCTACGCGCCGAAGGTCGGGCTGAACGATGCGCACCGCAACTGTATTTCCAATGTTCGCCTGGAAGGCTTGAGCTACGGTATGGCCGCTCATCGGCTGCTGTACCTGATGCGCGAGGCCTGCAGACGGCAGATTTCCGGGGTCAACCTGAAAGACGAGGCGGAACTGCAGACTCTGGAATCAGACGGCGCTGGCGATCATTCAGACAAACCCATCGGCAACTTCCTGCTCGACGGCCCTGCCGCGCCACACTAAGCCCTACACTGGCTTATGCCGTTCACAGCCGCCGGGCAGATTCGCGTGACCCTCCCGGCTTGCGGCATAAGCCGGGATGAATATTGCGGCCCGCTCTTCCCTCCTCAAGACTGTACTGCTCCCTCCCGTTCAACCCCGCCGTTTATTCCAAAACCCCTTCTGCGCATTCTGCTTCTATAATGCCGCGCAGTCGTTTCTTCCGCATGCGACCCCGAACAGGGTTCTCGCCTCAGGTGCCTTAATGGAATTCAACCCGCTCGACCTTATTCTGCATCTCGACGTTTACCTTGACCTGTTGGTGACCAACTACGGTACATGGGTCTATGCGATTCTGTTTTTGGTGATTTTCTGCGAGACCGGACTGGTGATCATGCCCTTCCTGCCGGGCGACTCGCTGCTGTTCATCGCTGGCGCCGTGGCTGCTGGCGGCGGCATGGACCCGGTCCTGCTGGCCGGGTTGCTGATGCTCGCAGCGATTCTGGGCGACAGCACCAACTACGTGATTGGCCGCACGGTCGGCGAAAAACTGTTCAGCAATTCGTCATCGCGAATCTTCCGCCGCGACTACCTGCTGCGCACCCAGAATTTCTACGCACGCCACGGCGGCAAGACCGTCACGCTGGCGCGCTTCCTGCCGATTATCCGCACCTTCGCGCCCTTCGTCGCGGGCGTCGGCAGAATGTCCTATCCGCGCTTCGTGGGCTTCAGCGTGCTGGGCTCGGTGCTGTGGGTCGGCAGCCTGGTGACCCTGGGCTTCTTCTTCGGCAACGTGCCATTCATCAAGCACAACCTGACCTTTCTGGTACTGGCAATCATCCTGCTGTCACTGGTGCCGATGGTCATTGGCGTGGTGCGCAGCCGCAGCGCGCGTCCGGTCGACGCGCGCTGAATCATGTGGTCATTCAGCCACTGGCGCAGGCAGCGCATGCTGGCCCGACACCCGGTTGCTGAAGAGCTATGGCAGAACGTCTGCGCACGTCTGCCTATCCTCGATGGCCTGGGCAACGGGCAGCACGCGCAACTGCGTGACGCCTGCGTGCTGTTTCTGCATGACAAACACCTCAGCGCGCTGCCGGGCGTTGATCTGGATGACGAACAGCGGCTGTTTCTCGCCGCCCAGGCGCAGCTGCCGCTGCTGAACCTCGGCGAACTGAACTGGTATCAGGGTTTTCACGAAATCGTGTTGTACCCCGACGACTTCGTCAGCCCGCAGCGCCATCGCGATGCCAGCGGCGTCGAACACGAGTGGGATGGCGAGCACAGCGGCGAAGCCTGGCTGCAGGGACCGGTGATTCTGGCCTGGCCCGGCGTATTGAGCAGCGGCGGCTGGGATGGCTACAACCTGGTGATCCATGAACTGGCGCACAAGCTCGACATGCTCAACGGCGACGCCAATGGCCTGCCGCCGCTGCACAGCGACATGCAGGTGACCGAATGGGCTCGCGTCATGCAAAGCGCGTTCGATGATCTCAACCGGCAACTGGACCATAACCCTGACGCCGAACCCGCCATCGATCCCTATGCCGCCGAAGACCCGGCCGAGTTCTTCGCCGTGACCAGCGAATACTTCTTCAGCGCGCCCGACCTGCTGCACGGCAGTTACCCGGCAGTCTACGAACAACTGAAAGCGTTCTACCGTCAGGACACCCTGGCGCGGCTTGACCTGCTGCGTCAACAGGACCCGGCTTACCGGGACAGCTGACGGCCTCCAAGGCCATGCGTGGCAACCAAAACAGAATATGCCTATAATCCGGACCACTTTATGGCGGTTCGCGCCACAATCTGTCTGTTCAACCAGGGGGGCAATGCCCAATGAGCTACAGCAAGATTCCGGCTGGTAAAGACCTGCCGAACGACATCTACGTCGCCATCGAAATCCCGGCCAACCACGCGCCGATCAAATACGAAATCGACAAAGATTCCGATTGCCTGTTCGTTGACCGTTTCATGGCCACCCCGATGTTCTACCCGGCCAACTATGGTTTCATCCCCAACACCCTGGCTGACGACGGCGACCCGCTGGACGTGCTCGTGGTAACGCCATACCCGGTTACCCCTGGCTCGGTTATCCGCGCACGCCCGGTCGGCATCCTGCACATGACTGACGACGGCGGCGGCGATGCCAAAGTTATCGCAGTGCCACACGACAAGCTGTCCCAGCTGTACGTCGACGTGAAAGAGTACACCGACCTGCCGCCGCTGCTGCTCGAGCAGATCAAGCACTTCTTCGAGAACTACAAGGATCTCGAAAAAGGCAAATGGGTGAAGATCGAAGGTTGGGGCAACGCTGACGCTGCCCGTGCCGAGATCACCAAATCGGTTGCAGCGTACAAAGGCTGATCATCGATTGGCGTTTCAGGGCACGCTACACCCGTGCCCTGAAACACGCTTCCCCCCTCCTCGCTGTACCTCCCCGCACACCTCGCTCGCTGAAACCCAATCCATCTTTTTTGCAGCACGCACGTTTAAAAATGCGCCCGGCTTTTAGACATTCAATGAACAGTTCGTTAAGGCCCGTATAGCGGGGGTAAACGCGCAATACCTCGTTTAGCGCCAAAAGCGCTATTACGGAATCCACCTACACGACATTCATTCCATCCGTAGTCCGGATAGCCACGCCCACCCTGGGATAACGTCGACGTCAACACCTCGTTCATTTAAACGCCCCGGCGACGCCCGTAGACTTCGCCACTATGAATACATCAGGTGATCGACTCCGCACCCTCCTTCGGGAGTGCCATCTCACAGCGACTGATTTTGCCGCCAACCGCAAAATCACGCCGCAACACGTCAATAACTGGTTCAAGCGCGGCGTGCCCATGGCGCGGATTGACGAGGTGGCTGAACTGTTGACCGTCAACGCCCGCTGGCTGCGCACCGGCGAAGGCCCCAAACACCCTAACGAATGCGCCAATGAAAACACCGGCGGCGATACCCGCGTCATCATTCATCAGGCCAGAAACGTGTCGCGCGGCGATGTGGAAATCCAGATTTTCATGGAAGCCGAATCCACCCACGGCGTCGGCAAGACCGTCCTCGCCGAAGCCCCCGGACAGAAAATCCGCCTGCCCCTGCAAGTCCTGCAGAACATGGGCATCGACCCGAAAAACTGCATGTGTGTGGCCATGGTCGGCAACAGCATGGCCGACAAGATCCAGGACGGCTCGATCCTCGGCGTCGACCGCGAGCTGACCCAGGTCATCGACGGCGAAATCTACGCCCTCGAACACGGCGGCATCCTGCGCGTCCGCTACCTCTACCGCCTGCCCAACGGCGGCCTGCGCCTGCGCAGCCATAACGATGCCGAATACCCGGACGAACTGTTCAGCGCCGAAGATATAGACCGGGAAAAAATACGGATTCTGGGCTGGATATTCTGGTGGTCGACCCTGAACAGCCGACGCAATGCCATGCTGCTGTTATGAGGCGTTTACGGCTGAAAGGCATTCGGGCTGGGCATGGAAGGCGAAGTTCAGTATCCTGTTCGCCATCCAGAGCACCTGACGCAGTCATGCGATGCGGTGTTTGAACGGGGCATGTGATCCGTTTGCCCTGTTGCCTATTCGCGCTTCTTCAAGAGGCGCATCTGTTGAAGGCGATTGCGGTCTATCAAAAATAGATCAGAACCGCCTACGAGAAGCCGGCCACAAGCCGGCTTTTTAATTGTCCAAAATAATCCTATCCCATCCGAGAATCTTCCTGATAGCTTAGCTATTCCAGGCGTTTCAGGCATTCACCTGTCCGATGGTGTTCAACACCATTCGACCTCATCCGACGATGAAGTGGGGGGATAAATGGGGGGACAAAAGGGACGACAGGGGAATCTAATGGGTAAGCTGAATCCGAAACAAGTCGAAAACCTGACCGAACCTGGCACCTACGAAGACGGTGACGGATTGCGCTTGGTGGTCAAAGCCACAGGACGCAAATCATGGCTTCTGCGCTTTCAATTGGGGGGACGCCGTAGGGAGATGGGTTTGGGCGCATTCCCCGAAGTAAGCCTCAAAAAGGCCAGACTCGCCGCCAGCGCCAAACGTATTCAACTGAGCGACGGTGTAGATCCTTTAGCAGCTCGCGACTTCGAACGCGCTGCCCAACGTGAAGCTCAGCGAATAAACGATGGGAAACAGCTGAAGTTCGAAACACTCGCGAATGAATACTGCGAAGCACACGGGGGCGCTTGGTCAGAGAAGTGGCGTAAAGGCTGGCTGCGTAAGCTTGAGCTGTATGCGTTTGACCACATCGGCAAACTATCAGCCGAGGAAATCGGTACTCCACAGGTGCTCGTGGTGCTGCAACCCATCTGGGCCACCAAAACCAGAACTGCCGACGAAGTACGTGGCCAAATTGAGCAGGTTCTGGACGCCGCCAAGGCACGCAACCTGCGAGAGGGAGAGAATCCTGCTCGCTGGCGTGGGCACTTGGACAACCTGCTGAGTCGTGCTGAAAAGAAGAAAGCTCGGAAGCGCGAGCACTTTGAAGCTTTGCGGTGGCAGGACATGCCGACTCTGATGGCAAAGCTCAGTACAAACATGACGGCGGCGTCCTTGGCCGCCCAGTTGCTGATCATGACCAGCGCACGAGCCCACATGGTCAGGTTTGCTCGCTGGGATGAGTTTGATCTGGAAGCCGGCACCTGGTCTCTGCCAGATGAACGTATGAAAATGCGAGTAGCTTTCGTAATCCCACTTGCCAATAAAGTCGTAACGCTGGTGCAGAGCATTCCTCGAAATGAGGGAAGTCCTTATCTATTCCCAGGCCAGGGCAAGAGCGGGGTAATGCACGCAAATGCCTTACGCACGCTCCTTCATGGAATGGGATACGAACACATCACGCGACATGGCTTTCGATCCTCATTTCGAGACTGGGCCGGTGAATGTACTCACCACCCACGCGAGGTTTGCGAAATGGCACTAGCCCATGATGAGCGGGATCAAACTGAAGGGGCCTACTCTCGCTCCGACTTTCTCGATAAGCGACGTGCACTCATGTCAGATTGGGCTGACCTCTTCAGCAAACCATTGTTTATCTAGCAAAAAAGCGATAATCCGGCTTCGGGATGAAAGCAGCCTGCGGGAACGTTCGATCACGTAGTCATCTCTGCGGCGCAGACACCTAGCGGGCCGGTGCGACAACTGGCACTTACTGATGCCTATGCCGCAATGAACAGCAAATTCTGGGGCGCCTACCGAGTTGCGAGGCTCGTCAGTATCAATGCCGGCGGCTCACTCACTTTCGTTTCGGGATACCTGAGCGGCCGGCCGAGCAAATCGTCGGTATTGCAAGGGGCAATCAACGCTGCGCTGGAGGCGCTGTCGCGTGGGCTCGCACTGGAATTGTCACCGGTGCAAGTCAACACAGTTTCGCCAGGGCTGATCGCAATGCCGTTGTGGTCGAAGATGGCGAATGAGGCCCGTAAGTCGATGTATCAAGCGGATGCCGCGCGCTTGCCGGCCCAGGTCACGGGACAACCGGAAGATGTCGCCAACGCTATTGTATACCTGGCCAGTACTCCGTACTCCACCGGTTCGACCGTACTGGTGGACGGGGGCGCAAGCATCGTCTGATATCAGGCCCCTCATACGTAAGCATACAAGATGCCCAACGAGGCCACATGAGGGGCCCTACTTCCCAGGAAATAATAATGAATAGAGAAAAACGCTGCCTGCTCATCCTTGCCCTTACCTGTCTCGGACTTGTGAAAGGGGCTGTTGAAAGAATCCAGAGGTGTCCACCTAATTAAGTGGACACCATTTCTAGCCTTTAAGCGGGGTTTTCCATGCAGCCACAACGCTGTTCGTATTCCAATTCCTTCAAGGCCCAAGTTGCTCAATAGTGCGCCCAGCCCGGAGCTTCGATTGCCAGCGTTGCGCAGAAGCACAGCTTTAACGCAAACCTCGTCCATAAATGGACTCGGGTAAAAATGAACAAAGCCATGGCGGTGCAACCTGCTTTTATTCCGCAGCCCTTGCCACTAACCGGAGGACATTCGCAAGCTGCTTCATCGAGTATCTGCGTTGAAATCCAGCACACACTTGGCACCGTCAAAGTGAACTGGCCGACCGAAAACGGTGCGGCCTGTGCCACCTTTCTGCGAGACCTGTTGCGATGATTCGCACCGACGCCATCTGGCTCGCCAATGAACCGATGGACATGCGTGCTGGTGCCGAGACCGCGTTAGCCCGAGTCATTGCAGCACTGTGCTTATCTGTTCGCCAACCGCCGCACCAACCGGATGAAAGTCCTAGTGCATGACGAGGTAGGTACCAATGCTGAGCTTCCGGTGATTGGTGTTGGGTCAGTATGGCATTGGCTTATGGGGCATTTCAGGTAAGCGGACGGCGAACAAAGCTACTACTTCACATGCTGCCAGTACTGCGCGATGAACAGGCAGTGTACGACGGGCACAGAGCGTCGAGTGAAGCGCTGGGGAACCTCGCGTGATGTTGTAGAGCCATACACATAAGAAATGTCAACCCATGGCTAGCCCCCTTCCTACCAACTCCACTACACAGAGCGTGAGATAAAGCGGCGCATTGAACATATAGAGACTCGGATTTCCGATTCTGACCCAACATTAAAATTGATTAGACTAAATAATTTTCTCACTCTAAAGCCTGTGAGAAGTCTTGAATCAAGTTAGCCGAATCTTCAAGACCTACTGAAAGTCTAATAAGTCCATCGGCGATTCCCATTTCCGCTCGAACTTCGGCTCCCGCCTCCCAAAAAATTGTTGGCGCGACAGGAATAATCAGCGTGCGAGTGTCTCCCATTCCCGTAGCCTTGATTGGCAGCTTCAATCGATTCAAGAACTGGAGCATTGTAGTTGGTTCGCTTAGTTCAAAGCTGAGCAGCCATGAGGGTGATTTGAAAAGCTGCGCCGCACGCGCGTGGTTGGGATGTGACTCTAGCCCTGGGTAGTGCACCGCTCTGACTCTGGGATGCGTTTGAAGCCACTTTGCCAAGGCCATCGCGGTCGAACTTGTCTGCTGGGTGCGCAATTCAAGAGTTTCAGCACCAACGCTGATGCTGTGTGCCTGTTCAGGTGAGAGAGTCCCCCCCATGTCACGTAGTGCCTTTTTTCGGATCTGCTGCAAGGCCCATTGCCTTGGATTACCTTTGCGATAAGACTTGAAAATATTTGGGTAGCCTTGCCAGTCAAACAACCCCGTGTCGGTAACTGCACCGCCAAGCGCCGTTCCGTGACCTGCGATAGTCTTTGTCAGCGAGTTGATGACAAGACTTGCCGCAACCGTGTGTGGCTGGAAGAGCGCAGGGGAGGTGATCGTGTTGTCGATCACATAGACCAAGCCTAGTTCAGAGCACAAGTTGCCAATAGCCATGAGATCTGGCACTTGGGTGCCTGGGTTGGCGATGGTTTCAACAAAAACCATGCGTGTATTGGGGCGCAGTGATGCCTCGACGACTGACACCGAGCCGGTATCGATCTTGCTGACCTCAATACCCAAGCCGCTCAATGTATCGAGTAGACTGTTCGTATTACCGAAAACGTATCGGCTAGAAATTATGTGATCTCCCGCGCGCAGCAAAGCAAAGAATGTTCCTGCGATCGCGGCCATTCCGGAGGCAAAGCATACGGTACCTAAGCCATGCTCCAACTGTGTGATTTTCGCTTCCAGTGCAGCGGTGGTCGGCGTCCCCTGTCTTGCGTAGTTGAAACCGTTTTTTTTGCTCCCCTGGAAAATAGCGATCAGATCCTCTACTTGGTCAAAGCCAAACTGAACAGACGTGTGGATGGGTGTGTGAATGCCACCGTGCTCCGCACCTAAGTGGCGGTCGGAATGAACGTTTTTTGTAGTCGGGGAGTTGTCTTTAAGTGTCGTCATTCAAGGAAACCTTATCAAAGCAATGAGCTGAGAAAATTTATGGCAACGATAAAACAAGCTTTCCACAGATCAGATGGAAATGCGATCAGTTGGAAAGGGCTTCCGCAAACGGGCGGAAAGTACCGGAGCGTAGGGGCAGAAAATTAGAAGCCCGACATCGCACGGCTCAACACCAGCGCAAAACTGGTTCAGCCAAGTAAAATGGCGCAGAGCCCGATGGACGCCGCCGTTAGCCAGCCCATGACCTCGGTGGGATTGGTCAAGTGAATGCCGAACCCTGCTAATATAACTCCATGTTCAGAGTTTTTTTACGCCCCCGTACTCAATCGTATCGTTTGTGGGCCAATGCGCCACTAATCAACTTCCACGCGAGGAGGAATAGGTAGCAAGCGCCAAAACCCTTTCAGCCACAGCCATGTCAGAGTGCTGGGCATCGCCAATAGTGAACCACCAACGGCAGGTGTCGCTCCCTAGCACAGCAATCCGGCATAGCCTCAACCACCAATACTAGGCCTGGCGTACGTCCGTATTAAGGGCAAGTATTAGTATTACCCAAATTGCCCGCGTCCAGGCTTGGCGCTGATCGCGTATATACGGGATGCCGTCACGAAACGCTAACATAGATACTCACTTTCCCTGCGCGCAGTTAAACCTCAAGCCATAAGCGGTTTGAAGTAATGTGCTCAACAAACCACGGGAAACAGGGTGTTTGCTTCCTGCTCTCGGGGGCTTGGCGGGGCGGCAGGTTAGTCGCCCTTCGGTAATCCTGCTAAACGACCGCCCTGACAACTGCACTGAAGCGCTCGACCATTTGCACCAGTTCCACTTCACTGGTGATAAACGGCGGAGCAAACAGGACATGATTGCCCTGCACTCCCTGCACCGTACCACTGCCTGGATAAATCAACAAGCCACGCTCTAAGGCTTGCCGTTTGAGCGCTGTGGCGTAGACACTACCGCCTTTATGCGGAGCCTTAGTGGCGCGGTCTTGGACAAATTCAACGCCGACAAACAGCCCACGTCCACGTATATCACCGATAATATCTAGGTCAGCCAGATTTTCCTTGAGCCAACTGCGCAGCTGCTCACCACGTTGGCGCACATTTACCAGCAGCTCGTCTTCAACGATGACCTGTTGCACCTCCAAGGCAATTGCACAGGCTAGTGGATGGTTAACATGGGTCTGACCATTACCTAATACCCCTGAACCCCGCGCCATCACTGAATGCACCTTGTCGCTGATCAACAACGCTGAGATCGGCATGTAACCGGCAGCCAATCCTTTGCCCACGGCAACCATGTCCGGCACGATACCTTCGTCGGCATACGCGAACATCTGACCGGTACGTCCCATACCAGCCATCACCTCATCAAGGATCAATAGCACATCATGTTGATCGCAGACAGCCTTGATTTTTCGAAAGTAACCTTGCACAGCTGGTACTGCGCCGCTGGTTGAACCCACCACCGTTTCGGCGAAAAATGCAGCGACGTTCTCACTGCCCAAGGTGCGAATTTTTTGATCCAACTCATCGGCCAAGCGAGTTGCATACTGCTCTTCGTCTTCGTCGGGGCGTTGATCACGGTAAGCATAACAGGGGGATACGAATTCGGCAGGCGGCAACAACCTGCCGAAGACTGATTGACGCTGGGGGTTGCCGGAAATACTAAGAGTGCCCAAGGTGCTGCCGTGGTAACTCTGCAGCCTAGAAATGAACATTGACTTATTCGGTAGCCCCCGCTCGCACTGGTACTGGAAGGCGACTTTCATCGCGAGCTCCATTACCTCCGATCCCCCCGACAAAAACTGCGCTCTCGCTAACCCCCCACTGGCCGCAACTAGGCGCTCAGCAAGTGCCTCCGCAGCATGCGTGGTGAAACTGCCCGCATGGGCCCAGGCCAGTTTTTTTGTCTCTCGCTCAAATGCCGCAATAATACGCGGATGATTATGTCCCAGGCTCGACACGGCGACGCCACCGCAGGTGTCGAGATAGAGCTTGCCCGTCGCGTCTTCTAGCCAGCACCCTTTCCCCCCTACCGCAAGAATCGGCGAGGTATTTAGGTTTTTGTAAATCAATTTTGACATCAGCGCACCTCCTTGAGGTCGGCGTTACGGTCTATGTACAACGCGATCCCAAGCGGTTGGTGCTTGGTGAAAACGCCGTCCAAAGCGCGAGGAGTGCAGCACCGAACGAGTCAGTCCAACGGGCATGAGAACGACCATAAAAATAAGAAACGCAAGAAACTTCAGCATGCAGAGGGCTCCAGACAGTTTAAAGTAACGATTAATCCAGCGGAATTTCGCTGCGCCAATCGACGGCATCAACGAATTCTGGCTGGCCCATCCGCTCTAACACGAAACTTCCCAGCACTAGCACGTCTATTTCCGTACGCATAAAGCAAGCATATGCCTCTGCAGGCTTGCACACGATCGGCTCGCCCCTTACGTTGAACGAGGTGTTTACCAGTACTGAGCATCCTGTGCGATGTTTGAAGCTGCGTAGCAAGTTGGTGAAGGGAGCGTTATTTTCTTCAGTCACCGTTTGCACGCGCGCCGAAAAGTCGACATGGGTGACCGCCGGCAGTTGCGAGCGAATATTGTTGATACTTCCCAAGCCTCGCTCTGGGCCATCCAATTGCGATGATTGCGGAATTTTGATGGCTTCCGACACTGGCGCGACCATCAGCATGTAAGGGCTTTTTTCACGGATATCAAAATAATTCGCGGCATCCTCGGCCAGCACCGCCGGCGCGAACGGGCGGAACGATTCGCGGAACTTGATCTTCAGGTTCATCGTGCGTTGCATCTGCGGATTACGTGCATCGCCGAGAATCGAGCGCGCGCCTAGGGCCCGGGGACCAAATTCCATACGGCCCTGGAACCAGCCCACCACAGCGCCATCGGCCAGCCGACTGGCGATTTGGTCATACAGTCCGCTATCGTCATAGCGAATGAAGGGGTATTTATTTTCCAGGAGGAATGCCTCGATTTCATCGTCGCTGAACCCCGGCCCCAGCAGGCTGCCGCTCATGGCGTCTGACTTGCTGCTTGTAAGGTGCGGGCGATTGCAGCGCTTTACCGCATAGTCCATCGCTGCGCCCAACGCACACCCTGCATCCCCAGCTGCTGGTTGAATCCAGATCGAGTCAAAGCGGCCGGAGCGACTGAGCACGCCGTTGGCAACGCAATTCAAAGCGACTCCACCGGCCAAGCACAGGTTGCGCTGACCTGTCTGCTCGACGGCAGCGGTCGCCAGTCCCAAGACTACTTCTTCAGTGACTGTTTGAATTGATGCTGCGAGATCGCACTCCCGCTGCGAAATCGGGCCTTCAGATTCTCGAATTAGCCCCCCGAACAGTGCTTCGAAGGCTTCCCCCACCATGCGTTCACCGCGCAGGTACTCGAAGTATTTCATGTTCAACGTGAACGAACCGTCCGGGCGGATATTGATCAACTCTTCCCGAATTCTGTCCGCATAGATTGGCTGGCCATACGGCGCCAGCCCCATCAGTTTGTACTCCCCAGAATCGACCTTGAAACCGCAATAGTAAGTCATTGCTGAATACATCAACCCCAAGGAGTGCGGGTAGGAAATCGAATTTTTCAGTTCAAGTCTGGAGCCCAGACCTTGCCAGATAGTCGTCGAATGCCATTCTCCAATGCCGTCGATGCACAGCACCGCAGCGTTCTCGAAGGGAGACGGATAGAACGCTGCCGCCGCGTGAGAGCGGTGATGTCGTGACGCCTGGGTGCGTGGCGCCTTGCCGCGGCCCAGCGCTTCAAGCTGTTCATCGACGAAGTTGAGAACGTTCCATTTCCAACGGATCCATTCCGGCATCGCATTGATAAACGTGCGAGCGCCGCCGATACCACCACTGGCGAAAGAAGAAATCACCCGTGAAAATTTCTCTTGGGGATCTTCGTAATATATCACCGCATCTAAGTCCTCCAGGGTAATCCCCTCGGCGTCCAGGCAGTACGCAATCGCTTGGGCCGGAAATGCCGGATCGTGGCGCAAACGGGTGAAGCGCTCTTCTTGGGCGGCAGCAACGGGCACTCCGTCCTTGACCAAGGCGGCAGCACTGTCGTGATAGAAGGCGGATATACCTAAAACATACATAGCCATTAAGTGCGCATCCTCATCACATCCTGCTAATACGGTAAGTTGCTTGGGCCAACCCATGGAGCCGTAGCACAACAACCTTCTATGCGTTTCAAAATCTTCTTCAAATACAAGAGCATGTGATAAACTCGATACCGCAGTTACACATCCTAATCAGGTGTCTATCGTCATAGCCGCCACTGAGTCTCCGTATTAATCACCGAACACTCCATTTAACCATTCGTACTGCGTTGTTCCAGATAAAGAATGGCAAGCCCGATGCGCTATTGATCGGACGCTTGGTCTACACTTTCGCGGTGATGGGCAGATGGTGGAGGTATTCTTTTGACGCCTTTGCCCGCTCAATCCGCGGTAGTACGCATCCCGCCGTCGATAGCCCCACCCAGCGTAATAGCGATTCCCACTCGCTCGGCCTCGGCGCCAGGGATTCATAGCCTACACGCACCCGTTGCCATTGCGCGGCGGCATCTTCAAACGTGGTGAAGGAGCGCATGTAAGCGTCAATCGCATCTGCAGCCCAAGCGGAGTGCCCCGTGGAAACATTGTCAATGGTGTTATGCAAATCTACGAATGCCGTGCTAAAACCGTAATGCTGCAAAAAGTGCCGAGCAGAGCGATAAGCGCCCCCCACGCCGGATAACTCCATCGCTAGGTTCATACCGAGAATTTCCGGCATAAAAGTTACCGGCAGTTTCCCCAAGCACAGCCAGTATACCGGCAGGCGAAAGGAATCCTCGTCAAGGCGCACATCTTGGGCAAATTCACGACTGCCGGTTGGTGCCAACTCGAAGCCCATCTCGCGCAAGCCATCGCGGTAGATTTTCGGATGATTGAGCGCAGCGTCACCGTTGCCCAACTCATCCCAATAAGTCTGAAACAAAGTGTAGCCGACGTGAGAGGACGCCAACCCAATGTCGGTGAAACCCTGCAGCCACGCACCATCGATAAGTGTCAACGGTGCCAGTTGTAGGGTTGAATTAATGATCTCTTCTCTGTTCGGCATTTGCGCCGGATCTCTGCTATCGAACTGCCGGCCGTTCTGATCATGCTTATCCAGCAACCAGGCTCGCAGGACACTGGTGCCCCAGCGCTCGGGCAGTTGACGCTCAGAGGTTTTCAGCGACTGTCGCGACCGCGCCAGCCAGCGATACACATACCTGCGGGCGAATTTCAACGTGACAGGCTGCAACGCACGTCCCTGCAAAACAAAATAGGCCTCGCGCAGGTTATGGGGCCAGTGCCCCATGTCCGCGTCAGTGCCTATGTCCTGTGGACTCGTATTGGGCGGACCGTCGACTCGCCGCTTCATTAGCTGATCGTCGCAAGCCCTTGGTAACCAATCAATCCATTGGCGAATCACGCTCAAGTCCATTTCACTGAAAATGCGGAACATGCGCCCAGTGGGCGCAACCAAGCTATTTACCAGAGGGCTTTGTTTCGAATTCCCCGGCACAATAAGGGGGCTACGTGATAGCGCATCCAGAAATGGTAGCGGGTCGTGCTGCGCCTCCTCGAACCACAGCGCCAAGCTGCGTCCTTCCATCAGATAATGCCGGTGATACACCGCGCCGACCCTAGCCATGCGTTGTATCAAGTGAGCGATCGCCTTTTGGGGCGAGGTGGTGGTCAGCGATGCATTATAAAGCCGGGCATTCCAACGCTGTAACGCACCGAGCAACCAGTTGGCGCCGCGTAGGAGACGGACCAGGCGCTCTTCACCTTGCTCAGCGACTTGCTGGGTAATCCACTGGCTGATATGACACAACGATGCTGATGCAAGGCCTTTGAAGGCTTCGCTGAGGTCCAGTCTTTGAACATCAAGCGCTATCCCTTCGAGCTGCCCCATCACCGCCCAGCCCGGAAACAAACCTACTGTACGTAGGGCCCAATCAACGCCACAGAGCTCATCTCCAAATGTTTCACTGCGCCGACTAAGGGCGAGTAAAAGCGCAGGCAATTCAAAAGCGTCATCTAGTAGGTCCGGCAGCGTAGCCAACTGCGCCGGGGCCAGTGCATAAGCGTTAAGTTGCAACTGGCTCAGCAACGTGTTGAAGTGATGAGCACGGGAAGCGTTCGGGTATCCCACGCCTACGTCGTGAGCAAGCAGTTGCATCAGTCTCAGTTGCGCGGGGTCTTCAAACACACCGGGCGCACTCATGCCCTGCAGCCAGCACCCCAGTATCGACGCCATTGGTGCTGAGTAGACGGCCAAGGCCTGGGCAAACGCGCATGCGCTGTTCGTTTCGACGGCAGTAGCTGCAGCACGAGCATAAGCCTTGGTCTGAGCCTGCTTCCATGCGTCGATCTGCTGGGACAACTGGTACAATGGTGTCAACTCGCAGCCACTCAGAATATTGTCGAGATAATCTGATTCCAAGAAACATTCAGGATTGAGCGCCAAACGGTAGAGCGCACGCCAATTATGGGGGGCGGGCATTCGAGCTGGAACGGGGTCATCCATAAATAATACCTTGCGAGCGGCGCGTTAGAACATTGGATAGATAGATGAGTCCGGCTTCTTCTTATTCCTCTTTCTAAAAAGGCGTTGAAAAAACTTTTTGATGGATTTCATGTACAATACCTCTTAGCTTAGCGAGTTACATCAAGGATAATTTTTGAAACCAGATCGTTCCCAGCATCGGTGAAGTGGATGCGGTCGACGAACTGCCAGTCTTGCGGTCCCAAGGACTCGGCCAGTAGCGGAGTGATATCAACAAACCCCACCCCCATATTTTGCGCACCTTCCTTCAAACGCTGGGCGTAGGACTCGCGTACTGAGGTTTGCAGGATGTCGCCATATACTTCAGTGAAATTTCCGAGCTTATCGAGTTCAGCGAACAATTCCTCCTCTTGACGGCATCCGGTTTGTCGCACCCAGCCTGCCAAGGGCTGAAGTATAAAAGTCAACTTTGCACCCAAATCTTTGGCCAAGGCACGCCAGATATCTAAGTGCTGCAACGTAAGGTCGGCAGCGTAGTCGATTTGTTCCTGTATAGAAGGTATGGTATACGCCTCGGGCTCCCGACCATTTCCGAAGAGGTCTGTCAGCCCCCACAAACTGCGCGCTGATCGCTTAGGCATCAAGGCATCGAAAAATTGATTACAGTTGAAGAAAGCACCATGTTCACCAACGTATTCCTGGGGCTGACGTGCAAGGCCAAGATTATTAAACCCGGAAAACAGCACGATCTCATCTACCTTTGGCAGGTAGTGCCGATTAAGGACTAGCAGCATCAACTCTTGAGTTGAGTTAAAGCTACGACCGCCAAAATTGAGCCAACGCTCCTTTCGCACGTCATTTTTTGTCAAACAGGACGACAGTGTACAACTATCATTGCTAGCACCAATGCCGAATACTGTCGAACTTCCCGCTAATAAACGCACAGCTTGACCATGTTCTTTGGCATTAGCTACCGAATATCGAGTGCCCTGAGCAACGGAATAACGAAACCCTATCTTGTCTGTATTTATGACTGGTGAATAGTGATTACTCGGATGGAAGTACATTAGATAGGGCAGCCATCGAACCTCACCACTATCTGTAAACTTTTGCTCGTATTCGGCCATTTGGGGTGTGAGCGCCATCCTTATTGTCATGCTAATAACCCTCATTATTTTCACGGCAACCCATGAAAAGTCTGGAAAACCATATGTACCCTATACTGAGGGACACTGGCTCGATGCGGCTATCACTTAATTAGGCAACGACAACGTTGCGCTCGATTGCTTCTGTTAGCAACAAAAGATTTGTCCGAAGCGTGTCGCAATCCTCATCCTTAATAATTAGCTCCCCAATAAACGAAGAGTTATCTATGATCTGCGTCGTAACGCTCGCGCCCAAGGTCCTGGTAAACTTGACACTCACGAATTTTATATTCAATTCAGAGGCTATTAGGTCAACATCTGGAAGAAAATTTAGCACGCCTGATGAAGGCGCACGAATCATCCTAATTCCGCTATATGACTTACGCTCCGGAGTGCCTGAGATAATCTCACCATCGATTGCCCACGCAAGCCAAAGATGCCACGGTTCAAAGGACTTGAATGACAAGATTGCCAAATCCCAAATATGCATTCCCGCTGGACGCATATTGGTTTCTACCGTAGATGTTGAGTCGGCTCGAAGGAAGATCTCGTTATGGTACGCTCCGTTATTGCTGGACACAAGTTTACGCATATAGTGACCGGCATCATTAATTAATCGGTATTCCTGATCAGATAGCTTAGCAGGAACAATTTGCTGTATCTCGGCGCGAAATGAATCCTGTGTTGTTTCTTTTTCAGTGATCCAAGAGTAACCAGCAACAAAATCCCAGCTGAATTCTTTTGCACCGGTTATGAGCTCTTCGACAAGAACACCTCCGTCATGAAAAGCGCTCAGCTTTTCCCAAGCGGGAGCACACTCATCAAGATGATATAATGCAATACATCCATGACTATTGCCAAAGTTAGCTGGCTTTACAAATGCACGGCCGGCGAGTAGTGCCACGACTTCCCTGAAATGTTCAAGAGTGTTAACTTGCACGCTGTATATGGGGTTGTGCGTAGCCGGGCGAGCAGAATCAGCCCCCTCCAAGTCGCGATAAGCGCGCTTATCCAGCCCTGGTGGTGCTTCATCCGGCAATATCCCTGGTAACTGATAATATTTCGAAAGATGAGCACCTAGTAATATGCCAAAATCGGAAAATGGCAGTACACCAACCACCTTCAAGTCTTTATTGCTTATTTCCCTAACTACATACTCGAACGAGGCTTCGATAGCATCGCTCTCGAGCGGACAGACCAGTACCGCGTCCGCAGCTTCATAATCTGCAGGCTGTGCGTGTTTTGTAATTAACGTAAGCGTCGCTGAATATCGGGAAGCACACAGCTTACGAAGATTCATAATGTCGTATACTCTTGAACCGTTATACCCAACTACTAAAAAAGTACTTTTCATTCATGAGCCTCACGTCTGCAAGAAGAAACCTTGCATTCAAAAGTTTTCGGCTAGCTAGATACCAGATGAAGATCAAGCCCTCAGCATACCAATCAGCGTGACATTAATGAGGCGAGTGGTGCCATCGCATTATTAATACCGCCGCCACACACCAAAACCCATCGCTAGCTTCCTTATAAAATAGCGATTTCCAATCGCGCCGAATAATAGTCAATATGCGTCAGCGCACATTCAAAAATCGACATAATTAATATCCAAATCAATGTGCCAAAAAGTGTATAAGCCTTAAACCTATCCACGAACATAAAACATACGAAGGCTAACAACAAGAGCATCGCCAGAACAGAAGCCCTATAACTTCCAGCTCAACCGACTAGAAGTATAATTGCAATTTATAAAACAATCATAATCAAGCTGCTCAAGACTAAAATCTCCAGCTAAATCAGCCTAGCAAGCTACATTGATCATCCGACTGATAGTCTCATAGGAGGTTTAAAACCAGCCCGTGAGGTTCTATCTTCAAAGGCAACTCTACGCAGATAACACTAAGTATCATGATGAGAATAGCAAAACCATTCACATCTACCACACCTTGATCGTCACCAACCCACCTGCCAAACAACTTCCTGAATTGATAGCGATTTCGCTGAGGGCTTATGCGTCTCCACTTTGTACCTTTTCGCCTTTAGATAAGCAACTAAGATACCGATATACCAAGACCGAAAAATCGCTACCCGGACAACTATAAAAACTGTATTTTTCCAGTCATAACTTTAACACCTAGACAAAAATTTAAGTCTTAAAATTTTGCCTGACCAACCATCTATATTCGCTTCTCCAATCTTTTCAAGAGCGACCTTAAGACTAAAGCATAAACTTATATTTCTTGTCCAGCCCTAAGCCTTTAAGAATATTTAGACCCTTATTGAGATGAGCTTGTTCAATAGGTCGCAACGGCTTCCTTAAACTACCTGCGGGAAGTCCTACCGCGTTCATCATTGTCTTCGTAACAGTTGGCGCAGTTGCCGAATATGCAAACTCCAGCAGAGGCATGATCTCTAAATAGGTTTCTTTGAAAATAACAGACTGACGTGCATCATGCCAAGGAGTAGCCAGCAGCTCAATTTCCTTCGGAATGAGATTACCAATCGCACTTAAAACTCCCTGCCCTCCTAAAGACATATTGTGAATTAGTAAGCCGGGCTCAACTAAGTCGTCACACATCAATGATATATCTGGCTTTGCTCTTAGCAACCTTGCCATTTGCTCTGCCCGCCCAGTTGCTTCTTTGTGAACAACATAATTGGGATGTTCGAATATTCTTAATAATTGTTCCCAATGCATATCTGTGCCCAGTCTTGGAGAGTTGTTATACGTCCCTAAGGGTAAGGTCGTAGAGTCGGCTACGTCGAGGAAATATCGCTCAGCATCATTAACTGAAGGGCTTACGTAAGGCGGAACCGATATGACGCCACCGTCAGCGCCATTTTTGGCTGCAAAGCTTACATTTTTAATAGTTGTGTCGGTGTTTGATCCAGTGCACCCGTAGAAAAAAAACATATTCGAGGGCTTCATAGCCATTGTATTGATAACGATATCCTCTCGTTCTTCTGGCGAGAGCATCGATACCTCTCCTGTCGTACTCATGAACAACAGAAATCGTGTGCCATGATGTTGCTGCCATTCGATAAGCGCCTTGAAGGCTCCAAAATCAACTGACCCATCCGCACCAAACGGCGTAATCAACGCGACAAAAGAACCTTCTATTTTCATAACACTAACCTCTTCTTTAGCTCATTTATTTCGAAGATAGTTGAAGTGGGCGCAGGCTACAATTTAGAGCTTTTTCTAACAAGAAAATGTGTTTCTAAATATGAAAATTGAGTTTAGTTATCCACCAAAATCTGTCCCGTGCAACAATTTTTTTTCTCAAGCGCTGACGATGCTGAAACCTTTAGTCCAAAAATAACGTGATCTTTTTCCGGCGATTCTTATAAAATACTTAAAAAATCAGCTAGTTAGTTAAACGGCAATAGATATGACTAAGCTACGGAACGACTCTTCTTAGCATTTTTTCGTATATTTATATAATTATTCGATCTAAAAAATTCTTTGTGGTGGTTCTGTGGCAAATAAGTTCGGAGAACATTTTTCGTCTGCAGATGGCCACATCTGTCGCCGCTGACCGAAAACTGGGTCAGCTGTTCAACTGCCTCTGCGTACTTTTTGAGCAGGAGAACACAGGGTGATCAGCATGGAAATGTTGGGAAAAATCCGGCGGATGTATTTCCGCGACAAGCTCTCGCTGCATCAGATAGCCAAGCGTACCAGGCTGTCGAGAAACACCATCCGTAAATGGGTCAGAGCGCCCGAAGCCACTCAACCAGCGTACCAACGGTGCGCAACCTTCAATAAGCTCAGCCCTTTTCACGAGACCCTGGAGCAGGCGCTCAAGGCCGATTCGTTCCGGCCAAAACACAACCGCAGGAGCGCCAAAGCACTTTTCGAGCAGATCAAGGCCGAGGGTTACGACGGCGGCTACAGCGAGCTCACGGCGTTTGTCCGCTCTTGGCGAGGGGAGCAAGGCAAGTCTTTACGCGCTTTTGTACCGCTGACGTTTGCTCTCGGTGAGGCCTTTCAATTTGACTGGAGCGAAGAAGGTCTGCTGATCGGTGGTCTTTTTCGACGTATCCAGGTCTCCCACATGAAGCTGTGCGCCAGCCGCGCATTCTGGCTGGTTGCGTACCCCAGCCAAGGCCACGAGATGCTATTTGATACCCATACCCGTTCGTTTGGAGCGTTGGGTGGCGTGCCACGTCGCGGCATCTACGACAACATGAAAACGGCTGTCGACAAGGTCAACAAAGGCAAAGGCCGCACGGTCAACGCCCGGTTTTCCGTGATGTGCGCGCACTATCTGTTCGATCCGGACTTCTGCAACGTGGCCTCTGGCTGGGAGAAAGGCATCGTCGAAAAGAACGTGCAGGACAGCCGCAGACGAATCTGGCTCGATGCTCAAAACTGCATGTTCCATACCTTCGAGGAGCTGAACGTCTGGCTCGGCCAACGCTGTCGTACGCTCTGGGCTGAACTTGTACATCCGCAGTACAACGGTTTGACGGTGGCAGAAGTCCTGGAGCTGGAGGAGGCTGAAATGATGCCGATGCCGACGGCCTTTGATGGCTACGTGGAACGCACCGTCCGTGTCTCTAGCACCTGCCTGATCAGCGTGGCGCGCAATCGTTATTCGGTGCCTTGCGAGCGTGTGGGTCAATGGGTCAGCAGCCGTTTGTACCCTTCGCGGATCGTGGTCATTGCCGACGAAACGGTGATCGCCAGTCACGAGCGCCTCTTTGATCGAGATCAGGTCGGTTTTGAATGGCAGCACTACATCCCACTCATCGAACGCAAGCCTGGTGCACTGCGCAATGGCGCTCCATTTGCTGATCTGCCAAAACCGTTACAGCTTCTCAAACGCGGACTGAGGCGTCACACCAACGGTCATCGAATCATGATGCAGGTACTGGCTGCTGTGCCCATCGCCGGTCTCGAACCAGTGCTGGTGGCGGTGGAGCTGGTACTTGAATCGGGAAGTCTGAGCGCCGATCACATCCTCAATGTCGTTGCCCGCCTGACCTCCACCGCACCACCTCCCTGTGTATGAACCAGCCTACAACTGAAGGTGGCGCCTGTTGCCAATACAGCACGCTACGACCGGCTCCGTACGACCGATGAGGAGAATCGCAATGCGTGACCTAATGACTGAACTCAAAGAACTGCGCCTGCACGGCATGGCCAGTGCTTGGGAAGAACTGGTCTCTAAAGGAACAGCGTCGACGGCTTCATCGAAATGGCTGCTGGAACATCTGCTTCAGCAGGAACATGCGGATCGCGCGGTGCGCTCGGTGCGCTCGGTGAATCATCAGATGAACATGGCAAACTCCCCAGCACCGTGACTTAGCTGGCTTTGACTTCAGCGCTTCCAGCGCTGATGCCCGGCTGGTCAGCGATCTATCAAGCTTAGCGTTCACTGAAACCGCGCAGAATGTCGCGTTCATCGGCGACCCTGGAACAGGGAAAACACACCTGGCCAGTGCCTTGGCTGTATCCGGAATCACGGCCCACAACAAACGAGTGCGCTTCTTTTCCACGGTGGATCTGGTCAATCTGCTGGAGCGTGAAAAGTACGATGGTAAGGCAGGCCGAATCGCCCAGGGACTGCTAAGAACAGACCTGGTGATACTCGATGAGCTGGGGTATTTACCTTTCAGCCAGAGTGGCGGCGCACTGTTATTTCACCTGCTGTCCAAACTGTACGAACACACCAGCGTGGTCATCAACACCAACCTCAGCTTCTCGGAATGGTCGAGTGTGTTTGGCGACGCCAAAATGAATACGGCGCTGCTGGATCGGCTGACACACCACTGCCATATTGTTGAAACAGGCAACGAGTCTTACCGCCTGCAACACAGCACATTGGCTGCCCAGACAAAGATCAAAACACGCGAACGAAAGCGAAAGGACGGAGATGATATCGAGGACGATGAGACATTTTGATCCGCACCATAAATACCCTGCTGCATGCATACATGCGGTGGGGCTTGATGCGTCTTTAATCGGAACACTGCTGCTAAGCTTATCCACAATTGCTGGGATCCGTCCTGGGTCAATTTTCAATCGGCGGGGTGGGTCAGTTTTCAATCAGCGCCAACAGCCAGACAGCCCCCGAGCACAAGATCCATAGGATTCCATGAAGTACCAGACGATCACCACTGCGTGGCCTAACCATTTTCTGCTATGGAGAAACCAAATCCTTGATCAACTCCCACGATGCGTCGGAGATTTCGTAACGCTTTGCCATGCCGGCGTCCAGCTAATCATGGCGGCAATTTTACCCGTACCGACTTTTCGTACAAAACCTAGGAAAAAAGGGGCGATCCAAGGCCCCGGGAGACCTACTCTAATATTTAATACAGCATCGCTGTCTGACGCCAGCGTTCATGCCCCACAGTAAAGGATTTTCACTCGATTACGGCGGTGATTCAGAAAAAAAAGCAGGGGGTAGAACACGGCAACTTTAATATCCAATTCCACCAGCACAGACAGGCCATCATGGATTTTCAAAAGTCTACTGGCCTGGGGTAGAGGTATACCTTTTCGACTTTGACGTCGGGTCGCATCATGTTGCTGGCTTTTGAAGGAATCAGAAGCACGGCATAAGACGTCAGCTATTCGCTTGGAATGTGATGCTCGACGAGCGGGCACAGTACAATTCTATTAATCTCCATGCGGCATATCCAAATCATAGGACTATTTACCGTAACAGTAGCGTTGAGCGATAGTGGCGGCATGATTTCTAACTGGAAATTTTAACATTCAAGAATGCTCGAAATTTCCACTCATCAGTACTTCTCTTAATTGTTGCGGCGTCCATAGCTCATGGCCTCTGCGGTTCAGTTCATCGGCCACTGACTCTACTTGTTGAAACGATCCCATCGCTTTTACTCGACTCCATCTGCTATTTCGCCTAGCGACGATTAAGGAGTCCTCAAGTCCTACTCGTATGCCATCTACTTCCAAGGCCACGGCGGTGTCCACGATTAAGTGCTGCAAAACTCCAGGCAACAATAGTGAAATTAAAGCTTTGGGGAAATGACTTCGTATTTTATTCACTACCGGCTGTAGTGAACTAGTTAAGCATTGCACCGCTTCCTTAGTATTTTTTCCTTCTCTAACTATCTGAATGCAAACATCCCGAGCATATGGTGACACTAGAGAATCGTCAGAGTAAGTTTTTGTATAAGGGTCGTATCGTAGTTGATCCACACAAGCTACCAGCATAAAAAGCGGATTAGATATTGAGTTATTTATCTGACTACGGTAACAAGAAATCGCATTCTGTAATATCTCGTTATTGAACACCTCTATCTCTGGCGTATACCCTAACTCTCTAAAGCGCTGCAATTGTTTGTTAATAAAATCCTTCGAATTTTTATATCCAGTTTTATTTGCGAACAATACGTCTCCTGTACTTAATGAAGCAATACCCTGCCACCTTGTGACTTTTTGGTAATCATGAAGGATATTCCAGCGGTGAACGCTTTCGGAATCAGCTGTATTTCCTCTTACACTTGTAGATAGGTTCACTAAAGCATGTGGCTGCTGACCATGGATCTGGGGGATGATTTTTTTATATTGGTTAAGCTCCGGTTGATTATCCTGATCTATGATGGTAATCCGAAACCCAAGCTGCTCAACTGTAACCAGCCTTCCTCCGGCAACGTTTCTGGTATGAAGGTGGACTACGGCGGCACCGTGCTCGAGTGCTAAAATGGCCTCCGATGCGATCATCTGGGGCACAATCGGCAGGTATGGAGAACGTGCTACCATCGGGTTAAAATAACCTGAGTCGCAAAGCTTCCACCCTATGTCTTCAAGGTTTTTAATTAAGCGTTTACTGCGAAATAATCGCTGCACCAGACTGGGTGGAATATAGCCACTTTTCTTCCTATATAGCCATTTCAAGTTCCCTTCATCGTCAACTATCCACCCCTGCGATGTAAGCGTAGTTATCAAGTCATCTGCTGCGCCCGAAATAACGACATACGCTAAAAACTCTTTCTTTATAACAGAGATATTGTCTTGGGTGTATGACTTAAATTGATCACCGATCAATTCACAAACTTCGTCGCTGCTTAAGTTGGAAATAGTTAATTTAGCTATTTTTTTTGGCGCGACCTCTGGCCCACCAAACGTCATCCCACCAGCTTTTTCCAGCTGCCAACCCTCATCTTTTATACACTCTAAAAGCCTTGTCGAGTCTTGGTTATTAAGTTTATGAAGCTCCAGATTCGACAAGTACACCGTGTCGTTGGGCAAGTGAAGCTTAGGTACTGCTCCAGTAATTGCAGCTGTTATAAACATTCTCTTCTTAACAATAGTATCCATTTTTTTGACCTTAGTTTAAAAAACTGAAATTGCTCCATCCGCACGGTATTCTGTACCACCGGTAAAAACGCCTTCGCATGACCTATGTATTATTTGACCTCGTCCAAAAAGAGCTTGGCTTTCGCTAATACGGCACGAATGCCCTAGCTTAGTTAGTTGAGCAATAATTTCAGGGTCTGTACTTTTTTCGAAATTTAAGCGGCCGAGCTCGTCAATTTCCCAGCGCGGAGCGTCAAGGGCTGACTGCGGGTTCAAGCCATAATCAATTAGATTCACTGCTAACTGTACGATGCCTTGAGGCTGCATTTTTGCGCCTATTATGCCGAGCGGCCCTATTACCCTATCACCTTCGGAGATAAAGCTAGGCATTAATGTATTATATGGGCGCTTACCAGGTGCAAGCGAATTGCTATGTTCAGGTTGTAAGCTAAATGCACTAGCGCGGCTATTCATGGCTATACCTGTGCCTGGTACTACAATACCAGACCCAAACCCCCAATAGTTGCTTTGCATAAGGGAAACCATATTGCCATCACTGTCCGCTGTAGCCACATATACCGTCCCACCACCAGGTATATGTGCCGAGAAGTCTCCCGCGAAAGAAGTTGAAATTTTTTCTCTATCACCGCTAATACTTTCTTCCGATAAAATCTGATTGTAGTTCGCATCATTCACTCTTGGGTCGCATATGCTTATCTCACCTACTTTAAGAGCGATCTTGAGCGCCTCGATTTGTAAGTGTATCGATTCTGCTCGGCTGTTAGTATTGACTGCATATCCATTAAGTATTTTTAGTGCATGCAAAGCTACCAATCCTTGACTGTTCGGAGGCGGGGTCCATACTCGATATTGCCGATATTCAGCTGATACCGACTCTTGCCATTCTGGCTGATAACTTCGTAGGTCCTCTGCATTGAGCAATCCACCATAACCATCATAGAACCGTGATATGATCTGTGACAGTTTGCCATTGTAGAAATCTTCAGAATAAGACTCAGCAATTATCTTCAGGGTATTCGCAAGATCCCGGACTTTGAATATGCTCCCAGGCTCTGGAGTATTTCCCTTGGGAGCGAAAGTATCGAACCATGGAAAGTACTCTTCTCCTGAAAGCAGATTTTTATATTTTTGATGTATTCCAGCCCACGCTTTAGCGCTGGTATATGTAACAGGATATCCGTTCGCTGCGTAATCTATACTAGACCTGAATAGGTCAAAGTAACTGCTTTTACCGAACCGACGGTGAAGCTCAGCCCATCCTTTTGGTAAACCGGGAACACAACTAGCTAAAACACCATATTGTGGGACATGATCGCAATTTCTTTTTTTAAAATACGATATGTCCATCAGACTAGGCGCTGGACCACTTGCATTCAGAGTGTAGAGCTTACCTTCAACACAGACCTGTGCGATCAGGTCTCCGCCTAAACCACATCGTGTAGGGGCGACTACGGTTAATGTAGATGCTGCAGCGATCGCAGCATCAACTGCATTACCACCTTGTTGCAGAATTGCCAAGCCAGCTTGGGCTGCGAGTGGATTAGATGTTGCAACCATGCCTTTAGTTCCGTGTACAACCGTTCGCCTAGACGAATAAGGATATTCACCCAATGTACTGCTTAGCATAATTTAGACTCCTGTAGATTTGACTTTAACTGTTTGTAAAATAGGATACCTGATAATATCGCCATTAATGCTAATACAGCAAATGTGTCTCTAAGGGGCGCTGAATAGCCCGAGCTCAATAGATGGCCGTGTAGAAATAGAGCCCAGCTTATCCCTAGCGTTATTGATAGTTGAAGGAATGTATTAAAAAGTGTACCGGCATCTCCCTTCTCTTCATTGGGTATATCACTATAGCCATGAGTATTCATTATCGTAAACATTATTGACGAGACAAATCCATAGGCAAACAACACTAATTCTACTGTCGGCAAGTTGAATTCTTGTAGTGCGCATCCCAAGCATATCAAGCAAACGCCCAGCGTGGTGCATCCAGTAAATACCGCATTACGGGTTCCCAATCTTAAGATTATCTTCTTAACATATTTTTTAGCTGCATATGCGGAAATAGCTGCAGGCAGAAGTGTTAATCCTGCAACTGCGGCTGAAAAGTTACCAACAGTCTGTACAGACAGGGTAGTCAAAACCAAAGTGCCACTGATGGCAATCCGGAGAAGGCTGCCGGAGATAATTATCGCTTTCAAATTGCTGAAGCGAAACAGGGTGAAATTAAATAGAGCTGAGATTCCTTTATATTGGCAATGGAAAAAAATTGAAACCATTACACAAGCAAATACCCCTGAGAATATGTTCACACTGGTAATGCCAACCGATTTTATGGAATAGGCACTGTAAAATATAGCGCCAATTCCCATTGCATATATTGAATAAATAAATCTAAATTTCCAATTGGCTTTCTTTGCATTTGCGACCTCTACGTCGACGCCTTTTACTATGAAAATCAAGCTAGTTAAGATAATAGATGACCCTGCCACTACAACAAAGCAGCTCCTCCAGTTGAAATAGTAACTCAGGGCGCCACCTAAGATAGGCCCTATTACCAACCCAAGTATGCCTGGCCCTGCCAAGCTGGAAATCAGTGTCAGGTATTCGTCTTTTGTCGTCACCTTTGCTAATATTATCCGACCCTGCGGGACTAATAATGCACCGCCTATGCCTTGTATAATTCTACAACTGATAATTAAGAAATCTGTCGTCGAGATAGCCGAGCCAAGACTACCTACCGTCATTAAAATTGCGGCAAATAGGAAGGCATTTTTGTCCCCTAATATTTCAACTATTAATCTAGATGCGGGAAGGATAATGAGTACTGCCAAGCCGTAGCAAACAAGCAGAAGACTTAACATAGTAGAGCTAATATCGATATCTTTTTGAATCGATAGAGATATCGTGGGTAGCATGGAGATGTTTATCATCTCTAGCATGTATATGCCAGACAGCACTTTAGCGAATCTATAATTAGTGAAGGATAAGCTATGCATACTTTCCTTGCCACTCATAATGTCAACCACCGCGGCACTCCTGAGATTGCATTGGGTTTACAGCTTGGCAGTAAGATCAGATGAAGCTGGGAGGCCGCAAAAACTTAGTGCGACACCGCACTCTCCGCTAAGGTGTAACGATGTTTTACACAGAACTCAGCATCTAATAAGAACGTGCAGCCATTCAAGTCGGGCAATACAAGCAACTTCGTCAGCGCGAAATAGCATTTATGCCTGGACGCCACAGACCTCCACCATCAATCGTAAGCTTCGCCGAAATCTTCTCGTAGCAGGCTATTAGGCCCATCAAGCTCAAGCTTTTATCTGTTGGCGACGGGCGCTTGTCCACCGACAAAGAGGCTAGTCATAGGCAATGAGCGCTTTGACCTGGTTATCCACCTGCTTCGAGAGCACTTTTCTCCGAAGCAAAGCGCAGGCAAGCTGCGCCTTATGATGATATGAAAATGAATTTTGAAGAAGCCTAATTCTGCCCGAAAACTATCTACAACGTAATCTAAGTGCTGCCTGTCGGGGAATTGCGTAACGAACTGATCCAGTGCCTTCGCCAAGAAAAAAATACTCGCAGGCCAAGTTCTAGTTGCATTGATGGGCGTGGACATATCCCGGAGATGGTCAGTATGTAAGTCCAGCCTCCGCAGATCGGAGACCGATTGATGCACCGCAATTGGGAAGGTGATTAGGGCAATGGCTCTGCTGTGGTCACCCTGGTTTAGAGCACCAGTGGCCATCTGATACTCAAAATTAACGATGCCACAGCAACGCCCGCCGTGGAGGACTTCAGTGAAGTCCTGCATAACATGCCATTGGCAGTGCGTAAAAGCATGACGTATGACCAAGGCCGGAACATGGGAAAGCACGCCGAAATCAAGCAGAACACCGGCTTGGCGATTTACTTTTGTAACCTGGGTAGCCCTTGGGAGCGTGGCAGTAATGAAGACATCAATGGTCAGACTAGCCAGTATTTGCCCAAAGTGATGGACTTGTCGGTGGATAGCTAGGAACCGCTGGACGCCATTTCGTATAAAATTAACATTCGCCCTCGCAAGCGCCTCGGATTTAAGTGTCCGATTAAAGTGATTACAGAAGTAATATGCATACATCATGCGGCTCCTGCTTCAGTTCACCTGCTTCAGTTCAATAGCCGTGTTGCGCTCAGCTTTTGCGACCACCTTTTTTCCATCTTTCAATTGTTATAATCGTTTTCAATTTTCGCTTCAACATTTTTTTACATTTTTTGTGGCACGTTCCTGGCGCTTAGGGAAACGCTGAAAAGCACTTCCACATTTGGCAAAATTCCTTACCGCCTGGCGAGCCGCCTGATGAAGCGGATCAGGTGGTGCAGTGAGATGGCTTAATCAAGCTAATCGAGCCTCACTCCCCCAAGAGGTGAAGGTCGTCGCCCGCCTTATCCATTGATGGCGATGCTGCGGGGTCATCTGATGCGGAACTGGTTCGGCTACAGCGACCCGCGATGGATGAGGCCTTATACGAGACAGCCATTCTTCGCCAATTTGCCGGCCTGAACCTGGGGCGTATTCGTGACGAAACGACCATCCTCAATTTCCGCCGTCTGCTTGACAAGCATGAGCTGGCTGCCGGGACTCTGCTGGTTATCAATGGCTATCTGGGCGACCGTGGGCTTCTACACCTAGGCAAAGTGGTCGATTCGACGATCATTCACGCACCGAGTTCAACCAAGAACGACGTAGGCAAGCCTGATCTCGAAATGCAATAGACGAAGAAATGGAACATGTATATCTTCTGTATGAAAGCGCACATCGGCGTCGATGCCGAATCAGGGCGGGTGCACAGCATGGTGGGAACAGCTGCGAATGTTCCGGACGTGACTCGAGTTGATCCGTTGCTGCTTGGCGATGAAACTTACGTGTGTGGCGATGCCGGCTACATCGGCGTGGAGACGCCTCTCGAACGTCAGGATCGTCAGATGATCTGGTCGATTGCAGCTCGGCAGAGCAATTACAAAAAAGCTTGGAAAGAAGAGCCTGATCGGTCGGGTACGACGCAAGATTGAACACGCGAAAGCCCAAGTACGCGCGAAGGTAGAACGCCCCTTTGGGTGGTCGAGCGCCAGTTCGGTTACACGAACGTGCGATTTCCTAGCCTGGCGAAGAACATCACACAAAACAAGCCAGGCTTTTGCCCTATCGAACCTTCGGATCGCTCGAAAGCGGTGACTGACGATGGAAGAGGTGCGCCTGTAATGCTCGAAAACGCCTTTAAAAAAGGGCATCGTTTGAAGGTAAATCGATGAATCAACGGCTAAAACGCTTCGATTAGCGGATCGAGTGAGCGGTTTTTAGCCTCAAGCCAAGAGGGCGTCAGATATCGACGCATATTTCGGACCGTCCTTAGGTATCTGCCTAAGCAATCGCCCCCCCCCGATACGGTTCATGCACATGGAGCCGGACAGATTGGATCATCATTGCCTGACCTCCGTCGGTTTTCCGCTATGTAGCGCAGTTACTCGTTTGGTACGGAAGCTATCAGCCGAATAATCAGAAGTGGTTACAAACCGATTTTTTAATCCTCTTTTAAAAAGAAACTCGGCCGCTAATGCACTTTTGCACCTCCCCTCCAACCCAGATAATCTCTCCGACTTGCTCCACCGCAATTCGTCCGCGGCGTCCCAAAGCCGTACCTTGGCTGGCGGTATACCTTTTTGGCATTAGGCCCGCTGGTATTAGCCATTGAGCAAGGCTGGCATTAAGGCTGCCTGTAACAGGATCTTCGACAGACCTACTGCTAATAAAGGCTCGGACTTCGATATCTCCCTCTGCATATGGCCCGATCCAAGGTGCAACCGCTCCTACGTTCAAACCATTGAGTACCGCATAGTCTGGATGTATTGCCAATAGTTCTTCGCGTGATCGCAGCAATACGGCAACCCAACCAGGGCCGTTGTCAGCCCATTGGCTCGCAATGATACGGTCGGGTGTTAGACCCAACCCATTGATAATACAATGCAAAATATCATCTTCAACCGCGCCTCCACGTATTAGTGGTGGTGCGGCGAAAACTAGGCGCGGGCCATCGCATCGGATGTGAACTAAACCCGCAGCACACTCCTGAACGACGTCCTTACGTTGCGAAAAACTATTTTCCCCAAGCCACACGTAACAGCTGCCTAAGGTGGGGTGCCCAGCGAAGGGAATCTCACGCATTGGCGTAAAGATACGTACACGATAATCTGCGTCAGGATTGGTAGGACGCATAAGAAATGTAGTTTCGCTAAGGTTTGTCCAACGTGCAAACGCGGCCATTTGTTCGGTAGTCAGCTCATCTGCGTCGCTTACCACCGCGAGGGCATTGCCTTCAAGTGGCTTGCTAGCGAACACATCGATTTGATGAAAATTTAGTGTATTAGGCATCAATATCTCGTAGGCCTGACTGCAGTGGGAAAATTAACCCTGAGTAGATCAGGACCGGATCTACACATTTAATCAATGAGGTGTGAGACGCAGCGTGATGCTATACAGTTATAAGGTAGCAAGTCGGCAATTTCAATCGCCCGCTGCGTAGGCTGGCGAGTCAGCATATCTTTCAAATACGCATACCGATCATGCCCATTGAGCTTGGCCGACTGGATCAGGCTCGTCAGCGCCGCCGCACGTTTGCCGCTGCTCAACGACCCTGCGAATAAGAGGCCATGGCCAGATCTGCTGCTCTGCGTGGTTGTTCTCGATAAGCACGGCCCCGTTATCCAGATAACGTGATAACGCCGTCCAGCGTTTGAGGCTGTACCCAACGCTTTGGCAATGGCGACGCCATCGTGCACAAGCCGGCTTTTTAATGCCTACAGCTTTCTTCTTGCGGCTGGACAGTGGATATCATCCGCTTGAGAAGCCTCCAGCCAAATCAACCGCTGGCAGCACTTTTCTGGTCGTCCCAGTCGAAAACCCACTTTAGGATAATCCCAAGTCAGGTTTATTCAGGTAACCGGACTATTAGAGGGTTTGCCAAGTGAAAACCATCCATAACGCTCGCTACCAGGCGTTGCTTGATCTTTTGCTGAAAGCGCGCAACGCAGCCGGTATGACGCAAAAAGAATTAGCCGTCGGGCTAGGGCGGCCGCAGTCGTTTGTCTCAAAGACAGAGAATGCCGAGCGCAGGCTCGATGTCATTGAGTTCATGGATGTCTGTCGGGGGATCGGGACCGATCCATATGCGCTGCTCAGCAAGCTGGACTCGATGGCTCGCCCATGATCAACAATCGCGAAGCTTTGCTGGATGAGCGCTTGCGTAAAGAATGACTCATAGCGATTCAACGCAGTCCGTTCTGGTCAGTTACAGGACTGTCACGGACAGACTTCTACGTCCCGCCCTCTCCACAGCTTCCAGACCTCTTCCCACCCGTCTTCGTGACTCGGTCCCGAGAGGATAATCAGCTGGCTGCACGCACCGTTGCCCAGTTGCCTGGTGTAACCCTTTGCCAGTTCAGTCGGGATCATTTCGTCACGCGCTCCCGACAAGTGGCGCTGGGGTATCAAGGCCAGGCGCTGAATGTAATCGAGTGGGTCCAACGATCCAGTGAGAGGCGAAAGTCCTTTTAGCTGGGTCCACTGATTCGGGGCGAGATTGCCTGCGATGGTCTGGATCCGGGTGATGTCGTTTCGTTGTCCAGCCAGCAGCAACGCGAGGGTTGCGCCACCTGAATAACCAATCAGCTCGAACTCGTTATTACCGTAACGTTGTTTCATATGGTCCAGCGCGCTGCTGAGGCTGGTGACCACTTCCTGGGAGAAGCGGCGACTGGTCCAGAGTGCAGAGTTGCAGGCCGGGCCCATGATGAATTGACAAGGTCGCGCAAGATAGGCGCTGGGAGAGGGGTCGTTGATTGCCAACCGCGCCACGAGCAGCTTACGTGGGCTCGGATCGAGACTGGGTTGAGTGGCGGTGGCCCAGGCATGACCGTCGCCTTCCAGATAGACTCGCAGACGGTTCGTCCTGAAAGTCTCTGGCGGTAATAGCGCCGCCAGTGGAAGGGGCTGAGCCGACAGAATCTGCATCCGTCGGCCATGCTGTTCCGCCAATTGCTGTAGATCAGCGCGCGGCGACTGACAACCGGAAATGGCACCGCTCAACAGCAGCGCCATCACAACGGCAAGGATACCGCCCAAGCGTTTTCGACCGAGGCGGTAACTCCACATCAAAAGTCGTAACGCACTTTTGCGGAGAACACATCGGCATCGAAGTCCGATTTCCCGATGTAGTCGTAGTTGACGCCCAGTGTAACTGCACCCAGTTTGTAGTCGGCACCGACACCCGCTTCGTAACTGTCACGCACAGCCTTGGCACCGCTGGTTACAAACGGTGTACTGCCGAGCAAAAAGGTGGACGTGCTCTGCGCTTCGTCGGCGGCAAAGTCATGGTAGGCCATCAGCTTGGCCTGTGGCTCCAGCGTTCCGGCGCCCAAGAGGAAGCTGCCAGCCACGCGCATGCCTGCGCCCAGCTCAACGGTTTCATAACGCTGATCTTCGACCTTCAGCGCAGCCGACGAACCCTTCTCGCGATAGCCGTCGATATTCACCTGGCTGTAACGCGCCGCCACGCGCGGCTCGACCAGGACTTGCGGGCTGACGTGATAGGTGTAACCCCCCACCAGATTCAGCCCCAGCAGGTCACTGTCATAATCAGCCTTGGCACGTGTACCGGCGATGCTGCGTTTGCCCTGATTGTCATTGAAGCCGTAAGTCAGGCTTGTATCGACAAAGTAATTGCCCTGCTCGAAGCCGCCATACAACGTGAATGCATGGCTGTCGACTTCGGTTTTGTTGCCACTTTTGCCATTCACGTCGGTATTGATGAAGCTGTAGGCCAGGCCCAGCGTCAGGTCGTCATTGAGTTTGCCGTCAGCGCCCACAGCGACTCCGCTGCTGTAAGCGTTATAGCCAGCAATCCCGTCACGCTGGCCTTGAGTGGCGTCGCTGTAAAGCGACTGGACCCAGACACCTGCATCTTTGAAGCCCTCACCAGAGGAAGCACCGCGTATCGAGCTGGTGCGGCTGCCAGTTACATTGCTGATCAGGCCTTGGCTGGTAGTAGCGGCGCTTCTGGCCCCGCCGTTGATCTCCGGCGACAGCTGAGAGGCCAGCTTGGCGAGCTGCCCCCCGTCAGCATTCAACAAAAGCTGTTTGAACGCATCGCTGTCGTTCAGCTTGCTGATGATGCTATCGCCAGTCAGGTTGACCAGTGTGGTCTGTTCATTAACTGAACCGCCGTTGTCGGCAACTACCTGAGCGACCTCTTCCCTGCCCTTGGCGGTGACCACAGCCACCACGTTTTTGCCGTCAACGGTATAGCTGTCGATTTTAAGCAGCGCCGAGGTACTGACCACATCGAGTTTGCCGGCAGGATCGACCGCGTTTCCATCCTTGGTCAGCAGTTCGATCTTGCCTGCTTCGATAAGCTTGTAAGCAGTGCTGTTGGCGCTGAAGTCGTCACCCTTGGCCGCGAGCTTTACTTGCGCTCCCGGTTCGAACTGAGTGATGCCGGTAACTTTCAGCACCGCGGTTTTAGTATCAGTGGCCTTGCTCAGATTCAGGCCGAGCGCCGAGTTGCCGTCGACATACAGATCGCCATTAATGCTGCTGTGTGCGGACTCGAACGTCATGGTAGTAGGACTGTCGGAGCTGCCGCCAACGTAAACCGATCCGCCGCTCTTGAGGCGAATGTTGTAGCCATCCGTACGGCTGTCAGTACCTGTGAAGGAAGTATCCCCTTCCAGTTCGATATTGCTCAGGTCGATCAGGTTACCGACAACGACGCTGCCTTTTCTCAGGATCAGCTCGACCGGACGATTGCTTTTAGAGGCGTCGATGGCCCTGTCAGCGGAAATGATCGAACCGTCGTTGTAGATATTGAAGTCGCCCCGTTCTATGTACCAGGGTTGAGCGCCGATCATAGCGAACCTGGTAGTGCCCATCACGATAGCAGCGCCCTCGCCGCGGATCGTCCCCGTATTGATCAGATCCGCACTATTGCCTATCAAGGTGACCCCGTCGATTCGAAGACCTTGAGACCCCGTGCCGCTAGCGGAGAGGCTGCCATGGTTTTCGAAAGCTTTCAGACTCGTGGCGACATCCAGGGCCGTCGCGCCTTGGCCAGTAACGTCAACCAGGCCGCGGTTAATGACGCTGCCGTTAATCTTGCCCCCCTCAAGGCTGATACCTTTGGCTGCTTCCCCACTGGCAAAGTTGCCGGAACCGCTGATGTTCGCGTTGAGGATCAGACCCTTTTCAATAGTCGAACCACTTAGCTGGATCGCATCTTTAACTGCACTGCCCGAATAGGCACCGTTGATTTCGAGATTGCCGGTATGGGTCTGACGCTCGCTCTTGTAGCCAGCGTTGGTCAATTCGACTGTTTCAGCACAAGCCGGAACAGCAGTTGCAGCCATAGCCATTGCGAGAAGGGTCTTGCGAAACATCACAGCGTTCACGATTCATTCCTTATGTTGGGGGCGCTTCCATGCGTAGCGAGTACATGCCGCAAAAAAAGTGGCGATTGGCCACACAGAAGAGCGCGGCGAGGATAAAGTAACCGACTTGAAATAACATCAAATATTATCGATACAGTCGCACTTCGTTAACATCGTGGAAGCACTCGGGGTTGAGATGACTAGACCCGATAAGACTCCGCATGCGCGACCTTCCTCAGCGTGCGCCAATACGAACGGATGCGCTTGGCAAGGGTTGGCGAAGTGCTGAACAGTACGATGGTCGCAAAGGACACCCACCAGCCGGGGCGCAGGCATGTCAGCAGGTATTGATTGAGCCAGATGCGCGCGATCCTCAGCCTGTAGCCCTTCGGGTCGAGCCTCTGCAATTGCTCTATCGCAGAGGCCCTGTAGAGCGTCGTCAATACGCGGCGGCTGATCAGAAAGCGTTCCGGGAAGTCGACGCCAGCCTCGCAGTGGTTGAGGACTCTGAAGTTGCGTCTCAAGACGTTGTCCCATAATTTCAGGTTGCTCAGCCCTACTTCGCAGGGTCGTGCGAGCCGGGCGTCGATGCCCTTCCTGTGCATGACACCCAGCATCAGTGCCTGCTCGCTCACCAGGCGCGCGGATGTGTAGCCAATGAAGTTGCCAAACGGGTTCCGAGACGGCCTGTCGTTGAACAGCGCTTCCCTTTCGAACAGGGGTTGCTCCCACATGGCGAGCATCGCGTCGCGCGTGCCGAATTGAACGAGATCCGATATGTGGAACAACATCGGCAACCGTTCAGGGTCGCGAATATAAAGCGTCGTGGTGGTGATGGGCGTGTCGAACAGTTGTGTCTCGCCCGGCTCGGTATCATCAGACTGGCCTATGACGGCCAGTGCAGCGCTGGTCAGGTTGTGATCGGCGCGCATTTTCATGACATAGGGTCTTGAAGCGCTCTGAATACCGCATAACGTCGATCGCAGCATGCGATTGATGTTGATCTGATTTCCGGCGTCATCGACGAAGGCACCCGGATCATCCGACATGACGATCTGGTCCGCCTTCACACCGGACGTATCTTCATGACGCCAGGTCGAAACGATGATTTCGGCCTGTGGCAGGTGCGTCCGGATCGACGCGATGCAGGCGAAGATGTTTCGTTTGGAACTCAGGTTGCGATACAGGGGGCCCTGAATAACCACGCTGATTTTTCTGGAATCGACGGCCACAAGATGAGGCATGTGTTTAACCTTGTAATGAGAAGCGCCTGCTACCGACGGCTAGCGGCAGATCGGTCAATGGGATCTTGCAACACGCCGAAAGACGCGCAGAGCAACACGCCGTATTCGACGCAGAATGCCTGCCAGCAATGGAAGACTTATCAGTACTCGCTCAAGACGAGTGACCATCAATAACCTTCTAATCTGAACGGAACGGGCTGAGGCGGTTGTGCTTGCCGGCAAATTGTTGAACGACGCATTGAGGGTTCGCGAATAAATGCCCAGATGCATGGAGGGCACCATGATCACGAGGTTTCGCTTTCGCAGCCTGGCGCTCAGATAGTTGTAACGAGCAATTTTCTGGATGAAGTCCATGCAGGTAGCCGAGTCATGCTGGCCAAAATCAATCAGCACCCAGTCGCTTTCGACTTTATCCATGTGCTGGGCAATTCTGTTCGCCACAATGCCGCTCAGACCATTGTCGTGAAGAAAATCCTCTAGGCTGAACAGGGCGTGTTCCGTCGGTAGATCGCTGACGGGCAGTTCGCTCAGGTTGTAGCGGTCATCAATCACAAGCACGGGAACGGTCTTTCTGTGCTCGTGCTGAATGTGCGCCAGCTGACAGATCAACTGATGACTGGAGGGGCTGGGGCTCAGATGAGAAACGACGAATACCTTCACTTCGCCCCCTGGATGTAGGACTTGAAAGGTGTGGAGTTGTAGACCGCCCTCACGGCAGCCCACAGGCTTTCAAAATAGAAGATTTTCCCGTTATTTCTGTACACACGAATCGCAGAAATCAGAATGCCGGGGAGCGAAAGAAGATTGTGGTGAAAGTAGTCATCCTGCTGGCGGACGAACCAGGTCTGCGTACTGCGTTGACGCAACATATTGCGCACCTCACAGCTTTGCGTGATCAGTGTCTGTTTGGCCAGCACAGGGTCTGTGAGGAAGCGATTGACCAGAAACTCCTGACGGGTTTCTGTCAATTGGTCGAACAGCATGAGCCTCTCGAAGTCGGCGAGAAATTCTCTGACTGCGTCGATATCATTTCTGAAGCTGGACTGCTGGGCCACGCGATCGATCAGTTCGACCCAGGCTCGAACAGAGATGCGATCAAGACCGGTAGGAATGACAACCGCCGATGGATTGGCCAGGTATTTGTCCCCGAACTGTTGCAGTCTGGCCAATGCGGCCTCGGCAGACAGATTGAAAAGAGGTTTCTTTTGAAGCAGGGACACATAGCAAGGCCCGGACACCTCAAGGCGCCCGTTAGCCGATTCGACTGAGCCCTTGCCACCCAGCAGCGCCCGGGAGGTCACCGACTGAGTGATACCAAAGGGATTGATACGGTTTGGAATACCTGCCCGGGATGCGCGTAGTGCATGCTCGATGTCTTCGTATTCCACCCAGTGCAGGGACTCGTCCAGCGGGCAGGCATTCCAGACATCCTTGCGACAAATGTAGAGGCTGCCTGTCGGGTAGCTGGCGTCGCTGTTGTAGCGCATCGGGCTGGCGAAACAGAACCCGGTCCGGTCGACGTCCGGGAATATTGACGGCGCAATGGACTGAGCATTACCGCTGGTGCGGTGCAGCCCCAGCAGACCCTGAGCGACCTCGTCCATGGCCATGCCGTAATCCGAGTAGCGACGCGGGTGCATGCTGATTCGGTTATCGAAGAACATGCTTTGCAAGGTCATCAATGGATAGCGCGGACCAAAGCGGCGGACAACTTCCCCGAAATGTTTTGGCAAAAAAACGCGATCATGCAGGATCACCAGATTGCTGTGTCTGGCCTCCAGCGCGAGACGGTTTTTCTTCTTGCAGATCTGCACAGGCGGGGCAGTGATGTCCTCACCCACGATGCGGACTTTGTCGAAATAGGCGAAGTTACTTCCCGGCGTGCCGCACAGCAGTATCTCCTTGTGCGGGATGTCAATTTCCAGAATGCGCTTCACGACGGCATTGAGAACGGTGGCGTCGCCTGGACCGACAGGGATGCCGAAGGTCCAGCTGTCGAGATCGTCGTTAGATTCCGCAGTCAGCCTGGATACTTTCTTGTAAGTGACCGAGTTGGCCGAACGCGCAATGACCTTGAGCGATCCCGCGAAGTAATCACGATCCAGATAACACTCGATAGGCGTGTCTTCGATGACCGTTATTTTTTCGCCAACATTCAGAAAGTGCGCACCGTCCCACAGCAGCAGGGGTGCCAGCGGTGAATCACTCTGGACACCATAAAAACAGTAGCTACCCGACCCATACAGACACAACGGACGCTGTGCGGCATGCAGTTTCCTGATCACCCGCTCAGGCTTGCGAAACGGATGCGCGCGGAACGAGATGAAGCTGGAACACTCATGGGGCAGCAGTAGCCCTACCGGGAGGCTGCGCAGACTGCCAGCCGCTATGTAACCGAGGCTTGGGTGATGCTGCAGATGGGTCGTTTTCATGGTCAGACGACGTACTTGTCAGCAAGCGCACCCGGCACCTTCACGACAACGGTGGTCGCATCGGTGAGCGCTTCGAACGCCGTGATGTCGCCCGGTTCCAGAACGATGATGTCGCCGGCATGCCAGACCTGATCGCGCATGTTGACCGACCCGGCAATGAGCAAGGTTATTTCGGTGGCGACCTTGTGGTAATGAGCCGCTTCCTTTTCACCTGCCTTGTAGGTCTTGACCCCGACCTCACAGGACTCGGTACTGAAAACTGCAGGTTCGAATCCGCCCACGAACCAGCCTTTGACCATGTCTTCCAGTCTGGCCGTTTTCATCGCATTTCTCCTGCTTCGAAAGCGTGGAGCTGACTGTCGGTTTTCAGTGGCCGGTACTGATTGGGTTCGATCCGGTAGGCGCCGATCCTCTTCTGCAACAGCACCAGCTCATTGAGGGCGGGAGCTATGTAGAAATTGTCGTTGACCCTGGCGTCCTTGCGAATCATCTCCTTGGCCGCCGATACGAACAGCGAGCCGGACTTGAACCAGTACACACCTGCAATGGCGTTTGAGCTGATCGGATTTTTTTCGGCAGCTTCTATAACCCGGCAGTCGCTATCCAGGCGCGCGAATGAATAACGAGGGTGCAGAGAATTGAAGATGACCACTCCGGCATCCTCATGGCTTTGCCGAAACGTGCGCACTACATCCTGCAGCTCGATATCCAGGAAGTCGCTGACACTGAGAATCAGCAATTCGTCATCGTTGTCGATTTCTTCGCTCGCCAGAAGCGCCGTGCACGCCGCGCCCCGGGTGACGTTGTGAACCGCTAGAACACTGGCCGACGGGTGCATCTGCGGGAGCATGCTGCGAAGGTGCAGCCGGGCGATATCGTGGTTCGAGAATGTGCAGATCATCCTGCGCGGCTGAAGTACCGCACAGTTGTCTATCAGTGTATGAATCAGTGGCTTGCCGTTGTATTCGCACAGGTAGTGCGGGTACTCGCCCTCATCGTGCAGCGCCTCTGACTGCCTGCCGGTCAGAAGGATGATATTCAACGCGCTCACAGGACAGCCGCCTTGTCGAAGTTGATCTGTTCGACTTTGCCAAGAATGTTATTGAGGTTTACGTCGCAGGTTTCAGCCACGACCAGAACATGTGCGCCTGAGTCTCTGGCGGCCTTGATGCCATTCTCGTTGTCCTCGACGATGAGGCATTCTTCAGGCCGAAGACCCAGTTGGCTGATGGCCTTGGTATAAATGTCCGGCGCTGGCTTGGCATGCCTGACGTCTTCATTGGAGAGGCGCAGATCGAGGTATTGGTCGAGATCTGCCCTGTTCATCATGACCTCCACGGTGTTGCGGATGGAGTTGGACGCCACTGCCAGCTTGTAACCCAGCGTTTTCAGTGACGACAACGCGTACTGATGCACAAAGGTCGGTTTGCACTGGGCGTAAACGATCTCCATGGTGTACTGCTGCTTCATCTCGTTGATGAAGGCGTGCAAGGCAACCGGCAGGTCGCGTTCGACACTCAGCATGTCGAGTTTGCGCGAGGTGGGCAGACCGTCGTAGGCGGTGAGGTGTTCGTGGCGACTGATGTTGTAACCGAACAGGCTGAGCGCTTTGTTCAGTGCGTCGTAATGCCATTCTTTGGCGTCGATAAGGACACCGTCCATATCGAAAATCACTGCCTTGATCATGATTGCCTCACGTGAAGAAAGTGGCTGCGTCTGCGGGAAGATCAGTGCACAGCGTCAAACGGTCCTGCGACCTGAACTCGAGCAATTGCTGCCACAGGGCGTCATGACCACGCCCGTGCAATTCGGGTGACACCACACAAATTCGCTTGCCCAGGGAAAGAAGATCGCCAATGACCTGGTTGGAGAACCACTCACCCTCAAAACCGTCAAGCCAGACGCCGGCTGCCTGTTCGAGCCAGGCTGGCGACGGCTCAACATCGCTGAGACGGGTGTAAGTGGTGAGGTTGGCGTTGAGGTAACTGCGCATGTCCGGCACCGCCATATCGAAGGTGAACCAGTTGGTATGGCCGTAACGGGCGAAGGTTGCAGCGAGAGCCTGTGCCAGGCCATCCGCCTTGACGTTGATGGCCAGAGGCAGGTTGCGGCCCGCCATGATGTCGAGCAGGCCATCCAGCGTCAGCTCGCCGCCCGCGGGCATGTCGTGGGAAATGACCAGTTGGCCCGCCACATCACGGACATCGGTTTCGGTGCCGAAGCCAAGGTCGAATGATCGATGAAAAGCTTCGGGCAGATTGCGCTCCGGCTTTTGCAGCCAATAGCCGCGATGGCTGATGATCTGCATCTCAGGCCTCTTTTCCCGAGGCTGCCTGCCTGCTCAGCGGCAACGACAGGAACTGGTTGAGGTCTGCCGGGATGCCCAGGCCATACATGCCATGACCTTCTGCACCAATGCTGTAATGAATGACCCTGGCGCCCTGCCCGATGAGCTCGTTGTAAACCGGTGCGACATAGAACTCGCCATTGACGCGAAGATCTTTCGCGACCATCGCCTCGATGGCCGATATCAGTTGACCTGCGCGGCGAAAGTTATAGATGCCGACAGTGGCCTCGTCAGAGATAACCTCTTTTTCCACCACACGGTCGATCAGGCCTGCTGCACCGAAGCCCACGAAAGACCATTTCGGATCGTTGGCTTTCATGGTCATGATCAAACCCTCTGCATCGCTCTCGTTCATTGCCTGCAGATAGGCGTTTATATCCACATCGACGTACTGGTCGCTGTTGGCGATCATCACTTGCTGGCTGTCGTCGAGCAGGTGCCTCGCGGCGTACACCGAGCACGCAGCGCCCCCGGTCAGCCCGCCGAGTTCGACAATCTCGCAGCCGGGCGCCCAGGCCTTCAGTTTTTGCCTCAGCCCATAGCATGCGACCTGTTCCGCCTGACAGATAAAGATGAATCTGTGCGGGCACTCCGGCGTCAGGTTGTCGATCACGACCTTGATCATCGGTACACCATGTACAGGGATCAACGGTTTGGGATCGGTGTAGCCCGCAACCGCAAAGCGACTCCCGGCCCCGGCCATCGGAACGATAATTTGCAACATGGAAATCCCTTTATGAATTGAGTTATTGCTCAGTTGGCAGGACGCAGGGCATCGCGAAGCAGTGAATCAGTAATAACCGTGCTCGGTCATCCGGCCGCGCTCAAGCGTTAAATAACGCTGGCAAAACTTCTTGCCTTCGTCTATTTCGTGGGTAACAAGAATCAAGGCCATCCCGTCATCCTGCATTATTCGAATTCGTTCGTGGCATTTGCGCTTGAACTCTTCGTCACCTACCGCCAGTACTTCGTCAGCCAGTAATGTCTGAGGCTCGACATGAACGGCGACTGAAAAACCCAGCCTCATGTACATGCCAGACGAATAGTTCTTTACCGGTGTATCGATGAAGTTTCCCAACCCGGAAAAATCGACAATTTCATTGAAGCGCGAACGCACTTCCTTGTTACTCAATCCAAACAGACTGGCATTGAGGTAGATATTTTCCTCGCCGGTCAGTTCAGGGTGAAAACCCACCCCTATTTCGATTAGCGGTGCTACCCGGCCCACGCTGGTCAGACGCCCACTGGTCGGCACAAGAATGCGTGAAACCAGTTGCAACAAGGTACTTTTACCTGAACCGTTATGCCCCACCAGTGCAAGCGACTCGCCTTTGTGCAAGGTGAACGATACATCGCTGACTGCCGTGAATGTTTCGGCACGTTCACGATATCGAGCGTCAAACAGCCCGAGAAACTTCTTCTTCAAACCGCCCCTGTTGTGGCGCAGAACAAACTGTTTGGTGAGGTTTTCTGCCTTGATGACGACGCGACTCATAAATACTCCACCACGCTGTCCACCTTCCTGAACATGAACAACCCCACCAGCAGCGACGCGGCGCCCATGAACACGCACAGCAGCAGATCACGGGGCTCTGGAACGACTCCGGCATGCAGAATGCTGGTAAAGCTGTTGAAGTACAGACCTATCGGGTTATAGGCCGCAATGTTGGCGATACCGACGGGCAGCGATGAGCTCACCCATACAATGGGCGTGAGCCAGAACAACAAGGGTAGAAACACGTCGATGAAGTGCTTGGCATCCCGTACGGTGACCTGGATGACACTGAGTGCCAGACCAACGCCCATGATCAACGCCATGAACGCGATCAGCACAATCGGATAAAACAACAGCGCACGCGAAAAGACGCCGCCGAGCACGGCAAATAATGATGCATAGACGAGCATGCAGCCGGCCCAGAAAACAACGATTGCCAGCGCCCCGGAAATGGGTAGCAACAGACGGGGAAACCGCAACTTTCGAATGAGGTTGCCGTTATTGATCAGCCACTCTCCGCTTTGCGAAACAATTTGTGCCAGAAGCATCCAGTGGACGATACCTGTCACCAGGTGCAGCGCAAAGCGGTCCTGACTACTGGGCAGAATATACGTGAACACCGTGTAATACGTGAGCGTGACAACCAGCGGATTGCCCAATGACCAGATAAAGCCCAATGTTGCGCCCATGTAGCGGATTTTTATTTCCTTGATGACAAGATTAATGATCAGGTCGCGCCACTTCATCACGCCAGGGCTGCAAAAAGACGGCATACGGTATCCAGCTATTAATGGGAAAATCAGAGAGAGCAACTTTGACAACCAGGACCATGAATGGATAACCTTATGATCCTCGTGCTGCGAACACATATTCTCTTCTTTTACCTGGCTACAGCTATAGGACGACGCCTTAGTTGCCGTAGGAATATTCCACAAACTCCCAAAGGTAGCGAAATGGGCCACTCGCTGCCTCGCTACACTCGTTCACGATCGCAAGGCACTTCCCAGCCCGTACGTTGATCTATAACGTCTATGGTCCTTTGCAACACGACCGGTCCAGCGAACACCCTTGAACAAGCGAGGCTCCTCATGACCCAAACGTTCTACACCCCGCCGAAGGTCTGGCAGCAGGAAACAAAAGCGGGCGGCACGTTCGCCAGCATCAACCGGCCCGTCGCCGGCCCCACACACGACAAGGCGCTGCCGGTCGGCAAGCACCCGCTGCAGCTTTATTCACTGGCCACCCCCAACGGTGTGAAAGTCACGATCATGCTCGAAGAGCTGCTGGCGCTCGGGCACAGCGGTGCGGAATACGATGCCTGGCTGATCCGTATCTCCGAGGGCGATCAGTTCTCCAGCGGTTTTGTCGAGATCAATCCCAATTCCAAGATCCCGGCATTGCTGGATCGAAGCCATGAAACACCTGTTCGGGTATTCGAGTCCGGCTCTATCCTGCTGTACCTGGCCGAAAAGTTTTCCAGCTTCCTGCCCGCCGACCCGGCAGGCCGAACCGAAACGCTGAACTGGCTGTTCTGGCAGATGGGCGCTGCGCCGTATCTGGGCGGCGGTTTCGGGCATTTCTATGCCTACGCGCCGGAGAAACTCGAATACCCCATCAATCGGTTCGCGATGGAGGCCAAGCGCCAACTCGATGTGCTGAACCGTCGCCTGGGCGAGCACCGCTACCTGGCCGGCGACACCTACACGATTGCCGATATCGCGGTCTGGCCATGGTATGGCGCACTGGTGCAGAACAAGGTGTACTCGGCTGCCGAATTCCTCTCGGTACACGAATACCCGCACCTGATTCGCTGGACAGAAGAAATCGCCGCACGCCCGGCGGTGATCAAAGGCCAGAAGGTCAATCGCACCTGGGGCGAAGAAGTCGATCAGGTTCCGGAGCGGCATCAGGCGTCCGATCTGGATAAATAAGGCACACGTCAAGTCCTTCGCGGACAGAGTCTATCGCGACGATGAGGTAGTGTCAGCGGTGCTGACACAATTGCCTTGGACCCATCACCTGATCATCTTCAGTCAAAGCAAGCGCCCCGAAGAGCGTGAGTTTTATCTGCGTATGGCAATCAGGGAAAAGTGGTCCAGTCGCGAACTTGAGCGCCAATTCAAGAACGCTCTATTCGAGCGCACTGTCACCCAGCCAGCCAAAGCCTCGGCGATGCTCAAGGAAACCCGGCCGGCCGCACTGGATATATTCCGTGATGCCTACATGGTGGAGTTTCTGGAACTGCCACCGGGGCACGCCGAAGCGAAACTGCATGAGTTCTACGCGAGCGCTGTGTTGAACGATCAGTGATACCTGCCAGGCGCACGATGCATTACGCTTGCGGGTACCTGAGCCGCAGCCTGCAAGCCTTTTCCACCCGGAGCCTCCAATGCCGCAAGACAAAGACCCTCGTGCCCACACCGCCCTGTCGCAACGCGGCCGCAGCGCCGGCAGCGGGCCCGGGATTGCGGTCAACCCACCCGTCGTGCGCCTCAGTACGGTGCTGTTCGACAGTCTGGAAAGCTTGCGGCAGGCGGAAATTCGCACCACGGGGCCGGAGCGCTCGTTGACTTACGGCGCCAACGGCAACCCGACTGCGTTTGCCTTGCAGGACCTGATCTCCGAGCTCGAAGGCGCACACGGCACCTGCCTGTACCCGACCGGGCTGGCCGCAGTGGCACAGATGTTTCAATCGTTTCTGCGCCCAGGCGATCATGTCCTGATCACCGAATCGGTCTATGGCCCTGTTCGACGGCTGGCGAAAACCATGCTGACCGCCTTCGACATCCAGTTCGACTTCTACGCGGCCGACGGCAGTAACGTGGAATCGCTGATCAAGGCCAACACCCGGATGATCTATGCCGAGGTGCCCGGCTCGCTGACATTCGACATGTGTGACCTGCCCGCTCTGTCGCAGCTGTGCAAAGCAAGGAATCTGCTGCTGGCTGTGGATAACTCCTGGGGCTCGGGGGTGCTGTACAAGCCGCTGGCGCTGGGCGCGGACATTTCGCTGATGGCCCTGACCAAGTACGTGGCCGGCCATTCCGACGTCATGATGGGCAGCGTCAGCACCACCGAAGCGCATTGGCATACCCTGAAAACCATGAACACCGCCGTGGGCAATACCGTCAGCCCCGACGATGCCTATCTGGTGCTGCGTGGTGCCCGCAGCCTGGCGGCGCGCATGGCCATGCATGAGCGCCATGCGCTGCAGATCGCACAATGGCTGCAGGCCCAGCCTCAGGTTGCCCGCGTGCTCTATCCCGCTTTGCCGGACGATCCAGGCCACGCGATCTGGAAGCGCGATTTCCATGGCTGCAACGGCTTGCTCAGTTTCGAATTCAACACCGCTGACCGGCAGGTGCTGGATCGCTTTACCGGCGCGTTGAAACTGTTCGGCATCGGCTATTCCTGGGGTGGTTTTGAAAGCCTGATCACGGAAGTGGAACAACACGGTCCCGAGCGCGGTGCAGGGCCGATGCTGCGGCTGCAGGTCGGCCTGGAAAGCCCGGAAGACCTGATCGCAGACCTGCGCAACGGATTCGCGGCAGAGTGACCCCGGCAGCCGCTTTAAGAGCGCGGCTCCGTCGCCGCAATTTGCCCAGACGCCATCGCTCTGCTAGTGTCGCGCGGTTTAACCTCTACCGGAAATGCCCTCATGGCCCGCAAGAAAGCTGCACTGGATTTCGAACAGTCACTCGCTGATCTGCAAGCGCTGGTAGAGCGGCTGGAGAATGGCGAGTTGTCGCTGGAAGACTCCCTGACCGCCTTCGAGCAAGGTGTACGCCTGACCCGCGACTGCCAGAGCGCCCTCACCCAGGCCGAGCAGAAGGTTCAGGTGCTGCTGGAGCGCGATGGCGAGCTGAGCGAAGAGCCGTTCGACGATGCGGAACTCCCCGAATGATCGCGAGCTATCAAGCGCAAAGCCAGACTCGCGTCAACGCAGCACTCGACGGGCTGTTCAAGGCTCCGGGCCCTGAGCTCGAACGCCTCTACGAAGCCATGCGCTACAGCGTGATGAATGGCGGCAAGCGCGTGCGCCCGCTGCTCGCGTATGCCGCCTGCGAAGCACTGGGCGGTGTAGCCGAGGATGCCAACGGCGCCGCCTGTGCCGTTGAACTGATTCATGCCTACTCGCTGGTACACGACGATTTGCCGGCAATGGACGACGACGACCTGCGTCGCGGCCAGCCGACCACGCACAAGGCCTTCGATGAAGCCTGCGCGATCCTCGCCGGTGACGGCCTGCAGAGCCTGGCCTTCACGGCCCTACTCGCCCCTCACCTGACGTCACGCGATGCCGAGACGCGTCTGCAGATGGTCACGGCCCTCGCGACTGCGGCCGGACCGGCGGGCATGGTGGGTGGTCAGGCTATCGATCTGGGTTCAGTGGGGCTGAAGCTCGATCAGGCCGCGCTGGAATACATGCATCGCCACAAGACCGGCGCATTGATCGAAGCCAGCGTCCGGCTTGGCGCACTGGCCAGCGGTCACGCCGATCAGCCGCGCCTTGATGCTCTGCAGGTCTACGCGCGTGCAATCGGCCTGGCGTTTCAGGTTCAGGACGACATTCTCGATGTCGAAAGCGATACCGCGACCCTCGGCAAGCGCCAGGGTGCCGACATCGCCCGCGACAAGCCGACCTACCCGGCGCTGCTGGGCCTGGAAGCGGCCAAACACTACGCACTGGAACTGCGTGATCAGGCGCTTCTGGCGCTGAGCCCGTTCGATGCTGCCGCAGAGCCGTTGCGCCAGCTGGCACGCTACATCGTCGAACGTCGCCACTGATCACTGTCACCGGACCGGAAAATCCGCTGAATCAACCACGCTTCATCGTGGTCTCAGTCATTACACATGTCAGTCGGCAGATCATCCGCCGACTCACTTCATGGGCAGCGTACGATGCATAAGGTAAACTGCCGCCTCTTTTACTTATAACGATTCGCCTGATGCCCACGACGTTCAAAGAGATCCCCCGCGAGCGCCCGGTCACGCCGTTGCTCGACCGAGCCGATACCCCGCACGGCCTGCGCCGTCTGGGCGAAGCCGAGCTGGAAACCCTGGCCGATGAACTGCGCCTGGAATTGCTGTATTCCGTTGGCCAGACCGGAGGGCATTTTGGTGCCGGCCTCGGGGTCATCGAGCTGACCATCGCGCTGCATTACGTTTTCGACACCCCGGACGACCGTCTGGTGTGGGACGTGGGTCATCAAGCCTATCCGCACAAGATCCTCACCGGCCGTCGTGCGCGCATGTCCACCCTGCGCCAGAAGGAAGGGGTTGCCGCCTTTCCGCGTCGCAGTGAAAGCGAGTACGACACCTTTGGTGTCGGACACTCCAGCACCTCGATCAGCGCCGCGCTGGGCATGGCGATTGCCTCGCGCCTGCAGGGCAGCGAGCGCAAATCGATTGCCGTGATCGGCGACGGTGCGCTGACTGCCGGTATGGCCTTCGAAGCGCTGAACCACGCGCCGGAAGTGGCCGCCGACATGCTGGTCATTCTCAACGACAACGACATGTCGATCTCGCGCAATGTCGGCGGGCTGTCGAACTACCTGGCCAAGATTCTTTCCAGCCGCACCTACAGCAGCATGCGTGAAGGCAGCAAAAAGGTGCTTTCGCGCCTGCCCGGAGCATGGGAAATCGCGCGGCGCACCGAAGAGTACGCCAAAGGCATGCTGGTCCCGGGCACGCTTTTCGAAGAGCTGGGCTGGAACTACATCGGCCCTATCGACGGCCACGACCTGCCGACCCTGATCGCCACGCTGCGCAACATGCGTGACCTGAAGGGCCCGCAGTTTCTGCATGTGGTGACCAAGAAGGGCAAGGGGTTTGCACCGGCTGAAGTCGATCCGATCGGCTATCACGCCATTACCAAGCTCGAGCCGCTGAATGCGCCTGCCGCGCAGAAAAAGATCAGCGCACCGAAATACTCCGGCGTGTTCGGCCAGTGGATCTGTGACATGGCCGACGCTGACGCACGGTTGGTCGGCATCACGCCTGCAATGAAGGAAGGTTCGGATCTGGTCGCGTTCAGCGAACGCTTCCCCGAGCGTTACTTCGACGTGGCCATCGCCGAACAACACGCAGTGACCCTGGCGGCCGGCATGGCGTGCGAAGGCAGCAAGCCGGTCGTGGCGATCTATTCGACCTTCCTGCAGCGTGGCTACGATCAGCTGATCCACGACGTCGCGGTACAGAACCTCGACGTGCTGTTCGCCATCGACCGCGCCGGACTGGTGGGCGAAGACGGCCCGACTCACGCAGGCAGCTTCGACCTCTCCTACCTGCGCTGCATCCCCGGCATGCTGGTGATGACGCCGAGCGATGAAAACGAACTGCGCAAGTTGCTCAGCACCGGTTATCTGCATACCGGCCCTGCAGCAGTGCGCTACCCACGCGGCACCGGCCCTAACGCGGTGATCGAGGCCGATCTTGAACCGCTCGAGATCGGCAAGGGCGTTGTGCGGCGTCAGGGCCAGGGCGTTGCGATACTGGCGTTCGGCGTGCAACTGGCCGAAGCGCTGGTGGTGGCCGAGAAGCTCGACGCAACGGTGATCGACATGCGTTTCGTCAAACCACTGGACGAAGCCCTGGTCAGCGAAGCTGCCGCCAATCACGAGTTGCTGGTCACACTGGAAGAAAACGCCGTCATGGGCGGTGCCGGTGCTGCGGTCAGCGAGTTTCTGGCACGCGCCAATATCCTCAAGTCGGTATTGCACCTGGGCCTGCCGGATGTCTACGTCGAGCATGCCAAGCCTGCGCAGATGCTCACCGAGTGCGGCCTGGATGCCCAAGGGATCGAAGCCGCGATCAATGAGCGACTGGCGCTGATTGGCTGACTGCCAGAGCTTCCTCACGCGCCTGGCGTGAGGAACGATCATCACCCGCCCTCGTGCAGCAATCCTGATAACATGCTGCGCACCTCGACACTGCCGCGATGCCAGCCGATGCCTCATGTGACCCGCTCCGCCTCCACGCCTGAATTGACCTCGCTGTTCGCCGCCCTGCAGCAGCACTTCATGCAGGTCGTCGTTCCGCTGTGGCAGGGGCCTGGCTGGAACGCACAACTGGCATTGCCCTACGAAGCACTCGACGCCAGTGATCAACCGTTACCGCCGCAACGCTATCGCGCCATGGCCTGTGCGCGTCAGCTGTTTCTGTTTTCCAGCCTCATCGATCACGCGCAAGTGCCGGATGCACGGGCGCGGGCCGGTGAATTGTTCCGTTCCCTGCAACAGCACTTCCACGATGCCGAGCATGGCGGCTGGTTCTACAGCATTGATCCACAAGGCAAGCCGCTGGATCGCCGCAAGGACCTCTACACCCACGCCTTCATTATCTTTGCCTGCGCCCATTACTGGGCGAACGTGCAGGACCCGCTGGCAGAGTCGGTGCTCAACGCAGCGCTCAACGTTGTGGCAGAACGCTTTGCCGACGACGACGGGCTGTACGAGGCGCAGCTCGCTGAGGACTGGTCGGTATTGGGTACCGGACCGTTGCAAAACCCCTTGATGCATCTGGCAGAGGCGTTTCTGGCTGCCCTGTCGGTGCGTGCCGACCCTGCCACGCAGGCGGCACTGGACGCACTGGTTATCCACATGCAGCGCCGTTTCGTCGATACCGCAACCGGCGTGATGCTGGAGAAGCCTCTGGGCGCTGTGGATAACTGGTACGAGCCAGGGCATCAGTTCGAATGGTTCTTTCTGCTGCAATCGTCGCCGGAACTGCACGGGCGCGAGCTGCATGAATCCATGACCCGCGCGTTCGCCTACGCTCAGGCGCAGGGCGTCGATCCACACAGCGGCGCTGTGACGGCGATGCTGGCGCTCGATGGTACGGTACGCGATGCCACCCAGCGTATCTGGGCCCAGGCGGAATACCTGCGGGCCATGGCCCTGCGCCCGGACTGCGAAGCGGCCTTGACCCAGCAGTTGTCGGCCTTCGAGCAGCGCTTTCTGCATGCCAGGGGCTGGAACGAGTGCGTCGAGCCCGATGGCAGGGTCAGCCGCAGCGACATGCCGTCGACCACGCCCTACCACCTGGCGACCTGCTACATCGGCCTGGCAGATTTCGTCGAAAATCGCTTCGTCAGTGCATTCCCGCCGCCAACACCCGCAGACAGCTGATCGGGCCGCAGCTGCGCGGCCCGATCAGCAATCAATCACCGCGGTTGCGATCAATCGCAAAGCCGGCCCAGGTCTGGCTGACAGGCATCAGTTCCAGGCTGTTGATGTTGACGTGCGCGGGTGTGTTCATGATCCAGAAGATGGTGTCGGCGATGTCCTGAGGCTGAATCGGCTCGGCACCTGCGTAGGTGGCGTCGTACTTGGCCTGATCACCGCCGAAACGCACCAGCGAAAACTCGCTCTCGCACAGCCCCGGCTCAAGGTTGGTGACGCGCACGCCGGTGCCGATCAGGTCGTTGCGCAGGTTCAGCGAGAACTGCCCGACAAAGGCCTTGGTGCCACCGTAGACGTTGCCGCCCGGATACGGGTAGTTACCGGCGACCGAACCCAGGTTGACGATGCTCGCGCCGCGACCGTGCGCGATCAGACGCGGCAGCAGCAGACGCGTGGTGTACACCAGACCTTTGACGTTGGTGTCGATCATGGTGTCCCAGTCATCCAGATCGCACTTGGGCGCAGGATCGATTCCCAGCGCCAGACCGGCATTGTTGATCAGCCCGCGAATGCTGCCGAACTCTTCAGGCAAACCTGCGATGGCGCTCTCCATCGCCTTGCGGTCACGTACATCCAGCACCAGCGTATGCACCTTGGTCTGCTTCGACAGCTCGGCGCTCAAGGTATCCAGGCGGTCCTTGCGTCGACCGGTCAGCACCAGCGACCAGCCCGCCTCGGCGAAACGACGGGCACACGCCTCGCCAAAACCGGAAGTGGCGCCCGTGATGAATACAGTGGAAGTCATTTCATTCTCCTGACATGGCGCAAAAACAGCGCTGCCTGTTAATAAGTTTCTGGCAAGGGCAGCAGAATGCCCGTCAGCGGGACATCGATGCAACAACCGAGTGTATTTGTACAAAAAACAACCAACCCGGAGCGGGCCATGCGCTACGGGCCTCACAGGCACTTTTGCCCACCTTATCCACAGTCAGACCCACAATCTCTGGGGGCAAGTCAGGTACGCTGAACATCACGTGTTTCGGGGCCTGCAGCGTATCAGGCGAAGTTTTTTCCTTGACTTTGCCCGAGACCGCCAAGGGGTCGCCAAGCGTCAGAAAACAGTGATGGCCTGTAGCCCAGACCCCATAACGTCCGGGGCAGTCTTTCCAAGGCTTGTTAACAGACTTATCCACAGGCTGTTCGCCTGTAAAGCCTGTATGAACGACCAGCCCGGATGCTGTTGACAAATGCCCCGTCACGTCGGCCGAAAACCTCTGTACGAAATTTGATCATTCTTCTGCAGGCCTTATGCATAAAGGGCTGCAGGTAAATACTCCCAAGTTATTAACAGCCGGTTCCACAGTAAACCTGAACAAGTCAAAACGGTGACAAAACAACCCTTTGCAGCGGTTTTATGTCGCACTTATCAGACGCACCAAAATTGTTTTCCACAATTGCAGACGACCGCGCCCCGGATGTTTGAGCATCCGGGGCGCGCGACGAAAACGGCAGGGTTTTGACGAACTCAGTGCCCGCCCAGATAAGCGTTCCTTACCTCTTCATTTACCAGCAATTCCTGCCCCGTGCCGGACAGGCGAATCTCGCCATTGACCATGACATAGGCCCGGTCGGACAGCTTGAGCGCATGGTTGGCGTTCTGCTCGACCAGAAATATCGTCATGCCCGTGGCTGCCAGTTCACGCAGGGTCGAGAAGATCTGTTTGACGATGATCGGGGCCAGACCCAGGCTTGGCTCATCGAGCAGCAGCAATTTCGGACGACTCATCAGCGCACGGGCGATGGCGAGCATTTGCTGCTCGCCTCCGGACATGGTCATGGCGCGCTGATTGCGGCGCTCCTTGAGCCTGGGGAACAGCTCGAACATGCGCTGCATGTCTTCGGCCGAATGCTTGTCGCCAATCGGAATGGTGCCCATCATCAGGTTTTCTTCGACCGACATGTCGGGAAAGACCCGCCGTCCCTCCGGCGACTGCGCAATGCCGTTGGAGGCGATGTAATGCGAGGACTTCTGGGTGATGTCGGTGCCCTGATAGATGATCTGCCCGCTGGCCGCGCGCGGCTGACCGAAGATCGACATCAGCAGCGTGGACTTGCCCGCGCCGTTGGAGCCGATCAGGCTCACCGTTTCACCCTCATTGATGTGCAGCGAGACTTTCTTCAGGGCCTGAATCGGCCCGTAAAACACATCGATCTCTTTCAGTTCGAGGATCGGCTTGCTCATACCAGCTCCTCTTCATCAGCGCCCAGATACGCAGCGATCACCTTCGGATCATTACGGATCTGTTCCGGCCCGCCCATCGCAATCACGTTGCCATGGTCGAGCACCACAATATCGTCGGAAATCCCCATGACCATGCCCATGTCGTGCTCGATCAGCACAATGGTCATGTCGTGCTCGTCACGCAGCAGGCGGATCATGCCGCTGAGTGCCTCGGTTTCCTGCGGGTTGAGACCGGCAGCCGGCTCATCCAGGCAGATCACCTGCGGCCGCGTGCACATGGCTCGCGCAATCTCCAGACGGCGCTGCTGCCCGTAGGACAACTCGCCAGCCAGACGGTTGGCGCAGTCCACCAGATCGACCACCTCCAGCCAGTAGAACGCGGTGTTCAGCGCATCCTCTTCGGCCTTGCGATAGCCCCTGGTATTCAGGATCCCGCTGATCAGGCTGCGGTTGACCCACATGTGCTGGGCGACCAGCAGGTTTTCGACGACCGACATTTCCTTGAACAGGCGAATGTTCTGGAACGTGCGCGCCAGCCCTGCCCTGTTGACCAGATGGGTGCCGCCGAACATCTTGTAGTACACCCGGCTGAGGAAGCTTTTCGGCGACACGAAGTCGGTCGCCTGGAACGGCTCGCCCAATAGCTTGATCACATTGGTGGTCTTGCCACGAGTGTGCAGTTCGATGCGTCCGCCAGTGGCCTTGTAGAAACCGGTCAGGCAGTTGAAGACCGTGGTCTTGCCCGCACCGTTGGGGCCGATCAGGGCGAAGATCGAATTGCGCCGGACCTTGAGGCTGACGTCGCTGAGGGCCTTGATGCCGCCAAAGTGCATCATCAGGTGCTCGACGGAGAGAATCACTTCAGTGCTCATCGCGCAGCCCTCTCTGTCACCAGCGCGCCCTTGCGCGGTTTTACCCCGGTGCGGCTGATGCGAATCAGGCCGCGTGGTCGCCAGATCATCATCAGCACCATCAGAATCCCGAACAGCAGCACGCGGTATTCGGAGAAGCTGCGCAGCAGTTCAGGCGCAACGGTCAGCACGAACGCGGCGATCACTACACCGACAGTCGAGCCCATGCCGCCCAGCACCACGATCGCCAGAATCAGCGCCGACTCGAAAAAGGTGAATGAGGTCGGGTTGACGAAGCCCTGATAGCTGGCGAAAAACACTCCGGCAAGGCCTGCGGTCGACGCACCGATGGTGAACGCCGACAGCTTGACCAGCACATGATTGAGGCCCATCGAACGACAGGCGATCTCGTCTTCGCGCAAGGCTTCCCAGGCACGCCCGATCGGCATGCGGGTCAGGCGATGCTTGATAAACAGCACCGCCAGCACGACCAGGAACAGCACGGTGTAGATGAAGATGAATTTCAGGTCCGGGTTGTAATCGAAGCCGAAATATTCATGGATCGGCACCCCGCCGTCCTTGGCGCGTCGGCCGAATTCCAGCCCGAGGAAGGTGGGCGCCGGTACCTGCACACCGTTCGGGCCGCCGGTGAACGACAGCCAGTTATTCAACACCAGGCGAATGATCTCGCCGAACCCGAGCGTCACAATGGCCAGATAGTCGCCATGCATGCGCAACACCGGGAAGCCAAGAATGCACCCGGCCAGCGCCGCTGCGATCGCCGCCAGCGGCAAGGCCGACCAGAAGCCCAGGCCCAGATACTGATAGCCCAGCGCCAGACCATAAGCACCGATGGCGTAAAACGCCACGTAGCCAAGATCGAGCAGCCCCGCCAGACCGACCACGATGTTCAGCCCCAGGCCCAGCAGCACGTAGATCAGACCGAGGATGACCACGGTCAGAATGTACTTGTTGGCGAAGATCGGGAACACGATGGCAATCACGATCAGCAGCGGAATGACCCAGTACAGGCTCGATCGATGATCCGGTTTGAGTACATGCACGCCGGAGTCGGAGCTTTCGAAGCTCTGGGAAACACGCAGGCCTCTGGGTGTTTGCAGAAACAGACTGATCAAAAAGCGACCGATCATGACCACGCCCACCAGCCAGGCCACGCGCGTCGGTTGCAGGTTGAAGCTGTAGCCATCGAGCACGATCCCGACAATGGGGCCGAATACGATCAGCGCCAGCAACCCGGCGACTACGGCATCGATCAGACTCTTCTTGATTTCGACAGGTTTGGAAACAGGAACAGCAACAGGAGCGGACATACTTATACCTTCGCCACGAGTGGGCGACCCAGAAGGCCTTGGGGACGGAAAATCAGGATCAGCACCAGCAGGCCGAAACTGAACACGTCTTTGTAATCGGAGTTGATCAGACCGGAGAACTGCGACTCGGCAACCCCCAGGATCAAGCCGCCCAGCATGGCACCCGGCAACGAGCCGATCCCGCCCAGCACGGCGGCAGTAAACGCCTTGATGCCGATGATGAAGCCGGCATAGAAGTCGAACGTGCCGTAATTCATGGTGATCAGCACACCGGCCAGTGCCGCCATGGCAGCGCCGATGATGAACACATAGGAAATGACCCGGTCGGTGTTGATGCCGAGGATCGAGGCCATCTTGCGGTCTTGCTGGGTGGCCCGGCACATGCGGCCCAGCTTGGTGTACTTGATGATGTAGGTCAGCACGCCCATGCCGACGAAGGCGGCAATGAGGATGAAGATCTTGGTGTAGGTGATCTGCACGAAGCCGCTGCCGACCTCGAAGCGCCACGCGCCTTCAAGCAGCGTAGGCACGCCTTGCTGGCGCGCGCCCTGGCTGATCTGTGCATAGTTCTGCAGGATCAGGGAAATGCCGATAGCGCTGATCAGCGGTGCCAGGCGGGTCGAGTTGCGCAGCGGCTTGTACGCCACACGCTCGATGACGAAGCCGTAAACCCCGGTGACCACAATGGTGAACACCAGCGTACCGAGAATCAGGAACGGAAAGGATTCCACGCCGAAGAACGACAGAACCGCGAGGCCGATGGCGGCCAGGTAGGCGGAAATCATGTACACGTCGCCATGGGCGAAGTTGATCATGCCGATGATGCCGTAGACCATCGTATAACCGATGGCGATGAGGCCGTAGACAGACCCGAGAGTGAGTCCGTTGACCATTTGTTGCAGGAAGATTCCATCCATCACGCACGCTCACACAAAAAGGCAGCTCAGCACCCCGCCAGTCACACCCTCGTGAGGCATGACCGACAGGTCCGAAAACGATAAAAGAGATGCAGGCTCGCTCATGGGCGAGCCCATCACCGGGTCAGCACCTGACGCGCAGGACTGACGCGAGGTCTATCTCACTTCTGTTTTTCGAGTTGCTTGTATTTGCCGGCGGCGTCCCACTGGTAAACCACGTAGTCGGAGACTTTCAGGTCACCCTTGGCATCCCAGGCTTTTTCACCCATGACGGTCTTGACCGGGTTGGCCTTGAGCCAGACGGCGGCTGCGTCACCCTTGTTGGACTTGGCGCCATTGAAACCGGCCGCCAGGGCCTGTACCGAAGCGTAAGCGTACAGCGTGTAACCTTCAGGCTCGTAACCGGCCTTGCGGAACTGGTCCACCACAGCCTTGCTGTCCGGCAATGCGCGCGGGTCAGCGCCGAAGGTCATGTACACGCCATCGACGTACTGTGCGCCACCTGCAGTGGTCACCAGCTCGTCGGTCACGACACCATCATCGGACATGAACTTGACGTCCTTGAGGCCTTGCTCGCGCATCTGCCGAACCAGTGGACCGGCTTCCGGGTGCAGACCGCCGAAGTACACGACGTCAGCGCCCACCGAACGAATCTTCGTGACCAGCGCACTGAAATCTTTCTCGCCACGGGTCAGACCCTCTTCGAGGATCGGCTCGACGCCACGCTTGGTCAACTGAGCGGCCGTTGCGTCCGCGAGGCCCTTGCCGTAGGTGTCCTTGTCATTGATAACGGCGACTTTCTTGCCCTTGAGCACGTCGACGATGTAGTCCCCCGCAACGACACCCTGCTGGTCATCGCGACCGCACATGCGGAACATATCTTTCAGACCACGCTCGGTCACTGTCGGGTTGGTCGAGCCGGGCGTAATGGCAATCACGCCTGCTTCGTCATAGATCTCAGACGCCGGGATGGTTGACGACGAGCAGAAGTGCCCGACCACGCCAATCACCTTGTCCTGATCCACCAGGCGGTTGGCAACTGCCACGGCCTGCTTGGGCTCACAAGCGTCATCGCCCGCGACCAGTACGATTTTCTCCCCGTTGACACCCCCTGCCGCATTGATCGCATCGGCTGCTGCCTGCGCGCCCTTCATGTACTGCTGACCAAACGACGCGTTCGCGCCGGTCATTGGGCCCGCTACGCCGATTTTCACGTCCGCCTGTGCAAACGAAGACACGCCCAATGCAGTAGCCACTGCGATTGCCAGAAAATCTTTCCTGTAAAACGTATGCGACATAAGTGGTGCTCCTGAGGGTATTTTTTTAGTTGGCACTTTCATGATCGAACAGATACAGAGTTGCTCAGAGCAAGGCGCGTGCCATCGCTTTTTGGTTGAGGGCGATGTCGTGTTTTTCGTGTCATTCCATCATTCAACGCCGCGCAACAGGGCACCGTGGTTACTTCAGACGCGCAAGGTGCAACCCCGGACGAAAAAAGAGCAACCCACGCGCACTCGAGTAGCAACCAGCACATGCCGGGATGGGCAACCCACCTGTAACAGCACACGTCACCGAATTGCACACGCCCGGTGCGTGAACGCTACGAGACGCACCATTTGAGGCTAGCGGATTAAACGAGACCTGCCGCAGCCATCGTCAGATTCTGAAAAGCGCGTCACGCGACGCCAGTAATAACCTCCCCGCATACACCCGACAAACGACCTTTAAGCGAGATATCATTCCGATTATTCATAATGCTTACGCCAGCCCGCGCGCGCCGCAGACAGAGAAGTCATCATGCTGAACAAACGTCATCTGCCCTCGATAGCCGCATTGCAATGCTTTGAGGCAGTGACCCGGCACCTGAGCTTCACGCGCGCAGCAGAAGAACTCAACCTGACCCAGAGCGCCGTCAGCAAGCAGGTCGCGCAACTCGAAGAGCTGGTTCAGCACCTGCTGTTTCAGCGCGTGCGCCGCCGTCTGCAACTGACGCCAGCCGGGGCGCTGTACCTGGCTGAAGTGCGCAAGATCCTGACCCAGATCGAGATGTCTACCCACTTCCTGCGCTCCTACGGCGGAGAAACCGAGGTGTTGCGCGTCTCCACACCGTCGACATTCGGCGCGCGCTGGCTGGTGCCGCGCCTCAAGGGCTGGCGCTTGCGTCACCCGCACATTCACCTGGACCTTATCAACGAACAGGAATCCGATGACCTGATCAAGGGCCGCTGTGACGTGTCGTTCTATTTTGGCCAGGCGGCCATGCCCGGCGCAGAAAGCGTGAAGCTGTTCGGTGAGGAACTGGTGCCGGTGTGCACCCCCGAAAGCCTGCCGGACGAGCCTCTCGCCGACCCGACCCAACTGAGTGAACTGGTCCTGTTGCAGAATGCCTTCCGCCCCGAAGCCTGGCATGAATGGTTCGAAAGCCAGGGCTATCACACCGACCACAGCTATCACGGGCCGCGCTTTGAAACCTTCTATATGTGCATCCGCGCGGCACAGGTCGGCTGCGGTGTCGCGCTGCTGCCACGCTTTCTGGTCGAGGAGGAACTGGCCGAGGGCAAGCTGGTGATTGCCTGGGATTACGCATTGCCCAGCACTAACAGCGCCTACTACCTGTCCTATCCGGAACATACCGCCGACGTGCCCAAAATCCGGGTTTTTCTACAGTGGATGCTGGAACAGTTGGATCAACCCCCCGCTTAAGGGCGACAATGCACACCCATCCGGCCGTGAGCCTTCCATGGTGACAGACAGGAAGTCACGCGCCCCACTTTATCCGGCTGCTCTGGAGAGCCTGATTCAATGAGCGAGAGCGCCTTTTCCAATCGCATCGTGCAAAGCCTGCTCGATACCGATTTCTACAAGCTGACCATGATGCAGGCCGTCCTGCACAACTACCCGAACGTGGACGTCGAGTGGGAATTCCGTTGCCGCAACGGGGAGGACCTTCGCCCCTACCTGGATGAAATCAAGCACCAGATCGAGCTGTTGTGCGAGCTGTCCCTGAGCCCCGAGCACCTGGCTTTTCTGGAACGCATCACCTTCATCAAACCGGATTTTCTGCGCTTTCTCGGGCTGTTCCGCTTCAATACCCGCTACGTGAAAACCACCATCGAGAATGACGAACTGTGCATTCGCCTGCACGGGCCGTGGCTGCACGTCATCCTGTTTGAAGTGCCGCTGCTGGCCATCGTCAGCGAAGTGCGCAACCGGCATCGCTACCCGGACACCCTGCTCAGCCAGGCGCGGGATCGTCTGTATGACAAGTTCGAATGGTTGACCACGCATGCCACGACGGATGAGCTGGCCGAGCTGAAAGTGGCGGACTTCGGCACGCGCCGGCGGTTTTCCTACCGCGTGCAGGAAGAAATGCTCGGCGTCCTGAAAAACGACTTTCCAGGCCAGTTCGTCGGCACCAGCAATGTGCATCTGGCCCGCCAGCTTGACCTCAAGCCCTTGGGCACCATGGCCCACGAATGGATCATGGCCCATCAGCAGCTGGGACCGCGTCTGATCGACAGTCAGATTGCCGCGCTCGATTGCTGGGTCCGTGAATATCGCGGCCTGCTGGGGATCGCGCTGACCGACTGCATCACCACCGATGCCTTCCTGAACGACTTCGATCTGTACTTCGCCAAGCTGTTCGACGGTTTGCGCCATGATTCGGGCGACCCGGTGAAGTGGGCCGAAAAATGCATCTCGCATTACCAGAAGCTCGGTATCGACCCGATGAGCAAGACCCTGGTGTTTTCCGATGGGCTGAACCTGCCCAAGGCGCTCGATATCTTTCGCGCGTTGCGCGGACGCATCAATGTCAGCTTCGGGATCGGCACCAACCTGACGGCCGACATCCCCGGCATTGCGCCGATGAACATGGTATTGAAAATGACGGCTTGCGCCGGTCAGGCCGTGGCGAAGATCTCTGACGAGCCCGGCAAGACGCAGTGCAAGGACCCGAACTTTGTCGCTTACCTGCGGCATGTGTTCAAGGTGCCGGATTTGCCGAGCCCGGAAAAACCCGCTTGAATTGTCCTATCTACGAGGAGTGAATCATGCACGCCGTACAGCGCCAGATTGCTGAACAGCTCAAGGTCCAGCCACCTTTCGCGGACCAGAACGCGCTGCAGGCCGAGGTCGCCCGCCGCGTCAACTTCATCAAGGAGTGCCTGCAGAACGCACGGCTCAAGACTCTGGTGCTCGGCATCAGCGGCGGAGTCGACTCGCTGACGGCCGGCCTGCTCGCCCAACGCGCGGTCAAGGAACTGCGTGAAAGCACGGGTGACAACGCCTATCGCTTCATCGCCGTGCGCCTGCCTTATATGGTGCAGGCCGATGAGCACGAAGCCCAGGCCTCTGTCGACTTCATCGAGCCGGACGAGCGCCATACCATCAACATCGGCAGCAGCGTCAAGGCCCTGGCCGCTGAGGTGAAGGCCTTCGACGGGCTTCCAGCGACTTCGGTGGATTTCGTGCTCGGCAACACCAAGGCGCGCATGCGCATGGTCGCGCAGTACACCGTCGCCGGCGCTTACCATGGCCTTGTGATCGGCACCGATCACGCGGCCGAAGCGGTGATGGGCTTCTTCACCAAGTTCGGCGACGGCGCATGCGACCTGGCACCGTTGAGCGGCCTGGTGAAAAACCAGGTACGCGCCATCGCCCGCCATTTCGGCGCACCTGAATCGCTGGTCGAGAAAGTGCCGACTGCGGACCTGGAAGACCTGTCACCCGGCAAACCGGACGAAGCTTCGCACGGCGTGACCTACGCCGAGATCGACGCCTTCCTGCACGGCGAACCGGTACGCGAGGAAGCGTTCCGGATCATTTGCGAAACCTACGCCAAGACCCAGCACAAACGCGAGTTGCCGTACGCGCCGTGAGTGATCTGCGCGGCACGGATTTGTGACGCTCATTGCTGGCTATCGTGCCGACGCTCTGCGTCGGCATGCAGTTCTGGACGCTCCGCGTCCGATCCTGAATGTGCGCAGCGGCTCAGATCTGTGACGCAGAGCGTCACGAACGGCATTCCCACGCGGAGCGTGAGGAACGATACTCTCAGACGCTCAAGGGACCTGTCGTTACTTCAGGGTCACAGCGCCTTTCATCATGCTGATGTGCCCGGGGAAGGTGCAGAAGAACTGGTATTCCTGTGCAGGGTCGAGCTTCGACACGTCAAACGTCACCGAGTCCTTTTCGCCAGCGCCGATGACTTTGGTGTGGGCGATGACGCGGCTGTCGTCCGGCTTCAAATAGTCCTTGTCGATGCCCGCGGCCATGCCGTCGGTGACGACTGCCTGGGTGTCGGCCTTTTTGCCCAGCACCCAGTTATGGCCCATGACATTCTTCGGCAGGCTGCCGGAGTGAGTCAGGCTGACGGTGAATTCCTTGCAGCTCTTGTCGATCTCAATGGCTTTGGTGTCGTACATCATTTGATCGGTCGAATCGACTGTGACCGAGCACTCGGCAGCCAGCAATTGACCACTGGCCAGCGACAACAGCGAAATCGCTACAAGCTTGCGAATCATTTGAATCTCCAGGGCAGGACTTGATTAACGTAAAACTGATGTAAGAAGAGAGTGCCCGATCAGCGCCGGGGTTCCAAGGACGTGCGTCAAATCGTCTCTCGGACGCTCGTGACAGAGCGTCCTTTTGAAGAACGATTCACGGGACCCGGTAATTAGCCGCTGACCGGCATCACCGTGACCCGCACCTCCGGATCATGCGTGCCGCCGCCCAGAATCACGCCACGCAACGGTGAGACATCGGAGAAATCGCGCCCCCAGGCCAGGCTGATGTGCTCCAGCGCAGGCTGCACGTTGTTGGTGGGGTCGAAGTCGACCCAGCCCGAGGCCGGACAGAATACCGAGACCCAGGCGTGCGAGGCATCGGCACCGATCAGCCGCGGCTGCCCCGGTGGCGGCTGGGTGAGCAGATAGCCGCTCACATAGCGCGCCGCCAGGCCACGGGAACGCAGACACGCCAGCATCAAATGGGCGAAGTCCTGACACACGCCGCGCCGCCGCTCCAGCACTTCCATCAGCGGCGTGGCGACCTGAGTGGCTTCTTCATCGAAGGTGAATTCCTCGAAAATCTTTTCCATCAAGGCCTGTACGCACAGCAACAACGGGCGGCCCGGCGGGAAACAGACCTGCGAGAACTCGACGAACGAGCGCTTCAGGTGAACGTAGGGGGATTCGAAGCGATAGCGGCAGGCCTCCAGAATGTCCTCGGTCATCGGCTTGGCGCTGTACGTCAGCGCACTGCGGGTCACTTCCCATTCCGGCGACAGATTGAAATCCAGAAACGGCTTCTCCATGACCTCGATACGCAACCGCGCATTGACCTGCAACTCATCGTGCGGACGCTCGAAGGCCAGACGGGTCAGCGGGTTGCCGAACACATCCAGCTCATCACGACGCGTGGTGGGCTCCGGAAGAATCTCCAGCGCCTGCTCGGTGCAACGCTGCCAGGGACTGGTGCGCGGCCACAGGTGCGCCAGTTGCTGGGCCAGCGAGACCGGGCTGTCGTACTTGTAATGCGTGTCATGGAAAATCTGGTAGAAAGCGCTCATCAGACAGACACCGTGCGTTGGCTGACATCATCGACGTGGGCAAAGTGGCGCAACGCCAGGCGATCGGATGCCTGTCCACTGCAATCACCGATGCTCTGCAGCAGGTCCGCCAGCCCGTCGAGCACGGCGTCGATACTGCTCTGGCCAAACAAGGGATTCTCCAGGCTGCCCAGGTCGAACGCGGCAAGACGCTGGGCCAGCACCGCCAGGCTACTGTCGCGTGGCGCATCGAACTCGTCGTTCAGGCGGCGCAACGAGCGCTGCACCAGCTTGAGCTGAAACAGCACCGCATGCGGGTTCTGCTCGTCGAGCAGCAACAGGTCCAGCACCGGAATCAGATGCGGCACCGCCATGTAGCGCGAGCGATAGGTGATGCTGCTGTTACCCAGCTCCAGCAACCACTCCAGTCCGGCCCGCTCGAAAACCACCAGCCCGCGCAAAAACGCCGAGAGACTGGTGCTGAGAAACTTCAGGCGCTCGATCCGTCGCCCGATCATCAGGAAGCTCCAGCCCTCGTCGCGGGTCATGTCATCCATGGCGAAGCCAGACAGGGCCGCCAGCGACATCACCAGACGGTTGAGAAAATCCAGCAGCTCGCCGAAATCCGGCTCTTCGCTTTCCAGGCTCAGGGCCTCGCGCTGCAACTCGACCAGCGCCTGCCAGTTTTCCTTGGATAACTTGCCACGCACTTGCGAGGCCGCCCATTGCAGGCGCTGCAAATTGGCCCGCAGGCTGAACGGCCACTCGTCGCCCATCAGCGCGACAAGCAGGCGATCCTTCAGCTCTTCGCCCTCCTGTGCCTCGGGCAACATGCCCAGGCTCTCGGCCAGCGCGACGGCGGCTTGCAGCGCGAGAGGGTCATCATCGTCGACGTAGCGCGTCAGCATGATGCGCAGCAGGCGCGCACTGTCGTCGCAACGCTCGCAGTAACGGCCAAACCAGAACAGGTTTTCCACCACCCGTGACGGCAGATAGGGGTCGCGACGGATCAGGTCGTAGACACCCAGCTTTCGTTGGCCTTTCCACGGCTCGCCAAGGTGCGAGCGCTCGCCCAGCACCCAGGTGTCCTTGCTTGCCCCGCCACGCTGCATCGAAACCACGTCGGCATCGGCTTCGGCGGCCACTCGGGTCAGGCCGCCCGGCAGCACGCGATAGCCGTCGAGGCTGGCCACGGCATACACACGCATGCCGATGGCGCGCGGCTGCAAACCGGTGCCATCGGCCTGCAGCACCGGAGCATGGGACAACTGCGCCAGCTCCTGCGCGACGTAGGCATAGGGCCGCGACTGCATGCGCTGGGCAAGTGCGAGGCGCTGCTCCTCATTCAGATCACGGCCGAACACCGGCGCAAAGTGCTGCGAGGGGAACGCCGGTTTGATCAACAGATCCGGCAGTTTTTCCAGCGCCTGGGCCAGCACCGGCGGCTCTCCGCACCACCAGGTCGCCACCGAGGGCAGGATCAGATCCTCGCCGAACAGGTATTGACTGATTTTCGGCAAAAAGCCCAATAGCCCAGGCGACTCCAGCACACCACTGCCCAACGCGTTGGCGACCAGTACATTGCCCTGACGCACCGCCTCAAGCAGCCCCGGCACACCCAGCGCAGAATCGGTACGCAATTCCAGAGGGTCGCAGAAGTCATCGTCCAGACGGCGCATGATGGCGTGAACCCGACGCAAGCCGCTGAGGGTTTTCAGGTAGACCGTGGCATCGCGCACCGTCAGATCGCCCCCCTCGACCAGCGGATAGCCCAGTTGCCGCGCCAGGTACAAGTGTTCGAAGTAGCTTTCGTTGAAACGGCCCGACGTCAGCAGAACGATCAGGGGGGCTTCGTTGCTGGTCGGCGCCTGACGGGCCAACGTCTGCTGCAGCGCATCGAAGAAACCCGACAGGTGCCGGACTTGCAGGTCGCGGTAGGTTTCCGGCAAGGCGCGCGCGACGCTCTGGCGGTTTTCCAGCGCATAACCGGCACCCGAAGGCGCCTGGGTACGGTCGGCAGTCACCCACCAGCGCCCGTCCGGGGTACGCGCCAGATCAACGGCGTACATGTGCAGGAACGTGCCTTCCGGAGGCTTCACACCCTGACAGGGCCAGAGAAAGTTGTTGTGGCCAAACACCAGTTCGGCGGGCAACAGGCCATTGGCGATCAGCGTCTGCGGGCCGTAAAGGTCGGCGAGCACTGCGTTGAGCAGCCGCGCACGCTGGGCAATCCCTGCCGCCACGTGCTGCCATTCATCCGCGGCAATGATGTGCGGCAACAGGTCCAGCTCCCACGGGCGATCCGCGCCCTTGGGGTCGGCATAGACGTTGTAGGTGACACCGTTTTCCTGAATCTGCCGGGTCAGCAGGGCCTGGCGCTGGATCAGTTGCGCTGCACTGCTGCGCCGCATGTGCTCGTACAGACGACGCCAGTGCGGGCGAACGGCTCCGTCGGCGTCGAGCATTTCGTGGTAAGTACCCTCGGACAGCGGGTAGTGGTCAAGCAGGTCGGGCATGGAAGGCTCGGCAGGCAACGTAAGGACTTCAGATTAGTGCAGTCAGATGTCACGTCCGTGTGCATCTGACGCACAGAGCCACTGTTTTTTTAATGCAGACGCATATCCAGCGTCATCGGCAGCTCGTCGTTAATGTTGAGCGACGGAACGTCCAGTTTGCCCGGGGTGTGGCCGATGCGGAAGAAACGTGACAGGCGACGGCTTTCCGCTTCGTTGGCGTTGACCGGCAAGGTTTCGTAGTTACGGCCGCCCGGGTGGGCGACATGATACTCGCAGCCACCCAGCGAGCGGTGCATCCAGGTGTCGAGCAGATCGAAAACCAGTGGCGCATGCACGCCGATGGTCGGTTGCAGGCAGTTGGCCGGCTGCCAGGCGCGATAACGCACCCCGGCAACGAACTCGCCGGCCCGCCCGGTCGGCTGCAGAGGCACTGCCACACCGTTACAGGTCAGCACGTAGCGCTGCGGCGGCAGCCCGCTGACATGCACTTGCAGACGCTCCAGCGATGAATCGACGTAACGTACCGCGCCACCAGCCGAACCTTCCTCACCCAGAACATGCCAGGGCTCCAGCGCCTGACGCAGTTCCAGCTCGATACCGTTGACGGCGTAATCGCCCACTTTCGGAAAGCGGAATTCCAGATGTGCAGAGAACCAGTCGGCCTGCACCGGGTAGCCTGCCGCGTTGAGGTCGGCAACCACATCGGCAAAATCCTGCTCGATGAAGTGCGGCAGCATGAAGCGGTCATGCAGTTGCGTGCCCCAGCGCGCCAGTTTCGCGGGGGCGTAGGGTTCACGCCAGAAGCGCGCCACCAGCGCGCGCAGCAACAACTGCTGCGCCAGGCTCATGCGTGCATGCGGCGGCATCTCGAACGCACGCAGCTCCAGCAACCCCAGGCGTCCGGTTGCGCCATCGGGCGAGTAAAGCTTGTCGATGCAGAACTCGGCACGGTGGGTATTGCCGGTGACGTCGATCAGCAGGTTACGCAGCAGTCGGTCCACCACCCACGGCGCAACCTCCTCGCCTGGCTTCGGCATCTGTGCAAAAGCGATTTCCATCTCGTAGAGCGAGTCGTTGCGCGCCTCGTCGATGCGCGGTGCCTGGGACGTCGGGCCGATGAACAGGCCGGAAAACAGGTACGACAGCGAAGGATGGTTGTGCCAGTAGCTGATCAGGCTGCGCAGCAGGTCCGGACGCCTTAGAAACGGCGAGTCCGCCGGCGTGGCGCCGCCCAGGACGAAATGGTTGCCCCCGCCGGTGCCGGTGTGACGGCCATCGATCATGAACTTCTCGGTGGTCAGACGCGTGAGGCGCGCCTGTTCATAGAGAAACTCGGTGCGCTCGACCAGCTCGTCCCAGCTCGCCGAGGGCTGCACGTTGACCTCGATCACGCCAGGGTCCGGGGTGATCCGGAAATTGCACAGCCGCGGATCGCTTGGCGGCTCGTAGCCTTCCAGCAGGATCGGGCACTGCAGTTCTTCTGCCGTCGCTTCGATCACGGCCACCAGCTCAAGGTATTCCTCAAGCTTTTGCAGCGGCGGCATGAACAGGTACAGCCGCCCTTCGCGCGCTTCGGCACACAACGCCGTGCGGGTCAGCCAGTCGGCCGACTCGTCGATCTTCGGCGCGCGCTCGGCGTCCGTGTCTGTGGACTTGAGCGCCGAGGTCAACGAGTCGCTGTCGGCCAGCTCGGGGAAGTCCTGGTTATGGTCGGTCGGGTGAATGAACGGGTATTCCGCCGCCTTGACCCAAGGCTGCGACGCCAGCGGCAATCGATAGCCCAGCGCAGAATCGCCCGGCACCAGACGGCAATGCTCGTCGCGCAGGTACCAGCGGCCACTCTGCCAGCTGTCACCGTCCGCGTTGCGGGCCAGCGGCAGGACCTGACCGATCATCTTGTCCAGCCCCTGGGCAAAGACCTTGCGCAGGCGCGCACGCTCCAGCTCATCGCCCAGCCGCGAGTCTTCGGCCGTGACGTTGACCGGCAACGCGCCTTCGCGCCACAAGTAGTAGAAATTGTCTTCGTAAGCCGGGAACACGAAGCGGGCCGGCAGCTTCAGACGCTCGGCAACGCTGGCCAGAAAACGCCCCGCCAGTTCGCCGGTAGCGCCGTAGTCGCGGGTTTCATCGGCGATCAGTGCATTATTGCGCCACACCGGCTGGCCGTCCTTGCGCCAGAAGCAGTTCAGCGACCAGCGCGGCAACTGCTCACCCGGATACCATTTGCCCTGCCCGAAATGCACGATGCCCAGCGGCGCGTAATGCCCGCGCATGCGCTGGAACAGCTCGGCGGACAGCTCACGCTTGCGCGGCCCCAGCGCGGCGGTGTTCCATTCGGCGCCATCGCGATCGTCGATGGACACGAAGGTCGGCTCGCCGCCCATGGTCAGGCGCACATCGTCGCGCAGCAGATCGGCGTCGATCTGTCGGCCCAGGGCCTGGATGTCCTGCCATTGCGCCTCGGTGTAAGGCTTGGTGACGCGCGGCGCCTCCCAGATACGCTCGACCGACATTTCATGGCTGAATTCGGTTTCGCAGGGCTCGACCAGACCGCTGATCGGTGCTGCAGAGGACGGTTCAGGGCTGCATGCGAGGGGAATGTGCCCTTCACCAGCGAACAGGCCGGAAGTGGCATCCAGCCCGACCCAGCCCGCACCCGGCAGATAGACCTCGCACCAGGCGTGCAGATCGGTGAAGTCGACATCCGTACCCGACGGCCCATCGAGCGCCTCGACATCGGCCTTGAGCTGAATGAGGTAGCCCGACACGAAGCGCGCCGCCATGCCCAGATGACGCAGCAGTTGCACCAGCAGCCAGGCCGAGTCACGGCACGAGCCCGAGGCGTTTTCCAGGGTGAATTCCGGAGTCTGAACGCCCGGTTCCATGCGGATCAGGTAAGCCACGTCCTGACTCAGGCGCTGATTGAGGCCGACTAGAAAGTCGATGGCCGGAATCGGCTCGCGACTGATGCTGTCCAGGTACGCCTGAAATCTCGGGGTCAGCGGCAGTTTTTCGAGGTACGGCGCCAGCTCGCGCTGCTCTTCGCTGGCGTAGGTGAACGGGATGTTCTCGGCGTAGGGCTCGAGGAAGAAGTCGAACGGATTGAACACCGCCATCTCGGCGACCAGATCGACTTCGACGCGGAATTCATCGGTCTTTTCCGGGAAGACCAGACGCGCCAGGTAATTACCTTGAGGGTCCTGCTGCCAGTTGATGAAATGGTTTTCAGGCAGGACTTTCAGCGAATACGACAGCACGCGTGTGCGGCTATGGGCGGCCGGGCGCAGGCGAACGATCTGCGGACCCAGTTCGACCGCGCGGTCGTAGCGATAATGCGTGACATGGTGCAAGGCAATATGAATCGACACGGCGTGCCTCCTGCGAGCCTGAACGGTAATTGAGCCGCGCAAGACTTATGCCATCCGGTCAAAGTCGTGCGCCAACGAGATTGGAACTCCCCGCCTGAACGGGCGCAGCACCAAAATCGTGCCGGCCGAAGCCAGCGGTGCAAGGGTTGCACGCTAATAAGGCAGACAGTGTGGCAGAGGGAATGAGTGGGGGGTGAAGAATTGTGAGCGGCGTGGGTATGTGGCGTTGATGGATAGAGCGGCACGGCGGGAGTGGTGTGACGCGGAGCGTCACGAACGGCATTCCCACGCTGGAGCGTGAGGAACGATGATCTCGACTATCGTGCGACGCTCCGCGTCGACATGCCGTTCTGGACGCTCTGCGTCCGCCTTACTGCCGGTCCCCGGCAGATCGCGAACAAGTTCGCTCCCACGCCCTCCGGGCAGAAGCCCGCTATTCAGCGGCCTTCAGAACCTATGTATGGACACGCAGTTCCGGACGCTCTGCGTCTGCCCTGATACCCCAAGTTAGCGTGGCACCACCGGCTTGCGCTTGGGCGGTTTGGTGCCTTTGCCTTTGGCTGCATCCATGCGCTCCTTGGCGGCCTGCTTGTTGCGCGCCATTGCGGCAGCCTTGGCCTCTTCGCGCTTGTCCCACGGCTTGCTGCCATCGCTTCCGCGCGGCGGCAGGCCGGTGTGCTGGGTCTGGATCAGCGTGGTCTTGGCATTTTTCGCAACCTTGTGGCTGCCCGCCGGCGTCGAGTTCTTGCGGCGCGCACTCTGATAGCTGTCGGTAGCCGGCTGATGCAACGGGATCAGTTGATCCTTGCCCGGCCCGATCAGATCGGCACGGCCCATGCGTTCCAGTGCCTCACGCAGCATCGGCCAGCCTTTCGGATCGTGATAGCGCAGGAAAGCCTTGTGCAGACGACGTTGCGCTTCGCTCTTCACGATGGTGACGGCATCGCTCTTGTAGGTGACCTTGCGCAGCGGGTTCTTGCCCGAGTGGTACATGGCCGTGGCCGTGGCCATCGGCGACGGGTAGAACGCCTGCACCTGGTCCGCACGGAAACCATTGCCCTTGAGCCACAACGCCAGGTTCATCATGTCTTCATCGGTGGTGCCCGGGTGGGCGGCGATGAAGTAAGGAATCAGGTACTGCTCCTTGCCGGCTTCCCTGGTGTACTTCTCGAACATGCGCTTGAACTTGTCATAGCTGCCAATGCCCGGCTTCATCATCTGGTTGAGCGGACCTTCCTCGGTGTGTTCCGGGGCGATCTTCAGGTAACCACCGACGTGGTGCGTGACCAGTTCCTTGACGTACTCCGGCGACTCGACCGCGAGGTCGTAGCGCAGGCCAGAGGCGATCAGGATCTTTTTCACGCCCGGCAAGGCGCGCGCGCTGCGATACAGCTGGATCAGCGACGAGTGATCGGTATTCAGGTTCGGGCAGATACCCGGGAATACGCAGGACGGCTTGCGGCAGGCCGACTCGATCTCCGGGCTTTTGCAGGCGATGCGATACATGTTCGCGGTCGGCCCGCCCAGGTCGGAAATGACCCCGGTAAAGCCCGGCACCTTGTCGCGTATCTCTTCGATTTCGCGAATGATCGATTCTTCGGAGCGGTTCTGAATGATCCGTCCTTCGTGCTCGGTGATCGAGCAGAAGGTGCAGCCACCGAAGCAGCCACGCATGATGTTCACCGAGAAACGAATCATGTCGTAGGCAGGGATCTTTTCCTTGCCGTACGCAGGATGCGGGACGCGCGCGTAAGGCATGCCGAACACGTAGTCCATTTCTTCAGTGGTCATCGGAATGGGCGGCGGATTGAACCAGACGTCAACGTCGCCATGCTTCTGAACCAGCGCGCGAGCGTTGCCCGGGTTGGTTTCGAGATGCAGCACGCGGTTGGCGTGGGCATACAGCACAGCGTCGTTACGGACCTTTTCCACTGAAGGCAGGCGGATGACCGTCTTGTCGCGGGTCATGCGCGGGCTGGCAAGAATCTGCACCACCTTGGCTTCGTTGGGGTCCTCGACGTTGCCCTTTTCCTGCTCGATGGCGCAGGCCTGAGTGTCCTGGGTGTTGACGTACGGGTTGATGATCTTGTCGACCTTGCCCGGACGGTCGATACGCGTGGAATCGACCTCATACCAGCCCTGCGGCGTGTCACGACGAATGAACGCCGTACCGCGCACGTCGGTGATGTCTTCGATCTTGTGGCCGTAGGACAGGCGCTGGGCGACTTCGACAATCGCACGTTCGGCATTGCCGTACAGCAGGATGTCGGCACAGGCGTCGATCAGGATCGAGTTGCGAACCTTGTCCTGCCAGTAGTCATAGTGCGCGATGCGGCGCAGCGAAGCTTCGATGCCACCCAGCACGATAGGCACGTGCTTGTAGGCTTCCTTGCAGCGCTGGCTGTACACCAGACTTGCGCGGTCCGGACGTTTGCCGGCCATGCCGCCCGGGGTATAGGCGTCATCGGAGCGAATTTTCTTGTCCGCGGTATAGCGGTTGATCATCGAGTCCATGTTGCCGGCAGCGACACCGAAAAACAGATTCGGCTCGCCGAGCTTCATGAAGTCGTCTTTGGACTGCCAGTCGGGCTGCGCGATGATCCCGACCCGAAAGCCCTGGGATTCGAGCAGACGACCGATGATCGCCATGCCGAAAGACGGGTGATCCACGTACGCATCACCGGTAACGATGATGATGTCGCAGGAATCCCAGCCAAGCAGATCCATTTCTTCCCGGCTCATGGGCAGGAAAGGTGCTGGTCCGAAACATTCGGCCCAGTACTTGGGATAATCAAATAACGGCTTGGCTGATTGCATGTTCAGGACCTACGTTTGCACGTTGGAAAAATCGCGGGCGCGGAATATAGCACATTTTTTGATCAAGTCCGACGGCAATGGTCGGAATAGCAAGATCATTCGCCCGGCGTGCCTCACTGCTATTTATCACAGTACCGCGACTTATCGAGTCGGAATACCCTGATTCCGCGCTCTGATGGAAATCTACGACCATGCCTGATTCCCTGCACCGACATACACCCACGCTTATGGTGACTGATAGCCGGGGGCTGCCAATCCGCAGTGTGAGTTATTACCGCGGCACACCGGGTGATAGTTCGCAGGCGCGCCCGGAACGCCAGCAGTATGATGCAGCGGCAAGACCCGTCGCCAGATGGGACGCCAGGCTATTCAGGCAATTGACCACCGAGCCATTCACTCGCCCGAACCTGAGCACGGTATTCAGCCTCACCGGCGCGCCCCTGGCGGTAAACAGTGTCGACGCAGGCTGCCGGGTTTCCCTTTATGGCGAGGCGGGTCAGTTGCTGGAACACCATGACGCACGCGGTACCCACTGGACAACCCGCTACGACGAACTGCTGCGCCCCTTGGCGATCAACGAAAAGCCCAGGGGCCAGCCCTGCCGAACATCAGAACGTTTCTCATATGCCGATAGTTCAGAGCTGGCCGCTGCCAACAATGTCTGCGGCCACCTGATTCAGACTTACGACGGATCGGGTAGCGATCTTATCGATGCCTGTGGCGTATCAGGGCAGATTCTCCAGCAGACCCGACGCTTTCTGCAGAAGAACGATCTACCGAACTGGCCTGAAGACGCTCTGCATCAGGATGAGCTGCTGGAGCCCGGCCCTGGTTTCTCAAGCAAAGCACGCTTCAACGCTATGGGCGAGGTACTTGACCAAACCGATGCATCAGGCAATCGTCATACGTCGACCTATGACGTGTCGGGCCAGTTGAAGGCTACCCGCCTGAGGGTGATGAACGGGAGCGATCAGGTACTGCTGCATGGATTGATGTACGACGCGCATGGCCGTATCGAGTCGCAAACAGCCGGTAACGGAGTCATCAGTTGCGCAAGCTTTGATCCTGCTGATGGTCGCATGGGTGAGCTAATCACCTACCGTCCGGGAGTCAAGCAACTGCAGCACCTGCTGTACGACTACGACCCAGTGGGAAATGTAACCAGGATTCGGGACGAGGCACAGCCCGCACGCCACTGTTCAGGCCAGCGCATTGATGCCGTCAATGAATACGAATATGACAGCCTTTACCAGTTAATCAGGGCCAGCGGTCGCGAAACCGCCCTGGCGGGGATTCGCCCTGAATTACCGGAGCTCGCCCGGCTACCAGTGGATGAAAGTCAGCTACTCAATTACACCCAACGTTATTCCTACGACGATGCGGGCAATCTCTTAAAGCTCATTCACAAGGGTGCGCAAGCGTACACACGTCACATGATCGTCGATACCAAAAGCAACCGGGCCTTGCCCTGGAGCGAGGGTAACGCGCCACCAGACTTCGATAAACAATTCGACGCCAATGGCAATCAGCAAGCGCTGGTTGCGGGACGAGCGCTGCACTGGGACTCGGGAAACCGCCTGATCAAGGTGGATGCCGTTACTCGTTCCGAGCAACCAGAAGACGGCGAACACTACGCTTACGACGCTAGCGGCCAGCGCATGCGTAAAACAGCGAAGGCCATGACCCGGACATTCCAGCACCAATGCGACGTGCGCTATTTGCCAGGCCTGGAAATCCGTACAAACAGTGCAACCGGCGAGCGACTGGAAGTCATCACAGTGTACGCCGGACGGACTAACGTGCGCTGCCTGCACTGGCTAGAGGGCAAACCGGATGCGATAGACAACAATCAGCTCCGCTACAGCATCGGTGACCACCTGGGCTCAAGCACACTTGAGCTGGATGCCCAGGCAAAGCTGATCAGCCATGAAGGGTATTACCCGTTCGGAGGGACCGCATGGTGGGCTGCGCGCTCGGCTGTTGAAGCGTCCTATAAAGTCATCCGCTACTCTGGCAAGGAGCGGGACAGCACGGGTCTTTATTACTACGGCGTGAGGTATTACGCGCCTTGGCTGATGCGCTGGATGAGTGCAGACCCGCTAGGCGATGTAGAGGGGCTGAACCTTTACCGAATGACCAGAAACAACCCCGTCAGCAGAGTCGACCCAGAGGGTGGCCAGAGCATTGATTTTGACGGCATGACGCTCATTTCCATAGGCATTACTATTGGGGTAGTCGCTATGGGACTGACCACCTGGGCACTTCTAGCCTACACCTCGTGGACCCGGAAAAACGCCAGACTAAAGGACTATAGGGCTTTTTCTGATAGTGCGGCCAGTGAGTTTGGGCTTGACAGCAATGAGATTAAAGAACTTCACGGCTTCATGAGCAGCGTCAACGCGAGACCCAGGGATATATTTTTTCGGCACGACGACCCGACTGGATCGGTACATGCGTATTACCTCCCCAAATCAGTCCAGCAAGACTTTTTCAAAAAACACAGCAAATCGCCTGAATTCTTAAGCCAGTCAACGAAACTCATCCACATGGAGCTTAGGGCCGCAGAGTATCCTGACCTGTCCCGCCGCGCGAGCAATGTGAGCAATGTGAGCACCTTAAGCAACGTGAGCAACCGGACATCTATTACTGAGACATCAGAACCCACCGTATCTCCTGAAGATAAAAAGCGTTATCGCGACTCTGCAGGAACAAGTACATCCACGCCTGAAGCCCCCAGTCTTAATGCCCCAGTAAAAAAGAAGCGAGCGACAACATTCGCCAAGGTTGCTATCGGCGACTTTTTTAACTCCACAGTGTTCGAGGATGCTAAAAACACATTTGGAGAGGATGAAGTGACATCAGCCGTCACCAAGGCGATCGACAGTTTCAATGAGCGAGGTTTTAACGGCGCCTCAGCACACAAGTTAAGGACAGGAGAAATCTCTCTGGACCTTCTCGGGTTAGGCGGCGCCACAGGCAGAGGCAGAATGCGGTTGCTACTGGCAAAAAACAAAAAAACAGGGCGATTGTATCCAACCCGAATCACGGATACGCACCGATAGATGCTGCCACCGTCTCAGCACGAGCCATGATGAAACGGCAACAGCATCTGGCGGCAAAATCAATCGTCGTCAAAGTTGTAACTGCCCGGTGCCAGATTCTCGAAGCGCGTGTATTTGCCGATGAACGCCAGGCGCGTGGTGCCGATGGGGCCGTTACGCTGCTTGCCGATGATGATCTCGGCAATGCCCTTGTGCTCGGTTTCCGGGTGATACACCTCGTCCCGGTAAACGAACATGATGACGTCGGCATCCTGCTCGATCGCTCCGGATTCCCGGAGGTCGGAGTTGATCGGGCGTTTGTTGGGACGCTGCTCAAGGGAGCGGTTGAGCTGCGACAGGGCAATCACCGGGCAGTTGAATTCCTTGGCCAGTGCTTTCAACGAGCGCGAGATCTCGGAAATCTCGTTGGTACGGTTGTCGCCACTGGAGCCGGGAATCTGCATCAACTGCAGGTAGTCGATCATGATCATGGCGATGTCGCCATGCTCACGCACGATCCGCCGCGTCCGCGCGCGCATTTCGGACGGGCTGATACCGGCCGTGTCGTCGATGAACAGCTTGCGGTCATTGAGCAGATTGACCGCCGATGTCAGACGCGGCCAGTCATCGTCATCAAGCTGGCCGGCCCGCACCTTGGTCTGGTCGATGCGCCCCAGCGAGGACAACATACGCATGATCAGCGATTCGCCTGGCATCTCCAGCGAGTAGACCAGCACCACCTTGTCACTGCGCAGCACCGCGTTCTCGACCAGGTTCATGGCGAAGGTGGTCTTACCCATCGACGGACGTCCGGCGACGATGATCAGGTCGGAGGGTTGCAGTCCGCTGGTCTTTTCATCGAGATCGGTATACCCGGTCGACAGCCCGGTAATGGCGTTGTCGCTGTTGAACAGCGTATCGATACGGTCGATGGCCTTGGTCAGCAGGTCGTTGACGCTGACCGGACCGCCGGTCTTGGGGCGCGCTTCGGCGATCTGGAAGATCTGCCGTTCAGCCTCGTCAAGAATCTCTTCGGCGGTCCGGCCTTCGGGGTTGAACGCACTGTCGGCGATTTCGGTACTGATGCCGATCAACTGCCGAAGCGTGGCCCGGGCCCGGACGATCTGCGCGTAGGCCTTGATGTTGGCGACAGAAGGCGTGTTTTTCGCCAGCTCACTGAGGTAGCCCAGGCCGCCCACTTGCGAGGTCTGCCCTTCCTTGTCCAGCTGTTCAGCCAGGGTGACCACGTCGATCGGGCTGTTCTGGTCGGCCAATCGGGCGATGGCGCGGAATATCAGGCGGTGGTCATGTCGATAGAAATCGCCATCGGAAACTTGATCGAGCACCCGCTCCCAGGCGTTGTTGTCCAGCATCAGACCACCGAGTACAGCCTGTTCGGCCTCAATGGAATGTGGCGGCACCTTCAGGGCGGCGGTTTGCAGATCGTATTGCTCGGGGGCGGAAATATCGTTCATGGCCACTTTAATTCGGGGTTTGCAGAATGGGGATGGCACAAAGACAAAGGGCACGACCTGTAAACAGGATCGTGCCCGATGTTAATCCTCTGGCAGCAATGCCGCCAGACGATTACGTGTTGCTTAAGCAGCCACTACGACAACGCGTACGGTTGCTTCTACGTCGCTGTGCAGGTGCACGGCTACGTCGAATTCACCAACGTTGCGGATAGTGCCGTTCGGCAGACGAACTTCGCTTTTTGCAACTTCAACGCCAGAGGCGGTCAGTGCATCAGCGATGTCGTGGGTGCCGATCGAACCGAACAGCTTGCCTTCGTCACCAGCGGTGGCAGTGATAGTCACTTCCAGCTCAGCCAGTTGGGCTGCGCGAGTTTCGGCAGATGCTTTCTTGTCTGCAGCCAGTTTTTCCAGCTCGGCACGACGCTCTTCAAACGCAGCCACGTTGGCAGCGGTTGCAGCGGTTGCTTTGCCGTAAGGCAGCAGGTAGTTACGACCGTAGCCGGCCTTAACGTTTACTTTGTCGCCCAGGTTGCCCAGGTTGGCGACTTTTTCCAGAAGGATCAGTTGCATGTGGAAATCCTCTTAACTTTTAACCTTCACCGTTCGCAGGACCATTGCCGGAATCTTTCGAGCTCCGGCGACCGCGAAAATCAATCAGGCTGTCGACAATGGCAATTACCACGAGCAACGGATAAATCAGCTGCATGAACACCAGCAGCGTGATGTACATCCCCACCAGCCAGAACCTGGACAGACGCTTTTCAGCGACCAGTCCGTGAATCAGGGCCAGGCCCGCAAAGACCAGCGGTACGCTGCACAGCGGTGTAAGCATCGCTATCTGCGGACCGAAATTCGGCCCCACCAGCATGCACACCACCAGCACCAACGCCGGCACCAGCGGGAGTTTCACAGCGCGAAATTCACGCCCGAAACCACCAGGGTTGTACAACATCGCTTGCCAGTACCGCCCAAGAATCAGGCACAGCACACTGACGATTTGCAGCACAGCCGCTATCAGGCCATTCAGGACGGGTGCAATCAGTGCCCCCAGACGCGCTCGCTCTTCTACGTTCAACTGCTCGTAGAGCCCGGCCAGCATTGTCGGCAGATGTTTCTGCAACTCCTGCGACATTGCTTCCAGAGGTTCGCGAAAAACCGTGCCCAGAATTACTGCATACACCACACCCAACGCCACGCTGACCAGCAGCACGCGGACCCAGGACTCGCTGGCACGCAAAACCATTGCCAAACTCAGTGAACCCGCCAGCACCATGGCTGTACGAGGCTCACCGAAATACCACCAGACCAAAGCCGGCAGCAGAGCCCAGGCCAGGACACCAACGGCATCACTGAACCCGCGTCGCAGGAGCACAAGGCACCCTGCGGCAGCACTCAACCAGAACAACAGCGGCAATGCCGCACATCCAGCCACTACGAGAGTGGCCTGCATACGGCCGCGCATGATGAATTCAGCCAGGGCACGCATGCTTTCTATCCTTTGTTACGTTTTGTCGACTACCTGGTCTCAGCGGCCGTGGCTGTCGGTGTAGGCCAGCAGGGCCAGGAAGCGGGCACGCTTGATAGCGGTGGCCAGCTGACGCTGATAACGTGCTTTGGTACCCGTGATACGGCTTGGAACGATTTTGCCGGTCTCGGATACGTAGGCTTTCAGAGTGTTGAGATCTTTGTAATCGATCTCTTTGACGTCTTCAGCGGTGAAGCGGCAGAATTTACGACGACGGAAGAAACGTGCCATGTAATTGGCTCCTCAAAAGGTCCGTGGATTACTCGTCAGCGTTATCGCTAACGTCGCTGTTGTCGCCGTCATCGCCATCGGCGCTGTCGGAGTGCTCAGGACGGTCACGACGCTCACGGCGCTCACTGCGGTTCTCTTCAGCCTTGAGCATCTCGGACTGGCCGGTTACGGCTTCGTCGCGACGGATGACCAGGTTACGGATCACAGCATCGTTGTAACGGAAGTTGTCTTCCAGCTCGGCCAGAGCCTTGCCAGTGCACTCAACGTTCAGCATCACGTAGTGAGCCTTGTGAACATTGTTGATTGCGTAAGCCAGTTGACGACGGCCCCAATCTTCCAGACGGTGGATTTTGCCGCCGTCTTCTTCGATCAGCTTGGTGTAACGCTCTACCATGCCGCCGACTTGCTCGCTTTGATCCGGGTGGACCAAAAAGATAATTTCGTAATGACGCATGAATGCTCCTTACGGGTTGTAGCCTGCCGCTCAAATAGCGGTCAGACAAGGAGTGAATGACACTGTTGGTCTTGCTCAGGGACAGGCACATGCGCGCCTGCCGTGACAGCAAGGGGCGCAAGTGTAGAGAAGGCAGCTGCAAGCTGCAAGTGGAAAGCTACAAATGGGGAAGGAGCTACAAGCTGCAAGTGGAAAGCTACAAGTAGAAGCAGTCCGCTTGTAGCTTGTAGCTTGTAGCTTGTAGCTTGTAGCTTGTAGCTTGTAGCTTGTAGCTTGAGGCTTGCAGCTTGCAGCTGCTACTAAGCAGGCTTCCGCTTGGCGGATCGCTGGCGTAGCGCTTCGAACAGACACACGCCGGTCGCGACCGACACGTTCAGACTGCTGACACTGCCCGCCATCGGCAGGCGCACCAGATAATCACAATGCTCACGGGTCAGGCGACGCATGCCCTTGCCTTCGGCGCCCATGATAATGATGGTCGGCCCGGTCAGGTCCTGCTGATACAGCTCGACCTCGGCCTCGCCCGCAGTCCCCACCACCCACAATCCGCGCTGCTGCAGTTTTTCCAGCGTACGTGCCAGGTTGGTAACCGCCACCAGCGGAATGACCTCGGCGGCACCGCAGGCGACCTTGCGCACGGCTGGCGTCAGGGTTGCGGATTTGTCCTTGGGTACGATGACCGCCAGCGCACCTGCTGCATCGGCAGTACGCAGGCAAGCGCCGAGGTTGTGCGGATCGGTCACGCCGTCCAGCACCAACAGCAGCGGCGAGCCTTCACTGCGGTCCAGCAGTTCGTCGAGCATGGCCTCGCCCCAGACCTGACTCGGGCTCACATCAGCAACAACGCCCTGATGCACGCCCTCGACCCAGGCATCCATTTCGCGGCGCTCGGCCTGCCCGATGGTCACGCGATTCTCGGCTGCCAGCGCCACCAACGTCTGGACGCGAGGGTCGTTACGACCCTCGGCCAGCCAGATGTGCTTGACGCGTTTCGGATGATGACGAAGTAACGCTTCTACGGCGTGAACGCCGTAGATTTTTTCCAGCTGACTCATGACTTGGCCTTGGGTTTACGAGCGCCACTGCTTTTCGCAGCTGGCGCGGAGCCCGTTTTTGACGAGCCTTTACGGTGTTTGCTGGCCGGTTTGCCCGATGAAGGCGCAGAGCCCGACCTGTCAGACTTTCCCGACGATGCCTTGCTACCACCCTTCGCGTCTGCCAGAAGCGCTTTTTTCAGCTCGCGGCTTTTACGCACTTCTGCGTTTTTCGCCGCGGCATCGCTCGGGCGATACGCTTCGGGGCTGCTTTCCTTGGTCGAAGCGCTACGACGCCCGGACTTGGCCGGCGCCTTGTCCTTTTCAGCCGTGGTTGTGGCAGCAGGTGCCGCGGTGTCATTACCACGACGCTTGCGCGCCGTCGGCTTCGCAGCCGCTGCCGCTTCGGAGATCTCGAAATCGATCTTGCGCTCGTCCAGATCGACGCGCATGACCCGCACTTCAACGGTGTCGCCCAGGCGGAAGTTACGCCCGGTACGCTCGCCGGCAAGGCGGTGGTGCAGCGGATCGAAGTGGTAGTAGTCACCCGGCAAGGCGGTCACGTGGACCAGGCCTTCGACATAGATATCGGTGAGCTCGACGAACAGACCAAAGCCGGTTACAGCGGTGATCACGCCCGGGAACGACTCGCCGACGCGATCCTTCATGTATTCGCACTTGAGCCAGTTGACTACGTCGCGCGTAGCCTCGTCGGCACGGCGCTCGCTCATCGAGCATTGTTCGCCCAACTGGTCGAGCAGCGCATCGTCGTACGGGTAAATGCGCGCCTTCGGAATCGTCGCAGCACCGGCACGACGAACGTGCGGCGTATCCTGCTTGGAGCGAATGACGCTGCGGATCGCGCGATGAGTCAGCAGGTCCGGATAACGACGGATCGGCGACGTGAAGTGCGTATACGCTTCGTAATTCAGACCGAAGTGACCGTTGTTGTCCGAGCTGTAGACCGCTTGACTCAACGAACGCAGCATCACGGTCTGGATCAGGTGGTAGTCGGGACGGTCGCGAACGGTTTCGAGCAGCGCCTGATAATCCTTCGGTGTCGGACCTTCCTTGCCCTTGTGCAGCGTCAGACCCAGCTCACCGAGGAATGCGCGCAGTTTTTCCAGGCGCTCTGGCGGCGGACCGTCGTGGACGCGGTACAACGCAGGAATTTCATGCTTCTTCAGGAACTGCGCGGTGGCCACGTTGGCGGCCAGCATGCATTCCTCGATCAACTTGTGGGCATCATTACGGGTGGTCGGACGGATTTCGGCAATCTTGCGCTCGGAACCGAAGATGATCCGGGTTTCCTGGGTTTCGAAATCGATCGCACCACGAACATGGCGCGCGCCCAGCAATACCTTGTACATCGCATAAAGCTGTTTGAGGTGCGGCACCACATCGCCGTACTCGCCACGCAGGCTCTTGGCTTCAGCGGTTTTCGGCTGTTCCAGAATCGTGCTGACCTTGTTGTAGGTCAGGCGAGCGTGGGAGTGGATGATGCCTTCGTAGAACACGTAGTCAGTCATCTCGCCGGTCTTGGAGATGGTCATCTCGCAAACCATGGCCAGACGATCGACGTTCGGGTTCAGCGAGCACAGGCCGTTGGACAATTGCTCAGGCAGCATGGGCACGACGCGCTCGGGGAAATACACCGAGTTGCCGCGCACCTGGGATTCGGCATCCAGCGCCGAGCCGATCTTCACGTAGCTCGATACGTCGGCAATCGCCACGTAGAGCTTCCAGCCGCCGGAGAACAAACGCAGTTTGCCCGGTTTGGCTTCGCAATAGACCGCATCGTCGAAGTCGCGAGCGTCTTCGCCGTCGATGGTCACGAACGGCAGATGGCGCAGATCGACGCGGTGTTCCTTGTCCTTCTCTTCGACTTCCGGCTTGAGCTTGGCAGCCTCTTTGAGTACGGCCTCGGGCCACACGTGCGGAATGTCGTAGGTACGTAGCGCGACATCGATCTCCATGCCGGGCGCCATGTAGTTGCCCACCACTTCGATCACATCGCCCTGCGGCTGGAATCGCGGTGTCGGCCAATGGGTGATTTTCACCTCGACGAACTGGCCGATCTTGGCGCCGTTGTTACGACCCGGCGTTACCAGCACTTCCTGCTGGATTTTCGGGTTGTCGGGTACGACAAAACCAATGCCGCTTTCTTCGAAATAGCGACCCACTATGCTTTCGTGAGCACGCGAGATCACTTCGACGATCACGCCTTCGCGGCGGCCGCGACGGTCAAGGCCGGAAACACGCGCCAGCGCCCGGTCACCGTCGAACACCAGGCGCATTTGCGCCGGGCTCATGAACAGGTCGTCGGAGCCGTCGTCCGGCACCAGAAAGCCGAAGCCATCACGATGCCCGGAGATGCGACCGAGGATCAGGTCAAGCTTGTCTACCGGTGCGTAAGTGCCGCGACGGGTGTAGATCAACTGGGCGTCACGCTCCATCGCCCGAAGGCGGCGGCGCAGAGCCTCGAATTGATCTTCGGTGGTCAGGCCGAACTCTTCGACCAGTTGCTCGCGACTGGCCGGCGAACCGCGCTCGGCAAGGTGCTGCAAGATCAGCTCGCGGCTGGGAATAGGGTTTTCGTATTTTTCCGCTTCACGAGCGGCCTCGGGATCGAGGGACTGCCAATCGGCCATTAGATAGTTTTCACCTTGTATATATAGGGGTTAGTTTGGCATAGACCTCATGAAACGGGAAATTTCACGCTCAATCCACTGGACAAAAAGCCTCCTGGACCCCGCTGAAACACCCGAAACACGCCGCCCGCGATTTTTTTCGGGTTTTTTCACTGCCGGGCTTTACAGCCTAAAAGGCGCTCCGTATAGTGCGCGCCATCGACAGGTTGATGCCTGTTGATACTGCCCAGATGGTGAAATTGGTAGACACGCCAGCTTCAGGTGCTGGTGACCGCAAGGTCGTGGAAGTTCGAGTCTTCTTCTGGGCACCAATTCAGGCAACAGACTACAACAGTCTCAAGCCTCACAAAAACCCGCGAAAGCGGGTTTTTGCATTTTCAGGGTTTGATTATTAAATCAAAACAGGGGTTTACAGAGTAAAACGATCGCCGTATAGTGCGCCCCATCAACGGCGTACGCGCTGCTGATGCTGCCCAGATGGTGAAATTGGTAGACACGCCAGCTTCAGGTGCTGGTGACCGCAAGGTCGTGGAAGTTCGAGTCTTCTTCTGGGCACCAATTCAAAAAAACCGAGCCAATGGCTCGGTTTTTTGCGTTTGGCACTCGAAAAGCCCTCCCTCCTGCAGACAGTGCAGCACCACACTTGCAGCGCTGCACCTAGCGCTCATGCCCGAAACTGCCCCAGGCTCGCCTTCAACTGTGCAGCCAGTCCATCGAGCACTTTGCCGCTGGCGGTCGTCTCCACCACAGCCTTCGCAGCACGCTCGGCCTGAGCATGGATCACCTCTACCCGACCACGCACCGCCTGGGCACCTTCAGCCTGATGAACGGCCGCCTTGGTCGCCAGACCAATGGCCGCATGCACCTGCTCCACGGATGCCTGCACCGTCTGCTGGCGCTTGGCGCTGTCGCGCAATACCTCCAGCCCCTCCTTGGCCTGACGCCCGGCGATGCCGATGGCAGCGACCGCCTCTTTCGCGCCGCGCTGCAAGGCCACGATGTGTTCCTGAATATCGCCCGTCGAGCTTTGAGTCTTGCTGGCCAGCGCCCGCACCTCATCGGCCACCACGGCAAAGCCCCTGCCCGTCTCCCCTGCACGGGCCGCTTCGATAGCTGCGTTCAGCGCCAGCAGGTTGGTTTGTTCGGCAATACCATGAATGACTTCCAGCACCACCTCGATCTGCTGACTTTGCTGCGCCAGACGCTCGATGACTTGCGCACCGGTCTCGACCTGCCCGGCCAACGCTTCGATCAGCCCGCCAACCTGACTGGACGTGCGGGTGTTTTCGTCGGTCGCCTGCTTGATGTCGATAACCTGACGCAAAGCCGCCTGCATCGCGTGGCTTTCCGACTGCGCCTCGTCGGCCATCTGCTCCAGCGCTTTGAGGCTGGCCGCTACTTCGTCCCGCTGCAATTCGGCCGCCGCATCGGCGCCGGCGTTACGCTCGCTCATGACACCGATTTCCTGCCCGGTGCGCTGCGCCACTTCGCCTGCCTCGCGGACGATAGGTTGCAGCTTGTCGATGAAGCGGTTGACCGCGGCCGACATATCACCAATCTCGTCATTACTGTCCAGCTTGACGCGCTTGGTCAGATCACCCTCACCCGCCGCCAGGTCATTGAGTGCCGCGATCAGCAGATGCAGCTTGCTGACAACCCGACGTCCGAGCACCACCGCCAGTAACAGCAAGACACACAGGCCGACCAGCGCCAGACCCATGCCGATTCTCCAGCGCAGTGTTTCGGCAGCTTCCTGAACCGCAACACGCGTGTTGGCGGTCATCGCCACCCCTGCCGCCTGAGCCGACTGCAGACGCGTGCGCAAGGCGGTCGAGCTGTCTTTCGAGGCACTGGCAAGGCTGTCGGACACTAACTGTTCACCACTGGTGATCAGGGTCGCGAAACGCTTGTCCAGGGCGGCAAGATTCTCTTCGACCGTTGCCGTGGATACACCCATGCGCACCTTGCCGATCTCCACACCGTTAGGGCTGATGGACGCTTCAACGTAATACACAGAAGGATCGTTTTTCGCCGCATTGAGGACCTTGTCCATCGCCCGCTCGCCTTCGCCCTTGGCCAGCAAGGCCTTGACCAGCGGATTGTCGCGGTTCATGTAACGCGTAAGGTGCTCGCCTGCGGCGTCGTCATAAACCACGAACAGTACATTGGGATTGCGCTGGGCACGGCGTGCGAATTCGGAAAGCGTTGGTGTGTCGTTGTCCCACATGGCGCGTGGAGCGACGGCGGCGAGCAGTTCAGCCATGTCGGTCGCGGACTCGCGAAGGTCTTTCTCCAGCGTGGCACGCAGTTGAGCCTGCTCGTCCTTCAGACGGGTAGAGAGCCCGACACTCAGGCGCTGACGAGTGCTGGCTGACAACGCATCGAGGCTCGACGTCACTTCGCTACTCGCCGACTCCAGCTCTGAGGAAAGATGTTGCGAATCTACCCCGAGACGACTGGCGAGATCAGCCTCAAGCGCGGTGACCGTGCTCCGGGTAAGCGCAACCGCCACCACGACCTGCACCAAAAGAGCGATGCCCAGCGCGATGAAGACCGGGCGCAGCAAACGACTTTGCAACAGAGATAAGACAGCAGACACAGGAGAATCCCTCCACCCTCAGCGCCATTAAAATGATGGCACTTTTCTGTCATCTTTGTAGCAAGCGCCGTGCCGTGACACAAGTCTCACTTTTGTGCGCTTCCCTGCCCTCGGCGCGAAAATAAAAAAGGGCCGCACAGGCGACCCTTTTTGGCACAGCCCGGTGACGTATCAGCCGAACGGATGACGCAGCACGATGGTTTCGTTGCGGTCAGGACCGGTCGAAATGATGTCGATAGGCGCACCCACCAGCTCTTCGACACGCTTGATGTAAGCACGAGCGGCAGCAGGCAGCTCTTCGAGGGTCTTGGCACCCAGCGTGGATTCGCTCCAGCCTGGCATCTGCTCGTAGACCGGACGCAGACCCAGATAGCTGTCAGCGTCGGTAGGCGCGTCAATGACTGCACCCTCTTCGTTCTCGTAGCCCACGCAGATGTTGATGGTTTCCAGACCGTCGAGCACGTCCAGCTTGGTCAGGCACAGGCCCGAGATGCTGTTGATTTCGATGGCGCGACGCAGGATGACCGCATCGAACCAGCCACAACGGCGTGCACGACCGGTGGTGGCACCGAACTCATGACCACGCTTGGCCAGGAACGCACCGACGTCGTCGAACAGTTCTGTCGGGAACGGACCCGAACCCACGCGTGTGGTGTAAGCCTTGGTGATGCCCAGGATGTAATCCAGGTACATCGGACCAAAACCGGAGCCGGTGGCAATGCCGCCCGCCGTGGTGTTGGAGCTGGTGACGTACGGGTAAGTACCGTGGTCGATGTCCAGCAGCGAACCCTGGGCGCCTTCGAACATGATGTCCTTGCCGTCGCGACGCATCTCATGCAGCGCAGCGGTGACGTCGAGCATCAGCGGCTTGAGCATGTCAGCGTATTCCATGCACTCGTCGAGCGTCTTCTGGAAGTCGATGGCAGGCTCTTTGTAGTAATTGACCAGCACGAAGTTGTGATAGTCGAGCAGCTCGCCCAGCTTGGCGGCGAAACGCTCGCGATGGAACAGGTCACCGATGCGCAGACCGCGACGTGCGACCTTGTCTTCGTAGGCCGGGCCGATACCACGACCGGTGGTGCCGATCTTGAACTCGCCGCGGGCTTTTTCACGCGCCTGATCGAGTGCCACGTGGTACGACAGGATCAGCGGGCAGGACGGGCTGATGCGCAGACGCTCGCGCACCGGAATGCCTTTCTCTTCCAGCTTGACGATTTCGCGCAGGAGCGCGTCGGGAGCAACCACCACACCGTTACCGATCAGGCACTGCACGCCTTCGCGCAGCACACCGGACGGAATCAGGTGCAAAACGGTTTTCTCACCGTCGATCACCAGCGTGTGGCCCGCGTTGTGGCCACCCTGATAGCGAACTACGGCGGTAGCATGTTCGGTCAGCAGATCAACGATCTTGCCTTTGCCCTCATCACCCCATTGAGTGCCCAGGACTACGACATTCTTACCCATAACACTTGTCCTCATTCACGCAAACTTGGTGCCGGCGGCGGCCGGCAGGAATACTCAAGAAGCCAGCGGCATTACCTGCCAGTGCTCGCCATGCTGAATCAATTGCCGGTCACAGTCGGCTTCACGCGCGGCGCTCGCCTGCTGCCCAGGCAAGGCCTGAACCACACGCTGACCTTCACTGCGCAACTGGCAAACCATCTGCCAGAGTGCCGCATCCGTACTGTCCGGCACCCAGATGCCACCAGACGGTAAGACGATTTCTGCTTGCCCCAGGGTTACCAGGGTTTTCAGGTCGGTGGAAAAGCCGGTCGCCGGACGGGCGCGACCGAAGTCGGCACCGATGTCATCGTAACGACCGCCCTGAGCGATCGACTGGCCCACGCCCGGTACGAATACCGCAAACACCACACCAGTGTGGTAGTGGTAGCCGCGCAGCTCGCCGAGGTCAAAGTACAGCGGCAACTGCGGGAAACGCGCAGCCAGACGCTCGGCGATCGACAGCAGGTCATCCAGCGCGGCCAGCACCGGCGCCGGTGCGCCGGCCAGACGATCACGCGCGGCGTCCAGCACATCACGACCACCGCACAGATCAACCAGAGCGCGCAGCATTGTTGCCAGCTCTGGCGGCAGATCAGCGGTGAGGGCAATCACCTCATCAATGGCCTTGCGCTGCAGCGCATCGAACAGTTGCTGCTCGACTTCACCCGACAGGCCGGCGGCACGCGCCAGACCGCGATAGATACCGACATGCCCGAGGTCCATATGCACATCCGGCACATCGGCCAGTTGCAGCATGGCCAGCATCAGGCTGATGACTTCGACGTCGCTGCTCGGGCTCGCATCGCCGTACAACTCGGCACCCAGTTGTATAGGGCTGCGCGAGGACGACAGCGCGCGCGGCTGGGCGTGCAGAACGCTGCCCGCGTAGCACAGACGGCTCGGGCCTTCACGTTTCAGGGTGTGAGCATCGATGCGTGCAACCTGCGGCGTGATGTCGGCGCGAAAGCCCATCTGCCGGCCCGATTGCGGGTCGATAACCTTGAAGGTGCGCAGATCCAGATCCGAACCCGCGCCAGTCAGCAGGGACTCGAGATACTCGATATGCGGGGTGACGACAAACTCATAGCCCCAGCTCTGAAACAGATCCAACACCTGACGGCGCGCTACTTCAATGCGCGCCGCTTCCGGTGGCAGTACTTCTTCGATGCCATCTGGTAGCAGCCAGCGGTCGACCGTTGCCATTACGCCATTCCCCTGTGATCCAGGCGGCCAGCCTACAGGCCGACCTTGAGTGAAGCAGAAAGTGATGCGCCGTATGACGGGCACGACAAATGCCCGAGACAGGCCTTGCAGACCACTTTCCTCGAAAAATCTTGCCGCGTTCCGATTCAGATACGGCCAATCAATCGTGCAGACGCAAAAAAGCCGGGAATTTCCCGGCTGCCGCATGATACACACGTTTCACCGTACGTTCACCCCACCGGGCGGTTTTGCCGCCCGGCGGATGATTAATTACGGCTTGGCTTTTTCCATGTAGCGAAAAAATTCGCTGTTCGGATCAAGCACCATCACGTCGCTCTTGTTCGCAAAGCTTTCGCGGTAGGCACGCAGGCTGCGATAGAACGCGTAGAACTCCTGGTCCTGACCATACGCCTTGGAATAGATCGCGGCAGCCTGGGCATCACCATCACCACGCGCTTCTTCTGACTCGCGATAGGCTTCGGCCAGCAGCACACGACGCTGACGATCGGCGTCGGCACGGATGCCTTCAGCCAGCTCGTTACCCTTGGCACGGTGCTCGCGCGCTTCACGCTCACGCTCGGTGCTCATACGTTCGAAAACGCTGCGATTCACTTCCTTCGGCAGATCGATGGCCTTGACCCGGACATCGACGACTTCGATACCCAGCTCTTTCTCGGCCATGCGGTTCAGCGAACCGGTGATATCCGCCATCAGCGCGTCTCGCTCACCCGACACGACTTCGTGCAGGGTGCGCTTACCGAACTGGTCACGCAGGCCGGATTCCAGACGACGCGAAAGACGCTCGTCGGCGATCTGCTTGAGGCCGGAAGTCGCGGTGTAGAAACGCTCCGCATCCTTCACACGCCACTTGGCGTAGGCATCGACCATGACCGCTTTCTTTTCCAGTGTCAGGAAGCGCTGGGTCGGTGCATCGAGGGTTAGCAAACGACCGTCGAACTTGCGCACCTGGTTCACGTAAGGAACCTTCACATGCAGACCCGGCTGAACGTCAGCCTGGACCACACGACCGAATTGCAGCAGAACAGCGCGTTCGGTCTGGGACACTATGTAGAAGCTGTTCCAGGCAATGACCGCCAGTACCACGCCGACAATAAGGGTGATCAGTGATTTGTTACTCATCAGCGAGTCTCCCTGGTACGTACTTCACCACGCTGCTGAGCCTCAGTCGCCCGGGCGGCGGCAGCAGCGGCAGCATCATTGGCTGACTGCGATGGCGTACCTGAATTGGAGCCATTGCCGGTACCGCTGCGGCTGCTTTCGATCATCTTGTCGAGCGGCAGGTAAAGCAGGTTGTTCTGCCCCTTGTCGCCGGTCACGAGCACCTTGCTGGTGTTGCTGAAGACTTCCTGCATGGTGTCCAGATACAGACGCTGGCGGGTGACTTCAGGTGCCTTGCGGTACTCGGCAACCAGTTTGGTAAAGCGATCCGCCTCACCCTTGGCGCGCGAAACCACTTCATCGCGATAACCGTTGGCATCTTCAAGAATACGCTGAGCCTGACCACGGGCTTCCGGGATCACACCATTGGCGTAGCTTTCAGCCTGGTTACGTGCACGCTGCTCGTCTTCACGGGCGCGAATCACGTCATCAAAGGCTTCCTGCACTTCACGCGGCGCGGCGGCGCTCTGCACGTTCACCTGGGTCACGGTGATACCGGTGCGGTAGGTATCGAGGAAGCGTTGCAGACGCTCCTTGATTTCGCTGGCCATCAGTTCGCGGCCTTCAGTCAGCACCTGATCCATCGCCGTGGAACCCACGACATGACGCAACGCACTTTCAGTCGCGTGCTGCAGGCTGATTTCAGGCTGATCGACGTTCAGCACGAACGCCTGAAGATCGCTGATCTTGTACTGCACGGTCAGCGGCACTTCGACGATGTTCTCGTCTTCGGTGAGCATCTGGCCCTGCTTGCTGTAGGCGCGCTCGCGAGTCACGTTCTCCATGTACTTGCGATCGAACGGCGGGAAGTAGATGTTAAGGCCCGGGCCCACGGTCTCGTGGTACTGACCAAAACGCAGCACGACAGCCTGCTCTTGCTCGTCGACCACATAGATAGCGCTGTAAAGCCAGAAAGCGACGAGTACGACAAGCCCGATGCCGAGCAGACCGAAGCCACCGCCCTTGCCTGAACCGCCACCACTGCCACTGCTGCCGCCATCGCTGCCGCGTTTGTTACCGCCGCCGAACAACCCCTTCAGGCTTTCCTGCAGCTTACGGAAGGCCTCGTCGAGATCAGGTGGTCCCTTGCGGTCGCCGCCACGGCGTTTGCCACCCCAGGGATCTTGATTATTCGAGTTGCCACCCGGCTCATTCCAAGCCATAGCGCTCTCCATCTGATAAAGCAAAGACGCGCCCGCGGCGCGCCGACCAATGCTACAGAATGCTCGGGAAAGCCGTACAACGGCTTTCTCGTGCTTTTATTGCAAAGTGTGTTGCTCGATGAACTCCAGCGGCTGCAATCCTTCGCGACTCACCAGTCGATTGAGTTCAACGCGCGGCAGTCGTACGGCCAGCACGCTGGCACCTTCCTCGTCATGCGTTTCGCTCTGCACCGCACCCAGTTCAAAGAACTGGGCACGCAGCCGGGCAAGACTTTGAGGCAGAAGCAGCGTGCCGACAAACAGATCGTCGCCGAGCAATTCGGCGATAGCCTGTTTGAGCAGATCAAGCCCTCGACCATCACGGGCAGACACCCAGACACGCTGCGGTTTGCCGTCGGCATCGCGCTGTATCTGAGGCTCTACGCCTTCAAGCAGATCGAGTTTGTTATAGACCTCGAGGATCGGCAAGCCCTCGGCTCCGATCTCGCCGAGCACCGCCATCACCTGCTCGATCTGCGACATGCGATCCGGCTCGTGGGAGTCGATCACATGCAGCAGCAAATCGGAGTTGCTCGATTCTTCAAGCGTCGCGCGAAAGGCCTCGACCAGCTTGTGCGGCAGGTGGCGAATAAAGCCCACGGTATCGGCCAGCACGATAGGACCCAGGTCATCGAGCTGCAGACGACGCAAGGTCGGATCGAGCGTGGCGAACAGTTGGTCTGCCGCAAACACATCCGAATCGGTTACCGAGTTGAACAGGGTGGATTTGCCGGCATTGGTATACCCCACCAGTGAAACCGATGGAATATCCGCGCGACGACGCCCGCGACGGGCCTGATCACGCTGGCTGCGAACCTTCTCCAGCCGTCCCTTGATCTGCCGCAGGCGAACCCGCAATAGACGTCGGTCGGTTTCAAGCTGGGTTTCACCCGGACCGCGCAGGCCGATACCACCTTTCTGTCGCTCAAGGTGGGTCCAGCCACGGACCAGACGGGTACTCATGTGTTCAAGCTGGGCCAGTTCGACCTGAAGCTTGCCCTCGTGAGTACGCGCCCGCTGCGCAAAGATATCGAGAATCAGACCGGTACGATCAAGCACACGACACTCGAAAACGCGTTCGAGGTTGCGTTCCTGACTGGGCGTGAGGGTGTGATTGAAGATGACCAGATCGGCCTGCTCGGCCTTGACCTGATCGCGAAGCTCCTCGACCTTGCCAGAGCCGATCAGATACTTGGCCGAAGGCCGATGACGCGGCACGTTGATAAACGCAACGGTATCGGCACCGGCCGAGATGGCCAATTCCTGAAACTCCTGCGGATCTTCGCGCGCCTCAGGGTCCTGACCATCCAGATGAACGAGAATTGCACGTTCACCACCACTGTGGCGCTCAAAGAACAAGGCAGACTCCTATCAGGCGTTACCTGGCTCGGCGTCCGCGCCGTCAGCGTCTGTAGCGCTTGGCAGGCGGATCGGACGAACCGGTACGACGGTGGAAATGGCGTGTTTGTAGACCATCTGGCTGACCGTGTTCTTCAGCAAAATGACGAACTGGTCGAAAGACTCGATCGTACCCTGCAGCTTGATACCGTTGACCAGATAGATCGATACCCCGACCTTCTCTTTACGCAAGGTATTCAGGTAAGGGTCTTGTAGCGAATGCCCTTTTGACATGTGCCGCACTCCTTTAAGGATCAATAAAATAATAAATCGAATTCGATTTGCTTGACCGACCACCCCCCAAGGATAGACGGCTATTGCAGGGACTCAGCTCAATATGGAGACCGATCCCAGGTATTTCAAGGCGCGCGACAGATTGTCGCTGGCCAGGCTGTCCAGCCAGTGCAGGTCGTCCCAGCTACGTAGCCAGGTGAACTGCCTTTTGGCCAGCTGGCGCGTCGCAATGATGCCGCGCTCCTGCATTTCATCCCGTGTCAGTTTCCCATCCAGGTGATCCCAGACCTGGCGATAACCGACGGCTCTTATCGATGGCAACCCCGAATGCAGGTCACCTCTTGAGCGCAATGCCAGTACTTCGTCCAGAAACCCCTGATCCAGCATTTGCTCGAAACGTAGCGCGATGCGTTGGTGCAGCACCTTGCGATCAGCCGGAGCAATGGCAAGGTTCGCGACAGTATAGGGCAATTGCTGGCGCCCTGATGCGGCTGCTTCGGTACTTTGCGCAGTTTGTTGCTCGCGATGTGCCGTCATGCTCATTCCGCTGACGCGATACACCTCAAGCGCCCTGATCAGCCGTTGCGGATCGTTGGGGTGAATACGTGCCGCCGAAACGGGATCGACCACCGCCAACTGATCGTGCAATGCCTGCCAGCCGAAGGCCTGTGCATCCGCCTCAAGCTGCGCCCTGACCTGTGCATCGGCCGCCGGCATATCCGCCAGCCCGTCCAATAGAGCCTTGAAATACAACATAGTGCCGCCGACCAGCAAAGGAATATTTCCGCGTGCGGTAATTTCCGCCATGGCCGCCAGAGCGTCACTGCGAAAATCGGCTGCGGAGTAGCTTTGCGCCGGGTCGAGAATGTCGATCAGACGGTGAGGATGCTCAGCCAGCTGCGTCTTCGACGGCTTGGCGGTGCCGATGTCCATGCCGCGATAGACCAGCGCAGAATCGACGCTGATCAACTCGCAGGGCAGCACTTTGGTCAGCTCTATCGCAAGGTCGGTCTTGCCTGCAGCGGTAGGCCCCATGAGAAAGATGGCCGGAGGTAAAGCGTTCATTCATTGACCGCGCAGGAATAATTTATCCAGGTCATTGAGACCCATCTGGGTCCAGGTAGGACGACCGTGGTTGCATTGCCCGCTGCGCTCGGTGTTTTCCATGTCACGCAGCAGGCCGTTCATTTCCGGGATGGCCAGACGCCGATTGGCACGAATCGCGCCGTGACAGGCCATGGTGCCGAGCAGCTCGTTCATGTGCGCCTGCACCCGGTCGCTGGTGCCGTATTCCATGAGGTCGGCCAGCACATCGCTGACCAGCCGGTTGGCCTCGGCCTGCTTGAGCAACGCAGGGATCTGGCGGATCGCCAGGGTTTCCGGGCCGAGCCGCTGCAGTTCGAAGCCCAGGCGCTGGAAGGTCGCAAGGTGTTCTTCGGCGCAGTCCGCTTCACGCTGGCTAACCGCGATGGACTCGGGCACCAGCAATGGCTGGCCGCTCAGGCCTTCGTTGGCCATGGCTATTTTAAGGCGCTCGTACATGATCCGCTCGTGAGCGGCATGCATGTCCACCAGCACCAGGCCGTGAGCATTTTCAGCAAGAATGTAGATACCTTTGAGCTGCGCCAGCGCATAACCCAGCGGCGGAATATCACCGGGCGATTCAGGCAGCGACGCGGACGCGGCACTGGGCAGCGGTGCGAAGAATTCCCGGTAGGCACTTTGCGCTTCGGCGACCGGCACGCCAGCGGTGGGCCGAGGCGTGTATTGATACTGATAACCGCTGCCAGCGCCGCCACCGGCAGCAGGCCGGGCAAAAGGCTCGCCCTGGGGCTGCTCCAGCACATTGTTGGCCAGACGCATTTCACCCTGCGGCCCGAATTCGCCCGCTTCAGGCCCGCTCGGGCGCGCCTCGGCGACAACCGGCACGCTGCCACCCAACTGATTTTCAGGGCGCACATCGCCCAGCGCACGGTAGAGGGTGCCATATAGAAAGTCATGCACCATGCGCCCGTCGCGGAAGCGCACTTCATGCTTGGTCGGGTGAACGTTTACGTCCACAGCAGCCGGGTCGACCTCGAAGAACAGCACGAAAGTCGGGTGACGGCCATTGAACAGCACGTCGCGATACGCCTGACGCACCGCGTGGGCGACCAGCTTGTCGCGCACTGCCCGGCCATTCACGAAGAAATATTGCAGGTCGGCCTGGCTGCGCGAGAAGGTCGGCAGCCCGACCCAGCCCCACAAATGCAGGCCGTTGCGCTCGATCTCGATGGGCAGCGCCTGCTCCAGAAAGCCCGGCCCGCAGATTGCCGAGACACGTCGCGCTCTGGCGGTGTCGTCATGCGCCTCATGCAGGCTCAGCACGGTCTTGCCGTTGTGCCGCAGATGGAAGGCCACGTCGAAACGCGCCAGCGCCATGCGCTTGATGACTTCCTGCAAATGATCGAATTCGGTTTTTTCGGCTTTCAGAAACTTGCGCCGGGCGGGCGTATTGAAGAACAGGTCGCGTACTTCAACGGAGGTGCCTACCGGATGCGCGGCCGGCTGCACGCGTGGCGCCATGTCACGACCTTCGGTTTCGACCTGCCATGCCTGATCGGCGTCGCGGGTGCGCGAGGTCAGGGTCAGGCGTGCCACGGAGCTGATCGAAGCCAGCGCTTCGCCGCGAAACCCCAGGCTCATGACCCGCTCGAGGTCTTCCAGGTCGCGAATCTTGCTGGTAGCGTGGCGTGCCAGCGCCAACGGCAGATCGTCCGAAGAGATGCCGCTGCCATCGTCACGCACTTTCAACAATTTGATGCCGGCCTGCTCGACGTCGACATCGATGCGCCGCGCGCCGGAATCGAGGCTGTTTTCCAGCAACTCCTTGATCACCGAAGCCGGACGCTCGACAACTTCGCCCGCCGCAATCTGGTTGGCCAGACGCGGACTGAGCAGTTCGATGCGTGCTGCGTTCAGGGCAGTCTGAGCGTTATCGGCTTCGGCGCCGTCGAGCAGGAGATCGGTCATTACTGAGTCGCCACCTCGGAACTTGGAATACGCAGATCCTGGCCGATCTTCAATTCATCGGACTTCAGATTGTTGGCGCTGCGCAAAGTGGCGATGTTCATGTCATAGCGTGCAGCAAGCATGGCCAGGGTTTCGCCGGAACGAACGACGTGGGTTCGCGGCCCCTGAGCCAGCTTGCCATTGTCACGCAGCCAGGCAATGTAGGTGCCCTGCGGCGGGTTCTGCTGGAAGAACTGCTTGACACCCGACGTGATCGAACGCGCCAGCGCCTGCTGATGCGACGCAGAACCGAGCTTGTTGGCCTCATTGGCGTTGGAGATAAAGCCGGTTTCCACCAGAATCGACGGGATATCCGGCGACTTGAGCACCATGAAGCCCGCCTGCTCGACGCGTGCCTTGTGCAGCGAGGTCACGCGGCCAATATTGCTCAATACCTTCTGGCCAACGTTCAGGCTCGAAGACAGCGAGGCGGTCATGGACAAGTCCAGCAACACCCCCGCGAGCATGCGGTCCTTGTCATCGAGGCTGACTGCGCCGGCCCCACCGATCAGGTCAGAACGGTTTTCACTGTCCGCCAGCCAGCGGGCGGTTTCGGAAGTGGCGCCACGATCAGACAGGGCGAACACCGATGCGCCGAACGCAGCGGAAGACGGCGCGGCGTCGGCGTGGATCGACACAAACAGGTCAGCGCCCTTGGAGCGGGCGATCTCGGTACGTTTGCGCAGCGGAATAAAGTAGTCGCCGGTCCGCGTCAGTTCGGCACGGTAGCCTTTCTCGGCATTCACCTGGCGCTGCAACTCCTTGGCAATCGACAGCACCACGTTTTTCTCTTTCTGACCGGCGCCGCCCGAGGCACCAGGGTCTTCCCCGCCGTGCCCGGCATCGATTACCACAACGATATCGCGCTTGCCATTCGGCACCGGAGTCAGCTTGATTTCAGGCTTGGCCGGGCTGACCGGAACTGCGGGTGCGGTGTTGGCAGCGGTGTCGGGAATCACCGGCGTGGGGTTGGCATCGGCGGCGTTGTCGTACAGGTCGACCACCAGACGGTTGCCGTATTGCTGGTTGGGCGCCAGCGTGAAGCTCTTCGGGGTCACACCCTTTTTCAGGTCGATGACCACGCGCAGGTCGGTAGGTGTGCGCTGCGCAGAACGCATGCTGCTGATCGGCGTATTGGCCGTGGGTACGTTCAAGGGTCCGCCGAGCGTCGCACCATTGATATCGATCACCAGACGGTCAGGCGAAGTCAGGGTAAACAGGCTGTGCTGAACCGGCCCCGTCAGGTCGAAGACCAGACGTGTGTTATCCGGCGCTCGCCATAAGCGGACACTTCGTACTTGCGTAGCGGCAACCGCCTCGACAGCCATGGCCATCAACAGCAGACCCACTACAGTAACCAGCGCGCGCATGCGCATACCTAACCCCATATCTATTTGAATTCCAAAGCCAAAGTGGCACACCACTGTTCGCCACGCGAGCCCAGCGGGCTCAATATCACGGACCGACCTTCACCGTGCGGCTCAATGGTAATGGTCAGGTCGGGCTTTGGCAAAAAGCCTGCACCGCGTTGGGGCCATTCAATCAGACAAAGTGCATCGCCGTCGAAATAATCACGCACGCCCATGAACTCGAGTTCTTCAGGATCGACCAGCCGGTAAAGATCAAAGTGGAAGACCTTTATCGCACCGATTTCGTACGGCTCGACCAGCGTGAAAGTAGGACTCTTGACAGCCCCGGCATGCCCGAAGCCGCGAATCAATCCCCGCGAAAGCGTGGTTTTTCCAGCGCCCAGATCGCCATCCAGAAAGATGACGCCAAGGCCTTCTGTAACCTTGGCCAGGCGTGCACCAAAATCCATCATTGCCTCTTCGCCAACCACATGCAGCGTTAAATCAGACACGGTTGCAGCTCCTCCAGTAACTGACGAATGGCAGGAATAATATCGCTGGCGGCCAACCCGCGACCGTACTCGCCGACTTTCTGACCGGCGCTTGCGTGCAGCCATACCGCCAGACAGGCCGCGTCGAATGGCTTGAGATGCTGCGCCATCAACGCACCGATCAATCCGGCCAGCACGTCACCCAGTCCCGCAGTGGCCATGGCCGGATGACCGCGGTCGCACAGCGCCAGTTGCCCGTGCGCGTCGGCAATCAGGCTGCCGGAGCCCTTGAGCACACAAACCGTATCGAATTTACGCGCCAGCGCCCGCACTGCAGCGGCCCGGTCCGCCTGAACCTCCTTGATGCCCACGCCCAGCAAGCGTGCCGCCTCGCCCGGATGCGGGGTGATGACACTGCCTTTGGGCAGGCTGACCAGCCCGGCGGCCAGCATATTCAGCGCATCGGCGTCCCACACCTGCGGACGATCCGCATTGGCAGCTGCCGACAGCAGGCTGCGCCCCCAGGCCGCCTGCCCCAGCCCGGGGCCGACCACCAGCACGCTGGCTGGCTCGATCAAGCCCATCAGCTGGTTGGCCGAATGAATTGCCGCGCTCATGATTTCCGGCATGCGTGTCAGGGCGGCCGCAACGTGCTCGGGCCGTGTGACCAGCGTCAGCATGCCTGCACCGCTGCGCAGGGCGCTTTCGGCGCTGAGCAACGCTGCACCACCAAAACCGTGATCGCCACCGATGACCAGCACGCGGCCAAACATGCCTTTATGAGCGGTCCGCGGACGCGCTGCCAGATGTGGCAGGTTGTGTTTATCGAGGCGTTTCGCGCTGAACGGCGTCTGCGCCACCAGCGCCGGGTCTGCTCGCAGGTCGTCGAAAATCAGCTCACCCACCAGATCCGCCGCATCCCCCGTCAGCAACCCCAGTTTGAGGCCGATGAACGTAACGGTCACATCGGCACGCACCGCGACACCCAGCGTCTGGCCGGTATCTGCGCTCAAGCCAGACGGAATATCCACCGCCACGACGGGCAGACCACTGTCGTTGACAGCCTTGATGGCCGAGACATAGGGCTCGCGCACCTCGCCGTCGAGCCCGGTACCGAGCAAGGCATCCAGCACGACACCGGCCAGCGACTGCCCGGCCCATGCCTGAATATCAATACCGAAAGCCGCAGCATGCGCCGCCGCAGCATCACCGGTCAGTGCAGCCGGGTCGCCGACGGCCAGCACCCTGACCTGCCAGCCGGCCTTGTGCGCCATTGCAGCCACCAGATACCCGTCACCGGCGTTGTTACCACGCCCGGTCAATACGGTCAGCTCGTTGGCCTGAGGCCAGCGCCGAAGTAGCGTGTGCCACAACGCCTGCGCGGCACGCAGCATCAATTCCAGGCCGGGTGTACCGGCCGCAATCAGCCGTGCGTCGAGGTCGCGGACCTGCGCAGCGCTGTACAGCGCGTCGGGTAAATGAGGTTTAGTGTCGAACATGCGTCTATGGGCTCCGATGTCTGGCAGAATTATACGCACCTTGGCCCCGGTTTCTCTCTGCGCATGTCCGCTATTACTGCTGTACTTCCCACTTCCGATGATCTTGCCGCCCTTGCCGTTTCAATCAAGGCGTGGGGGCGTGAGCTGGGCTTTCAGGAAGTCGGGATCAGCGGCCTGGACCTGGCAGAGCACGAACAGCATCTGCAACGCTGGCTCGATGCAGGCTATCACGGGGAAATGGACTATATGGCAGCCCATGGCAGCAAACGTTCCCACCCCGATGAGCTGGTGCCGGGAACGCTGCGCGTGGTGTCGCTGCGCATGGATTATCTGCCGGGCGACACCGAGATGGCGCAACGCCTGACCGAGCCGGAAAAAGCCTACGTCTCACGCTACGCGCTGGGCCGTGATTATCACAAACTCATCCGCAAGCGCCTGCAGCAACTGGCCGAGCGTATTCAGCAGGCCATCGGGCCGTTTGGCTTTCGAGCCTTCGTGGACAGCGCGCCAGTGCTGGAAAAGGCCATCGCCGAACAGGCCGGGCTGGGCTGGATCGGCAAGAACACGCTGGTGCTCAACCGCAAGGCGGGCAGCTTCTTCTTTCTTGGCGAGCTGTTTGTCGATATTCCGCTGCCGGTGGATGCGCCCCATGCGACCGAACACTGCGGTCGTTGTACAGCATGCCTGGACATCTGCCCGACTGCGGCGTTTGTCGGGCCTTATGTGCTGGATGCGCGGCGCTGTATTTCCTACCTGACCATCGAGCTGAAGACGGCGATTCCCGAAGAGCTGCGGCCGTTGATTGGTAACCGGGTGTTCGGCTGTGACGATTGCCAGATCGTCTGCCCGTGGAACCGCTTCGCCCGGCCAACCGAGCAGAGCGACTTTCAGCCGCGCCACAATCTGGACAATGCCGGGCTGGCCGAGCTGTTCCTCTGGGATGAAGAGAAATTCCTCGGCAGCACCGAAGGCTCGCCACTGCGCCGGGCGGGTTATGAGCGCTGGCTACGCAACCTGGCCGTGGGGCTGGGCAACGCGCCCTCTACCATCCCGGTGATCGAGGCCCTGCAAGCACGGCGCGACTACCCGTCGGAACTGGTCAGAGAACATGTGGAATGGGCGCTGCAGAGACATGGCGTGGCGCCGCTTTAAAGGTACCCCCTGGATATTCCTGTGGGAGCTTGCTCGCGAAGGCGTAGTCACGATATATAGATTTTCAGCGACTGCACCGGCCTCTTCGTGAGCAAGCTCACTCCCACAGGTCCGCCGTGTTTTCAAGCCCTGTGGAACACTCCCGCAGGTCGGGGGTGTTTTCGAGCCACCTAGATGTTCTGCAGCAGCGCTGATCTTGTGGGAGCGAGCTTGCTCGCGAAGAGGCAGGGACAATCGCCGGAGATTTATGCCTCTGTCAGTCAGCCTTCGCGAGCAAGCGAAGCGTGGCCCGGCTCGCTCCTACATGGTTATGACTGAACAACATTGCCTCCCACAAGACTAGCTTGGGCATGCCGCTCGTGGCCCTCTCCCCCTCTTCAAGGCTCGTCTTTATAGACAAACTTGGGCATTTCCCAGCGGAAACGAATCGCCAGCAGGCGCAGCAGCAGGCCACCGAACAGGGTGATCAGCACCGCTTGCTCGTCCGGCAACTGCAGGTACTGGCATAGCAGAAAACACCACGCGGCCAGAAATGACACGCTGGCGTACAGCTCGCGGCGGAAGATCAGCGGGATGTCGTTGCAGAAGATGTCGCGCAGGATGCCGCCGAACACCCCGGTGATCACGCCACAGACTGACGCGATCAGCAGACCGTGCCCGGCCTCCAGCGCAGTCATACAGCCGATCAGGGTAAAAGCCACCAGTCCCAGCGCGTCGAGCACCAGAAACAGTGAGCGCAGATGACGCATCAGTGGCGCGATGAAGATCGTCACCAGGGCCGCCACACTGGTCAGGACCAGATACTCCGGATGCTTGACCCAGGTCAGCGGGTAATGACCGATCAGTACGTCGCGCACCGACCCGCCACCCAGCGCAGTGACGCAGGCGATCAGCACCACGCCGAACCAGTCCATCCCGCGTCGCCCTGCAGACAGGGCTCCCGTCATGGCTTCAGCAGTGATAGCGATCAGATAAAGCATCAGCAACATGGCGGCGACTCTGCGACAAAGGCGCGCAGTCTAACCAGCCGACCTGCGCACTGAAAGAGTGCAGCGAAGATTATTCACTGCACGCGCGAGTCTCGATCAAGGCTTGATGAAGTGCTCACGGTAGAAGCGCAGCTCGGCAATCGACTCACGGATGTCGTCGAGCGCCAGGTGGGTGCTGCCTTTCTTGAATTTCAGCTCGGGGGACCAGCGCGCAGCCAGTTCCTTGAGGGTCGAGACATCCAGATTGCGGTAGTGGAACCAGTTTTCCAGCGTCGGCATGTGGCGATACAGGAAGCGGCGATCCTGGCAGATGCTGTTGCCGCAGATCGGCGAACTGCGCTCTGGCACCCACAGTTTGATGAACTCAAGGGTCTGCGCCTCGGCTTCAGCCATGCTGACGGTACTTTCGCGCACGCGCTGGGTCAGGCCCGAACCGCCGTGCTGGCGAGTGTTCCACTCATCCATTTTCGCCAGCGTTTCGTCGCTCTGATGCACAGCGATCACCGGACCTTCGGCCAGGGTGTTCAGCTCGCTATCGGTGATGATCGTGGCCATTTCGATAATGACATCGGTATCAGGGTCCAGACCGGTCATTTCCAGATCGATCCAGATCAGGTTCTGCTTGTTCTGCATGTGTCGACTCCTCAGCGTAGGCGCGCAGTTTAGCTCACCCTGCCGTGCTAGACTCCTGCCGATCAATCGTACTGCCTAATTCATCGGTTACATCACATCGGAACACCCATGGCCAAACGCCAACTCAATCGTCGTCAGAACTGGCGCATCGAAAAAATTCAGGGCGAGCGTGCTGCCCGCGCAGCAAAACGCGAGTCCGCTACGCTTGAAACACTCGAGGGTGGCGACCTCGGCCCCGAGCAGACGGGCCTGGTGATCGCCCACTTCGGCGTGCAAGTCGAAGTGGAAGCTCAGGAAGGCGAAGTGACCGGCCAGGTCTTTCGCTGCCACCTGCGCGCCAACCTGCCTGCACTGGTGACCGGTGATCGCGTGGTATGGCGCGCCGGCAATCAGGGCATTGGCGTCATTGTCGCGCAACTGCCTCGCACCACCGAACTGCGCCGCCCGGATTCACGCGGCCAGCTCAAGCCTGTGGCGGCCAACGTCGACCTGATCGTGATCGTCTTCGCGCCGATGCCCGAGCCGCATGCCAACCTGATCGACCGCTACCTGGTGGCCGCCGAGCATGCCGGGATTCGTCCGTTGCTGCTGCTCAACAAGGCCGACCTGATCGACGAGCAGAATGCGCCCGCGCTCAATGCGCTGCTGGCGGTCTATCGCACACTGGGTTACCCGGTACTGGAAGTGTCCGCGCACCACGGTGACGGCATGCAGAGCCTGCAAAGCCAGCTTGACGGGCACATCAGCGTGTTCGTCGGCCAGTCCGGCGTCGGCAAGTCCTCGCTGGTCAACAGCCTGTTGCCGGAAACGGACACTCGGGTCGGTCCGCTGTCCGAGGTTTCCGGTCAGGGCACACACACCACGACCACCGCCCGCCTGTTTCACTTCCCGCGCGGCGGCGATCTGATCGACTCGCCGGGCATTCGTGAATTCGGCCTTGGCCACGTCAGCCGTGCCGACGTAGAGGCAGGCTTCATCGAGTTCAACGACCTGATCGGCACGTGCCGCTTTCGTGACTGCAAGCACGACCGCGAACCGGGCTGCGCCCTGCTCAAGGGGCTTGAGGACGGCCGCGTTCAGCAGCAGCGCATGAACAGCTACCGCTCGATCATTGCCAGCCTGCCGCAAGACAGTTACTGAGCACCGAACGCCGCACGCAAAAACGCCGCGATCATCGCGGCGTTTTTGTATCGGTTGCAGCTCAGTTCTGGGCCGGCTCGACCCGCAATTTGCCATCGTCAAAGATATTCAGCTTCTGCCGGATCTCGTGCGGCTGTGCGTAGGCCTGCGGGTCGGGCGGCGCCGCTGTCGAAGCCCCCGGCGCAGCGGGAGCACCTGGAGCAGCAGGCACCGCCGGTGCGGGTGCTGTCGGCGCCGCAGGCGTGGCTGGCGCACCGCCGGAGTTCTGATCGCCCTCGATGCGGTGCTGGGCCTTTTTGGTCAGCACCACGATATCGATGCGGCGATTGATCGGGTTAGTCGGGTTCTGGCGATCATACAGAGCAGACGACGCGTACCCCACCACCCTGGCCACTTGTGAATCCGGATACGTCCCGGCTACCAGCGCACGGCGTGCAGCGTTGGCACGGTTGGCCGACAATTCCCAGTTGCCGAACCCGCCACTGCCCACGAAAGGCGTTGCATCGGTGTGGCCGCTGATACTGACCTTGTTCGGCACACTTTTGATGGTGTCAGCCAGGGCCAGCAGAATGTCTTCGAAATATGGTTTGAGACGCGCGCTGCCCGAGTCGAACATCGGCCGGTTTTCCGCATCCATGATCTGGATACGCAAGCCGTCCTGAGTGATCTCGAACAGAATCTGGTCCTTGAATTTCTGCAGCTGCGGGTTTTCCTCGACCTTGTTCTGCAATTCCTGGAGCAGCATCTCCAGACGTTCCTGCTCCACCGCTTCAGCCTTGGTCTCGGCATTTTCCGCCTCAAGCGGCACGGTGTCCGGCGACGGCGTGGTCTGCACCTCGGGGTTCAGCGTCTGGTTCGGCGACATCTCCGGCGAACCGCCCAGATCGATCACGTACGGCGAACCGCTGTCCGAGAAGCCGACCGGGTCCTTGAAATAACCGGCGACCGCGAGCAACTGCTCGGGGGTGGCAGACGACATCAGCCACAGCACCAGAAAGAACGCCATCATCGCCGTCGCGAAGTCGGCAAATGCGATCTTCCAGGCACCGCCGTGATGTCCGCCACCAAAGCGCTTTACGCGCTTGATGATAATCGGCTGATTATTTTCCATGACTTAGCGACCGCGAACCGCTTGTTCCAGCTCGCTGAAGCTGGGGCGATGCAGCGGATAGAGAACCTTGCGGCCGAATTCGACAGCCAGCGAAGGCGGCATGCCGGAGGCCGAGGCCACCAGCGACGCCTTGATGCTCTCGTAGACGTTCATTTCTTCCTTGGCATCATGCGCAAGGCTGGTGGCCAGAGGACCGAAGAAACCGTAAGCCGCGAGAATACCGAAGAACGTACCGACCAGCGCCGCACCTACGTGCATGCCGATCGCTGCCTTGTCGCCCGAACCCAGCGACGCCATGGTCACCACGATACCCAGTACCGCAGCCACGATACCGAAGCCGGGCATACCGTCGGCGATACCGGTAATGGCGTGGGATGGATGCTCGAGGTCTTCTTTCATGCTCAGCAGCTCCATGTCGAACAGACCTTCCAGCTCGTGAGGAGCCATGTTGCCGGACGACATGATGCGCAGGTAATCGCAGATGTACGCAGTCATGCGCTCATCCTTGAGGACACCCGGGTATTTGGCGAAGATCGGGCTGGAGGCAGCGTCTTCGATATCCCCTTCGATCGCCATCATGCCTTCACGGCGGCTCTTGTTGAGGATTTCGTAGACCAGCCCCAGCACTTCAAGGTAATAGGCATGTGTGAAGCGCGTACCGAACATCTTCAGCGACTTCTTGAACACGTGCATGAACATGTAGCCAGGGTTGGCCTGGAGGAACGCGCCCAGTGCAGCACCGCCGATAATCAAGACCTCGTACGGTTGGAACAGCGCCATGACCTTGCCATGGGACAGCACATATCCGCCGATGACACTTGCGAGAACGACAATGATGCCGATGATTTTAGCCATAGGAAAAAATACTTTACTGAGTCGGGTTCAGGGACAGTCCGGAAGTTGTTGAATCTCTTCTTCTCCTTATCGGCCTAACTGGGCCAGACTATAGCCGGTTCTTTTGAAAAACCCATTTATGCGCCTCCATAAAAGGAGGAAAATGGCCTCAGCACCCCGTACGCTGGCGGTTTCCCAGCTCAGATAATCAGCCGCACAGGCCCTCGAATGCCGACAGTACACGCAGCACATCACCTCGTTCCGAAGACGCTGGATGCCTGGGTCAAACTGCTTGACGGCATCGCGTTGCCGGTCCCTGCCGTCAATCATGGACACGTCCGCGCCGCACTGAACGACAGTCGTCGGTCGCTGCGTGAAATTGCCGAAATGATGCAGGAAAGTCCTGCGCTGGTGCTGAGCGTGATGCGCGAGGCCAACCATCACACCCACGGTTTGACCGAGCAGGCCGAGAGCCTTGAAATTGCCATCAACCGCCTGGGTCTGGCGCGTACCGAAGTCCTGCTGGGCCGTTTACCGGCCAAGCCGTCCGAAGAAATTCCTGCGGCCTATCGCCAACTGATTCTGGTCAGCCAGCACGCCACGCAACAAGCCAACGGCCTGTTCGCCAGCCGGCTGGCGCGACTCTGGCAGGACATCCACATGGGCAGCCTGCTGTTTCTGTCGCCGCTCTGGCCGATGGCGCTGGCTTATCCGAAGCTGCTCGAAGAGCTGGAACTGCGGGTTATCCACAAGGGCCATTCCAGCGCTGCAGTGGAAAAAGAGCTGTTCGGCGTCAACCTGCTGGAACTGTGCCTGGCACTCGCCGAGTTCTGGCGCCTGCCGATCTGGGTTACGCGCGGCTATAAACTGTTGATCAACGAGCGACGCGATCTGGCCAAGGCGCTGCGTATCGCCCGCGAAGACAACAGCCCGCTGCAGCAGCAACAACTCATGGACGACGACCCCAACCTGCGCCGCTGGCTGAATCAGCCCGCCAATACCGTGTTGCTGGGCAACGGCCTGGCGCTGGCGGCACAAAATGCCTGGAACAGCCCGCACTGCCTGCGCTGGGAACGGCTGACCAGCCTGTACCTGCAACAGTCGATCAGCGAAGTACAGCAACAGGCGCACCAGAATGCAGCCAGCAGCGCACGCGTCCATGCGGAAAAAGACCTCTGGCACCCGGCCGAATCGCTGATCTGGCCGTGGGATGCACGGCGTGTAAGGCGCGACAATGAGCCTGCACCTCCGCCATCGGCTGACGCCCTGCAAATGTGGCGCAAGCAATGCGCCGAACTGCTGCAGGATCCCAGCCCGTTCATCAACGCCATGCACCTGACCACCTCGGCGCGCGACGCCTTCATCTCGTGCGGCATGGAGCGGGTCATGCTGCTGATGCTGGACAAGACCTCAACCGTGCTGCGCGTCAATCAGACTGCCGGACTGCCGAAGGACGCCGCTGCCTTGCAGCTGTTCATCAAGGAAAGCACCGTACTGCAGCGCTTGCTGACCCAGCCGACGCAGTTACGCATGACGCCCGCCAACAGTGCGCAATTTGCCGCCCTGCTGCCCCCGCCGCTGAAAACCCTGTTCAGTGGCCAGCACTGGCTGATTCGCTCGCTGAGCAACAACGGCAAAGTCATGCTGCTGGTGGTCGCCGACCAGGGCGGCGGGGCCTTGTCGGAAATTTCCGTCCAGGCATTCGGAAAAACCGCGCAATGTATTGAACGGGCACTGGGCATCTTTAGTCATCGCAAAGCCTGAGGCCTGGCGTACAATTCGCCCCTTTCCTTTCATCGGAGGCTGCAAATGTCCGCATTCACTGGCTTGTCGCTGGTCATCGAACCCAACGATCTGCTTGAGCGTCTAGACGCCCCGGAACTGATCCTCGTGGATCTGACCAGCAGCGCTCGCTACGAAGCCGGGCACATTCGCGGTGCCCGCTTCGTCGATCCGAAACGTACACAACTGGGCACGCCTCCTGCCCCCGGCCTGCTGCCCGACACGGCCGGTCTTGAGCAAGTGTTCGGCGAGCTGGGCCACAACCCTGACGCCGTCTATGTCGTCTACGATGACGAAGGCGGCGGCTGGGCCGGGCGTTTCATCTGGCTGCTGGATGTCATCGGCCACAGCCGTTATCACTATCTGGACGGTGGACTGCTGGCCTGGGAAGCGCAATTGCTGCCGCTGAGCACCGACGTGCCGCCTGCTGCCGATACTCCGGTAACGCTGACGCTGCACGATGAACCTACCGCCACGCGCGAGTACCTGCAAAGCCGTCTGGGCGCCGCCGATCTGGCGATCTGGGATGCCCGCGCGCCGACCGAGTATTCGGGCGAAAAAGTGGTCGCGGCCAAAGGCGGCCACATACCCGGCGCCGTCAACTTCGAGTGGACGGCGGGCATGGACAAGGCGCGCAACCTGCGTATTCGCCAGGACATGCCGGAGATCCTTCGCGACCTGGGCATCACGCCTGACAAGGAAATCATCACGCACTGTCAGACCCATCACCGCTCGGGCTTCACCTATCTGGTGGCCAAGGCGCTTGGCTATCCAAGGGTCAAGGCATATGCCGGCTCGTGGGGCGAATGGGGCAATCACCCGGATACACCGGTAGAACTGCCGGATGTGGCCGCCGCGCCCGTTGAGGTTGCGCAACCCGTAGAGCCTGCCCAGCCAGCCCCGGCCGAAACCGTCGAACCGGTCCGCGCCACCGAACCGGGACGGACCTCACAGAAATATTCAGGACACTCATCCTCAGGACCTTCAATGAAAGACCGCTTGTTCATCATCAGCCAGTACCTGCTGCCACACCACCTGCTGTCCCGACTGGCAGGCTGCGTTGCCGAATGCCGCGTACGCTGGTTCAAAAACGCTTTCACTGCGTGGTTTGCCCGCCGTTATCAGGTGGACATGTCGCAGGCACTGGTCGAAGACCTGACGTCCTACGAGCACTTCAACGCGTTCTTCACCCGCGCATTGAAAGCTGACGCGCGCCCGCTCGATGCCACGCCGGGCGCGATTCTCTCGCCGGCCGACGGTGCCATCAGCCAGTTGGGCCCTATCGACCACGGCCGGATCTTCCAGGCCAAGGGCCACAGTTTCAGCGTACTGGAACTGCTTGGCGGCGACCCCAAGCTGTCGGCGCCGTTCATGGGCGGCGAGTTCGCGACCGTCTACCTGTCGCCGAAGGACTATCACCGCGTTCACATGCCACTGGCCGGCACGCTGCGTGAAATGGTCTACGTACCGGGCCGCATCTTCTCGGTCAACCAGACCACCGCTGAAAACGTACCCGAGCTGTTCGCCCGTAACGAGCGAGTGGTCTGCCTGTTCGATACCGAGCGCGGACCAATGGCAGTGGTACTGGTGGGCGCGATGATCGTGGCGTCTGTCGAAACGGTATGGGCCGGACTGGTCACACCGCCCAAGCGTGAATTGAAGACGTTCAGCTACGACGAAGCGGCGCGTGCGCCGATCCACCTGGAAAAAGGTGCCGAGATGGGTCGGTTCAAGCTGGGCTCTACCGCCATCGTGCTGTTCGGTCCAGGTCAGGTGAAATGGGCCGAACAACTGACGGCCGGCTCCAAGGTTCAAATGGGCCAGGCACTGGCCGTTCCGGCACAGGCATGATCGCGACCTGAGCCTCGATGCATGAGTGCCCGATGATGGATATTGGCACTCATGCAGCATGCCGCCGGACGATAATGGCCTCCGGCCATAATTGCTGCGAACCGATGTCGATACTGGTAAAGTCGTCCGCTCGATTCTGTAGGATACTTCGCACTTTCATGGGCGTATGCTCGGCATATCGCGGGTGCGCGATAACCTCGACCCCCCTATGAAGCCATCGTCCAGGCCAGTGAGTTGTTGGAGTTTGTCTGTCACATGAGTAATTTTAGCCTCCCTCTGCTATTGCGTGCGCCCACGCCGACGCAGTCGAGCCTGACATTCAGTGAAGCCAATCCCCGCGACCTCAAGCGCTGGATCTCCAGACTGCCCAAGGCAAACCTCGGAGAAATGGCGCGCCAGCTCTATCAGGGGCTGACCGAGCTGAACCAGTTGATCACCCCGAGCGAAAACCGCCTGCAATTGCTTGAATTGCTGCGGCCCGAGGTGTACTTCGTCTGCAAGCACCTTGAACGCCACTTTCTCAATCAGGCCATTGTGCTGGACGAGCGACCACGCAAGGTGGCCAACCTCTGCCAGGCACTGCAAAACCATCTGGCGACCGGTTACAAGCAAATCATTCAGCAGGTCGCCCCGCGCTACACCCGAGACCAGGCCGGGCTGTTCAGCACCGCACTGCAACGAGCAGTGCACGGGCTCAACGGGCCGCTGATTCGCGCCAACCAGCTTTACTGTCCCGTTCAGGACGGCCTGTGGCTCGAGCTGCACCAGATTTATCAGATTGCCCGTCAGTACCAGTTGCACAACACACCGGTCGAAGAGCCCCTGGCCCATCACAGCAAAGTGCTGAGCGTGGAACAAACCTACGTGATCGCGCTGCTGATGGGCTGCTCGCGCTGCAATCAGATGCGCCAACTGAACATCGGCAAACTGGCCGATGCGCTGGAGGCCTGGAGCGCGCTGGTAAAGCTGCAGTCGCCTGCCACGCAAAGCAGCCTCTTCGCCCTGGACCCGACGGCAGACAAACCGCCGCTGTATCGCACCCTGTTCAGTGACGAACAATCACCCCGGCTGCTGGGCATCAATACCTTGGCGCTGGCGGAAGCGATCAATCAGTACCTGGCCCTGCCGGACGACCAGCGCACGCCCTCACCGCTGCTGATCCCAACCGGTATCAATACCGACCTGCTGCAACATCTGGCGGTCGCCTGGGGTGATGTGGCCGAACGCACCTTTCAACGTACGCCCGGTCAGGGCACGCTGAGATTGTGCATCGGCATGAGCGCGCTGCATTTCTATGTCGCTGGCCAGAAGTCGTTCAGCGAGCTGCTGCAATTGAACAGCGCCACCAGTGCAGCGAGCTTTTCGTTGAAGATGGCCAATGATGACGCGGACGATCCGTGGGCCTCTGCCTTCGATACTCAGCGTGGCAAGACCTCATCCGTTCTGCTGCCCTACGAAGAGATTGAATACCCGAAAAACGACGGCGACAGCGACTCGCTGTCCAACAACCAGCACACGTTTCCGACCTTCGACCTGAATATCGTCAACCACAGCCCGGGCGGTTACTGCCTGGCGTGGCAGAAGGACGTGCCTCAACAGTTGCAGGCTGGCGAACTGGTGGGCATTCAGGACGACGCAGGACAGGGCTGGAGCGTTGCCATCGTACGCTGGATCCGTCAGGTACGCAGCGGGGGCACACAGATGGGCATCGAACTGATCGCCCCGTTTGCCCAGCCGTGCGGCATGCAACTGATTCGCGAACAACAGAACAGCCAGTACCTGCGAACCCTGATGCTGCCCGAAGTACGCGCCATGGAAAAACCGCCCACCGTGCTCGCACCGCGCCTGCCTTTTCAGGAAGGCAGCATGGTGATGATCAACGTCAACGGCGAAGAACGCCGCGCTTCACTGAGCAACCGGCAGGTCAGCAGCGCCAGTTACAATCAGTTCGAGTATCAGATGTACGACGCACCGAAAGCCGCCGAGATCGAAAAGGGCAGGCCGGATCAGGAATTCGATTCCTTGTGGGGCACGCTGTAGCGATCATTGCGGCAGCCGTCGCGATTGCCCCTCGCCATCAGGAGCAGACCACGACGGCCTGAGCGTCAGCGCTTTCCCTCGCGGTCGCGCAAGCCCAGCAGATACAGCACGCCATCGAGCCCCAGCGTCGAAATGGCCTGTTTGGCCGATTGCTTGACCAATGGCTTGGCGCGAAACGCTACACCCAGCCCGGCAATCGCCAGCATCGGCAGGTCATTGGCACCGTCGCCGACCGCGATGGTCTGCTCCAGACTCAACCCTTCCTTGTGGGCCAGTTCGCGCAACAGATCGGCCTTGCGCTGCGCATTGACGATCGGCTCGACCGCTACGCCGGTCACCTTGCCGTCAACCACTTCCAGCTCATTGGCGAAGACATAATCAATGCCCAGCTTTGCTTGCAGCTGCTTGGCAAAATAGGTGAAGCCTCCCGACAGAATCGCCGTCTTGTAACCCAGCCGCTTGAGCTCGGAGAACAGTGTTTCAGCACCTTCGGTCAAACGCAGGGACGCGCCGATTTCATCCAGCACACTCACGTCGAGGCCCTTGAGCAAAGCCAGACGTTCCTTGAAGCTTTCGCTGAAATCCAGTTCGCCGCGCATGGCACGTTCGGTAATCTCGGAAACCTGCTCGCCGACGCCTGCGGCCTTGGCCAGTTCGTCGATGACTTCGGCCTCGATGAGGGTCGAGTCCATGTCGAACACCGCCAGGCGCCGGTTGCGGCGGAACAGCGAGTCCTGCTGGAACGCGATATCAACGTCGAGATCCTGGGCGACCGCGAGAAATTCGGCCTGCATGGCTTTCGGGTCGGCGGGCTCGCCGCGCACGGTGAACTCGATGCAGCCCTTGCCCTTGTCAGCCGGGGTGTCGAGCGGCATGCGACCGGACAACCGATCGATCTGATCGATATTCAGCCCGTACCTGGCAGTGATGGCGCTGACGCGCTGCAATTGCTCGGCCGTGACTTTGCGAGTCAGCAGCGTAACGATGTGGCGCGCCTTGCCCTGACCTTCGACCCAGTGTTGATAGTCGGTTTCGGACACCGCAGTGAAACGGACTTGCTGATCCAGTTCGTAGGCGGTGAACAGGATGTCCTTGAGCACCGAAGATCCCTGTACGGTATCCGGAATTTCAACCAGGATGCCGAACGACAGGGTGTCATGGATCACCGCCTGACCAATATCGAGAATGTTCACGCCACCCTGGGCGAGGACGCCGGTGATGGCTGCAGTGAGACCGGGACGGTCGACACCGGTGATGTTAATCAGGACGATTTCGCGCAAGGCGCACCCCCGCAGTGGAAAAAAAACGCATTCTAACCACATTCAGTGACCACCGGGCACAGGCAGCGCTTTGCCGCCACTGGGTCGCTCGTTATACTGCGCGACAACTTCACCGAAAGAGCCGTGCTCTGTGAACCGGCCCACGCCCGTTAAAACCGATAATTTCTTCCTGCTCATCTTTCGTGCCCTGCGTCATCGCCGTGTACCGATCGCTTTGCGCATTGCCAGCCATAACGTGATCCTGGTCGCTTTGGCGCTGGTGATCTACGCCGGAGTCATGGGCCTGCAGTTCAAGCAGGCCATGCATGAACAGGCTGATGCGCTGGGGCAGGCCCTGACCACCCAGACCGCCACCTCGGCTACCGAGCTGTTGGTGTCCAACGACATCCTCAGTCTCAACGTGCTGCTGGGCAATCTGGTCAAGAATCCGCTGGTCGCGCATGCGGCTATCTACAGTGTGGATAACCGCATCCTCGCGGAGGCCGGCCAGCGCCCGAAAAACGGGCTTCTGGGGGAAGCTCAGGGCCTGTATGAAATCAAGATCACGTTCCAGGACGTGATGGCGGGCCATCTGCGTATCAGCCTCGACATGTCGCAGTTCCAGCAGCCGCTGACCATCAGCCTGCAGAGCATGGGCATTCTGGCCGGTATCCTGCTGGCCCTGGCGCTGGCCCTGAGTCTGCGCCTTGGCCGCCACATCTCCACGCCACTGATGCAGATGCGTATCTGGCTGCGCGATATCGACCCGTACACACCCGCCACTGATCGCCAGGATGAAATCGGTGATCTGGCGCGGCAGTTGCGCACCTCGTTCGCGCCGCCGGTGCCGGAGCCAGAACCGCTGCCCGAGCCCGAGTATGACGGCGAGGAAGACGACAGCGAAGATCCGTATCTGGAGCCGGAAGAGAAGCCTGCGCCAGTGGTTTCAGCTCGTAGCAGCGAAGCAAAACCGCGCTTGCCGGCACCACCGGTGCAGCGCCGCATCGTTGCCGAGGAAGATGAAGACGACGATGAGGATCCGTTCGCCGATCTGCGCGACCACTCGGACAACTCACCAGCCGTTCGCCCGGCGGCTGCCTCGGTAGCGCCGGTCGAGCCGCACAACAGTGCAGTGCTGGCCGTGCAGCTGGGTGCACAGGATCAATTGCGTCGCCTGCCGCGTGCACGCCTTACCGAATTGCTGCAACGCTACCGCGACTGCCTCGATCAGGCCGCCTCGCTGTATGAAAGCGAGCTGCATACGCTGAATGACGGCAGCACGCTGATGCTGTTCCACAGTCACGAAAGCGGTGATGACTACCTGACCAACGCGATCTGCTGCGGCGAGCTGTTGCGCGCACTCAGTCATGCCTTGCAGATCGAGGTGGCCGATAGTGGCATCACCTTGCAACTGCAACTGGGCCTGACGCTGGGTGAAGGCTTGAGCGGTCTGAGCCAGATCGATCTGTTGCTGACCGAAACGGCGCAGGACGCACTGGCGCTGTCTCAGCACAGCCGCAACCTGCTGCTGGTCGAACGCCGCATCAACGACGATCCGTTGATCCGCCAGCGCGCCCGCATCCGCCCGATCGCCAGCCCGGAAGGTGCCTGCTGCGTAGAACGCCTGATGGAGCCCTACCCGTCGATGCTCGAGCGCCAGCTGGCGCGCATGCACGAATCCAACAAGGCCTGATCCTCTCCTCCGCTCACGCTTGAAGTGAGACGCTTGTGCCCATGCTCTGCGTGGGCATATCGCTCTGAATGCTCCGCATCCGATACTGACCAACCTGTCCCGGTGCAAACAGATGACGCAGAGCGTCATGACCGGCATTCCCACGCGGAGCGTGAGGAACGATAGGTGTCCGCAAGATCACCACCTGGCCCGGCCCCAGCGCGGGCATGCCGCACCGGGGCGTGAGGAGCGATAGGTGTCCGCAAGATCACCACCTGGCCCGGCCCCAGCGCGGGCATGCCGCACCGGGGCGTGAGGAGCGATAGGTGCCCGCAAGATCACCATCGTGCCCATGCTCCAGCGTGGGCATGCCGTTCTGGACGCTCTGCGTCCTATCCTGACTGTGCGAAGCGTCAGGAACGCCGAGGTGTGGGAACCAGAGATGAGCGCCCAACAAAAAGCCCGCATCGCTGCGGGCTTTTTGTTGGGCCAATCCTAGAAGCGGAACACTTCAAGATCGGTGCGTATGGGGGAAGCCAGCGGAATTCTTGGCTTGTCAGGCTCTTTGGCCTTGGCGACAGGCGTTTTTTTCGGCTCATCGAGCGCCTGCCAGGAAATCGGCTTGATCGCCGTGCTGACCTGATCAGCGAGGCGCTGCAACAGCATGCCCTGGGCCTTGACCTGATCGGCAGAGCTGCCAGCATGGACTTGTTCCAGGTGAACCAGTCGGCTGTCACGGACATGGCCCTTACGGTCCAGAAGACGCCATTGCGCATCCAGTACCGCAGGCTGCTTGGCCCCGGAGTCCAGACGGGTGATGGACAGCACGACCTGAACATCGGGCGTGAAACTGGCCGTCGCAGGCGCCATGACGACGCGCTGGCTGTCGAGCTTCCAGGCCAGCTGACGCAAGAGCAACTGATCTATATCCGAAGACAGGTTGCCCGCCCAGCGCCCATCGGACGAAGCGGTCAAGGTCCCGTCAGGCTGGCGTTGCAGCAGGGTTTCGCGTTGCAGATAGTCGGCCACCGAAACAGGACCCAGCAAAACTGCCAGACCACTACTCTGTTTCGGCTGACCAGGCTCACCACTATCGAGCTGATAAAGCGCGGTCGGCTGGCGCACACTGCAACCAGCCAGACCCAGAACGCCAGTCATCAGCAGGATCAAGGGAAGGCGTAGAAAATTCATCATCCCATCCAGGTGGCCGTCCAGAGACAGGCCACAGTATAAGTACTTTCAAGACCCATGCAGGCACTGAGCCACGCATGCACCCCAAGACCCCATATCATCCGTGAATATGCACCATGACTCCAGCGATTATGCATCGTACTTCATGGCAAAACGAAGAACCTTGGTGCCAGATCAATGTTTTCAGCTATTTTCCACCAATAATGCATCGACCCTCTGGAAGCCCCTTGGCAGTTTATTGCCACGTCTGCCGCGCTCCCCCTTGTAATGTTCGAGGTCTTCAGGTTTCAGCGACAGCGTTCGTTTGCCCGCCTGAAGTACCAGCGTAGCGCCTTGTCCGATCACCGCAAGATCGGTCACATACTCTTCACGACTGGCCACCCGCTCGCCCGGAATGCCAATGATCTTGTTGCCCTTGCCTTTGCCCAACTGCGGCAAATCGCTGATCTTGAACACCAGCAGGCGGCCTTCGGTGGTCACCGCCGCCAGCCAGTTCTGCTCACGATCAGGCACAGGGCGAGGCAGGATGACTTTCGCCCCGGCCGGCAGGCTCAGCAGCGCCTTGCCCGCCTTGTTCTTGGCTTGCAGGTCTTCGCCTTTGACGACAAAACCATAACCGGCATCCGACGCGATCACGTACAACGCATCATCTTCCGGCAGCAATACGCATTCGAAGGTCGCACCCGGTGGCGGTTGCAGCTTGCCCGTCAGCGGCTCGCCCTGGCCCCGCGCGGATGGCAGGGTGTGGGCGGCAACCGAATAGCTGCGCCCGGTCGAGTCGATGAACACGGCGAACTGATTGGAGCGGCCGATGGACGAGGTCTTGAAACCATCCCCGGCTTTATAAGAAAGCCCGGTCGCATCGATGTCGTGGCCCTTGGCACAGCGTACCCAGCCTTTTTCCGACAGCACGACAGTCACCGGCTCGGTGGGCATCAATTCGTTTTCAGACAGCGCCTTGGCTTCGGCACGGGCAACGATGGGCGAACGACGCTCGTCGCCATAGGTTTCAGCGTCGGCAATCAGTTCGGCACGCACCAGCTTGCGCAGCTTGGACTCACTGCTCAACAGCGCCAGAAGCTTGGCCTGCTCTTTGCGCAGGGCATCCTGTTCGCTGCGCAGCTTCATCTCTTCCAGGCGCGCCAACTGACGCAGACGGGTGTCGAGGATGTAATCGGCCTGAATTTCCGACAGATCGAAACGCGCAATCAGCTCCGCCTTCGGATGCTCGGCGGTACGGATGATGTGAATCACTTCATCGAGGTTCAGGTAAGCCGTGAGCAAACCGTCCAACAGGTGCAGACGATGCTCGACCTTGTCCAGACGGAATTGCAGACGGCGACGCACCGTACCGATGCGGAACGTCAGCCATTCGCCGAGCAGTGTCTTGAGGTTCTTGAGCTGCGGCTTGCCATCCAGACCGATGATGTTGATGTTCACCCGGTAACTGGATTCCAGCTCGGTAGTGGCGAACAGGTGCTGCATCAGCTCGTCCAGCTCAACCCGATTGGAGCGCGGGATGATCACGATACGGCAAGGGTTTTCGTGGTCCGACTCGTCGCGCAGGTCGGCAACCATCGGCAGTTTCTTGGCCTGCATCTGCGCGGCGATCTGTTCCAGCACCTTGGCACCGGAGACCTGATGCGGCAGTGCGGTGACGATAATGTCGCCATCTTCGATACGGTAAACCGCACGCATGCGCACCGAGCCACGCCCGGTCTCGTAGATTTTCAGCAGGTCGGCACGCGGCGTGATGATTTCCGCTTCGGTCGGATAGTCCGGCCCGAGAATGTGCTCGCACAGCTCCGGAACCGTAGCCTTGGGATCGTCCAGCAGACGAACGCAGGCACTGGCGACTTCGCGCAGGTTATGCGGCGGCACATCGGTCGCCATACCGACGGCAATGCCGGTGGTGCCATTGAGCAGGATGTTCGGCAGACGTGCCGGCAACACCGCGGGTTCGTCCAGCGTGCCGTCAAAGTTCGGCACCCAGTCAGCGGTGCCCTGACCCAGTTCACTGAGCAGGACTTCCGAGTAGCGCGACAGACGCGCCTCGGTGTAGCGCATGGCGGCAAAGGATTTGGGATCATCCGGCGCACCCCAGTTGCCCTGCCCGTCCACCAGCGTGTAGCGATAGCTGAACGGCTGAGCCATCAGCACCATCGCCTCGTAACAGGCCGAGTCGCCGTGCGGGTGGAACTTGCCGAGCACGTCGCCGACGGTACGCGCCGACTTCTTGTGCTTGGCGTCGGCACCCAGGCCCAGTTCGCTCATCGCGTAGATGATGCGTCGCTGAACAGGCTTCAGGCCGTCACCGATATGCGGCAAGGCACGGTCCATGATCACGTACATGGAGTAGTTGAGGTAGGCCTGTTCGGTGAAGTCCGCCAGTGATCGGCGTTCTACACCATCCAGGCTGAGGTCAAGGGAGTCGCTCATGCGGGCCTCATCATTTCGTTGACTGGCGCAGCAGCAAATTGCCGCCACGCTGTGTGAATTCGAGTTGTTTCATTGCGCTCATACCCAGCAGCACCTGTTCACCGTCCAGACCGGGTGCCACCAGGGCACGCACATTGGTCAGGACGATATCGCCCAGTTGCAAGCGGTCAAGCGTGGTTCGAAAACCCTGACTGTTACCATTGGCCGTACTGACCGTGACCGGAAAGCCACGCTTGAGCCCCAGGCGGTCAGCCATATCACCGGGTACGGCCACATCGGTCGCCCCGGTGTCGATCATGAACTCCGCTGTCCGGCCGTTGATCTGGCCTGTCGTGACGAAGTGCCCCTGTCGATTGCCTGCCAGCTGCACTTCTATATAGCCGTCACCGTGTTGCGAGGTGACCACGGCGTTGGGATTCTGCTGCCGGTCTTCCCAATCGCCGAAAAAGCGCGTCGCGAGAAACAGACCGGCCGCCCAAGCCATGATCATCAGCACCTTGCCAGCGCGCTTGCCGGGCTGCACGTCGCTCACTGCCCGGCACTCCAGCCCGCCTCAGGCGCAGCGAAACGCCAGACGATCGGGCGTTTCTCACCGTCGGCACGCACACCGAAATTATTGTCGATGCCGATCCACGCGCCCTTCTCGTCCACCACCAGTGCCTCGGTCAGCCCGTAGGGTTGATCGTAACGACGCGACGGCACCATGGCTTCCTTGGCGAACGACCAGCAACGCTCGACCTGCCCGGTTTCGAGATCACGCCGACAGATGCGATACACCGCACGTTCCAGCGTGAACAGCTTGCCGTTGTACAACGACACATCAGAAAAATCCGTCGACACCTTTTTGCTGCCCTGCTCCGGCGGCAACGCGTCCAGACCGGACTCGGACAGCAGCACGCAGCTTTGCCCGCAGGTCCACTGCTCCTTGTCGCGTTGCACCACCAGCAAGCCGCGCTTCTCGCGTTCGGCCGCCAGCCAGAGACGGTCGCCTGCCGGACTGACGGCAATCCCTTCGAAAATCGCGTTGAAACGCTGCAACATGCCCTGAGCCCGCGCCTGATCCACCAGTTCCTTCGGCAAATCCAGCCAGAACGGTTTGCCACTCACCGGAACCTTGAGCACCGTGCCATAAGCCTCGCTGACCAGATAGCGATTGCCGGCTGCATCACAGCTGACACCCTCGAAATCCAGACTACCGCCGCGTATCAGCGCGGAAAGCCCGGCCATGAAACGCAACTTCAACGGCAGATAGCTTTGTGGCGCAGGTGCGTCAATATGATGTGACTGAGCCTTCCAGGTGTCTTGCGACACATCCAGGCTGTACAGCACATCGTCGTCACGGTCGGACACGGTCCACAACTGGCCATTGCACATCGCCAGACCTGACAGATTGCCACCCGCCATGTCGTCCACCGGATGCTCGGATTGCAGCTTCAGGGCCTCGAGTGGCGCAGCGACAACCGGCGCGGCAATCAGGATCAGGGCGGCGAGCCAGGCTCGTATCAAGTCAGGACCTCGGCAAGGTTGCCCTTGGATTCGAGCCAGGACTTGCGATCACCTGCACGCTTCTTAGCCAGCAACATGTCCATCATTTCCGACGTGGCTGCGAAATCATCCAGCGTGAGCTGCACCAGGCGCCGGGTGTTCGGGTCCATGGTGGTTTCGCGCAACTGCGGCGGGTTCATTTCACCCAGGCCCTTGAATCGGGTGACCTGCGGCTTGCCACGTTTCTTTTCAGCGACCAGACGGTCAAGGATCCCGTCACGCTCGGCTTCGTCCAGCGCGTAGTAGATTTCCTTGCCGAGGTCGATCCGGTACAGCGGCGGCATGGCGACGTACACATGCCCGGCGTCAACCAACGGGCGGAAGTGCTGCACGAATAACGCACACAGCAGCGTCGCAATGTGCAGACCGTCCGAGTCGGCGTCAGCCAGGATGCAGATCTTGCCGTAACGCAACTGGCTGATATCGGCTGCGCCGGGGTCAACCCCGATGGCCACGGCAATGTTGTGGACTTCCTGACTGGCGAGCACTTCGCCGCCATCGACTTCCCAGGTGTTGAGGATTTTGCCGCGCAGCGGCAGGATCGCCTGGAACTCCTTGTCGCGAGCCTGCTTGGCGGAACCGCCGGCAGAATCACCCTCGACCAGAAACAGTTCGGAGCGTGCCGGGTCCTGTCCGGCACAGTCGGCCAGCTTGCCCGGCAATGCCGGCCCTTGGGTGATGCGCTTGCGCTCGACCTTCTTGCTCGCCTTGAGGCGCCGACCGGCGTTGTTGATCGCCAGATCGGCCAGTTGCAGGCCCAGCTCGGAGTGCGTGTTGAGCCACAGGCTGAACGCATCCTTGACCACGCCGGAGACGAACGCCGCCGCTTCACGGGACGACAGACGTTCCTTGGTCTGCCCGGAGAACTGCGGCTCCTGCATTTTCATCGACAGGACGAAGGCAATGCGTTCCCAGACGTCTTCCGGGGCCAGCTTCACACCACGCGGCAACAGGTTGCGGAACTCGCAGAACTCGCGCATGGCATCCAGCAAACCCTGGCGCAAGCCGTTCACGTGGGTGCCGCCCTGCGCGGTCGGGATCAGGTTGACGTAGCTTTCCTGAACGCTGTCACCCCCTTCGGGCAGCCACAGCAGCGCCCAGTCGACCGCTTCCTTGTTACCGGTGAAGCTGCCGCAGAACGGCTCGTCCGGCAGGCGCAGGAACTCGGTGACCGAGTCCTGCAGGTAGGAGCGCAGGCCGTCTTCGTAATGCCACTCGACTTTCTCGCCGCTGGATTTGTCTTCGAAGCTGACCAGCAGGCCCGGGCACAGAACTGCCTTGGCCTTGAGCACATGCTTGAGACGGCTGACAGAAAACTTCGGTGTATCGAAATACTTCGGATCGGGGGCGAAATAGACGCTGGTCCCGGTGTTGCGCTTGCCGACGGTGCCGACGACCGCCAGTTCGGTGGCCTTGTAGCCGTCAGCGAAGGTCATCTCATATTCGTTGCCATCACGCTTGACCCGCACCCGAACCTGAGTGGACAGCGCGTTGACCACGGAAATGCCCACGCCGTGCAGGCCGCCGGAGAACTGATAGTTCTTGTTGGAGAACTTGCCGCCTGCGTGAAGCTTGGTGAGGATCAGCTCGACGCCGGACACGCCTTCTTCCGGGTGGATGTCCACCGGCATGCCGCGGCCGTCGTCGGACACCTCGAGCGAATTGTCGGCATGAAGGATGACCTGTACCGAACGCGCATGGCCGGCCAGGGCTTCGTCGACGCTGTTGTCGATGACTTCCTGAGCCAGGTGGTTGGGCCGCGAGGTGTCGGTGTACATGCCCGGACGTTTACGAACCGGATCGAGGCCCGAGAGGACTTCGATGGCGTCTGCGTTATAAGAGCTAGCGCTGGGATTGGCCATGGGTTCTCGATATCAATCTTTCATGGAATTTCGGGGGTTCAATGTTCTTGCATTCATGTGACCGGGCATCGATCACCTACAGCGCCGACAGATCGATCTTCTGCAACAGATCGGGGGCAAATCCGGCAACGGTCAGCAGTGCTGGCATGTGCTCGGCAAAGCCCTGAAAGCTGTGGTCGCCGCCCGCCTGAATACGCAAGGCGCAGTTGCGGTAAAACTTCTCGGCACGACGATAATCGAGCGTCTCGTCACCGGTCTGCAACCACACCTGAAACTGCTGCGGATCCTGCGGCGCGGGTACCTCCAGCTCGGCCAGCGCCCGAATATGGTCTTCGGTCAACTGCCACTGCTCGCCGGTGTACAGGTTCTGTTGCACGCCGAGAAACCCGTCGAACAGCTGATGCGGATTGACTGCCGGGTTGATCAGCACCGCCTTGAGGCCGTGCCGCTGCGCCAAATGAGTCGCATAGTAGCCGCCGAGGGAGCTGCCGACCAGTAATGGCCGTCCCAGCGCCGTGATGGCCGCTTCAAGCTGGAGCATGGCCTGACGCGGATGGTGATGCAGTTCAGGGACTTGCAGACGATCAGCCAGACCCAGGGACTTCATCAGCGCGCTCAACTGACAGGCCTTTCTCGACAGGGCCGAGCTGTTCAAGCCATGGATGTATAGCAGTGAAGGTGTATCGCTCGTCACGCTGTCGCTCCCGGGTGCAAGGCAAAGCCGTGTAGTTTACAGGGACTTACGCTACAGCACCTCACCGGAAACGTATCCGCCTGCCCGATCAATAGCCGGTGCCGCCGTAATCGACCTCGAATTCCAGGCCGACCACTCGGGAAACAGCCGTTTCCAGCCGTCCATCGTCGTGCAGTCGCAGCCAGCGATAGCCCGGCGCCGTGGTGTCCACCTTGAAATCGGCACTGCCCGGGACGAACTGAATACAGGTCGAGGGCGACGCCAGCAGGCGCACACCGTTACGCATCTGGTCGAACTCCTGATGCACATGCCCCCACAGTATGGCGCGAACCTGTGCAAAACGATCGAGCACAGAAAATAACGCATCGGCATTGCGCAAGCCGATCGGCGCCATCCACTCACAACCAATAGCGACCGGGTGATGGTGCAAACAGATCAGATGATGCCGATCAGGCGCTTCGCTCAGCGACTGCTCCAGCAACTGCAATTGCGTGTCCGCGAGAAAACCCGGCACCGAACCAGGCACCGCCGAATCCAGCAGCGTCACCCGCCACTGACCGATGTCCACCACAGGGTCGAGCAGCCCATTGTGCTGCGCAACCTGCTCCATCTGCGGCAGTTCGTCGTGATTACCGGCGAACCAGCGCGCAGGCGCATCGATCCGCCCGCTGATCCGACGAAACGCTTCGTAAGACTCGACGCTGCCGTCTTGCGAGATATCGCCGCTGGCGACCACAAGATCGATGTGTGGCTGCTCGGCCAGCACTCGATCAACGACTTTTTCCAGACTGTCGCGGGTGCTCATACCCAACAACGCACCGTCCGCCTCGGCGAACAAGTGGCTGTCGGACAGCTGGACCAGCAAAACTGACGACGAAAGGGCTGCGCTCGGCAAGACCGTCTCCCAGAGAGGATTCAGCGCGATTATGTGATGCGGCAACGGGCGGGTAAACCGGGAATGTGCGTACGGACGAGCATTTGGTCACATTTGCTGATTCGCTCGGTGCTTGAGCACAATTGAAGCAATAAGTCCGGCCGAAACCATGCCTGCCAGTCCCGCACCCAAGAGATAGCTCAACACGCGCTCATAAGGCATTCCGGGCCAGAGATATCCCGCCAGCAAAAGCTCCAGGGCAACACCAAGAATCATTCCTGCCAATCCAGCCAGATGAACGATCCACGGCATGAGCCTCAAAGACAGAATACCGATGACCGCTCCGATAATGGCCATATACAGCGAGTGCTCCCCACGCAGAGTGCTGCCTGTCAGGATTATCAGTCCGACATATAGGAGAAGGCCGAAGATGAGTCCAGTGAAACCACCAATCAAAGCCCGATAGATAATCATCGCCATCTCACTGGACAATTGGTAATCATGGATTCCCGAGAGCCGCCAGCACTGAAAATCTCTTCGACATAAGAAACACAATTATTGGGGATGCCAAACCAGTGCCACGGCTTGGCGCTAAGCTCCTCAAGCTTGCGCTGCGCCGCATCGGGCTCGGTCAGAAGTATTCTTCGACGGAACAGCTCTGTTTTCGAGGATTCATTGAGATAACGCCTGTAATCAGTTTCACTCATAAAGTACGGCCGTTCGGCCAACCCGGCAATATGAAAATAAAACTCTCCCGCTTTCAACAAGGCATGCCCACAGATATTCGGGCCGTCACCGCTTACTACTACAAGCCATGTGTCGTACCAGTTGAAAGGCACAGCCCGACAATGATTCAGATGGCTCCCTAAATAGCTCATTCGTTATGCCTGTAAATGAAAGTCATGGCGAATGTAAGCCATGGAATTTCAAATTCAAGGACACGCTGCTCGCTTTGAATATATTCAGACACGACCTACATGCCTGAGGCATAAACACTGACGGCCAAAGTCATTCACAACTGAATAAATAGGTCATGAGGCCGGTCGAGATAAAAAATTCAGAATTGCGAATAGATCAGCGCACCGCCTCAAACTCATGCCCACACGCCAGGCAGTGACTCAGCCATTCGCCCAGAAACAGGTTGAGCTGGGCTTTTTCATCCGGCTGGTGCATGTCGGCATTGGGGTAGGGATAGATGCCGCGAAAGCGCCTCGCGTGTTCGGCGCCGATGACTTCGGCCATGCGTGCGTCGTGATAGACCTGTACTTCGAGCTTGGGCACCGGTAGCCAGGGCAGGCTGTGTTCCTGGCGGACTTGCAAGGTGGTGGTGTACGGGCAGTCGAGCAACACTTCGACGGCCAGTACGCCCAGCATCTGATCACCCTGGGTAACGGCGACGCGGCGTGAGCGCTGTTCGTTGCGCATGTCGGGCAACAGGCGCATCAGGCGCGCGTAGTTGGCCTCGCACGCAGCCTGCAGTCCGGCAAGATCGACACGGTAGCGCTCGCGCAATAGATTCACGACCATAAACCCCTTATCTCGGCACGATTCAGCGCCAGCCATTGCAAGGCGATGATCGTCGATGCGTTCTTGATTGTTCCGTCTTTCATCGCCTGCAATGCGTCATCGAATGACCAGACTGTTACCCGGATGTCTTCACCTTCGGCCTCCAGCCCGTGCAAGCCGCCCGCCCCTTCACTGCTGCAACGCCCCAGAAACAGGTGAACGAACTCGTCGCTGCCACCCGGCGAGGGGAAGTATTTGGTGATCGGCCACAGCGCTTCGAACTTCAGCCCAGCTTCCTCCTCCGCCTCGCGATGAGCAACTTCTTCCGGCTGCTCGTCCTTGTCGATCAGACCTGCGACCAGTTCGACCAGCCAAGGGTTGCTGGTCTTTTTCATGGCGCCTACACGAAACTGCTCGATGAGCACCACTTCGTCACGTTTGGCGTCATAAGGCAGCACGCAGACGGCGTCGTGGCGAACGAACAGTTCGCGGCTGATTTCCTTGCTCATCCCGCCGGCGAACAATTCGTGGCGCACATGCAGCTTGTCCAGCTTATAGAAGCCCTTGAAGCAGTTTTCACGCTTTATGGTTTCAAAAGCGCTTGGTGCAGATCGTGTGGTCTGGGTCATGGGTTTCTCGCTGGCCGCCGTGTTTGACATCGGGCCATCCTAACGCGCATCGGCAGTCAGATGCAGCCCCCTTGAAGATGCAGGGTAGACGGCCGGGACTTAAAACAATTCTAATCTGCCATGATCGAACCGAAGACGTTGTCTACAGTCCAACCAGCCTGCATACGTACAACGCAACCGCCTTTACTGACACTGCCAAGGATCAACATGTCGTTATTGAGGATCACTTCACTGGCTTGCCTGGCCCTGTTGCTCGGCGCCTGCCAAAGCCTCTTCACGCCCAACATGCGCACCCCGCTGCAAGTCCAGCGCGATGCTTCCGAGCTGATCAAGCCGGGCTGCACCACGGCCGACTGCCCGTTGGTGAACATCGATACCGTGCATTTCCCCGATGAGCCGCGACTGGACGCCATCGTTCAGAAGACGTTGCTGCAACTGACCGTTGCCGATAGCAGCGCATCGCCACCTGCGTCGATCAAAGCCTATCAGGAACAGTTCCTGAGTCAGGCCCAGGGTCGCAACGCCAGCTATCTGCAGGCCAAGGTACGCGAGCAGCATGACGGTATCGTAGTGGTCGAACTGTCCAGCTATCTGGAGACCGGCGGTGCCCACGGAAACCCGGGTCGGGCGTTCATCAATTATTCGCGTCAGCAGCAGAAAGTCCTGACCCTGGCAGACATGATCATCCCGGGCAAGGAAAGCGAGTTCTGGCAGAAAGCCCAACTGGCCCACCAGGGCTGGCTGGTATCGACCAAGATGAATGAAGACAGCGAGTTCATGAAGACCTGGCCGTTCAAGCGCACGCCCCACATTGCGCTGACCTACGGTGCAGTGATCCTCAAGTACTCGGTCGATACCATCGCGCCGTATTCGATGGGTCACATCGAGCTGAAAATTCCTTATCCTCAGCTCAATGGCATCCTCAAGCCGGAACTGTTCCCCGGCCGCGGTTGATCGCACCGCCGATCAGCAGTTGCAACACGCCAGCGACAATGAGCGCTGGCAGTGTTGCGCCCACTTCCGGATAAAGATTGGCCAGCAGGTGGTAGGTGCTGAGCCCGCCGAGCCACGCCAGCAGGCTCATCCAGCGCAAACCGCCCTCCGCTGCCTGACCACTGCGACCACGCAGGATGAAATGGTCAACCAGCACGACGCCGAACAGTGGCGCGAATACCGAGCCGATCAATAACAGAAAGTTCTGATACTGCGCCAGCGGTGCCAGACAGGCGATCAGCGTACAGATCACGCCAATCACCAACGCCAGATGCTCGACCTTGATGCGTGACAACAGAGCACTGGAGACTGCAGCCGAGTGAATATCGGCGAACGTATTTTCCGTCTCGTCCAGCAGAATCAGGAGCAGCGGGATACCCAGACCTGCGCCGGCCAGTGCCAGCAGCAAGGCATTGACCTCGCCGCTCGGGGCGAACGCCAGGGTGTAGGCGACGCCCAGGCTCATCAGCCAGAAGTTGCCGATGAAAAAGCCCGCAGCCGTGCTGCCGAAGACACTTTTCGCGCGTTGCCCGAAGCGTGAGTAGTCGGCAATCAGCGGCAGCCACGACAGTGGCATGGCGATGGCAATGTCGAACCCCGAGGCAAACGGCAGCGAGCCATCGCCGGAGGTTGCCCACAGCGCGGTCAGATCAGCCTTGGCCAGCAGGTTCCAGGTCAGCCATGCACACGCCGTCAAGAGTATCCACAGGCCCCACTTGCGCAGAAACCGGCGCACGAAGGTCAAGGGTCCGCTGACCGCCAGCAACGTGGCCAGTGCGCCGAAAAGCAGCGTCCAGAGCAGCGGACTGCTCCACAGGCTGCCCTCTGCAAAGGCCCGCGCGCCGAGCAGACTGGCTGCGTCGCGCATGACGATGATCTCGAACGCCCCCCAACCGATCAGTTGCAGCAGGTTCAAGACCGCTGGCAGCGACGCGCCCTTGCTGCCCAGGCTGAGCTTGAGCGCGGCCATGGACGACAGGCCGGTATCGCTGCCGATCACGCCAACGCTGGCGAGCAGCAAGACGCCCGCCAGCGTGCCGAGGAAAATTGCCAGCATCGAGCCGGACATGCCCAGCCCCGGTGCCAGCAAGGCACCGGTCTGCAACACCATCAAGCCGATGCCGAGGGAAAACCACAGGGAAAACAGATCCCGCCCGCCGAACACACGCTGGCTGGCGGGGACAGGGGTATCGGGAGAATAGGTGCCGGGTGTATTCACAGGGGTGTCTCGTGTGGGAAGTCAAGGAACCGGGTGAAGCCGCACTGCACCCTCAGAATCGGACGCAGAGCGGGCTTCTGGCCGAAGGCCGTAGGAGCGAACTTGTTCGCGAAAGGGTCGTTACATCCGCTGAAGATGTATCGCCCGGAATAAAGCTTTCGCGAACAATGCGGATCGCCGCCCCGGTCGCTCCTACGCCCTTCGGGCAGAAGCGTGCTCTGCGTCCGATGCATCGCTATGCACAAGTCCGCTTCTGATTCTGGCCGAAGGCCGTGGGAGCGAACTTGTTCGCGAAAGGGTCGTTACATCCGCTGAAGATGTATCGCCCGGAATAAAGCTTTCGCGAACAATGCGGATCGCCGCCCCGGTCGCTCCTACGCCCTTCGGGCAGAATCAAAGCGGAACTGTGTATAACGACGGGCTATCGCCCTCTACACCTTCTTGTACAGCTGACTGCCCTCCTGCTTGAAGCGCTCGGCCTGTTCGGCCAGGCCCTTGGCGACGTCGACGTCTACCGCATCGATGCGCTGATTGGCGGCGTACTCGCGGACTTCCTGAGTGATCTTCATCGAGCAGAATTTAGGCCCGCACATGGAGCAGAAATGCGCGACCTTGGCCGAGTCCTTGGGCAGGGTTTCGTCGTGGTACGAACGCGCGGTGTCCGGGTCCAGGCCGAGGTTGAACTGGTCTTCCCAGCGGAACTCGAAACGCGCCTTGCTCAACGCGTTGTCACGGATCTGCGCACCCGGATGACCTTTGGCAAGGTCCGCCGCGTGGGCCGCGATCTTGTAGGTGATGATCCCGGTTTTGACGTCATCCTTGTTCGGCAGCCCCAGATGCTCCTTGGGCGTGACGTAACACAGCATGGCGCAGCCGAACCAGCCGATCATGGCCGCGCCGATGCCCGAGGTGATGTGGTCGTAACCCGGCGCGATGTCGGTGGTCAGCGGGCCCAGGGTGTAGAACGGCGCTTCGTCGCAGCATTCCAGCTGCTTGTCCATGTTCTCCTTGATCAACTGCATCGGCACATGGCCGGGGCCTTCGATCATGGTCTGCACATCATGCTTCCAGGCAATCTTGGTCAGTTCGCCCAGCGTTTCCAGCTCACCGAACTGCGCCGCATCGTTGGCATCGGCAATCGAGCCAGGACGCAGGCCGTCGCCCAGCGAGAAGCTGACGTCGTAGGCCTTCATGATTTCGCAGATGTCTTCGAAATGGGTGTAAAGGAAGTTTTCCTTGTGGTGCGCCAGGCACCATTTGGCCATGATCGAACCGCCACGGCTGACGATACCGGTGACACGCTTGGCGGTCAGCGGCACGTAACGCAGCAGCACTCCGGCGTGGATGGTGAAGTAATCGACGCCCTGCTCGGCCTGCTCGATCAGCGTGTCGCGAAACAGCTCCCAGGTCAGGTCCTCGGCTGCACCACCCACTTTTTCCAGCGCCTGATAGATCGGCACCGTACCGATCGGCACCGGCGAATTGCGGATAATCCACTCGCGGGTTTCGTGAATGTGCTTGCCGGTGGACAGGTCCATGACCGTGTCCGAGCCCCAGCGGATACCCCAGGTCAGCTTGGCCACCTCCTCTTCGATGGAAGAGCCCAGTGCGCTGTTGCCGATGTTGCCGTTGATCTTCACCAGGAAGTTGCGGCCGATGATCATCGGCTCAAGCTCGACGTGGTTGATGTTGGCCGGGATGATCGCGCGGCCCCGGGCAATCTCTTCACGCACGAACTCGGCAGTGATTTCCTTCGGAATGCTCGCGCCAAAGCTGTGCCCGGCATGTTGCTGGGTCAGCAGACCTGCGGCGCGGGCTTCCTGAAGCTTCATGTTCTCGCGGATGGCGACGTATTCCATCTCGGCGGTAATGATGCCCTTACGCGCATAGTGCATCTGGCTGACGTTGGCACCGGCCTTGGCCCGGCGCGGGTTGCGCACATGGGCAAAGCGCAGCGCGGTGAGTTCGGCATCGCTCAGGCGTTGCTGGCCGAAGTTGGAACTCAGGCCCGGCAGACGCTCGGTGTCATTGCGCGAGTCGATCCATGGCGAGCGCACGTCAGCCAGGCCTTTGCGCACGTCGATGATCACATTGGGGTCGGTGTAGGGCCCCGAGGTGTCATAGACCGTGACCGGGGCGTTGATCTCGCCGCCAAAGTCAGTCGGGGTGACATCCAGGGTGATTTCGCGCATCGGCACGCGGATGTCCGGGCGCGAGCCCTGAACGTAGATTTTCTGCGAACGGGTAAACGGCTGTACCGATCCGGAATCGACCTGCGCCGACTCGCTCAAATGGGCTGCGTTTTTTGCTTTTATACTCATCACGGCTCTCCAGACATCCAGTTGCGGATTTATTGTCGGAGTGACCTGACATGACGGACGGGTGCACCAGTGCTGGTGCTGAGTAGCGAAAGGAGGCGAAACTGTTCATTATTTGAACAATCGACCCCGGACGGCACTCAAGAGGACTCGCCGGGAGACGAGAAATCTTGTTCCCTACGCAGGCGCTAACCTGATCAGGTTCAACGGGATCCGGTTTAACCGATCTCAGCCTCATAGCAAGGCACCCCGACAAGAACGCGGTCAGTCTATGACGGGGTGCGGTCGCAATGCCAGCCTATTTGCACAGACCTCGATAAATGGCGTAAATCGACGATTGTTGCCAAAAGCGTCTGGCTCTACACTCCCTAGCCCGGTTTCTCTTCAACCCGAACTGTAATTATTTTCTTCATGAACAGGGAATGCCTCATGTTGCGCAAACTTTCGTTGGTCGTGGCTGTTTCGTTTGCGTCCAGCGGGTTGACCTGGGCAGCCGAATTGCCGATGCCAACGCAGACAGGGCTGTTGAGCGTTTATCAGCAGGCCGTGGACAACAACGCCGACCTCGCGGCCTCGCGCGCCGATTACGATGCGCGCAAGGAAGCCGTGCCGCAGGCCCGCGCCGGTTTGCTGCCGAACATTTCCGGCAGCGCCCAGAACAGCAGCACCCGCACCAGCATCGATCAGCCCAGAGCCGTGGCCAGCCGCAGCGGCAACCTCTACCAGGCCACGCTGAGCCAGCCGATCTTCCGCGCCGACCGCTGGTTCCAGTTGCAGGCTGCCGAAGCGAGCAACGAACAGGCGGCACTGGAGCTGTCGGCTACCGAGCAGAATCTGATCCTGCAATCGGCACAGAGCTATTTCAGCGTACTGCGTGCACAGGACAACCTGGCTTCGACCAAGGCCGAGGAAGCGGCCTTCAAGCGCCAGCTGGATCAGGCCAACGAGCGCTTCGATGTCGGCCTGTCGGACAAGACCGATGTGCTGCAGGCGCAGGCCAGCTATGACACGTCACGCGCCAGCCGACTCATTGCCCAACGTCAGGTCGAGGATGCCTTTCAGGCGCTGGTGACGCTGACCAACCGCGAATACAACTCGATCGAAGGCATCGTGCATACCCTGCCGGTGCTGGCGCCGACGCCCAACGATGCCAAGGCCTGGGTCGATACTGCCGCGCAGCAGAACCTCAACCTGCTGGCCAGCAACTACGCGGTCAATGCCGCCGAAGAAACCCTGCGCCAGCGCAAGGCCGGACACGCGCCGACGCTCGATGCCGTGGCGACCTATCAGCGTGGCGATAACGATGCACTGGGTTTCAGCAACCCCAACTACACCGGTCGCAATTACGGCGGCGACGTCGAGCAGCGCAGCATTGGCGTGCAGTTGAACATCCCGATCTACAGCGGCGGCCTGACCAGCTCGCAGGTACGCGAAGCCTATGCGCGCCTGAGCCAGAGCGAGCAGCGGCGTGAAAGCCTGCGTCGTCAGGTGGTGGAAAACACCCGCAACCTGCATCGCGCGGTGAATACCGACGTGGAGCAGGTCCAGGCCCGCAAGCAGTCGATCATTTCCAACCAGAGCGCGCTGGAAGCCACAGAAATCGGTTATCAGGTCGGCACCCGCAACATCGTCGACGTGCTGGATGCGCAACGCCAGCTGTATGCCTCGGTGCGTGACTACAACAACACGCGTTACGACTACATCCTCGACAACCTGCGCCTCAAGCAGGCAGCAGGCACTCTGAACCCGGGCGACCTGCAGGACCTGTCGCGCTACCTGAAGGCCGACTACAACCCGGACAAGGACTTCCTGCCGCCGGACCTGGCGACTGCTGCGCAGAAGAACTTCGAGCGACCTGCAAAGCGCTGAGATGGCTGGCCGCCCCGGATGCTCTGCGCCCGACTTCAAGTCATGCAGCGCGACGCAGATTTGTGACGCGGAGCGTCACCCAAGGCATTCCCACGCTGGAGCGTGAGGAACGATAGGCGTCTGGGCGAGCGTGAAGAGCGTGAAAAAAGCAAGGTGTCTGGAAGAACACTATCGTGCCCATGCTCCGCGTGGGTATGCCGTTCCGGACGCTCTGCGTCCTCCCGATTCAGCGCCTGCCCATCAACCGCCCGATCCCGTCGAGCAGGCGTTGCAGCGCGCCCTGATTGGCCTTCATCACCGCAAGCCCGGCATCAGCCATGTTGCGCGCCTGCTGCGGCTGGTCGAAAAGGCCCTGCACGGCGGTGGCCAGCGCTGCTGCATCATTGACCTCTTGCAACGCACCGGCCTTGCGCAGCAGGGCGGCGATCTCGAGGAAGTTGAACAGGTGCGGGCCGCTGAGCACCGGCATGGCCAGCGCCGCAGGCTCCAGCAGGTTGTGCCCGCCGTTGGGCACCAGGCTGCCGCCAACGAAAGCGATGTCAGCCAGCGCATAGAGAAACAGCAATTCCCCCATGGTATCGCCCACCAGCACCGAAACATCCGCTGTGACAGCCTGCGCGGTTGAGCGTCTTACCGTCGCAAAACCCTGCTGCTGACACAACGTATGCACGCTGTCGAAACGCTCGGGATGACGCGGCACCAGAATCAGCAGCGCATCGGGGTGACTGGTCAGTAACGTGCGATGAGCCGCCAGCACGCTTTCATCCTCGCCCGCATGCGTGCTGGCCGCGATCCAGACCGGCCGCTGCGTGGTCTGCCATTGTTCACGCTGCTGGGCGGCACGCTGCAGAAGTTGCGGGTCGATACTCAGGTCGAACTTGATCGAGCCGGTCACCGCCACGCACTCGGGACGTGCGCCCAGATCACGAAAGCGCTGCGCCTCAGCCTCAGTCTGCACTGCGAACCAGGCCATTTCCGCGAGCATCGGTCGCGTCAGCCCGGCAAAACGCGCGTAACCCCGCGCCGAACGCTCCGAAAGCCGGGCATTGGCGAGCACCACGGGAATCCCGCGCAGGAAACACTGATGGATGTGGTTGGGCCACAGTTCGGTTTCCATGATGATGCCCAGCCGTGGCTGCACCTGATCGAGAAAGCGAGCGGCCGCCCACGGCAGGTCGTAGGGCAGGTAGCAATGCTGAATCCGCGGCTCGCTGGCGAACAGCGCCTTGATTCGCTCCGAACCTGTGGGCGTCATGCAAGTCACAGTGATCGGCAACTGCGGATATTGCACCAGCAGCGAGCGAATCATCGGCGCGGCGGCGATGCTTTCACCCACCGACACCGCATGCACCCAGATACCGCCCCGCTGCATGACCGGCAAGCCGCGGGCAAAGCGCTCGCCAATGCGCTGGCGATACGCAGGGGCCTTGCGCGCACGCAACCAAAGGCGCAGGGCAACCAGTGGCAGGCCGAGATGAAACAGTACGGTATAAAGAGTTCTATTCATGGGCGCGGAGTTTATCAGCCCGCCATCACAAGTCGCTAGAATGCGCAGCCTGACGAAAAGGAATGCACCATGAACGCTTATTACCTGTTGGCTATCGCCGTTTGCGCGGAAGTCATCGCCACCACGTCCATGAAAGCCGTGAAGGGGTTCAGCACCCCGCTGCCCCTGGTGCTGTTGATTACCGGCTATGCGATCGCGTTCTGGATGCTGATTCTGGTGATGCGCACGATCCCGGTGGGCATCACTTACGCCATCTGGTCGGGCATGGGCATTGTCATGGTCAGCATCGCGGCGTTCTTCATCTACGGCCAGAAACTCGACCTGCCCGCGTTGTTGGGCATGGGCATGATCGTGGCGGGCGTGGCGGTCATTCAGCTGTTCTCGAAAACCGCCGGGCATTGAAAACCCGATCCTTTATAATGCTGGTACTTTTCGCTCACTGAGGTGCTCATGCCATCGGTTATTTCCACTGACGTGCTGATTGTCGGGGCTGGCGTCGCCGGTCTCTGGCTCAATGCCCGGTTGCGTCGTCAAGGGTTCTCGACAGTGCTGGTAGAAAGCGCCAGCCTGGGTGGCGGGCAAAGCCTCAAGTCTCAGGGGATCATCCACGGCGGCGCCAAGTACGCGCTGCACGGCGCGCTGTCCGGTGCCTCCGAAGCCATTGCCGACATGCCGCGCCGCTGGCGTGAAGCCCTCGATGGCAAGGGCGAGCTAGACCTGTCCGGTGTACGTCTGCTGTCCGAGGCCCATTATCTGTGGTCACCAGGAACCATCGCCGGCAACCTCACCAGTTTTTTCGCCAGCAAGGCCGTGCGCGGTCGTGTGGATCAGGTCAAGGGCGAGCAACTGCCGCCGGCCCTGCAAAACCCCAAATTCAAAGGCAAGGTCTATCGGCTTGCCGAGCTGGTGGTCGATGTCCCCAGCCTGATCGGGCGGCTTGCCGAGCTGGCCGGTGACAGCCTGCTGGCCGGTCAGCACATCGAGCCGCTCTTCGAGGGCGATGAACTGATCGGTCTGCGCGTCGATGGCCGCGATATCCATGCGCAGCGCATCGTGCTCAGTGCCGGCGGCGGCAATGCTGACCTGCTGAACGCACTGGGCGTGTCGCAACCGCAGATGCAACGCCGCCCGTTGCACATGGTGCTGGTCAAGGGGCCGACCTTGAAGCCGCTGTACGCTCATTGCCTGGGTGGCGGGCCCAAGCCACGCATCACCGTGACCACGCACCCGGCCGCGGATGGCCAGTGGGTGTGGTATCTGGGTGGCGATCTGGCCGAAGCCGATGGCGTGGCGCGCCAACCCGACGCGCAGATCGCCGTCGCCCGCAAAGAGCTTGAAGCGCTGCTGCCTTGGGTCGACCTGAGTCAGGCGCAGTGGGCGACCCTGCGTGTTGATCGTGCCGAGCCGGCTCAATCAGGACTGGTGCGCCCGGACAACGCCTTCCTCGACAGCCAGCAACGCCTGATGATCGGCTGGCCGACCAAGCTGGCGCTGGCACCGGACTTCGCCGACCGGGTCCTGTCGCAGCTGTCCAGAGACGGCATCCACCCGACCCCGCAAGCTGCGCTGAGCGATGTGCCACGGCCGCCGATGGCCATACCTGTCTGGGATGAACTGCTGCCATGAGCCTGAAAACCCTGCACGATCTGCATCGCCCGCTGGGCAGTACCGGCCTGAACGTATCACCGCTGGGGCTGGGCACCGTCAAACTGGGGCGCGACCAGGGCGTCAAATACCCCAGCGGCTTCAAGATTCCCGATGACCAGCAGGCGCAGATGCTGCTGCGCATGGCCCGCGACATGGGCATCAACCTGATCGACACGGCGCCCGCCTACGGCACCAGCGAAGAGCGCCTGGGGCCGCTGCTGCGCGGTCAGCGCCAGGACTGGGTGATCGTCAGCAAGGTTGGCGAGGAATTCGTCAACGGCCAGTCGAGCCATGACTTCAGCGCCACCCATACACGCACATCGGTCGAGCGCAGCCTGAAACGTCTTGAAACTGACTTTCTCGATCTGGTTCTGGTGCATTCGGACGGCAATGATCTGGCGATCCTCAACGATGCCGAGGTGTACCAGACGCTCGCCGACCTCAAACGCGAAGGCAAGATTCGTGGCTTCGGCTTTTCCGGCAAGACCGTCGAAGGCGGCCTGCTGGCGCTGCGTGAGGGTGACTGCGCAATGGTCACCTACAACCTCAACGAGCAGGACGAAAAGCCGGTACTGGATTACGCGCAGGCTCATGGCAAGGGCATTCTGGTGAAGAAAGCGCTGGCCAGTGGTCATGTCTGCCTGACACCCGGCACGGACCCGGTCCACGCCAGTTTCCAGCTACTGTTTGAACATCCGGCGGTTGCCAGTGCTATTGTCGGCACCATCAACCCGTTGCACCTGGCACACAACGTTGCAACTGCCGCAGCCGTGATTTGCCGTCAAGCCTGATTAAGGCGGCCGACCCCAACGCAAGAAGGAGCCGTTATGCCGCGAACACTGATCCGGAAGAATCCCAGCAACTTCAAGACCCTGCCGCTGTTTGTCGAGGCCACTCCGGAAAGCCTGAGCTACCAGAGCGTCGGCATGCCGATGAACTTCGCGCAAACCTTGCAGCGGCGGCGCAAGATCGACGTGCCGGACACCGAACGTTTCGCCACCGAGCTGGCCAATCTGGGGGTGTCCGTTCGCCTGACCGTCAGTTGGCAGAATCGCGATTACTGGGTGCTGGTCCGCCAGCGTCGTCAGGACCGCGGCGACGTCGTACTCAAGCTGATCTCGGGTTATGTCCCGGCCCATGAGCTGACACTGCCGCTGCACACCGCGATTCAGGAAGTGGCCGAAGAGTGCCTGATCGAAACACCGCAGGGCTGGCTGAGCGGGCTGTTCAAGGAGACCTGGCTGCCTGCGCCCTATGCTGCCGCGCTGCATTATCGCGAGGCCATGCCGTTTCGCCTCAGCCCCCTCTCCGGCGCCGCGAGACCGGTGCGAACCGGCAGCCTGACCCTGCTGGAGCGTCCACGGGCCTATGTGCATTTGCCCACGGCGTCCTTGCAGCTGATTTACGACATGCGCCTGGAAATCCCCAAGGAAGCGCGACCGGTCAGCCTTTTCCATGTCGACGAAGCCCTGGAAAACGATCAACTGGTCGCCCGCCTCAACCGCAGCAAGCCTGACCTGTATCTGATGCCGCTGGAGAATGGCGCGCCCCTGCCTGAGCTGTACACGCTCAAGCGCGACAAGCTGATCCCGGCCGGCACGAGAGGGCTGTACCTGGCCGAGAGTTTCGCCGCGCAGGATGGCTGGGTGGTGCGTGAAGAGCGGATTCGCTGGAAGGACTGGCTGCGTCAGCAGGGCATGGCCCCACCGGCGAAGAAGTCAGGGCTCAAACGCCTGACCGGCAAGGCCCGGGAGCTGTTGCACTCCATCAGTGGCAAGCTGTAAGCCTCAAGCCTCAAGCCTCAAGCCTCAAGCCTCAAGCCTCAAGCCTCAAGCCTTTTGATTTGATCTGCTTTGGCTTGCAGCTTGTAGCTTGCAGCTAACCCCTACCCCTACCCCTACCCCTGCCCTCGAATCTTTTCGACGATCGCGGTGGTGGAGCTGTTTTCCACCAGCCCCAGCACACGCACTTCGCCGCCGTACGCCTGAACGATATCGGCACCGACCACCTGATCGACACCATAATCACCGCCCTTGACCAGCACGTCGGGCTTGACGTGGGTCAGCAGGTTTTCCGGGGTTCCTTCCGGGAAGCTGATGACCCAGTCCACGGCTCCCAGACCTGCCAGCACCGCCATGCGCCGCTCAACGCTGTTGATCGGTCGGCCCGGCCCTTTCAGGCGGCTGACGGACGCATCGTCGTTGACGGCAACGATCAGGCGATCGCCCAGGGCGCGCGCCTGCTCCAGATAGGTCACATGACCGGCGTGGAGAATGTCGAAACAGCCGTTGGTGAAAACGATCCTTTCCTTGTGCGCGCGCGCATCGTCGACCGCCAGCAGCAGTTGCTCCAGCCCCAGCACGCCGCGCTCGGAGCCCTCTTCGCGCTGAATGGCACGGCGCAGCTCGGGGGCGCTGATGGCCGCGGTGCCCAGCTTGCCGACCACGATGCCCGCGGCCAGATTGGCCAGCGCTACCGCATGCGGCAGTTCCTCACCGGCAGCGATCGCCGCAGCCAGGGTAGAAATCACTGTATCGCCAGCGCCGGTCACATCGAACACTTCGCGGGCACGGGCCGGCAGGTGCAGCGCCTGCTGATCAGGACGCAGCAAGGTCATGCCATGTTCGCCACGGGTCACCAGCAGCGCGCCGAGATCGAGCTCCTGCATCAACTGCGCCCCCTTGGTGACCAGTTGCGCCTCATCGACACAATGACCGACGATGGCTTCGAATTCGCTGAGGTTCGGTGTGATCAGGCTGGCACCGCGATAAATCGCGAAATCCTTGCCCTTGGGGTCGGCCAGCACCGGAATGCCGCGCTTGCGGGCGGCCTGGATCAGCGCCTGATGGTTTTTCAGTGCGCCCTTGCCGTAATCCGACAGGACCAGCACCTTGATGCCATCCAGCAAGCTATAGACCTCTGCGCTCAGGGCCAGCGGGTCGGTCCTGAACGGTTCTTCGAAATCGATGCGCAACAGTTGCTGGTGGCGACTCATGACACGCAGTTTGACGATGGTCGGCTGATCGGCGATGCGCTGAAAGCGCGCCAGTACACCAGCAGCCTTGAGGCTGTTGGTCAGACTCTCGGCAGCTTCGTCATCCCCCGTCACACCGACCAGCGAAGCCGGTGCGCCCAGCGCAGCGATGTTCAAGGCCACGTTGGCAGCGCCACCCGGACGGTCCTCGATCTGATCGACCTTGACCACAGGCACTGGCGCTTCAGGGGAAATACGCGAGGTACCACCATGCCAGTATCTGTCGAGCATGACATCGCCCACCACCAGGACAGGGGCCTGATCAAAGCGCGGCATGGATAGCTTCATGGAACAACCCGTACTTGAAAAATGGACAGGGGCGGAATCTTAGCACAGGGGTTTGCAACCGACAGGCTGTTGAATCACGCCACTCAAAAGGCAGGCGGACCGCCTGGGTCCGCCCGGTGAAAGTCAGTTTAGACCGCGCCGACCGGAGCCGGCTCGTCCAGCCCCATGGCATGCAGGCGGGCGTAATAGCCGTTCTGCGCCAGCAGCTCGGTGTGCGTACCGCGTTCGACGATTTGCCCGGCGTCCATGACCAGAATCAGGTCGGCCTTTTCGATGGTCGAAAGGCGGTGGGCGATGACCAGCGTGGTACGGCCCTTCATGACGTGATCCAGCGCCGCCTGGATGTGCCGCTCGGACTCGGTGTCCAGCGCCGAGGTGGCTTCGTCGAGAATCAGCAACGGGGCGTTCTTGAGCAGCGCGCGGGCAATTGCCAGACGCTGGCGTTGACCGCCGGACAGCAGCACACCGTTTTCGCCCACCTGGGTGTCGAAACCCTGCGGCAACTGGTCGATGAATTCCTTGGCGTACGCATCAGCGGCAGCCGCTTCGATGTCGGCACGCGGCGCACCGGCCAGATCGCCGTAGGCAATGTTGTTGGCAATCGTGTCATTGAACAGCGTGACGTTCTGATTGACCTGAGCGATGTGCCTGCGCAGGTTACGCAAGCGATAATCGTTGATCTCGACGCCATCGAGCAGGATGTTGCCGATGTCGTGCCCGTAGAAACGCGGGATCAGGTTGGCCAGGGTCGACTTGCCGCTGCCGGAGCGTCCTACCAGGGCAATCATCTGCCCCGGCGCGGCGGAGAAACTGATGTCGTTCAACACCTGACGCGCAGTCTGCGGGTAGAAGAAGCTGAGGTTCTTCACCTCGAGGTGGCCGGTCACGCGCTCACGCTCGATGGTGCCGGTGTCGACTTCCTCTTCCACATCCAGCTGTTCGAAGATGCTCTCGGCACCGGCGACGCCTTTCTGGATCGTCGAACTGACTTCCGACAGCTGCCGAATCGGCTTGGGCAGCAGGCCCGCAGCGGTGATATAGGCAACCAGATCACCCGCTGTTGCCTCGCCACGCAGGAACAGCACCAGGAACATCAGCACCGCCATGGCGCTGTAGATCACCAGTTGCAGCATCGGCGTATAGATGGCGCCGGTCTTGGTCATGCGCAGCTGCTTTTGGGTGTTGCTGTTGCTGGCCTGGGCAAAGCGCGCCTGCTCGTAGGCCTCGCCACCGAAGCTGCGGACTACGCGATAGCCCTGAATGGTTTCCGAGGCAACATGCGTGACATCGCCCATCGCCACCTGGATCTTCTTGCTCTGCTTGCGGAATTTCTTGCTCGCGGTGCCGACCATCACGGCAATCAACGGCAGGATCGCGAGCATGACCAGTGTCAGCTTCCAGTTCATCATCAGCAGATAGATGAACAGGAACACCACGGTCAGGCCTTCGCGAATCACCACCTTGATAGCATCGGTGGCAGCGCCGGTCACCATCGTGACGTTGAAGGTGATGCGCGAGATCAGATGACCGGAATTGGTTGTATCGAAGTAGCGATTGGGCAACACCAGCAGCTTGTTGAACAGCTCTACCCGCAGGTCATGCACCAGCCCCAGGGAAACCTTGGCCAGGAAATAGTTGCCCAGAAAGGAGCCCAGCCCCTGCCATGCGGCAATCAGCACGATCAGCAGCGGCACGGCCTGCAATAGCTGCAACTCGCGCAGATAAGGGACATTGGGAAACAGCACCGCTTCGGGATTGGTCAGGCCGTCGACGAAATATTTCAGGATGCCGGCGAGCATCGGCTGGGTCGAGGCGAAGATCACGAAACCAATGATGCTGAGCAGGAAAATGCCCACATACGGACGCACATAAGACAACAGGCGGAAATAGATTTTCACGCTGGAGGTTGCGGACGATTCGGAGGTTGTCATGAGAATCCGTCGTGTTAAAAAGAGGCCGAATTGTATCACAGCGGTTTTCGCGGCTGCCTGCTGCGGTAACATAGGCGGCTCGCCCATTCCCTGGGGCGTAAAAACCGGAGTATCGATGCAAGCGCTTGACCACGCCCATTACCTTGAACGGGTTCAAGGTGCCGAAGTACTTGAAGCCGACGGCACGGGCGACAAGGTACTCCGTCTGCGTGACGGCTCCATGCTGAAATTGTTTCGGCGCAAACGCCTTGTCAGCTCCGCAGCCTGGTACCCCTACGCGCAGCGCTTCGCAGACAACTGTGAAACGCTGGCCAGACGCGGTATTCCCTGCCCGCGGGTACGCACAGTCTGCCGCATCGCCGAGATCGAGCGCGATGCCGTGCATTATGATCCGCTGGCAGGCTTCACCCTGCGCCAGCTGCTGGGCAGCGCGGTTGCCGACGACAAGCTGCGCATGCAACTGGGAAGCTTCATTGCCGGGTTGCACGAAAAGGGCATCTACTTTCGCTCGGCCCATCTTGGCAACGTGATCCTCACGCCGGAAGGCAGCCTCGGCCTGATTGACATCGCCGACATGAAAACCTATCGCCGCGCCTTGCGCAAAAGCCTCCGCTTGCGCAATTTCAAGCACATGCTGCGCTATCAGGAAGACCGCCAATGGCTGCTGGACAACGGCAACCCGGCCTTCCTCGATGGCTACATGAGTGCTCAGACCCTATGCGACACCTCTGAACTGGCCCAGGCTGTTCAATAGCCTGCCCCATGAAAAATGGCCGCTGTCGAAGCGGCCATTTTTTTGATGCTATTGCTGCTGCCTGAGCCGATGCGTCTGCACCACTCGCCCGAGCACCATGGTCGCCGGTAACAGCACCAGCACCCAGAGCTCGTCGGGATTGCCGACCAGCTGGCCACCGTCGAAGTTAAGCATGACCAGCGCGCACACCAGGTAAAGACCCCAGGCATCGCCGTTGCGCAAGGCGTCCCACAGCGTCATCGCCATCACGACCAGAAACATCACCAGCGAAGCCGCGCCGGTGTACAGCCCCAGCGACACGAAAATATTGTGCGGGTGCTGGATCGGTATGCCGCCCGTCAGGGTCTGGGTCGTATAGAAATCGACACCGCAGCCGAGCATCCAGCCACAGCGACGCCATTCACCGGTCATGATATCAAACAGCTCGATGCGGTAGGAATCACCCCTGGCCGTCAGCAGCGCGACCCACTGTTCATCCTTGACGAACCAGAAGGCTGCTGCCGCCACAACGCCAAGCGCCAACAAAGCCACTATCGTACGCAGAGGGAAACGGTACAGCGAATAGGCGGTGCAGACGGCAAACAGAACGGCGCAACCCACCAGTGCAGTACGCGTCTGCACTACGAAGGCGCTTATCACCAGGGTGACAAGAACGGCGCAGACAGCCTCAACCCAGCGACGCTCTCTTGCCCACAGCGGCATGGCCAACGCAAGGCTGCAGACCAGCCAGGCACTGGCGTAGATCACGTTCTCCATTCGCCCCGGCAGAATCGCCACACGCTGGCCGAATTCGAACTGCCCGGTCACCCAGCTGTGAATGCTGCTGAGCAGGATGTACAGGCATATGGCCCAGAACATGCTGCGCACGAAGACCCCGCGCCTGAAGAAGCCGTTGTCGGTAATCCCGGCCACGACAAAGACAAACAGGCTGACGTAGATGATGTGCTTGTAATACTGGAACTCCTGCGCCTGCAGCGCGGGGACCAGAAAGCAGGCCATGAACACCGCCCAGGCAATGCCCAGTGGCTTGGCAAACACGCCAGCGGCTCGGTACTTGATCAGAAAGAACAAGCCCGGCAGCGCCGTGAATGCATAAAACAGATTGTTGGTGATCTTGGCTGATGGGTTGAGGATGAAACTCAGCAGGAAGATGACGATGGCAGCGGTGAAGTACTGCTGTACTTTGCTGCCGGGTACTCTTATCGGGTCAACTGACATTATTAAGCAACCAACCTGCTACTAGGCCAGCGAGCACAGCGACGATCAGCTTGATGCGATCCCGACGTTTGCGACGCTGTTTGTCAAGCCGCTCCTGCGGCACCTCCACGTGCTCACCAAACCCGGTGTGCAACACGGCATCATTTTCCAGAATCAAAGCGTAACGGTTTTGTGCAGCGAATAATTGTGAAAGTTTCTTCTCGCCACCGTGCCCGGCATAAGGCGCATGCTGCTGGTAATCAGCCAGGCGGCGCAGCCCAGGATTGAAGGAAAACCCCTGCCATTCCGGTTTGTGCGAGCCCAACTTGTAAAACGCGATGCCTTCAACCACTTCACGCTCGTTCAGGTAAACGTAAGGGCTGTGGATACGCAGATCATGATTGTAGCTGCGCAACCAGACTTGCAAGGCCTGAGGGTCGTGTTCCAGCAGCGTCATCGACTCTTCGATGAAGTGCGGACGGTAGAAATCCCAGTCATCTTCGCAATGGAACACCCAAGACGTTTCGATCAGCGAATAGGCCGCGTCGACAGAGCGCATCTGCCCCAGCTTGGGGTTGTTGATGATGAAGCGCGTATGCGGGTGCCAGTGTTCGGGAATGCATGCCTGAACCCGGTCATCGCCGGAGTCTTCGGTAATCAGCACATGGCGTATGGGCGCAGTGTTGAAATGGTCGAACGTTTCCAGGGTGCGCTTCAACAGGTCGAATCGACCACAACTGGTGACGACCAGCGTAATGTCGCTGTTTTCGCTGAATACCATCATTCGTTCCCAATCATTGAATATTCATAATTCCTTACCATCCCAATCGTGACCGCAGGCGATCGATCCAGCTCGCCGCCGGCATGCTGCGCAGTGGCGCATGCATGGCGTCCACGATGGCTTTTCCAAGGGCATGGAATGTAAAGCGTTCCTCGACCAAAGTCTGCCCATTACAGGATATTTCACTGGCCAGTGTGACGTTATCGCGCAATTTCGCCAGCTTTTCGCGAAGTTCGGGAATGTCGCGATAGAGCACGATGTTGTGCATGTCGACAAAGCCCAGCGCGCGGTTTTCTTCAGCGCCCTGATCGAAGGCAAGCAGCACGCAGCCGCATGCCATGGCCTCGAAATTCTTGATCATGTATTCGCCCATGCCCACGTCGGCACTGACGAAAAAACGGATGCGGTTCAGGGTGTCGCAATACTCTTCGCCGGACTTGGTCCGTGTGACGAGCAGGTTCTCGACCTGGCCCAACTCGTCCAGCAACGCCTTGCGACCGCTGTAGGCGACGCTGTTGGTGCTGCCCACAAAGGCCAGTTCGATGTCACGCTCGCGTGCCTGCAACTGCAGCAGGCTCTGGTCATAGCCCTTGGGCACGAACACCGCGTCGAAGCCTTCCTGGCGCAGGCGCTCGCTGACCATGAACCCTGAACAGATCACCCGCGCCCAGGGCAGCTTGCGGTAGTGCGCGCTGAACTTGCCGGTGTATTTGCACGGAATGTAGTTCTGGTAGGCATCGTGTTCGAGGATGACCAGATTGGGAATCGTGCGGATAAACCCGACCTGACGCACTTCCTGCTTGAAACGCAGGAAAAACACGATCCGGTCATAGCGGCTGACGTCCACCTCGCGGCGGAAATAACCACGCAGGTTGCGTTGCTCCGCAGAGCTCAGCCAGCGCACTTCGCATTCACAATGTGCGGCGATGCCGTCATAGAGACGGTCCAGAATCGCACGCTGCTCTTTCTGGACCAGCAGTAGAACTTTCATGGTTTTCCTTGCAGTACTGCGCCTGCTGAATCAGAGATCACGGCTGCACCAGAACAACTCGTGTCGTCGCACCGCCTTGCGGAAGAATTCGTTTTCGCCCTCGGCTGGCCAGTGACGACCGGCCAGAACGCGCTGCAGCGCACGGCGCACACGACGCTTGAACGGCATGCGTGGCAGCAGGTCATGCATCATGCCCAGTGCCATGGCCTTGTCGCGTTGCGCGGCGACCGACAATTGAAGGCTGTACGGCACCAGCGGCAGCGTGGCATCAAAGACCGGCGGCAGGCTGATGCCGCTGTAGGCATCGCCCATCGGCCAGCGGTCGTTGTCGTGCAGGTGATTGGCATAACCGAGCACTACCTCCGGCTGCCATTCGAGCCCGAGCAGCGCTTCACGCACCGCAGCCTGGGCGCAGATGTGATCGGGATGAGGGTCGATGGCAGGATGCGGCATCACCACAACCTGCGGCCGGGCCTTGAGAATCAGCGCGCGCAGGTCGGCGAGCAGGTTATTCCAGGTCGGCTGGCCGTTGTCGCCGGGCAATGGCAGGGTATTGAACTGACGGAACAGGCGGGTATCGGTCAGATCCGCCTCGCGCGAACCAATCGGCGTGTCCGGCGCGGCCTGCATGGCGGGCAGTTGCAGGCAGAAATAGCCCAGTTGCACACACTGCGACTCGGGCACCCCGCCCCAGCGCGCCACGGCGATACTGTCCCAGGCCCGCAAGCGGCCCTTCATACGCGCAGCTTCGGCACGCTCCATGCCCATCTGCCGATAATGCTCGGCCTCGATCTCACCGGCGGTCAGCGTGATGATCCACGCCTCCTCGGCCTGGCTGTACAGCCCGAAGGCGGCCAGCTCGGCATCATCGGCGTGCGGTGCGATGACCATGACACGCTGTTTTCGCGCATCCGGTTGGCGAAACAGCCAGAGACGAGGTGTGCCGGCAAGGCGGCAGCAACGCCCGCGCAGTTTCAGCACACCTGCGGCCAACGGCTCGCCCAGGCCGGTCAGGTTCAGATAACGCACGCCGCAGACGCCGCGCTCGAATGCCTGCTGGTCGTTGAGGCCCTGACCTTGCAGCTCGACCACCGGATCGAGAAAGCGCCCGAGCCAGGTGCTTTTGACCGTCAGTGCCAATATCAGCGTTTCGTCGCCGTTCAGTTGTACTGCGGGGTCGATCAGCAACGTGCCGCCGTCAAGGCGCACGCCCGGCACTTCGCTGTCGGCAGCAAAGGTGTACTGATAATCGTCAGACGGCGAATAGAACAGATGATCGGCGAACCAGGCCTCATGGGCGACCCAGGCACACACGGCCAGCACCGGCGCCAGCCACCAGGCCACCAGCACGCCCACCGCGATCAGCAGGAGCAGTCCACCCAGCAACGCCAGTCGCTTGTTACGGCGATGGCGCTTGAGCAACTGCTGCTTGCGACTCAAATCTGGAACACCGGAACGGGGTTGCACCATCGGTCCTTGTACTCGCGGTCGGCACGACCGAAGGAAAAACGCAGCGATTTGCCCAGTGCGCGGGCGTTCTCCCAGGCGGACTGGGTATTGACGAAGCTGAGCACGCTGCCCGGACTGAAATCACGGGTTTGGGGATCGACACCGCCGTTGACGTACTCGATGCTGACCCACTGCGGCGCTTCGACGCGATACACCAGTTGAATGGCAATCGGCGCATCGTTGAGAAACACCACCGAACCGATCAGCAGCTCGCGCAACAGTTCGATGACTTCGGCCTTGTGCCGGGCGCCGGTTGCTTCGAAGCCCCAGCGCCGCTGAAACAGGTCGCAGTACATGCTCGCCAGTTCGGCGCTGCTGAACTCGCTGACAGGCCTTACCGTCCCGCCAGCCTCTTCCAGCAAGCGAAGCTCACGACGCTGGTTGTAACGAAATTTCTTGGACAGTTCTTCAGGCGTACGCGCCATCGCCAGGGATTCGGTCTGTGGCTTGAAGGTACTGATGCGGCCTTCGTTGAGCGCAGACACATAGCGGGCCCGATGCCGGACCGGCACCTCGATGTCATCGGCCACCGGCAGAATCAGCTCGGCATTCCCCAGGTCGAACAGCCCTTTCTTGCCGTGGCGTTTGAGTTCGTCCTTGGACAGCGCCAGCGAGCGGCCCCAGGTGGCAATCGCGGCCTTTACTTCACCGCCCTGCTCCCAGGCCAGATAACGCACAGCGATGCCGGAAAAGGCCGACAGGCGCGCGACCACCAGCGGATGAGTGGCGACGCTGCCGCCAAACCGCTGCCAGGCCTGCTCGTAGGCAGCCGCATCGATCTGCACCCAGCCACGCTCGCGCCAGCCCTTGAATCGATTGAGCATCAGGCCCCCGCTGTCAGGCTGGAGACTTGTGGCAGACGCCAGAAGACATTACGCACAGCGTGATCGGAAAAACGTTCGCGCAAGCGCAACAGCATGCGCTCGGCACAATCCTGACGTTGTTCGGCATCGAGACCGGCCATGTGCACAAGGCCGTGTGCCAGGCTGTGCACATCACCGAGCGGGAACAGCAGGCCAACGTCTTCGACCACTTCCTTGGCGCCGCCGCATGAGGTTGCAACCAGTGGCACACCGGCGACCATCGCTTCCAGCAGGACCATGCCGAACGGTTCGTGGTCCGAGCTCAAGGCGAACACGTCGAAGGCCTTGAAGTAGCGGCGCGCGTCAGGCACTTGCCCAAGGAACAGCACCTGCGGACCGATGCCCAGTTCCAGCGCCAGCGCCTTGAGATCTTCTTCCAGACGCCCCTTGCCGAGAATCACCAGTTGGCTGTTCTCGGGAAGATCGGGCAGCGCTTCGGCAAAACCGCGCAACAGCGTGGCCTGGTCCTTGTCGGGATGCAGACGACCGACATTGGCGACGATCCAGGCCGACGCCGACAGGCCCAGCTCTGCGCGGGCATCTTCAGCGGAAAACTGACTGCCCTGCAGTTGCTCGACATCGATCCGGTTGTACAGGGTCTGAATGCGCTCGGACGGCCACTTGGGCAGGCTGCTGCGCATGTCGTCGCGAACCGCGTCGGAAACACCAAGCAGGCTCAGGCGCTTGCGAAACAGGTTGGCGAACAGCTTGCGACTGCGTCGGTGGTAATCGCCGAACGCATGATGCACACCGATCACCGGCAGCTTCGTTGCCAGCAGGGCGATGTACACCGGCTTGAAGCGGTGCGCGATGCAAAAGCTGAACGAGCGCGTCGCGGCAATCTTGCGCAGGTCACGGATGGCGCCCAGCTTCAGGCCGCGAATGGCACTGGAGCTGTATTCCATGAACAGCACTTCGTCCGAACCGCAGTCAGCGACGACATCCGGATCGGCGGCACCGGTCAGAAACACCGTCGTCACCCGATAGCCCTTGCCGGCGAACAGGCTGGCGTATTGCCGTGCGCAGTCCAGAAACGGCCCGTCATAGCCGTGACAGAACTGCAGTACGTGACGTTCAACCGAGCGTGTCATAAGCCTCGACGCCCTCTTTAACCACCAGGATGTCTTCCATGATCAGGTACTCGAGGTCCGAGCCGAAGAACATGTTCAGCGCATCGGTCGGCGAGCAGATCATCGGCTCACCACGGCGGTTCAGCGAGGTGTTCAGGGACACGCCATTGCCGGTCAGGTTTTCCAGCGCTTTCATCATGTCGTAATAGCGCGGGTTGTATTCGCGCTTGAGCACCTGGGCACGGGAGGTGCCGTCTTCATGGACGACTTCCGGAACGCGGGTTTTCCACTCTTCGGCCACTTCGAAGGTGAAGGTCATGAACGGCGCCGGGTGATCGATCTTGATCATCTGCGGGGCGACGGTGTCGAGCATCGACGGGCAGAAAGGCCTCCAGCGCTCGCGGAACTTGATCTGATGGTTGATGCGGTCGGCCACGCCGGTGACGCTCGGGCAACCGATGATGGAGCGGCCGCCCAGCGCGCGCGGACCGAACTCCATACGCCCCTGGAACCAGGCAACCGGGTTGCCCTTGACCATGATTTCGGCAATCCGCTCCGGCGTGTTGTCGATCTGACGCCAGACCGGCTTGCTCGGGTGACGGGCACAGGCCGCAATCACATCTTCGTTGCTGTAAGCAGGGCCGAGGTAGACGTGTTCCATCTTCTCGACCGGCACACCGCGGGCGTGCGAAACATAAGCCGCAGCGCCAACCGCCGTACCGGCATCGCCGGACGCAGGCTGCACGAACAGTTCCTTGACTTCAGGACGGGCGATGATGCGCTGGTTGAGTTTGACGTTCAGCGCACAGCCACCGGCGAAAGCGATCTTGCCGGTTTCCTTGAGGATGTCACCCAGGTAGTGATCCATCATCTGCAGCGCGAGCTTTTCGAACAGCGCCTGCATGCTCGCGGCGTAGTGAATGTAGGGTTCGTCGGCCACGTCGCCAACGCGTTTCGGGCCGAGCCACTCGATCAGCTTCGGCGAGAAATAGAAGCCCTTGCCGTTCTCTTTGTAGCGACGCAGACCAATAACGTTGGCCAGCTCGGTATTGATGACCAGCTCGCCCTTCTCGAAGGTCGCCAGACGCGAAAAGTCATACTTGCTGGCATCGCCATACGGCGCCATGCCCATGACCTTGAATTCGCCGTCGAGCATCTCGAAACCGAGGAACTCGGTGATCGCGCCGTACAGGCCGCCCAGCGAGTCCGGATCGAAGAACTCCTTGATCTTGTGGATCTTGCCGTTTTCGCCATAGCCGAAGAAGGTCGTGGCGTACTCACCCTTGCCGTCGATGCCCATGATCGCCGTTTTTTCGGTGAAACCGGAGCAGTGGTAGGCGCTGGAAGCGTGGGCCAGGTGATGCTCGACCGGCTCGATCTTGATCTTTTTCGGATCGAAGCCCAGTTGCTCGAGGCACCAGACAATCTTGTTGCGGTAGCGCTTGTAACGGCGATTGCCCATCAGCAGCGCATCGAGGGCGCGATCCGGTGCGTACCAGTAACGCTTGGCGTAATGCCAGCGGGCCTTGCCGAACAGGCTGATCGGGGCGAACGGAATCGCGACCACGTCGACGTCCGAAGGCTTGATGCCTGCCTGCTCCAGACAGAACTTCGCCGACTCGTAGGGCATGCGGTTCTTTGCGTGCTTGTCACGAACGAAGCGCTCTTCTTCGGCCGCTGCTATCAGCTTGCCGTCGATGTAAAGCGCTGCGGAAGGATCATGGCTAAGGGCGCCGGACAGGCCAAGGATCGTCAATGCCACTATGTCTAGCCTCTTTAGTCTGCATGCAGGCGCAGGGCGCCCGGGAAAAGGTGTGCCCCCGCACAGCGGGCTGAGGGCAGCTAAAGGGCGGGATTATAACGTAATGACCAAGGATTGGCTCGACGCGCTGAAATGTCACTCAAGGCGGCCCGCCAGACGGTGTACGAAACGTCTCTTTCGCCGCCTCGCATATTTATCTACAGCGTTGCTGCCCGTTGCACCTGATTAATTGAGGCCTTCAGTCGCAGACCCCGAGGCCGCCGATCACACCTCAGCGCCTAGCGCAATGGAAAGCCTGTCATGACGCAAACACCACCCTCTTTGGATTTCAACCTTTCAACGCCGAGTCCTGTACCGATGACGCCCAGCGATACCTGGGCTGGCGCGTCCGCAGCGCTGAAAAGGCTCGACGAACTGCGCACCCTGCTGGCCAGGGAGCTGGACGCGCTGCCCCAGGCTGGCGAAGCCCTGCTGAGCGCCCTCGACGGCGCTGACGTGTCCGAACGCGAGTTGCAGATCTTCGGCCTGTTGCAGCAGACCGAAGACTACTGGACGGACCCGGGCGAAACCGGTGAAAGCCGCCGTGATCGCCTCTTGCCCGCCTTGCAAAGGTCCCTGCATGACGAAGCTCGCGTCAGGATTCACGAGCGCGATCTCGACAGTGGCTACCTGGCCTGCCTGCCCGACTCGCCCGACTCGCCCGATCAGGAAGGCCCGGCGCTCGCCTATTCGACGGTGCGGGTGCAGTTGCATGATGACGAACAGATTGAAATGGCCGGCGTGCTGGTGATTTCCCAGGATCAGGGGCGCACGTTATTGATGCTGCCAGGGCTCGGGATCAGCGGTTTTGCCACGCAGGCCATGATGGTCGCAACCCTTGTGCAGTGGCTCAACACGCCAACGCTGCGCGATGCGCTGCTCAGCAACGCGCAACGACAGCATCAGGAGCGTTTGACCGAGATACTCCAGGACGCCGACCTGTACCTGGAACCCTTCACGGCTGCCGACGTGCAATTGCAGCCGGTTGTTACCACGGCACCGTTCATTCACGCCTTCGACCGGTTGCTGAACAAGCAGCGCAACGACATCCGTTACGCCTGCGAACAGCCCGGCACGGCGGATCGGCTCAAGCGTCAATCGCTGATCCAGCAAGCCATCGACATGCCTGGCCTGTTCGGCCCGGCGGCCATGCTAGAGCTGCGTGAACTGACCAACAGACGACGTCAGTACGAGCGGGACTTGCCGGAGTGGATGAAGATCGCCAGCGCGGCTGATCTGCAGACCTATGCCCTGCACCTGCAACGCTACGACGCGGCGCATGCTGCGATGCTGAGTGTATTGGGCAGCGCGGCGTCGCCGGAGCGGTTTGCCGAAATGCAGTTGCGCACACGCCTGGCCAATGACCTGGGCCATGATCTGGACCCTGGGGCCTTGACCATCGACACCCGCCGCACGCTGCCAGCGACGAGCGAGACCTACCGCGTGAAGCTGCCGCTGACCGAACTGGCGCTCTATGGCCTGCATCCGGATGACGAGACAGCGGGCTCGGACTTCCTCGACCAGACGCTCATTACCCTCGATGGCCAGCCGCTGGACGCCGCCTATTCGGCCTTGAACCCGGCCTACCTTGCCAGAGTGATTGACGAACTCGATCTGCGCGCGGTGTTTGGCGATTTTCAACGCCAGGCCTATCAACAGGAACACAACCAACAGATGCTGCGCGCACTGGCGCGTGTCCGACTGACCACGCTCGGCTGGGCGGCGAAGATGCAGGGGCATATCCGGCCCGATGACTTTGCCATCGTCGCAGCGCTGACCAGCGCGGCGACGGGGACGCCTGATCCCGCGCTGCGCGTGCAGCAGATCAGGCTGAACGACCGCAACGTGATGGCCAGACTGCTGGTGTGTCGCAAGCAGGATGCTCAAGGCCGGACGCAACGGCTGATCATGTTCGCCAGCGAGGCGCCCGGGCAGCAGTATTTCAAGGCCTTCGACACCGACACCCAACTGCTGCATGAGGTGGTCGGCTGGACCGCATCGCCCGCAATGACGGCCTGGCTGCTTGATCAGGTAGAGGTCGCTGCCCGCCCGGAACTGGCTGCGCAACTGACCGCGCTGCGCGAGAAACCCCAGCCCGCAAAGGACTTCCTGCAATTCATCGATCACCCCGACTGCGAGACGGCACTGCGCCGTTTTACCGACGAGCAGACCCGCGTATTGCTCTCCGAACAGGCCCGCCATACCCCGGACTGGTACCTGCGCGCCAGCCGCGCCCAGCGTCGGGAATTACTGGCCCTTGAACGCGCCATCAATGGCGCCCTCGACAACTATCAGGCCCAGGCGCACACCGGGGTTCAGTCGTTCAAGGACTACGTACACCAGCGTGCCAGCCAGCAGCTCGGCAAACTGCTGGGCGTCCCCGCAGGCACGGTAGACCCCGATCAGATCGTGATCACCAGCGAGCGCGAAACGCAGACCTACACCGACATGCTGCTCAAAGGCTACAACGACAGCATCGACCCCTTGAGCACTTCGGCAGCTACCGACGCCACGTTCAGCGGCCCGCCGGGGATCGACCTGAGCGCGCTGTCACCCGCTGCTGTCGCAGGTTCGGTACGCGGCCAGTGGCTGGCGGACGAGTACATTGCGCTGATCAGAAACACCCTGCTGAACAGCGAAAACGATGGCTACGCCTACCGTCGCCAATACAGCGTGATGATCACCCAATTGCAGATGAAGGCGGCTGCACTGCGCAGCCTGCTGAAAGGTCATGTCGAGGCCGCGCAGTATGCCTGGCTCACGCAATCACTGGATAACGCGCACCTGAGCGACCCGGCCTCACGCGAGCGATATCCCCTTTACCCCCTGCAAATACATGTGGATAAACCCCTGATCGCCTCGGGACTGACCGATGTCGATCAACTGGTTATCCCCAGCCCGCTGCTGACCCACATCGAAACCGTTCAGGGCTGCCTGGTCATCCTGCCGACACAGATCCGTCACGCCGCGCTGCTCTATACGCCGCAGGCACCTGACGGTATCGAATTCCGTCTGTTCAGCGACTTCGTGAGCTCGCTGGATAGTGACGGGATGATCGATTACTACAAGGATCGCTGCCGCATCAAGGCACGCCGGACCCTGTCGTTCTTCCTGCGGGACATGCAGAAGGGCAACGCCAACAAGCCTCCGGTCATCCCCAGGGCATTCATTGCAGACGTTGCCGATACCTGTTTCAACCGGCCGCTGGAGCGCAGGCTGCGTGACGTGGAAGAAACCACCACCGGCCGTAACGACATGCTGACGAAGCTGATCCGGGTCAGTGTCGAAATCGTTGCCACGGCCCTGACCCTGCCCTTCCCGCCGGCAAGCTTTGCGGTGGGCAGCCTGATTTCATTGCATGACAGCGGGCAGGCACTGGCAGCGCTGAGCGCAGGCGACCGGGAGCGCGCCACGAACTACATGCTGTCGGCGCTGCTCAACGGCCTCGGTGCAGGCAGCGATTTGCTGGTGGGTCTGAAAGGACTTGGCGGCGCGTTGCACCAGCTTGAGAACAGTCAGCATTCGACCCCGGTACTGCGCTCGTTCCAGCGCCAGCCTTCCCTGCCGCGTTACGAGGATCTGTACCCGGTAGAGCTGCAAGAGCAAGTATTTCTGCTCGGCAAGCCCAACGTTCATGGGCATGCTGCGATTTTCCAGGCGTCCCATGTCGCCTCGGCACCGCCGCTGGCAACCGGCCAGTTCGCTGCGCGCGAGATCGGAGGCGCCTGGCAGCCGCTGCTCCCGTTGCCCCCGACTGCACAGCGCGCGCCATCAGGTTTGCGCATCGATCTGGCCGTCGACATCTCTCTGGAGAACGTGCCACGTATCGCCGAGGGTCACGCAAAAGGCGTGCATGCGATCAATGGAAAATACTATATCCAGCTCTCAGACCAGGCCTTTGAGGTTCAGTACGACGCCTACTGGCAGTACTGGCAGATCATCGACCCGGCCAATCCGTTCGCCTTCTTCGGCAAACAGCCGGTTCGCCTGAATGATCAGGGCCAGTGGCTGCTTGTCGAACGGCAGCGCCTGCGCGGCGGCGGGCTGGACACTCCGGGCACTTATCGACCGCTACCTGAGCAAGCCAGCGCAAGCTCAAGCTCGCTGAATACCTTGAGCGACTATGAGATGCCGAGCGGCATGCGCGCGCACCTGGACATCGTCATCAACAAGGAAGTCTTCGACCCGACCGGCGCAGGCCTGGACGTCTATTTCGAAACGTATTTCACCGAGGTGCGCCAGACCTTCACGGCGCGTCGGGAACAACTCTATCAGGACGCCCAGGCCTTTTTTGCCCGATTCACGCCTCCACCCAGGCCGACCCTGCCCGCCTATGGCCTGCCCGGCAGCGTCGACACGCTCATCAAGCACATCTTCAGTCACAGTAACGGACTGGTGTTCAGCGAAGCCCCGAAATCGGTGGCCAGCAAGCGTCTGCTGCTGCTCAACATGCCCTTGCTCGCAGAGCAGCGTGTCGAGGTGCTGTACATCGAGCACCTGCTGACCGACAAACACCTGCGCAAGCTGGCCAGGTATCGCCAACTGGGCAAAAAGAGTCGCTCCGGCTCTCATGAACTCAAGTATTACCTGCAAGAGACCAATCGCGGCGCCCTGAACAACGCCAGCAGCGAATTCGATTACTACCACCTGATCAAGGCAGCCCACCGTTACGGGATCGAGGTGCGCCCGTTCAGTTCGTCGATCAGCTATCCGTTTCTCGGCCATACAGTGCTGAGCGCTGCCGATGACCCGGCAGCCGCCATGAAAATGAGCAACTTCTTCGGGCACAGGCTCATCAACCACGACATTGAGCCGGCCTCTGCCAGGCGTTGGGTAGCGCTGCTCGACCAGAAGCTGGCCACGACGCACGATCAAGTGCCCGGCATCGCTGAAATGCAGGGCGCCGTCAGTGTGCAGGTCCAGGACATCCCCGCCGGACGTCCGACCCGCATCAGGCAAGGCGCTGGTGAGGCGCATGAAAACACGCCGTCTCACTGCGACTTCAGCATAGCGTTTGCCGACCCGACGCTGACCGCCAGGCCGCTGCCCCCTGCCACTGCTCTGGATAACACGTTGATCCGCGAGCTGGGCGACCCGACCGCGATTGCCGAGGGTGAGCGCTGGGCGGGCGAGTACGGGTTCGTCCTTGACGAAAACCATACCTGGCTGCGCGTGGAAGCCGATGACTGGAGCGTTGACAGGCCGATGACGGCCATCCAGCAATCGCTGACCGATGCCACCTACGAAATGCCGCCGGATACCAGAACCACGCTGCATCGCCTGGCGAACTTCGAAAAGAAGGGGCTCGATATGGAGTATTTTTTTGAAGACATCGAACTCGACACTGTGCGCAATACGTTCGACCTGCGGCGCAAGAATCTGCAAAAGGACGCCGCCAGCATCAGTGCCGCGCAACTGCCGCCTCGCCCGACATTGCCAGCCATTGAACCCCAGACAAGCACTGCCGGGCTGCTTGAAACCCTGTATCGCCATACCGAAGGCCTCGTCATTGGCGAGTCACACTCTTCGGTCGCCAGCAAAAAGCTGATTATCGACAACCTGCCGTTGCTGTCGCAGCAGAACGTCAAAACGCTGTACATGGAGCACCTGCTGAGCGATCTGCATCAGGCGGACCTGGATCGTTTCCTCGAAACCGGGCAGATGAGCAAAACCCTGCTGCATGACCTGAAAACCCTGGACCGCGGGCATCACACCGACCCGAACGGCGTCTACACGTTCGAACAGCTGGTCATCAGGGCGCGGCAGCAGGGCCTGGAGATTCGCGCCATCGATTGCGCAAGCAGTTACCACCTCAAAGGCATCGCCGAGGACGAGCCCCTTATCCGCCAGCAAATGATGAATTACTTTGCCTCACGCACGATCCGCAGGCATCAGGACGTGATGGGCTCGCACAAGTGGATCGCGCTGGTTGGCAACAGCCATTCCAATACCTACCAGGGCGTCGTGCCTGGCATTGCCGAACTGGAAGGAGGAATCGGCCTGCGGGTCGTCGATGTGGCTCCGGGCCATTCGAGGGGTATAACGCTGGATCAGGGAGAGCTCGTCTCGGGTGGCATAGCGGATGACAAGGTCTACATCAAAGCTGATTATCGAGTGGAGATGGAGGTGCCGCGTCCACAGCCGGCCCGGCTGCCGAGCATCGAGAAACGCCTCTCCCGTCCGGGCATGTTTCTGGTGCAGGAGGGTGAAGGCAACCTGCAAACCATCGTCCATCGCGCGCGCGACACCTGGATTCACCGCACGCCAGTGCTGCGCAATGCCGAAGGCAAGCTGTACATCGAACGCCTGCGCTGGCCGCGCATCCACCTCAAACCCTTCGACGACATCGATGCACTGGTGGCGGCACTCGAAGCGATGAACCTCACGCGCGCTACCTGAGGATGCAGACGCTCCGCGTCACACAGAGGACGCGGAGCGTCCGGAACTGCATGCCAACGCAGAGCATTGGCACGAGAATCAGTCAACTGCATGCCAACGCGGAGCATTGGCACGAGAGTCAGCCACTACCGATGAGCGCTCCGCGCTGGCACGAGAGTCAGGTGGATTCAGTCTGACGCGAGCTTCGGCAAGCGCTGTTCCAGCAACTGGTGCAGCGCGCTGTGCGCGGGCCAGTTACGCATGAAGCGGGCCCGGTCACGGGCGTAGGCCGCCGCGAATGACGATTGCGAACTGTGCTGCTGCATGGCGTCCAGGTCGATCATCGCCCAGCGATCGACGTGCCAGAACAGGTTATGCCCCTTGAAATCGCCATGGCTGATGCGCGCCTGGATAAGCTGCACAAAAAGCCGATCCAGCGCCTGCAGTTCGACCTCTGGCGCATCACCGCTTTCAACATAGGGGGCGAAGCGTTCGATGATGTCCGGCCCATCGATGAATTCGGTCACCAGCCAGGCCTTGCTGCGCAAGCCGAGAAAGCGCTTTTCCTGCACGGCCAGCGGTTTGGGTGTGGCGATACCGAGGAACTTCAGCCGATTGCCTTCGCGCCACGAATGCCAGGCTCGGCTGGGGCGCCAGAAGCGCTTGAGCCAGTGGCTGAAATTCTTGATGTTGTAGCGCTTGATGACCAGCGGACGACCACTGACCTCAACCCGCCCGACACTCGCAGCGCCCCCGGTCTTGTACAGATGCCCCTGGTCGAGCAAGGCATCCGCCTGACTCAGCACCGGCAGCATTGCGGATTCTTCCTCGCGACGAATGGCGCGGAACACCGAAGCGCTGTCCTCGACGCTGAACAGACTGCAGTCGCGCACGGTCTTGCTCATGAAGTCCTTGAGCCGCCAGCTGCGAACCTTGTCAATCTGCTTTTGCAGCGCTTCCATCGGCAAACCATGTTCGGCATTGCTCAACAGGTAATGCACCAGCAGCTCTTCAGTAAACGGTTCGAAAGACCTGGGCAACTGGGCAAAGAACACGCCGAGGTTTTCCAGCACCTTTTGCCGGGACAACGGCGTACCGGCCTGTTCAGCACGAATCCCGGCGCCATCGATCAGGTACAGCTGCCCGTTGTGGCGCAGCAGGTTGTCCAGGTGCAGGTCTTCCTGCCACAGGCCTTTTGCGTGCTGCCGGGCAATGGCCGATAGCGCCTCGCCAAGCACCGCTTGCTGCTCGTCTGCCAGCGGTGGCAGGTGCTGAACGGCGTTCCAGGCATCGCCCAGGCTTGGCGCCTGTTCGAGAAACTCGAACAACAGCCAGCCACCCTCGCCGTCCTGTAAACCGTCGGCCAGCAGCAGCGGTGTGGTCAGGCCCTGTTCGGCAAGCAGCCTGACCCCGGCCAGCTCACGCTGAAAGTGTCGGGCCGCCTTGTCGCCCACCAGCAGTTTTGCCAGCACCGTTCGGCCTCGCCAGACACCGGCCCCGACATAGCGCTGCCCCGGCAATACACGCAGCAGGGTCAGCAATTGCAGTTCAGCCGATCCGGCAGCATCGGCCAGCGTCAGGCTCATCGGCAACTCGAGGGTACGGCCGGCGGTCTTGAGTTCAGACAGGCGCATCAACGGGTCTCTTTATCATCGCTGTGTTGAAGGTCTCGTTTGTGAGCGCCGCGTTTGCCAAGGCGCGCACTCCAGGCGTCGACCAGCAGGCTGTTTGGCGTGGCGTGCAGATAAGCCGCCAGCAGCTCGCGCCGATCGGCCTCATTCCACATCGGCGCGCGGCGCAGCAGCGGTTCGAGGTCGCGGGCAAGGTCACGCTTGCCAAAAATCACCGGGCGGGTCTTTTCCAGGTCGATCAGTTGCGCCTGATACCCGGTACCGGCTGCCTGAAGAAAAATATGTTTGGGGTAGAAGCAGCCATGTACCTGTCCGGCGCGGTGCAGCGTGCGCGCCAGCTGGCCGCAGGCGTGCAGTATTGCCTGACGCTGAGGGGCCTCCATCTGGTTCCACTGCTGCAACAGCTCGTCAAGATCGGTCCAGCCGTCCAGCGCACGCGTCATCAGGATCGCCCGGCGTTCGCCGTCGACCTTGCGCTCGCCATAGAACACCGCCTGCAACGCCGGAATCCCCAGCTTGCGATAGCGACTGATGTTACGAAACTCGCGCGAAAACGACGGTTCGCCAAACGGGTGATGCAACGTGTGCGTCAGGTAATTGCTCTGACGCTTGAGGTAAAAACCCTGACCGTCCAGGTCGAGGCGGAACACACTGCTCCAGCCGCCGCGCCCGGTATTGGGCTCATCGACCGCATCAAGCCTGATGTTCCAAAGCGATTCAAAATCAGCCAGGTTGTGACGCGCCAGTAAAGGCTGGTCGGCACTGGCAATAAAAACGCTCATTCACGGCCCTCGAAAAAGCTGACGATATGTCGAATACGTTTCTTGTCGGAGGCGTTCAAACGCGTTCGCTGGCGGTATTGCAGGTAGAAGCGCAGGCGCTGGGTGGCTGACAAATGATACTTGGCGACCTTGTCCAGGCAGGCCAGATCCTTGGTGATCCGATAGCGCAGCATGAAGCTCCACCAGAATGCACCATTGGGGCAATCGATGAAAAACAGCTTGCCCTCGTTATCGACCAACAGGTTGCGCCATTTCAAATCGTTATGCGTGAAATGGTTGTCGTGCATGATCCGGGTAAAGGCAGCCAGTTGGCGACTGACTGCATCGACCCAGTGGCGGTCGGCCAGTCGCGGGTCCTTGCGTTGCGCCAGTGCCGACAAGTCTTCGGTGTTCGGCAAGCCTCGCGTGATCAGTGCGCCGCGATCATACGCCGCGCCGTTGCGCTCCAGCCCCCAGGCCACGACTTCTGCGGTGGGAATGCCCCATTTGGCAAAGCGCTTGAGGTTCTGCCACTCGGACTTGACCCTCGGCTTGCCCATATAGCGACGCAGGCCCTTGCCCGCGCCCACGTAGCGTTTGACGTAGTAGTAAACCCCGCCGCGCTCGACGCGAATGACGTCGGACAGCGGGTCGCGGGTCAACTGCTGTCCCTGCAAGGCAAATACGGCATCCAGGCTACCGAATTCCTGTTCCAGGAACGCGTACTCGGGCTCGAGCTTCCAGCCCGCCATCAGAGAGCGTCTCCGTAGCGCACTTTGCGCTGATACAACTTGTCGGCTTTTTTGTCCAGCCAGGTCAGCAACGTCGCTTCCTTGAGCAGGATTTCGCGCAACGGCTTCTGGAAATAGCCCTGGAGAAAACGCAGTTTGTCGCGGCGGGTCAGGCCGATGTCCAGCGCGGAGAAATACAACGCGGCCAGGTCCTTGTTGCGCCAGCGCGGCGTGATCGCACGGCGGGTCTGGGCACGGTGCAGGTCGATGACCGACAGTTTGAAATCGTCAGCGGTCACTGGCTTGTCGGTGTGCAGCAGAAAATGGCAGATGTAGCAGTCGCGATGATTGACGCCTGCGCGGTGCATCATGCCGACCATGCGGGCGACTTCGGCAATGAAGGCTCTTTTCAGACGCGGCTCGGGCGGCTCGCTGCGCCAGTTGAGGCTGATGTCTTCAAGGCTGATGGTCGGTGCCAGTTCTTCAGTGACGATGAACGAGTGCTGCGCGGCAGGGTTGCTGCCACGCTCACCATAGGCCACGGCGGTCATGGTCGGGACGCCGACTTCATGCAGACGCTCGATGGCGTCCCATTCCTTGCCCGCGCCCAGTACCGGCAGCTTGGCGGTTGCCAGGTTCTTGGCGATCTCGCCCCAGCCGATGCCGCGGTGGATCTTGACGAAGTAACCGCGCCCGTCGACCTCGGTGCGCAGCGTGCGGCGCCCTTCCAGTTCGCGGTAGACCTCACCGCTCAGGCCTTCGACCTCGACGAACGCATCGCGCTCCGCCCACAGGCTCTTGAACGGCTCAGCAAGGAACAGCTTCATCAATAGTGCTCCGCCAGAATCACATCCGCAGCGTGTTGCGGCATGCTGTAAAGGTCTGCCGTGTCGGCAAAGGTCAGGCCATTGCGCGACCACGCGCTGCGTGCGGCGTTGTCCTGAAGCATCTCCGACAGGTAGCGATTGAGCTGCGCCTGATCGAACGGCTCATCCAGCACCCGCCCGCAATCGGCCTCGGCAATATAGTGAGCGTAACCACAGACCGCGCTGACCAAAACCGGCAAACCGGCAACCAGCGCTTCGAGCAGCACGGTCCCGGTGTTTTCGTTGTAGGCCGGATGAATCAGCAGGTCGGCACCCAGTAGAAAGCGCGGAATATCGCTGCGCCCTTTCATGAAGGTCACCTGATCACCCAGGCCGAGCGCCGCGCTCTGCAATTGGAATACTTTGGGGTCGTCCTGCCCGATTACAAACAGTCGCGTGCGCTTCTTCAGCTCGGCGGGCAGAGCCGCGAGCGCCTTCAGGCTGCGATCCACGCCCTTGGTCTTGAAACCGGAGCCTATCTGCACCAATAACAGGTCATCGTCGGCAAGGCCGAATTCCTTGCGAAAGCCCGCGCGGATCTCAGGGGCATCCGGCGGCGCGCGGCGATCCTGGGAAATACCCGGCGGCAGCAAATGGAAGCGCGACGGCGGGGTGTCGTAATGCTTGATGAACAGCGGCTGCTGCACTTCGGAAATCATCAACACCTGGGTTTTCGAGTCCCTGGCAAACACTGCGCGCTCGTAGTCGGCAAAGTGGCGGTAACGGCCCCACTTGCGATAGAGCGGGCTGCGCAGGTTCTGCGCCTTGTCCTCGAAGCAGCCGTCGGCGGCGTAATACACATCCAGACCGGGCATCTTGTTGAAACCGATCAGGCGGTCCACCGGGCGTTTGGCCAGGTCCGCCTCCATCCAGGCACTGAGCTTTTCGTTGCGCCGATGGTTGAAGAACGCCTTGACCGGCGCCACCAGCACCTCGAAACCGGGCGGCACATCGCCTTCCCAGATCAGGGTGTAAACGCGGATCTGATGACCGCGCTGCTGACACTCCAGCGCGATGCGCATGAAGTCGCGTTGCAGGCCACCGAACGGGAAGTATTTGTAGAGTACAAAAGCCAGTTGCATCAGCCAGGTTCCTTTGCCAGCAACAGCGCGCCCAATTGGCTCGCTACTCGCTCGGGATTCAAACGAGTGAAGCACATCGGCCACTCGCGCTTAAGGTCGAACCGGCGCTGATCGTCGGCGCTCGGTTGGTACGTGCATTTCTTTTGCAGGCACGGCGTGCAGCCCGGGTAGTCGCTGGCCAGATGCACCTGCGATTTGCCGTAGGCCCCGGTCAGGCCCGGATTGGTCGGGCCGAACAGGGAAATGGTCGGCACATCCAGTGCCGCGGCCAGGTGCCCGATGCCGGTGTCTACCGCAACGCACGCCTGCGCGCTGGCCAGCACCCGCGCAACCCCTGCCAGATTCAGCTTGGGCAGCACGTGCGCGCTGCTCAGACCCTCGGCAATGCGCTCGGCGCGGGCCTTCTCTGCCGGATTGCCCCACGGCAACTGCACCTGCAGGCCGCGCGCGGCCATCAATTCGGCCAGTTGCCGCCAGTACAGCTCGGGCCAGTGCTTGGTGTCCCAGGTCGTGCCATGCAAGAACAGCACGAACGGGGCCTGCAAACTGTCATCCAGCGTCGCCAGCGGCTTGAGACCGTAATCGCCCATGCCGGACGGCTGTGGATAGCCCAGTGCCTGAGCGAACAACTGACGCAGCCGCTCGACCGCATGCTGCCCGCGTGCCACTGGAAAAGCGCGATCATAAAAGCGACTGGCGACCGGCTCGCGTGCCGAATCGCGGTCCAGACCGGCCACCGGTGCCTCGACATAGCGCGTCAGCCAGGCACTTTTGAACAGGCCCTGCGCATCAATCACCAGATCATAACGCTGTTCGCGCACCTGCTGCTTGAAGCGCCGCCATTCGCCGGACCTGAAGGTCTGCCAGAGGTGCTTGCGCCAGCGGCGGATCGCCACCGGGATGACCCTGTCGACCGCCGGATGCCAGGCGGGAATTTCCGCGAAGCCTTCCTCGACCACCCAGTCGAAGCGAATACCGGGCAGCGCGCGCGCCGCATCGGTCAGCGCGGGCAAGGCATGAATCACATCACCCAGTGAAGACGTCTTGATCAGCAGTACCCGCAAAATCAGGCAACCTCCACCGGCGTGCTACTCAGACGGCTCAGCGCCTGAGTCACCGCGTCCGGCTCAAGCAGACGCATGCAGTTGTAATGGCCGAAACGGCAGGTGCGCTCAAAGCACGGGCTGCACTCGATGCCCAGTCGCACCACCTCCACTGCGTCGGCCAGCGGCGGCGTGAAGCCCGGCGAGGTCGAGCCGTAGACAGCCACCAGCGGACGGTTCAGCGCGGCGGCCACATGCATCAGGCCGGAATCGTTGGAGACCACCGCGTCGGCGCACGACAGCAGGTCAATGGCTTCGGCCAGCGAGGTCTCGCCACTGAGGTTGACGGACTCCTCACGCAGGCCGGGAATCAGCTCCTGGCGAATGCTCTCACCGACCGGATGATCCTTTTTCGAGCCAAACAGCCAGACCTGCCAGCCTTCGCGAATGCTCGCGTCAGCGACCTGTGCGTAATGTTCGGCAGGCCAGCGCTTGGACTCGCCGAACTCTGCGCCGGGGCACAGCGCCAGTACCGGGCGATCCAGGGTGAGGCCGAATTTGCTCAGTGCGGCATCGCGCGTGGCCGGGTCGATGCGCAGGCTCGGTCGCGGGTAAGGACGCGGCAACTCGGCGCCCTTGTCGAAGGCCAGGGCCATGAAACGTTCGATCATCAGCGGGTAACGCTGTTTGTCGAGGGTCCGCACGTCGTTGAGCAGGCCGTAGCGAAACTCGCCGCGCCAGCCGGTGCGCTTCGGGATACCGGCAAAAAACGGCACCAGCGCGGATTTCAGCGAATTGGGCAGCAGGATAGCCTGATCGTATTGGCCAGCCAGGGACTTGCCGATCCGGCGACGGGTCGCCAGTTCCAGGGCACCGTGCCCCAGCGGAAAACTCAGCGCAGCGCGAACCTGCGGCATGCGCTCCAGTATCGGACGGCTCCATTCAGGGGCCAACACGTCGATTTCGCACTCGGGATGACGCTGTTTCAGACACTGGAACAGCGTTTGTGCCATCACCATGTCACCGACCCAGCTAGGCCCAACGATCAGAATTTTCATGTTCTATCCAAAAACGACCAGAAACGATCAGGGAGGCCGATCAGACTGCGTGACGTTCCCACACAACCTGTCGCCTCCCTGTCATAGCTTTATAGAGTGTTGCAGCGGAATGTGGCGTTGCCGTGAGGCTCAGCTCAACCCCATCTGCGTCCAGATCCGCATCACCTCACGCCGCTGGGCATGAAACTGATCGCCGCTGACCACGCCCGCCTGCTTCTGCAAGGCCTGGCGATGTGCCGCCGAGCGATACGCCTTATAGGCTTCGCGCAACAGGCCGGCATCCGTATCCGGCAGCAGCCCTGCCTCTTCCAGCCCTTCGAGAATCCGGATGTTGTCGGTGTATTGCAGCAGCGCGGGATGCTCTCTGGACCACGCCAAGGCGGCGTATTGCACCATAAATTCGATATCGACGATACCTCCGGCGTCCTGCTTGAGGTCGAATGGCACCGCCGCCTCGAAGGCATTGGCCGCCCTGCCAGCCGCTGTCACGCGGGTCCCGAGGTTGTCACGCATCTTGGCGCGCATTTCGCTGACTTCGGCGCGCAGCTTGTGCAGATCACGTTCGCGCCCCAGCACATCGGCACGGACTTTCTCGAATTGCTCGCCGACATCCCGGCTGCCGGTCATCACCCGCGCCCGGACCAGTGCCTGATGCTCCCAGGTCCAGGCTTCACTGGCCTGATAACGGGCGAAAGCGCCCAGAGAGCTGACCAGCAGGCCGGACGCCCCCGAAGGTCGCAGGCGCATGTCGACCTCATACAGCTGACCGGAGTTGGTTTGCGTGGTCAGCAAATGGATCACCCGCTGCCCCAGTCGGGTGAAGAACTGCGCGGTGTCGATCGGTTTGGCACCGTCGGTCTCGGCTTCCAGATCGCCATCATGAATGAACACCAGATCCAGATCGGAGCCGTGCCCCAGTTCGATGCCGCCGACCTTGCCGTAACCGACGATCACGAAGCCCGGATCGCACAACGAGCCATCCGGGCGTAACGGCGTACCGTGGCGGGCCACGCTGTAGCGCCAGGCCAGCGCGAGCACCTGATCGAGAATCGCCTCGGCCAGCCAGGTCAGGTAATCACTGACTTTCATCAATGGCAGGCTGCCGGATATCTCGGATGCCGCGACCCGCAGGCTGTGCGCCAGCTTGAAATGCCGCAGGGCTTCCATCTGTTGCTCGAGATCGTCCTCGGGGATACGAATCAGCCGTTCGCGCAGCTCGGCGGCGAGTTCCGGGGCCAGCGGCGGATTGAACAGGCGTCCCTCGTTAAGCAATTCATCGAGCAGCAACGGGAAACGCGCGATCTGTTCGGCAATCCACGGGCTGGCGGCGCACAGGGTCAATAGTTGCCGCAGCGCGTCGGGGTTTTCAGTGAGCAGCACCAGGTACGCCGAGCGCCGGGCGACGGCTTCTACCAGCGGCAGCACGCGTTCCAGGACCAGGTCGGGCTTCTCATGCTCCACCGCCTGAGCCAGCAGACGGGGGATAAACGCGTCCAGCCGCTCACGGCTCAGACGCTGCATCGAACGCAGGTTGGGGCTGCTGCGCAGGTTGGCCAGATTTTTCAGCGCCCTCTCGGCATCGACGAAGCCGGCCTGCAACAGTTGGCGACCTGCGGCTTCTTCGTCCTGGGACTCTTCCCACAACGGCAGCCATTCGCCTCCAACCACCACTTCGCCATCTTCATCTTGCTCGTCATCCGGATCGGCGTCGGGGTCAGCAATGACCTGGCGGAAATGCCAGGCCACACGGCCACGCCAGTACATCAGCCGTTCATGAAAGGCAGCCCAGTCAGCGAAGCCCATGATCAAGGCAACACGCGCCTGATCCTGTTCGTTGTCCGGGAGCATCTGCGTCTGACGGTCGGCAATCGCCTGAATGGCATGCTCGGTGTAGCGCAGAAACTCGTAGCCCTCGCGCAACTCTTCGGTCACCGCCGAGGGCAGATAGCCCTGCCCCTCAAGGGTTTTCAGCACTTTGAACAGCGGTCGCTGCTGCAGACTCAGGTCGCGGCCGCCGTGAATCAGTTGAAAGGCCTGGGCGATGAACTCCACCTCGCGAATGCCGCCGGCACCCAGCTTGATGTTTTCCGCCATGCCCTTGCGCTTCACTTCCTGCTGAATGAGCTGCTTCATGGTGCGCAGCGCTTCGATGGCCGAGAAGTCCAGATAGCGGCGATAGACGAACGGACGCAGCATCGCCAGCAATTCGGCACCGGCCGCCTGATCGCCCCCGACCACGCGCGCCTTGATCATCGCGTAACGTTCCCAGTCACGACCCTGGTCCTGGTAATACTGCTCCAGCGCATTGAAGCTGAGCACCAGTGCCCCGGACGAACCGTAGGGGCGCAGACGCATGTCGACCCGGAACACGAACCCGTCGACGGTCACCGGGTCGAGCGCCTTGATCAGCCGCTGGCCCAGACGAATGAAAAACTCCTGATTGTCCAGGGCACGCTTGGTGCCGACGGTTTCGCCGCCCTCCGGGTAGCCGAAGATCAGGTCAATGTCCGAGGACAGGTTCAGTTCGACCGCGCCGAGCTTGCCCATACCCAGGATGACCATGTGCTGCGGCTTTCCGGAATGACGACCGGTCGGGGTGCCGAACTGCTGGCAATGCCGGGCGTACAACCATTGGTAAGCCAGATCGATCGACGCATCGGCCATGTCCGACAGGTCACGGCAGGTTTCGATCAGGTTTGCCTGACGGGTCAGGTCGCGCCAGATAATCCGTACTTGCTGGCGTGCGCGCTGCCGACGTAGATTACGCCCCAATTCATCCTCGCTGGCGACGCTCGACAGCGCGTCGGCAAGCTGACCGCGCAATTGGCCGGCAGAGAAGCTACGCTCCAGCTCGCCCGAATCGGCCAGCTGCAGAAGCATCTGCGGATCACGGCAGACTTGTTCGGTTACAAAATCACTGGCGGCACAGACCCGGTCGAAGGCTGCCTGTCGCGACTCGGGCCAGGCCTGGAAAGAAGCCAGCGCGTCCTCGGAGAGGGCAGTCAGCGCAGCCTGAAACATCTGGCGGGCGCGGCTGATCGATGGCAGCAGAATGGCCGGAAATTCGGCCAGTAAAGGTAGGCTCATGGTCTATCCTTGATCGGCGTGCAGACGCCCGTCCGTCGTTACGGCGAGACGCGTCTGCCAGCACCGCTTGTCGAACAAAGGTTATAAATTGCTGGAAAAATCAAATTAGAAGCATAAAAATCCGCTTTTTCCCTGCAAGATATTCAATAGCGATCAACAGTAACGTTTTAAGCTACACGACAACAGGAGCGATTGAGTCGCTTCTCTGTAGTTTTACTACTGGGTCCGATACTCGGAGGGCTGAAATCGTCGTCGATTTGTAGTAAAACTACACGCCGCCGGATCCCACCCTCCGGAAATCCAAGAATTTATGTCGTCTGCCCACAAGGCCAGTCGCAAACTCAGGCAACCGATTCTGGAAGCCTTTCCGCCCTGGAGCAAGCCATGCAAGACCTCGATCCCGTCGAAACCCAGGAATGGCTGGACGCCCTGGAATCGGTTCTCGACAAAGAAGGCGAAGACCGCGCTCACTACCTGATGACCCGTTTGGGCGAGCTGGCCACCCGTAGTGGTTCGCAGCTGCCGTACGCCATCACCACGCCATATCGCAACACCATTCCTGTCACCCACGAAGCACGCATGCCTGGCGACCTGTTCATGGAACGCCGCATTCGCTCGCTGGTGCGCTGGAACGCATTGGCCATGGTTGTCAAAACCAACATCGGCGACCCGGATCTGGGCGGCCACATCTCCAGCTTCGCCTCCAGCGCCACGCTGTACGACATCGGCTTCAACTACTTCTTCCAGGCCCCGACCGACGAACACGGCGGCGACCTGATCTACTTCCAGGGTCACGCATCGCCAGGCGTTTACGCCCGTGCGTTCATGGAAGGCCGCATCACCGAAGAGCAAATGACCAACTTCCGTCAGGAAGTCGACGGCAATGGCCTGTCGTCTTACCCACACCCGTGGCTGATGAAGGATTTCTGGCAGTTCCCGACTGTATCGATGGGCCTTGGCCCGATCCAGGCGATCTACCAGGCGCGCTTCATGAAGTACCTGGAGCACCGCGGTTACATCCCGGAAGGCAAGCAGAAAGTCTGGTGCTTCCTGGGTGACGGCGAGACCGACGAGCCGGAATCCCTGGGCGCCATCGCCCTGGCCGGTCGCGAGAAGCTCGACAACCTGATCTTCGTCGTCAACTGCAACCTGCAGCGCCTCGACGGCCCGGTTCGCGGCAACGCCAAGATCATCCAGGAACTCGAAGGCGTGTTCCGTGGCGCCCAGTGGAACGTCACCAAAGTCATCTGGGGCCGTTTCTGGGACCCACTGCTGGCCAAGGACGTCGACGGTATCCTGCAACGTCGCATGGACGAAGTCATCGACGGCGAATACCAGAACTACAAGGCCAAGGACGGCGCGTTCGTCCGCGAGCACTTCTTCAACTCGCCTGAACTCAAGGCCATGGTTGCCGATCTGTCCGACGACGAGATCTGGAAACTCAACCGTGGCGGCCACGACCCGTACAAGGTCTATGCGGCCTACCACGAAGCCGTCAACCACAAGGGTCAACCGACCGTGGTTCTGGCCAAGACCATCAAGGGTTATGGCACCGGCGCCGGTGAAGCGAAAAACACTGCGCACAACACCAAAAAGGTCGATGTCGACAGCCTGCGTCACTTCCGTGACCGCTTCGACATCCCGGTCAAGGACTCCGAACTCGAAGCCCTGCCGTTCTACAAGCCGGAAGAAGGCAGCGCCGAAGCCCGTTATCTGAGCGAGCGTCGTGCTGCGCTGGGTGGTTTCGTGCCGCAGCGTCGTGCGCAGAGCTTCAGCCTGCCGACCCCGCCACTCGAGACCCTCAAGGCCATCCTGGATGGCTCGGGCGATCGCGAAATCTCCACCACCATGGCTTTCGTGCGCATCCTGACGCAACTGGTCAAGGACAAGGAAATCGGTCAGCGCATCGTGCCGATCATCCCGGACGAAGCGCGTACCTTCGGTATGGAAGGCATGTTCCGCCAACTGGGCATCTACTCGTCGGTCGGCCAGCTCTACGAGCCAGTCGATAAAGAACAGGTGATGTTCTATCGCGAAGACAAGAAAGGCCAGATCCTCGAAGAAGGCATCAACGAAGCGGGCGCCATGTCCTCCTTCATCGCTGCCGGTACTTCGTATTCCAGCCACAACCAGCCGATGATTCCGTTCTACATCTTCTACTCGATGTTCGGTTTCCAGCGTATCGGCGACCTGGCCTGGGCCGCTGGCGACAGCCGTACCCGTGGCTTCCTGATTGGCGGCACCGCCGGCCGTACCACGCTGAACGGTGAAGGCCTGCAGCACGAAGACGGTCACAGCCACATCCTGGCATCGACCATCCCGAACTGCCGCACCTTCGACCCGACTTACGGTTACGAACTGGCAGTGATCATCCAGGACGGCATGCGCCGGATGTTCGAAGAGCAGCAGGACGTTTTCTACTACCTGACCGTGATGAACGAGTCCTATGCACAGCCAGCCATGCCGGCCGGTGTGGAAGAAGGCATCGTCAAGGGCATGTACCTGCTCGAAGAAGACACCAAGGAAGCGGCGCACCACGTCCAGTTGCTGGGCTCGGGCACCATCCTGCGTGAAGTTCGCGAAGCAGCGAAGATTCTCCGTGACGAGTTCAACATCGGCGCCGACGTGTGGAGCGTCACCAGCTTCAACGAGCTGCGTCGCGACGGTCTGGCTGCAGAGCGCAACAACCGCCTGCACCCTGGCCAGAAGCCGCAGCTGAGCTATGTCGAGGAATGCCTGAACGGTCGCAAAGGTCCGGTCATCGCATCGACGGATTACATGAAGCTGTTCGCTGATCAGATTCGTCAGTGGGTTCCAACCAAGGAATACAAAGTCCTGGGCACCGACGGTTTCGGCCGTAGCGACAGCCGCAAGAAGCTGCGTCACTTCTTTGAAGTCGATCGTCACTTCGTGGTGCTGGCAGCCCTGGAAGCCTTGGCTGATCGTGGCGATATCGAACCTAAAGTCGTGGCGGAAGCCATCGCCAAGTTCGGTATCGATCCTGAAAAACGCAATCCACTGGACTGCTAAGAGTCTGCTTCAAGAGCGCTGATCAGAGCGTAAACAGCCGAGGATGCGGAATTTACTCGACGTAAATGAGCATCCAACGCTGTTTCGTTGTAACTGAACCAGCGTATTCGTGAGTGAACAGGTTCTCCTAAGGAGAGACATAGTGAGTGAGTTAATTCGTGTACCCGACATCGGCAACGGTGAAGGCGAAGTCATTGAATTGATGGTCAAGGTCGGTGATCGCATCGAAGCCGACCAGAGCGTTCTGACGCTTGAGTCGGACAAGGCGAGCATGGAAATCCCTGCTCCCAAGGCTGGCGTCATCAAGACCATGAAGGTCAAGCTGGGCGACCGTCTGAAAGAAGGCGACGAGCTGTTCGAACTGGAAGTGGAAGGCGAAGCGGCTGCGGCCCCGGCACCTGCTGCCGAACCTGCCGCTGCCCCTGCCCCTGCTGCTGCCGAAAAGCCGGCTGAAGCGGCACCTGCACCTGCGGCCGCCGCCGAGCCTGCTCCGGCAGCCAGCGCCAGCGTTCAGGACATCCACGTACCGGACATCGGTTCGTCGGGCAAGGCCAAGATCATCGAACTGATGGTCAAGGTCGGTGACAGCATCCAGGCCGATCAGTCGCTGATCACCCTTGAATCCGACAAGGCCAGCATGGAGATCCCTTCTCCGGCAGCAGGCGTTGTCGAGAGCATCGAAGTCAAGCTGGACCAGGAAGTCGGTACCGGCGACCTGATCCTGAAACTGAAAGTCGAAGGCGCCGCGCCTGCCGCTGCTCCGGCGCCTGCCGCCAGCGCACCCGCCGCGGCCCCGGCCAAGGCTGAGGCCGCGGCTCCAGCTGCCCCTGCTCCCAAAGCAGAAGCAGCACCTGCGCCAGCGGCTCCAGCGGCTCCGGCCAAAGACGGTGCCAAGGTTCATGCCGGCCCGGCCGTTCGTCAGCTGGCCCGCGAATTTGGCGTCGAGCTGAACGCTGTCAGCGCCACCGGCCCGCACGGCCGTGTGCTGAAAGAAGACGTTCAGGCTTACGTCAAAACCATGATGCAGAAGGCCAAGGAAGCTCCAGCTGGCGGCGCAAGCGGCGGCTCGGGCATCCCGCCGATTCCGGAAGTCGATTTCAGCCGTTTCGGCGAGATCGAAGAAGTACCGATGACGCGCCTGATGCAACTCGGCGCTTCCGGCCTGCACCGCAGCTGGCTGAACATTCCGCACGTCACGCAGTTCGACCAGGCCGACATTACCGACCTGGAAGCTTTCCGTGTGGCGCAGAAAGGCGCTGCCGAGAAGGCTGGCGTCAAGCTGACGGTCCTGCCGCTGCTGCTCAAATCCTGCGCCCACCTGCTCAAGGAGCTGCCGGACTTCAACGCTTCGCTGGCGCCTAGCGGCAAGGCCGTGATTCGCAAGAAGTACGTGCACATCGGCTTTGCCGTGGACACCCCGGACGGCCTGCTGGTCCCGGTCATCCGCGACGTCGACCAGAAGAGCCTGTTGCAACTGGCCGCCGAAGCCGCCGCACTGGCGGAAAAGGCGCGCAACAAGAAACTGACGGCGAACGACATGCAGGGCGCGTGCTTCACCATCTCCAGCCTCGGCCACATTGGCGGCACCGGCTTCACGCCGATCGTCAACGCGCCGGAAGTGGCGATCCTCGGTGTTTCCAAGGCAACCATCCAGCCCGTCTGGGACGGCAAAGCCTTCCAGCCGAAACTGATGCTGCCGCTGTCGCTGTCCTATGATCACCGCGTGATCAACGGCGCAGCTGCTGCCCGCTTCACCAAGCGCTTGAGCGAATTGCTGGCGGACATCCGCACAATCCTGCTGTAAGCCCTGCCGGCCCGTCCCCGGACGGGCCTTGCTGTACACCCTTGCGAGCTGCCACGCTCGAACCTCAACCCCGCCCTCCAGCGGGGATTTTTTTGCCCTGGATATCGCGCCCATGCTCCGCGCTCATTGCTGGATCCTGTGGGAGTGACCGGGGCGGCGATCCGCATTGCTCACGAAGACCATGGTCCAGACGCCCCATCTTCTGGGACTGTAAGGGCCCCTTCGCGAGCAAGCTCGCTCCCACGACCTTTATCGTCGGTGCCAGGTCTCACTGGCGGGTGATACACTGCGCGACATTTTTGTTTTGCAGGTCCACCGTCGTGACTAACACCGCTTTCAATTCCCTGCCTCTGTCCGCTGCCATGCTGGCTAACCTGGAGTCGCTTGGTTATGCCGAAATGACACCGATTCAGGCGCAGAGCCTGCCGGTGATCCTCAAGGGCATGGACCTGATCGCGCAAGCCAAGACCGGCAGCGGCAAGACCGCTGCGTTCGGCATCGGCCTGCTCAACCCGATCAACCCGCGTTTCTTCGGTTGTCAGGCACTGGTCATGTGTCCGACCCGCGAACTGGCGGATCAGGTGGCCAAGGAAATCCGCCGTCTGGCGCGTTCCGAGGACAACATCAAGGTCCTGACCCTGTGTGGCGGCGTGTCCTTTGGCCCGCAGATCGGCTCGCTGGAACATGGCGCACACATCATCGTCGGCACTCCGGGTCGTATACAGCAGCACTTGCGCAAGGGCTCGCTGGTCCTGGACGGCCTGAACACGCTGATTCTCGATGAAGCCGACCGCATGCTGGACATGGGCTTCTACGACGCCATCGCCGACATCATCGAGCAGACTCCGCAGCGCCGTCAGACCCTGCTGTTCTCCGCCACCTACCCGGTCGGCATCAAGCAGTTGTCCTCGAAGTTCATGCGTGATCCGCAGACCGTCAAGGTCGAAGCGCTGCACGCCGACAGCCAGATCGAGCAGATTTTCTACGAGATCTCCCCGGAGCAGCGCCTGGAAGCGGTGGTCAAGGTACTCGGCCATTTCCGTCCGACGTCCTGCGTGGCGTTCTGCTTCACCAAGCAGCAGGTCCAGGAAGTGGTCGATCACCTGACCGCCAAGGGCATGTCTGCCGTCGGCCTGCATGGTGATCTGGAACAGCGTGACCGTGATCAGGTACTGGCGATGTTCGCCAACCGCAGTACCTCGGTACTGGTCGCCACGGACGTAGCCGCGCGCGGTCTGGATATCGACGCGCTGGACATGGTGATCAACGTCGAGCTGGCGCGTGATTCGGAAATCCACATCCACCGCGTCGGCCGCACCGGTCGTGCCGGCGAGAAAGGCATCGCGGTCAGCCTCGTGGCCCCGTCGGAAAGCCAGCGCGCCCGTGCCATCGAAGAATTGCAGAAAGCGCCGTTGAACTGGCAGCAATACGACAGACTGAGCATCAAGGAAGGCGGCAAGCTGCTGCCCGCCATGACCACGCTGTGCATCGGCTCGGGCCGCAAGGACAAGCTGCGTCCAGGCGACATCCTCGGCGCACTGACCGGCGAGGCAGGCATTGCGGGCACTCAGGTCGGCAAGATCGCGATTTTCGACTTCCAGGCCTACGTTGCCGTCGAGCGCAGCATGGCCAAACAGGCCCTGGAGCGTTTGAACAATGGCAAGATCAAGGGCAAGTCGCTGCGCGTGCGGATTTTGTAAAGTTTATCGTTGACCCTGATAGTCCCTACACGCCGCGCCGAGCGTCATATACAGGCCCCGAAGGTCCTGAAAACGCGGTTTTCAGGCTTCTGCGGCCAGAATCAAAAACAGGCTTGTGCATAGCTTGGCGCGGAGCATGGGAACGATCGTGACCTGAAGATCGAGGAACCACGCTGTGCCCGTTACTGACGTTGTAATCATTGGCGCCGGTGCTGCCGGTCTGATGTGTGCGTTCACCGCTGCCGCTCGCGGGCGCAAGGTGATGTTGATCGACCACGCCAACAAACCCGGCAAGAAGATCCTGATGTCCGGTGGCGGGCGGTGCAACTTCACCAATATGTACACCGAGCCGGCCAACTTCCTGTCGCAGAACCCGCATTTCTGCAAATCGGCCCTGGCCCGCTACACCCAATGGGATTTCATCGCGATGGTCGCCAAACATGGCGTGCCTTATCACGAGAAAAAGCTCGGCCAACTGTTTTGCGACAACAAGTCCAGCGACATTCTGGAAATGCTTCTGGAAGAATGCCGACAAGCCGGTGTCAGCCTGCACATGGACACCGCCGTGCAGCAGATCGAAAAAACCGACGACGGCTACAGCCTGCAGACCACGCTGGGCACCCTGAACTGCCAGTCGCTGGTGATTGCCACGGGCGGGCTGTCGATTCCGACGCTGGGCGCCACCGGTTTTGGCTATCAGGTCGGCAAGCAGTTCGGCCACACGCTGCTGCCGACCCGTGCCGGGCTGGTGCCGTTCACCATCACCGATCAGCTCAAGGAGCTGTGCACCGAGCTGTCAGGCACCTCGGTGGATTGCCTGGTGAGCTGCAACGACACCAGCTTCCGCGAAAACATCCTGTTCACCCACCGCGGCCTCAGTGGCCCGGCGATCCTGCAGATTTCCTCGTTCTGGCAGCCCGGCGACACCGTGGAAATCAACCTGCTGCCCGATCATGACGTGCCCGCCTGGCTCAACCAGCAGCAGGCCGAGCGCCCCAACAGTGAACTGAAAACCCTGCTGGGCGAGATTTTCACCAAGAAGATGGCCAACCTGATCGCCGAACACTGGTTCGTTTCCAGACCGATGAAGCAGTACACCCACGCCGAACTGGCCGAGATCGCCGAAAAGCTGGCGAGCTGGCAGGTGGTCCCGGCGGGCACCGAGGGTTATCGCACGGCCGAAGTGACGCTGGGCGGTATCGACACCCGCGAAGTGTCGTCCAAGACCATGGAATCGCTGAAATCCCCCGGTCTTTATTTCGTGGGCGAAGTGCTCGACGTGAGCGGTCATCTGGGCGGCTTCAACTTTCAGTGGGCGTGGGCGTCGGCCTATGCTGCCGCACACTACGTGTGACGTAGTCGCTGATACGCAACATCACGACACTACAAACCGGTATAAATTTTGCGAGGCGGATGTACAGCCAGTCATTTGGTCTGTACATATCCTCCTGCACGATCGATCAATTGCGAACAGGGCCGTCAAGCTAACCCATGGCATCGAAATCTCTCCGTCATACATTCCGTCGATTGTGGGCGCTGGATAAATTCAGCTATAGCGTTCGAGTCTTTATCGCACTGACCGGCAGCATGGCACTGTGCTGGTATCAAAATGAAATGGCGTTACTGATCCCGCTGTTTCTGGGGATTATCGCCTGCGCCCTGGCCGAGACCGACGACAGCTGGCAAGGCCGACTCAACGCACTGGCGGTGACGCTGGTGTGTTTCAGCATCGCCGCCCTTGCCGTCGAATTGCTCTTCCCCTACCCCATCCTGTTTGTCTGTTCACTGGCGCTGGCCAGCTTCTGCCTGACCATGCTCGGCGCACTGGGTGAACGCTATGGCGCGATTGCCTACGGCACGTTGATCCTTTCGGTCTACACCATGATCGGCGTCGATCAGCGTGGCGGTGAAGTACTGGACTTCTGGCATGAACCGATGCTGCTGGTGGCGGGCGCAGCCTGGTACGGCCTGCTGTCGGTGCTGTGGCAGATGCTGTTTTCCAACCAGCCGGTGCAACAGGCGCTGGCGCGACTGTTTCGTGAGCTGGGCCAGTACCTGAAGCTCAAGTCGACCCTGTTCGAACCGATTCGCACGCTCAACGTGGAGGCCCGTCGCCTGGAGCTGGCGCAGCAGAACGGCAAAGTCGTCGCCGCGCTGAACTCCACCAAGGAAATCATCCTGCACCGCGTCGGCAGCGGCCGCCCCGGCTCCAAAGTCAGCCGCTACCTGAAGCTGTACTTCATCGCCCAGGACATCCACGAGCGCGCCAGCTCGTCGCATTACCCCTACAACTCACTGGCCGATGCGTTTTTCCACAGCGACGTGCTGTTCCGCTGCCAGCGCCTGCTGCGTCAACAGGGCGTGGCCTGCCAGGCGCTGTCGGAATCCATCCAGTTACGTCAACCATTCGTGTATGACCCAAGCTTCGCCGAAGCCATGGAAGACCTGCACGCGTCCCTTGAACATCTGCGCATCCAGAGCAACCCTGCGTGGCGCGGCCTGCTGCGTTCGCTGCGCGCGCTGGCCGCCAACCTTGGCACCCTGGATCGCCTGATCAGCGACGCCAGCAACCCGGACGCCGTGGCCGATGCCACCGACAGCAGCCTGCTGGACCGCTCGCCGCGCAACCTCAAGGATGTCTGGACGCGCCTGCGCCTGCAGATGACCCCGACCTCGCTGCTGTTTCGTCACGCCCTGCGCCTGCCGCTGGCATTGACCATCGGTTACGCGATGGTGCACCTGATTCACCCGTCACAGGGCTACTGGATCATCCTGACCACGGTGTTCGTCTGCCAGCCCAGCTACGGCGCCACCCGGCTCAAGCTCGGCCAGCGGATCATCGGCACCGCGATCGGCCTGACGGTCGGCTGGGTGCTGTTCGATCTGGTTACCAGCCCGATTCTGCAATCGATGTGCGCCGTGCTGGCCGGGGTGGTGTTCTTCGTCAATCGGACCACCCGCTACACCCTGTCGACCGCCGCCATCACGGTGATGGTGCTGTTCTGCTTCAATCAGGTCGGTGATGGTTATGGCCTGTTCCTGCCGCGGCTGTTCGATACATTGCTGGGCAGCCTTATCGCCGGTCTCGCCGTGTTCCTGTTTTTGCCGGACTGGCAGGGACGACGCCTGAACAAGGTGCTGGCCAATACCCTGACCTGCAACAGCATCTACCTGCGGCAGATCATGCAACAGTACGCCAAGGGCAAGAGTGACGACCTGGCCTATCGACTGGCGCGGCGCAACGCCCACAACGCCGACGCCGCGCTGTCGACCACGCTGGCGAACATGCTCATGGAGCCCGGCCACTTTCGCAAGGAGGCCGACGTCGGCTTCCGCTTTCTGGTGCTGTCACACACGCTGCTGAGCTACCTTTCCGGCCTCGGCGCGCACCGTGATACGCAGTTGCCGAGTGATGTCCGCGAACACCTGATCGATAACGTCGGTGCCACACTGGCCGCCAGCATCGACGAAATCGCTGCAGGGCTAGCCGAGAAGAAGCCGGTTGCGGTGCAGAGCGATGCCGAGGAAGGGCTGGCCGCGCAACTGGAGCAACTGCCCGAAGACATGGACGAAAGTCAGCGACTGGTGCAAGCCCAGCTGGCGCTGATCTGCCGCCAGCTGGCTCCGCTGCGCACCCTCGCCGCGCACTTGATCAAAGCTCCGGAGGTTGCTGCAACCCATGCAGTCTGAGCAGCTCATCGTAGGTGCCGTCGGCTTTCATGGCGGCAATTTCGCGATCAAAGTCGGCGACGATCTTGTCGTGGTGGGGATTTTTCAGGCTGACCAGAATATGCAGGCTGTTCTCGCTCAACGAGCCCGGTAGAAACTCGACCCGGTCACGCACCTCATCCGGTTCCATCGCCAGGTTGTAACGGGCTACGTACTCATCTTCCAGGGTCAGGTCGACACGCTCGGCGGCGAGCATGCGTATGGCGGTGGAGAAGTTCTGCACAGGGACCTTCTGCAACTGGCTGTCGCTGTCAAACGCAGGGGCATAAGCATAACCCCTGACCACCGCGATCACGTATTGGTGGAGCTGCTCATGGGTCAGGGTGCCAATGGGCGACTCCTTGCGCTTGATGAAACGTATCCGGTTGAGCAGGTATTCCGCAGAAAACTGGCCAATTTTCGTACGTTCATCGCTGAACCACGCATTGATCAGCACATCATGACGCCCTTGGCTCAAGCCCAGCATCGCCCGTGCCCAGGGCACTTGCTCATACAGCGTGGTGTACCCGGCACGGCGCAGCGCCGTATTGACGATATCGGTTGCCAGCCCGCCGTTGAGCAGCAGCGCGTCGGTAAAAGGTGGCCAGGGATCGGCGACAAGACGCAACTTTTCAGCTGCGTTGACGTGCGCCATCAGCAGAAAGACCAGCACCCCCACCGCTCGAAGCAACTGCGACATGCTCAGGTTCCTGAAAGGGGCGGCATGCCCGATTTAATCCTATCGGCAGGAAAACGCTCGCCCGTGAGGGCGCCTGCAGTTCTAATTGAAGACCTCAAGCAGGCAGTAGACAAGCCGGGCAGGCAACATGCTCAACCGGCGCAGCATTCATATCGTTGACGGCGTTTATTGGGAATGTCGCCGGATACGTTTAGACTTCGCTTCTGGTTTCCCTGCGAGTCTGCGACATGTCTATCAAATGGATCTGCAAACATCACACCGAGCTGAGCATCGAGCAACTCTATGCCGTGCTGCAACTGCGTGCCGAGGTGTTTGTGGTCGAGCAGCAATGCGTGTACCTGGACGTCGACGGACAGGACCTGATGGGCGACACCTGCCACCTGATGGCCTGGCAGGAAGACAAGCTGGTCGCCTACCTGCGTTTGCTCGACCCGATCCAGCAAGGCGGCGACGTGACCATCGGCCGGGTGGTGACTGCGCCTTCGATCCGCAGCAGGGGCATCGGCCATGAACTGATGGAGCAGGCCCTGGAAAACGCCGAACGCAAATGGCCCGACCAGCCCATCTACCTATCGGCCCAGGCCCATCTGCAAGGCTATTACAGCCGCTACGGCTTCAATCCGGTGGGCGAGGTCTACCTGGAAGACGACATTCCGCATATCGGCATGCGTCGCGATCTGGACTGAAAGCCGCTCAGGGATACTCCAGCACGGCCTTGATACGCGGCAGATTGTCGGCAATCCAGCCCTTGTCAACGGCGCCCCAGTCACGGATCCGGTAGCTGCCGGCGTGATTGCGGCCGCCTTCGAGCTGCTCGAAATCACACACAATGTCCAGATCGGCAAGCGCACTGATAGTGTCCTGCGCGGTCCGACGCGGCATGCCGGTTGCCGCTATCAGCTCCGGAACACTGCTGGCGATCTGTGAATCGATCAGATACGCCACGTACAGGCGGCGATAGAAACTGCTTTTGGTCTTGCTGACCTGCATCGTCGAATCCTTTTTCAGTGCCTGGCTCAGCATGGCGCTCGCGCGGCCTGCAGATCGCGGTACGTCAGGTACACGCGCAAATCGAACTCCAATTGGTGATAACCGGGCAACATGTGCTCGCACAACTGGTAGAAGGCCTTGTTGTGATCCGACTCACGAAAGTGAGCCAGCTCGTGCACGACGATCATTTTCAGAAACTCTGGCGGCGCTTCCTTGAACAGCGCGGCCACACGGATCTCGTTACTGGCCTTGAGCTTGCCGCCCTGCACTCTGGATATCTTGGTGTGCAGGCCCAGCGCGCGGTGGGTCAGGTCGAGACGATTGTCGAAAAGAACCTTCTTGATGGCTGGCGCGTTGCGCAGGTGATCCTGCTTGAGCGCCAGCGCATAGGCGTAAAGGGCCTTGTCGCTCTGGACCTGATGCCGCGCGGGGTAGCGCTGCTCAAGGTAATCCGCCAGACGATCCTCGGCAATCAGCTGCTGCACCTGATCCTGCAGGGCCTGCGGATAGGCCTGCAGGTATTTGAGCGGAGCAGGGCTGGATGCAGTCATGGGGCCTTTGCATGAGATCGAAAAACGCCATTCTACAACAATCTGGTTTGCCTGAAGCCCGCCACATCAAAGTGCCCGGGAAAGCGCAACGCATCTTCTGGCAACATCGGATGAGCGATCAAAAAGCCCTGCATGACCTGACAGCCGTTGTCTGCCAGCCACTGGTATTGCTCGGCAGTCTCGACCCCTTCGGCAATAACCAGCATATCGAGGTTGCGGCTCAGGTCGATGATACTGCTGGCCATCGCCGCCTCGCGCTTTGACCCTGCAATATTGGCCACAAAACGCCTGTCCAGCTTCAAGGTGTCGAGTTGCAGATTGCGCAGGTGCGACAGCGAGCATTCGCCGGTACCAAAGTCGTCGAGCGCAATGCGCACACCGACCTCATGCAACAACTTCAGCTGTTTGTGGCTGTGCGTCAGGTTGTTGACCAGGGCGGTTTCAGTGATTTCCACCTCTATCTGCCCCGGTTTCAGCTCGAAGCGATCCATGGCGCGTTTCAATTCCGAGGCCAGATTGGGCAGGCAGAATTGTGTGGGGCTGACACAGACACTCAGCACCATGTCGGGCGCGAAGATGTGGCTCCATGCCTGACGCTGCTCGGCGCCCTGATCAAAGATCCAGCTGCCGAGCCGATTGATCAGTCTGGTCTCTTCCAGCAGCGGAATGAACAGCGCAGGCGGGACCTCTCCGACCGCTGGATGCTGCCAACGCAGCAAGGCCTCGAAACCACGCAAGCGACCATCCGCCACGTGAATCTGGGGCTGGTACACCACTGAAAAATCCCGACCGTCGATGGCCGTACGCACGCTTTCCTCAAGCATCAGTCGCGAGCGGGCGCGCCCGTTCATGTTCTGATCATAGAACCGGTATTGTTGCCGCCCTGCACGCTTGGCCTCGTACATGGCGATATCTGCCGCGCGCAGCAGACCGTCCAGATTCGAGCCGCAATCCGGAAAGGTCGCAATGCCGACGCTGGCACCCAGGGTGATCTCGACACCGTCGACCTGGCGTCTTCCGGATACCCGCTCGATGAGCTTTTCGGCGATCTTGGCCGCCTGTTCGGGGTAATCAAGCCCGTCGATTACGACGGTGAACTCGTCGCCGCCGATGCGTGCCAGCACATCATAGGGGCGCATGCTGTCCTTGAACTGCTCGGCGACCCAGAGCAATACCTGATCACCGGCCTCGTGGCCCAGCGTGTCGTTTATCTGCTTGAAACCATCCAGATCCATGAACAGCACGACCAGGTATTTATCCGCCCGCTCGTTGCGCAACAGCATGCTTTCAACGGCCTGATAAAGTCCCCGGCGATTGAGCAGGCCTGTCAATGCATCGGTGACGGCCTGTTTTTCCAGCTGCTGATAAAGATCACGAACCACCGACATATCGAGAACCGTCAGCACCATTGCCTTCTGTTCGGCAGGCAGCGCCGCACAGGACAACGCCACTGGCAGTTGCGTGCCTTGCGCCGTACGCAGAATGGCGTCGTGCACCCGATAGGTGTCGGACTTGCGATAGTGCTGGTAAAAGCCCGAATCCAGCCAGTGGCCTACCTTCGGTTCGATGATGTAGTCCAGCACCTGGGTGCCGCGCAGGTGATCGACGGAGGTGTTCAATAACTGACAGATAGCCGGGTTGGCAAAGCTGATGGTGCCTGCTTCGTCAACGACCAGAATGCCTTCGGCGACGTTGGCCAGCACCGATGCGTTGAACGCACGGGCCGACTCCAGCTCCAGTGACAGCTGTTGCAGCGCACGACGATTGCGCTGTTGCTCAAGCAGGGTCTGCACCTTGGGCTTGAGCACATTCGGGTCGAAGGGTTTGAACAGATAGTCCGTCGCACCATTCGCATAGCCCTTTTGCACCGCATCCTGGGTCTGCTCATTGGCGGTGAGAAAAATAATCGGCGTAAGGCGGGTGCGCTGACTGCCACGCATCAGTCGCGCGACCTCGAAGCCGTCCATACCCGGCATCTGCACATCCAGCAAAACCAGGTCGACTTCCTGCTCGAGAAGTACGGTCAATGCTTCTATTCCGGAACTTGCAGTCACAATGTGCCAGTCCGTTCTTTGCAGAACAGCGCACATCGTCACCAGATTTTCCGGGTAATCGTCTACAACAAGTAAAACTGAAGAGCCATCATCTGGCTGGTTTGGCACGCGTTCCATGCTGCTTCTCTGTGTGGGCATGACGCCTGAGACTCAGGACGACCGTCATACTTTGGAATAACTCTAGCCTCGTCTCGCCAAAAGCAGAAGCAAGGCGCCTCTTCCCTACTGTCAAAGTTCGATCTAGCCGACTAACGGTCATTCTCTGCACCCCTTACAGGCTCTGCCCTGCAGAAGAAGTGACAGCACTTTGACGCCATCCGTTCGACATTTTTTTATTAACAAATTGTCCTACAAGCCGTATAAAAGCTGGCTGAAGCCTCGTGCCAGAGGCTTTCTCTATGAGCGATACAAAGACATTTACGGACGGAGACAAAATGGTAGATCTTGGATCGTGGAATCTCAGCATCCCGGTGGGGTCGCCCCCCAAGACCATCGAAACCGCTCAGTTAGTAAAAGGCTACGACGGTAAATATTTCAAATCCAAAACCGACGCCATTGTGTTCTGGTCGCCCGTCACCGGCACTAAAACCGAGAACGCCAAATATTCCCGAAGCGAACTTCGGGAAACGTGGTCCGATGGTTCGCTGCATAATTGGGTGTACCCGGATGCCGACAACTTTCTGAATGCCAAACTGGAAGTCGACCAAGTACCTTCCTCAGGCAAGATTGTCATCGGACAAATACACGCATACGAGAGCACAGAGCCGCTCCTGAAAGTCGAGTTTCAATACAAGGAAGACACCAAGACCGGCGATATCGTTGCAAAAGTCCGCAACCGCTATGACGACGATGAAAGCAAGGTTTACACCATCGTAGAGGGTGTGAAGCTCAATGAGACATTCAATTACGTCATTCACCTGAGCAAGGGCGGAAAACTGTCCGTCAGCGCCAAGGATCAGGACTGGAGCACGCGCATCAGTGAGACCTGGCGCGACAAGCCTCTGTACTTCAAGGCGGGGGTGTATACCCAGGACAATACCGGGTACACCTCGGAGGGTGGCAAGGCGACGTTCTACAACCTCGACATCGATCACAACCAGAGCTGAGCGGCACGCAGCTCTCAGCCTGAATACACAACGGCCCGCGCTTCACTAAGAAGAACGGGCCGTTTGTGTTTCAGTCAGACCTGTCAGCGGTTGGCTTTGAAATCCTGTTCGGCGGCCAGGAAACGGGTCTGCATGGACGCAGAAGCAGGCTTGCCGATCAGGCTGAATACCACGATGGCGATGCTGGCCAGGATGAAACCGGGGATGATTTCATACAGCCCCATCGTACTGAATTGCTTCCAGAGCACCACGGTGGCCGCACCCATAATGACCCCGGCCAGAGCGCCGTTGCGAGTCATGCCCTTCCACAGTACCGAAATCAGTACCACAGGGCCGAAGGCTGCGCCGAAACCGGCCCAGGCGTAACTCACCAGGCCCAGCACGCGGTTTTCAGGATTGGCTGCCAGCAGAATGGCAATGATCGCGATCAGCAGCACCATTGCCCGACCTACCCAGACCAGCTCGACCTGCGAAGCGCCCTTGCGCAGATAAGCCTTGTAGAAGTCCTCGGTCAACGCGCTGGAGCACACCAGCAACTGGCAGCTCAGCGTACTCATCACCGCAGCCAGAATGGCCGACAACAGCACGCCGGCAATCCACGGATTGAACAGCAGCTTGGCCAGCTCGATGAACACCCGCTCCGGGTTCTCGGTAACCGGCCCGGCGACCTCAGGGTGCGCGGAAAAATAAGCGATGCCGAAGAAACCCACCGCCACGGTGCCGCCCAGGCACAGGATCATCCAGGCCATGGAGATGCGTCGGGCGCTGGCAATCGACTTGACCGAATCGGCCGCCATGAAGCGCGCCAGGATATGTGGCTGACCGAAATAACCCAGGCCCCAGCCGAGCAGGGAAATGATGCCGATGAATGTGGTGTTCTTGAACATGTCGAAGCTGGTCGGGTCTTTCGCTTCGATCGCCAGAAAGGTGGTGTCGACGCCGCCCGTTGCCAGCAGAACGATGACCGGCGTCAGGATAAGGGCGAAGATCATCAGCGTGGCCTGCACGGTGTCTGTCCAGCTCACCGCCAGAAAACCACCGACGAAGGTGTAGGCGATGGTCGCCGCAGCGCCGGCCCACAGGGCGGTTTCGTAGGACATGCCGAAGGTGCTTTCAAACAGACGCGCGCCCGCAACGATGCCAGAGGCGCAATAAATGGTGAAGAACACCAGAATCACGATGGCCGAAATGATGCGCAGCAGGCCACTGTTGTCTTCGAAACGGCTGCTGAAGTAATCCGGCAGCGTCAGTGCGTCACCGTTGTGCTCTGTCTGCACACGCAGACGGCCGGCCACGAACAGCCAGTTCAGGTAGGCGCCGATGATCAGACCGATGGCGATCCAGCTTTCCGACAGGCCGGACATATAGATGGCACCGGGCAACCCCATCAACAGCCAGCCGCTCATGTCCGAGGCTCCTGCTGAAAGAGCGGTGACCACGCTGCCGAGGCTGCGTCCGCCGAGAATGTAATCCGAAAGGTTGTTGGTAGAGCGATAGGCCATCAGGCCGATCAATACCATTGCCGCTATATAGATCACGAACGTGATCAAGGTAGGGTTGCTGACACTCATGAGTTCTGCCTTGGCATTGTTTTTATGTTGGCACCCGATGCCAAAGGGAATAGCGACCGATATTCGGCACATCCCTGCTTTTGCACCCGACACCGCGTTGACTGATCGCTCCGCAAGGATCGGCAATCAATGACTGGCGGTTGCACCGCGGGAACGAATCCTATTAAACAATCCAAACAAGGTGCAACCCATTTCATCCTGCAAGTTGCACCTGTTACAAAAAACTCGTGACACATGCATTTACGCGCCATTTTAGGGCGCTTTCAGCGCAATCTACAAAAAATCACGCACCAGCACCGAGCGTAGCGCCATTTTTATCAGCCGCTCACCCGGAACGTCACAAAATATTCTGCAAATCGGGTTGCACCCGGTTGCACCCCACCCTGTCCCGAGGCTAATCTGCGCCAAAGCCGATGCCACTTCCACGTGGCTATAAAGAGGACAACACATGGCCACCACCACTCTGGGCGTCAAACTTGACGACCCGACCCGCGAGCGTTTGAAAGCCGCAGCTCACTCCATCGACCGTACGCCGCACTGGTTGATCAAGCAGGCGATTTTCAATTACCTGGAAAAGCTCGAGAGTGGTGCAACCCTGCTGGAGCTCGACGGTGCTGCCGGCAAGGACAACGAAGACCGCGGCGAGCTGGCAGAAGAGGCGGGGCTGCAATGCTTTCTGGATTTTGCCGAGAGCATTCAACCGCAGTCCGTGTTACGTGCAGCCATCACCTCCGCTTACCGCCGCCCCGAGCCGGAAGTGGTGCCTATGCTGCTCGAGCAGGCGCGCCTGAGCGCCCCGGTTGCCGAAGCCACCAACAAGATGGCCGCGTCGATTGCGGAGAAACTGCGTAACCAGAAAAGCGCCGGCGGTCGCGCGGGCATCGTTCAAGGCCTGTTGCAGGAGTTTTCACTGTCGTCCCAGGAGGGCGTCGCGCTGATGTGCCTGGCCGAAGCGCTGCTGCGTATTCCGGACAAGGGCACCCGCGATGCCTTGATTCGCGACAAGATCAGCAACGGCAACTGGCAGCCGCACCTGGGCAACAGCCCGTCGCTGTTCGTCAACGCCGCCACCTGGGGCCTGCTGCTTACCGGCAGGCTGGTTGCCACTCACAATGAAGCGGGCCTTACATCCTCGCTGAGCCGCATCATCGGCAAAAGCGGCGAACCGATGATCCGCAAGGGCGTCGACATGGCCATGCGCCTGATGGGCGAGCAGTTCGTCACCGGCGAAACCATCGGTGAAGCATTGGCCAATGCCAGCCGTTTCGAAGCCAAGGGCTTTCGCTACTCCTACGACATGCTGGGTGAAGCGGCGCTGACCGAACATGACGCGCAGAAGTACCTGGCGTCCTACGAGCAGGCCATCCACTCCATCGGCAAAGCCTCGCACGGTCGCGGCATCTACGAAGGTCCGGGGATTTCCATCAAGCTGTCGGCGCTGCACCCGCGCTACAGCCGCGCCCAGTACGAGCGGGTGATGGATGAACTGTACCCGCGCCTGCTGTCGCTGACCCTGCTCGCCAAGCAGTACGACATCGGCCTGAACATCGACGCCGAAGAAGCCGATCGCCTGGAACTGTCGCTGGATCTGCTCGAGCGCCTGTGTTTCGAACCACAGCTCACCGGCTGGAATGGCATCGGCTTCGTGATTCAGGCGTATCAGAAGCGCTGCCCTTATGTGATCGATTACGTGATCGACCTGGCGCGCCGCAGCCGCCATCGTCTGATGATCCGTCTGGTCAAGGGCGCGTACTGGGACAGCGAGATCAAGCGCGCCCAGGTCGAAGGCCTGGAAGGCTATCCGGTGTACACGCGCAAGGTGTACACCGACGTGTCCTACATCGCCTGCGCCCGCAAGTTGCTCGCGGCACCGGAAGTCATCTATCCACAATTTGCCACACACAACGCCCACACCCTGGCGGCCATCTACCAGATCGCCGGGCAGAATTATTACCCTGGCCAGTATGAATTCCAGTGCCTGCACGGCATGGGCGAGCCGTTGTATGAGCAGGTTGTAGGCAAAGTCGCCGACGGCAAACTGAATCGTCCTTGCCGCGTGTACGCCCCGGTTGGCACCCATGAAACGCTGCTGGCCTATCTGGTGCGTCGCCTGCTCGAAAACGGCGCCAACACCTCGTTCGTCAACCGGATTGCCGACCACTCGATCTCGATTCAGGAACTGGTCGCCGATCCGGTCAGCCAGATCGAACGCATGGCGACCCAGGAAGGCGGTTTCGGCCTGCCGCATCCGCGCATTCCGCTGCCACGTGACCTGTACGGAACCGAACGCGCCAACTCCAGCGGCATCGACATGGCCAACGAACATCGTCTGGCTTCGCTGTCTTCGGCCCTGCTGGCTACCGCGCACAACGACTGGAAAGCCGCCCCGATGCTGGGCTGCCCGGCCAGCGCAGGCACGTTGAGTGCTGCCTTGAACCCATCGGACCTGCGTGACGTGGTCGGTCATGTACAGGAAGCGTCCCTGCAGGATGTCGATAACGCCATCCAGTGCGCCTTGAGCGCCGGTCCGATCTGGCAGGCCACTCCGCCTGTCGAGCGCGCTGCGATTCTGGAGCGTGCCGCTGACTTGATGGAGGCTGAAATCCAGCCGTTGATGGGCCTGCTGGTCCGTGAAGCGGGCAAGACCTTCGCCAACGCCATCGCCGAAGTGCGCGAAGCCGTGGACTTCCTGCGTTACTACGCCGTGCAGGCGCGCAACGACTTCACCAACGACGGCCACCGTCCGTTGGGGCCGGTGGTCTGCATCAGCCCGTGGAATTTCCCGCTGGCAATTTTCAGTGGTCAGGTAGCTGCTGCACTGGCTGCGGGTAACCCGGTGCTGGCCAAACCTGCCGAGCAGACGCCGTTGATCGCCGCACAGGCCGTGCGCCTGTTGCTTGAAGCGGGCATTCCGGAAGGCGTAGTGCAATTGCTGCCGGGTCGCGGCGAAACCGTAGGTGCAGGGTTGGTCGGCGACGAGCGTGTCAAAGGCGTCATGTTCACCGGCTCCACCGAGGTCGCCCGCCTGCTGCAGCGCAACGTCGCAGGTCGCCTCGACTCACAGGGTCGCCCCATTCCGCTGATCGCCGAAACCGGTGGCCAGAACGCGATGATCGTCGACTCTTCGGCGCTGACCGAACAGGTGGTGATCGACGTAGTGTCTTCGGCGTTCGACAGCGCCGGTCAGCGCTGCTCGGCACTGCGCGTGCTGTGCCTGCAGGAAGATTCTGCCGACCGCGTCATCGAAATGCTCAAGGGCGCGATGGCCGAGAACCGCCTCGGCAATCCGGAGCGCCTGTCGGTAGACATCGGCCCGGTGATCGACGCAGAGGCCAAGGCCGGTATCGAAAAACACATCCAGGCCATGCGCGACAAGGGCCGCACGGTCTATCAGGTGGCCATCGCCGACAGCACCGAACTCAAGCGTGGCACTTATGTGATGCCGACCTTGATCGAACTGGAAAGCTTCGATGAGCTGCAACGCGAAATATTCGGCCCAGTGCTGCACGTGGTGCGCTACAAGCGCAAGGAGCTTGGCCTGCTGATCGATCAGATCAATGCCTCCGGTTATGGCCTGACCCTGGGCGTGCACACGCGCATCGACGAGACCATCGCCAAGGTCATCGACAACGTCAATGCCGGCAACGTCTACGTCAACCGCAACATCGTCGGCGCCGTGGTGGGTGTTCAGCCATTCGGCGGCGAAGGCTTGTCCGGCACCGGCCCCAAAGCGGGTGGCCCGTTGTACCTGTATCGCCTGCTGTCGACGCGTCCGCAGGATGCTATCGAGAAATCGTTCGTCCGCAGCGACGCGCTGTCTGCGCCGGATACCCGCCTGCGTGAAGCCCTCGGCAAGCCGTTGCAGGCATTGAAGGCCTGGGCTGCCAGCAACCAGCAAAGCGACCTGGACGCGCTGTGCAGTCAATACGCCGAGCAATCGCAAAGCGGCATCACCCGCCAGTTGGCAGGCCCGACCGGCGAACGCAACAGCTACGCGATCCTGCCGCGTGAACACGTACTTTGCCTGGCTGACGACGAGAACGACCTGCTGATTCAACTGGCAGCCGTACTGGCGGTCGGCAGCTCTGCCGTGTGGCCGGAAACCGACATCAGCAAACCGCTCCGTGCTCGCCTGCCAAAGGACGTTCAGGCGCGCATCAAACTGATACCTGACTGGGCCAAGGACGAAGTCATCTTCGACGCCGTCCTGCACCATGGCGACTCCGATCAGCTACGTGCCATCTGCCAGCAGATCGCACAACGCAGCGGTGCCATCGTCGGCGTCAACGGCCTGTCCCACGGCGAAACCAACGTACCGCTGGAACGTCTGGTGATCGAGCGGGCATTGAGCGTCAACACTGCGGCGGCGGGTGGCAATGCGAGCCTGATGACGATCGGCTGATGCCGCTCGGTAACAGATGACGCAGAGCGTCACGACAGGCATTCCCACGCTGGAGCGTGCGGAACGAGAGGTGCCTGAAAGACACCGACCGTTCCCATGCTCTGGACGCTCTGCGTCCGCTCTCGATGCACCCTCACCCACGCTCGACCATCACCCGAATCAATCTTGCTACCCTCGCCCCTCAACCCGACCTAGACTTGAGCCATTCCAAGAACAGGTACGCCATCATGTCCGAGTCGCTGCTCAGTTCCCGAAATCTGGCTTTCGAGCTGTATGAAGTGCTGGACGCCGAAGGTCTGACGCGTCGCGAGCGCTTTGCCGAGCACTCGCGGGAAACCTTTGATGCGGCGCTGGGGACGGCGCGCGTCATTGCAGAAAAGTACTTTGCACCGCACAACCGCAAGGCTGACGAAAACGAGCCGCGCTATGAAAAGGGCGAGGCGATTCTGATCCCGGAGGTCAAGCCTGCGGTGGATGCGTTTATTGCGGCGGGCTTTCTCAACGCATCGCGTGATTTCGACGTGGGTGGCATGCAGTTGCCTACCCTGCTGTCGCAAGCCTGCTTTGCCCACTTCCAGGCCGCCAACGTCGGGACCACGTCCTATCCGTTTCTGACCATGGGCGCCGCAAACCTGATCGAAAGTTTTGGCAGTGACGAGCAGAAGCAACGCTTTCTGCAACCGATGATCGAGGGGCGCTTTTTTGGCACCATGGCGCTGACCGAGCCCCATGCGGGTTCATCATTGTCAGACATCCGCACACGCGCCGAACCGGCAGATAACGGTACGTATCGGCTGCGCGGCAACAAGATATTCATTTCCGGGGGCGATCATTCGCTGTCGGAAAATATCGTGCACCTGGTGCTGGCGAAACTGCCAGATGCGCCAGCCGGGGTCAAAGGTATCTCGCTGTTCATCGTGCCCAAGTTTCTGGTCCACGACGACGGCAGCCTCGGCAAACGCAATGATGTGCTGCTGGCAGGTCTGTTTCACAAGATGGGCTGGAAAGGTACGACCTCTACAGCGCTGAATTTCGGCGATAACGGCGAGTGCGTTGGCTATCTGGTCGGCAAGCCTCATCACGGTTTGAGTTACATGTTCCAGATGATGAACGAAGCGCGTATCGGCGTTGGCCTGGGCGCTGTCATGTTGGGCTACGCCGGTTATCTGTATTCGCTGGATTACGCCCGGGATCGACCTCAGGGTCGCCTGCCCGACAGCAAAAGCCCCGAGAGCACGCCCGTGCCGATCATTCAGCACGCTGACGTGCGGCGCATGCTGCTGACCCAGAAGGCTTACGTAGAGGGCGCGTTCGACCTGTGTCTGTATGCCTCACGGCTGTTCGACGACACCCAGACCGGAGAAACCGAAGACGTCCGCAAGCACGCCCATGAGCTGCTGGACCTGCTGACCCCCGTCGTCAAATCCTGGCCTTCGGAGTTCTGCCTGAAGGCCAATGAACTGGCGATTCAGGTGCTCGGCGGTCATGGTTACACCCGCGAGTACCCCGTTGAGCAGTACTACCGTGACAACCGGCTCAATCCGATTCATGAAGGCACTCACGGCATCCAGTCACTGGACCTGCTCGGGCGCAAGCTGGCGCAGAACGGTGGCACCGGCCTCAAGCAACTGCTGCGCCTGATCGCCAACACCTGCGAGCGCGCACAGGCTCACGAGTCACTCGTTGAACTGCGCCAGCCTCTGGAGCAATTGATTGCTCGCTTGCAGGCTGTCACTCTGGGGCTGCTGGGCGATCTGGCGCAAGGCAGGATCACCAGCACACTGGCCAACTCGGCGCTGTACCTCAAGGCATTCGGTCACACGGTAATCGGCTGGCGCTGGCTGGAACAGGCAATCCGCGCCGAGGAAGGCCTGGGCAAGGGCAATTCGGCCGACAGCGACTTCTACCACGGCAAACTGCAAGCTGCCCGGTATTTCCTGACGTGGGAAGTACCGGGCTGCCATCATGAACTGACGATTCTGGAAAACCGCGATGACACCTGTCTGGCAATGCGCGATGACTGGTTCTGATCAAAACCAGGCTGGCTGTTGATCAGCGCGGGCTGAACAGGTCTGTCATTGGATTCTGCGGAAAAAACCGGTCGACCAGTACCTTGGCATCTGTCCCCAGCTTAAGCGCGTACTGCTCTCGACTGAATGGCTCGCCCGTGCGCATATCGTAAAGCGCCCGCCCCTGGATTGGACGATCGACCTCCTGCATCTGGACTTTCATGATGCGATAAAACTCACCGCTCACTTCTTCGATGCTGTCGATCTGAAAGTAGCATCCGGGCAAGAAGATCGATTCGGCCTCATCGGGCGAGGCCGAGAATGGCGCAACAGGCGTGGCCCGCAGATAACGCCCTTTGGGCAAAACGAAGACCACCGAGGTGTCATCGAACGTGACCGGCCCAAGCATGGCGCTAGCGGGCGCACCGGCCCGACTGCTGGCAAAGGCGCTGACCACATAGGGGTTTTCGCTGAACGAGGTGACATCGGTATTGACCAGCACGTCGCCGACCTTGATCTGCCCGCTGCGGAACACGGCACCCGAGGTGCCCCGATCACCACTGCCGCCACGGTACAACTCGACATCATTGTTGTACCCCACCACATGGATGTCATCGGCCAGGCGTTCGATGGCTCTGACCTGGTTTCGGCCCAGGCTCTCACCGGTACGCAGGAACCTGTTGAATTGCGCATCATCCTGGGTATACAGCGTGATGTTGGCGGCGTAATAGTCGTCATCACCAAGCTTGAAAACCCGATGTTTGCCCTGCCAGGGGTCCCTGTATACCTCGTTGCCATCGGGCGAAGAATCGGACTCCAGGACATCCTCCGGGGTCGCGTCCCAGATTGACATGACCTGTTTCTGCCGGGCCAGAGCTGTTTCTGCAAAGTGCTGCTCATTGAAAATGTCAGTTTGCAAATACCGGTCCCAGAACGAGGAACCTACTGTCGCATAAGGTTTGCCAACCGGGGCAGATGCGCTGCCTGACGGAATCTGCACATCCATAGGAGAGCCGCCCTGCAAGCCGGGCGACGCCATCAGCGTCCATTTCCCTTCGGCGTTCAGACGAACCGGCTTGCTGCCGATGAACGCAAACGGGTTATCAGGATTGACGACCATCCAGCACTGCTGTTGCTCATTGAACATTACGCGATAAGGCAAGTGCGCCAGCTTGATCCAGGTTTCGCCGTTACCCAGCGTGTAGACGCCGCGCAACCTGCCCTCTTCGGCTGAGGGCGTGAGGGTGTCGAGCAGCAGGTTGCCTTCCATGTTATCCAGCGGGTCGGCAAGCACGCTGCCGCCCTCCAGGGCCTCACTGGAGATCGATGCGACGTCCGTTGTCGTTACCTGTAAAGGCTGGGGAGCGACACGTATGGACATCAGCAGAGGAAGATTGAAGAGTAGATAAAGCGTGTTGAGAATCGCGCCCAGCACACCAGCCTTGCGTTGCGCAGGGGTTTTGCCATTGACCGCCTGATCAATATTCAACCCGGTATTGGCAAGACTTGCCCCGACAAGCGTCAAAGCAACCGGCCAGCTCAGCGGCGCAAGCCCGCCAAACGCCCGCAGGAATGCGCTCAGATAGCCGATCCATATCTGCTTGAGCAGGTCGGTATTGGACGTCAGGATCTCGCGTGCATCGGCGCTCATTGCCTGCCGGGCAACGTCACGCAAGTAAATAAAGGGATCACCCGCAATAGGCGCTTGCGACTGGTTGATGAGTCGAACGTCAGCACGCCAATCGTGCGCGAGCAAATCGCTCACCGCGCGCGCAAACCTGGCGCCATCTTGTGTCCGGGACGCCTCACCACGCAGGAAATGGCCTGTCATCGCCTTGGCTGCCTGCTCGCCCATGAACTGTTCCTTGAGCCAGTGGTACAAGGCGCGCTCGCTGTCGAACGCCATAAAAGGCTGTTCGGCATCAGGCCAGTAAATCACCTCCCGCCCACCGGCAATGACGATACGCAGCAGGTCATGGGCCTTGATGCCGTCGATATCCAGCGTATGTACCGACACACCGGGCGGCAACGGCAGCGGCTCCTGCAACGCTTTCAGCGTAGGCGTTTGCAATGGATCGGCAATCACGATGCGGGTGACCTGTTTGAAATCGTCGGGTGACAGTTGGCCCTTGCGCAGGCAATGGCCGGCGGCAACCAGATATTGCGCCTTGGCCAGAATGCAAAAGTTGTCACTGTGGGTGTTCCAGAAACGCTCCATTCGGCGGCTGTACAACGAACTGAAATCAAGCGTCCACATGTCGTTGAGCACATCCTGAGGCAGCATGGGCACCTCATTGCGCTCGTCGAAAAACCCGTGGTCCGGGCCATCGGTATAAAAACCACCGTACAGGGAGAGCTCATCGCTGGCTTCCTGGTCGTGGGCGCTGAAGTGCTTCATGAGCAGCTCGATCAAAGTCATCGACTGCACAGGCTTTCCGGAATGCTGCCAGCCGGTGAAGGTACGCGGGCTGCTGCTGGCGGAACCGAAACGATGCCAGTACACCTTTTCAGGATTGAACATCCTGTGGGTGTGTTGAAGAATGATCTTGCTGGCTGCGATATAGGCCAGATCGTGCAGATCGGGATAGTCGAGAACAAACTGCTGCGCACGTTCGCGCAGCAGTTGCTGATCGGTTTTGGAGGCTTGCGAGGGTGGAGGTGACATGACGTCTTCCTGTGTGAGAGAGTTCATGCACGTAATCACCCATCGCAGTGTTCATGGCACTAACTATCTATGCCGTCACGCGCCTGTCGATGGTTCGGGCTCAGCCACTGGACTGTCCACTGAACGCTACCACTCGTTCGCAGAGCCTGGAGTAATCTTCGCCGTGGCCTTGAAGGGGAAATAGAAGTCCACGGTATCCTTCAGATAGGCCTCGTATATGACGGACAGGACTTGATCAGGCGGAAGATAGGAGCGCGCCAGCAAATCGAAGCAGTCAGGTCGCAGCCTTCGCAAAACATCTGACATCAGCTTGGGGCCGGTCAGGTCCGAAATACGTGTCATATAAGGCGTCATCCTGGCTTTTGATGCGGCTTTCGTGGCGTCGTCGGTACGGTCGATGTAGGGCCTGCGGGTGCTGAAGAACGCTTCGTTGGTCTGCTTCTCGCTGTCGAAACGTACCTTTATCTCCTTGAGCATCCGTTTTAAAACAGGATTGTTCGGGTGACTGCCGAAGTGACTGTTTCCCGGCCCTTTATAACCCAGATGCTCCGCCTGCAGTTCCCTTCCCAGCAGTACGTCATTCGGACCGGCTTTCAATGGAAATTTTGCGAAAGGGACGTTGATCGTGTCGTCGCAATCGACATAGATACCGCCATACTCGTCAATCAGCCGATAGCGCAAAATATCCGAGGCAGCGGCGTAATTACGGTTATCCGAGTGCCTGAAGTAATTGAATGCCTCGCCGTTTTCGCCGCTCAGGAAGTCTGGATAGAACGCTTCTTCCTTGAGGCGGGAAATATGCATTTGCGGCTGTTCAAAAAAGTAATCGAACAACTGCTGGTCAGCTGCCGGGTCATCGATATCTATGTGCAGTTGAAAGCGCAAATCCGGACTGGTGCGCATGTTGCTCAGCATCTTTTCCAGGAGGTCTGCACCCGGCGTTCGTTCCCCCATCCAGATGTGGTGAACGATGCGGCTTATGGGTTTGGCGTCTGCCGGCAGGCTCGGTACACGAGGAAAAGTATAGAACTCGAAACGCTGGCTCTGTGGCAGATTTGCCTCAAGTTTCTGGAATGTGTCTTTGGAACCGCGGTTCCACACCCCGTCGCGATCCAGCCACACCAAGCCGTCCCTGTCAGATGGGTCAGTTCGCCAGCAACGAATATCGGGGTCGTAATAGACATTCGTCTTTTCCCCCCTCACCTGAACGAAATACTTCTCTATGACGGTCCCTCTTGATTGACTCAGTACCTCCTCGATGCTGATACCGTCCATAGGCAATTCGACCTGCAACTTGGGGGCCCAGCGCTGGACTTCGATTTTCGGCTCGCCGGGCACCACCGGTACTACGACGCTTTCTGCTTCACTGGCAGGCGGCAACTGCGTACCGTCGAAACTTTCCCCGCCGCGCAGCCCCAGCTTGAGGTCCAGGTCCCAGTAGCCGGTGTCGACAGTCTTCACATAGGGCCCCCACACACGAGGATCCGCGGCGGAGCGAATTCGGTACTGTTTCTCCTGCGGCACCCACTCCACCCGGAACGCACGATCATGCAGTTCGATGTAGCGTTTGCCTTCGAGCGGATAGATACCCGCCACTTCGCCCGACGCAAGTCCCGGCAGTTCCTGAGGCGCCTCAAGCGCGCGCAACAGGCGGCGCATTTTCTTGTCAAGCGAGCGCAGTGCCGGGGGTTCCGGCCTGAAAACCGGGGCTGGCTCAATATCGATGACAGGGTCGATCTCAGTCGATGACCCTGGCACCTCATAGCCGCCACCCGTCTCGTCAACCAGCCCTGTTTCAACTCCGGCCTCGACCGCCTCACCCTCCTCGCCAAGAATCGGCAGCGCGTTCAAGACGCCGAAGGCAATCCGCCCAAGCCCAGCCTGACGCTCCTCCAGCGTGTGACCATTCACGGCGGCGTCAACACCCAACCCGACCAGCGCGAGAGACAGCCCTGCGACCACCGGCATCAGCTCGGGAAAGACGATGGCAACGCCACCCAGAACGGACACGCATTCGCTCAAACCGCTGCTGGCTTCCTCTTTCCAGTAGTCGCCATGGCTGCGGATTTTTTGCAGCGCATCGATTTCGGACTTTGCCCTGACCCGAGTCTTGAAGTGCGAGAACGGCCAAGGCTGCAGAGGTTCGCCAAACTGCACCAGCTTTCGGGGGTTCCATGCCCCCGTCGCGGAGTCCAGCAGCTTCGGGTAGACGGCAAAGCCTTTCAGGGCAGTGGCCACACCGCTGTAGAAAAAGCCATCCAGGTCATCGGCAGCACTGAAGTGCGCCTCCAAAGAACGGCGCTTGCCGGGGTCCCTGCACGTCAGCGCGACCCAGTCCTTGAGCTCGTCTGCGTTCTTGAAGGCATGAATGGGTGACGAATTACCGGGTATATAGAGCAGCACGGTCGGCGAATCGGCGCTGCGTATGACCATGATGTCGACGGCACTGTAACCGTGGACCAGCAGCTCGGAAATCGTCACACGGGTGGCAATCGGGGCAGCGACAAAATCGTCGAAACTCAGCGTTTTCCAGCCCTGATCGCCGGGCAGGCCAAGCGCCTCAAGTACCATGGCCTTGTGCTCGGCCTTGAGGGTATTTTCGTCGGCTTGCAGCCAGGCTGCCTTGAACAACCCGGCCTTTAGCATCAGGTTGTAGTCTTCGCCATGCGCGTGCCAGAACTGCTTCAGATAAGCGATATACCCTGATTGCAGATTGTGATCCCAGATGTATTGCTTGAATGCCTCGGCATTGATGCCAAGTTGTGTCGTTGCGTCATAGCGCTGCGGGCTGGTTTTTCGGTAGATGGCCTCGTAAGCGACGCAGTCGGAAGCGAGCAGCTTCTCGTCCACGACCTGGCAGTCGAAACCGCCATCACTGTGGGGTTGCAAATGCCCGAGGTGATCAAACCAGTTGCCATTGCCCTTTTGCTGCCAGTTACGCAGCAGCGCCTGGGTCAGTGTCATCGAGTGAACGACATTGGCGCGGTGAGGTGCGGGGTAGAGCCTCGGATCTTCGATATACAGAGTGGCGATCAGGGTGTCGTCCGGATCAATCTCGACGCCCCACCGCGACTGGCATTCCTGTGCCACATCACGCGCAGCCAGGGCGGCAGGTGACTGCAGGTTGATCGGGTTGAGCCGGAAGTAATCGCTGACCGAAAAGTCTTCGTCTACCCGTTTCCGGAACGCTGCGTCAGAGTCATCATCGCCAGCCCTGTCGGCATCGTCGAAGTCGTAATGTGCTGCAAACTCATCATCCATGATGAAAACCTTCTTGGTGGTAGGAGCCCCGACAGTAGTGAGCAAGAAGGTCTGGTCTGCGGTATATAGCTATGCGTCAGCCGCTGGATTGCAACCAATCGTGAGCCCGGGAGCGCCGCTCTGGGTCAATCGCCCTAAATTGATCTTTGACAGCCAAGCAATTCAACAGGTTAAATCGCTTGGCATGCGGACTGCATGGTCAGTTTTCGCCCCTCTCGTTGCAATTCAGTTTTCTACGGAGTACCGCCCTTGGACGCCACCACCATCAACAGCCTGTTCCTGATCGGCGCGTTGCTGGTAGCCGCAAGCATCCTGGTCAGTTCTCTTTCGTCGCGCCTGGGCATTCCGATTCTGGTCATTATTCTGGCCGTAGGCATGGTTGCAGGCGTCGATGGCGGCGGGATCATCTTCGACAACTACGCGACCGCCTACCTGGTCGGCAACCTTGCGCTGGCGGTGATCCTGCTCGACGGCGGGCTGCGAACGCGGGTGGCCAGTTTCCGGGTTGCACTGTGGCCGGCCTTGTCGCTGGCGACGGTGGGCGTGCTGATCACCACGGTACTGACCGGCATGATGGCTGCGTGGCTGTTCAATCTCAGCGTTATTCAGGGCCTGTTGATCGGCGCGATCGTCGGCTCCACAGACGCCGCGGCGGTGTTCTCCCTGCTGGGCGGCAAAGGTTTGAACGAGCGCGTTACCGCCAGCCTCGAGATCGAGTCGGGGAGCAACGACCCCATGGCGGTGTTCCTGACTGTCACCCTGATCGGCATGCTCGCCAGCGGTCAGACCGGCTTGCACTGGGGACTGCTGGGGCACCTGATCCAGGAATTCGGGATCGGCAGCTTCATCGGTCTGGGCGGCGGCTGGATCCTGCTGCAACTGGTCAACCGCATCAATCTGGCCGCCGGCCTCTACCCGATTCTGGTGATTGCCGGTGGCCTGGCAATCTTCGCCCTGACCAACGCCATCCACGGCAGCGGCTTTCTCGCGGTCTACCTGTGCGGTCTGGTGCTCGGCAACCGGCCGATTCGCAGTCGCCACGGCATCCTGCACATGCTCGACGGCATGGCCTGGCTGGCACAGATCGGCATGTTTCTGGTACTGGGCCTGCTGGTCACGCCGCACGATCTGCTGCCGATTGCGATACCAGCGCTGGGTCTGGCGCTGTGGATGATTCTGGTGGCACGTCCACTGTCGGTGATGGTCGGCCTGCTGCCGTTCAAGGCCTTCCATGATCGCGAAAAAGCCTTTATCGCCTGGGTCGGACTGCGTGGCGCGGTGCCGATCATCCTCGCGGTGTTCCCGCTGATGGCCGGCCTGCCCAATGCGCAGCTGTACTTCAACCTGGCGTTCTTTATCGTGCTGGTTTCGCTGTTGCTGCAAGGCACTAGCCTGCCGTGGATGGCCAAACTGCTGAAAGTGACGGTTCCGCCTGATCCCGCGCCGATTTCCCGGGCCGCGCTGGAGGTACACGTCACCAGCGAATGGGAGTTGTTCGTCTACCGCCTGGGCGCTGAAAAGTGGTGCATCGGCGCGGCGCTGCGTGAGCTGAAGATGCCGGAAGGCACGCGTATCGCGGCACTGTTCCGCGGCCAGCAACTGCTCCACCCGTCCGGCAGTACAACCCTGGAAGTCGGTGATCTGCTGTGCGTGATCGGCCACGAACACGACCTTCCAGCGCTGGGCAAATTGTTCAGCCAGGCGCCGCAGCGTGGGCTGGACCTGCGTTTCTTCGGCGACTTCGTGCTCGAAGGCGACGCAAGGCTGGGTGAAGTGGCGGCCCTGTATGGCCTGAAACTCGACGGCATCGACCCTGGAATGCCGCTCAGCCAGTTCATCGTGCAGAAGAACCGTGGCGAACCGGTGGTCGGCGACCAGGTTGAATGGAATGGAACTATTTGGACGGTTGCCGTCATGGACGGGAACAAGATCCAGAAAGTGGGCGTCAAATTCCCCGAAGGAACCCGCCCGGGCCCCGGACTGTTCCTTTAAACTGCCAACCCACACGTATCATCATGCGACCGGTGTCTATGTTTTCCCTGCGTTCCTTTTGTGCTGCCGCACTGTTTGCGCTCTGCCTGTCTTCTTTCCCGGCGCTCGCCGCCGACCCGCCCAGCAGCGCCGCTGTTCAGCAAAGCCTCGACAAGATTGCCGACCGCAAGCTGCCTGATGCCGAGCAAAAGGCACTGCAACAGGTCCTCGAACAGACACTGGCGTTTCTGAACAGCAAGCAGGACAGCGAACAGAAACTCGAAGCGCTCAAACAGCAGCTCGCCCAGGCGCCAAAACAGACTTCGGAGAACCAGCGTGAACTGGCCCGCCTGAAAGAAAGCAAAGTGGTACCTGTGGCCCAGCGCTATGGCGGCCTCGATGTGCCGCAGCTGGAGCAACTGCTCAGTCAGCGCAGCACCCAGCAGAGTGATCTGCAGAGCGAACTCAACGACGCCAACAGCCTGGCCATTACCGCACAAACGCGGCCGGAGCGTGCCCAGACTGAGATCAGCGCCAACCAGACGCGCATCCAGCAGATCAACGCCATCCTCAAGAATGGCAAGGACAACGGCAAGCCCCTGAGCGCCGACCAGCGCAACCTGCTCAATGCAGAGCTGGCCTCGATCAACGCCCTCAACCTGCTGCGCCGCCAGGAACTGGCCGGCAACAGCCAGTTGCAGGACCTGGGCAACAGCCAGCATGACTTGCTGACCGAGAAGGTCGCGCGCCAGGAGCAGGAAATTCAGGACCTGCAGACCCTGATCAACGACAAGCGTCGCGCCCAGTCGCAGAAAACGGTTGCCGACCTGTCCCTGGAAGCGCAGAAGTCAGGCGGCAGCAGCCTGCTGGCGACCGAAAGCGCTGCCAACCTCAAGCTCTCGGACTACCTGTTGCGCGGCACCGATCGCCTCAACGAACTGACCCAGCAGAACCTCAAGACCAAGCAGCAGCTCGACAACCTGACCCAGACCGATCAAGCCCTCAGCGAGCAGATCAACGTGCTGAGCGGTAGCCTGCTGCTGTCCAAGATTCTCTACAAACAGAAACAGGCGTTGCCGCACCTTGAGCTGGACAAGGGTCTGGCCGATGAAATCGCCAACATTCGCCTGTATCAGTTCGACATCAACCAGCAACGCGAACAGATGAGCACGCCGACCGCTTACGTCGAAAAGCTGCTCGCTACCCAGCCGCCTGAAAACGTCACCCCGCAACTGCGCCGGACGCTGCTGGACCTGGCCATCACCCGCAGTGACTTGCTGGAGCGCCTCAATCGCGAACTGAGCGCGTTGCTCAACGAATCCATCACCCTGCAACTGAACCAGAAGCAACTGACCAGCACTGCTCAGGGGCTGCGCGCCACACTCGACGAGCAAATGTTCTGGATCCCCAGCAACAAGCCGCTGGACGTGGAATGGTTTCAGAATATCTGGCCGCGTCTGCAAAAGCAGGTCGCCACCCTGCCGTGGACATCCAGCCTCAGCGAACTGTCAGACGGCCTGACCCAGCGGCCGCTGCTGTTCCTGCCCTTGCTGCTGTTGATCGGCATACTGACCTGGCGGCGCAAGGCGCTGTACCAGAAGCTCAATCGCCTGCACGCCGACATCGGTCACTTCAAGCGTGACAGCCAATGGAAGACGCCACTGGCGCTGCTGATCAACGTGCTGCTGGCCATGCCCGTCGCACTGGGGCTGGCGCTGTGCGGTTACGCGCTGCAGATCGACGCCCGCGGTCAAAACGCCAATCTGGGCGAGGCCTTGCTGCAGATCGCCCTGGCCTGGCTGGTGTTCTACACCGCCTATCGCGTGCTTGCGCCGTCTGGCGTTGCGCAGTTGCACTTCCGCTGGGAGACGGCGCAAGTCGAGTTCCTGCGTGGCTGGGTGCGGCGCCTGGGGCTGGTGGTCCTGGCCCTGGTGGCGGTAGTGGCCGTCGCCGAACACCAGCCTGCCGCACTGGCCGACGACGTGCTGGGAATCGGCGTGGTGCTGACCTGTTACGCCCTGATGACCTGGCTGCTTGGCCGCCTGCTGATCTCCAGCCCCACGCATCACAATGCCTCACTGTTCCGCAAAACCGTCGGCGTTTTGTTCACGGCGTTGCCCGTCGCGCTCTTCCTCGCAGTCTGCTTTGGCTACTACTACACCGCGCTCAAGCTCAGCGACCGTCTGATCGACACCCTGTACCTGATGATGATCTGGCTGATGGTCGAGGCGACCTTCGTCCGCGGGCTGAGCGTGGCCGCCCGGCGCCTGGCCTATCAGCGTGCGCTGGCCAAGCGTCAGGCAGCCAGAGAAAACGGCGACAGCGACATTCCGGTCGAAGAACCCAAGCTGGACATCGAACAGGTCAACCAGCAGTCGCTGCGTCTGATCCGTCTGGCCCTGCTGGCCGGTTTCGTCGGTGCGCTGTATCTGGTGTGGGCCGAGCTGATCACGGTGTTCGCCTACCTGGACAACATCATTCTCTACGAATACACCAGCGGCACCGGTGCCAACATGAGCATGGTGCCGATCAGCCTGAGCGACTTCCTCGGTGCGGGGGTGATCATCGTCATCACCTTCGTGCTCGCCGGCAACCTGCCCGGCCTGCTGGAAGTACTCGTGCTGTCACGCATGAACCTCGCGCAGGGCAGTGCCTACGCGACGACCACACTGCTGTCGTACACCATCGCCGGTGTCGGCTTCGTCACCACGTTGTCGACACTGGGCGTGAGCTGGGACAAATTGCAGTGGCTGGTCGCGGCGCTGTCGGTGGGACTGGGCTTCGGCATGCAGGAAATCTTCGCCAACTTCATTTCCGGCATCATGATCCTCTTCGAACGTCCGGTACGGATCGGCGACACCATCACCATCGGTGCCCTGTCGGGGACGGTCAGCAAGATCCGCATCCGCGCCACGACCATCACCGACTTCGACCGCAAGGACATCATCGTCCCGAACAAGACCTTCATCACCGGCCAGCTCATCAACTGGTCGCTGACCGACACCGTCACCCGCGTAACCCTCAAGCTGGGCGTGGATTACGGCTCGGACCTGGACCTGGTGCGCTCCCTGCTGCTACAAGCCGCCCGGGAAAACCCGCGGGTGCTCAAGGAGCCAGAACCGATTGTCTACTTCCTGAACTTCGGCGAAAGCACCCTCGACCACGAACTGCGCATGCACGTACGCGACCTGGGCGACCGCAACCCGGTACTCGACGAGATCAACCGCTTCATCAATCGCGAGTTCAAGAAGCAGCACATCAACATCTCGTTCCGCCAGATGGAGATCTACCTCAAGAATACCCAGGGCCTGGAATACAAACTGGTGCCCGCCGAACCAAGCGACAAGGGCAATGCGCCGACCGGAAAAACCACCCTGCAGCCGGTGAACACTACCGTAACCCCGGCGACCAAGGATGCGCCCGAGCCGCCTGAGTTGCGGCTGGATTGAGAAGACTGACAGTGTGCGTCAGCCGCCCCCACGCGGCTGACGCACATTAACGATCAAGTCAGGCCTCAACCCGCCCAATCACCACCTTCGCCTCCAGATACCCCCCAGGCTCCTTGCTGATCTGCACGGTTCCGGCACACGGTGCCAGTATCGATGTTTCCATCTTCATCGCCTCCATGATGGCGATCACCTGTCCCTTCTCTACCATCGCACCGTCTTCAACCGCCCAGGCATGCAAGTTGCCCGCGACCGGCGTCAGGACTGCGTGCGGGTCCGGGGTGTCGGCGACTGGCTGGCTGGCGTCAGCCGGGGCGGCAGCGTTCAGGCTCATGCCGGCCAGCAGCGCAGCAGGCAGGCCCAGTTCGTGGCGTTTGCCGTCGATTTCAACAAAGGTGCGCAGCACGCCCGGATCGACCGGCTCTGCGTTGCGTGGGGCGATGGTGACGTGCTCGGCGAAGTCGGTTTCGATCCAGCGGGTGTGGACGGCGAAGGTATCGGCCGCGGTGAAGTCGGCATGGTCCATGACCGCCCGGTGGAACGGCAGCACGGTGGCCACGCCTTCCACCTTGAACTCGGCCAGCGCACGGCGGGCGCGGCTGATGGCCTGTTCGCGGGTGGCGCCGGTGACGATCAGCTTGGCGATCATCGAGTCGAAGTTCGGTGAGACCCGTGAGCCTTCTGCCACGCCGGTGTCCAGACGCACGCCCGGACCGGACGGCGGCTGAAATAAAGTGATAGACCCTGGCGTCGGCAGAAAGCCGTTGCCCGCGTCTTCGGCATTGATGCGGAATTCAAAGCTGTGACCGCGCGGCACAGGCGTGCCATCGAACGACAGCGGCAGGCCGTCGGCGACGCGAAGTTGTTCGATGACCAGGTCCACACCGCTGGTTTCTTCCGTCACCGGGTGTTCGACCTGCAAGCGCGTGTTGACCTCCAGGAACGACAGGGTGCCATCGCCGCTGAGCAGGAACTCCACCGTACCGGCACCGACATAGCCCGCTTCGGCGCAGACCGCGCGGGCCGACTCGTGAATGCGCTGGCGCAGTTCGTCATTCAGATAAGGCGCTGGCGCTTCTTCGATCAGCTTCTGGTTGCGACGCTGCAACGAGCAGTCACGGGTGCCGACCACAACCACCCGGCCATGACGGTCGGCGATGATCTGCGCTTCGATGTGCCGTGGGCGATCCAGGAAGCGCTCGACGAAGCACTCGCCACGACCGAACGCGGTCACCGCCTCACGCACTGCAGATTCGTACAGCTCGCTGACTTCATCGAGCTTCCAGGCGACTTTCAGGCCGCGCCCACCGCCGCCAAAGGCAGCCTTGATGGCAATCGGCAGGCCGTGCTGCTCGGCAAATGCGACCACCTCAGAGGCATCGTTTACCGGGTCTTCCGTACCGGCCACCAGCGGTGCGCCGACTTTCAGGGCGATACGTCGGGCCTGGACCTTGTCGCCCAGTGCGTCGATGGTCGCAGGATCGGGGCCGATCCAGATCAGACCGGCGTCGATCACCGCGCGGGCGAATTCGGCGCGCTCCGAGAGGAAGCCGTAGCCCGGGTGAACCGCGTCGGCACCGGCACGCGCGGCAACCGCCAGCAGCTTTTCGATGTTCAGGTAAGTGTCGGTCGGGCGCTCGCCCTGCAGCCCGTAGGCTTCATCGGCCTGACGCACGTGCAGCGCGTCGATATCGGCATCAGCGTACACCGCCACCGAGGCGACTCCGTAGTCACGGCAGGCACGGGCAATACGAACGGCAATTTCGCCACGATTGGCTATCAGAACCTTTTTCATCTGTTCTTGGTCTCGTCTGAAGTGGCGGGGCGCACTGGCTCGAAGGCGCTCAGCGGGTTGAAGCGAATGCGGGCATTGACCGGAATCTGCCCGGCCTTGTCCAGGTGGTAGGTGGCGACTGCGCCGATGACCGGATAACCACCGGTCAACGGGTGATCGGCCAGAAACAGCACCGGCTGGCCACTGGGCGGCACTTGAATGGCGCCGACTGTGGTGCCCTCGCTGGGCAACTCGCCATCGACGGCACGTTGCAGCGATTGCTCGCCCGCCAGGCGAATGCCGATACGGTTGGATTGCGGCGTGACCAGCCAGGTCTGTTGCGCCAGCAGTTGCTGTGCTTCGGCGCTGAACCAGTCACTGCGCGGCCCCATGACCACATCCAGGGTGATGACCTCATCGCTACGCGGCATCTCGAAGGCCGGTTGTTCGGCAGTCGATACTGAAAGGCCGCCGGTTCTGCGCGTGAAGCCCAGCCGGTCACCCGCTGCCAACGCGGCGGGCCCGACCTGGGCCAGCGTGTCGGTGGACAGGCTGCCGAGCACCGGCTCATGAATGAAACCGCCACGAACCGCCAGATAATTGCGCAGGCCGGCAGTCGGGGAACCGATGCTGACCTGATCGCCGTTCTGTAGAGAAAAAGGCGCATAAAGCAGCGGCCGCAATTTTTGCCCTTCGGCGGTCAGCACCTCGACGCTGACCTGAGCCCCGGTAATCGCCACAACGGTCTGCCCCTGACAGGTAAACGTCAGGCCGCCCATGAGATTTTCCAGGCACGCTGTCGCCGGATCGTTACCCACCGCGCGGTTGGCGGCGCGCAAGGCGCCGCGATCCAGCGCGCCCGATGCGGAAACACCCTGCCCCGCGCGACCGGGACGCCCCAGATCCTGAAACAGGGTTTGCAGACCTGGCGTCTCGATCTGCAGATAGTCTTCGTTGACCGTCGTCGCCTGCGGCCGGACAGGTGCGGCAACCTGCACACCGGTCTCCGGGAGCGGACCGGCATCCTGGAAACGCACGCGATAGCCGGGCTGGAGCAAGGCGGGCTCGTCGCGGCCCAGATCCCACATGGTTGAGGTGGTCACCCCGATGATCTGCCAGCCGCCGGGGCTGGCCTGTGGATAAATGCCACTGAAACCACCGGCCAGTGCCACTGCGCCAGCCGGAATACGCGTGCGCGGCGTGCTGCGCCGTGGCACCACGAACCCGGCGCCGCCGCTGAGGTAGGCAAAACCGGGCGCAAAGCCGCAGAACGCAACGTTGTAGTCGCTGCTGGTGTGGCGCTTGATGACTTCCTCGACGCTGATGTCCAGCTCGCGGGCGACATCGGCCAGGTCTTCACCGTTGTAATGCACCGGTATTTCGATCAGCTTGCCCGCCTCGCGCGCCTTGCCACGAATGTCGCGCGAGGCGATCTGTGTGGCCAGTGCTTCGAAACCGATGGCTGACGGACGAAAATGCACCAGCAACGTTCGGGCGGCCGGGACGATTTCCTCCACGCCAGCGATGGGCATCTGCTGTAACGATTCGAACAGGGCCAGGGTCTCGTCCAGATTCGACAGTTCAACCAGGAGTGCATCCAGGTTGGCCGGGTAGAAACGCATGAGCCTCTCCTATACGTGGTAGTAGCTGTCCGGGATATCGGTAATGAACATGTGGCCCGGCGCGTGGGAAATCGCAAACGGCACACGGGACGCCATGACCACCGCCTGCGGGGTCACACCGCAAGCCCAGAACACCGGAATCTCGCCGGGCCTGATCGTCACCGCATCACCAAAATCAGGGGTCGCCAGGTCGTTGATGCCGAGCAGTCCAGGCTCGCCGACATGTACCGGCGCGCCGTGCACACCGGGGTAGCGACCGGTGATGCGCGCCGCTTCGGCAACCCGGTCCGCGGCGATCGGGCGCATCGACACCACCATGTTGCCCTGCAGGCGTCCGGCCGGGCGGCAGACGCGGTTGCTGCGGTACATCGGCACATTGCAGCCTTCGCTGATGTGGCGCACATCGATGCCGGCGTGCATCAGGTCGGTTTCGAAGGTGAAACTGCAGCCAATCAGAAAGCTGACCAGATCAGTGTGCTGCGCCCAGATGTGGCTCACGTCACTCAGTTCTTCGGCGAGTTGCCCGTCGCGCCAGACCCGGTACAGCGGCAGGTCGGTGCGCAGATCAGCCTGCTCGGCCAACAGCGTGGTGTGGCTGCCGGGCTCGGTCACATCCAGCACCGGGCAGGCTTGCGGGTTACGCTGCGCGAACAGCAGAAAGTCATACGCCCATTCACGCGGCAGCGTGATCATGTTGCACTGGGTCAGACCGGGCGCTTGGCCAGCGGTCGGCGCGACGAATCCCTGGCGATAACGGGCACGGGCGGCGCTGGCTGCCTCGCGGGCGAGTTGCAGTGAATTCATGATCAGCCTCGATTGAATGCGCGGACAGTGACGCCTGCGTCGTGCAAACGGTCTTTCAGAATACGCGCGATGTTCACCGCGCCCGGGCTGTCGCCATGCACGCAGATCGAATCGGCCTGCAGGCTGATTTCGCGGCCATCTTCAGCCTCGATGACGCCTTCGCGCACCAGGCGCAGCATGCGCTCGGCGATCCGTTCGGCGTCGTGCAGCACGGCACCGGGCCGCGAGCGCGAGACCAGCGTGCCTTCAGCGGTATAGGCGCGGTCGGCGAACGCTTCGGCGACGCAGGAAAGCCCGGCTTCGCGTGCCCAGTCGAGCAGCGGCGAGTTGGCCAGGCACACCAGCTTCAGTGCGGGATCAATGCGCAGCAGCGCCTGAATGACCGCCGCGGCCTGACGCTGATCACCGGCAATGGTGTTGTACAGCGCGCCGTGAGGCTTGACGTAGCTCACGCTCGTCCCGGCGCTGCGAGCCAGGCCCTGCAGTGCGCCGATCTGATAAATGACATCGGCGGTCAGCTGGTCGCTCGGGATGTCCATGTTGCGGCGGCCGAACCCTACCAGGTCCGGGTAGGCCACATGCGCGCCGATGGCAACGCCCCGGGCCGCAGCGGCCTCGAGGGTGCGCAGGATCCCGGCCGGGTCACCGGCATGGAAACCGCAGGCCACGTTGGCGCTGCTGACCACATCGAGAATCGCCTCGTCATCGCCCATGCTCCAGGCGCCGAAGCTTTCACCGAGGTCACTGTTGAGGTCTATCGCAGGCATTTTTTGTTCTCCGAAATCAGGCTGCATTGATGAAGGCAAAGATGGGACCGACTGATTTGAACGCCATGTACCACGACAGCAGACAGGTCAGCACGCCCAGCACTAATAGCCAGCGCGGGTAGTGGTAGCCGTCCATCATGTCGGACCGACGCCAGCCGACGTACATGAAAATGCTCAGGCCCAGTGGCAGGATCAAGCCGTTGAAGCCCCCGGCAAAGACCAGCAGCGCGGCCGGTGGTTTGCCCCACATGACGTATACGACCACGGTGATCAGGATAAAGCCGACAGTCGCGAGGTTGCGCGCGCGTTCGGTGATGCGCTTGGAAAACACCGTGATGAACGACATCGAAGTATAGGACGCGCCGATCACGCTGCTGATGCCGGCCGCCCAGAGCACCAGGCCGAACATGATCAGGCCGAAGTTGCCAGCGGCAGCGGTGAACGCCTGGGCTGCGGGGTTTGCACCCTTGCCGGACACATCGATGACGACGCCGCTGGCGACCACGCCGAGGATCGCCAGAAACAGTATGTAACGAACAACCCCGGTGACCAGAATACCGGTCAGCGCCGCCTTGGACACCACATCGATGTTCTCGACCCCGACGGTGCCGCGATCCAGCAATCGGTGAGCACCGGCGTAAGTGATATAGCCGCCGACCGTGCCACCGACAATGGTGGTGATGGCCGCGAAATCGACCATGTCCGGCAGGATGGTCTGGCGCAGCGCTTCACCCAGCGGCGGGTGCGAGGCAAAGGCAGCGAAGAGGATCAGGCAGACCTTCAGGGTGCCCAGCACCATCATGATGCGGTCCATGGCGATGCCGGCGCGGTGCGACGAGAAGATCGCAATGGCGATCAGCGCGCTCAAGGCGCCACCCCATTTGGGGTCAAGACCGGTCAACGCGTTCAAGCCCAGCCCCGCACCGGCGATGTTGCCCAGACTGAACACCAGGCCGCCGAAGATGACCAGTACCGCGAGCAGATAACCGCTGCCCGGAATCGCCGCGTTGGCCAGATCGGCCGCGCGCATTTTGGTCAACGTTACGATGCGCCAGACATTCAGCTGCACCACGAAGTCGATCAGGATCGAGGCCAGGATGCCGAAAGCGAACGCCGCCCCCAGCGTCGCAGTAAACGTAGCTGTCTGGGTCAGAAAGCCAGGACCGATGGCAGACGTCGCCATCATGAAGATCGCGGCGATCAATGAGGCGCGGCGCGCCTTGGTGAACTCATTGGCAGTCTGTGTCACGGCGGCATTCCTGAGATGAGAGGTAATCTGCTTGAGCAACGACCATGCCAAAGGTCATTCAAGCGCGCCAAGTTGTAGATACACAAAGATAATATTGTTGAACAATGTAGATGGTGTGGATCAACCATGTGCACCATGTTGTTACGCAGGGACTCAGGTGTGCTACCTGATGAAGCATCTGTTGACCTTCGTCCTTGCCAGCCAATCAGCTGTCGTGGAATATCGACCTGGCTTTTCTTTCTCTGGACCTTTTATGAACGACGCTGCTTCTACCCTCCCTCGCACCCTCGGAGAATCAATCACCACTGAGCTTCGCAGAATGCTGGTCGAGGGCGAGCTGGTGCCTGGTCAGCGCCTCTCGGAAGCCGCTCTGGCCGAGAGTCTGGATATTTCCCGTAATACCCTGAGAGAAGCCTTCAGAGTACTGACCCGCGAAGGACTGCTGACCCACGAGCCCAATCGCGGCGTCACCGTGGCCAAGCCTGATATGGCGTCGATCATCGATATCTACCGAATTCGGCGCTTCATCGAGTGCGGGGCGATTGCCCAGGCTTACCCACAGCATCCCGGTGTGCTGCACATGCGCAATGCGGTCGAGGCGGGCGTGCAGGCGCGTGAAGCGAAGGACTGGATTGCCGTGGGCACCGCCAACATGATGTTTCACAAGGCCATCGTCGAGCTGTCCGACAGCCCGCGACTGGTGGCGTTTTATGCGCAGATATCGGCAGAGTTGCGACTGGCCTTCGGCTTGCTCAACAATCCGGAACTGCTGCATTCGCCCTATCTGGACATGAATGCTGCGGTACTCGGGCGCCTGGACGCGGGCAAGACCGATGAGGCAACGCGCATGCTCGAGGATTATCTGGTGCAATCGGAACGAACGATTCTGGCCGCCTTCGAGCGAAGCCGGAACCGATAGTCCGGGCGCAGGCCTGATCACCAGAACTACCACCCTGGGACCCGGTCTACGGGTTCTGACCGTTGCAACACGCCCGACGAGCCAGGCAGGCCGCCGCTTCGTTGAAAGCCTGAAATTCCCCTCTGGAGGCGATACGCTTTGAAAGCACTCGACGAACTCATTTTCGACAACCGCTTTGCCCGTCTGGGCGATGCGTTTTCTACTTCCGTGCTGCCTGAGCCCATCGATGCGCCGCAGCTTGTGGTTGCCAGCCAGTCAGCACTGGCACTGCTGGACCTGGCCCCCGAACAGGCCGATCTGCCGTTGTTCGCGGAAATCTTCAGCGGCCACAAGCTGTGGTCCGAAGCAGAGCCTCGGGCGATGGTGTATTCCGGGCATCAGTTTGGCTCCTACAACCCGCGCCTGGGGGATGGCCGTGGCCTGCTGCTAGGCGAGGTGTACAACGACGCCGGCGAGCACTGGGACCTGCACCTCAAGGGCGCCGGCCGCACGCCGTATTCGCGGATGGGTGACGGGCGCGCCGTACTGCGCTCTTCGATCCGCGAGTTTCTGGCTTCCGAGGCTCTGCACGCACTGGGCATCCCCAGCAGCCGCGCGGGGTGTGTGGTCAGCTCCAGCACGCCGGTATGGCGCGAAACCCAGGAACATGCCGCTATGGTGCTGCGTCTGGCACAGAGTCATGTGCGCTTCGGCAGCCTGGAATACTTCTTCTACACCAAGCAGCCAGAGCAGTTGAAGACCCTCGCCGAGCATGTGCTGACGATGCATTACCCGCATTGCCAGGAGCAGCCGGAGCCGTATCTGGCGATGTTCCGGGAAATCGTCGAGCGCAACGCCGAGCTGATTGCCAAGTGGCAGGCCTACGGCTTCTGCCATGGTGTGATGAACACCGACAACATGTCGATTCTGGGCATTACCTTCGATTTCGGACCGTTCGCATTTCTGGACGATTTCGATGAGCACTTCATCTGCAACCACTCCGATCACGAAGGTCGCTACTCCTTCAGCAATCAGGTGCCTATCGCGCAATGGAACCTCAGCGCGCTGGCACAGGCGCTGACCCCGTTCATCAGCGTGGAAGCGCTGCGTGAGGCCATCGGTTTGTTCCTGCCGCTGTATCAGGCCCACTACCTGGACCTGATGCGCCGCCGACTGGGCCTGACCGTTGCTCAGGAGCAGGATGAACAACTGGTCAGCCAGTTGCTGAAATTGATGCAGAACAGCGGCGTGGATTACACCCTGTTCTTCCGCCGCCTGGGTGATCAGCCAGCCGCCGAGGCGTTGCGCACGTTGCGTGACGACTTTGTCGATATCAAGGGCTTCGATGGCTGGGCGCAAGCGTATCAAGCGCGTATTGCCCTTGAGGACAACGGCACCGAGCAGGAGCGTCAGACCCGCATGCATGCAGTCAATCCGCTGTACATCCTGCGCAACTACCTGGCGCAGAACGCCATCGCTGCTGCGGAAAAAGGCGACTACGAAGAAGTACGCCGCCTGCATCAGGTGCTCTGCACCCCCTTCACCGAACAGCCCGGCATGCAAGGCTACGCCCAACGCCCGCCGGACTGGGGCAAGCACCTGGAAATCAGCTGTTCGTCGTGAGGCATTTGACCCCTATCGTGGCCATGCTCCAGCGTAGGCATGCCGTTCTGGACGCTCTCCTGTAACTATCGTGCGGCGCTCCGCGTCGCATGCAGTTCTGGACGCTCCGCGTCCTGCCTTGAGTGTGCGGTGCGGCGCAGATCTGTGACGCAGAGCGTCACGAAAGGCATTCCCACGCTGGAGCGTGAGGAACGATAGGCGCCCGCAAGAACACCATCTAACTATCGTGCGGCGCTCCGCGTCGCATGCAGTTCTGGACGCTCCGCGTCCTCTTTAACTACGACAGCCCTGCATCCACCAGCCATTGCTCCAGCCCTTCGAGGTCGGGAATGCGGGCTATGGTTTCGCCGATCTGTACGGCGGCCAGTTCCAGTTCGGCCAGCGGGACGTCGACGTAGCTCAACTGGCTGTCGACCTTGCACGAGCGCGGGATGCCCTGGGTCAGCAGGGCGATGAACCTGACGTCGTTGCGTCCGCCCAGTGCGTTGAGCACCACGATCCGGGCTCGGCCGCCGACACGTGTGCGGCCTCCGCAGGCGGCTTCGAAGCTGAGCAGCGGCAAGGTCAGTTCGCGCCAGATGATCGGCCCCAGATACCACTCGGGGGCGCCCGGCTCTGCGCTGCAATCCTGGTAATCGATCAACTCTGCGACCGCGACGTTGGGCAGCAGCAGATGCCGGTCACTCAACGGCACCAGCAAGCCGGTCAGGCTGGTCAGACGACTGGTCTGGAACGTGCCTTCAGACATGCGCCTGACTCCAGTAAGCGATGCTCTCCAGCAACACGGTTTCCTGATACGGCTTGCTCAGGTACTCGTTGACGCCTACCGCCATCGCCCGATCGCGATGCTTCTGGCCCGATCGGGAGGTGATCATGATGATGGGCAGGTCCTTGAGCTGTTCGTCCTGGCGGATCTGACTGGCCACTTCAAAGCCGTCCATGCGCGGCATTTCGATATCGAGCAGCATGATGTCGGGGGTGTGCTCCTGCAACAGGGTCATGGCATCAACACCGTCCTTGGCGGTCAGCACGTGCATACCGTGGCGTTCCAGCAGACGGCTGGTAACTTTGCGCACCGTCACCGAATCGTCCACCACCATCACCAGCAACGGTCTGGCGTGCTCGACTTCGTGATAGGCAGGCGCCATAAGCCCTCGGAAAGGCAAGCCCTGCAAGTTACGAATCTGCGCCATCAGATCAAGAATCAGCACCACTTGGCCGTCACCCAGAATGGTCGCACCGGAAATGCCCTGCACCCTGGAGAACTGCGGGCCAAGACTCTTGACCACGATCTCGCGCGAGCCTGCCAGCGCATCGACCTGCACCGCCACCCACTGATCCTGCAGATGCACCAGCAACACCGGCAGCGGCTGCAATTGCCCGGCCAGCCTGGGCGGACTGCTGCCCAGCAACTCGCCCAGATAGCGCAACTCGTAACTGCGCCCGCCATATTGATAGCGCGGCGGGCTGGTCTGGTAATAGCCGTCCAGCTCATTGGCCATGACGCGCACGATGCCATCGACGGTATTGAGCGGCACCGCATACTGTTCTTCGCCGCACGTCACCATCAACGCCCGGTTGACGGACACCGAAATCGGCAGGCGAATACGGAAGCGCGTGCCCTTGCCCGGCACCGAGTCGATGACCATCGAACCGCCCAGTTGCTTGACCTCGGCGTGCACCACATCCATGCCCACGCCACGGCCGGAAATCTGGGTGATGATCTCGCTGGTGGAAAACCCCGCCTGCAGAATGAACGGCAACACTTCATGGTCGGACAGATCGGCATCCGGATGGATCATGCCGCGCTTGATGGCCTTGCGGCGTACCGCAGCGAGGTCGACACCGGAACCGTCATCGCTCAATTCGATGACCATATCGCCGCCTTCGTACATCAGTTCCAGACTGATATGGCCTTGTTCCGGCTTACCGGCGGCGATGCGTTTTTCAGTGCTTTCAAGCCCGTGATCAACGGCGTTGCGCAGCATGTGCTCGAGTGGCGCGACCATTCGTTCCAGCACGTTGCGGTCCATTTCACCGTCGGCGTTGCCCACCTCGAAATGGACCTTCTTGTGCAGTTCCGAGGCCACCTGGCGCACCACGCGACGCAGGCGCGGCACCAGTCGCTCGAACGGCACCATGCGCGTACGCATCAGGCCTTCCTGAAGCTGAGTGTTGACCCTGGCCTGTTGCGACAGCAGCGTTTCCGCGTCGCGGGCGCGCGCGCCGAGGGTTTCCTTGAGGTCCATCAGGTCGGACGCCGATTCGAACAGGGCGCGTGACAACTGCTGCAACTGCGAATGACGGTCCATTTCCAGCGGGTCGAACTCTTCATAGCCCAACCGCTCGGCCTGGACCTGCTCACGGCTGAGAATGCGCCCCTGGGTTTCCATGTCCAGACGACGCAACTGATCGCGCATCCGCTCGATGGTGGTTTCCATCTCTACCAGGGCGATCTGTGAATCAATGATCTGCTGTTCGATACGTCCGCGGAAAATGGAGGTTTCGCCGGCCAGGTTGACCAGGTCTTCCAGTTGCTCGGCAGGCACCTTGACCATTTCCGGGCCACTGCGCTCGACCTCGCCCTCGGCGACCGGGGCCACGGCTACGACAGACTCCGGATGGACTTCCGGGTCCTGCGCAGCCAGCTGTGCGCCCGACGGCTCGTCGGTGGCCAGTCTGCGAATGCTCTCAATCAGCAAGGTCGCGTCAGGCAGCGGCTTGTCACTGCGCACGGCATCGAGCATGTCGGCCAGCACATCCTGACCGCTCTGCAACAGCCCCATCATCAACGGCGCGGGCTGCAGGCTGCCGGCGGAAAGCCCCTCGTAAAGCGTCTCCAGCTCGTGGGCCAGATCGCCTATCGGAGCAATTTCCACCATCCGCGCGCCGCCCTTGAGGGTGTGCAGGTCGCGCAGCAGGTTTTCGACTTCCAGCATGTTGTGCGGATCGGCCTGCCAGCGCGCCAATGCTGCGCCCGAGCTTTCCATGATGTCGAAACCTTCCTCGAGGAAGACTTCACGCAGCTCGGTGTCATGCTCTGGAGGATCTTCACTGGCGGCAGGCGAGGCCTGCACCTCGGGCCCGGCGCTCTCGAGCGTGCGGCAGCTGCGCAGCGCCTCGATCAAAGCCGAAGGGTCGCTGAGCGCTTCCTGCCGATACAGCTGCTCAAGCAGAATGGCCAGATGGTCGTGGCTCTCGTGCAGCAGCTCGGCCAGCGTCGGCGAATGGTTGAAGCGCCGGTCGATCAATCCCTCGTAGAGGTTTTCCAGTTCGTGGGCCAGGTCGCCCACCTCGGCCACCTCAGCCATCCGAGCACCGCCCTTGAGGGTGTGCAGGTCGCGCTGCAAGGAGGCCAGCGGCGCAGGGTTTTCCGGATCGGCCAGCCAACGCTGCAAGGCTTGACCGGCGCTGTCGAGGATATCGACGGCCTCTTCCAGAAATATCTCGACGATTTCGTCGTCCGGCCCGGCAACTTCAGTCTCAGTGTGCCCGGCCTCGCTGGCCAGCTGCGCGGTGGCGGCGTTGAGCTCGGTAACGCTCAAGGTGCGGTGGCCGTCGCTCTTGACCAGCCCGGTCGCCGAAGGGTCAAGCGCCTGATCCAGCAACTGGTTCAAGGCACGCACGCATTCGGGACGTGGCTCGACATCCTGGCCAGCGGCCACCTGATCAAGCATGTTGATCAGCGCTTCGTGAGCATTTTCTGCCACATCGAAAAAGCGCTCGCTGACTGCCAGACTGCTTTCCTCAACCGCGCCGTAGAGGTCGAGCAAGGCTTCGCACAGCTCATCGACCTGCGGCAGGTCGGCCAGATGCGCGCCATGACCGAGGGTGGTCAGCTCGTCGAGCAGCGCGCTCAGTTCCTGGCGTTCGCCGGGGTGCTGCCGCCAGCCCCGCAGCAGGTTTTCCGCATCCAGCACGATGTCCATGCCTTCGGCCAGAAAACTGGCGAGCAGCGTGGGGTTGCGCTTGATACGCAGGCCGCTGTCCGACTCACGCAGCACCACGGTGAGGCGGTCGTTGAGCATCGCCAGGGCAGCCTCGATCAGCGGCGCGGCGCCCGGAATATCGGCCAGCGGCGTGCTGTCCAGTTGTTCGAGGCCCTTGTGCAGCAACGGTTCGGCGCTGCGCAGCAGGACGAGCTCCGGTGAACCGATATCGATCAGGTTAGCCTTGTATTCACGCACTAACTGGTCGAGCGGGCTGGCCAGTTCGGCAATCGGCAGCACCCCGGCCATGTGCGCGCTGCCCTTGAGCGTATGCAACGCACGCAGCACCGCGTCGCTGATCGCCGGCGACGCTGATTGTTCGGCATTGTCGAGGAAGCGGCCGAGGGTATTCAGATGGCCGAGCGCTTCCTGACGGAAAATCTCCAGCAACTGTGGATCGAGCGGTTCGTCGGCAACAGGTTTGCCTGGCGCAGGATCATCCACGGCCGGCAGCGTCGGTGGCTCCAGCCCATTGGCCAACGCATGGGCGCGAGCCGCCAACAGGTCGACATCGTCGCGCTGGCACTGCGCATCTTCGGCAAAATCGCGGATGACCGACGGCAGCAGCGCCTGCACTTCACTCATCAGTTGCTGCACTTCCAGGCCCGGCAGCACATCGCCTTCCAGCACCCGGTTGAGCAGGTTTTCCACCGACCAGGCCAGTTCGCTGAGGATCAGCGCACGCACCATCCGGCCGCTGCCCTTGAGGGTATGAAACGCACGACGCACTTCGGTCAGCGCCGTGCTGTCCCAATGGCCGTCGCGGCCGAGCGAGGTGAACCAGCGCGGCAGGTACTCGCGCAGCGCGTCGAGCACCTCGTCGGCCTCTTCGAGAAACACATCGCGCAACTCGTCGTCCACCGCCTCTTCCCCGGCCGAGGGCGGCAACAGGCTGGTGGGGACGTTACGGGCGGGCGGGTTAACGGCCGAGACCGGGCTGGCGAGGACCTGGGCAATGGTTTGCGTGGGGCTGACTAGCGCCTTGCGGTCATCCAGTTCCAGCAACTCGTCCTGAGTGATGATCTCTTCGAGCAACGGCACTTCGAGGGTGTCCGCAGCAGGCGTATAGCCCAGCCGTGCCAGGCTTTGCTGGGCCATGTCCAGCACTTGGTCGCCCGGCGCCTGATGGTCTTCGAGCATGCGCTCCAGGTAATACTCGATACCGGTGATGGTGTCGGCCAGGCAATCGAGCTGAACCCAGGTGGGACGGGTTTCGTCCACCAGCAGGTGTTCCTGAATGTATTCGTTGCAGGCAGCCAGCAGGCTGGCAGCACGGGCCAGCGGGATCATCGCCAGCGCGCCACGAACCTGGACGATCAGCGCGCACAGCGGATCGAGGCGCTGTCGGTCCCACGCGCCGTCGATGTAATCGAGGATCACGTCCTTGGCCTGCTGCAACACCGTGCGGGCTTCGCGAATCACCAGTTGATGAATCTGCGTCAGGTCGGTGGTCGGCAGGCGGCTTTCCTCGCGGCTGACCTGCTCGTGACTGCCCGCCATGCCGGCAAGGGTCGATTCGACGTAGAGCAAGGCCCCCGCGACATCCATCAGCGCCGCGTCGCTGGGCTCGCGCTGCCCCTGCGCCAGACCGAGGACGACGGAAAGCTGGTCGATGATCACCTTGCGCGGCTGGCCGAAACCCAGCACCGCCAGGGTATCGGCAATCTGCCGCAACGGCGGCAGCAACGCGTTCAGCTCGCTGACATGCTGACGGTCGCCGCGCACGAACACGTCGAGCCGCTCCTTGACCCTGACCAGCCCTTCGCACAAGGCCACGATCACCGAACGCATGGCGTCACGGTCCGGACCGGCCATGCGGGCGCGCTCTTCGTTGACCACGTCGTTGCCGGGCAAGGCGTCGGCCAGCGCGTACTGATCCTTGAGGTCGAGCATCTTCGGCGCCAGGCTGTCGGACTTGGCGATATAGAACAGCAGGCTTTTCAACAGCTCTTCGGGGGCGGGCTGATTGATGCCGGTGACGCCCTGCTCGGCCAGACGCTTGAGTTCCTTGTCGGCGTCCTTCAACAGGCTGCGCAGCGCCGGGCTGTTGGTGAAGTTGCCGTTGAGCATGGTTTCGACCAGTGCCGAGGCGATCCGCCAGAGCGCACCGAGCGGCGCGTCTTCGCACAACTGCTCAAGCCGGGCAAACACCTTGGCCATGTAGCCGAGCTGGGTCTGCACGCCCTGCTCGCGCATCAGGCCGGCCAGCGCCGCCTGCAGGGTCTGGCGCAGTTTGCGCAGCAGGTTGGGCAATTCCGGGGTATTGCGCCGCGCCAGCTCTTGTTCATCAAGCGCCGGCACGACGACCAGTTGCGGGGCGAACAGGCTGGTTTCCGAGAGCAGACTTTCGCCCCGCGCACTGCGCAGGTCATTGAGCAGTGGCAAGACCACCAGCGGCAGGTCGCGGCGCGCGGAATGAATGCGTTCCAGGTAAACCGGCAACTGACTCATGGCCTGAATCAGCAGTTGCTCGGACTCGATCGGATGGCTGACGCGGTTCTGCTGGACCGCCAACGCCAGTTGCTCGATTTCCTCGGCCAGCAACGCGGCGCCATAGAACTCGATCATCTGCAGACTGCCGTGAACCTGATGCACCAGGTTCAGGCACTCGGCCATCGCCGCAGCGTTGGCCGGGTCTTCGATGAACCCGTCCAGCGCCTGACGGGCCTGGCGCAGCGTTTCGGCGATTTCGCCCTTCAGCCATTCAAGAGCTACGTAATCGTGACGATCAGCCATGACGAGTACCGTCCGTTACCCAATCAAGGTTGTTCATGTGCGGTACATCATCCGGCTTTCTTCGATGACGGCAGGGCAAAACCCGATACCGAGCGGCGCATTTCGCTGGCCATTTTCGCCAGGTTGCCGATGCTTTCGGCGGTGGCCGATGTGCCCGAGGTGGTCTGCGAAGTGGTCTGCTGAATGACGGTCATGATCTGCGAAATCTGCCCGGCAGACTCGGCCTGCTGGTGGGCAGCGTCGGTGATACTTTCGATCAGTTCGGCCAGCACCCTGGACACCCCTTCGATTTCCCCCAGCGCCACACCGGCGTCCTGCGCCAGCCGGGCGCCGCGCACCACTTCGCTGGTGGTCTGCTCCATGGAGATAACCGCCTCGTTGGTGTCGTTCTGGATGGCCCGGACCAGCGTTTCGATCTGCTTGGTCGCAGACGACGAACGCTCGGCCAGGCGCTGCACTTCGTCAGCCACCACGGCAAACCCTCGTCCGGCATCACCGGCCATCGACGCCTGAATGGCGGCGTTCAAGGCCAGGATATTGGTCTGGTCGGCAATGTCGTCGATCAGGCTGACGATGTCGCCAATCTCCTGGGAGGACTCGCCCAGACGCTTGATGCGCTTGGAGGTGTCTTGAATCTGCTCGCGAATGTTGTCCATGCCGTGAATGGTGTTTTGCACGACCTCGTTGCCTTTATTGGCAATTGTCACGGAGCGCTCCGCAACGGCCGAGGACTCCGAGGCGTTGGTCGAAACCTGATCGATGGACGCGGCCATGTCGTTGATCGCCGTCGAAGCGGCACTGATCTGCAACGCCTGGTGCTCAGAGGCAGCCGACAATTGCATGGCCGTCGCCTGGGTTTCGGTCACCGCAGCCGCCACTTGCTCGGCGGTCAGGTTGATGGTCACCACCAGCTCGCGCAACTGGTCAATGGAATAATTGATGGAGTCGGCAATCGCCCCGGTGAAGTCCTCGGTCACCGAGGCGGTGACCGTCAGGTCGCCGTCGGCGAGGTTCTCGATCTCGTCCAGCAGGCGCATGATCGCTGTCTGGTTGCGCTCGCTTTTCTGCGCGGTTTCGCGCAGCTGGCGATTGGTCTCGCGCACCATGACCAGACCGATGAGGATGATCGACGCCAGTGCCAGCAAGCCCAGCACATAGCCGCCGACGGTGTTCACGGTGCGGCGCTTGGCGAGGTTTTCCAGGCTGTTGGCGAGTACCGAGGTTTCATCCAGCAGGGTCTGTGAGGTGTTGAAGATGTTGCCCGACGCCTCGCGCACCTGATACAGCTCGGGCGAAGTCTCGAGAATCTCGTCCACCGAGCCTGAGACGAATTCGAACAGTTCGGCGATCTCCGCCAGCCGCGCGCGCGCATCGCGGTCTTCGACCTGGGATATGCGCAGCGTGGCGTTGCCCTCCAGCATGCCGTTGAGCACACGACCGAACTGGCTGGCGTCGCGGCCAAAGGCATCGGCGGCCTGCACAGCCGTTTCATCACCGGCCAGCACGGTATTGACCGAGCCGAGAATCCGTTCTGCGAGCAGCGCTTGGCGCTGCGCAACCACCACCTGTGCGGCAGGAGCACGGCTTTGCAGCAGGCTCTCGACGACTTTTTCGTATTCGGCCTGCAATTGCGGAATGGTTTCGGCCAGCGTTGCCGCCACCTGATGCAACGACAGGACGGTCTGTTCACTGGCCAGAATCACGTCGGTGCTCTTGCGCAGCCCTTCCCAGTCACGTTGCACGGTGCGCAATTCGTCGCGTATCAGCTCGGGTGCCGCAGGCAGGCCGGTGGCCGGGTCGCCTTTTCTCAGGTAGCCCCAGCGCACGTCGAAATCGTTGCGCGCATCGGCCAGCAATTTGAACGCCTGGGTTTTGCCGGCAGCCGCTTCGGTGGCGTTTTTCGCGATGCGTTGCGACAGCACGCGCAGCTCACCGGCATGCCCGATGTACTGTTTGTCGTAGTTGGACTGAGTGTTGAGGTAGGCGAAGTTGGCGAACAGCAACATGATGAAAACGATAAGCGCCACGAACAGCAGAATAATCTGCGTCCGGCTTCTTGCGCCTTCCCTTGACCGGTCTGTACTACTCATTAATCAGGCCCCCGCCTGGATCAATTGTGAAACACACCAGGCCCGACATGCTAGGAAGCCAGGTCCATGAAATCCGCAGACTGCACCAGCGCCCACGGGCTGAAGATCAGCCACGCCTGCTCGCGGATAAACTGCCCGCGCAGGAACGGCACCATACGCTGATCCATGTCCTGCGGGGTCTGGGGTATGAGGCTCAACTGACTGAAACGTTGCATGCCGAACACTTCATCGACCAGCAGACCGGCAAATACATCATGGTGCTCGACCACCAGCACCCGTCGCTGTTTGCGCACCGGCACCAGTTCGTGGCCGAAAAACCCGCACAGATCCATGAGTGGCAACAACCGACCGCGCAAGTTGGCAATACCGGCCACCCAGAACTTCACACCGGGCATTACCGCATGATGGGGTTCGTGAAGGATCTCGGCGATCTCGCCAATCGGCGCGACAAACCGTTGCTCGCCCATACGAAAGCCGATGCCGACCCAGTCCTGCTGATGGGCTTCCTGCAGCGGCAGGCCCGCCGCCAGCGAACGACAGCGTCGATCCATATCCAGAAGCAGTTCAAAAGCGGTGCGCGGCTCGGCCATGGCGATTCCGGCGATCAGCCGGCCAGCACCGCATTCAGGGTTTTCATCAGGGTTTCTTCGTCCACCGGCTTGGTCAGGTAATCCCGCGCGCCCTGGCGTTTGCCCCAGACCTTGTCGGTTTCCTGATCCTTGGTGGTGATCATGATCACCGGAATATTGGTGGTGTCAGGATCCTTGGTCAGCTGGCGTGTGGCCTGAAAGCCGTTGAGCCCCGGCATGACGATGTCCATCAGCACGGCATCAGGCTTTTCCTGACGGGCCAGGGCCACGCCATCAGCGCCGTTTTCGGCCTTGAGCACTTCATGACCGTGCTTTTCCAGCATGCCGGTGAGTTTGTACATTTCAGTCGGCGAGTCATCGACGATCAATATTCGAGCCATGGGTGTTCCCCGTCAGATTACGAGCGCGCTACATCAGGCGCGGGCGTCATGATATGTGTTGTTCTGCTGCAACGAAGCCCGGCACATGAGCCTTGATCGCGCTGAGCAGTTCTTCCTTGCTGAAAGGCTTGGTCAAAAACTGATCGGACCCGACAATCCGCCCCTTGGCCTTGTCGAACAGGCCGTCCTTGGAGGACAGCATGATGACCGGCGTCGACTTGAATGCCCGGTTGTTCTTGATCAGCGCGCAGGTCTGATAACCGTCCAGACGCGGCATCATGATATCGACGAATATGATTCGCGGGTGGTTATCGGCAATCTTGGCCAGCGCGTCGAAACCGTCTATCGCAGTGATGACTTCACAGCCTGCGTTCTTGAGCAGTGTTTCGGCGGTGCGGCGGATGGTCTTCGAATCATCGATGACCATGACCTTCAGGGCGGAGGCGTGTTGTTCCATAGCTGCTCTTCCATCGCCGCAGCGAATTTTTGCGCATTCTGCGAGGCACTGGGAGCCTGACCGTATCGCTTCGTTGATCGACTGGGACCGAAGACCGGATGCCGAGCCTTTTTAGCACACTCTCCAGACGCAATCCATAAAGTGCACCCTGGTGCATCGCGGCAGGCCTGCCCCTTGACCGGGAGCAATCGGAGCGCCACCCTGATGCCAATTTTACGGCCGTTGCGGCCCTTACCGATCAGAGGATATTGCCCATGAGCGTTCGCCTAGGGATTGTCATGGACCCCATTGAGCGCATTTCCTATAAAAAGGACAGCTCGCTGGCCATGCTGCTTGCCGCCCAGGAACGCGGCTGGTCACTGTTCTATATGGAACAGAAAGACCTGTATCAGAACGCCGGCCAGGCCCGCGCACGCATGAAGCCGCTCAAGGTGTTTGCCGATCCGGCCAAGTGGTTCGAGTTCGAAGCCGAAGTCGACGCAGGTCTCGACGATCTGGACGTGATCCTGATGCGCAAGGATCCGCCGTTCGACATGGAGTTCGTCTACGCCACCTACCTGCTGGAGCAGGCCGAGCGTGCCGGCGTCCTGGTGGTCAACAAGCCGCAGAGCCTGCGCGACTGCAACGAGAAGCTGTTCGCCACGCTGTTTCCGCAGTGCACGCCGCCGACGCTTGTCAGCCGCCGCGCGGACATCATTCGCGAATTCGCCGAACAGCACGGCGACGTGATCCTCAAGCCGCTGGACGGCATGGGCGGCGCATCGATCTTCCGCCATCGTGCGGGCGATCCGAACCTGTCGGTGATCCTCGAAACCCTGACCGCCCATGGCACGCAGCAAATCATGGCACAGGGTTACCTGCCCGCCATCAAGGACGGCGACAAGCGCATTCTGATGGTCGATGGCGAACCGGTTCCGTATTGCCTGGCGCGCATCCCGGCAGCCGGCGAAACGCGTGGCAACCTCGCGGCAGGCGGACGTGGCGAGGCCCGTCCATTGAGCGACAAGGACCGCTGGATCGCCGAACAGATCGGCCCGACCCTGCGTGAAAAAGGCCTGCTGTTCGTCGGACTCGACGTGATCGGTGAGCACCTGACCGAAATCAACGTCACCAGCCCGACCTGCATCCGCGAGATCGACAACGCCTTCGGCACCAACATTGGTGGCCTGCTGATGGACGCGATCGAGAAGAAGCTGCAAGCGCGCAAGGGCTGATCTGCCGCTGACGCCGCTGGCCACGGGCAACACCGTGCGCCACGGCGTCGGATCGATTCCCTTCGTCCGATCCGCAGCAGAGCGGCGCGGTACATTGCGTTATCATGCGCCACCTGTAACACGACACGGATTTTGACATGCAGGCTGACGAGATGCTGAACCGCCAATGACATCCATGGCCAACAACGACCTCCCCCTGGAACTCGCCAACGCCGGTGTGCGCCCTGCCGATCGCCTGGGTTTTACCATGATGATCGCGGCGCTGATCCACCTCGCGGTGATCCTTGGCGTGGGGTTCACCTATGTAAAGCCGGAGCAGATCTCGCAGACGCTGGAAATCACCCTGGCCACCTTCAAAAGCGAAGAAAAGCCCAAACAGGCTGACTTTCTGGCGCAAGACGATCAGCAGGGCAGCGGCACCCTGGACAAGGCCGAAACGCTCAAGACCACTGAGCTGGCGCCCTATCAGGACACCAAGGTCAACAAGGTCACCCCGCCGCCAGCCAGCAAGCCGGTGGTCAAACAGGAAGCGCCAAAGACGGCCGTTGCGACCACCGCGCCCAGCCAGCAGAAAACCGTTGCCAAGCGCGATGAGGTCAAGCCCGAGCCCACCACCAAGGCCGCACCGACCTTCGACAGCTCGGAACTGAGCAACGAAATCGCCAGCCTCGAAGCCGAACTGTCGACCGAACAGCAGCTTTACGCCAAGCGCCCGAAGATCCATCGCCTCAATGCGGCCTCGACCATGCGCGACAAAGGTGCCTGGTACAAGGATGACTGGCGCAAGAAGGTCGAGCGGGTCGGAAACCTGAACTATCCTGAGGAAGCACGACGCAAGCAGATCTACGGTAATTTGCGACTTCTTGTGTCAATCAATCGGGACGGCTCGTTGTATGAAGTGCTGGTGCTCGAATCTTCAGGACAGCCTTTGCTGGATCAGGCCGCACAACGAATCGTGCGTCTGGCGGCGCCTTTTGCGCCGTTCACCGGTGATCTGGCGGATATCGATCGACTGGAGATCATTCGCACCTGGAAATTTGCACGCGGAGACAAGCTGTCAAGCAACTGAACTTTTTGCCAGCCGATGCTCGACACCCACACGTGTCAGTTGTCAGCCGGGCAAGGCAACGCCAAACTAGGGCTCATGAAAAAAGTCTCTCCGAGTTATCTCAAGCATCATTTCCTCATCGCCATGCCTCACATGCACGATGAGAACTTTGCTCAGACCTTGACCTACATTGTCGAGCACAACGCCAATGGCGCCATGGGGCTGGTGATCAACCGCCCGCAAAGCCTGACCCTGGCCGATGTGCTCGAACAACTGCGACCGGAACTGCCGGCGCCGAGACACTGCCAGGACATCGTCATTCATACCGGCGGGCCGGTGCAGACCGATCGGGGCTTTGTCCTGCATCCCAGCGGCCAGACCTTTCAGGCAACGGTCAATCTTCCGGGCGGGATTTCCTTGTCGACCTCGCAGGATGTGCTGTTCTCCATCGCCGATGGCTACGGGCCTGATCAAAATGTGATCACTCTGGGCTACGCGGGCTGGGATGCCGGTCAACTGGATGCTGAAATGGCCGACAACGCCTGGCTGACCTGCTCGTTCGACCCGGCCATCCTGTTCGATGTCGACAGCGACCAGCGTCTGGAGGCTGCCGCCAGACGCCTGGGTATCAATCTCAACCTGATCTCGACCCAGGCAGGGCACGCTTGATGGCCGCCTTACGGCTGCTGCTGGGCATTGATTACGGCACCAAACAGATCGGCGTTGCGGTCGGCCAGGCGATTACCGGTCAGGCGCGTGAACTCTGTACGCTCAAGGCGCAGAATGGCGTGCCGGACTGGGACAAGGTCCAGGCGCTGATCAACGAGTGGAAACCTGATGCGATCGTGGTCGGCCTGCCTTTGAACATGGACGGCACGCCCAGCGACATGAGCGCGCGCGCGGAAAAGTTTTCGCGCAAGCTCAACGGACGCTTTGGTGTAACGGTCTACACCCATGATGAACGCCTGACCACCTTCGAAGCCAAGGGCGAGCGCATGGCGCGCGGCGGCCAGAAAGGCAGCTATCGCGACAACCCGGTGGATGCCATTGCCGCTGCACTCTTGCTGCAAGGCTGGCTGGACGAGCACCCCGAACTGTTGAATGTGTGACTTTTTCTGCCTTTATCGCTTCGAGATACCCGGATTCCACGTTATCGCTTGAGCATCGCGCCACGGACCGACGCTGCCCGAGCCTCTAAGGAGCAACCATGAGCCTGCCCGATCCCGCCGAACTGATTCGTCAGATGGCCACTGACCTGAACGCTCACCTGAGCAAGCGCGGCATCAGCGACCCTCGTTTCATCGGCATCCGCACTGGCGGTGTCTGGGTTGCCCAGGCGCTGCTCAAGGCACTGAACAACCCCGCTCCGCTGGGCACCCTGGACGTTTCGTTCTATCGCGATGATTTCAGCCAGAACGGCCTGCATCCGCAAGTGCGCCCTTCTGAACTGCCGTTCGAGATCGAAGGCCAGCACCTGGTGCTGATCGATGACGTGCTGATGAGCGGCCGTACCGTCCGCGCTGCACTCAACGAACTGTTCGATTACGGCCGCCCGGCCAGTGTCACGCTGGTCTGCCTGCTGGACCTGGACGCCGGTGAACTGCCGGTACGTCCGAACGTGGTCGGCGCCACCCTGTCGCTGGCACCGAATGAACGCATCAAGCTGTCCGGCCCCGAGCCGCTGGCGCTCGAACTTCAAGACCTCTCCACCGCCCTTTAAGAGTCCATTGCGATGACGCCTCTCGACGCCAAGCGCCCGCTGCAGCTCAACCACCTGGGCCAGCTGCGCCATTTCCTGTCTCTGGACGGCTTGCCCCGCGAGCTGCTCACCGAAATTCTCGACACCGCCGACTCGTTCCTCGAAGTCGGCGCCCGGGCGGTCAAGAAAGTCCCGTTGTTGCGCGGCAAGACGGTGTGCAACGTGTTCTTCGAGAACTCCACGCGCACCCGGACCACCTTTGAACTGGCGGCCCAGCGCCTGTCAGCCGACGTGATCACGCTGAACGTCTCGACCTCGTCCACCAGCAAGGGTGAAACGCTGTTCGACACCTTGCGCAACCTCGAAGCGATGGCCGCCGACATGTTCGTCGTGCGCCACGCCGACTCGGGTGCGGCGCATTTCATTGCCGAGCACGTGTGCCCGGACGTCGCGATCATCAACGGCGGCGACGGCCGCCATGCTCACCCGACCCAGGGCATGCTCGACATGCTGACCATCCGCCGTCACAAGGGCGGTTTCGAGAACCTGTCGGTGGCCATCGTCGGTGACATCCTGCATTCACGGGTGGCACGCTCGAATATGCTGGCGCTCAAGGCGCTGGGCTGCCCGGATATCCGCGTGATCGGGCCGAAAACCCTGCTGCCGGTGGGCGTCGAACAATACGGGGTCAAGGTCTACACCGACCTCAACGAAGGTTTGAAGGACGTGGACGTGGTCATCATGCTGCGTCTGCAGCGTGAGCGCATGACCGGTGGCCTGCTGCCCAGCGAAGGCGAGTTCTACCGCCTGTTCGGCCTGACCACCGCCCGTTTGGCGGCGGCGAAGCCGGATGCGATTGTCATGCACCCCGGCCCGATCAACCGCGGCGTGGAAATCGAATCGGCAGTGGCCGACGGCGCGCATTCGGTGATTCTCAATCAAGTGACTTACGGTATCGCGATCCGCATGGCGGTGCTGTCCATGGCCATGAGCGGACAAAACGCACAACGCCAATTCGAACAGGAGAACGCCCAGTGAAGCTCAGCATCCTCGGCGCTCGCGTCATCGACCCGGTCAGCGGGCTGGATCAAATCACTGACCTGCACCTCGAAGCAGGCAAACTCAGCGCCATCGGTTCGGCCCCGGCGGGTTTCGAGCCCACGCAGACCATCGACGCTACCGGGCTGGTCGCAGCACCGGGCCTGGTCGACCTCAACGTATCCCTGCGCGAGCCTGGCTACAGTCGCAAGGGCAGCATCGCCAGCGAAACCCGCGCGGCGGTGGCAGGCGGCGTGACCAGCCTGTGCTGCCCGCCACGTACCAAACCGGTGCTCGACACCTCGGCGGTGGCCGAGCTGATCCTCGACCGCGCCCGTGAGGCCGGATTCAGCAAGGTGTTCCCCATCGGAGCGCTGAGCAAGGGCCTGGACGGCGAACAGCTGGCAGAGCTGATCGCCCTGCGCGACGCAGGTTGCGTAGCCTTCGGCAACGGTCTGAGCAGCTTCAGCAACACCCGCACGCTGTGCCGGGCGCTGGAATATGCGGCGACCTTTGACCTGACGGTGATTTTCAACTCGCAGGATCGTGATCTGGCCGAAGGCGGTCTGGCGCACGATGGTCCGACGGCCAGCTTCCTGGGCCTGGCGGGCATTCCCGAGACGGCCGAAACCGTGGCGCTGGCTCGCGACCTGTTGCTGGTCGAACAGAGCGGTGTACGCGCGCACTTCAGCCAGCTGACCAGTGCGCGTGGCGCGGCGCTGATCGCCCAGGCGCAGGCACGCGGTCTGCCGGTAACGGCGGATGTCGCGCTGTATCAGTTGATTCTGACTGACGAGGCGCTGATCGACTTCTCCAGCCTCTATCACGTCCAGCCGCCGCTGCGCACCCGCGCTGACCGCGATGGCCTGCGTGAAGCGGTGAAGAGCGGTGTCATCCAGGCGATTTCCAGCCATCACCAGCCGCACGAACGCGATGCCAAGCTGGCACCGTTTGGCGCTACGGAGCCGGGCATCAGCAGCGTCGAACTGCTGCTGCCGCTGGCCATGACGCTGGTGGATGACGGCCTGCTGGACCTGCCGACCCTGATCGCCCGCCTGAGCAGCGGCCCGGCCGCCGCGCTGCGCCTGCCGGCCGGCAAGCTGAGCGCAGGAGCGCCTGCCGACATCGTCCTGTTCGACCCGGCCGCCTCGACGGTTGCCGGCGAGACCTGGCTGTCAAAAGGCGAAAACTGCCCCTTCATCGGCCACTGCCTGCCCGGCTCGGTACGCTACACACTGGTGGATGGACGGATCAGCTACAGCCGCTGAGCCCGCTCCGGGCTCTCGCTCCCGCACAGAGCGCTCATCGTTATGCACAAGTCCGCTTTTGATTCTGGCCGAAGGCCGTGGGAGCGAACTTGTTCGCGAAGGGTTTCGACTACCGTGCGACGCTCCGCGTCGGCATGCCGTTCTGGACGCTCTGCGTCCGGTCTTGAGCATGCGGCGCGGCGCAGATTTGTGACGCGGAGCGTCACGACAGGCATTCCTAAGCAGAGCGTGAGGAACGATAGGTGTCCGGGCCGCGCTCTGCGTCAGCCCTTCGTCCCAGCCTCACCCGCGTCGGGCGTTCTTCATCGAGATCTGGTCATTCAATGTCCAGAAGTCATAAAGGATGCCGACCAGAAACAACCCGCCGGTAAACAGGTAGATGATCCCGGTAATCCACTTGCCCTGGTACATGCGGTGCACGCCGAACAGGCCGAGGAAGGTCAGCAGCACCCACGCCACGCTGTAGTCGGTGGAGCCGGGTGTGAAGCGCAGGTCGGCGTCACGGTCCATCGACGGGATCAGGAACAGGTCGATCAGCCAGCCGATGCCAAACAGACCGAACGTGAAGAACCAGAGGGTCCCGGTGACCGGTTTGCCGTAGTAGAAGCGATGCGCTCCCAGGACCCCGAAAATCCACATCAGGTAGCCCATGACCTTGCTGTGTGTGTCTGAACGATAGGCGTTCATTTTTGCCCTCTTTGCGCTGATAGAAAAAAATACATAACAAAATTGTGACTTGGTTTCCCTATTCCGACGTATGGCACATGAGGCGGTTTAATGCCGCCAAGCCCTTGTCGCTAAAGGGATTAGCCCGAAAAAAGAAAGAGTCTGTCGCATAAAACGCAATGATGCCACTGTGATGCGCTCGACAAATGGGGTCAGTTTTTTTGAAAAAGCTGTTATAAAGTTGCGCGCTGACCACCATGAGCCCTGCCGAATGCGTCCTTTTTTCAAGACATGGCTAACCATTTGCCTATTTATGCCTCTGGCCGCCCACGCCACCAATCGTGAGCAACAACTTCCTGCGAGCTTCTCGGGCTACACCGCCAAAAGCCACTCTTCACCGGCACTCGCGACTCGCAATGCCCCCCAGGAAGCCACCACCACCCGAACTCAGTACGGCGCCACCGCTGCCGTCCAGAAGCCGCTTTCACGCAAGAACGCCAAGAAAGTCGCGGCCTTGCAGGCTTCCGCCCCCGCCAAGCAAGGCAGCGCCGTTGTAAAGCGCGCCTTGCAGGCTGTGGGCACGCCTTATCGCTGGGGCGGCACCACGCCTGGCAAAGGCCTGGACTGCAGCGGACTGGTCAAATACGCCTACACGGATGTCCGTGAGGTCGACCTGCCGCGCACCTCCAATGCCATGGCCCAAGGTCATGGTCAGACCGTGGATCGCAAGGACCTGAAGCCCGGTGATCTGCTGTTCTTCAACATCAAGAGCCGCAACATCAACCACGTCGCCATTTACCTGGGCGACAACAAGTTCGTTCATGCGCCGCGCCGTGGCAAGGCCGTAACTGTCGATACGCTGAACAAACCGTATTGGAACAGCCACTACAAGATTGCCAAGCGTGTGCTGCCCAAGCAGGCAGGGCAGATGCGTGTGGTTCAGCGCTGATCCTGGCCTGAATCTGCGCTCTGCAGGCTGCATCTGAAAAAGGGGTCTTGAACGCGTTCAAGACCCCTTTTTCGTTCCTGCAGCATCCCTGTGATCAGAAGTTATCCGGCACCTTGGCGCGTTCGCGTGCGCTTTCGCGGGTGATCAGCCCCTTTTTCACCAGATCGGCCAGGCACATGTCCAGCGTCTGCATGCCCATCGAGCCGCCCGTCTGGATCGACGAATACATCTGCGCCACTTTGTCCTCGCGGATCAGGTTACGGATCGCCGGGGTGCCCATCATGATTTCGTGCGCCGCCACGCGTCCGCCGCCGACCTTCTTGAGCAACGCCTGCGAGACCACGGCGTGCAGCGATTCGGAGAGCATCGAGCGAATCATCGATTTTTCCTGAGCCGGAAACACGTCGACGATCCGGTCGATGGTCTTGGCGGCTGACGTGGTGTGCAGCGTGCCGAATACCAGGTGGCCAGTTTCAGCAGCGGTCAGCGCCAGGCGGATGGTCTCCAGGTCACGCATTTCACCGACCAGAATCACGTCCGGGTCTTCACGCAACGCCGAGCGCAGCGCCTCCGAGAAGCCCAGCGTGTCGCGGTGAACCTCACGCTGGTTGACCAGGCACTTCTTCGACTCGTGGACGAATTCGATCGGGTCCTCGATGGTCAGAATATGGTGATGCTTATTGTTATTGAGGTAGTCGATCATTGCCGCCAGGGTGGTCGACTTGCCTGAGCCGGTCGGCCCGGTAACCAGAATCAGGCCGCGCGCCACGTCGGTAATCTTGCGAAACACATTGCCCATGCCCAAGTCTTCCATGCTCAGGATTTTCGAGGGAATGGTCCGGAATACCGCGCCAGCACCGCGGTTCTGGTTGAAGGCGTTGACCCGAAACCGCGCCACGCCCGGCACTTCAAAGGAAAAGTCGGTTTCCAGCCGCTCTTCGAAATCCTGCCGTTGCTTGTCGTTCATGATGTCGTAGATCAGCGCCTTGACCTCCTTCGCGTCCAGCGGGGGCAGGTTGATACGCCGCACATCGCCGTCGACGCGGATCATCGGCGGCAGACCTGCAGAGAGGTGCAAGTCCGACGCGCCCTGTTTGGCACTGAAGGCCAACAGCTCGGTAATATCCATACAGCTCCTCAATCACATAGAATGCCGCAGACCTTAGCCTGACTGGCGCAAATCAATGTCCACGATAGCAGCTAACATTTCAACGCTCGAACAGCGAATTCGCGACGCAGCGCTTGCCGCCGAGCGCGATCCGGCGTCCGTCGGCCTGCTGGCGGTGAGTAAAACCAAGCCTGCCAGTGACCTGCGTGAAGCTTACAACGCAGGCTTGCGCGATTTTGGCGAAAATTATTTACAGGAAGCGCTGGGCAAACAGCTCGAACTGAGCGACCTGCCCTTGTGCTGGCACTTCATTGGCCCCATTCAATCGAACAAGACGCGAGCTATCGCCGAGAACTTCGACTGGGTACATTCCGTGGACCGCCTGAAAATCGCGCAACGCCTGTCCGAGCAACGCCCCGAAGCGCTTGAACCGCTGAACATCTGCATTCAGGTGAACGTCAGTGGCGAGGCCAGCAAGTCGGGCTGTACGCCTCAGGACCTGCCTGCGCTGGCCGCTGCCATCATCGCCCTGCCGCGACTCAGGTTGCGCGGCCTGATGGCCATCCCCGAGCCCACAGACGATCCTGCGGCGCAGGACGCATCCTTCGCCGCCGTACGCGCGCTGCAGGAGCAGTTGAACCTGGCGCTCGACACACTTTCCATGGGCATGAGCCACGACCTGGAAGCCGCCATTGCACAAGGCGCAACCTGGGTGCGCATCGGCACCGCTCTTTTTGGCGCCCGCGACTATGGCCAGCCATAACCTCTTCACAAGGACCCCTTCATGAGCAAGACCCGTATTGCCTTCGTCGGTGCCGGTAACATGGCCGCCAGCCTGATCGGCGGCCTGCGCGCCCAGGGCGTGGAGGCGGCACTGATCAGTGCCAGTGCGCCGGGTGCCGAAACCCGCGAACGCATTGCCAACGATCACGGCATCCAGGTATTCGCTGACAACGCTGACGCCATCAAGGGTGTCGACGTGGTGGTACTGGCAGTCAAGCCGCAGATGATGAAAACCGTCTGTCAGGCCTTGAAGTCCGGTCTCGAACCTCACCAGCTGATTGTTTCGGTCGCGGCCGGCATCACCTGCGCCAGCCTGACGCAATGGCTGGGCGAGCAGCCGGTGGTGCGCTGCATGCCCAATACGCCCTCGCTGCTGCGTCAGGGTGCCAGCGGGCTGTACGCGACCGACAACGTCACGCCCGAGCAGCGTGAGCAGGCCGAGGCGTTGCTGGCCGCGGTCGGCATCGCGGTCTGGGTCGAGCAGGAAAAACACATGGACGCTGTCACGGCCGTTTCCGGCAGTGGCCCGGCGTATTTCTTTCTGATGATGGAAGCGATGACAGCGGCAGGCGTGAAACTGGGTCTGCCGGAGGACATCGCTAAAAAGCTGACCCTGCAGACAGCGCTGGGCTCGGCCCTGATCGCGACTGGCAGTGATGCAGGCGCGGGCGAACTGCGTCGTCGCGTCACTTCGCCGGGCGGGACCACCGAGGCGGCTATCAAGGCATTTCAGGCGGGCGGCTTCGAGGCACTCGTGGAAACGGCACTGACCGCCGCAGACCATCGTGCAGCCGAGCTGGCTGAACAACTGGGCAAATAATTTTCGGGTTTTCTGGAGCAGATCGATGATCGGATTGAACACCGCTGCAATTTACGTCCTGCAGACGCTTGGCAGTCTTTACCTGCTGATCGTACTGTTGCGCTTTGTCCTGCAACTGGTACGGGCCAACTTCTACAACCCGCTGTGCCAGTTCATCGTGCGCGCCACCCAGCCGCTGCTCAAGCCGCTGCGGCGCATCATCCCCAGCCTGTTCGGGCTGGACATGTCGTCGCTGGTGCTGGCGATCATCGTGCAGATGATCCTGATGGCCCTGACCCTGCTGCTGATGTTCGGCACCACGGGCGACCCGCTGCACCTGCTGCTGTGGTCGATCATCGGCGTGACCGCGCTGTTCCTGAAGATCTTCTTCTTTGCCCTGATCATCAGCGTGATTCTGTCGTGGGTCGCACCGGGCAGCCACAACCCCGGCGCGGAACTGGTCAACCAGATCTGCGAACCGGCACTGGCACCGTTCCGCAAGATCGTCCCGAATCTGGGCGGCCTGGACATCTCGCCGATCCTCGCATTCCTGGTGCTCAAACTGCTGGACATGCTGGTCATCAACAACCTCGCCGCTATGAGCAACATGCCGGATGTGCTGCGGTTGTTGATGTAAGCACTCTTGTTCCAACGTTCCAATGCTCGACGTTACACACAAGTCCGCTTTTGATTCTGGCCGTAGGCCGTAGGAGCGAACTTGTTCGCGAAGGGGTAGGTACATCCAAAGAGGATATATCGACCCAAGCAACGCCTTCGCGAACAAGTTCGCTCCTACAACAGCCTTAACTATCGTGCCGTTGATTTGCGTCTCACAATATCCCTTATTGCCGCTGCACCCCGCGGTCTTTAGACTTACGCCTCATTTATGCGAGAGCAGGGTCGATGCCCACGGTATTCCCTCACGATTCTGTCGGACTGGTCACGCCGCAAACGGCGCATTTCAGCGAGCCTCTGGCGCTGGCCTGCGGGCGTTCGTTGCCAGCCTATGACCTGATTTACGAAACCTACGGTCAACTCAACGCCGCACGCAGCAATGCCGTGCTGATCTGTCATGCGCTGTCCGGGCATCACCATGCCGCAGGCTTCCACAGCGCTGACGACCGCAAACCCGGTTGGTGGGACAGCTGTATCGGTCCCGGCAAGCCGATCGACACCACTAAGTTTTTCGTCGTCAGCCTCAACAATCTGGGCGGTTGCAACGGCTCGACCGGGCCGAGCAGCATTGACCCGGACACCGGCAAGCCGTTCGGCGCCAATTTCCCGGTGGTGACCGTGGAAGACTGGGTCAACAGCCAGGCCCGGCTGGCCGATCTGCTCGGCATCGACACCTGGGCTGCGGTGATTGGCGGCAGCCTGGGCGGCATGCAGGCGCTGCAATGGACCATCAGTTATCCGAACCGCGTACGCCATTGCCTGGCAATTGCCTCGGCGCCCAAGCTGTCGGCACAGAACATCGCGTTCAACGAGGTGGCCCGCCAGGCCATTCTCACCGACCCGGAATTTCACGGTGGCTCGTTCCAGGAACGCGGCGTGATTCCCAAGCGCGGCCTGATGCTGGCGCGAATGGTCGGGCACATCACCTACCTGTCGGATGACTCGATGGGCGAGAAATTCGGCCGTGGCCTGAAGAGCGAAAAACTCAACTACGACTTTCACAGCGTCGAGTTCCAGGTCGAAAGCTACCTGCGCTATCAGGGCGAAGAGTTTTCCGGGCGTTTCGACGCCAATACCTACCTGTTGATGACCAAGGCACTGGATTACTTCGACCCTGCGGCAAACTTCAACGACGACCTGGCCAAGACCTTCGCCAACGCCACCGCCAGGTTCTGCGTGATGTCGTTCACCACCGACTGGCGCTTCTCGCCGGCCCGCTCGCGGGAACTGGTGGACGCGCTGATGGCCGCGCGCAAGGACGTCTGCTACCTGGAAATCGATGCACCGCAGGGCCACGACGCCTTTCTGATCCCGATTCCGCGCTACTTGCAGGCTTTCGGTAATTACATGAACCGAATTTCGTTGTGAGGACGCCATGAGAGCCGATCTGGAAATCATTCAGGAATGGATTCCCGCAGGCAGCCGCGTGCTCGACCTGGGCTGCGGTGACGGCGAATTGCTGACCTGGCTGCGTGACCACAAACAGGTCACCGGCTACGGGCTGGAAAACGACGCGGCCAACATTGCCGAGTGTGTTGCCAAGGGCATCAACGTTATCGAGCAGGACCTCGACAAGGGGCTGGGCAACTTTGCCAGCAACAGCTTCGATGTCGTGGTCATGACTCAGGCCCTGCAGGCGGTGCATTACCCGGACCGCATCCTCGACGAGATGCTGCGCGTCGGTCGCCAGTGCATCATCACCTTCCCGAATTTCGGTCACTGGCGCTGCCGCTGGTATCTGGCGAGCAAGGGCCGCATGCCGGTGTCCGAATTCCTGCCGTATACCTGGTACAACACGCCGAACATTCACTTCTGCACCTTCGGCGACTTCGAAGAGCTGTGCCGCGAGCGCGATGCGCAGGTGCTCGACAGGCTGGCGGTCGATCAGCAGCACCGTCACGGCTGGGCCAGCAAACTCTGGCCTAATCTGCTCGGCGAGATCGGCATCTATCGCGTCACAAGCCCCGGGCTGACGGACCACAGGATTGCCGTTTAATCGACCGTTTCCAAGCACCACGACAGGCCAACCATGAACCTCACACAACTCGTACTGGCCAGCCACAATGGCGGCAAACTCAAGGAACTCCAGGCCATGCTCGGCGACAGCGTAACGCTGCGCTCGGTCAGCGAGTTCAGTCTGGTGGAGCCGGAAGAAACCGGCCTGTCATTCGTCGAGAATGCGATCCTCAAGGCACGCAACGCCGCGCGCCTGTCCGGCCTGCCTGCGCTGGCCGACGACTCGGGGCTGGCGGTGGACTTTCTCGGCGGTGCGCCGGGTATCTATTCGGCACGTTACGCCGATGGTCAGGGCGATGCCGCCAACAACGCCAAGCTGCTGGAGGCGCTCAAAGACGTGCCGGACGACCAGCGTGGTGCGCAGTTCGTGTGCGTATTGGCACTGGTACGCCACGCCGACGACCCATTGCCGATCCTCTGTGAAGGGCTGTGGCACGGGCGCATCCTGCACGCTGCCAGCGGCGAACACGGCTTCGGCTATGACCCGCTGTTCTGGGTACCGGAGCGCAACTGCTCGAGCGCCGAACTGGGCCCGACCGAAAAAAACCAGCTCAGCCACCGCGCCCGCGCCATGGTCCTGTTGCGGCAACGCCTGGGTCTGCAATGACCCACGATTCGCCTGCGCAGCCGCTGTTTCTCGGCGAGAGCGGCTTCTCGTCAGAGAGCCCGCGCCCTGCGCTGCCGCACCTGCCGCCGTTGTCGCTATACATCCATATTCCGTGGTGCGTGCGCAAATGCCCGTACTGCGACTTCAACTCGCACACCGCCAGCCCGGTGCTGCCGGAACAGGAATATGTCGACGCCCTGCTCGCCGACCTCGACCTTGACCTGCCGCACGTCTACGGCCGCGAGCTGCAATCGATCTTCTTTGGTGGCGGTACGCCGAGCCTGTTCAGCGCCGATGCGCTGGGGCGCCTGCTGCAAGGCGTCGAACAGCGCATCCGCTTTGCCAGCGACATCGAGATCACCCTGGAAGCCAACCCCGGCACCTTCGAACAGGCCAAGTTCAGCGCCTATCGCGGCCTGGGCATCAATCGGTTGTCGATCGGCATTCAGAGCTTTCAGGAATCCAAACTCAAGGCGCTGGGCCGCATTCACAACGGCGACGAAGCGATTCGCGCCGCCGACATGGCGCGCCGGGCCGGTTTCGACAACTTCAACCTGGACCTGATGCACGGCCTGCCGGATCAATCCCAGGACGAAGCACTGGCCGATCTGCGCCAGGCCATTGCCCTCGCGCCGACCCACCTGTCCTGGTATCAACTGACCCTGGAGCCCAACACGGTGTTCTGGAATCAGCCACCGGTGCTGCCCGAAGACGACATTCTCTGGGACATTCAGGAAACCGGACAGCAGTTGCTGGCCACTCATGGCTACGCGCAGTACGAAGTGTCGGCTTATGCACAGCCCGGGAAACCGGCGCGGCATAACCTCAACTATTGGGCGTTCGGTGATTTCATCGGCATCGGCGCAGGCGCACACGGCAAGCTGAGCCACCCGGACGGGCGCATTGTCCGTACTTGGAAAACACGGCTGCCCAAGGATTACCTGAACCCGGACAAGCCGTTTCAGGCCGGTTCCAAGCTGTTGCCGCTCGATGAATTGCCGTTCGAATTCCTGATGAACGCACTGCGACTGACAAATGGTGTGGACGCTGCGTTATTTCGCGAAAGAACCGGTCTAAGCCTCGATTCGCTGGCCGAGGCGCGTCGACAGGCTGAACAAAAGGGCTTGCTGCACCAGGACCCGACACGCCTGATCGCCACGCCACAAGGCCAGCTGTTCCTCAATGACCTGCTGCAATACTTTCTGATCTAAGGACCCTGCATGGATTTCGTACTCGACTTGCTCGCCACCGTTTCGCGCTGGAGTCGCAGCAATCTCTCGGAAATCGCGCTCGCGCTGGTGGGCTGCCTGCTGGTGCTGTTCGGCTCGGACATCAAAGGCTGGCTGGAACAGCGAATCAGCGGCATTACCGGCGCCCTGCGCATCCCGCTCATCGCCCTGCTGTGCGCCGTGGGCAGCGGCGCGGCGCTGATCTACGCCACACCGTGGGTAGTGCGCGGCCTCAGCCAGTTCAACAACTACAGCCTGGCACCGGTGCTGTTGGTGGTGCTGGTGCTGATCGGGGTGATTGCCGACCGCAAGTAAGCGCTGCTTTTTCAAACGCAGCAAAAAGCCCGGCATCTCTGCCGGGCTTTTGCTTTTACCTTCTACCGATGCGGATCAAGGTACCAGTTTGTCCAGCAACGCCTTGTCACGCACCGCGCCCTTGTCGGCGCTGGTCGCCAGCAGGGCGTAGGCCTTGAGGGCGGTGGTCACTTTGCGCGGACGCGACTCGACAGGCTTCCAGCCTTTCTTGTCCTGTTCGGTGCGACGCTCGGCCATCTCGGCATCGTCGATCAGCAGGTTGATCGAGCGATTGGGGATGTCGATCAGCACCTTGTCACCGTCGCGCACCAGACCGATCGCGCCACCTGCCGCCGCTTCCGGCGAGGCGTGGCCGATGGACAGGCCGGACGTACCGCCCGAGAAACGGCCGTCAGTCAGCAGCGCGCAATCCTTGCCCAGCCCCTTGGACTTCAGGTAGGACGTCGGGTAGAGCATTTCCTGCATGCCCGGACCGCCTTTCGGGCCTTCGTAGCGGATGATGACAATGTCGCCCGCCTTGACTTCGTCAGCGAGAATCCCGCGCACCGCGCTGTCCTGGCTTTCGAAGATCTTCGCGTTGCCTTCGAAGACGTGGATCGACTCGTCGACACCGGCGGTTTTCACCACGCAGCCGTCCAGGGCGATGTTGCCGTATAGCACGGCCAGGCCACCTTCCTGCGAATAGGCGTGCTGGACGCTACGGATGCAGCCGTTTTCACGGTCGTCATCCAGGCTGTCCCAACGGGTCGACTGGCTGAACGCGGTCTGCGTCGGGATGCCCGCCGGGCCTGCCTTGAAGAAGGTGTGCACGGCTTCGTCGTCAGTCTGGGTGATGTCCCATTTGGCGATGCCTTCGGCCAGGGTCTTGCTGTGTACGGTCGGCAGGTCGGTGTGCAGCAGGCCGCCACGCGCCAGCTCGCCGAGGATGCTGAAGATCCCGCCCGCGCGGTGCACGTCTTCCATGTGGTACTTCTGGATGTTCGGCGCGACCTTGCACAGCTGCGGCACCTTGCGCGACAGACGGTCGATATGGCGCAGGTCGAAGTCGATCTCGGCTTCCTGGGCCGCTGCCAGCAAGTGCAGGATGGTGTTGGTCGAACCGCCCATGGCGATGTCCAGCGTCATGGCGTTCTCGAACGCCTTGAAGTTGGCGATGTTGCGCGGCAACACCGAATCATCGTTTTCCTTGTAGTACTGACGGCACAGGTCAACGATGGTGCGGCCGGCCTGCAGGAACAGTTGCTCGCGGTCGCTATGGGTGGCGAGTGCGGAACCGTTGCCCGGCAGGGCCAGGCCCAGTGCCTCGGTCAGGCAGTTCATCGAGTTGGCGGTGAACATGCCGGAACACGACCCGCAGGTCGGACAGGCGCTGCGCTCATACTCGGCGACTTTTTCGTCACTGGCTGTCGAGTCGGCGGCGATGACCATCGCATCGACCAGATCCAGGCCGTGGCTGGCCAGTTTGGTCTTGCCCGCTTCCATCGGCCCGCCGGAGACGAAGATCACCGGAATGTTCAGGCGCAACGACGCCATCAGCATGCCGGGGGTGATCTTGTCGCAGTTGGAAATGCACACGATGGCGTCGGCGCAATGCGCGTTGACCATGTACTCGACCGAGTCGGCAATGATCTCGCGGCTCGGCAGCGAATAGAGCATGCCGTCGTGGCCCATGGCGATGCCGTCGTCGACCGCAATGGTGTTGAATTCCTTGGCCACGCCACCGGCGCGTTCGACTTCACGCGCGACCAGCTGGCCCATGTCCTTGAGGTGGACGTGGCCCGGTACGAACTGGGTGAAGGAGTTGGCAATGGCAATGATCGGTTTCTTGAAATCTTCGTCCTTCATGCCCGTGGCGCGCCACAGGGCACGGGCGCCGGCCATGTTGCGGCCGTGGGTGGAGGTTTTCGAGCGGTAATCAGGCATTGGAGCACTCCGGCAAAAATAAGGCTGAATCAGGAAGGGAGTGAGCTTCTATTGACGTCGCGGACGAGCGGCAGTGACCGCAGGCAGCGAAGAAACCGAACACCACGGGATCACCGTGTACTCGGCCTGAGCTCATAAACCCGCCGGGGATGACTGGCGATGAATAGCGCCGATTCTACACCGCCGGGTGGTTTGGTGGGGTCCGAATATCGGTCTTGGCACGGCGTTGCAGATCCCGATGGACAAAAGGCTATCAGCCCATCTATCTTCCTCGCCAGGCCGCCTCATGTGGCCACGTCGCTCGGACGGTTCCGGGCGCTTACGTACGCGAGATACTCATGGCAGACCAAGGTTCGCCGCGCCGCTTTGCGCGCATCGATCGACTCCCCCCTTACGTGTTCAACATCACCGCCGAGCTGAAAATGGCTGCTCGTCGTCGCGGTGAGGACATTATCGACCTGAGCATGGGCAACCCCGACGGGGCCACACCGCCGCACATCGTCGACAAGCTGATCACCGTCGCCCAGCGCGAAGACACCCACGGCTACTCCACCTCGCGCGGCATTCCACGCCTGCGCCGGGCGATTTCCAACTGGTACAAGAAGCGCTACGAGGTCGACATCGACCCTGAAAGCGAAGCAATCGTGACCATTGGTTCCAAGGAAGGCCTGGCCCACCTGATGCTCGCCACACTGGACCAGGGCGACACGGTGCTGGTGCCCAACCCCAGTTACCCGATCCACATCTACGGTGCCGTGATTGCCGGCGCCCAGGTGCGATCGGTGCCGCTGGTGCCTGGCGTGGACTTCTTCGACGAGCTGGAAAAAGCCATTCGCGGCTCGATTCCCAAGCCGAAGATGATGATTCTGGGCTTTCCGTCCAACCCGACTGCGCAATGTGTGGAGCTGGACTTCTTCGAGCGCGTGGTGGCCCTGGCCAAACAGTACGACGTGCTGGTGGTGCATGACCTGGCGTACGCCGACATCGTCTACGATGGCTGGAAAGCCCCGTCGATCATGCAGGTGCCGGGTGCCAAGGACATTGCCGTGGAGTTCTTCACCCTGTCCAAGAGCTACAACATGGCCGGCTGGCGGATTGGTTTCATGGTCGGCAACCCCGAACTGGTGAATGCACTGGCGCGGATCAAGAGTTACCACGACTACGGTACCTTCACGCCACTGCAGGTGGCGGCGATTGCCGCGCTGGAAGGCGATCAGCAATGCGTGCTCGACATTGCCGAGCAGTATCGCCAACGCCGCAACGTACTGGTCAAGGGCTTGCACGAACTGGGCTGGATGGTCGAGAACCCCAAGGCCTCGATGTACGTCTGGGCGAAGATTCCACAGGCCTATGCGCACCTGGGTTCGCTGGAGTTCGCCAAGAAGCTGTTGGCCGAAGCCAAGGTGTGTGTCTCGCCGGGCATCGGTTTCGGTGAGTACGGCGACGATCATGTGCGCTTCGCCCTGATCGAGAACCAGGACCGCATCCGCCAGGCCGTTCGTGGCATCCGCAGCATGTTCAGGGCCGACGACAAGCTCAAGTCCTGAGCCCCCACTGAGACACCGCGCCTGCTGACCGACTGCGCTCGGCAGGCGCGGACGCTGCAGCCGACTGCCTCCCCACACCTGACCGACAGTCGCTTCGGCAATTTTTGATTTCTGCAAATCGCTGCAGACCGGTATGATCGCGCGCCCCGATACACCCGGAAGCCTGACCTGAAATGAAACCCACCTTGATCGCCGCCGCAGAACTCGATCGCATCGACACCTGGGCCAAATACTCCAGCCACATGTGCGGGGGCTGCGTGTCCAGTTGCTGCACGTTGCCGGTAGAAGTGAAGATCAAGGACCTGATCCGCATCGGCATCGTCGATGAGTTCGAACGCGGCGACCCGGCGAAGAACATCGCCAAGCGTCTGCAGAAAGAAGGCATCGTCGAGCGCTACAACCAGAAGTCCGAGATCTTCACCTTGCAGCGCATGAGCAACAACGACTGCCTGTACCTGGACCGCAAAAGCCGCCTGTGCACCATCTATGACAAGCGCCCGGACACCTGCCGCAACCACCCGAAAGTCGGGCCGCGCCCCGGTTATTGCGCGTACAAGCCCAAAGAAGTCGTGCGTCAGGAAAGCGGCTCACTGCGAAACGCCACCAGCGCGCCAGTGCCGAAATTCTGATTCGTGAAAGACGGCGCAGCACGCCGAACATCATGGTTTTCAATCAAGCCCCGCACAGGGGCTTTTTTGTGCGCGATGGAAAAAGCCTATCGATGTTAAATTTTGTGAAAAATAAAAATACTTCACATTATTTACTCATTGATTCACTATCCGATTCACAGATCAGAACAATAAAGTCCGAATGTCGGCTTCACAGGCATCGGCACTGACTTCGAGGATTACTGCATGACTGGCAAAAACGTTGGCGTTATCGGCCTGGGTGCGATGGGTCTGGGCATTGCTCGCTCGTTGCTGCGTAGCGGCTTCACTGTGCATGCCTGTGATGTGCGCACCAGCGTGACCGAAGCATTCGCCCAGGAAGGCGGGGTGGCCTGTGATTCTCCGGCCAGCATGGCCGCTGCCTGCGATGTGATCATCACAGTCGTAGTCAATGCCGAGCAGACCGAAACCGTGCTGTTTGGCGAAAACGGCGCCATTGCCGCGCTGCGTCCGGGCTGCCTGGTCATCGGTTGCGCCACCGTCGCGCCCACCTTCGCCGTCGAACTGGGCGAGCGTCTGGCTGCACAGAACCTGCTGTACCTCGATGCGCCGATCTCCGGCGGTGCCGCCAAGGCGGCCGCTGGCCAGATGACCATGATGACCTCCGGCCCGGCCGAGTCCTACGCCAAGGCAGAAGCCATCCTCAACGGCATGGCCGGTAAGGTCTATCGCCTGGGCGACGTCCACGGTCTGGGCTCGAAAGTCAAAATCATCAATCAACTGCTCGCGGGCGTACACATCGCCGCCAGCGCCGAAGCCATGGCTCTGGGCCTGCGCGAAGGTGTCGATGCTGACGCGCTGTATGAAGTGATCACCAACAGTGCCGGTAACTCGTGGATGTTCGAGAACCGCGTGCCGCACATCCTCAATGCCGATTACACGCCGCTGTCGGCCGTGGACATTTTCGTCAAGGACCTCGGCCTGGTGCTGGATACCGCACGCAGCAGCAAATTCCCGCTGCCACTCTCGGCCACCGCGCACCAGATGTTCATGCAGGCATCCAGCGCCGGCTTCGGTCGCGAGGATGACTCGGCCGTGATCAAGATTTTCCCGGGCATCGAGTTGCCGAAAGCCAAGCCAGAAAAAGCCTGAGGAGCGCCTGATGAGCCTGAATAACGCTCGCCCGCTGCTGGGCTGCATTGCCGATGACTTCACCGGCGCCACCGACCTGGCCAACATGCTGGTGCGGGGCGGCATGCGCACCGTGCAGAGCATTGGCATCCCCAGCGCCGAGATGGCGGCCGGTCTGGACGCCGACGCGATTGTCATCGCCCTGAAATCGCGTACCACGCCCAGCGCCGAGGCGGTGGCTGAATCCCTGGCGGCTCTGGAATGGCTGCGCGAGCGCGGCTGCGAGCAGATCTTCTTCAAGTACTGCTCGACCTTCGATTCCACTGCTGCAGGTAACATCGGTCAGGTCAGCGAAGCACTGCTGGAGCAACTGGGCAGCGATTTCACCCTCGCCTGCCCGGCCTTCCCGGAAAACGGCCGCACGATTTTCCGTGGTCACCTGTTCGTGCAGGACCAGTTGCTCAGCGAATCGGGCATGCAGAACCACCCGCTGACGCCCATGACCGACGCCAATCTGGTGCGTGTGCTGCAAGCGCAGACTAGCCACAAGGTCGGCCTGTTGCGCTATGACAGCATTGCCCAGGGCGTCGAAGGCGTGCGCAACAGAATTGCCGAGCTGCGCGCCGAAGGTGTGAGCATGGCGATTGCCGATGCCCTGTCGGATGCGGATCTGTACACCCTCGGCGAAGCCTGCGCCGACTTGCCGCTGCTGACCGGTGGCTCGGGGCTGGCGCTGGGCCTGCCGGGCAACTTCCGCAAGGCGGGCAAGCTGCGCGATATCGATGCGGCCAAACAGGTCGCCATCAGTGGCGGCGAAGTGGTACTGGCGGGTAGCGCATCGGTCGCCACCAATGGTCAGGTCGCGGCCTGGCTGGAAGCCGATCGCCCTGCGCTGCGCATCAATCCGCTGGAGCTGGCCGCTGGCAAGCCAGTGGTCGAGCAGGCGCTGGCCTTTGCCAGAGACGCCGGGCAGACCGTATTGATCTACGCCACCAGCACTCCGGACGAAGTCAAAGCCGTGCAGCAAGAACTGGGCGTCGAACGCTCCGGCGCTATGGTCGAAGCTGCACTTGGTGAAATCGCCAAAGGGCTGCTGGACGCAGGCGTGCGCCGTTTCGTGGTTGCCGGTGGCGAAACCTCCGGTGCCGTGGTTCAGGCACTGGGCGTGCAGTTGCTGCAAATCGGCGCGCAGATCGACCCGGGCGTTCCCGCCACAGTGAGCAGCGGCACACAACCGCTGGCCCTGGCCCTCAAATCCGGCAACTTCGGTGCGCGCGACTTCTTCGCCAAGGCGCTCAAGCAACTGGCGGGGGCTGCCTGATGATCGATGAAAACGCACTGCGTCAGGAAATCTGCGACGTCGGCCGTTTGCTGTATGGCCGCGGCTATACGGTTGGCAGCGCCGGCAACATCAGCGCACGACTCGACGACGGCTGGCTGATTACCCCGACCGACGCCTGCCTGGGGCGCATGGACCCGGCCGATATCGCCAAGGTCAATCTGGCCGGTGAATGGGTGTCCGGCAGCAAGCCGTCCAAAACCCTGGCCTTGCACCGCGAGGTCTACGACCGCAATCCGCAGGTCGGTGGTGTGGTGCACACGCACTCGACGCATCTGGTCGCCCTGACCCTGGCCGGGGTGTGGCAGGAAGACGACATTCTGCCGCCGCTGACGCCGTATCAGGTCATGAAGGTCGGGCATATCCCATTGATCCCTTACGAACGTCCAGGCTCGCCGAAAGTCGCCGAGCGCGTGGCGGAACTGGCCAACAGCGTGCGCGGCGTGATGCTCGAGCGCCTCGGCCCGGTGGTCTGGGAAAGCTCGGTGGCCAAGGCCTGCTATGCCCTTGAGGAACTGGAAGAGACTGCCCGTCTGTGGCTGATGAGCAACCCCAAACCTGCACCGCTGGCCCCGGCGGCGCTTGAAGAGCTGCGTCAGGTGTTCGACGCCAGGTGGTAACGGACACACGGTGATCGCGAGGCGCACTGCGCCTCCCGGTCGAAAACAATAACAACAGGAATCGAGAGCATGACTCATCCCTACCCCGCTGTTTCGTTGTCAGTCTTTACCGCCATTGACCGGAGTGCACGGGCATGACGCCGCTCATGTTGATGGTCGTGGCCGGTGCGGGCATCGCACTGCTGTTGTTTCTGGTGCTCAAGTACAAATTCCAGCCGTTTGTCGCCCTGATGCTGGTGAGCATTATCGTGGCGCTGGTCGCCGGTGTTAAACCGGCCGATCTGGTCGCCACCATTGAAGGCGGCATGGGCAAGACGCTCGGCCATATCGCGATCATCATCGCCCTGGGCGCAATGATCGGGCGCATTATCGAGCTGTCCGGCGGGGCCGAAGCACTGGCCAAGACCCTGATCAACCGCTTCGGCAACAGGCGCACGCCTCTGGCGCTGACCGTTGCCGGTTTCATGGTCGGCATTCCGGTGTTCTTCGAGGTCGGCGTGATCATTCTCATGCCGCTAGCCTATGGCGTGGCGCGTGCGGCACGCAAGCCGCTGCTGATTTTCGCGCTGCCGATGTGCGCCGCATTGCTTGCCGTGCATGCGTTTCTGCCGCCGCATCCTGGCGCTGTCGCCGCCGCCAGCCAGTTGGGCGCGGACCTGGGCCGGGTGCTGATGCTGGGCATCCCGATCGTTGCCGTGCTATGCATGATCGGCTACTTCGTCGCGGGGCGCATGACCCGCAAGACTTACCCGATGACCGATGACATCCGCGCCGAAGTCTATGGCCCGCACGTCACCAACGAAGACCTGGAAGCCTGGGCGCGCAACGATTACTCCGCGGTGCGCGAAGCGAGCGAAACCCGAACAATGGGCGTCGAAGAAAGCGCCAGCAGCCTGGCAAGCAAGCTGCCGCCCGCGCCCGCACCGGGTTTCGGACTGATCATCGCGCTGATCCTGCTGCCGATCGTGCTGATTCTGATGGGCACGCTGGCCACCACCATGTTGCCGGACACTTCCACGCTGCGCGCGGTGCTGACCGTGCTGGGCGCGCCTCTGGTTGCGCTGCTGATCGATACCCTGCTGTGCGCCTGGCTGCTGGGCTCGCGTCGCGGCTGGAGCCGTACCCAGGTGTCCGATGTGATCGGCTCGGCCTTGCCGGGTGTGGCGATGGTGATCCTGATTGCCGGCGCCGGTGGCGTATTCGGCAAGGTGCTGGTCGACACCGGCATTGGTGCCGTGGTCTCCGAGGCGCTGCGCAACACCGGTCTGCCGGTACTCGCGCTGGGCTTCCTGCTGACCCTGCTGCTGCGTGCCGTTCAGGGCTCGACCACCGTTGCACTGGTCACCACCGCAGGCATTCTCAGCCCGCTGATCGCCACACTGGACCTGAGCGCCAACCACCTGGCCCTGCTGTGTCTGGCCATGGGCGGTGGCGGCCTGGCCATGTCGCACATCAACGATGCCGGTTACTGGATGTTCACCAAGCTGGCGGGCCTCAACGTCGCCGACGGCTTGCGCACCTGGACCGTACTGGTCACGCTGCTCGGCACACTGGGCTTTGTGATCACCTTGCTGCTTTGGCCATTCGTCTGACCCTTTGAAGACTGGAGTTAACATGCCTCGTTTTGCCGCCAACCTCAGCATGCTGTACCCGCAGCATGATTTTCTTGAGCGCTTTGCCGCAGCCGCTGCCGACGGTTTCGGCGCGGTCGAGTACCTGTTTCCTTATGCTTACACGCCGCAGGAGCTCAAGCAGCGCCTGAGCGACAACGGTCTGGTGCAGGCGCTGTTCAACGCTCCACCGGGCGACTGGGACGCGTGCGAGCGAGGCATTGCCACCCTGCCGGGCCGTGAAGCGGAATTTCGCAGCGGTATCGAGCGGGCACTGGAGTATGCGCAGGTGCTGGGCAATGACCGTGTGCATGTCATGGCCGGTCTGCTGCCCAACGAAGGGTTGCGTGAGCGTCATCAGGCGGTCTATCTGGAGAATCTGGCGTTCGCGGCTGAGCAAGCCAAGAGCGCAGGCGTCACGATCCTGATCGAGCCGATCAACACCCGCGACATGCCGGGCTTCTTCCTCAACCGCCAGGATCAGGCGCAGGACATCTGCAAGCTGGTGGGCGCCGACAACCTGAAAGTGCAGTTCGACTGCTACCACTGCCAGATCGTCGAAGGCGACCTGACGACCAAGCTGCGTCGTGACTTTGCAGGCATCGGCCACATCCAGATCGCCGGGGTGCCGGATCGCAACGAACCGGACCTGGGCGAACTGAACTACGAGCACCTGTTCAACGTCATCGACGAACTGGGCTACAGCGGCTGGATCGGTTGCGAATATCGCCCGAAAGGCGATACCAGCGAAGGTCTGGCGTGGTTGCGCGAGTTGCAGGCCAAGGGCTGAACCCTGCTTTTATGGATGACGCGGAGCGTCATGAAAGGCATTCCCACGCGGAGCGTGAGGAACGATCACTCTGTAACTGTCGTGCCCAGGCACGGCAGGTTTGCGCAAGAACACTATCGTGCCCATGCTCCGCGTGTTCAGCGACCTGAGCATCAGTCCTCTACGTCGAACTGGTCCTTGATGTAGCGAATTTCAGTCCGGCCATGCGGCGCAGGCTGGCCGTCTTCGTCGAGGTTGACGAACACGATCTTCTCGACGGTCAAAATGCTTTTGCGGGTGATCTTGTTGCGTACCTGGCATTTGAGGGTGATCGAGGTGCGGCCGAACTCTGTAGCGGTGATGCCCAGTTCGATGATGTCGCCCTGACGCGAGGCACTGACGAAGTTGATTTCCGAGATGTACTTGGTGACCACCCGCTGATTACCCAGCTGAACAATCGCGTAGATCGCCGCCTCTTCATCGATCCAGCGCAGCAGGCTGCCACCGAATAACGTGCCGTTGGGGTTGAGGTCTTCGGGCTTTACCCATTTGCGGGTGTGGAAATTCATGGTCACTCCTGAGCGTCTGGCCGATGGATAGCTGCATGATGGCAGAGCCGGCGACCCGCGCCCATGCCTGCGTCATAGCGACTGTGCATCGACCCTATTACAGGCAGATGGCAATTGGATGGCCTTTAAACCGACAGAAAGTCTTGGGAAGAATCGCGAGCACCGCTATACTGCCAAACGTTTCAAAACGGTCATCTACACTTGATACCGTTCCCGCCACCTGTCCGAGGGGCGCTGCAGCAGGTTTTCCCTGTCAGGCTCGGATGGGGCGTTGTTTGCCAGGACGATCCTCGACCGGCAAACCTTAAACGCACAACGGCGCCCATTCGCATTTTTATGGAATGGAGACTCTCAATGAGTGCTGTAATGACGCCCGCAGAATTCAATGACTACAAGGTTGCCGATATTTCCCTGGCCGCCTGGGGTCGCCGCGAAACCATCATCGCCGAATCCGAAATGCCTGCCCTGATGGGTCTGCGTCGCAAATACGCCGGTGATCAGCCGCTGAAAGGCGCGAAGATTCTCGGTTGCATCCACATGACCATTCAGACCGCCGTACTGATCGAAACCCTGGTTGCCCTGGGTGCCGAAGTTCGCTGGTCGTCGTGCAACATTTTCTCGACTCAGGACCAGGCTGCTGCGGCCATCGCTGCTGCCGGCATTCCTGTGTTCGCCTGGAAAGGCGAAACCGAAGAAGAATACGAGTGGTGCATCGAGCAGACCATCCTCAAGGATGGCCAGCCATGGGATGCCAACATGATCCTCGACGACGGCGGCGACCTGACCGAGATCATCCACAAGAAATACCCGGCAATGCTGGACAAGATCCACGGCGTCACCGAAGAAACCACCACGGGCGTGCACCGCCTGCTGGACATGCTGGCCAAGGGCGAGCTGAAAATCCCGGCCATCAACGTCAACGACTCGGTGACCAAGAGCAAGAACGACAACAAGTACGGCTGCCGTCACAGCCTGAACGACGCCATCAAGCGCGGCACCGACCACTTGCTGTCCGGCAAGCAGGCGCTGGTGATCGGCTACGGCGACGTGGGCAAGGGCTCGGCCCAGTCCCTGCGTCAGGAAGGCATGATCGTCAAAGTGACCGAAGTCGACCCGATCTGCGCCATGCAGGCCTGCATGGACGGTTTCGAGCTGGTTTCGCCGTTCATCGACGGTGAGAACGACGGCACCGAAGCGAGCATCGACAAGGCACTGTTGGGCAAGATCGACCTGATCGTGACCACCACCGGTAACGTCAACGTTTGCGACTCCAACATGCTCAAGGCGCTGAAAAAGCGCGCTGTGGTGTGCAACATCGGTCACTTCGACAACGAAATCGACACCGCTTTCATGCGCAAGAACTGGGCATGGGAAGAAGTGAAGCCACAGGTTCACAAGATCCACCGTACCGGCCCAGGCTCGTTCGACGCACAGAACGACGACTACCTGATCCTGCTGGCCGAAGGCCGTCTGGTCAACCTGGGTAACGCCACTGGCCACCCAAGCCGCATCATGGATGGCTCGTTCGCCAACCAGGTTCTGGCGCAGATCTTCCTCTTCGAGCAGAAGTACGCCGACCTGGCACCCGCCAAGAAATCCGAGCGTCTGACCGTTGAAGTACTGCCGAAGAAACTCGACGAAGAAGTGGCCCTGGAAATGGTCCGCGGCTTCGGTGGCGTTGTGACCAAGCTGACCAAGACCCAGGCCGATTACATCGGCGTGACCGTCGAAGGTCCGTTCAAGCCAGACGCTTATCGCTATTGATAGATAGCTGCAAGCGATAAGCTTCAAGCTGCAAGCAAGTGCATTTCTCTTGTTTGCAGCTTGAGCTTGACGCTCGTTTCTTTATCGTTATTACACAGCCGTGAGCGGTAAGCATGAGGCTGCGGAGCCAGGCATACAGCCCTCTTGCAGCTTGTAGCTTGCAGCTAAAAGCTGGAGGCCTCCTCCCCCATGTCTCAAGAACGCCGCTTCAGCTTCGAGTTCTTTCCTACCAAGACCGACGCTGGACATGAAAAGCTGCTGACCGTTGCTCGTCAGCTCGCTACGTACAACCCCGATTTTTTCTCCTGCACCTATGGTGCCGGTGGCTCGACCCGCGACCGCACGCTCAATACCGTGCTGCAGCTGGAAAACGAGATCAAAGTCCCTGCTGCGCCGCATTTGTCCTGCGTAGGCGACAGCAAGGATGACCTGCGCAACCTGTTGGCGCAGTACAAGGATGCGGGCATCAAACGCATCGTGGCACTGCGCGGCGACCTGCCATCCGGCATGGGCATGGCCAGCGGTGAACTGCGTCACGCCAATGACCTGGTGAGCTTCATTCGCCAGGAAAGCGGCAGCCACTTCCACATCGAAGTCGCCGCCTACCCGGAAATGCATCCGCAGGCGCGCAATTTCGAAGACGACCTCAAGCACTTCGTCAACAAGGCCAATGCCGGCGCCGACAGTGCGATCACTCAGTACTTCTTCAACGCCGACAGCTATTTCAACTTTGTCGAGCGTGTCGAGAAGATGGGCGTCAGCATTCCGATCGTGCCGGGCATCATGCCGATCACCAACTACAGCAAGCTGGCGCGTTTCTCGGATGCCTGCGGTGCGGAAATCCCGCGCTGGATTCGCAAACAGCTGGAAGCCTACGGCGATGACGTGCAAAGCATCCAGGCGTTTGGCGAAGAAGTCATCACGCAGATGTGCGAACGACTGCTGCAAGGTGGCGCTCCCGGCCTGCACCTCTACACCCTGAACCAGGCGGAACCGAGCCTGGCGGTGTGGAACAACCTGCAACTGCCACGCTGAAAACGGCTGCGGCACCGCGATCCGACCGGCAGTTTCCGGGGGATCGCGGCCTCATACACCGTTGGGCAGCAGGAAAGCGGCGTATTGCGCTCGCTCTGTTATACTCCAGCCTTCCCGCCAGGCTTACGCCCGGACGCCCGGTCTTGCAATCGTCATCCGTTCACGCCAACAGCGCAATTTTCATCAAGCGCAGACGTCACGGAATGCACTGAAGACCCGGCAGGACCGGACGGGATCGCGTTGTCTTTACACGCCATTCGCGCCAGGCAAGACATCCCTTGAGCTTAAGCTCCAACAGAACAGGATTACTCATGTCCTTTGCTTCCCTCGGTCTCTCCGAGGCTTTAGTCCGCGCCATCGAGGCAGCCGGCTATACCCAGCCTACCCCCGTGCAACAGCGGGCCATTCCCGCCGTGTTGCAAGGTCGCGACCTGATGGTTGCGGCACAGACCGGTACTGGTAAAACCGGCGGTTTTGCCCTCCCTATTCTGGAGCGGCTGTTTCCCAATGGTGTTCCGGACAAATCCCAGCGTCACGGCCCGCGTCAACCGCGCGTTCTGGTCCTGACCCCGACCCGCGAACTGGCCGCACAGGTGCACGAGAGCTTCAAGCTCTATGCCCGCGACCTGAAGTTCGTCAGCGCCTGCATCTTCGGCGGCGTCGGCATGAACCCGCAGGTTCAGGCCATGTCCCGTGGTGTGGACGTCCTGGTGGCCTGCCCCGGCCGCCTGCTCGACCTGGCCGGCCAAGGCAGTGTCGACCTGTCCCACGTCGAAATCCTGGTGCTCGATGAAGCAGACCGGATGCTCGACATGGGCTTCGTGCATGACGTCAAGAAGGTCCTCGCGCGGCTGCCGGCCAAGCGTCAGAACCTGCTGTTCTCGGCCACCTTCTCCAATGACATCACGTCGTTGGCTGGCAAGCTGCTGCACAACCCCGAGCGCATCGAAGTCACGCCGCCGAACACCACGGTCGAGCGTATCGAGCAACGGGTTTTCCGCCTGGCAGCCAACCACAAGCGTTCGCTGCTGGCGCACCTGATTACCGTCGGTGCCTGGGAACAGGTGCTGGTCTTCACCCGCACCAAGCACGGCGCCAACCGTCTGGCCGAGTACCTGGACAAGCACGGCCTTGCGGCTGTCGCGATCCACGGCAACAAGAGCCAGAACGCCCGTACCAAGGCCCTGGCTGACTTCAAGGCAGGTGATGTACGCATCATGGTCGCGACCGATATCGCCGCACGCGGCCTGGATATCGATCAGTTGCCGCATGTCGTCAACTTCGAGCTGCCCAACGTCGACGAAGACTACGTGCACCGTATCGGTCGTACCGGCCGTGCCGGTCGCTCCGGTGAAGCCATTTCGCTGGTTGCGCCGGACGAAGAGAAGCTGCTCAAAAGCATCGAGCGCATGACCAAGCAGAAGATCGCCGACGGCGACCTGATGGGCTTCGACATCACCGCAGTCGAGGCTGAGAAGCCGGAAGTGCGTGAGCGTCCGGATGTTCGCAACTCGCGTGGCGCACGTCCTGCACGTGGCGATGGCGACAAGAACAACGGTGGTCGTCGCGACAAGGGCAAGGATAAAGGCAAGGAAAAACCTGCCGCTGCATCCGCCACTGGCGAACGCCCTGCAAGGCAGCCACGCGAAAAAAAACCTCGTGAGGGCACGCCTCGCAGCGAACAGCGTGCATCGCAACCCGCCACACCGCGTCCGGCAGCCGATCGTGCACCGGACGAGTTCCGTGACGACGAAGTAGACAACTTCGGCAACCGCGCTGACTACGTCAGTCCTTATCAGGGCAAAGGCCAGAACCGTGGTCGTCGCCCTGCCGCCGCGCCTGGCGCAGCCGCACCGGCCGCTGGCGGCGCAGCTCGCCCGGCCAATCCGGGTCGCCCTGCCGGTGGCGCTCGCAACGGCTCCGGCAGTGGCGCACCAAAGCGCAACGGCTCGGGCTCATCGGCACCACGCTCGCGCGATGGTCAGCCACGTGGCCGTCGCCCGGCACGTGAAGAGCAACCCTTGCCACGTGAAGGTCAGGAGCCGGTCGCACGCGCACCCCGCGACGGCCAGCCTCAGCCGAAGATCGTGCACAAGGAATCCAAGATCGACCGCTTCCCGTCTGCCGAGCAACTGGACCAGTTGCCAAGCCGCCCACGCGGTGAAAAACCGGCCCTGCTGACCCGCAACCGCGACAGCTGACAGCCACGCAACACTGAAAACGCCCCGACTTGCTCGGGGCGTTTTTGTTTGTTGTATCGATGATCGTCGTGCGAGATGATCGCTCCCGCACTCTGCGTATACGTAAATCTGTTTTTGATTCTGGCCGAAGGCCGTAGGAGCGAACTTGTTCGCGAAGGCTTCAGCTCAGACGATGCATTTTCGGTGAATATACAGGCCCTTTCGCGAACAAGTTCGCTCCCACGCCCTGCGGGCAGAAACCTGAAAGCGCCGTCCTCCGAGCTTTTCAGGGCTTGTATATGAAGATAAGCGCTCCGCGTAGTAGCGCAGCCTTGGACGCTCCGCGTTCGATCCTGGGCAGCACCAACAAAAACGCCGACCCAAGGGTCGGCGTTTTGTCGATCAAGCGTGCAATTACTTCTTCTGTACGCCTTCGAAGCTGATGTCCAGATCCAGCGTCTGCGACGTAGGGCCTGGGCCCTTGATGCCGAAGTCGTTCAGGTTCAGCGTCGAAGTACCGTTGAAGCCGGCACGGTAGCCGCCCCATGGATCCTTGCCTTCGCCGTTGAAGGTTGCCTTGATGACGATTGGCTTGGTTACGCCGTGCAGGGTCAGGTCACCAGTGACGTCAGCCGTTTTCTCGCCAGTCGATTTGACTGCGGTGGAAACGAATTTGGCTTCCGGGTATTTGGCAACGTCCAGGAAATCCTTGCTGGAGATGTGCTTGTCGCGCTCAGCGTGGTTGGTGAACAGGCTGGCGGTTTTCAGCTCGACATTGATCTTGCTGGCTTCAGGCTTGGCAGCATCGAAGCTGAACGTGCCGTCCCAGTCCTTGAAGGTACCGTGGATGAAGCTGTAGCCCAGGTGGCTGATCTTGAAGTCAACGAATGCGTGTTGACCTTCCTTGTCGATTACGTAGTCGGCAGCCATGGCCTGGCCAGCAGACAACAATGCGGTACCCAGAGCCAGAGCGGCGAGAGACTTCTTCAACATGCGTTTATTCCCGTTTTGGTTGAACAATCAATTACGACCCAGCATACGCTTGAGGGTCACATCGCGATCGATGAAGTGGTGTTTCAATGCAGCAAAACCATGGAGCCCCGCGAATATCACGATGACCCAGGCCAGATACAGGTGAATCCAGCCAGCCGTTTCTGCCTGATCAGGAAGGCCCGAAACCAGCGCGGGCACATCGAACAGGCCGAATATCGGAATCCCCACGCCGTCGGCGGTGGAGATGAGATACCCGGCGAACATCACGGCAAACAGTGCGACGTACAAAAACAGATGGCCGAATGCGGCACCGATGCGCGTCAACTTACTGTAGCTGGTCAACGGCGGTGGTGGCGGACTGAGCAGGCGCCAGACCACACGGATCAACATGACTGCAAACAACGTGATGCCGATGCTCTTGTGCAGATCAGGGCCCGCCTTGCGCCACGTATCGTAGTAATCCAGCCCGACCATCCACAGCCCCAGCGCAAACATTCCAAACACGACAGCAGCCACACCCCAGTGCAGCACCATGCTGACCAGACCGTAGCGAGAGGATGAATTACGTAGCTGCATTACCAGTACCTTGTCAGAAGTGTTACCAGACTAGCTTTTTATCTATCGAATGAAAGCGCAAAATTTCGCTCGGACGTATCGAACAATACGATAGGTCTGGTGGACAGCTCGTACTTCGATTCTGTTGCTTTCCCCAACACCTGAACCCCTGTTCAGCGGTGTCAGGCTGTCCTCGCTGCAGCAGCATCCCGATAATTGGCCGCCAGTAACACTTTGCAATGACCATCGGCGTTTCGATGCCGATGAACGGCACGCCGAGGCCCGACAAGGTCAACCCACAGGGATAGAACGAATCGAGCGTGCATAAAAAAAGGGATGCGGTATGAACCGCATCCCTTTCAGTCAGCCATCGGCTGGTCAGTTGTTGGCGTCTGCAGGCGCTGCGTCAGCAGGGGTCTTGGCTGGAGCCGGTTTGCTCTGAGCCTTTTTCGCGGCCTCTTTTTTGGCCGCTTCCTTCTTCGCAGCCTCTTTTTTAGCCGCTTCTTTCCTGGCCGCTTCCTTGCTCTGCACTTTCTTCGCAGGCTCAGCCTTGGTCGCTGGCTTCTTCGCTGGCTCGGCTTTTACCGGCGGTTTGGCAGGCTGAACAACCGGCGCAACCACGGGTGCCGGAGCGGCAGCCGGTGCAGGCGCTGGAGCCGGCTCTACCGCTTTCTCAACCGGAGCAGGTGCCGGCGCCGGTTGCTCACCACCGCCGAACATGCGCGAGAAGAAGCCTGGCTTGTCAGCCTGCGGCTTGGCAGGTTCGGCCGGTTTGTCGGAGGAACCGCCGAACAGATTGCTGAAGAAATTACCTTCGGATTTCTGCGCAGCCGGGGCCGGAGCTTTCGGCGGCGCAACCTTGACCGGTTCGAACGACTTGCCAGCGGCCAGATCCTGCACCTGACCGGCTGCACGCTGCCCACTGCGCAGGGCGCCTTCCAGGGTGCCGGGGTACAAGGTGTCGGTGTGCTCGCCAGCAAAGGCTACGCGCAGAATCGGCCGCTCCCACAGACGCCAGTACTTGCTGATCTGACCGGGGCCGAACGCCAGGTAAGAACCGCCAGTGGAGGGATCGACGCTGTAGCGGCGGATTTCATAGCCGGTGTACGCACCGCGAGCTTCAGGGTAGAACGCATGCAGACGGATCAACACCTGATCGACCATCTGCTTGTCACCGAAGGCCTGCATGATGCGCGCGTTGTCGCCCGACAGATTGATCACCACGTTGGCGCCACCCTTGAGCGCGGGCTCTACCCACAGCATGCCCAGACCGGTGTTACTGAACACTTCACCGGACATGCGCGCCTTGCTGTCCCAGACCGGGGTCTTGAACTTGAGCATGATCTGGTCGCGCCAGCCGTAGTTGGTGCTCTTGATCGCGCCCATGTGCTGAGCGTCCAGTGCAGGCGTCATCTGGATCTTGCCCAGCGAACGCAACGGCACGGCCATGACTGCGTAGTCGGCTGTATAGCTGGTCGCGCCAGCCTTGACGGTGACCTTGTCCTTTTCCTGAATGACTGCCGTCACCGGCGAGTTGGTCTTGACGGTCTTGAGTTGCTTGACGAACGCCTGGGTCAGCACCGCGCTGCCACCGGGCAGGCGCGCAGCACGCAAGTCACGCTCGTCGACCGAGCGATAAACCCGCGATTGCTGGGCGAGGTACAGCAGCGACAGGCGCGAAGGCTCGTCGTAGCGGGTACGGATCTGCTGATTGATCAACTGACGCGCCGTGACAGGCAGGTTCAGGCGGTCCAGCCAGTTGGCGACGTTGATCTGGTCCAGCGCAAACAGCGTGCTGTTGGACGCCGGGTTTTCCGGGTCGTCCACCGAACGCGCGAGGTTATCCAGCGTGTCGTTGTAGCGCTTGATGGCTTCGGCGGTCGCCGGCTGTTTGACGGCCAGGTCAGCCTGGGTGAAGTACACCCCGTCGATCAGGTAGCTGGGCGTGCGCACGAATTCAGGCGCAGGCACAGTAGGCAGCTTGAAGCTGTCCAGGTAGCGGTTCAGCACAGGCTGAGCCTTGGTGTTGCCGATCCACTCGCTGGTCGCCAGACCGGAGCGTCCGCCCAGGCTCGGCTTGGCTTCCAGCAGCGTCACCTGCCAGCCTTTGGCCTGCAGTTCATAGGCAGCAGTCAAACCTGCCAGACCACCACCGACGACAATGGCGGTTCGTTGTTTTTCATCGGCGAGCGTCGAAACGCTGACCAACCCTGCCACTATCAGCGCACAGGCGCGCAGCCAACCAGAAAGCATTCGGCGAACTCCAGAAAACATAGGGAAGATAGGGCAAGTCAGCCCGACACATCGACTCGCTGCGCAGGATACGCGAGCCATCAAATAGCCGCCAGCAATGTCCATCGGCCGTTAAAACTGCATCAAAGGTTGTTCCGCAGCCGGGCATTGCATAGGCTTGCGCGATTGTTCGTCCTCGCATCAGGCGAGTCGCTACCCGGAGATTGAAAATGGGCCTCAATGACCAGTGGATGCAACGTGACCTGAAGGTCCTGTGGCACCCCTGCACCCAGATGAAAGACCACGAAAATCTGCCGTTGATACCGATCAAGCGTGGTGAAGGCGTATGGCTTGAAGACTTCGAGGGCAAGCGCTATCTGGACGCTGTCAGCTCCTGGTGGGTCAACGTTTTCGGACACGCCAACCCGCGCATCAATCAGCGCATCAAGGATCAGGTTGACCAGCTGGAGCACGTGATCCTCGCCGGCTTCAGCCATCAGCCGGTGATCGAGCTGTCCGAACGGCTGGTCAAACTCACGCCTGACGGCCTGACCCGCTGCTTCTACGCCGATAACGGCTCGTCGTGCATCGAAGTCGCGCTGAAAATGAGCTTTCATTACTGGCTCAATCGCGGCCAGCCGGACAAGAAACGCTTCGTCACCCTGACCAACAGCTACCACGGCGAGACCATGGCGGCGATGTCGGTCGGTGATGTGCCGCTGTTCACCGAAACCTACAAGGCGCTGCTGCTCGATACCATCAAGGTGCCGAGCCCCGATTGCTACCATCGCCCGGACGGCATGAGCTGGGAAGAGCATTCGCGCAACATGTTCGCCGCCATGGAGCAGACCCTCGCCGAGCACCACGCCAGCGTTGCAGCGGTGATCGTCGAGCCGCTGATCCAGGGCGCGGGCGGCATGCGCATGTATCACCCGATCTACCTCAAGCTGCTGCGCGACGCCTGCGACCGCTATGGCGTGCACCTGATCCACGACGAAATCGCTGTCGGTTTCGGCCGTACCGGGACCATGTTCGCCTGCGAACAGGCCGGCATTCGTCCGGACTTCCTGTGCCTGTCCAAGGCGCTGACCGGTGGCTACCTGCCGCTGGCCGCCTGCCTGACCACCGATGATGTGTACGACGCGTTCTACGACGACTACCCGACCCTGCGTGCGTTTCTGCACTCGCACAGTTACACCGGCAACCCGCTGGCCTGTGCGGCGGCGCTGGCGACCCTGGATATCTTCGAGCAGGACAACGTCATCGAGAACAACAAGGCCTTGGCACAACGCATGGCGACGGCCACTGCGCATCTGGTCGATCACCCGCACGTCGCGGAAGTGCGTCAGACCGGCATGGCCATCGCCATCGAAATGGTTCAGGACAAGGCGACCAAGACCGCCTACCCGTGGCAGGAACGCCGCGGCATGAAGGTCTTCCAGCATGCGCTGGAACGTGGCGCACTGCTGCGCCCGCTGGGCAGTGTGGTGTATTTCCTGCCGCCGTACGTGATTACGCCGGAGCAGATCGACTTCCTCGCCGAGGTAGCCAGCGAAGGCATTGATATCGCGACGCGCAGCAGTGTCAGTGTTGCCGTGCGCGAGAACTTTCATCCGGACTTTCGCGATCCGGGTTAAGGGCTGAAATTGCGGCGTCATGACTGACGCCTTCGCGGACAAGTCCGCTCCTACAGGGGCCTGGCTGCACATGCGGGAGCGAGCCGGGTGACGACACCCTCACAGAATGAACACCGGAACCGAGACACACCATGAGACTGTCGCGCTTTTTTACTGAAACGCCGCTGAGTCTGGGCGAGCATGAACTGCCTGAGGCCCAGGCGCATTACATCAGCCGCGTGCTGCGCATGACCGAAGGTGACGCGCTGCAACTGTTCGACGGGTCGGGCCAGGAGTTTCGCGGCACGTTGCTGGAAGTCGGCAAGAAGCGCGTGCATGTGCAGCTCACCGAAAGCTTCGCGGGGCAGGTGGAGTCAGGCCTGCGCATTCATCTCGGTCAAGGCCTGTCGCGCGGCGAGCGGATGGACTGGGCCATTCAAAAAGCCACCGAGCTGGGCGTCAGCGAAATTACGCCGATTGTCAGCGAACGCTGCGAGGTGCGCCTCAAGGACGAACGTGCCGAGAAGCGCCAGGCACACTGGCAGCAGATCGCGATCAGCGCCTGTGAGCAATGTGGTCGCTCCGTGGTGCCGGTGATTCATGCACCGATGCCGCTGGCCGAGTGGATCAAGCACACCGAAGCCGACCTGAAACTGGTCCTGCACCCGGTGGCCGAACCCCTGACCAGCCATGACAAGCCCGCCAGTCTGGCCTTTCTGATTGGTCCGGAAGGCGGTCTGAACGATGCGGAAGTCACTCAGGCGCAAGACGCAGGCTTCCACGCCGCGCGCCTCGGCCCACGCGTGCTGCGCACTGAAACCGCTCCCGTGGTCGCGCTCAGCGTGGCACAACAGCTGTGGGGCGATTTTTGATCATTTGATGCGTCCTCAAACGCGCTGCACGCTCAGAGTCAGACACCGGCTCGCTCCCACAAGGATTTGCATTTACACAGCCATTGAGGCCTGAACCTGGCCACTTTCACAGCACATAAAAACAGATCGCCACAAAGTGCATCAAACTGCCGGCAATGACGAACAGGTGCCAGATGCCGTGAAAGTGGCGGATCTGGTCGTAGGCGAAGAACAGGATGCCGACGGTGTACAGCACGCCGCCTCCGGCCAGCCAGATGAAACCCGATACACCGAGCGCAGCCAGCAGTGGCTTGACGGCCACCAGCACGATCCAGCCCATCACCGCGTAAATCACGATGGACATGATTCGCGCTTCGGAGCGCGGTTTTATCTCTTGCAGGATGCCGATCAGCGCCAGCCCCCAGACAATTCCGAACAGGGTCCAGCCCCACGCGCCGCGCAATGTCACGAGACAGAACGGGGTGTAGCTGCCGGCAATCATCAGGTAGATCGAAAAGTGGTCGACCTTCTGCATGATCGATTTCGAGCGTCCCTTGACGCTGTGGTAGACCGTCGAGACGCTGTACAGCGTCACCAGACACACACCATAGATGGCCATGCTGACCACTTTCCAGACATCGCCATGCAGGCTGGCCATGACCAATAGCCAGATCGCACCGACGGCCGCCAGTACGGCGCCAACCAGGTGCGACCAGGCGTTGAATTTTTCTCCGTAGTACATCCGCTTATTGCCCTCGCCTAGAGAAAATACTGATGACAGACGCTCCCGGTTATTGAAACAAAGAGCAACGTATCTGTCATTACAGGGCACAATCAGCGCACCTCAACCATAAGCGCCACGACATGCAGATCGATGACGAACTGACGCTCAAGAAACTGGAAATATTTCTGGCCTTCATGCGCACCGGCAATCTGGCGCGGGCGGCGGAGGAGCTGCAGACCAGTAACGTCAGCGTGCACCGCGCCATTCATTCGCTGGAAAGCGCGCTGCGTTGCCCGCTGTTCAAGCACGAGGGACGCAACCTGACGCCGCTGGAAAGCGCGTATGTGCTGGAAGAACGTGCACAGAAACTGGTCCAGGATGTGCTCGCCACGGTGGAACTGACCCGTCAGGCAGCAGGCTTTTCAGCGGCGCGGTTCAGGCTGGGGGCGTTGTATTCGCTGACGGTCAAGACGGTGCCGCAGTTGATCATGGGCCTGAAGATCCGCCGCAGCGAGCTGAATATCGACCTGATTCTGGGCTCGAACATGGACTTGCTCTACAAGCTCAAGAACATGGAAGTCGATGCGATGCTGGTGTCGCTGGATGAAAGCACCCATGACCCGGACTGCGAGCATCTGGCGCTGTTTTCCGACGACATCTTTCTCGCCGTCCCCACCGACTCACCGTTCGCCGAACACCCTGAAGTGGACCTGAGCGACCTGCGCGAAGCGACGTTCATCACCCTGACCCAAGGCTTCGCCACGCACCGCGACGGGATCCGCGTATTCCAGCAGGCCGGTTTCGAGCCCAAGGTGGCGATGCAGGTCAATGACATCTTCACCCTGCTGAGCATGGTCAGCTCCGGCGTCGGCTATGCACTGCTGCCGGGAAGAATCGCCGCGGTCTATGAAAACCGCGTGCGCCTGATCCCGTTGCAGAGCCGCTACCGGATGCAACAACACATCGGCATTGTTTTTCTCAAATCCAAACAGCGCGATCCCAACCTGCTCGCGCTGTTGGCCGAGTGCCGGATGTACACCAACCGGCTGCTGGAACAGACGACCTGAGCTAGGCTCTGTACGAAAAGTCGGCGAGCGAAGGTCAGGCGAGGCAAAAACAGGCGAGGAACGGCCGGGGTCGCGTTCGACTCTACGTGTTGTAAATGAGCATTCCGATTGGACTCGCATCCGAGCCTGTTTTTAACGAAGCATCACCGAGCGCAGCCACTTTTAGTACAGAGCCTAGCCGACGATGGCGCGCACGATGAAATACAGCACCGATGGCCCGAGCAGGCAGCCCAGACCGGTGTGGAACGTGGCGGTCAGCGCGCCGTAGGGCACCAGACGCCGGTCGGTTGCTGCCAGCCCTGCGGTAACGCCGCTGACAGTCCCCGCCAGACCACCGAAAACCATCGCCGAGCGCGGATTGTCCAGCCCCATCCAGCGCGCCGCCATGGGCGTGCCGACCATCACCAGAATCGCCTTGATCAGGCCGGTGGCAATCGACAGCGCCATTACATCGGAGGTGGCGCCCAGCGCAGCACCGGTCACCGGGCCGACAATGTAGGTCACCGCCCCTGCACCGATGGTGGTCATGCTGATCGCATCGCGATAGCCAAACATCCAGGCGATGCTCGCGCCGACGATAAACGGCAGAATCGTGCCCAGTAGCAAGGCGATTACCCCGATCAGCCCGGCCTTGCGCGCTTCGGTGGCCTGCACTTCGAAGGCGGTGGCCACGATGGCAAAGTCACGCAGCATCGCCCCGCCCATCAGACCGATGCCGGAGAACAGCGTGATATCGGCCAGCCCTTTCTGGCCACCGGTCAAGGTACCGCCGACCCAGGCCAGAATCAGCCCGATGACAATCGCAATGGCCGAACCATGCACCCGGCCGAACGTCAGGCGCCTGGAAAGCACTACCGAGACCCACATGATGATGCCGACGAAGGCGAAGGCGGTGATCAGGCCGTTGTGTTCAAGTCCCTTTTCGATGAGGTCCCACATATCAGCGACCTCCGGCAGGGGCGATTTCAGGCGTCAGCAGCGGCTCTTCCTTGGGCAATGGCTCGCCCCGGTTGGTACGGCTGATCAAAGCAATGGTGCAGGCACACAACACCACCGAACCGACGGCGGCCAGAACGGCAACAGGCCCTCCTTTGAGCGCGGTGACGACATTCTGTTGCGCAGCCATCGCCACCACCACCGGGATGTACAGCGCGCCCCAGAAACCCACGCCCATTTCGCAGTCCTTGCTCATGCCGCCGTGTTTTTCCATCCACAGGCGCGCGCAGATCAACAGGATCATGGCGATCCCGACCCCGCCCACATTGGATTTCACACCCAGCAGAACGCCGAGCATGTCGCCGAGAATCACGCCCGCAAGCGTGCAGATGGCCAGTAGTGCAACACCGTAGATAATCATTGTTGTTATTCCTCTGTTTGCATTGCTGAAGTTGTTGTTTTTGTCCTTCGTAGCAGCTGCACGGCGGCTCTATGGGGTGCGGCGACCCTCCTCGCGCGACAGCGCGACCAGGCTGTCCAGGCGCGCAGCCTGAAAAGCCAGCGCGCTGCCCTGCTGGAATACCTTGCGTGCCAGCCCGGTCAGCACACTGCCGGGCGGCAATTCGATGTGCAGGCGCACGCCCCGCTCCCAGGCGGTTTCCACGGTGCTGCGCCAGTCGATGACCCGGCACATGTTGAAGGCCAGGTCGTCACGCAGCTTCTCGGCACTCAGCACCGGCCGCGCCGTGCTGCCGCTGAGGTAACGTAGCGTGGGTGCCTGCAGCGCGACCCTTGAAAAGGCCTCGGCCAGTTGTTGCGCGGGAGCGTCCAGCAAGGCGCAATGTGACGGTACGCTGACCGCAAGACGCTTGACCGCTGCCGCTCCGGCAGCCTTGGCCAACTGACCGACCTGATGCATCGCCTCGGCACTGCCGGAGATCACCATCTGGTTGTCGGCGTTGATATTGGCGAGAAATACCGGTGTCTTCGCGCTGTGTACCTGCCCGATCAGCGCTTCTACCTGTGTCTGGTCCAGGCCGATGAGCGCGGTCATGCCGTAACCCTGCGGCCAGGCGCTTTGCATCAGCTCGCCACGCAACGCGACCAGGCGCACGGCGTCGTCAAAGGCCAGCGCCCCCGAAACCACCGCTGCCGGATAAGCACCGATGGACAGCCCGGCCAGGTAGTCCGGCACACAATCACGCGCCTGCAGCACGCGTGCGCATGCGACGCCCGCGATCAACAGGCAAAGCTGAACGGCACGCGTGGCTTGCAGCGCCCCGGCGGTGTCCAGCGCCAGCACGTCTTCGCCCAGCGCATCGGCGGCTTCCTGCAGGCAGTCGCGCACCACGGCCTCGTCCGGCAACTGATGCAGCATGCCGGTTTGCTGCGAACCCTGGCCGGGAAACACCCACAGGCTGCTCATGCGCACACCTGACCCAGGTGCCACGGGTCTGCAACCAGCCGCGCGCCGGTGGCGGTCTTGAGCAGCACCCGCCCCGTTGGCCGCGCCCACTCACGCAGCGCCACGGCACCAGACTCAAGTTGCAGCTGGACGTCGACCCGACAGACCGAGGTTTCCAGCGCTTCGACCAGCTCGGCGGCACAGCGGCGATTCAAGCGTCCGGGGGTGCGCAGAATCAGATCCAGATCGCTGTCCTGATGCAACGCCGCAATACCGCTGGCCAGCTCGAATCCGGCACTGCCGCCGACGCCCCAGTCCAGCTCCAGCGCCTCCATGACCGGACGGATCTGGCGCAACGCCTGCAACGCCGGCCATTGCTGATGAATCTCGGTCGGGGCGTCGATCAACTGCTCGGGCATGACCCTTCGGCAGACCTCAGCCAGCGGCATGCTCGCGGCATAGCGCTGCTCCCGACCGCGACCGCGCAAGCCCACCGCCACCTGCCCGGCGGGCATTGCCTGACGCCGCACCACCACCGGTTGCCCGGCCAGCACGGCCTCGACCGCCCATTTGGGCGCATCGTCCGGCAACGCAGTCAGCGGCATGCCCCACAACAAATCATGGGGCAGCACTGCACCCGTGTTGCTGATCACCATTGCGCCCGCAGCAACTGGCGCACATTGACCGACGCCGCACGGTTGCTCGCGCCGAGGCGGCTGCTCAGATCGACGCCGCGGGCCTGTACGTCCTTGATCGCACTGCTCAGCACGTTGCGCACCTGAGTCAGGTCATCCGCAGCGGGCTGTTCGATCTGCTTGACCGTCAGGGTTTCCCACAACAGACCGAGGCTGGCGTAGCTGTCAATGTCGTAAGCCATCGGCGGAATGCTGGCGGCGAGCTTTTCCAGATCCTCGACGCTGCGCAGGGTTACGCGGGCTGCCGAAGCCTTGCCCATCGCATGCACCATCACGCCGGGATCACGCAGCGCGATCAATCGATTGGCCTGATAGCCGTGGGCCAGAAATGCGCCGGACATCGCTTTGCCGACCAACAGGCCGATCACCGGATGCCCGGCCAGACGTGCTCGCGCATAACTGTCCACAGCCCCGGCCAGTGCCTGATGGATACCGAGCGCTTCCTCGCGACGCCCGTAGGCCTGGCTCGGGACGTCGACGATGGCAATCAGTGCGCGCTTTTCGGCGCGGTCGCGATCCTGCTCGATAGCCTCGTCCACCGCTTTGGCCAGGCCCCAGCCTTCCAGCAGGCCGACTTCGCCCTGGCGCGCCCGGGGAAAGCGGTTGTCGGTATCGGCAATCACGGCCAGAAAGCGCACCGGCTGTTCGCCCAGTACGCCATCCGCCACCTTGAGTGAGGCAGGCAGGCCAGTGACTTCACGGGCACCTGCGCTCAAGGCGTTGAACCAGTTCAAACCCCGCTGTGAATGACTCATGACCGGGCTCCTTGATAGAGGGTGCGCACGCTTTGCGGATCGATTTGCGGTTCAGTGTCGAGGCTGGCCAGGCGTTGCAGGAACAGTGGGTACTGACTGCTGCGATGCGTGTCGGGCACGCCCTGCTTGAGCCAGCCGCTGACCTGCTGGCGCACATCGGCGACATCATCGGCAGCAAAGCCATCCACCAGCGCGCTGGCAAAGCGTTGCTCGCCACCGGTCAGGCTCCAGATGAACGGACGGTCGCGGGAGTCGTATTCTTCGATGCCGGCTTCCTGCTCGATCACCTGCGGACCGTTCAGGCCCAGACGTGCTTCCTGAGTCACCAGCAGGTAACTGCACAGCCCTGCGGCGATGGACATCCCGCCAAAGCAGCCGACGCTGCCGGCCACCACGCCAATCACGGGCTGGTACTGACGCAGGTCGACTATCGCGGCATGAATCTCGGCAATCGCGGCCAGGCCCAGATTGGCTTCCTGCAAACGCACGCCACCGGTTTCCAGCAGCACTATCGCGGCGGTAGGAATGCCGTTGCGGTTGTCTTCGGCGGCCAGTTCCAGCGCGCCGGCCATCTTCGCACCGCCGACCTCGCCCATGCTGCCGCCCTGAAAAGAACCTTCGATGGCGGCGATGACCACTGGCCGACCATCGACAGTACCTTTGCCGACCACCACGCCATCATCCGCCTGGGGCACCACGCCCTGCATGGCCAGCCACGGCGACATGACCCGATCGAACGGACCGAGCAGTTCGCGGAAACTGCCGGCATCCAGCAAGGCACGGGCGCGGTGTCGGGCACCCAGTTCGATGAAACTGTGCTGATTCAGCAAACGTGCGTTATCAGTCATGACCGATCTCCTCGAAGCCTTGCTCCAGGCGCAAACGCACAACGCCGGGCGTCGCGCCGAAGTCATGAATATCGATGCTCAGCGCAGGCGGGGTCTGGCCGTCGAACATGCGTTCGAACAGATGCTGCCAGCGCAGCGCGGCACCGTTGACCGACGTCACCACCTGAATCGACAAGGTGCCCGGCTTACCGGGCTCCAGCAGCACTTCCAGATCACCGGAGCCCACCACACCCACCAGCGCACGGCCCTTGGGCGGCTGTCCGGCAGGAAATTCAAAAGACAGGGTTTCCATTTCAGGCACTCCTCGAAACAGGGCCGAGCGCAGGCTCAAGGCCATCGATGAACAGGCAGGCAGCCAGCAGATCCGCCGCGCCACCGGGCGAAGCATTGAGGGCCAGCAGGTGCTGATCCAGCGCGTTCAGTGCACGGCGGCCGGCCAGACTGGCGCTGCCTCCAGCGTCCAGCACGCGCTGTGCCCCTTGCTGCATGGCATTCAGCCCTTCGATGCCGGCGCGATGCAGCACGCAGGTGTCGTCCAGCGTAGTCATGATTGCCAGCAGCGCATCCAGCCGGGCGTTCTGCTCGCCGCTGCCTGCCGCGCGGCTGCGTTGCAGTTGCGGCAAGGCAAACAGCCTGACCGCCGGAAAACCTTGCTGCGCCTGCTCCCTGGCGCCCATGACGCCGTAACGACGAACCACCTGATCACCGTGGCTGTTCTGCGTGAGCACCTGGCGGTCCTTGATCCGGGCCAGAGCGGCAGCGCGCGCGCAGACGGCTTCGGGCGCACACTCCTGAGCATCCAGCGCGGCAGCGGTCACCAGCAGGCCCAGCGCCCAGATCGCGCCGCGATGCGTATTCACTCCGCTGGTGGTGCGCAGCATCGTGGCCTCGCCTTCACGGCCAAGCCTGCCCAGTGCCTCACGCAATGGCTGACCCACGACACCGAACTGCGTGGCGGCGTCAGCCATCCACTTGAAGGTCGGCCACAACGACAGCGCCGAGGAATGCATCAGCCCCAGATGCAGATCGGTGTGCGCACCGCTGCCACGCCGGTCTACCAGAGCCGGTTTGGGTGACAGGTCGGCTTCGTCGATCAAGGCGTCGACCGCCAGATCGGCCAGTCGCTCGGCCAGCGAAGCAGGGTGCGGTGACCATTGAAGTGCGCTCATTACCAGCTCCTGAATTTGGCAGGCGGGTTGTAGAGACCACCGGACCACTGAACCAGGTCGGCAATGCTCTTGGCGGCCAGCAGTTCACGGCTGGCATCGGTGCGTCGGATCCCGAGGTCTTCGGGCAACGCGATCAGCCCTTCACGGCGCATGCGCGCGGTGTCCTTGGGGTTGTGGCGCAAACCGATCACGGTCACGCCCGCCACCGCCGCGATCATCGCCTGGCGTTCCTCAAGGCTGCGTGCCTTGTAGAGGTAGGCGATGCCTTCTTCGGTCAGCAGGTGGGTCACGTCGTCGCCGTAGATCATGATCGGCGCCAGCGGCATGCCGCTTTTCTTCGCCACCTCGACGGCGTCCAGGGTTTCGACGAAGGTCGGTTTGCCACCCTCCTGGAACGTCTCGACCATCTGCACCACCAGTTTCTTGCCGCGCTCCAGGTAGGCACCCGGGCCGTCATCGTGCTGCTGACGCATGTCGAGCCAGGCGGGCGTGGCATGACGCCGGCCGCGTGGGTCGTGGCCCATGTTCGGCGCGCCACCAAAGCCGGCCAGACGACCACGGGTGACTGTCGAGGAATGCCCGTCGCCATCGACCTGCAGGGTTGCGCCGATGAACAGGTCCACCGCGTACTGCCCGGCCAGTTGGCAGAGCTGGCGGTTGGAACGCAGCGAGCCGTCGCGTCCGGTGAAGAACACGTCCGGGCGGGCGGCGATGTAATTTTCCATGCCCAGCTCGGTGCCGAAACAATGCACGCTCTCGACCCAGCCGCTTTCGATGGCCGGGATCAGCGTCGGGTGCGGATTGAGTGTCCAGTTGCGGCAGATCTTGCCCTTCAGGCCCAGCGACTCGCCGTAGGTCGGCAGAATCAGCTCAATGGCGGCGGTATTGAAACCGATGCCGTGGTTCAACGACTGGACGTTGTGTTTCTCGTAGATGCCGCGAATCGCCATCATCGCCATCAACACATGCACCGGCTTGATATGGCGCGGGTCGCGGGTGAACAGCGGTTCGATATAGAACGGCTTGTCGGCGACCACCACAAAGTCGACCCACGAGGCCGGGATGTCCACGCGTGGCAGCTCGCTGACGTCATCGACCAGTTGATTGACCTGGACAATGACGATGCCGTCGCTGAATGCCGCCGGTTCGATGAGTGCGGGGGTGTCTTCGGTGCTGGGTCCGGTGTAGATGTTGCCGGCGCGGTCGGCCATGAAGCCTGCCGCCAGCACCACGTTGGGGATCAGGTCCACCACCAGCCGTGAATAGAGTTCGATGTAGGTGTGGATCGCACCGATTTCCAGCAGGCCGTCTTCCAGCAACTGACTGATGCGCAAGCTTTGCGTACCGGCGAACGAGAAGTCCAGCTTGCGCGCAATGCCCTGCTCGAACAGGTCCAGGTGCTCGGCGCGGCCGACGCTCGGCATGATCATGTGCAGGTCATGCACCTTGCCCGGATCGACTTTGGCCAGCGCGCGGGAGAGGAAGTCCGCCTGCTTCTGGTTGTTGCCTTCAAGCACCACGCGGTCGCCGGAAACCAGCAAGGCCTCCAGCGCCGCGACGATGTTGTCGGTCGGCAACACCACACCATCGGCCAACGCCCGCACTTGCTCCAGACGCCGCTGCTTCTCGCTGCGACGACGTGTCCAGCGTGCGTCGGGGGAAGTTGTTGTTGTCATGATCGCTCCACGATTTTGCTGTCGTCGGCCACCTTAGGAGCCAGGGTGTGTAAAAACGTCACGAGCGAAGGCAAGACAAGGCAAAAACAGGCGAAAAAGCGGAGTCTAGGTGTTCTAAATGAGCATTTTTCGCCTGTTTTTAACGCAGTATTGCCAAGCGCAGTAGTTTTTACACATCCTGGAGCGATAGCGGTCGGGCATCAATCAAGCAACGCGTCGAATCATTACGGCTGGAGTAACGATAGAGGAACGGGCGTTTCGCCAGGCGCGTCATTGCGCGTGCAACAGGCTCGAAATGCCCGGCTGGTAATTGCGTAGGACCGGTCTTTAAAGGGCCAGGGGAGCTATCGGAATCCGTATTTGCGCCTAGCCTTGAGGTTTTCCGTAACCCAGAGGCAGTAGCGCCATGTCATTTATAGTCAGGGAAGGCGATCTCACCACCACCGGCGGCTTCGTACTGGCCGCATCGGCAAGCGAAGTCATCGAGCGGCGTCGTGTAGCCCGCATGGGAGACCCGGTCTGGTGCCCGGCCTGCCGGGAGATTGGCTTCATCGCCCAGGGCAACCCCACCTACATCGACGAACTCGTGGCGGTCGCCACGCAGGGTCATGAGGTGCAGTGTGGCTGCGAGCCCGGCAGCAATACGCTGACCACCTCGCAGGAGCATGTCCAGGCCGACATGGACGCGACCATCACCATCCCCGAAGAACTGGCCAACACTGCCCGCCAGCATGCCGAACACCTGGCCCGTTCGATGAAGGATGGCAGCTTCACGCCTGATGTATTGAGGCCGCTGACGTAGCGAGAGTTGCGCGGTAGAACGCCCGTCAAAGGGCTTAGGAGCGAACCGGGAGTTTGCGGTGTCCTGTAGGAGCGGACTTGTCCGCGAAGAGGGCGTCATAGTCGATGGATTTTCTGCGTCAGGAATATAGCCTTCGCGAACAAGTTCGCTCCTACGGCCTTCGGCCAGAATCAAGAACGGACTTCTGCATGACGAGCCTTCGCGAACAAGGCGGATCGCCGCCCCGGTCGCTCCTACGGGTGTTTGCGATGCCCTGTAGGAGCGGACTTGTCCGCGAAGAGGGCGTCATAGTCGATGGATTTTCTGCGTCAGGAATATAGCCTTCGCGAACAAGTTCGCTCCTACGGCCTTCGGCCAGAATCAAGAGCGCACTTCTGCATGACGAGCCTTCGCGAACAAGGCGGATCGCCGCCCCGGTCGCTCCTACGGCCTTCGGCCAGAATCCAGAGCGGACTTCTGCATGACGAGCCTTCGCGAACAAAGCGGGTCGCCGCCCCGGTCGCTCCTGCGGCCTTCGGCCAGAATCAAGAGCGGACTTGCGTATGACGATTGCTCTCGCGGTGGCCCATCACGGATGGGCGTTGGTCTCGAGCAGGTGATGCAGTTCCATGAACTGCTGCGTCAGTTTGTGCCGTGGGTCGAGGTGGATCAGCGGCAGGTTGGCCTGATGCGACTCGCGCATTTTTACCGAGGCGTTGAGGTACACCGGCAGCACCGGCAAGCCTTCGGCAATCAGTTCGTCGAGCATCTGCTGCGGCAGGCTGGCCCTGGGCTGGAACTGGTTGACGATGATGCCTTCAACCTGAAGACCTTCGTTGTGATCCTCTTTCAATTCCTCGATCTCGCGCATCAGCCCGTACAGCGCCTGTCGCGAGAAACTGTCGCAGTCGAAAGGGATCAGCACCCGATCGGACGCGATCAACGCCGAAACTGCATAAAAATTCAGCGCGGGAGGCGTATCCAGGTAGATACGCTCGTAATCTTCGCTCAACTCGTCGAGCAGTTTGCGCAGCTTGTTGATCTTGTGCTTGGCCTCAAGCTTGGGCTGCAGGTCAGCAAGCTCTGCGGTCGCCGTGACCACATGCAGGTTGTCGAACGGTGTTTCGTAGATATCGACATGGTTCTTCTTGGCGACCGGTGAGCCGGACAGCGTGTTCTTGAAGAACTCGGCGATCCCCATCGGGATGTCCTGGCCGGTGAGGCCGGTGAGGTACTGAGTCGAATTGGCCTGGGCATCGAGATCGATCAATAACGTCCGATAGCCTTCGTGAGCGCTGACTGCAGCCAGATTGCAGGCGATGCTCGATTTGCCGACACCGCCCTTCTGATTGAATACCACGCGACGCATGCTTTGGATTCCTTGAAAGATGAAGAAACAGCAGCAGTGGCCGATAACGACCGTAAGAGGAGGTCGAGTCTAGACAGCGCATATGACAACGGTGAGCTTAACGCAAAAACAGTTGTCAGCCGGTTGTCATACAGAAAAACGACTTCAACCTTAAAATACACGCCTGTAAACGGTTTTTATGTAACAAATTTGCTAGTAATGAGCACCATCGGGATAATGCGCGCACTCGGTCAATTACCGCACCCAGGCTGATATCGACCTGATATCGATGTAGCGAGAAACAAGCCCGCAGGGGCGGGAAGAGAAGCCTTGATCACCTTCAACATTGCACGATGGCAAGCCTGGGCGCCGGGCCTGGCGAGCGCGGAAGACTGGCAGAGGTGGAGCCTCGATCCGACGTTGCTGGAAACCAGTGACGCAGCGCCAGACGTGTCTTTTCTTCCTGCGATGCAACGCCGCCGCCTGGGCCGTATGGCAAGAATGGCGTTTGCTGTCGGCTGGCCGTTGACTGAAGGGCTGGGGCGCGTCCCGCTGGTGTTTGTCTCGCGCCACGGAGAAACCCCGAGGACCTTTGAAATCCTGCGTGATCTGGCCGCCAACGAGCCGCTTTCACCGACCCAGTTCAGCCTTTCAGTGCATAACGCCGTCATTGGTCTGTGGTCGATCATGCGCGGTGAAACAAGTGAGATGACAGCCCTGGCCGCCACAGGCGACGGGCTGGAGTATGGAGCATTCGAGGCCGCAGCGTTGCTGGCCGAGGGAGCAGAAGCAGTATTGCTTGTGGTGACTGAAGAACAGCCACCGCAAGCCTATGCCCAATGGATTGATGACGTGCCCTTTCCCTACGCGGTCGGCTTGCTGCTGACGCCGGGGAATGAGTGGCAGCTGTCTCTGAACACCGATACGCAAGGCACAACGCGCACTCAGTGGCCTCACGCCCTGAACCTGCTGCGGGCCTTGCACACTGATCAATCCGTCTGCCTGCACCCTTGGAATAACCGGTTATGGAACTGGCAACGCAGTCACTGAAAAAAGGTCGGGACGCCTATTACTGGCGTCTGTTGGCAACAGGCATCAGCTTTGCCCTGTTCGGGTTGAGCGGTTTGTGTCTGCGGTTGTTCGTTTTTCCAGTATTGGGTTGCCTGCCTGGCAATGTGGCCAGCCATCAACGCCGCGCGCGGCGGACCATCAGCCGCCTGTTCTGGCTGTTCATCCGCATCATGGCGCGCATGCGGGTGCTGACCTATGACGTGCAAGGCGCCGAAAAGCTTGGCCGCCCCGGACAGATGATCATCGCCAACCACCCGTCACTGATCGATGTGGTGTTCCTGATCGGGCTGGTGCGGGACGCCAACTGCGTCGTCAAACGCAGCCTGTGGGAGAACCCGTTCACCCGCGGCCCTGTGCGCGCCACCGGTTACATCAGCAACGATGGCAGCATGGACATGCTCGACGCCGCCGTAGAGCGCCTGCAAAGCGGCCAGACACTGATCATCTTCCCGGAAGGCACGCGCACCCAGCCAGGTCAGCCGCCGGTCTTTCACCGCGGCGCGGCCGCCATTGCGCTGCGTGGCGCGAGCGTCATCACCCCGGTGACGATCAAGGTCCAGCCGACCACCCTGACCAAGGCCGAGCCCTGGTATCGCATTCCGCAACGCCGCGTGCACTTCACTTTGCGCGTCGGTGCCGATATAGACCCAACCGCCTTCAGTGCGCTAGGCCCACCGCCCCTGGCGTCCCGCAAGCTCAACGATTACCTGCATGACTATTTCACCAAGGAGCTCGCCTCAGATGAGCGATCTGCACCAGGACATTAAATTGTTGATCATCGATGCCCTGGGCCTCGAAGACATCACCCCGGAAGATATCGGCAACGATATGACGCTGTTTGGCGAAGGACTGGGACTGGACTCGGTGGATGCACTCGAATTGGGCCTGGCCATCCAGAAGCGTTATGGCATCAGGATCGATGCCGATGCAAAGGACACCCGTAACCATTTCGCCAGCGTCGACAGCCTTGCGGCCTTCGTCAGCGCCAGACAACCGGCCTGAGAATTGAACATGCAAACCCGTGAAGACATCTTCGAAATCCTGCGCGCCGCAATGGTGGAACTGTTCGAACTGGAGCCTGAGAGAGTCACGCTTGAAGCCAACCTGTATCAGGACCTGGAGATCGACAGTATCGATGCCGTGGACCTGATCGATCACATCAAACGCAAGACCGGCAAGAAGATTGCGGCTGAAGAGTTCAAGTCGGTGAGAACCGTGAAGGACGTAGTAGAAGCCGTGTACAAACTGGTCAATACCGCCGAATGAAGCGGCTGATTGGCCTGATTCTGGTGCTGGCCGGCGTGCTGTATCCATTCGCCGTCTATTGGGGGACCGAGCATTTCGCCCCCTGGCAGTTCGCGCTGCTGCTCGGCAGCCTGTGGCTGGCGCGCGCCCTGACCGGAGAGCGCAGGCAAGGCAGCCTGGCGATGGCGATTGTCGCGCTGATCTTTTGCGTGGTGCTCGGCGCCCTCGACAGTCACATGATGCTGCGCTGGTATCCGGTACTGGTCAGCACCTTCATGCTCGGTCTGTTCGGTTCAAGCCTTGTCTACGGCCCGCCGATCGTGGAAAAGATGGCGCGCCTGAACCGCCCCGATCTGCCTGAGGCCGGTATTCGCTACACCCGTAAAGTCACGCAGATTTGGTGCCTGTTCTTTCTCGTCAACGGCCTCACGTCAGCCATCCTGACGCTGTGGGCACCGTTGTCATGGTGGACGCTGTACACCGGCCTGATTTCCTACGGCCTGATGGGCGTGTTGTTCGCTGTCGAATGGATCGTCCGCCCACCCTCTGCGGGCGGCAAATGAAATGGATCGCATGAACTGGTTGAACCTGGAACACCTGCTGCTCGATGCGCTGCCCGACCGGCTGCTGACGCTGGCCCCGACCCTGGACCACGCGCAGTTTCGTGATCAGGCGCTCAGCGTGGCCGCTGGGCTGCAAGCGCGTGGCATCACCCACCTTGCAGTGCACCTCGAAGATGCCGCCGACCTGGCCATTGCGTTGTTCGCGGCCTGGCGCGCGGACGTGCATGTGTTGCTGCCCGCCGACTTGCAGGGCCAGACCCGCGAGCGCTGGGCGAATCAGGTCGACCTTTGGCTGACCGACCTGCCAGGTGACACCCAGCTGAGCGATCTGCGTGCCGCGCCCCTCCCGGCGGCAGCGCTGGACCTCGACCAATGCCGGCTGAGCCTGTGCACCTCAGGCTCCAGCGGCGAGCCCAAACTGATCGAGAAGCGCCTGCGGCAACTGGCCAACGAAGTCTGCGGGCTGGAACAGCTGTGGGGCGCGGAGCTCGGCTCGGCATGCATGATCGGCAGCGTGGCGACGCAACATATTTACGGGCTGCTGTTTCGTTTGCTGTGGCCGCTGTGCGCGGCACGCCCGTTCGTGCGCCGTCAGTTGCCGTTCGCCGAAGACCTGCAACGCGCCAGCCGTGAATACCCGTCATTCGCCTGGGTCGCCAGCCCCGCGCTGCTCAAACGCATGGGCGACAATCTCGACTGGCACAGTCTTGCGGCCGTGCGCCGGGTGTTCTCTTCCGGTGGTGCATTGCCGGCCGACGCCGCACAGAGCCTGCAGCAACGCCTCGGCCAGTGGCCGACGGAAATTCTCGGCAGCTCGGAAACCGGCGGCATCGCCTGGCGTCAGGGCGGGCAGCGCTGGCAAGCCTTCGACGGCGTAGAACTGAGTCAGGATGCGCAAGGTGCGCTGCGCATCAGCTCGCCGTATCTGCCGCCCGGCCATGTCGAGCAGACCGCCGATGCGGCGCTGATCGGCGCAGACGGGCGCTTTGAACTGCTGGGCAGGCTGGACCGCATCGTCAAACTCGAAGAGAAGCGCGTGTCCTTGCCGCTGATCGAGCAAGCCCTCGCGGCTCACGAATGGGTGAGTGAAGCGCGCCTTGGCGTGGTGCAGGCAAACCGTGCCTCGCTGGGCGCGCTGCTGGTGCTGAGCGACGCGGGCTTGCTGGCCCTGCGCAATCAGGGCCGTCGGGCGCTCACCGAAGCCTTGCGACAGCACCTGCAGCCGCATTGCGAAACCATCGCCCTGCCGCGTCGCTGGCGGCTGCTGCGGCAGATGCCGCTCAACGCCCAGGGCAAGCTGCCTCAAGCAGACGTCGAGGCGCTGCTGCTGGCGCCACGCTCGAAACAACCGGAAGTGCTTGAGCAACAGAACGTCGAAGGCGAGCTGCACCTGCACTTGAGTGTCCCGCCCGATCTGGCGTTTTTCAGCGGCCACTTTCCCAAGGCGCCGATTTTGCCGGGCGTGGTGCAGGTCGACTGGGCGATCAGTCTGGGCCGGCGCCTGCTCGACCTGCCATGCGGATTCGCCGGCATGGAGGTGCTCAAATTCCAGCAGCTGGTGCGCCCCGGCGACCGTCTCACGCTGACGCTGCGCTTCGATGCGGCACGCTCCAAGCTGCACTTCGCCTTTCGCAACGCCGACAACGCGCCCTGCTCCAGTGGCCGGATCCTCCTGGAGGACGACCATGCATAAGCCTTGCGTGATCATTCCGGTGTTTGACCACGAGCTGGCCGTGCCCACCGTGGTCAAGGCCGTGCGCAACGCCGGGTTGCCGTGCATCCTGGTCGACGATGCCAGCAGCCCGGCCTGCGAAGCCGTGTTACAGCAGTTGGCACAGGGCGAGGCTATCTACCTGCTGCGCCTGCCGGTCAATCAGGGCAAGGGCGGCGCGGTGATGGCGGGGTTCCGCGAGGCGCTCCGGCTGGGTTTCAGCCATGCGTTGCAGGTCGATGCCGATGGCCAGCATGATCTGAGTGATATCCCGCTGTTTCTGGAGCAGTCACGCCAGCACCCGGATGCGCTGATCTGCGGCTATCCGCAGTTTGACGAGAGCGTGCCCAAAGGCCGTCTGTATGCACGCTACCTGACCCACGTCTGGGTGTGGATCAATACCCTGTCGTTGCACATTCGCGACTCCATGTGCGGCTTTCGCCTTTATCCGCTGGCGCCGGTGGTGGCGCTGATCGACCGCGTGCAGATCGGCAGGCGCATGGATTTCGACTCGGAAATTCTCGTGCGCCTGTCCTGGCGCGGCCAGCCGATGCGCTGGCTGCCGACCCGGGTTCACTACCCGCAGGACGGCCTGTCGCATTTCCGCCTGTTTCACGACAACGCGCTGATTTCGAAAATGCACGCCAAGCTGTTCTTCGGCATGCTGGTACGCCTGCCCATGATCCTGTGGCGACGGTGGCGGCCATGAGCATCGACAAGTCGCCCAGGGAGCATTGGGCCAGTCATCAGGAGCGCGGCAGTTTCATGCTCATGAAGCTCACCGCCTGGGGCATGCGGGTACTCGGCCGGCGCCTGCTCAGCCCGGTGCTGTATGGCATCGTTCTGTATTTCTTTGTCTTCGGCCGACGTGCCCGGCACAGCATCTGGCAATACCAGCAGCACCTGGCGGACTGGAGCGGCAAACCCGAACTGCGGCCCGGCCAGCGCCGGGTGTTCGGGCAGTTCATGGCATTTGCCGATGCCTTGCTCGACAAGCTCGACGTGTGGAACGGCAGGCTGGGTATCGATCAGATCGAGATCGTCGACCAGGCCCTGCTGCGCCAGAACCTGCGTGGCCAACGCGGACAGATGCTGGTCGGTGCGCACCTGGGCAACCTTGAAGTGTGCCGTGCGCTGGCCGAACTCGGCGAAAAGGTCACCATGAACGTGCTGGTGCACACCAAGCACGCCGAACGTTTCAATCGCCTGCTCGGCGAAGCCGGCGCGACCCATCTGCGCCTGATTCAGGTCAGCGAGCTGGATCCGGCCATCATGCTGCAGCTGAGCCAGCGCCTGGACGAAGGCGAGTGGCTGGCCATCGCCGGTGACCGCGTCGCGCTGCACGGCGGGCGCAATGTGCGGGTCGACTTTCTCGGTCAGCCGGCCAACTTCCCGCAAGGCCCCTGGCTGCTGGCCGGTCTGCTCAAGTGCCCGGTCAACCTGTTCTTCTGCCTCAAGGGTGCGAAAGGCTATCGGGTGATTCTCGAACCGTTCGCCGACGCCATCGAGTGGCGGCGCAGCGACCGCGCTCAGGTCATCGAGCAGTGGGCCACGCGTTATGCCGAGCGTCTTGGTCACTATTGCCTGGAAGCGCCGCAGCAGTGGTTCAATTTCTACCCATTCTGGAAGTCTGCCGATGAATCGGGCTCATGAGCTGATCGCGCTCGGCGATCGGGGGCTGCGTTGTAAAATCAGCGCGGGTCGCCACAGGAGGTTACATGCGCAGTAAGGGTTTTCTGCACATCGACACTGAAATCGTCGTGCCGTTTTTCGACGTCGACATGATGAACATCGTCTGGCACGGGCACTACGTGAAGTACCTCGAAGTGGCGCGTTGCGCGTTGCTCGATCATATCGGCCATAACTACATGCAGATGCTCGAATCCGGTTATGGTTGGCCGGTGATCGATCTGCAATTGCGCTATGTGCGCAGCGCCGTGTTCGGTCAGACACTGAACGTGCGCGCCAGTCTGGTGGAGTGGGAGAACCGCTTGAAAATCAATTACCTGATCACCGATGCACACACCGGTGAGCGCCTGACCCGCGCCAGTACTGTGCAGGTCGCCGTCGACAGCCAGAGCCGGGAAATGCAACTGGCTTCGCCGCAAGTGTTCATCGATGCCGTGAAAAATGCCCTTGAGAGCACAATAGAGAGCGCCTCGCCATGAACCGCCCGCTTCGCACCTTGATTCTGCTGGGTCTGCTGTGCCTTTCGTCCCTGGCGCAGGCTTTCGACCTGCAACAACTGAGCGACCAGCTCGCCAAACCTGCCGTGGTGCAGGGTCGTTTCGTTCAGGAAAAACACCTGCGCGCCCTGCCGCAACCGCTGCTCAGCAAGGGCCGCTTCGTGCTCGCCAGGGATTTCGGGCTGCTCTGGCTGCTGGAAACACCGCTCAAGCAGGATTACCGCATCAATGCCGACGGTATTGCCCGTCGTGAAACCGCTGGCAATGTCAGCACCTGGAAGCCGGTGCCGAACAAGAACGCCGGCTCCGAGCAGAACCGTCTGTTTCTGGCGGTCCTGCAAGGCGACAGCAGCGGCCTGCAACGGGATTTCGACTTGCAGCTCAAGGGCGAAGCGACTGCCTGGCACCTCACCCTGACGCCACGCTCGATGCTGCTGCAACAAGTGTTCAAGCAGATCAACATCGACGGCGGCGAACTGGTGCAGCGTATCGAGCTGCTGGAAACCCAGGGCGACAGCACGGTCCTGAAAATGATCGACAGCAGCAGTGCCACGACCCTGACCGATGCGCAGCGTAATGACTTCAAAGACTGAGCGGCTGTTGCCGCGACTGTTCCTGCTGATTCTGGCGGGCGTATTGGCGCTGGCTGGCTGGCAGTGGCACGACCGCTCGCCGCTGTCGGCCAACCTGATGGAGCTGGTGCCGGGCACCGATAACGACGAACTGGTGGTGAGCGCCGAAAAGCGCATGCAGGAACCGCTCAACCGCGAAATGCTGGTGCTGGTGGGCCACAGCGATCGGCAGAAGGCCGTCGAACTGGCGCGCAACCTGGCTGAACAATGGCAGTCGACCGGCCTGTTTGAGAAGGTCCAGTGGTCGCTGCAGGCCGACCTGCCCGCGTTGCGCACCCAGTTGCTGCAAGGGCGCATCGCCATGTTGCCGACAGCGGACCGCACACTGCTGATCGACGACCCGAAAACCTTCATCGAACAGCGCGTACAGACGCTGTTCGACCCGTTTGCCGGGTTCAGCCTGGTGCCTGGTCAGGATGACTGGCTGGGGCTGACCGGACGTATCCAGAACGGCCTGCCGAAGCAGGGCTCGGTCGAGGCGGACCTGGCCAGTGGCGCGCTGGTGGCCAGCGCCGAGGGTAAAAGCTGGGTACTGCTGCGTTCACGAACCCGAACCGATGCCTTCGATATGCACCTGCCCGGCCAGGTTGCCGACCTGCTGGCGCAAGCGCTGGTGCAGGCCAGTCAGGCAGGTGGTCAATTACTCGCCGCCAGCGGGCTGCTTTACGCTGCCGACGGGCAGAAGCAGGCCAGCCGGGAAATCACCTGGGTCGGCGGTGGCGCAACGGTCGGTATCCTGTTGTTGCTGTTGCTCGCCTTCCGCCGCTGGAGCGTGCTGTTGGCATTCGTGCCGGTGGTGGTCGGCATGCTGTTCGGCGCGGTGGCCTGCGTCGCGCTATTCGGCAGCATGCACGTCATGACACTGGTGCTGGGCTCCAGCCTGATCGGCGTCGCGGTGGATTACCCGCTGCATTACCTGTCCAAGAGCTGGAGCCTCAAGCCCTGGCGCAGCTGGCCCGCCTTGCGCCTGACCCTGCCGGGCCTGAGCCTGAGCCTGATCACCAGTTGCATCGGCTACCTGGCGCTGGCCTGGACGCCGTTCCCGGCACTCACGCAAATTGCGGTGTTCTCGGCGGCCGGCCTGATCGGCGCCTACCTGACGGCGGTGTGCCTGCTGCCCGCGCTGCTCGCCAATGTCGAGATCAGCCCTGCCCAGTGGCCGCTGAAACTGGCGCAATTGATGCTCGATTGCCGCGCCGCCTTGTTGCTGCGCATCAGCACACCGATTCTGCTGGTGCTGCTGTTGGCCTTCTGTGGCGGCGGGCTCTGGCACCTGACCACCAAGAACGATATCCGCCAGTGGGTGGCAGCGCCTCAGACGTTGACCGATGAAGCCCAGGCCATCGCACGGATCACCGGTTATCAACCCACCAGCCAGTTCTTTCTGGTGCGCGGCAAGGACCAGCAGCAATTGCTGGATCGGCAGTCCGAACTGACCCAACGGCTCGACCAACTGGTCAGCATGGACAAGCTGCAAGGCTACATGGCGCTCAACCAGTTGCTCGATTCGCCTGCCGAACAACAGGCCACCCGCGATGCACTGGGCAAATTGCCGCAATACTGGGCACCGCTGGTGCAACTTGGCGTTCCGGCCAGCGCCTTGAAGGCTGAACTGGCCCAATTGCAGGTACTGCCGACGCAAGACGTCGATCAAGCGCTTCAAGGCCCGCTGAGCGAGCCGTGGCGCACGCTCTGGCTGGGACCGACCCGCGATGACAATGGCGATCAAGGTGTCGCCAGCATCGTCAGCCTGCGCGGCATGAACAGCATGGCGTTGCTGCGCGTGCAGGCCATCGGGCTGGAGGGCGTGCAACTGGTCGACCGCCTGGGTGAGCTCAACGAGGTGTTTGCCCACACACAGATCAGTGCAGCGGAATTGAAGCTGGCGTCGTGCGTACTGATCGTCCTGCTGCTGATCACTCCGTTTGGCTTCGGTGGTGCGTTGCGCATCGTCGCACTGCCGCTGCTGGCGGCGCTGTGCAGCCTCGCCAGCCTGGGCTGGCTCGGTCAGCCGCTGACCCTGTTCAGCCTGTTCGGCCTGTTGCTGGTCACGGCGATCAGCGTCGATTACGCCATCCTGATGCGCGAGCAGATAGGCGGCGCGGCCGTCAGCCTGCTGGGCACGCTGCTGGCGGCGCTCACCACCTGGCTGTCGTTCGGGCTGCTGGCCGTTTCCAGCACCCCGGCGATCAGCAACTTCGGCCTGTCGGTCAGTCTGGGGCTGGCGTTCAGCTTCCTGCTGGCGCCCTGGGCCAGCCCGCGTAAAGCGCTTCATTCGCCAGCCAATGCTGAAGGGCCACACGCATGAATCTTGCAGCGCTGTCGTCACTCCCTGCCACCGCCCAACCGAAAAGGAATACCTGTGCCCATCACTGATAGGGAAATACGTCAGGTCATCGTCATCGGTGCCGGCCCGGCCGGTTCAATAGCGGCTGCCCTGCTCAAACGCCAGGGCCATGACGTGCTGATCATCGAGCGCCAGCTGTTTCCGCGCTTCTCCATCGGTGAAAGCCTGCTGTGCCATTGCCTGGACTTCGTCGAAGAAGCCGGGATGCTGGAGGCCGTGCAGGCCGCCGGTTTCCAGCCCAAGAATGGCGCAGCCTTCGCGCGTGGCGAGCAATACAGCGATTTCGACTTCGGCGATACGTTCAGCAACGGCAGGCCGACGACGTTTCAGGTGCAGCGCAGCGAGTTCGACAAACTGCTCGCCGATCAGGCCGCGCTGCAAGGCGTGGACATCCGCTATCAGGAAGAGATCGTCAGTGCCGACTTCGACGGCCCGCAGCCGGTTTTGCGTGTGAGGCGCGAGGACGGCAGCGAATACAGCGTGCAGGCCAGCTTCGTGCTCGACGCCAGCGGTTATGGCCGCGTGCTGCCGCGCTTGCTGGATCTGGAAGCGCCGTCGGGTTTCCCCGTGCGCCAGGCGGTGTTCACGCATATCCAAGACCGCATCGAAAGCCCGCCCTTCGACCGCCGCAAGATTCTCGTCAGCATCCATCCGCAGCACAGCGATGTGTGGTTCTGGTCGATTCCGTTCAGCGAAGGCCGCTGTTCGATAGGCGTGGTCGCCTCGGCTGAACGCTTCAAGGACAAGCCCGAGGATCTGGATGCCTGCCTGCGCACCTTTATCGCTGAAACACCGCAACTGGCCAGCGTGCTGAAAAACGCGGTCTGGGACACGCCAGCGAGAACCATCGGCGGCTACTCGGCCAACGTCAAGACCCTGCACGGCAAGGGCTTTGCGCTGCTGGGCAATGCGGCGGAGTTCCTCGACCCGGTGTTTTCTTCGGGCGTGACCATCGCCATGCGTTCGGCAAGCATGGCGGCTGGCGTGCTGAGCCGGCAGTTGCAGGGCGAAAACGTGGATTGGGAAAGCGAGTTCGCGGTGCCGTTGAAACGTGGCGTCGACACCTTTCGCGCCTATGTCGAAGGCTGGTACGACGGTACGTTCCAGAACGTGATCTTCTACCCCGGCAGCGCTCCGGACATCCGCCGCATGATCAGCTCGATTCTGGCCGGTTATGCCTGGGACGAACGCAATCCGTTTGTCAGCGAGCCCAAGCGCCGCCTGCGCACGCTCTCGGAAATCTGCGCGGGCAGTGGCTCATGAATCGACCGTTCCTGAGTGACAGTTATGTCGAGGAAACCCGCTTCGGCCTGTGGTTTCTGCGCAGTAACATCTGGCAGTACCGCGTGCTGCGCGTGGCGATAGACGACTTGCGCAGCCTGTTCGCCAGCGCGCCGCCGGTTGCGCCGGTGTTGCTCGACGCCGGGTGCGGGCAAGGCCGCTCGTTCCAGCACCTGAACAAGGTTTTTCAGCCCTACAGGCTCATCGGTGTCGACGCCGACCCGCACAGCCTCGACATGAGTCGTGAAGAGGCGAGGGCCAGAGGCGTAGAGGTCGAACTGATCGGCAGCGACTGCGCAGCCCTGCAAGTACCCGACGCCAGCGTCGATCTGCTGTTCTGCCACCAGACTTTCCATCATCTGGTCGATCAGGAACGGGCGCTGGCCGAGTTTTATCGCGTGCTCAAGCCGGGCGGCTATCTGCTGTTCGCCGAGTCGACCGAGGCGTACATCGACACCTGGGTGATTCGCTGGCTGTTCCGCCACCCGATGCATGTTCAGAAAAGCGCGGCGCAGTATCTGCAGATGATCCATGACCAGGGTTTCGAGTTCGATGCACAGAATGTTTCGTACCCTTACCTGTGGTGGAGCCGCGCCAGGGACTTCGGCCTGCTCGAAGTCTTGAAATTGCAAAAGCCCAGGCCGTTCGGGCAACGTGAGGAAACGCTGGTCAATGTCGTGGCCCGCAAACCCCTGGAAGTGGGAGCATCATGATTCGCGTACTGTTTTTAGCCTTCCTGCTGCTCGGCGGCTGTGCGGCACAAGCCCCGCTGCCGGCCAGCGCACCGACCCTGCAATTGCCGATGCAACTGCACATCGAGCGTCGCCAGGCCGATCAGCATCAGGACTGGTTGCTGATCATCCAGCGTGAAAACGGCGGATTGCGCTGGTCGATGATGGACCCGCTGGGCATTCCCCAGGCGCGCCAGTTGCTGATCGACGGAAAATGGCAGGCCGATGGTTTGCTGCCGCCCAATCCCGAAGCCCGCGAGCTGTTCGCTGCGCTGATGTTCGCCATGACCCCGGACCTGGAAATGCATGGTCGCTACCCGACGGCTTACCGCCAGGGCATGCAGCGTCGTCTGGATGACCGCTGGCTGGTCGAATATCAATCGGCCAACGCGTTCACTGTCCGCCTCAAGGACAGGCTGAGCTACAAGGTTACACCGCTGAACAACGAGAGCCTGCCATGACTGCCTATCTCAACGCGCTGGGCCTGATCTGCTCGCTGGGCGACAGCCGTGAAGAGGTGTCGCGCAGGCTGTTCGCAGGCGACAGCTCGGGCATGGTGTTCGAAAGCGGCTGGGTGCCGGAACGGGCGTTGCCGGTCGGTGCAGTCAAATCTGCACTGCCGCCCATTCCGCCTGCCGTACATTTGCATCGCAGCCGCAATAACCAGTTGCTGCTGGCCGCCGCCTTGCAGATCGAGGAGGACATCAGCCAGGCCATCACCCGCTTCGGCGCCGGGCGGATCGGCGTGATCATCGGCACCAGCACCTCTGGCATCGATGAAGCGAGCGAGAGCATGGCCGTCTGGCTGCGTGAACGGACCTTCCCCGACGATTACGATTATCGGCAACAGGAACTGGGCGCACCGGCGAATTTTCTCGCCGCCTGGCTGCAATTGAGCGGCCCGGCCTACGTCATTTCGACAGCCTGCACCTCCAGCTCGCGGGCGTTGCTCAGTGCGCGTCGGGCGCTGGACATGGGCCTGTGCGATGCCGTGCTGTGCGGCGGCGTCGACAGCCTGTGCAGGCTGACCCTGCAGGGATTCTCGGCACTCGAGGCCATGTCGCCGCAGCTCTGCAACCCGTTCTCCAGCAACCGCAACGGGATCAATATCGGCGAGGCCGCCGCGCTGTTCCTGATGACTCGCGAAACCGACAGCAGGCACTCGATTGCCCTGCTGGGTGCAGGTGCCAGCTGCGACGCTCACCACATCTCGGCCCCCGAACCCACCGGGCGTGGTGCGCGCGATGCCATGCTGCAAGCGTTGCGCAATGCCCGACTCGAGGCGGAACAGATCGGTTATCTGAACCTGCATGGCACCGCCACGCCGCACAACGACGCGATGGAGAGCCTGGCCGTGCAGGGGGTATTTCCGAACGGCGTGCCCTGCTCGTCGACCAAACCGCTCAGCGGCCACACCCTGGGCGCGGCAGGCGCGCTGGAAGCGGCGTTTTGCTGGCTGAGCCTGGCACCGCAGAATACCGAACAGGCCCTGCCCCCGCACTTGTGGGACGGCGAGGCCGATCCGCTCTTGCCAGCGCTGCACTGGACACATGCAGGCTCGCGCCTGACACCTGAAAACGCTCGTTACATGATGAGCAATTCGTTTGCCTTCGGTGGCAACAACATCAGCCTGATTATCGGAGATGCCCCATGACCGAGTGGCCGCTCGCCGAACTCATCCCCCATGCCGGCGACATGATTCTCATCGATCAGGTGCTGAGCTTTGACGAAGAGCAGATTCGAACCCGCCTGACCGTGCGCGCCGACGGCCTGTTCAATCAAGCCGACGGCAGTCTGCCGGCATGGCTGGGCATCGAGCTGATGGCGCAGAGCGTCGCGGCCTATGCCGGTTGCAAGGCGCGCAACAAGGGCGAAGCGGTCAAGCTGGGGTTTCTGCTTGGCAGCCGCAAGTTCGACTGCAACGTGACGCGCTTCCCGCTGGGCAGCGAACTGCACATCCACGCCGTGCGTTCCCTGCAGGACGACAACGGCATGGGCATGTTCGAATGCACCCTCACCGGTCCGGGTATCGAGGCTTTTGCCCGACTCAATGTATATTGCCCGCCCAATACTGCTGACTACCTGGCTGAAGGAGCCCCGGCATGACTGAATCGATACTGGTCACCGGCTCCAGCCGTGGCATTGGCCGCGCCATCGCCCTGCGTCTGGCGCAGGCCGGATACGACCTGATCCTGCATTGCCGCACCGGCCGCAGCGAAGCCGAAGCGGTGCAGGCCGAAGTCGTTGCGCTGGGCCGTCAGGCACGCGTGCTGCAATTCGATGTCTCGGACCGGGCCGCCTGCAAGGCCGTTCTGGAACAGGACGTGGAGACGCACGGCGCCTATTACGGCGTGGTGCTCAACGCCGGGCTGACCCGCGACGGCGCGTTTCCGGCGCTCAGCGACGATGACTGGGATCAGGTGCTGCGCACCAACCTGGACGGCTTCTATAACGTCCTGCACCCGTTGACGATGCCGATGATTCGCCGTCGTACAGCAGGGCGCATCGTCTGCATCACTTCGGTTTCCGGGCTGATCGGCAACCGCGGCCAGGTCAATTACAGCGCTTCCAAGGCAGGGCTTATCGGTGCTGCCAAGGCCCTGGCTATCGAACTGGGCAAGCGCAAGATCACCGTCAACTGCGTCGCGCCGGGGCTGATCGATACCGCCATGCTCGACGAGAACGTGCCGGTGGACGAACTGCTGAAAATGATTCCGGCACAACGCATGGGCACGCCCGAGGAAGTGGCGGGTGCGGTGAATTTTCTGATGTCGGCCGAAGCGAGCTACATCACTCGTCAGGTTCTGGCCGTCAACGGGGGACTGTGCTGATGAAGCGTGTGGTAGTGACCGGCATGTCCGGCATCACTTCGGTGGGCAGCGACTGGCCGACTATCGATGCACGCTTCACGGCCAATCGCAGCGGCATTCGCCGGATGGACGAGTGGAACCGGTTTGCCGAGCTCAATACCCGCCTGGCCGGTCCCATCGACGATTTCGCCGTGCCGGGGCACTGGACGCGCAAGCAACTGCGCAGCATGGGCCGCGTGTCACGTCTGGCCGTGGCGGCTGCCGAGCAGGCCCTGATCGACGCCGGGCTGCTGAATGACCCGATCATTCGCGATGGGCGCATGGGCACGGCCTGCGGTTCGTCCACCGGCAGCACCGACGAGATCAAGGCCTTCGGCAACATGCTGATCAACTCGGTGGCCGTGGGCCTGAACGCCAATTCCTATGTGCGGATGATGCCGCACACCACCGCCGCCAACATCAGTATCTTCTTCGGCCTGACCGGACGCCTGATTCCGACCTCCAGCGCCTGCACCAGTGGCAGTCAGGGCATCGGCTATGCCTATGAGGCGATCAAGTTCGGCCGTCTGCCGCTGATGCTGGCGGGCGGGGCCGAAGAGTTGTGCCCGACCGAGGCCATGGTCTTCGACGCGCTGTACGCCACCAGCCTCAAGAATGACGCGCCACACACCACACCACGCCCCTACGACAGCGGACGCGACGGCCTGGTGATCGGTGAAGGCGGCGGCATGCTGGTGCTTGAAGAGCTTGAGCATGCCCAGGCACGGGGGGCGCACATCTACGCCGAAATAGTCGGCTTCGGCAGCAACGCCGACGGCGCGCACAGCACTCGCCCCGAGCAGACCACCATGCGCCGCGCGATGGAGCTGGCCCTCGAAGACGCCAACCTGTCGCCCGACGCCATCGGTTACGTCAACGGTCACGGCACCGCCACCGAACAAGGCGACATCGCCGAGACCCTGGCCACCAGCAGCCTGTTCGGCCCGCGCATGCCACTTAGCTCGCAAAAAAGCTTTCTCGGTCACACGCTGGGAGCGTGCGGCGCGCTGGAATCATGGTTCAGCATCGAAATGCTCAACAGCGATCGCTATATCCATACCCTGAACCTGGTCGACATCGACCCACAGTGCGGCGAACTGGACTACATCGTCGGCGAACCCAGGCACATGAGCAACGAATACGTGATGAACAACAACTTCGCATTTGGCGGCGTGAACACCTCGCTGATCTTCAGGCGTTGGGGCTAAGGGTATTCTCTGAGCCGCCTGTCGTTCCTCACGCGCCAGCCCACACACCTATCGTTCCCTACGCTCCAGCGTGGGAATACAGTTCTGCACCGCATGCACCGGTCTTGCTGCCGGTTCCCGGCAGATCGCGAGCAAGCTCGCTCCCACGGCCTGCGGCCAGAATCTCAACTATCGTGCGACGCTCCGCGTCGCATGCCGTTCTGGACGCTCCGCGTCCTATCATCCGTGCCTTTGAATCACCCTACGTTGCGCGTTAACAGCTCGGTGAACGCCTTGGCCATGGGCGATTGTTCGTCCTTGCGTTGCACCAGCCACACCGCGCTGGTTGCGCCGGGGTCGAGGACGTTGCGGTAGACCACGCCGTCGATGCGCATTCGCCGGTAGGACGCAGGCAGTACGGTGACGCCCAAGCCTGCTGCAACCAGGCCGATGATGGTCATCACTTCGCCCGCTTCCTGGGTGATCAGCGGGCTGAACCCGGCCGCGCGCGCCAGGCTCAGGACTTGCGCGTAGATACCGCTGCCATAAGTGCGCGGGAAGAACACGAACGGCTCGGCGGCCAGTGCCGCCATGTAGATCCCTTCCTCGCTTTCTGCCGCCAGCGGATGGTCGGCACGCATGATCGCCACCAGCGGCTCACTGAGCAATTCGAACACCACCAGTGAATCGGGCAATGCCAGCGGGCGCATGATGCCGACCTGAATGGTCTTGTCCTCAAGACCTGCCGCCACTTCCTGACTGGTGATCTCGGTCAGGGTCAGGTGCACATCCGGGCAGGCCTGACGGAAAGCAAAAATCGCCTGCGGGATGCTCGACGTAAACGGCGCAGACGAAGTGAAGCCAATCTTCAGCTCGCCGATTTCACCCAGTTGCGCACGCCGGGCAACATCAGTGGCCTTGTCGACCTGTGCCAGCACCAGCCGTGCTTCGTCGAGAAACAGCCGCCCGGATTCGCTCAGCTCGACACGCCGGTTGGTGCGTTCGAAAAGACGCGTGCCCAGTTCCTGCTCCAGCGTCTGAATCTGCTGGCTGAGCGGCGGTTGCGAAATCCCCAGCGCCTGGGCTGCGCGGCCAAAATGCAGCTCCTCGGCAACCGCGATGAAGTAACGCAGATGACGCAATTCCATGCGGCCTCCATTAAGTCGTTTTAAATATCAAACAGGTCGAACAATATATTGGATGGAATGATTAGCGAGCTATATGATTTTTTCATTGCCTGCTCAACCGTGCCCCGAGGTCTTTGTGAACCCTGCCGTTGCCCCGCCCACCCCCGACTTGAACACCTCGTCCGTACAGTCGTCGACACTGCCGGGCGATACCTACATCGAGAAGAACACGCCACTGTTCAAACGCACTGCACTGGCGCTGTTCGCTGGCGGGTTTTCGACTTTTACCCTGCTGTACTGCGTTCAGCCGATGATGCCCACGCTGTCCAGCGAGTTCTCCCTGACTGCGGCACAAAGCAGCCTGATCCTGTCCGTCGCCACAGCAATGCTCGCCATCGGCCTGCTGATCACCGGGCCGATATCCGATCGGCTGGGGCGCAAGCCGGTGATGGTCATGGCGCTGTTCTGTGCCTCGCTGTTCACCATCGCCAGCGCCTTGATGCCCAGCTGGGAGGGCGTGCTGATTACCCGAGCTCTTGTAGGTCTTTCGTTGAGCGGCCTGGCGGCAGTGGCGATGACCTACCTGAGCGAGGAGATCCACCCCACCCATCTGGGCCTGGCGATGGGGCTGTATATCGGCGGCAGCGCCGTCGGTGGCATGAGCGGAAGGCTGATCGTCGGGGTGATGATCGATTATGTCAGCTGGCACGCGGCGATGCTGGTGGTCGGCGGGCTGGCGCTGATCGCCGCAGCGGTGTTCTGGAAGATCCTGCCGGCGTCACGCAACTTCCGCCCGCGCTCGCTGCACCCTCGCAGTCTGCTCGACGGCTTTGTCGTGCAGTTTCGCGATGCAGGCCTGCCGCTGCTGTTTCTGACCGGTTTTCTGCTGATGGGCGCATTCGTTACGCTGTTCAACTACATCGCCTACCGCTTTCTGAGCGCCCCCTACAACCTGAGCCAGGCCGTGGTCGGTGTGTTTTCCGTGGTGTACCTGTCGGGCATCTACAGTTCAGCAAAGATCGGCTCGCTGGCTGACCGCCTAGGCCGCCGACAGGTGCTCTGGGCCGTGATCGTGATGATGCTGGCCGGCCTGCTGCTGACCCTGTTCACCCCACTGCCACTGGTGATCGTCGGTGTGCTGATCTTCACCTTCGGCTTCTTCGGCGCACATTCAGTGGCCAGCAGTTGGGTCGGACGCAGGGCCACCACCGCCAGAGGCCAGGCCGCGTCCCTGTACCTGTTCTGTTACTACGCAGGTTCGAGCGTGGCCGGCACCGGCGGCGGCGTGTTCTGGCACTACGCAGGCTGGAACGGTATCGGGGTGTTTATAGGCGTGTTGCTGCTGATCGCCCTTGGTGTGGCGTTGAGGTTGGCAAGGTTGCAGCCGCTGGGGTCGCAGGTTTAGTCACACATAGGGCGATGGCGCATAGGGTTAGCCAAGGTACACTGGCGCATCCGCCAGTTCTGGTAAAGGAAACCGACATGCGCCTCGACCGCCTCCACCTGCAGAATTTTCGTTGCTACGAAGATGCTCATTTCGACTTCCAGCCTGGGTTCAATCTGGTGGTGGGGGTTAATGGCAGTGGGAAGACGTCGTTATTGCTGGGGGTGGCGGGATGCTTCGGGAATCTACTTGGAAGCATTGGCGTCCATCAACCATCGATAGCCGAGTCCGATGTTCGGTTCGAGTTAGTAAAGTTCGAAGACAGGATTCGTTTTGAGCGCAGCTATCCTCTTGTGTTGACTGCCCAAGGTGGCGCGTTTGAGCATCAGGAATGGCACGTATCGCTAGAACGCAGCAGTCTTCAGACAAATTTTAGCGCGCTGAACAGTCTCGTATTTTCGGAAAATCTGATCAGCATCGACGGCGCTACTCACGGGGATTTGCCTGTATTCGCCGTCTATCAAGCCAATCGACGCTGGCTGACGATGAGTGTAACCGCTGAGCATGCTGCACAGAGCAAACCATCAAGACTGGATGCCTACACCTCTTGGTTCGATGCCGCTTCCAACTTGAAAAACTTCGAGACCTGGTTCATCGGCAAGACACTGGAGCGCTTTCAAAGACTGGCCAGAACGGGTTTCCCTGGCATTCTCACCGACGAACTCACCTGGATCAATTCAGCTATCCAGTGCGCACTGCCGGAGTCCAAGGGCATAGAGTACGACATGGAAATGCGGGGGCTGATGGTGGACATTGATGACCGAAAAACCCCGTTCAACGACCTGAGCGACGGGCAACGCGGAATGGTCGCCCTCTTCGCCGATATTGCCCGCCGTATCTGCCTGCTAAATCCGCACATGGGGAAGGATGTTCTAAGCAAGACAAACGGCATCATCGTGATCGATGAACTGGACATCCACCTTCACCCCGGCTGGCAACGCACCATTGCACCCGCGCTGAAAAAAGCATTTCCCAGCATTCAGTTCATCGCTGCCAGCCACTCGCCACAGGTCATCGGCAGCCTGCAACCGGGCGAGGTCATCCTGCTGAATAACCATGACGGCTCTCACCCAAGAGCAACCTACGGCCTGGACTCCAGCAGCATTCTGGAAGAAGTCATGGGCGTGCCTCAGCGTGAGCCTGAAATTGAAGAGTTGCTCGATCAGCTATTCAGCACTCTGGAAAACAACGAGCTTGAAAAAGCCAGGTCGCAGCTTGATGCACTGAAGAAGAAGGCGCCCGATCTACCAGAGTTCGCGGGTGCCGAGGCGCTACTCAAACGCAAGGAGATCATTGGACGATGAGACGCATCATCAAAGGAACTGAGCCTGCGTCATTCACCGAATGGAAAGCCAGTGCAAACGAAGACTGGACGCCCACTTATCCAACCTTGCAGAACCCGCAAAAACGCGACCTGCATGATCGCCTGCTGCAAGAGCAGAACTTCTCATGCTGCTATTGCGGCAGGGAAATAGAACTTGATAGCAGTCACATCGAACATTTCAGACCGCAGGATCATTATCTGCCATTGGCACTGGAGTTCAGCAATCTTCATGCGTCCTGCCTGCGCGAGACCACACCAGGAAGCCCGTTGCACTGCGGCCACTACAAGGGCAACTGGTTCGATGAAGACCTGCACATCTCTCCGACAGAGGACGATTGCGAACAGCGCTTCCGTTACTTGCTGACAGGGAAAATCCAGAGCACATCCCACACCGACCTTCCCGCCACGACGATGATCGAAAAGCTCGCACTCGATATCGCGTATCTGACCAAAAGACGTCAGGAGGCCATCACGGGTGTGTTCGATGAACAGTTCATATCCAGCGCCAGCGATGCGGAACTCGCTAACCTTGTAGACAGCCTGCGCTCGGGCACCGCTAATACCTCTATTGCTTTCGGCCATGTCGTTGCGCGCTATGCGGAGCAATTGCTGACGCAGCGGTAGGCCGCGCCTCAGCGCCTCTCTCCCATTAGCGAGGCACGACCCAAAAAAGAAAATTATTTTCATATATTTGTTTATATTTCATTTTCGTGTAATTTATTTTCATAACGAAAACAGAGATAAAAATAATGAATACCTGTGATCGCCCTGAAATGCCCCTGCTCCACCTTATTGCGTCATCCCTGCCGAGTACTCCCGAGTCGCCTTCAGGCTGACAGCTTCAGCTGTTGGTGTTGCGCCCTCGCCTACCCACTTTGCAAGGAACCGTCGCCATGTCGCCGTCACCCGGTATTTCGCTATTGGTCTACGCCGCTGTCGCCATCATCGCCTTGATCGTGCTGATCGCGCGTTACCGCCTCAATCCGTTTATCGTCATTACGCTTGTTTCGGTCGGTCTGGCCCTGATCGCCGGAATGCCGGCCAGTGGCGTGGTCGCCTCTTATGAAGCGGGGGTTGGCAAAACGCTGGGGCATATCGCGCTGGTCGTGGCGCTGGGCACCATGCTCGGCAAGATGATGGCCGAGTCTGGCGGCGCCGAGCAGGTGGCGCGCACCCTGATCGATCGCTTTGGCGAACGTAACGCGCACTGGGCCATGGTCTGCATTGCGTTTCTGGTGGGCTTGCCACTGTTCTTCGAAGTCGGCTTCGTTCTGCTGGTGCCGATCGCCTTTACCGTAGCCCGGCGTGTCGGGGTGTCGATTCTGATGGTCGGCCTGCCGATGGTCGCCGGTCTTTCGGTGGTGCATGCGCTGGTGCCGCCGCACCCTGCTGCGATGCTCGCGGTGCAGGCGTATCAGGCGTCGGTAGGACAAACGCTGTTCTACGCCATCCTGATCGGCATCCCCACGGCCATCATCGCCGGTCCGGTGTATGCCAAATTCATTGTCCCGCGCATCCACCTGCCGGCTGAAAACCCGCTGGCCAAACAGTTTCTCGACCGCGAGCCACGCCAGAAGCTGCCCAGCTTCGGCCTGACCATGGCGACGATTCTGCTGCCGGTGGTGCTGATGCTGCTGGGTGGCTGGGCCAACCTGATCAGTACACCGGGTAGCGCGTTCAACAGCTTTCTGCTGTTCATCGGTAACTCGGTGATTGCCCTGCTGCTGGCCACCCTGCTGAGCTTCTGGACGCTGGGCATCGCGCAGGGCTTCAACCGCGACTCTATCCTGAAATTCACCAACGAGTGCCTGGCACCGACCGCCAGCATCACGTTGCTGGTAGGTGCCGGTGGCGGCTTGAACCGCATTCTGATCGACAGCGGCGTGACCAATGAGATCGTCGGCCTGGCGCAGGACTTTCATCTGTCGCCCCTGCTGATGGGCTGGTTGTTCGCGGCACTGATGCGCGTTGCCACCGGCTCGGCGACGGTGGCGATGACCACGGCATCGGGCATCGTTGCACCTGTGGCGATGGGGCTGGGTTATCCACACCCCGAACTGCTGGTGCTGGCGACGGGTGCAGGCTCGGTGATCTTTTCCCACGTCAACGACGGTGGGTTCTGGCTTATCAAGGAGTATTTCAACATGACTGTCGCGCAAACGTTCAAGACCTGGACGGTCTTGGAGACGCTGATTTCCGTCGTCGCTTTCGCCCTGACGCTGGGCCTGGCGCAGGTGCTTTGAGTGGACATTCTGTACCAGATACGTGCCCGTCAGGATTCCTTCAGTGCGGGAGAAGGCCGAATCGCCAGGCTGTTGCTCAGCGATATCGCCTTCGCGGCCAGTGCCAGTCTGGATGAGCTGGCCAGCCGCGCCGAGGTCAGCAGTGCGACGCTGTCACGTTTCGCGCGCAGCATCGGTTGCCGGGATCTGCGCGATTTGCGCCTGCAACTGGCTCAGGCCAGCGGCGTCGGCAGCCGCTTTTTGCATCCGCAACCGGCGCCGGAGCAGTCGGCCTTTTTCGCCCGGATTGTCGACGACATCGAAGCCACCCTGCGCCAGCACCTGGCAGGCTTTGACGCGACACGCTTTGCCGCCGCCATCGCCTGCGTCACCGATGCACGCATGATTCACACATTCGGCATGGGCGGTTGCTCCAGCCTGTGCAGCGAGGAGCTGCAAACCCGGCTGGTGCGCCTGGGTTACCCGGTGGCCGCCTGCCGCGACCCGGTGATGATGCGCATGGTCGCCGCTACGCTTGGCCCGCAACACAGTCTGATTGTCTGCTCGCTCAGCGGGCGCCCACCGGAGCTGCTCGACGCCGTGACCCTGGCGCGCAGCTACGGTGCCCGCGTGCTGGCCATCACCCTGCCTGACTCACCGCTGGCACAACTGGCCGAGGTCGTGCTGCCGTTACAGATTGCTGAAACCAATTTCATCTATAAACCCACCGCAGCGCGTTACGGCATGCTGCTGACCATCGATGTGCTGGCCACTGAACTGGCGCTGTCGAGCCCTGAAGACAACCAGGAGCGGCTGCGCCGGATCAAGCTTGCGCTGGATGAATACCGTGGCGGCGAAGATGGCCTGCCGCTGGGAGACTGAACCATGTTTTATGACCTGATCATCCGCGACGCACTGGTCATTGATGGCAGTGACACACCGGGGGTACGCGCCGATGTGGCGATCAGCGACGGGCGCATTCAGCGCATCGGCAGTCTGGCCGGTGACAGTGCCCGGGAAGAAGTCGATGCGGCCGGTCGCGTGCTGGCCCCAGGGTTTATCGATGTCCACACCCACGACGATACGGTGGTCATCCGCAAACCCGACATGCTGCCGAAAATCAGCCAGGGCGTAACGACCGTCATCGTCGGCAACTGCGGGATCAGCGCGTCGCCGGTCTCGCTGAGCGGCAATCCGCCCGACCCGATGAACCTGCTGGGCGACGCCGCTGCGTTCATCTATCCACGTTTCACCGACTACCGCTCAGCGGTTGAAAACGCCAGGCCAGCGGTGAACGTGGCGGCCCTGATCGGCCATACCGCCTTGCGCAGCAACCACATGGATGACTTGTTGCGCAGCGCCAGTCCGGAAGAAATTGCCGCGATGCGCGAACAGTTGCGTGACAGCCTGGAAGCCGGCGCGCTGGGGTTATCGACCGGCCTTGCCTACGCCTCGGCGTTTTCGGCCGAAACCAGCGAGGTCAAACAACTGGCGGAAGAGCTCAGCGCGTTCGGCGCGATTTACACCACCCACCTGCGCAGCGAGTTCGAGCCGGTGCTGGAGGCCATGGCGGAAGCATTCGATATAGGCCGCCATGCGCGCTCACCGGTCATCATCTCGCACATGAAATGCGCTGGTGCCGGCAACTGGGGACGCAGCCCGCAACTGCTGGCAGCCCTGGAAAAAGCCGCGCAGGACCATCCGGTAGGTTGCGACTGCTATCCCTATGCGGCCAGCTCTTCGACGCTGGACCTCAAACAGGTCACTGACGCATTTCGCATCACCATCACCTGGTCTACGCCGCACCCGGATCAGGGTGGCAGGGATCTGCAGGACATTGCCGCCGACTGGGGGCTGTCATTGCTGGACGCCGCACGCACGTTGCAGCCTGCGGGTGCGGTGTACTACGGCATGGATGAAAGCGATGTCGAGCGCATCATGTCTCACCCGCTGGCGATGATCGGCTCCGATGGCCTTCCGGAAGACCCGTTTCCCCATCCGCGCCTGTGGGGCGCGTTCCCGAGGGTGCTCGGGCATTTCAGCCGCGACAAGGGGCTGTTTGCGTTGCACACCGCCGTACACAAAATGACCGGGCTGTCGGCCGCGCGCTTCGCCCTGCACGAGCGCGGCCTTATTCGCGAAGGCTACTGGGCGGATCTGGTGCTGTTCAATCCGCAAACCGTGCGAGACGTGGCGGACTTCAAAGATCCTCAGCGAGCGGCGCAGGGCATCGACGGTGTCTGGGTCAACGGCCGCTTGAGCTATGCCGACGGCAAACCGCAAGGCGAGCGACAGGGCCGATTCCTGCCACGCAGCGGTTCGCTGCGGGAGGGCTTTGCGGATGCGAAAGCGCCGACGTAGTCGTCGGCGCTGAAAAGGGAAGGATGACCCTGGTGCGTACAGGGTTACCAGAGGTAGGGAAACAGGAACTCGATCGAGTGCCGGGATAGGTTCAGGGCTACCGGCTTGCGGCCGTCCAACGTTATCAATCCCTCTTTGGCCATCTGGCTCAACAGACTGCGTGTGGTGCGCTCGCCGACGCCCAAGCGGGCCTGAATATCAGCGCGCTGCTGATCGCCCTGGTAGAGCAACGCCTTATAGACATCTCGGGCCTCTATACGGAGTTCAGGAAGAGTCTCGCCCTTGCTGTCCGAAAGCGCGCGACGGCTGCGCATCTCGAAATAAACGTCGATCCGCTCGTCAAGCCTTTCCGGTTCAAGCTGCGCGCTGAAGTATTGCACCTGATCCAGGGCAGTCTCCGTGAAGAAACGGGTCCAGCGCAACAGGCCACTATCCGAAAGCTCACCCCGCCCGTCCAGCTCACCTTTGCGCGGGTGGTCGGCGGCGCCAAGCATCTCGTAGTAGGCGGTGACGTTGCGGGCAAATCCACGGCTCATGGACCACAGACCATACCCACCAAAGCCAGCTGCCTTGAGGTACTGATCCGTGAACAGGCGGCCGGTGCGACCGTTGCCATCCATAAATGGGTGAATCCACATCAGCCTGTGGTGCGACGCTGCAGCCGCAAAGAAGCCCGAAAGGCCGTGAATCCAGTCCAGGCGGTACATTCGCTCAAAATCGTTGAGGTATGTGGGCATCTGCTCGACGGTTGGAGGGATGTGCTTGCCGACGCGAACCCCCAGATGCCGGAATTCGCCGGGGACCATACGCACGGTATCGCCCTTCTCATTGAGTTGAATATCCAGCATATCTTCGGGCACGCCAACATAGAACTCGCGGTGCATGCGTGAGATAGCGCTCTTCGTGCACACGTCGACCTGATTGATAGGCTCATCGGTAAGTCGACGCTGGGCTTCAATGTGACGCTTGATCTCCTGCAGGTCCTTTGCACCCTTGAACTCCTGAGGAGCCTCCTCGGCACGCAGAATGTCGGCGGGAATCGTGGAGTTACCCTCGATCTTGTTGCTGTAGTAAGAATTCACCACCCGAAGCAGATTCATCATCGGCAAGCGCAGCGGGCCCGGAATTTTCGCGTGGAGGGCCGCATCGAGCCGCATGATCTGGACGACCTGATCCTGCAAGTCATCGGGCGCTTTGTCTTGGGGAATGTACGGTGTGAATGCCATTTGCCGGTTTTAAACCCCACCTAATGCCCCTATTTATAGGGGCTGGGTAATTTTTAACCGGCTATTTTTGCCGGCTTGCTTGCCGGCAATTTATCACTCCTTGTCCCTAAGAGCACTACCGTCGTCCGATGACCAGCGATCAGCCCTGAGAATCAGCAAGAGGAATAGTCTTTTCTATTCCTCTCCCATAGGTTCAGCTCTCAAAAACCAACATCGTCAGCCCAGCAACTACTGGTGATACTGCGCCGACAACTCATGCACCGCGTTGATGAACGCGCCGGCATTGGCCGGGTCGACTTCAGGGGTGATGCCGTGGCCGAGGTTGAAGACGTGGCCGGTGCCGCTGCCGTAGCTGGCAAGGATGCGTGCGACTTCCTGGCGGATGGCTTCCGGGCGGGCGTAGAGTACGGTCGGGTCCATGTTGCCTTGCAGCGAAACCTTGCTGCCGACACGCTGACGCGCTTCGCCGATGTCGCAGGTCCAGTCCAGCCCCAGGGTGTCTGCACCGATGTCGGCGATGCTTTCCAGCCATAGACCGCCGCCTTTGGTGAAGACGATGACCGGCACCTTGCGCCCGTCGTTTTCGCGGATCAGGCCGCTGACGATCTTGCGCATGTAGGCCAGCGAGAACTCCTGATACGCCGCCGAAGACAGGCTGCCGCCCCAGCTGTCGAAGATCTGCACGGCCTGCGCACCGGCCAGAATCTGGCCATTGAGGTAGGAGGTGACTGACTGCGCCAGCTTGTCGAGCAGCAGGTGCATGGCTTGCGGGTTGTCGTAGAGCATGGCCTTGGACTTGCGGAAGTCCTTCGACGAACCGCCCTCGACCATGTAGGTCGCCAGCGTCCACGGGCTGCCGGCGAAACCGATCAGCGGTACACGACCGTTGAGTTCGCGGCGAATGGTGCTGACCGCATCCATCACGTAGCCCAGATCCTGCTGCGCATCGGGGATCGGCAGTGCTTCGATGTCAGCGAGTGTACTCACGGTTTTCCTGAAACGCGGGCCTTCGCCGGTTTCGAAGTACAGCCCCTGGCCCATCGCATCAGGAATGGTCAGGATGTCGGAGAACAGAATCGCCGCGTCCAGCGGGTAGCGATCCAGCGGCTGCAGGGTGACTTCACAGGCGAACTGCGGGTTCTTGCACAGGCTCATGAAATCCCCGGCACTGGCGCGGCTGGCGCGGTATTCCGGCAGGTAACGACCTGCCTGACGCATCATCCATACCGGCGTGACGTCTACGGGTTGCTTGAGCAAAGCGCGAAGGAAACGGTCGTTCTTCAGGGCAGTCATGTCGGCATCCGCAATAAAAGTGCCGGCATTTTCTCAGAGCTCGACGCAAAAGGCACGGCGAGAGCCGTGCCTTTTGTCTATCGAGGCGATTTGCCAAGCCAATTCAGCGGCTTGCGCTGCGCAGGTCTGAGCTATTTGTGCGGATCCTTGACGTCGACAGCCCTGATGATGCCCTTTTCACCGGGTTCGAGTATCAAGCGCCAGGCTCCCCTGCCGGTACTCCTGCCAACACCGGGAAGATCGAGCGAAAAACCTGTTTTGCCGTGTTTATGCAGACTGCCGTTGCCGTCCAGTTCGAATCGCTCTGTTGCCTTCCTGACTGCAACGACGAGGTCATCTTCGATGTTTTTCTGAGCGTTCTTGAAGTTGCGACTTTCAAAAAATCCCTCCAGATCAACTTTATACCTCCTGACGCGGCTACCGTTTTCCGGCGATCCGCTATCACTGCCCGAGCCACTGGAGGACTTGGGTTTTGAATGCTTCTTGCCACCGCGCAAACCTGCCGAGGCGTGTACCCACACATTTTGCCTGTCGAGCTGAATCGGCAATTGGTAATAGGCATCCGGCCGGCGCGGATCGATCACCCGCCAGACTGCGGAATCGGCGTCGTACCTGACGGCATAGGCCTTATCGTGTTGCACGGCATAAAAACGGCTTGGCGCGTCTTCCCGGCTTTTTTCGTAAACGCCTTTGTAAAAACCGTCATCGCGTAATTTCAACCCGCCGGGGATTCTTGCCACGGCTGTTCTCGGGTCGAGCACAGAGCGACCAATGGAGGTCGCTGCGGGCGTCCTGACCTGTCGCCCCTTGGGCAGCGCCAATCCATCGGCCAGTAGTAGCGCCGCCTGAACGAAATACAGCGGGGCGCTTGCCTTGTCATCAGCCGTTGTGGCAACGCCCTGCCATATGGCATAAAAACTGCGCAGCGCGGCCATCGGCAGCCTCACCTTGAAAGGTGCGAAGGTGAGCACGATATCGCCAATAGCCTTGGTGATTTCCCAGGCGCTCTCCCAATTGGTTTCCCACGTGGTATTGGTCTGTTCATCGACAGCAGAAATCACCCGTGCGACTTCAGACTCGTAAACTGCATCGAGAAAACTACCAGTGCAGGGCTGCAGTGCCATGAACAGCGTGTCACGGCCAGAGGTCAGGACGTGCCTGACATGGCCCCGGGACGCCAGAGGAGCCCTGCTCACCAGATAGTCCAGCAATTCAGGCTCAAGCAGTACTTGTTGCTGAAGTGCCTGCGCATCGCTCATTTCCCGGAAGCATTTGCCGTCGGGTACCTGCGGGGTGAACAGCACCAGGCTGGCCACGCTGGAAAGAGACTCCGCGCCGACCAGCAGTATGCCGCTCAATGTCACACCATTGATCGACAACTGACTGACCTGAATGCGGTGCCCCTCCACCGCCGCACGATCGCCACCTTCAGACGGGTGATCCAGTACGGCGGCGAGCCATTTGTAACCTCTGTTCGCCAACTCGGGAGGGAGCCCTCCATCGCCAAGAAAGTCTCCGGCCATTTTTGCTTCGAGGGCGTCCAGACGCATCTGTGCGCGCATGACGCTCGCGAAACGTTCGCGGTGCCATTGCCCGGCTGTCGAGGTCAATAACTCGGTGTTGAGGAATCGGACATGGTTTTCGCCGACGTTCAGATCACGAATCAGGCTGAACAGATAACCGGCGCTCAAAAAGCTGATCAGTTGTCCATGATCGTCAAACGCGCGACCGGTGAGCAGAAAGTTGATATCGGTAACGGCAATGTTTTCCAGAGACAGCTCCGTCAGGCTGCGCTGCTGCGTTTCAACATTCGGCTCGATCTCTGAAGGACCGACGTAGGTGTAATCCGTATCGATGATAATGCCTGGGTCAATCTCGATGCTCGCGGTGTGCACAATGACAGCGTCAGGGTCGACTGCAACCCCGTGGTCGAGCAGGATTCGCGCCCGAAGTTTCTCGCGCGCGTAGTTGCGCAACTGCTCGGGCTCTCCGTATCCGGAAGGATCGAGCAGGTCCGGTGCCTGAGCTTCGAGCAATGCCTGAGTGTAATCCTGCACCGCCGCTTTCCAGCGATGCTTTTCGACATCGGCCGCGGCCGCGAACCACTCGGGTAGAAACCCGCTTTCGATTTCGGTCGGCTTTCCGGGGTCAAACCAGCCGCGATTTTCCTTGATGGCAAGACGAGTCAGCAGCTCGCGAAACCCCTTCACGTCCTGTTCGAACTGCATGCCCAGCAATGCTCGTTCTTCGGCCTTCAATTGCGCACTGATCGCCAGATAAAAGCTGTCGGTGCCCTCCTTGAATGAAGTGATTTCACCGTTGCCGGTGTCCTGTGCACGGTAATTGCCGTAGTCGTCATGCAGCAAAACGATGCTGGTATCGTCAGGGCCTGGCGTGACATACAGGCTCATGCCGTACTCGATGATCACCAGTGCTCGTCCCAGGGTGTCCGTCAGCAGCTGACTGGCAAGGCGGCGGGCCAGCTCGTCCGTATAGGTATTGAAGCTGCGCGTTCGCGCCAGACCATCAATGGCCAGACTGCTGCTCCACTCATCCAGAGAAATGTTCAGCGCTTCGCCAAAAGCGTCCGGCAATAGTGTTCTCTCCAGAAAGCCGGTTTCTTCCTGCTCCGTCAACGGCATCTGATCCAGCAATTCCTCGAGGCGTGCGACCGGAACCTCTGGGCATAAGGCACACAGCACGCCCAGCGCCGGAGTCAGAAAAGCCTGCTGACGAACCCATAGGGGCAGAAGAGGGTTACGCGTGCGGGTATCCAGCTGGCTTTTTGAAACGTCCTCATTCGCCGCCACAAGGGCATCGAACAACAGCGGCCTCTGGTCTTTTGCCAACCCGGCGATTTGCTCACGCAGGGTTACTATTCGTCCGGCGACACTGTTGCTGCCCGGAAAGTTACCTCCCGTCCCGAGGTCAGAACCCACAGGCAACTGGCTGAAGATCAAGTGCAGCAGCGGCTCATCATCGGAGATCGGAACATCATCCGGCGCAATATAAGCGTCAGCGTTTAGCGTCAGGAGAATACTGCTCTGAACGACGCTGTCATCGCTGCCCTTCAGGAAAACCGCGAGCACTTCGTCGCTTTCGTTGTGAATCCTGATCGACAGGTCTGCTGGCCATTCAGGCAACTGAACCAGCAAGGCAAACAAGGCGTCATCGCCGTCATCCGGAAAAAAATCTTTTTCTGTGAAGCGCTCGACGAACTGGTCGATGATGCGGTCTGCCCGTTCCCGGTTCCGGTGTTCGCGAACGGCAATGCTACTGGGCGTGAACCTGTCCGGCCCGAGAGATTGCTGTTCAGTGGAGCGCGCAAGCTTGCCCCTGGGTGCTGCTTTCAACACGGCTATTTCCTTATAGCGACATGGAGGGCGGGAGTGCCTGTGTGGCAATTGACCTCCCGATGAAAGCGCAAGAGCCTAATGCTTTCCGGGGGCAGTGACCGGGGGCGGAAACAAGCGTTAACAATCGAATATCACGCCCCTTACGGACAGGTCGTGATCGGAGAATCGGAGTTATTTCAAAAGATCTCAAACCCGCCCTGCCGAGCGAGTTGCACCGAGTTCAGGGAAGAAGTGCCAGGCGGGATGTCAGAGACATTGGCACAGTGCCTATGAAGGGTAGACGCTTGTTATCGGGGTGCGCGTCAGCAACGACACACCCCGGCAACACAAGGCTCAGACGCCCAGGTAATCCAGAATCCCTTCAGCCGCATTACGGCCTTCGAAGATAGCGGTCACCACCAGGTCAGAGCCGCGCACCATGTCGCCACCGGCGAAGATCTTCGGGTTGCTGGTCTGGTGCTTGTACTGCGCCTGTTCCGGGGCCACGACACGGCCCTGGCTGTCGGTGCTGATGGTGAACTGCTCGAACCAGGGTGCCGGGCTTGGGCGGAAGCCGAAGGCGATGACCACGGCTTCTGCCGGGATGATCTCTTCGGAGCCCGGAATAGGCTCGGGACTGCGACGACCACGGGCATCCGGTTCGCCCAGGCGCGTCTCGACCACTTTCACGCCTTCAACCTTGCCCTCGCCGATGATGGCGATCGGCTGACGGTTGTAGAGGAACTTCACGCCTTCTTCCTTGGCGTTTTTCACTTCCTTGCGCGAGCCAGGCATGTTTTCTTCGTCGCGCCGGTAGGCGCAGGTCACTGACTTGGCGCCCTGACGGATCGAGGTGCGGTTGCAGTCCATCGCCGTGTCGCCACCGCCCAGAACCACGACCCGCTTGCCCTTCATGTCGACGAAGTCTTCCGGGGCCTTTTCAAAGCCCAGGTTGCGGTTGACGTTGGCGATCAGGAAGTCGAGCGCATCGTGCACGCCCGGCAGATCCTCACCGGGGAAGCCGCCTTTCATGTAGGTGTAGGTGCCCATGCCCATGAACACCGCATCGTATTCTGCGAGCAGTTGATCGATGGTGACATCCTTGCCGACTTCGGTGTTGAGACGGAATTCGATGCCCATGCCGGTGAACACTTCACGGCGATGGCTCAGCACGGATTTCTCCAGCTTGAATTCCGGAATGCCGAAGGTCAGCAGACCGCCGATTTCCGGATTCTTGTCGAACACCACCGGGGTTACGCCGCCACGCACCAGCACGTCGGCACAGCCCAGGCCCGCAGGCCCTGCGCCGATGATCGCGACGCGCTTGCCGGTCGGCACGACCTTGGACATGTCCGGACGCCAGCCCATGGCAAAGGCGGTATCGGTGATGTACTTTTCGACCGACCCGATGGTCACCGCACCGAAACCGTCGTTCAGTGTGCAGGCACCTTCACACAGGCGATCCTGCGGGCACACGCGGCCGCAGACTTCCGGCAGGGTGTTGGTCTGGTGCGACAATTCCGCTGCCGCGAGGATATTGCCCTCGGCGACCAGCTTGAGCCAGTTGGGAATGAAGTTGTGCACCGGGCACTTCCATTCGCAGTACGGGTTGCCGCAACCCAGGCAGCGGTGCGCCTGATCGGCGGACTGCTGGGGCTTGAAAGGCTCGTAGATTTCCACGAACTCTTTCTTGCGTTGACGCAGCAGTTTCTTCTTCGGGTCTTTACGTCCGACGTCGATGAACTGGAAGTCGTTACTGAGACGTTCAGCCATTCTCTGGAGCCTCTTTGCGGCAGCTTCAAGCGACAAGCTTCAAGCTGCAAGAAATCAATTCAGTTCAATTCACAGGGTGGCAAACTTGCGGCTTGAAGCTAACCGCTAGCAGCTGCTTTTACTGCGGATTCGCCCGAGTGCTGGACAGCAGCGATTTCAGGTTGGCAGCCTTGGGCTTGACCAGCCAGAAACGACGCAGGTAGTCGTCCAGGTTTTCCGCGATATTGCGGCCCCATTCGCTGTCGGTTTCCGCGACGTACTCGTTCAGGACGCTTTGCAGGTGAGTGCGGTATGCCTCCATCGATTCGCCGCTGATACGCTGGATCTCGACCAGTTCATGGTTGACGAGGTCAACGAAGGTGTTGTCCAGGTCGAGCACGTAGGCGAAACCGCCGGTCATGCCGGAACCGAAGTTGTAGCCGGTCTTGCCCAGTACGCAGACGAAACCACCCGTCATGTATTCGCAGCAATGATCGCCAGTGCCTTCAACCACAGTATGGGCACCGGAGTTACGCACGGCGAAACGCTCGCCTGCCGTACCTGCCGCAAACAGCTTGCCGCCAGTTGCGCCGTACAGGCAGGTGTTACCGATAATCGCGCTTTCGTTGGTCTTGAACGGGCTGCCCTTGGGCGGCACGATCACCAGCTTGCCAGCGGTCATGCCCTTGCCGACGTAGTCGTTGGCATCGCCTTCCAGGTACATGTTCAGGCCACCGGCGTTCCACACGCCGAAGCTCTGACCGGCAGTGCCCTTGAAGCGGAAGGTAACAGGTGCCTTGTTCATGCCCTGGTTGCCGTGCAGTCTGGCGATTTCGCCAGAGATGCGCGCGCCGATCGAACGGTCGCAGTTGCAGATATCCAGTTCGTAGTCGCCGCCGCTGAGCGACTCGATGGCCGGCTTGGCCATCTCCACCATCTTCTCGGCCAGCAAGCCCTTGTCGAACGGCGGGTTGCGATCCACCTGGCTGAACTGCGGTTTGTCGGCCGGAATATGGTCGCTGCCCAGCAATGGTGTCAGGTCCAGATGTTGCTGCTTCTCGGTTTCGCCCGGCAGGATGTCCAGCAGGTCGGTACGGCCGATCAGCTCTTCCAGCGAGCGAACACCCAGCCTGGCCAGCCACTCGCGGGTTTCTTCTGCCACGTAGGTGAAGAAGTTGATCACCATGTCGACGGTGCCGATGTAGTGGTCCTTGCGCAGCTTTTCGTTCTGAGTTGCAACGCCGGTGGCGCAGTTGTTCAGGTGGCAGATACGCAGGTATTTGCAGCCCAGCGCGATCATCGGCGCGGTGCCGAAACCGAAGCTTTCGGCCCCGAGAATGGCAGCCTTGATCACGTCCAGGCCGGTTTTCAGACCACCGTCGGTCTGTACCCGAACCTTGCCGCGCAGGTCGTTGCCACGCAGGGTCTGGTGGGTTTCGGCCAGCCCCAGCTCCCACGGTGCGCCGGCGTATTTGATCGAGGTCAGCGGCGATGCACCGGTGCCACCGTCGTAACCGGAAATGGTGATCAGGTCGGCATAGGCCTTGGCGACACCGGCGGCAATGGTACCGACTCCCGCTTCTGCCACCAGCTTGACCGACACCAGCGCCGCCGGGTTGACCTGCTTCAGGTCAAAAATCAGCTGCGACAAGTCTTCGATGGAATAGATGTCGTGGTGTGGAGGCGGCGAAATCAGCGTCACGCCCGGTACTGCATAACGCAGCTTGGCGATCAGGCCATTGACCTTGCCACCCGGCAGTTGCCCGCCCTCGCCCGGCTTGGCGCCCTGCGCGACCTTGATCTGCAGCACATCGGCATTGACCAGATACTCGGGCGTGACGCCAAAGCGGCCTGTCGCAATCTGCTTGATCTTGGAGCTGCGCACCGTGCCGTAACGGGCCGGGTCTTCGCCACCCTCACCGGAGTTGGAGCGCGCGCCCAGGCGGTTCATCGCCTCGGCCAGCGCTTCGTGGGCCTCGGGCGACAAGGCACCCAGAGAAATACCGGCCGAGTCGAAGCGCTTGAGGATTTCGCTCAGCGGCTCGATTTCGTCGATGTTCAGCGGCTGATCGATTGTCCTGACCTGCAGCAGGTCACGAATCATCGACACCGGACGCTGGTCCACCAGCGAGGTGTATTCCTTGAACTTGCTGTAGTCACCCTGCTGCACGGCAGCCTGCAGGGTGCTGACCACGTCCGGGTTGTAGGCATGGTATTCGCCACCAAACACGAACTTGAGCAGGCCGCCTTGCTGGATCGGCTTGCGCGGGCTCCAGGCTTCGGCAGCCAGCGCCTTCTGTTCGGCTTCGATGTCGACGAAGCGCGCGCCCTTCAGGCGGCTCGGCACGCCGCGGAAGCTCATGTCGCAGACTTCCTCGGACAGGCCGATGGCTTCGAACAACTGTGCGCCACGGTAGGACGCAACGGTCGAGATGCCCATCTTCGAGAGGATCTTGAGCAGGCCCTTGGTGATGCCTTTGCGGTAGTTCTTGAAGACTTCGTACAGATCGCCCAGCACTTCGCCGGTACGGATCAGGTCGCCCAGCACTTCGTAGGCCAGGAACGGATAGACCGCCGAGGCGCCGAAGCCGATCAACACGGCGAAATGGTGCGGGTCACGCGCCGTCGCGGTTTCGACCAGGATGTTGCTGTCGCAGCGCAGACCCTGTTCGGTCAGACGGTGGTGAACCGCGCCGACCGCCAGCGAGGCGTGCACCGGCAGCTTGCCCGGCGCAATGTGTCGGTCGCTCAGCACGATCAGCGTATGACCGGCACGCACGGCCTCTTCGGCCTGATCGGCAACGTTGCGCACAGCGGCTTCAAGGCCCAGGCTTTCATCGTAGTTCAGGTCAATGATATGGCGTTCGAACCCTGGACGCTCCAGGTTCATCAGCGAGCGCCATTTGGCTGGCGAAATGACCGGCGAGCTGAGGATCACGCGCGAGGCGTGCTCCGGCGACTCCTGGAAAATATTGCGCTCGGCACCGAGGCAGATTTCCAGCGACATGACGATGGCTTCGCGCAGCGGGTCGATCGGCGGGTTGGTCACCTGCGCGAATTGCTGACGGAAGTAATCGTAAGGCGAGCGTACACGACGCGACAGCACGGCCATTGGCGTGTCATCCCCCATCGAGCCTACGGCTTCCTGGCCCTGCTCGCCCAGCGGACGCAGCACCTGATCACGCTCTTCGAACGTGACCTGGTACATCTTCATGTACTGCTTGAGCTGCTCGCTGTCGTAAAAAGCCGAACCATGGTCGTTGTCTTCCATGGTGGCCTGAATGCGCAGGGCATTCTTGCGCAGCCATTGCTTGTACGGATGACGCGACTTGAGGCGGTTGTCGATGGCATCGGTGTCGAGGATCTGACCGGTTTCGGTGTCCACGGCAAAGATCTGCCCCGGACCGACACGGCCCTTGGCGATGACATCTTCGGGTTTGTAATCCCACACGCCGATTTCCGACGCCAGGGTGATGTAGCCGTTCCTGGTCGTGACCCAGCGCGCCGGGCGCAGGCCGTTGCGGTCGAGCAGGCAGACCGCATGACGACCTTCGGTCATGACCACGCCCGCAGGGCCGTCCCACGGCTCCATGTGCATGGAGTTGTACTCATAGAACGCCCGCAGATCCGGGTCCATGGTCTCGACGTTCTGCCACGCAGGCGGAATGATCATGCGCACGCCACGGAACAGGTCGATGCCGCCGGTGACCATCAGTTCGAGCATGTTGTCCATGCTCGACGAGTCAGAACCCACGCGGTTGACCAGCGGGCCCAGCTCGTCCAGGTCCATCAGATCGTTGGTGAACTTGGTGCGCCGCGCCTGTGCCCAGTTGCGGTTGCCGGTGATGGTGTTGATCTCGCCGTTGTGGGCGAGGAAACGGAACGGCTGCGCCAGCGGCCATTTCGGCAGGGTATTGGTGGAAAAGCGCTGGTGGAACACGCAGATAGCGGTCTGCAGACGCTCGTCGCTCAGGTCCGGGAAGAAGGCCGTGAGGTCGGCCGGCATCATCAGGCCTTTATAAATGATGGTCTTGTGCGAAAAGCTGCAGATGTAGTGATCGGTATCGGCGGCGTTGGACACCGACGAGCGGCGACGCGCACTGAACAGTTTGATGGCGAATTCCTGATCGCTCAGGCCCTCACCGCCAATGAATACCTGCTCGATTTTCGGCAGGCGCTCCAGCGCCAGGCGACCCAGAACGCTGGTATCGATCGGCACCTGACGCCAGCCCACCAGATCCAGGCCTTCGGCGAGGATTTCACGGTTCATGTTTTCGCGTGCGGCGTCGGCCTTGGCGTCGTCCTGATTGAGGAACACCATGCCCACAGCATATTGGCGGGGCAGATCGACGTCGAAGTGTTGCTTGGCAATCGCACGCAGGAAGCCATCGGGCTTCTGAATCAACAGACCGCAACCGTCGCCGGTCTTGCCGTCGGCGTTGATACCGCCACGGTGGGTCATGCAGGTCAGGGCCTGAACGGCCGTCTGCAACAGGTGATGACTGGGCTCGCCCTGCATATGAGCGATCAGGCCGAAGCCGCAGTTATCCTTGAATTCATCTGGTTGGTACAGACCTGCTTTCATAGACACTTTCTCACCAGGCTGCCTCTATGCGAGGCAAATTTCCTTTTAATTCAACCAATTGCCTGTCACGCCGAACGTGCGCCAGCTTCGGACAGGCAAAACGGAGGTCATTGTACACAGCGACACAAGGGCTCACAAATTTAACGACGACTGGCTGATAATCAATGTCGCAATTATGAAAGTTTTAAAACGGGTCGCTGTGCTAGTCAAAGTATTTCTTCATGAATCTGACTGACGCGACGGGAGACTGTAAGGCGCTTGTAACGCAGACGCCGCAAGGCGCGGGCCGATAGGCCGCGCGCGCAGGCGGGTTAAGTCAGGCAGGTCGGCAAACGGCCCGGGTAGGGCCGCTGCGACTTCAACGAGTGGCGCCGAGCTCTTGTTGGACGCTGGCGACAGTACGAGGCCAAGGTTTACCAGCCTGAACCTTGGCTGGCAATACCTTGATGGCTGCCAGGGCGGCAGCGCGGTCAGGAAAGTTGCCGTACGTCACAACGTACAGCGGCTTGCCCTGCAGGGTTTTCTTGAAATAACGATACTCGCCACCCTGCTCTGCAACGTAGGCCTGGGCCGTCGCTTCGGAGCTGGTGCCGAGAATCTGCACCACGTAGTGGCCTGGAGCCTGGCTGCTGTACCAGCTACCGCCGGCAGCCGGTTTGGCGGCGGCCGCTGCCGGTTTTTCAGCCGGTTTGGCAGCCGGAGCCGGGGCAGGCTTGGCCGTAGCAACCTGAGTCTGCGCAGGTGCCGGCTTGGCCGCTGGCGCAGGTGCAGGTGTCGGCGCAGGGATGGACGAACGAGGCGTCTGCGCTGCGGCCTGACCTGCCGGAACACCGGCTGGAGGCGCAGTAGTGGTCACGGTCGGCGGCTGGGCAGGCGAACCTGTCGGCACGGCGTCTTCGTCGGAATCACTGGAACCGGCGGCTTCGGCCAGAGGACCGCGCATCACCGGTTGGTTGCCATTCATCGGCAACGGCATCGGCTGGGAATTGCCAGCGAATTCGATGGCCGGGCTGCCGTTGTTCGATTGTTGAGCAGTTGGCTTGCCTTCGCCCAGCGGCAGCTGCGCCTGAGCGGAAGCCGGGGCATTGGCGGGTGTACCCGTCTTGTCGCCGCGACCCGGGATCAGCACGGCTGCTGCCACGGCCACTATGACAACGGCACCCAAGGCCAATACGTGTTTTTTCGGCATTTTGAACCCCACACTTGGACGCTTGACCGCGGAACGACTCGCGATCATCGCCTCGATCATTGAATCGCGGGCTACCTGGTTGATTGCGCCAGGCCAGCCATCGGACTGTTCATGAATATCGGTGATCTGGTCGGCGGTGAACAACGCGATTCCCTGCCCTGCACCCTCCAGACGCTGAGCCAGATACTCCCGGGTTTCCTCTTCCGTATAGGGTTGCAGCTCGATGACGTGAAAGCGTTCGCCTTCGACATCGCCCTGCAGGTCGGCACACATCTGATCGAGACGATCGAGCAGCGATGGCTCTCCGAACAGGAATACATGCGGACGCCCTTCAGGCGTTCCCGCAGCAAGACCCAGCAACGCTTCGAGCGCCGAATCGCCAAGTTGTTCCGCATCGTCAACCAGCAGGTAGACTTCCTGACCGGTCAGCCCGAGCTGCACGACCTGCGACAGGATCGACTGCATTTCAGCCTGGGCGACGCTCAGCGCCTGCGCGACCTGCTGCAGCACGCCCGCAGCATCGCCGGCACCGCGCGCAGAAATCACGACACTTTGCACCGACTGCTTGTTGGTACTCGCCACCAACGCCTGGCGCAGCAGGGTCTTGCCGCTGCCCTGAGGCCCGGTGACCGCCAGCAGCAACTGGCTGTAGCGCGCCAGATGATGAAGCTGACCCAGCACAGGCTTGCGTTGGGCAGGAAAGAATTTGAAGCCAGGTACCCGCGCCGCAAAGGGGTCATGACTCAACTGATAATGGCCGAGGAAGGCCTCGTCGGCATGCAAACTAGTCATGGGGTTTCCGTTAACCTCTGAGCTGATCCACCAGGGCGCGATAATCCGCAACCAGAGTGGCCTGTAATACTTCTTTTGGATATTCGTCCGTGATAACCGCTTCACCCATCCGGCGCAACAGCACCAGACGCAAGCGACCGTCGATGACTTTCTTGTCGATCGCCATGTGTTCGAGGAAATTGTCTTGCGTCATGTCCTGCGGCGGCACGACCGGCAGCCCGGCACGCTGAAACAGGCGAATGCCGCGATCCCGCTCCTGCGTGCTGATCCAGCCCAGGCGCGAGGACATTTCCAGCGCCATGACCGTACCGGCAGCAACCGCCTCGCCATGCAGCCAGACACCATAGCCCATATGCGTCTCGATGGCGTGCCCGAATGTGTGACCCAGGTTCAATGTCGCACGAACACCGGACTCGCGCTCATCGGCGCCGACCACCAGCGCCTTGGCGGCGCAGGAACGTTCGATGGCCACGGTCAGCGCCGCCTGGTCCAGCCCGCGCAGTGCATCGACGTGCTCTTCGAGCCAGGTCAGAAAGGGTTCGTCGCAGATCAGGCCGTATTTGATGACTTCCGCCAGCCCGGCGGACAGCTCACGCTCGGGCAGGGTATTGAGCGATGCGGTATCGATCAGCACCACACTCGGCTGATAGAAGGCACCGACCATGTTCTTGCCCAGCGGGTGGTTGATGCCGGTCTTGCCGCCGACCGACGAGTCCACCTGAGACAGCAGCGTGGTCGGGATCTGGATGAAGTTCACGCCACGCTGATAGCAGGCGGCAGCGAACCCGGCCATGTCGCCGATCACCCCGCCACCCAGGGCGATGACCGTGGTACGACGATCATGACGGGCGGTCAGCAGGCCATCGAAAATGGTCTGCAGGGTCTCCCAGTTCTTGAACGCCTCGCCATCGGGCAGAACAATCGGCAGAACGTTGTAACCGGCCAGGGTTTGCGTCAGGCGTTCCAGGTACAGCGGTGCCACTGTCGTGTTGGAAACGATAGCTACCTGGCGCCCGACGATGTGCGGGGTCAGGAGCTCTGGCTGATCCAGCAGGCCTTCGCCAATATGGATCGGGTAGCTACGCTCACCAAGCTCGACCTTAAGTGTCTGCATGTGTCCCCACATTGATTACCGATTGGACGGTGTGTGCTTCAGCAGGTCATGACGCAAGGCCATGCACCGTCGCTGTTTCCGGGCGTCGAGAATAGCGCATTTTCGCCTGCGCTTTAACGGGGAGGAAGCTCTGCCAGTCGCGCCAGTATCTCAAGAACCACCATTCGAGGCGGCCGCTCATCGGTTTCAATCACGATATCGGCGATTTCCCGATAAAACGGGTCACGGATGGCCAGCAACTCGCTCAGTACCCGGGCAGGATCGGCGGTACGCAGCAAAGGCCGATTGCGATCACGCGCGGTGCGCCCCACCTGTTGCTCGATCGAGGCGTGCAGATAAACCACACGCCCGCCGGCGCGCAGTGCCTGGCGATTTTCGCTGCGCATGACCGCACCACCGCCGGTCGCCAGAACCACGCCATCGGCGGCGCACAGTTCGGCAATCATGGCCTGCTCGCGATCACGAAAACCCGGTTCGCCTTCTTTGTCGAAGATCCAGGGAATATTGGCGCCCGTACGCAGCTCGATTTCCTTGTCGGAATCCTTGAACGGCAGTCGCAATTCTTTGGCAAGCAAACGGCCGATGGTGCTCTTGCCAGCACCCATCGGCCCCACAAGTATTAAATTTCGCACAAAATCAACGACTCACAGAAATCGCCTGGTTGTTCATGATACGCGGAGTCAAAAATACCAACAGCTCGGATTTGGACTCGGATACCACATCGCGCCTGAAAAGCCGGCCAAGATACGGTACATCGCCAAGAAATGGCACTTTATCGACAACTTTACTTTGCGTATTCGAGAACACACCACCGATGACGATGGTTTCGCCGTCGGAAATCAGCACCTTGGCGTTGACCTCGTTCTTCTTGATGGGCGGTACGCCCAGTACCGCATTCAGGTAGTCCGGCTCGTCCTTGGTGACCTTCACTTCCATGATGATGCGGTTGTCCGGCGTGATCTGCGGCGTCACTTCAAGCGACAGGGAAGCTTCCTTGAAGCTCACGGTGGTCGCACCGCTGGAGCTGGATTCCTGATACGGGATCTCCGTGCCCTTGAGGATCTTGGCGGTTTCCTTGTCGGAGGTGACCACCTTGGGCTGGGAGACGATTTCACCGTTACCGGTTTTCTCCATGGCACTCAGCTCAAGGTCCAGCAGCGTGTTGTTGGTCACGAAGCCCAGGCCTATGCCGGTCGTCGCATCAGCAGCGCCCAGGTCCACGAACGGCACGTTGGAGGTCACACTGCTGCCAGTGTTACCGGCCTCGTCGCCGTTATTATCCAGCCCGTAGGTTGTCCATTTGCCGCTGCCGCTGGTGTTGGTAGACCCGCCCCAGCGTACCCCGAGCTGCTTGTTGTAATCGACGTTGGCCTCGACGATGCGCGCCTCGATCATCACCTGGCGTACCGGGATGTCCAGTTGCGACACGATACGACGCAGTTCGTCGAGTCGTTCCTGGGTCTGGTAGGCAATGATGTTGTTGGTCCGGTCGTCCACCGTGATCGAGCCGCGCTCGTCGGCCTTGGACTCGGCGCTGGTCACGGACTGGAACAGCTTGGCGATGTCGGCTGCCTTGGCGTAATTGACCTGCAGCAGCTCGCGGCGCAAGGGCGCCAGCTCGGCGATCTGTTTGAGCGATTCCAGCTCCTGACGCTCGCGGGCGGCAATTTCATCGGCTGGTGCGACCAGCAGAACGTTGCCAACCTTGCGCTTGTCCAGGCCCTTGGTTTTCAGCACCAGATCCAGCGCCTGATCCCATGGCACATTCTGCAGACGCAGGGTGATACCGCCCTGGACCGTATCACTGGCCACCAGATTGAGGTTGGTGAAGTCGGCAATCAGCTGCAGCACCGAACGCACATCGATGTCCTGGAAGTTCAGCGACAGCTTTTCACCGGTGTACACCGGCTTGTCGGCAGCGCGGCGGTCCAGATCCTCGTTGGTCAACGGGCGCACGCTGATCGTCAGCTTGTTTTCGGTCTGGAACGCCGAGTAGTCGAAGGCGCCCGACGGCTCGATCAGAATGCTGGCCTTGTCACCTGTCGCCGAAGCACTGACGAACTGCACCGGCGTGGCGAAGTCCTTGACGTCCAGGCGGACGCGCAGCGGTTCGGGCAGCTGGGTCTTGGCGAAGTCCACGCGGATCTTGCCGCCCTGCTCCTGAATATCCGGGGCAATGCCGGGGTTGCTCAGGTCGATGACCACATTGCCTTCACCCAGCTCGCCACGCTGAAAGTCGACATTCCTGATGGCCTTGACGCCAGCGGGGATGAACGGCTTGGCGGATGCCGGTGTGGGCGGTGGCACCGCGACCCGTTGCGCGCCCATCGCGGTAGTCGGCTGGGAGGCTTGCGCGGCGCCGGCACCCTGGCCGATGACCACGAACAGGTTGTTGCCATCGACGCGGGAGCTGTACGGCGAAAGCGTGGTCAGGTTGATGATCACCCGGGTACGGTCCTGAGCCTGTACCACGACCACACTGCGCGCATTGCCGGTGCCCAGGTCACGACTTTTGGTCGCCAGCTGGCTGGTAACACCCGGCAGGTCCAGCGCAATGCGCGCCGGTTGCGAGGTGGTGTAACCGCGCGGTGCAGGCACCGGGGCGTCGAATGCCAGCTTCAGCTCGATGCGGTCACCCGGCAGGGCGGCGACATCCAGGGTCTTGAGGTTGGCAGCCTGGAGAACCGGCGACAGCATCGCGATGCATAACGACACGCCGATAATCGAGAGAATCCGGGTCATGATCAATTTCCGTTGAGCGCTACTGTGCATACTTGGCCTTGCCCACTTCATGAGCGTTCTTTGAGGGCGATCGTGCGCGGCCTTTCCAGCCACGCCCCCTCTCCATCAGGAACAATTTCGATGACATCAACCTGCGCGTCGCCGATCGACACTACCCGGCCGTTGTTACGCCCCAGATAATCCCCCACCTTGACGCGATGAACACCTCCGGCACCGCGCAGCAGGGCGAATGTCCCTGACTCGTTGCCAATCGTGCCGACCATCTCGAACGACTCGATATTGAAGCCTTCAAGGAACTGTTTGACCCGGTGTTCGTCCGGCGCCACCAGCCGTGACCCCTTCTGGCGGTTGAGCAGGTCGATCTTGACCGGCGGCTGAAAAGGACTGCGCAGCGTGGAGGCGTTGTAGGTGAACGCCTCATACGGCCGAAACTTGGGCAGCGGCTCGATGTTGCCACTCGGGCGGGCTCTGGCCTGATCCATGAATTCAGAAAGATCGGCAAAATCATTGTCATTACCGCAACCGGCCAGCCCTGCCAGAACCACACTGACGCACAGCAATCGCGCCGCCCTCATTTCTTCAGCCCTTCATCGTTGTAGCGGTAGGTCTTGGCCAGAATGCTCATGCGCAACTTGGTCGGCACCTTGGGATCGACCGGCTTGATTTCGAAATCATGCAGCGTGACGATGCGCGGCAGGCTGGCGACGCCGCTGACGAAGGTCGCCAGGTCGTGATAACCACCGACCACGGTGATCTGTATCGGCAGCTCGATGTAGAACTGCTGGGCCGCCTCGGGCAGCAGCTTGATTTCCTCGAACTCGAGCCCGCTTCCCAGTCCGGTGCGGGTGATGTCCTCAAGCAGCCCAGGCACTTCGGTGTCGCTGGGCAATTGCCGCAGCAGGGCACCGAAGGTGTTTTCCATTTCTTCCATCTGCTTCTTGTACGGCTCGAGGTTGGCCGCCTGGAAGGCCTTGTTGGAGAACTGCTCCTTGAGCGTCACCTCGCTGCCCTGCGCGCTTTCCAGCTGGGTTTCCAGGTCCTGGATAAAGAAGAAATAGCCCAGAGCGAAAATCATGACCGCGACCAGCACCCCGGCAATGGCCTTGATCGCCGCAGGCCATGAACCGAGGTTGTTCAGGTCCAGTTCGCTCAGATCGACCTTGCGCAGCCCTTCCAGCCATTCGGACATATTCATGGCTTGGCTCCTGCGGCAGCGGCAACCGGTGGCTGGGTCTGGCGTACGGTCAACTGAAAGACGTTGGCCTGATCCACAGCACCGGCGGTCGTGGCCTTGACCTCGGTCAGGCTCGGCGCTTCCAGCCAGTCGGAAGCTTCAAGATTACGCATCAGGTCGGAAACCCGGTTGTTCGACTCGGCAGCACCATTGATGGCGATCAGCTTGTCGGTCATTTTGACCTGCGAGTAATAGACGCCATCCGGCAGAGTCCGCGCCAGTTGATCGAAGACGCGCCCGGTGATCGGGCGGTTGCCTTGCAGGTCCTGAATGATCTTCATGCGCTCGAGCAGTTGCTTGCGACGGGCCTTGAGGTCGCTGATCTCCTTGATGCGGATATCGAGCTGGGCAATCTGTGTCTGCAGAAACGCATTGCGCGCCATCTGATGCTCGAGGGCGTTGCTGACGTACCGATCGATCAGAAACAGAATGCCGACTGATACCACCAACACGCCGACCAAGGCAGTCAGGAAGCGTTTCTTTCGTTCTTCGCGAAGCTCTTCGCGCCACGGTAATAAGTTGATCCGCGCCATCAGTCGAAACTCCTCAACGCCAGGCCACACGCGATCATCAGCGCCGGCGCATCACTGGCCAGGGCGCCGGCATTGACCTTGGAACTCAGGGCCATGTCGGCAAACGGGTTGGCGACCATGGTCGGAGTGCCGATGCGCCGCTGGATCAGATGCTCCAGCCCTGAAATCGAAGCCGTGCCGCCTGCCAGCATGATGTGATCCACGGAGTTGTATTGACCGGCCGCAAAGAAGAACTGCAGGGAGCGGGAAACCTGCTGCACCAGCGCTTCCTTGAAGGGGTCGAGCACCTCGCTGACGTAGTCGTCGGGCAAGCCGCCCTGCTTCTTGGCAAGCCCGGCTTCCTCCATGGAGAGCCCGTAGCGGCGCTGAATTTCGTCAGTCAGCTGGCGCCCGCCAAACAGCTGCTCGCGGGTATAAATGATCCGGCCATGATGCAGCACGCTCAGGGTGGTCATGGTGGCGCCGATATCGACCACGGCCACCGTCAGCTCGTCATGACCGTTGCCCAGTTGCGCGGCCAGCAGTCCGAACGAGCGCTCAAGCGCGTAGGCCTCGACATCGACCACGCGCGCGGTCAGCCCGGCCAGCGCCAGTGCGGCCTCGCGCACTTCGACGTTCTCCTTGCGGCAGGCAGCCAGCAACACCTCGACGCGCTCGGGATTGCGCACCGAATAGCCCTGCACTTCGAAATCGATAGCGACTTCTTCCAGCGGATAGGGGATGTACTGGTCAGCTTCAAGCTTGAGCTGGTTTTCCATGTCATCGTCGGAAAGACCGGCGTCCATCTCGATGGTCTTGGTGATCACCGCCGAACCGGCCACGGCAACCGCCACGTTCTTGACGCTGGTCTTGGCCTTGGCGAGCACGCGAGACAACGCCTGCCCGACCCCTTCGAGTTCGGCAATGTTCTTTTCGACGACAGCGTTGGCCGGCAACGGCTCTACTGCGTAAGACTCGACCTTGTAACGGGTGCCGGAACGACTCAATTCCAGGAGTTTTACCGAGGTGGAGCTAATATCGATCCCTAGAAGGGTGTTGGCCTTCTTACTGAAGAGTTCGAACACAACCTGATTCCTATGAGTTTCCGTCACTTACGGAGTTATTTCGGGCCAACGTCACTGTCGACAGCCTTGACAGTAGCGCAAATCACGCGTGGGGACGAAAAATGCTTATAATGCCCAGCGTTTTTTTCATTTAACAAAGCTTCAAGGCATGTTCATTTGTAAATGCCTGCGCTTAACCCATTATTTTTTCTGGAAATCCAAAAGCCTTGATACGCCTGCTGAAGTTTTTCTGGTGGTCCCTCGTCGCGGTATTCTGCTCGCTGTTGCTTGGCCTGAGCGGCGCGTTTCTTTACCTGAGCCCGACCCTGCCCTCCGTTGACGCGCTGCGAAGCATTCAACTGCAAATCCCCCTGCGCGTGTTCACCAGCGACGGCAAGCTGATTGCCGAGTTCGGTGAAATGCGCCGCACGCCGATTCGCTTCGCGGAAATCCCGCCCAATTTCATCAACGCACTGCTGTCGGCCGAAGACGACAACTTCGCCAACCACTACGGCGTCGACCCGGGCAGCCTGATGCGCGCCGCCACTCAACTGGTCAAGAGCGGCCATATCCAGTCAGGCGGCAGTACCATCACCATGCAGGTCGCGAAAAACTTCTTCCTGACCAGCGAGCGCAGCTTTTCGCGCAAAACCACCGAGATCCTGTTGGCCTTGCAAATCGAGCGCCAACTTACCAAGGACGAGATTCTCGAGCTGTACGTCAACAAGATTTATCTGGGTAACCGCGCCTACGGGATCGAGGCAGCGGCGCAAGTCTACTATGGCAAATCGATTCGCGATGTAAGCCTTGCGCAAATGGCCATGATTGCCGGTCTGCCCAAGGCACCGTCACGCTTCAACCCGTTGGCCAACCCGACCCGTGCCAAGGAACGTCGCGACTGGATCCTCGGCCGCATGTATCGCCTGGGCAAGATCGACCAGACGGCTTACCAGGCAGCGCTGAACGAACCGCTCAACGCCAGCTATCACGTGCCGACGCCGGAAGTGAATGCACCGTACATCGCTGAAATGGCGCGGGCAGAAATGGTCGGCCGCTATGGCAGCGAGGCCTACACAGAAGGCTTCCGCGTCACCACGACGGTGCCGAGCGACCTTCAGGAACACGCCAACAAGTCCATCCAGCAAGGCTTGATCGATTACGACCAGCGCCACGGCTACCGTGGTCCGGAAAGCCGCTTCCCGGGCATGACCCGCGCCAACTGGGTACAGGAACTGACCAGGCAGCGCATGATCAACGGCCTCGAGCCCGGCATCGTGACCCAGGTCGACAAGACCGGTCTGCGCGTTCTGACCCACAACGGCGAGAAGGAAGAAACCGTAGACTGGGCCACCATGAAGTGGGCGCGGCCTTACCTGAATACCAACAGCCTGGGCGCCAATCCGAAGCAGCCGGGTGACGTTGCCAAGGTCGGCGACCTGGTTCGTCTGCTGCGCCAGGACGATGGCTCGCTGAAATTCAGTCAAATTCCCGTCGCGCAGAGCGCACTGGTATCGCTTGATCCGCAGAACGGTGCCATTCGTGCGCTGGTCGGCGGCTTCGCGTTCGAGCAGAGCAACTACAACCGCGCCATGCAGGCCAAACGTCAACCGGGCTCCAGCTTCAAGCCGTTCATCTACAGCGCTGCGCTGGATAACGGTTACACCGCTTCCAGCCTGGTTAACGACGCGCCTATCGTCTTTGTCGACGAATACCTGGACAAGGTATGGCGTCCGAAAAATGACACCAACACCTTCCTCGGGCCGATCCGCCTGCGCGAGGCGCTGTACAAGTCTCGTAACCTGGTATCGATCCGCTTGCTTCAGGCCCTCGGCATCGACAGCACCATCGACTACATCACCCGCTTCGGCTTCTCCAAGCAGGACTTGCCGCGCAACCTGTCGCTGGCACTGGGTACGGCGACACTGACCCCGATGGAAATCGCCACCGGCTGGGCAACCTTCGCCAACGGCGGTTACAAGGTCAGCCCTTATCTGATCCAGACCATCGAGAACCGTGACGGCCAGACCCTGTTTGTCGCCAACCCGCCAAGCGTTCCGGCCAATGATGTCAATACCGCGCCCAATACTTCGACCTTTGCGGTACATGACAGCCCGAGCGTGGTTGCGGGTCCACCGGGCGCACCCGCCCAGCCGCAAGCGCCTGCCGTTGCCGAGCGCATTGTCGATGGCCGCACCACGTACATTCTGAACAGCATGCTGCAGGACGTGATCAAGCGCGGCACCGGGCGCCGCGCGCTGTCCATGAACAGACCGGACATCGCCGGCAAGACCGGTACCACCAACGATTCCAAGGATGCCTGGTTCTCCGGGTATAACGCAGACTACGTGACGACGGTGTGGAGTGGTTTCGATCAGCCTGAAAGCCTTGGCCGTCACGAATTCGGCGGGACGGTCTCGCTGCCGATCTGGATGGACTACATGAGCGCTGCGCTCAAGGACAAGCCGCCGCATCAACAGGCCGAACCGCCAGGCATTCTCAGCCTGCGCGTCGACCCATTGAGTGGCCGCGCCGCTACGCCAAGCACGCCGAACGCATTCTTCGAGCTGTTCAAAAGCGAAGACACACCGCCAAGCGTCAACGAACTGGGCGGCAGCAGTGCACCGGGCAGTCCGTTGCCAGCGGATGAGTCAGCGCCGATCGATTTGTTCTGATAGCACTGCGCGGGCTTGTGACACGGAGCGTCACGAAAGGCATTGCCACGCTGGAGCGTGAGGAACGATAGTCGTCAATAAGATCACCATCGTGCCCATGCTCCGCCCTGACGGTTATACGCAGGTCCCGTGGGAGCCAACTGTCTTTCATCATCCCCCGATGAATGGGCATTTTATAATGCCATCGCGGATAGATTCCGCGATGGCAGGCAAAGACCGCCCCCATTCAAACCGCATGATCACGCCATGGTGTTCCGTCGCGCACCATGGCGTTCAGGCGTATCAGCAACACCCGCATGCAGGCCACCAGGGCCACTTTCGCGCACTTGCCTTTGGCACGCAGCCTCGCATACCGGCCTCTTCGCGAGCAAGCTCGCTCCCACAAGTGCGGTGTATACCTGACCGGCAGGCGGGGCAGCGGGGAGATAACTGCCCCTGAAGATTTTATGGCGTGTGAAGATCTTGTGGGAGCGAGCTTGCTCGCGAAGAGGCCAGTTCAATCCCGAAAATGCCCCACAAGTGCAGGGTATCCAAGGCATAAAAAAACCCCTGCATCGCTGCAGGGGTTTTTTATTGGCTCAGGGATCAGCCCTTGAACACGTCATCCACGCTGGTCAGCGGGTAGTGCTTCGGATACGGCAGGGTGGCAACGCCGCTTTCGATGGCGGCCTTGGCCACTGCATCGGCGATCAGGCCCAGCAGGCGCGTATCCATTGGTTTCGGGATGATGTACTCACGACCGAATTCCAGTTTGATGCCGCCGTAGGCGTCGCTGACTTCCTGTGGCACAGGCAGCTTGGCCAGTTCGCGCAGGGCGTTGGCCGCAGCGATTTTCATTTCTTCGTTGATGCGCTTGGCGCGAACGTCCAGAGCACCGCGGAAGATGAACGGGAAGCCCAGCACGTTGTTGACCTGGTTCGGGTAGTCCGAACGGCCAGTGGCCATGATCACATCGCTGCGCGTGGCGTGAGCCAGTTCCGGGGAAATTTCCGGATCAGGGTTCGAGCAAGCGAACACGATCGGGTCCTTGGCCATCAGCTTGAGGTTTTCAGCGCTCAGCAGGTTAGGGCCGGACAGGCCTACGAATACGTCAGCGCCATCCAGTGCATCGGTCAGCGAGCGCTTCTCGGTAGCGTGAGCGAATGCAGCCTTGTACTGGTTCAGGTCGGTACGGCCGGAGTGGATAACGCCGGTACGGTCGACCATGAAGATGTTTTCGATCTTCGCGCCCATGCTCACCAGCAGCTTCATGCAGGAGATGGCTGCAGCGCCAGCGCCCAGGCAGACGATCTTCGCCGATTCGAGGGTCTTGCCGACGATTTCCAGTGCGTTGATCATGCCGGCCGCCGTCACGATAGCGGTGCCGTGCTGGTCATCATGGAAAACCGGGATGTCGCACTGTTCGATCAGCGCCTTCTCGATTTCAAAGCACTCAGGCGCCTTGATGTCTTCCAGGTTGATGCCACCGAAGGTGATGGAGATACGCTTGACGGTGTCGATGAACGCCTGCGGGCTTTCGGAATCGACTTCGATATCGAAAACGTCGATACCGGCGAAGCGCTTGAACAGAACGCCCTTACCTTCCATGACCGGCTTGGAAGCCAATGGCCCCAGATCGCCGAGGCCGAGAATCGCGGTGCCATCAGAAATAACTGCTACCAGATTGCCTTTGCCGGTGTACTTGTAAGCCAGCTCGGGGTCACGGGCAATTTCACGCACGGGTTCAGCAACGCCAGGGCTGTAGGCCAGAGCCAGGTCACGAGCGGTTGCGGTCGGCTTGGTGAGTTCGACGCTCAGCTTCCCCGGACGAGGATTGGCATGGTATTCGAGCGCGGCAGTTTTCAGATCTGACATGTATTGGATTCCGCTTTTTTTACTGTGGGACAGACGGACCGCCGAGGATACGCAAGATGCATAGTCCTAACAAGACTGACCAGTCACTGCTGTCAATAGGCACAGGCTTAGACTTTAGCTTAGAGGTCTGATACGTGAACACTCGGTCACGCTCGTCGGATCACCGGCCTGAAGGGCGCTTCTAACGGCGGGAAGGGCTCAGCATGGCGGGATGGGTCAGTGGCAGCAGCCAGCGGGACTGCCCGGCTTTCAGGCCCGCGCGCCGGGAGCGGTCGACTACCCAGCCACGCGCTTCGACCTGCTGCCCTTGGAGGCGCTGGAGCATCGCCGTATCGAACGCATTCAGGTGGGCAGGCGCGACACGCAGGACCAGCGAGCCCTGCAACTCGATCCAGATACCGCCGCGATTGCGCTGCACACGCCTGACCTGACCGGACACAATCGCGAACCCGCCTTTGCTCAGCCGGGTCGAGGACTGCACCGGCGAATTGCGCCACACACCCAGCCGCGCCTGACGTGCCTGACGCTCCGCGCCCTGCTGGCAAGCGACCAGCCTGACATTGGGCGCAACGGCCACCAGATAGCCCAGACCTTCACTCAGCAACTGCGCCTCGAGGTTGGCGCCCTTACGGTCATAGACGTTGGCCAGCGTGCGGCCGTAATGATCCTTGCCCTGCTGGCCGATACGCAGCCTGACCTTGCCGCCGCTTTCATTCACCAGCGTCTGCAAGCGCTTTTTCGCCGCCTCGGCAAACGGTTCGGCCGACCGGCCTTTCCTGCCGGTTTCAGGCGTATTGAGCCCGATCATTCGCACACTGCGGCCATCGGTCAGCTTTAACGTGTCGCCGTCGACCACACGCTGCACCTGTGCAATCGGCAACGAGGCAGGTGCGGGGCAGAAGGCCTGCGCAGCGGACACCCAAATCGCGGGCATAAAAAAGACGCCCACAAGGAGCGCCTTTTCAAGCAGCCTGGAGATGCCCATAGGGCAGCCAGTCTTACTTCGCTTTGGTTGCGCCGAACGCACCGAAACGGGATTTGAACTTGTCGACACGGCCGCCAACGTCAAGCATCTTCTGCTTGCCGGTGTAGAACGGGTGGCACTCGTTGCACACGTCCAGGCTCAGAGGAGCGGCCAGGGTGGAACGGGTCTTGATGACATTGCCGCAGCTGCAGGTAGCGTCAATGGCTTCGTAAACTGGATGGATATCAGCTTTCATCGGTACTTCCTCGGTCTAACGCGCCGCCACCCAACACTATTGTTGAATACCGCACGGAAATAGGCTGCGGATAGTACCAGACAATTGCAACGACGCAAGCGAACCTTCACACCGGTCGTCTGCTAAGATCGCGCCTCCGTCATCACTTATCACCACAGGGAAACACCGCGTGCCCGACGCCATCCTGCGCCTTGCCCTGCCCTCGCCGCTTCGCCGCCTGTTCGACTACCGCGCCCCCGCGGGCGTGTCGCGCAGCGCCTTGCAGCCGGGCATGCGTCTGCGAGTGCCGTTCGGACGTCGGGAAATGATCGGCATTCTGGTGGAAGTGGTCGATCACAGCGAAGTACCCGCCGACAAGCTGAAGCCGGCTATCGCCCTGCTCGACAGTGAAGCGCCGCTGCCGCCCGCACTGTTCAAGCTGTGCCTGTGGACCTCGCAGTACTACCAGCACAGCCTCGGAGACACACTGAGCTGGGCCTTGCCGGTGCTGCTGCGTCAGGGCGAACTGGCCGAAAGTCGCCAAGAGCGCTTCTGGCATGTGGCCCCGGGCGCCAGCGTCGACGATCCGCGCATCGCCCGCGCGCCCAAGCAGCGCGAAGCCCTGACCACCCTTGCCCAGCACCCGCACGGAGTGGCGCATCAACTGCTCAGCAAGCTGATGCTTAACAGGGACAGCCTCAACCTGTTGCTGGCCAAGGAGCTGGTGTACGTCGAGGTCCGCAGCCATGCGCCCAGCGCACGCCATGAACACTGGCTGGCCCAGCCTGAATTGCCACTCAACACCGAACAACGCGCCGCTTACGAAGCGATCCGCGCCGGATTCGACAGCTTTCATGCGTTTCTGCTGGCCGGTGTCACCGGCAGCGGCAAGACCGAAGTCTATCTGCAACTGATCCGCGAAACCCTCGAAGCCGGAAAGCAGGCGCTGGTGCTGATCCCGGAAATCAACCTCGGCCCGCAGACCCTGGCGCGCTTCGAGCAGCGCTTCAATGCGCGCATTGCGCTGGTCCACTCGGCGGTCAACGACCGCGAACGGCTGGACGCCTGGCTGGCGGCTCGCGATGGCGAGGCGGACATCATCATCGGCACGCGTTCGGCGCTGTTCACGCCGATGAAAAACCCCGGCCTGATCATCATCGACGAAGAACACGACGGTTCCTATAAACAGCAGGAAGGTCTGCGCTATCACGCCCGCGATCTGGCACTGGTGCGGGCGCGTCAGGAAAACATTCCGATTGTCCTGGGCTCGGCCACGCCGTCCCTGGAAAGCCTGCACAACGCCTACACCGGCCGCTATGGCCTGTTGCGCCTGAATCAGCGCGCGGGCGGCGCACAACAGCCGCGTTTCATGCGCCTGGACGTCAAGAGCCGACCGCTGGACAGCGGCATCTCCGGGCCCATGCAGCAGGCCATCGGCCAGACGCTCGCGGCAGGCCAGCAGGTCTTGGTGTTCCTCAACCGTCGCGGCTTTGCGCCAACCTTGCTGTGCCACGACTGCGGCTGGATGTCCGGCTGCCAACGCTGCGATGCACGCATGACCGTGCACCAGCGCTCGGGCGAACTGCGCTGCCATCACTGCGGGTATGTCGAGCGCGTACCGCGTCAGTGCCCGTCGTGCGGCAAGGTGGATTTGCGCCCGGTAGGCGCCGGCACCGAGCGCGCCGAAGAGCGCCTGGCGATTCTGTTTCCGGACTACCCCGTGCTGCGTGTCGATCGCGACAGCACGTCGCGCAAGGACGCCATGAACCAGCTGTTCACGACGATCCAGCGCGGTCAGCCGTGCATTCTGGTCGGCACGCAAATGCTCGCCAAGGGTCATCACTTTCCCCGGGTCACGCTGGTCTCGATTCTGGACGCCGACGGCGGGCTGTTTTCCGGCGACTTCCGCGCCAGCGAGCGCATGGCGCAACTGATCGTGCAGGTGGCAGGCCGTGCCGGGCGCGCCGAAGAGCCTGGCAAGGTGATCATCCAGACCCACCTGGCCGACCATCCGTTGCTGATCCAGCTGACCGAACAGGGTTATTTCGCCTTTGCCGAACAAGCGTTGAGCGAGCGCCGTTCAGCGGGTCTGCCACCGTTTTCTCACCTTGCACTGCTGCGCGCCGAAGCGCACAAGCCGGGGCAGGCCGAGGCCTTTCTTGATCAGGCCTGCAGCGATGCCGAGCAACTGGTTGCGCAAATGGCGCTGGGCGGCATAGAGCTGCTGGGCCCGGTTCCGGCCCCGATGGAACGCCGCGCCGGGCGTTATCGCGCGCAACTGCTGGTGCAGTCCAGCGCCCGCGCGCCACTGCATAAATTGCTTGCCACCTGGCTGCTCGCGCTGGAGCAAATGCCCAGCGGTCGACAGGTCAGATGGTCGCTGGATGTGGATCCCGTGGATCTTTATTAAGTCACGCCGTTGGCAAGCAGGCTTGAGCAACGGATAATGCGGAGTTTTTCCACCCGCGCATCGAAGCGCCACCGCGCTTGCGGTCGAAGAGAGCACCATGAAAGACACGATTCGCCAGCTGATTCAACAAGCCCTGACCCGTCTCGTCACCGAGGGCGTCTTGCCAGAAGGGCTGACGCCGGCGATTCAGGTGGAAAACGCCCGCGACAAGACGCACGGCGACTTCGCCAGCAATATCGCGATGATGCTCGCCAAGCCTGCCGGCATGAAACCGCGCGATCTGGCTGAAAAACTGATCGCCGCACTCCCGGCCGACGAGCAGATCAGCAAGGTCGAAATTGCCGGGCCGGGCTTCCTGAACTTCTTCCAGAACACCGCCGCGCTCGCCGCACGCCTCGACGCTGCCTTGGCCGACCCGGAAAAACTGTCGGTCCGCAAGGCGGGCGCTGCACAGCGCGTGGTGGTCGATCTGTCGGCACCCAATCTGGCCAAGGAAATGCACGTTGGGCACCTGCGCTCGACCATTATTGGCGACGGCGTAGCGAACGTTCTCGAGTTTCTCGGTGACACGGTCATTCGCCAGAACCACGTGGGCGACTGGGGCACCCAGTTCGGCATGCTGCTGGCCTATCTGCAGGAAAAGCCGGCGACCAGCGACGAGCTGTCCGACCTGGAAAACTTCTACCGCGCCGCCAAGCAGCGCTTTGACGAGTCCGAAGAGTTCGCCGAGCGTGCCCGTGGTCTGGTGGTCAAGCTGCAGGCCGGCGATGCCGAATGCCTGGCGCTGTGGACGCGCTTCAAGGATATCTCGCTGTCGCACTGTCAGGAGACCTACGAGCGCCTCAACGTCAAGCTGACCCCGGCCGACGTGATGGGCGAAAGCGCCTATAACGATGACCTGGCCAATGTCGTCAACGACCTGAAAGCCACGGGCCTGCTGGTCGAGAGCAATGGCGCACAATGCGTGTTCCTCGAAGAATTCCGCACCGCCGATGACACGCCGTTGCCGGTCATCGTGCAGAAGGCCGGTGGTGGTTATCTGTATGCCACCACCGACCTGGCAGCGATCCGCTATCGCAGCAAGGTGCTCAAGGCCGATCGCGTACTGTATTTCGTCGACCAGCGTCAGGCCCTGCACTTCCAGCAGGTGTTCGAAGTGGCGCGCCGCGCCGGTTTCGTGCATGACGGCATGCAGCTCGAACACATGGGCTTCGGCACCATGAACGGCGCCGACGGCCGCCCGTTCAAGACCCGTGATGGCGGTACGGTCAAGCTCATCGACCTGCTTGATGAAGCCGAAGAACGTGCCTACACGCTGGTCAAGGAAAAGAACCCGGAAGTCGCCGAAGCGGAATTGCGCAGCATTGCCAAGGCCGTGGGCATCAGTGCGGTGAAATACGCCGACCTGTCCAAGCACCGCGCCAGCGATTACAGCTTCAACTTCGATCAGATGCTCAGTTTCGAGGGCAATACCGCGCCCTATCTGCTGTACGCCTACACCCGTGTGGCCGGCGTGTTCCGCAAGCTGGGCAGCGCGTTTGACGCCAGCAAGGGCCAGATCGTCCTCGCAGCGCCGCAGGAACAGGAACTGGCCGCACGTCTGGCACAGTTCACCGAAACACTGAACAACGTCGCAGAAAAAGGCACACCGCACGTACTTTGTGCTTACCTGTATGACCTTGCGGGTCTGTTTTCGAGCTTTTACGAAAACTGCCCGATCCTTGGTGCGGAAAACCCCGATCAGCAACAGAGCCGTCTGCGCCTGGCTGCACTGACCGGCCGCACCCTCAAGCAAGGCCTGGACCTGTTGGGTCTGGAAACTCTGGAGCGTATGTAAGTTGGCAGTTGCGAAGAAGAAACCGGCACCCAAGCGGGGCGCCAGCCGTTACCAGGCACCCGCGAAGAAGCCGATTCCAGGATGGTTGTGGCTGGCGATTGGCTTGACCGTGGGCGCATTCGTGGTCTTTTTGATGAAGCTCGAACCCGGTGGCGATGACGTCAAGCGGGTCAGGGCAGACGCCAAGGCTGCAAAGATCGCCGAAGCGAACAAGACACCGCCAAGCCCTACGGCGCCGGTCAAACCCAAGTACGACTTCTACACATTGCTGCCGGAATCGGAAGTGATCGTGCCGAACGAGGCCGTGCCGGAGAAAACCCCGCCGCCTGTGGCACCGACAGCACCGGTCTCGCCGGAACAGGCAGCCAAGATCGACACGGCACGTGCCCAGGCAGCCCTCAGCGGCCTGACGCCTCCGCCGGCGCCACCGGTTGCGACCACCAAGCCGGCAGCGGTGACGACGTTCTTCCTGCAGGCAGGCTCGTTCCGCAAACAGGCTGACGCCGAGAAGGTCCGCGCGCAAATCATCCTGCTGGGCCAGACCTCTACCGTCGAGTCGGGCACCGTCAAGGATGAAACCTGGTATCGCGTACTGGTCGGCCCGTTCAGCAACCGCGAACAACTGACCACTGCCCAGAAACAACTGGCAAGCGGCGGATTTAGTAACCTGTTGTTGCAACAGCGCCAGAGCCGCTAGCCAAAGCGCCGCTGTTTCCGTGCTCATCGCGTGTTTTCGATGAGTACGGAGAACGGAGCTTCTGCCCGAAGGGCGTAGGAGCGGACTTGTCCGCGATCTGCCGGGAACCGGCAGCAAAACCAGCCGCATCTGTGTATCAGACCCAGCCGAGACAGCCTGTTTGGGGGCCGCTTCGCAGCCCATCGCGGACAAGTCCGCTCCTACGCCCGTTGGGCAGAATCAAAACGGCCTTCTGTCCGCTACAAAAACCGGGAGATCGCGGACAAACGAAGCGTCGCCTGGTCCGCTTAAAGAGTTGGGACAAGAATCATGCGGTCATTCCCCCCGATTCATCCCCAAGGTTGAAATACTCACCCACACCCCCATATGAGTTTGCATCAGGGCATTTTCGCCCCGCAGTGTGGAGACTCTCCCTTGACCACCATCGTTTCAGTGCGCCGCCACGGTAAAGTCGTCATGGCTGGCGACGGCCAGGTTTCTCTGGGCAACACCGTCATGAAAGGCAACGCCAAGAAGGTACGCCGCCTGTATCACGGTGAAGTGATCGCCGGATTCGCTGGCGCGACCGCCGATGCATTCACGCTGTTCGAACGTTTCGAGGCCCAACTGGAAAAACACCAGGGGCATCTGGTTCGTGCAGCCGTCGAACTGGCCAAGGACTGGCGCACCGATCGCTCGCTGAGCCGCCTTGAAGCCATGCTGGCCGTCGCCAACAAGGACGCCTCGCTGATCATCACCGGCAACGGTGACGTGGTCGAGCCCGAGGACGGACTGATCGCCATGGGCTCCGGCGGCGCATTCGCTCAGGCCGCAGCACGCGCCCTGCTGCTCAAGACCGACCTGTCGGCCCGCGAAATTGCCGAGACTTCCCTGCATATCGCCGGCGACATTTGCGTGTTCACCAACCACAACATCACCATTGAGGAGCAGGACCTCGTCGGCTAAGCCGCTGCCGGGCCGCACATCTTGCGGCCCCATCGACTTGACCGTACCAGAGGACCGTGAATAACCATGTCAATGACTCCCCGCGAAATCGTCCATGAACTCAACCGCCATATTATCGGCCAGGACGATGCCAAGCGCGCCGTAGCCATTGCCCTGCGCAATCGCTGGCGCCGCATGCAGTTGCCGGAAGAGCTGCGTGTTGAAGTAACCCCCAAGAACATTCTGATGATCGGTCCGACCGGTGTCGGCAAAACCGAAATCGCCCGTCGTCTGGCCAAACTCGCCAACGCGCCGTTCATCAAGGTCGAAGCCACCAAATTCACCGAAGTGGGTTATGTGGGTCGTGATGTAGAGTCGATCATCCGTGATCTGGCCGATGCCGCGATCAAGCTGCTGCGCGAACAGGAAATCGTCAAGGTGCGTCACCGTGCCGAAGATGCTGCCGAAGAGCGCATTCTCGACGCCCTGCTGCCACCGGCCCGGGTCGGCTTCAACGAAGACCCGGCGCAGAGCAGCGATTCCAATACCCGTCAGCTGTTCCGCAAGCGTCTGCGCGAAGGCCAGCTGGATGACAAGGAAATCGAGATCGAGATCAACGAAGCCGTTGGTGTCGATATCTCCGCGCCGCCTGGCATGGAGGAGATGACCAATCAGTTGCAGAGCCTGTTTGCCAACATGGGCAAGGGCAAGACCAAGAGCCGCAAACTCAAGGTCAAGGAAGCGCTCAAGCTGGTACGCGAAGAAGAAGCGGGCCGTCTGGTCAATGAAGAAGAGCTGAAAGCCAAAGCGCTGGAAGCGGTCGAACAACACGGCATCGTATTCATTGACGAAATCGACAAGGTGGCCAAGCGTGGTAATTCGGGCGGTGTCGACGTGTCCCGTGAAGGCGTGCAGCGCGACCTGCTGCCACTGATCGAAGGCTGCACCGTGAACACCAAACTGGGCATGGTCAAGACCGACCATATCCTGTTTATCGCCTCGGGCGCGTTCCATTTGAGCAAGCCGAGTGATCTGGTCCCCGAGCTGCAAGGCCGTCTGCCGATCCGCGTCGAACTCAAGGCGCTGTCGCCGCAGGACTTCGAGCGCATCCTCAGCGAGCCGCATGCGTCGTTGACCGAACAGTACCGCGAGCTGCTCAAGACCGAAGGCCTGAAGATCGAGTTCAAGCCTGAAGGCATCAAGCGTCTGGCCGAGATCGCCTGGCAGGTCAACGAGAAGACCGAGAACATCGGCGCCCGCCGCCTGCACACGCTGCTTGAGCGCCTGCTCGAGGAAGTCTCGTTCAGCGCCGGTGACCTGGCCATCAGCCCTGACGCAGCGCCGATCGAGATCGACGCGGAATACGTCAATAGTCACTTGGGTGACCTGGCAGAAAACGAAGACCTGTCGCGTTATATTCTCTGAAGCTGCAAGCTATTAGCTGCAAGCTATTAGCTGCAAGCTGCAAGCGGTTGTTCACGCTTGCAGCTTTTTGCTTCTGCCCGACGCTTAAAACCCGAGACTGCAGCCATGCCCGCTCTGCCCACTGCCATCCAGTTGCACAAGGCCTCCAAGACCCTGACGCTGAAATACGCGCCGGATGAGGAATACCATTTGCCCGCCGAATTTCTGCGGGTGCATTCCCCTTCTGCCGAAGTTCAGGGCCACGGCCGGCCGATCCTGCAATTCGGCAAACTGGGAGTCGGCCTGACCAAGGTCGAGCCCGCCGGGCAATATGCGCTGAAACTGACCTTCGATGACGGCCATGACAGCGGCCTGTTTACCTGGGAATACCTGTACGAACTGGCCACACGCCAGGCTTCGCTGTGGGAAGACTACCTGCAGGAACTCGAAAAAGCCGGCAAGTCCCGCGACCCTTCCGAACACGTCATCAAACTAATGCTCTGATCCGCCTGCAGGTGTCCGCATGAACACCATTGTGCCGATGCGCCGCGTGGGCATGCCGTTCTGGACGCTCTGCGTCCTCCCTTGAGCAGGTGGCGCGGCGTTGGTCTGTGACGCGGAGCGTCATGAAATACATTCCCACGCTGGAGCGTGAGGAACGATAGGTGCCCGCAAGAACATCATCGTGCCCATGCTCCGCGTGGGCATGCCGTTCTGGACGCTCTGCGTCCTCCCTTGAGCAGGTGGCGCGGCGTTGGTCTGTGACGCGGAGCGTCATGAAATACATTCCCACGCTGGAGCGTGAGGAACGATAGTCGTCCGTAAGAACACCATCGTGCCCATGCTCCGCGTGGGCATGCCGTTCTGGACGCTCTGCGTCCTACCTTGAGCAGGTGGCGCGGCGTAGATCTGTGACGCGGAGCGTCACGAAAGGCATTCCCACGCTGTGGACTGCCCCCAAGAAGTTGGACACCAATCCGACCTAATGGGGGTGTTCAAATGGCCAAGTATTCAGAGCAATTCAAACTCACCGTCGTCAA
>NZ_JAGPYS010000004.1:0-436375 GCF_020312195.1 Pseudomonas sp. P129 | reverse complement strand
TGGATGTAGGCCATAACGAAAAATGCTCCGTACCTTTCGATACGGAGCATTTTCTTTGACCGCTGCAAAGATTGCTAGGTTTTCACACAGTCTGCTAGGCGTCTTTTTTGCTGATTCACTAAGCCTGGTGGGTTTAGTGAATCAATGTTTGGAGCGGGAAACGAGACTCGAACTCGCGACCCCGACCTTGGCAAGGTCGTGCTCTACCAACTGAGCTATTCCCGCATTGTCTTGATGACGGGCGCTATTCTAGCGGTTCAGATAGCGGCGTCAAGCCTTTGATTCAAAAACTTATTTTTTTTCTGCAGTGGTCCTGAGGTGCGGCCACGCGGCTCTCAGGTATTGCACCATGGACCACAGGGTCAGCCCCGCAGCGATAAGCAGCAACGCATAGCCGAGAATGACCCACAGGGTGATGGCCGGCGGGTTGCCGAGCAGAATGACCAGCGCGAGCATCTGCGCCGCTGTCTTCCACTTGCCCATGTTGGAAACGGCAACCTGCGCACGCGCGCCGATTTCCGCCATCCATTCGCGGAGTGCAGAAATTACGATTTCACGGCCGATGATCACCGCTGCGGGCAGCGTCAGCCATAGATTGGCGTGCGCCTGAACCAGCAGCACCAATGCCACGGCCACCATCAGTTTGTCGGCTACCGGATCGAGAAAGGCGCCAAAGGGCGTGCTTTGTTCAAGACGGCGGGCCAGATACCCGTCGAGCCAGTCGGTCGCCGCAGCGAACGCAAAGACTGCACTGGCCGCCATGTAGCTCCAGTGATAAGGCATGTAGAACAACAAAATGAAGATCGGAATCAGTAAAACGCGTAGTACGGTGATCAGATTAGGGATATTCATCGGCACAACTGGCTACGAGGTGAACGAGCATTCTACTCGCTGTGCAGGTTTGCATAAATCGACTCTGCCAGCTTTTTGCTGATTCCGGGTGCTTTTGCTATCTCATCGATGCTGGCACGGGACAATTCCTGCAATCCGCCGAAATGCTTGAGCAGGTCACGACGCCGGGTCGGCCCGACACCCGCCACGCCCTCAAGGGTCGATGTGCGCCGGGTCTTGCCGCGGCGGGCACGGTGGCCGGTGATTGCGAAACGGTGTGCCTCGTCGCGAATCTGCTGGATAAGGTGCAGGGCCGGAGAGTCGCCGGGCAGCGTGAATTCATGTGCTGAGTCGTTCAGGTACAGGGTTTCGAAACCGGCCTTGCGCGTGGTGCCCTTGGCCACACCGAGCAGGATGAGCTCAGGAACCTGTAATTCATTGAGCACGTCGCGCGCCATGGACATCTGCCCCTTGCCGCCGTCCACCAGCAGCACGTCAGGCAACTTGCCCTCCCCGGCCTTGATGCGGCTGTAACGTCGGGTCAACGCCTGGTGCATGGCGGCATAGTCGTCGCCCGCCGTCACGCCTTCAATATTGAAACGCCGGTAATCGGACTTGATCGGGCCTTCGGGGCCGAACACCACGCACGACGCTACGGTCGCCTCACCGCTGGAGTGGCTGATGTCGTAGCATTCCAGGCGCATTGGCGGGTCTTCGAGCCCCAGCACCTTGGCCAGCGCTTCGAACCGCGACGCAACATGCTGACGGTTGGCCAGCCGCGCGGTCAGCGCCTGCTCGGCATTGGTAACCGCCATTTGCTGCCAGCGCGCCCGCGTGCCGCGCACGCGATGACTGATGACCATCTCGACGCCGCGCAGCTCTTCGACGGCGTCGACGAACGCAGGGAAATCGTCGTTGATGACATTGACGATGACTTCGCCGGGCAGCTCACGGTCGATGCCGCCGAGGAAATACTGAGCCAGGAATGCCGACATCACTTCGCCGACCTCCTCTTCTATGCCCACCTGCGGGAAGAAGTTCTTGCTGCCCAGCACCCGCCCGCCCCGCACGCTGATCAAGTGCACGCAGGCACCGCCAGGGTTGACGAACGCGGCGACCACATCGACATCGCCGGTGCCGCCATCCATGCTTTGCTGATCCTGGACGCGGCGCAACAAGGCCACCTGATCACGCAACTCGGCTGCGCGTTCGAAATCGAGCGCCATCGCGGCTTTTTCCATCGACGCGTTCAGCTCGTCGCTCAAGGCATTGCTGCGCCCTTCGAGGAACATTACCGAGTGACGTACGTCCTCGGCATACACCTCAGGCTCGACCAGCCCGACACACGGCCCTTTGCAGCGTTTGATCTGATATTGCAGGCAAGGACGGGTGCGGTTCTTGAAGTAGCTGTCCTCGCACTGCCGTACCTGGAAAGTCTTCTGCAGCAGACTGAGGCTCTCGCGAATCGCGCCCGCACTCGGGTAAGGCCCGAAATAGCGACCCTTGGCCTTCTTGGTGCCACGATGAATGCTCAGCCGCGGAAAGGCGTTGTCGGACAGAAACACATAGGGATAGGATTTATCGTCACGCAGGAGAATGTTGTACGGGGGCCGCCACTCCTTGATGAGGGTCTGCTCCAGCAACAGCGCTTCGGTTTCGTTGCCCGTGATGGTGGTTTCGATCTGGGCGATACGCGACACCAGCGCTCCGGTCTTGGGCGCGTGTCCGGTCTTGCGGAAGTAGCTGGCAAGACGCTTCTTGAGGTTCTTGGCCTTGCCGACGTAAAGCAGTGTGGCTTCGGCGTCGAACATACGGTAGACGCCGGGGCGACCGCTACAGGTCGCGAGAAATGCACTTGGATCAAATGTCTGGGTCATGTTCAGGCGCTGGCATCAACCATGCCGTGACGTACAGCGAGCAAAGCCAGTTCAACATCACTGCTGATCGAGAGCTTTTCAAAGATACGGTATCGGTAGGTATTAACGGTTTTCGGTGACAGGCACAGCTTGTCCGAGATGGTCTGGACTTTCTGACAGCCAACAATCATCAGGGCAATCTGGATCTCGCGCTCGGACAGCAGATCGAACGGCGAATTGTTGACCTGCGGCTGAAATGACTTCAATGCCAGTTGCTGGGCAATCTGCGGGCTGATGTAACGCTGACCGGCAAACACCAGGCGAATGGCCTGGACCATTTCAGCGAGCCCGGCGCCCTTGGTCATGTAACCGGCAGCGCCGGCCTGCAGCAAACGGGTCGGGAAAGGATCTTCTTCACAGACGGTGACAGCGACGACCTTGATATCCGGGTGGCTGCGCAGCATCTTGCGCGTCGCTTCCAGACCTCCGATACCCGGCATCTTGACGTCCATCAGCACGACGTCCGGCTTGAGCTCGCGCGCTTTTTTCAGGGATTCCTCGCCGGAATCGGCCTGTCCGACAACCTGCAGACCATCAATGTCGGCCAGCATGCGTGTGATGCCTGTCCGGACAAGATCATGGTCATCGACAACTAGCACCTTAATCAAGCAGACACCTCGCGCAACGGTCATAACGAATGCCAATCACCATAACAAAAACAACGAGGCAGACCTAGCACTGCGAACACCGTCTCACATCAATATGATGGCAGGCGCATCCGGGAGGGCTGCAAAAATCTCGACAGGACGGCGGAGCCGCGCGCGTCCCGGTCTTGTATCAGTTACCCGAAGGAAGCTTTGCAGTGCCCGGTGATGGCGCCGACAGCTCGGCAATTGTGGTGGTCAGGCGTCTGATAGCGTCCTGATCTTCCTTGCCCAGCACCCGGTAATTGCCCAGGATCTTTTCTTCGATGAGACTGAGATTGTCGATCGGCACCGGCGTTCGCGTCCCCGTTAACACATAGAGCACGTCAACACCTTTGGCCGCAACCGCAGCCAGGTAATCGGCCTTGGGCGCGCGATCGCCATTTTCATACTTACCCTGTGCGTTGGCCTCGACCCCTCCTATTTCGCCAAATGTACGCTGAGACATCCTCAGGCGCTCTCTTTCCTTTCTCAGCCGGCAACCGATTCCACTCATTTGAACCTATGATCCTGTCGAAGCCATCCTAACGAATGTTAGAATCCTGCGGAATTGAATAGATTTGAACGGTTTTGAACTATGCCCGGAATACGTAGCGCCGCACAAGCCAAGGCCTGGCTGGACCAACAGGGCAAATCTGTTCAGGAGTTCGCTCGTGAAAATTGCATTGATCCGGCGACCACTTACCAGGTACTGGCAGGACGCAAGAAAGGAAGGCGTGGTGAAGCGCATAAGGTAGCTGTACTGCTGGGCATGAAAATCGGGACGATCCCGAACTCGGAAGCCCTGCATGAAGAAGCACGTGAAGAGTAGCCGATTATTACCTGGTGAAAACTACCTGGCGACAACGCATCCCGGACAAAACGCCAAAGCCGTTGTCTTCACTCAGGTATACAGGGTTGCAGGTAAAATAGCTCGCCCGGATACCGCATGCCATCAACCGTTGAGCGGTTCGCTGTCGCTACCGGGATTCCACTTGCCTGCCTTCGCGAAAATCGATAATCCCGCTGATTGAATTTTCCAATTGAAGGCGCCTGCTTTCCTGAAGTAAGCTTGCGTTCAATCTACGGAGACCCACCATGCTGCAATTCACTTCACCGCCATTCGACGTTGCTACCGGCATTGCTTGCCGTGCACGCGCCGTGGCTGTGCAGATGGCTTCGGTGAGCGCATCCGTTGATTCTTATTATGGGTATTGGTTTAGCCACTGGCGCGCCTGATACCCATCCGGCGCCCACGTTAAGGGGACGCCAACCAGAGAATTCTCTAACCCCCGGTCGGCTTCCCGACCGGGGGTTTTGTTTTTTCAGGGAAACGTATTTCAACGGTCTGTTCCAGAACAGCCGTAAACAATCAACCTGCATCGCATCGAGGATCACGACATGAACTACGCCACTTATTACCGTAACGACATCGATTTTGCCTGGCGATTTAGCCACCTCCGTTCGGTACAGCCTGCCGCCTCCGTTCGGTCACTGCCAGGTGGCAAACACATACCCCCGGTTCTAGAAGCCCTTTGTCGAACACCCCAATAGGGTCTGCGCGGGAGCGTCCCGCCAGCCCAGGAAGCCAGAACATGAATTCGTCCGTTGCCGTAAACCCGTCCGATCTGTCCAGCCATGCCGTCAAACTGGCGGACAACAGCCCCGCCTCGAAACGCCTGCCAGGTACTCTGGAATTGAAGATGCGTCTGCCCCTCGACGCAGCGCTCACCGAACAGGTTGCCGGCCATCGCCGCGCCGTACGTGCCATCCTTGAAGGTCAAGACTCGCGACTGCTGGTCATCGTCGGCCCCTGCTCGATCCACGACCCTCGATCCGCCCTTGAATACGCTGAGCGACTGGCCGGCCTTGCCGCACAAGTCAGTGATCAGATGCTGCTGGTAATGCGCGCCTACGTCGAAAAACCGCGCACGACGGTGGGCTGGAAAGGCCTGGCTTACGATCCGCGCCTTGACGGCAGTGACGACATGGCCGAGGGCCTGACGCTGTCGCGGCAATTGATGCTGGAGGTGCTGGGCCTGGGCCTGCCGATCGCCACCGAGATACTGCAACCCATGGCGGCCGGCTACTTCGACGACCTGCTCAGTTGGGTCGCGATTGGCGCTCGGACCACCGAATCGCAGATCCATCGGGAAATGGCCAGCGGCCTGCCCATGGCCGTCGGTTTCAAGAACGGTACTGACGGCGGCGTGACGGTGGCCAGCGACGCGATGCGCTCGGCTGCGCATCCGCATCGCCACTTTGGTATGGACCGTCATGGCCACCCGGCGATTATCGAGACGCAAGGCAATCCGGATACGCACATCGTGCTACGCGGCGGCCACGGCGGGCCCAATTACGATCGCCAGAGTGTGGCCAAGGTGCAGGCGAGCCTGAGCAAGAATAATGTCGCGTCGCGAATCATGGTCGATTGCAGCCACGCCAACAGTGGCAAGGACCCGCTGCGTCAGCCAGGGGTGTTCGAGGACGTTCTGGAACAGCGCTTGTCAGGCAACACCTCGCTGATCGGCATGATGATCGAGAGCCACCTGTTCGACGGCTGCCAGGCATTGGGCGGGACGCTGCAGTACGGCGTTTCGGTCACCGACGGCTGCCTTGGCTGGGAAGGCACCGAACAACTGCTGCGTCGCGCGGTTGACCGTCTGCGTTACAGATAAACAGAGCGACGGAACTTTGTCGGGAAATACCGCACTGAATCCGGTAGGCTGTTTCTTTTTTTTCACAGGAGATTATTCCCCATGGCTAAAGCCACTGCCCGCCACATCCTTGTTTCGAGCGAAGAAAAATGCAACGAACTCAAGGCTCAGATCGAAGGCGGCGCTGATTTCGCAGAAATCGCCAAGGCCAATTCCAGCTGCCCGTCGAGCCGTCAAGGCGGTGACCTGGGTTCGTTCGGTCCAGGCCAGATGGTCAAGGAATTCGACACTGTCGTATTCAGCGCTCCGGTGAACACCGTTCAGGGTCCGGTAAAAACCCAATTCGGCTATCACCTGCTGGAAGTGACCAGCCGTCAGGACTGATCCTGCCGCGCCGGGTGCCAGACGGCTCATCTTCGGATGGGCCGTTTTTGTATGTGGTCGTTTTCAACAACACAGTGACCCGGCATGCGCGCCGTGGCTTGGCGAGGCGGCCATTTGTCTGTAGAAGATAGCGCGATGCAGGGCCATGAGCTCTGCCATGTTTTTTGTCTCCGCTGCACAGCCAGTCGCCTTTAACCCTGACGTTCGCCTGCGAACGTCAGTCAGGATTCGAGTCATGCGTTTTGTTTTTTCATCATTGCTCGCCTTGACGCTGACCTTCGTTGGCGCTGCCCAATCGCTGTCCGCAGCCCCGCAACACGCCCTGACCGTTTACGGCGAAGCTGCGCGCTATCCCGCTGACTTCAAGCACTTCGATTACGTGAACCCGGACGCGCCCAAAGGCGGCAGCATGCGCCGCTCGGCCATCGAGATCGGCCAGTTCGATCACCTGATGCCCTTCACTGACAAGGGCATGGGCGTTTCGCAGATCAACGGCATGCTCTATTCCCCACTGGCCACGCGCTCGATGGATGAGCCCTACACCGTCTACGGGCTTGTCGCCGAGAAAATGGAGCGTGGCGCGGATGGCCTCTCCCTGCGCTTTTACCTGAACCCGAAGGCACGTTTCGCGGACGGCACGCCGATTACTGCCAGTGACGTGAAGTACACCTACGAGCTGCTGATGACGCAGGGCAACCTGCAATACCGCACCCAGTTTGAAGCGGTCAAGGGCGTGGAGGTCGAATCGCCTTCGCAGGTCCGCTTCGACTTCAAGCAGAGCGATAACCGCACCCTGCCCCTCGACCTGGCTTCGCTGCCGGTATTCCCCGAACACTGGTGGAAAACCCGTGACTTCGCCAGCGGCGCCGGCTTTGAAATTCCGCCCGGCAGCGGGCCCTACCGGATCAGCCATGTGGACCCTGGCCGCACCGTTACCTTTGAGCGCGATGCGGACTGGTGGGGCAAGGACCTGCCGGTCAGCAAAGGCCTGTATAACTTCGACAGGTTCAGCATCGAATACTTCGGCGACACCGATGTTGCACGTACGGTACTCAAAGGCGGCGCCTACGATTACAACCGCGAGTTTTCGGCCACCGGCTATTCAATCCGCTATGACGGCCCGGCCCTCAGCGACGGACGCCTGCAGAAAGCCCAACTGGCCAGAGGCGCGGTGCAAAGCTCGCAGGGTTTCGTCTTCAACCTGAGCCGCCCCATGTTCCAGGACCGCCGCGTGCGCCAGGCGCTGTCGCTGCTCTGGGACTTTGAATGGACCAACCGGCAGATGATGCGCAACATGTACATCCGCCAGAACAGCTTCTTCTCCAACTCGGAGCTGGCCGCCAGCGAACTGCCCACGCCGGCTGAGCTTAAAATCCTCGAACCATTGCGCGGCAAAGTCCCCGACCAGGTGTTCGACAGCGTGTTCGAGACGCCCAAAACCGATGGCACAGGCTTCATTCGCGACAAGCAGCTGCAAGCGCTGGCCCTCATGGAGGAAGCAGGCTGGACGCCAAAGGGCGATGAGCTGGTGAATGCCCAGGGCGAACCCTTCAGCTTCACTTTTCTCAATGCACAAACAGGTTTCGAGCGGATGCTGCTGCCCTACAAACGCACCCTGGCGCAGATCGGTATCCACTTCGACATTCGCCGCATCGATGCCGCGCAATACCTCAACCGCGTCATGGCCCGCGATTACGACATGATCGTCACCGGCGACCCGGTCTCGACATCGCCCGGTGCCGAGCTGTACAGCAGTTTCGGCTCCAAAGTGGCGATGGACCCTGGTTCGAGCAATTACATGGCGCTGCAAGAACCCGCCGTCGATGCGCTGATTGCCGGCCTGCTCAAGGCCGACAGCAAGCAGACCATGACCGACTACGCCCATTGCCTGGACCGGGTACTGCAGTGGAACTACTACTGGATTCCCAACTATTATCCGCCAGGCTCTTCAACCGTCTGGTGGAACCGTTTCGGCATCCCGAAAATTCAGGCCAGCAATAACGAAGCTATCGAAACATGGTGGGAAATCAGCCCGACACCGCTGACCAACGAGCAATTTGCTGAAAAACGCGGCGCTTCAGCCATTGTTTCGGAGATGCAGTGAATGCTTGGCTATATTCTGCGGCGCCTGCTGCTGATCATCCCTACCCTGCTGTGCATTCTGCTGGTCAACTTTTTCATCGTCCAGGCCGCTCCGGGTGGGCCTGTGGAGCAGGCCATCGCTCGCCTGCAAGGGATCGGCGGTGCCACCGTGGGCGCAGGTGCCAGCGAGTCCGCCGGGGCCGGTCACTCCAAAGCGTCCCGCGGGCTGGACCCGGCTTTGATCAAGCAGATCGAACGTCAATACGGTTTCGACAAACCGCTGCACGAACGTCTCTGGCTGATGCTGAAGAACTACGCCCGACTGGATTTCGGCAGCAGTTTCTTTCGCGGCGCTACGGTGACCGACCTCATTCTGCAGAAAATGCCGGTGTCGATATCGCTGGGGCTCTGGGCGACGTTGCTGACCTACCTGGTGTCGATCCCGCTGGGGATTCGCAAAGCAGTCAAACACGGCAGCCAGTTCGATATCTGGAGCAGCACCGCCATCATCATCGGCTACGCCATGCCAGCCTTCCTGTTCGCCATGCTGCTGGTGGTGGTGTTCTGTGGCGGCACGTCGCTGAACTGGTTTCCGGTGCGCGGACTGGTCTCGGACAACTTCGAGCAACTGACCACGATCGGCAAGATCGCTGACTATTTCTGGCACCTCGCGCTGCCGGTCTTGGCGCTGGTGATTGGTGGCTTTGCCACGCTGACCCTGCTGACCAAACATTCCTTTCTCAACGAAATCACCCGCCAGTACGTGACCACGGCCCGCGCCAAGGGCATGAGCGAGCGGCGGGTGCTGTATGGCCATGTGTTTCGTAATGCCATGTTGCTGGTGGTGTCGGGCATTCCGCAGGCGTTCATCAGCGTGTTCTTTGCCGGGTCGCTGCTGATCGAGGTGATCTTCTCGCTGGATGGCCTGGGCCGCATGAGCTATGAAGCCGCTGTGTCGCGGGACTATCCGGTGGTGTTCGGCTCGTTGTTCATCTTCACCGTGTTCGGCCTGCTGATAAAACTGATCGGCGATATCTGCTACACGCTGGTCGACCCCAGAATCGACTTCAGCGCGAGGAATGCATGATGCGCAGCCTTTCGCCGCTGGCCCGTCGTCGCCTGGAACGCTTTCGCAGCAATCGCCGCGGCTGGTGGTCGCTGTGGCTGTTCTGCGGACTGTTTGCCCTGACCCTGGGTGGCGAACTGATCGCCAATGACAAACCGCTGCTGGTCAGCTATCAGCACTCGCTCTATTTCCCGGTGTTCAAGCGTTATACCGAGCAGCAATTCGGCGGCGAGCTGCCCTTCCAGCCCGATTACCGCAGCGACTACGTGCGTACGCTGATCAGCAAAGGTGACGGCTGGATGCTGTTCCCGCCTATTCCGTTCAGTGACGACACGCCCAACTATGACCTGACCACCCCTGCCCCCAGCCCGCCCTCTGCAGAAAACTGGCTCGGCACCGATGAACAGGCGCGCGACGTCATGGCGCGGGTGATCTTCGGCGCCCGGGTATCGATCCTGTTTGCGCTGGCGCTGACCTTTATCAGCGCATTGATCGGCATCAGCGCCGGGGCGTTGCAGGGCTATTACGGCGGCTGGGTCGACCTGTTCGGTCAGCGACTGCTGGAGGTCTGGTCAGGCCTGCCGGTGCTGTACCTGCTGATCATCCTGTCAGGCTTCGTCGAACCCGATTTCTGGTGGCTGCTGGGCATCATGGCGCTGTTTTCCTGGCTGACCCTGGTCGATGTGGTGCGCGCCGAGTTTCTGCGCGGCCGCAACCTCGAATACGTCAAGGCCGCCCGCGCGCTCGGTCTGGGCGACCGAAAAGTGATCATGCGCCACATCCTGCCCAACGCAATGACTGCGACGTTGAGCTATCTGCCGTTCATCCTTACCGGCGCCATCTCGACCCTCACCGCGCTGGATTTTCTGGGCTTCGGCATGCCTGCCGGCAGCGCGTCGCTGGGCGAACTGATCGCCCAGGGCAAGCAGAACCTGCAAGCGCCCTGGCTGGGGCTGACGGCGTTCTTTACCCTCGCGTTGATCCTGACGCTGCTGGTATTCATAGGCGAGGCGCTGCGTGATGCCTTCGACCCGAGGTCCTGACATGTCGGAAAACCTGATCGAAATCCGCGACCTGAGCGTCGCCTTCAACGGGCAAAAAGTGGTCAGCAACCTGAGCCTGGATGTGCGCCGCGGCGAGTGCCTGGCACTGGTCGGCGAGTCCGGTTCCGGCAAGTCGGTTACCGCGCATTCGATCCTGCAATTGCTGCCCCGCAGCGGCACCCTGACCACGGGCAGCATCACCTACCGGGGTCAACAGCTGGTGGGGGCCGACGACCGCACCCTTCGCGAGCTGCGTGGCAACCGGATTGCGATGATTTTCCAGGAACCAATGACCTCGCTGAACCCGCTGCACAGCGTAGCCAAGCAAATCGGCGAGACATTGTTGCTGCATCGCGGCGTCAGTGGGCGTGAAGCGCAGAAACGCATTGTCGAGCTGCTGGAGCTGGTCGGTATTCAGCAGCCGGAAAAACGCCTGAAAGCCTATCCGCACGAACTCTCCGGAGGCCAGCGTCAGCGGGTGATGATTGCCATGGCACTGGCCTGCGAGCCGGAGCTGCTGATTGCCGACGAGCCGACCACTGCGCTGGACGTCACGGTGCAACGCAAGATCCTCCTGCTGCTCAAGGAGCTGCAGCAGCGCCTGAACATGTCGCTGCTGTTGATCAGCCATGACTTGAATCTGGTGCACAGCGTCGCTCAGCGCGTCTGCGTGATGCGCGCCGGCGAAATCGTCGAGCAGTCCGATTGCAAGTCGCTGTTCAAGTCGCCTCAGCATCCTTATAGCCGACTGCTGCTGGACGCCGAACCTGCCGGCGAACCGCTGCCACGCGACACCCGGGAAACGGTGCTGCAAGTCGACAACCTGAAGGTCTGGTTTTCCCTGACCGGCGGCATCCTGCGGCGGCACAGGGAATACCTCAAGGCGGTGGATGACATCAGCCTGAGCATCGAGCGCGGCAAGACCCTGGGTATCGTCGGTGAGTCGGGTTCCGGCAAGTCGACCCTGGGTCAGGCGATCCTGCGTCTGCTGGAGTCACGCGGCAGTATCCGCTTTGGCGGGCAGGCGCTGGATGGCCTGAGTCAGAAACAGATGCGCCCGTGGCGTAAAGAGATGCAAGTGGTCTTTCAGGACCCTTACGGCAGCCTCAGCCCGCGCATGTCGGTGGCGCAGATCATCAGTGAGGGGCTGGAGGTGCACAGCCAGTACAACCCGGCGAAATGCGATGCAGAGGTCATTCGGGCGCTGGAAGAAGTCGGCATCGACCCGCAGAGTCGGCATCGCTACCCCCATGAATTTTCCGGTGGCCAGCGTCAGCGCATCGCCATTGCCCGGGCGCTGGTGCTGAAACCCGCACTGATTCTGCTCGATGAGCCGACATCGGCGCTGGACCGTACCGTACAGAAACAGGTCGTGGCGCTGCTGCGCGAACTTCAGGAAAAGCATGGCCTGACGTATCTGTTCATCAGCCATGACCTGGCAGTGGTCAAAGCCCTCGCCCACGACGTGATCGTGGTCAAGGATGGCAAAGTCGTCGAGCGTGGCGCGAGCCATGATGTCTTCGAGGCACCGCAACATCCCTACACGCAGGAATTGCTGGCGGCCGCGCATCCGGAATGATCTGGCCCACAACGAAGCTTCTGCCCGGGGGGCGTAGGAGCGTCTCCGATTTACGCCTGCGGACCCGGCGCGTCATCATCGACCAGCCCCCACTCGGCGGTGCTTGCCGTGCTGCTGCCGGTCGGGGCCGGCGGCGGTGTGGTGAGGCTCCCGGCGCCGCCTTCACTGTGCAGTTTGAGGCGCAGGCGCACGTTGTTCTGCGAGTCGGCGTTCTTGAGGGCTTCTTCTTCGCTGATCGCCCCTTCGACGGCCAGATTGAACAGCGCCGAGTCGAACGTCTGCATACCGAGGCTGCCGGACTTCTCCATGATGCCCTTGAGTTCGGTCAGTTCATTGCGCTGGATCAGGTCGCGAATGGTCGGCGTGCCCATCATCACTTCCACCGCCGCGCGGCGCTTGCCATCCGGTGTTCTGACCAGTCGCTGGGAGACGAATGCCTTGAGGTTGTTGCCCAGGTCATGCAGCAACTGCGCGCGACGCTCTTCCGGGAAGAAATTGATGATCCGGTCCAGCGCCTGATTGGCGTTGTTGGCGTGCAGGGTCGAGATCGCCAGGTGGCCGGTGTCGGCAAACGCCAGCGCGTGCTCCATGGTCTCGCGATCACGAATCTCGCCGATCAGAATCACATCCGGCGCCTGGCGCAGCGTGTTTTTCAATGCCGCATGGAAGCTGCGGGTATCGACCCCGACTTCGCGCTGGTTGACGATCGATTTCTTGTGGCGATGGATGAACTCGACCGGGTCCTCAATGGTGATGATATGGCCGCTGGCGTTGCGGTTACGGTAGTCGATCAGCGCCGCCAATGAGGTCGACTTGCCCGAACCCGTGGCCCCGACAAACAGCACCAGACCGCGCTTTTCCATGATCACGTCGAGCAGCACGGGCGGCAGGAACAGGTCTTCGAAACGCGGGATGTCCAGTTTGATATTCCGCGCGACGATGGACACTTCGTTGCGCTGCATAAAGATATTGATCCGGAACCGGCCGATGCCCGCCATCGAAACGGCGAGGTTCATCTCCAGTTCGCGTTGAAACTCGAGCTTCTGTTCTTCGTCCATCAGCCCCTGGGCAATGACTGCGACCTCCCCCGGCTTGAAGGTTTCGCTGCCCAGTGGCTTGAGCACACCGTTGAACTTGGCGCACGGTGGCGCTCCGGTGGAGAGGTACAGGTCCGATCCGTCCTGACTGGCCAGAATCTTCAACAGCGCCGGGAAATCCATAATCAATACCGTACAAAATGAAGTAAAGAGACCACGACCGTCAGGACAGCACGTGTGACGCGCGGGCGTCGCTCAGCAAGAGCAGGCATAATGGCAGCCTTTTGCAGCAGGTGATATTGCGACATGAAAGCCCAAGCCCGCCATATTCTGGTGAAGACCGCCGAAGAGGCAGAACAGCTCAAGCTGCGCATTGCCAAGGGTGAGGCGTTTGACGTGCTGGCTAAAAAGCATTCTAGCTGCCCGTCCGGCAAACGTGGCGGCGATCTGGGCGAAGTCAGGCCTGGGCAAATGGTCGGCGCCATCGATCAGGTGATCTTCAAAAAGCCGCTGCGCATCGTGCATGGGCCAATCAAGAGCAAATTCGGCTATCACCTGGTGCAGGTGTTCTATCGCGACTGACGCACAGGTCAAAAGCTGAAAAACCCCGAACCGAGCGCGGTTCGAGGTTTTTCGGGCATCGGCCAGCGCGCTGATCAGTTCGGCGAAATGGCGCCGTCTACCAGCACTTGAGCTTCTGCCACCAGACGCTTGAGGTGATCTTCGCTGACAAAGCTCTCGGCGTAGATCTTGTAGATGTCCTCGGTGCCTGAAGGGCGCGCCGCAAACCAGCCATTTTCGGTCATGACCTTGACGCCACCGAACGCCTGATCGTTGCCCGGTGCATTGCTCAGCACCTGCTGAATAGGCTCGCCCGCCAGTTCAGTGGAAGTCACCTGCTCCGGCGACAGCTTGCTCAGCAGTGCCTTCTGTTGCGGGTTGGCCTTGGCATCGACGCGGGTCGAAAACGGCTCGCCCAGTTCTTCAGTCATGGTCTTGTAGATCTGGCTCGGGTCGCGACCGGTACGCGCGGTCATTTCCGCAGCCAGCAAGGCCGGAATCAGACCGTCCTTGTCAGTGGTCCAGACCGTACCGTCGCGGCGCAGGAACGAGGCGCCGGCGCTTTCTTCACCGCCAAAACCCAGCGAGCCCTCGAACAGCCCCTGAGCGAAGTATTTGAAGCCGACCGGCACTTCGTACAGGCGACGGCCCAGGCGCTTGGCCACCCGATCGATCATGCCGCTGCTGACCACGGTCTTGCCGACCGCTGCATCGGCACGCCACTCGGGACGGTTCTGAAACAGGTAATCGATGGACACGGCGAGGTAGCTGTTGGGCGTCATCAGTCCACCTGACGGGGTCACGATGCCGTGGCGGTCGTGATCCGGATCGCAGGCAAATGCAACCTGATAACGGTCCTTGAGACCGATCAGGCTTTGCATCGCGTGGCTGGAGGACGGGTCCATGCGAATCTGGCCATCCCAGTCGACGGTCATGAAGCGGAACGTAGGGTCGACAAATTTATTGACCACATCCAGATTCAGGCCGTAATGCTCGCCAATCGCCGACCAGTAATTCACTCCGGCGCCGCCCAGCGGGTCGACACCAAGACGCAGGCCCGAGTTGCGGATGGCGTCCATGTCGATCACGTTCTTCAGGTCGGCCACGTAGGTGTTGACGTAATCATGGCGGTGCGTGGTATCGGCACGCAGCGCTTTTTCATGGCTGATGCGTGAAACGCCAGTGACGTTCTCGGCCAGCAGTTCGTTGGCCTTGTTCTCGATCCACTTGGTGACATCACTGTCGGCCGGGCCGCCATTGGGCGGGTTGTACTTGAAGCCACCGCTTTGCGGCGGGTTGTGCGACGGCGTAATGACGATGCCGTCCGCCAACCCTGAGGTACGGCCGCGGTTGTAGCAGATAATCGCGTGGGAAACCGCAGGCGTCGGGGTGTATTCGTCACCTTGCGAAATCATCACCTGCACGCCATTGGCGGCCAGCACTTCAAGCGCGGTGGCTGCGGCCGGGGTCGACAGCGCGTGGGTATCGGCCCCCAGAAACAACGGGCCGTCGATGCCGTTGGCCTTGCGGTAAAGGCAGATCGCCTGACTGATAGCCAGCACGTGCCATTCGTTGAAACCCAGGTCAAACGACGTGCCACGGTGCCCGGAAGTGCCGAACGCAACACGTTGAGTGGGCACCGATGCATCGGGCTGGCCGGTGTAGTAAGCCGTGACCAGTCTCGGAATATCGACCAGTAACTGCGCAGGTGCCAGCTTGCCGGCGAAAGGACTGAGACTCATACAACCTCCACGAAGAAATGAAATACGGAGAAAAAATAAAGACTTGCTGCAGCTGCCAAGATGATCGATGCCGCAGTTTACTGGCAGTTCGACAGCGCCGCTTGAGTATTGATCCCCGGCATCTGCTTCTGTTTCAGCTCAATCGCCAAAACGGCAACCGAGCTCAGGCCATCGACGTTTCGGGCCGCCACCACGCTGGAAACAACTGCTTCACCTTGTGCTCGGCAAAACGGTCATCGATGAGCATCACCACACCACTGTCACTCTGGCTGCGGATAACCCGCCCCGCAGCCTGCACCACCTTCTGCACGCCGGGGTAAAGGTAGGTGTAGTCGTAACCGGCACCGAACAGCGCCGCCATGCGCTGCTTGAACTGTTCGTTGACCGGATTGAGCTGAGGCAGCCCCAGGGTGGCGATGAACGCGCCGATCAGGCGTGCGCCCGGCAAGTCGATACCTTCACCAAACGCGCCGCCCAGCACGGCAAAACCGATGCCCTGACTGCTCAGGGTGAACCGGTCGAGAAACGCGTGGCGCTCACTCTCGCCCATCCCCCGTGCCTGCAGCCAGAGGCTGATGTGCGGGTGGGTGCGCGCCATCAGCTCGGCGACCTGCTGCAGGTAATCGAAACTGCTGAAGAACGCCAGGTAATTGCCCGGCCGAGCATCGAACTGCTTGGCCATCAGTTCGACAATCGGCGCCAGCGAAGCCTGACGATGAGTGAAGCGAGTGGAAATGCGACTGACGATGCGCACATCGAGCTGATCGTGGTGAAACGGCGATTCCACATCGATCCATGCGGTATTGGCCGGCAATCCCAGCAGGTCCGCGTAATAGTGGCGCGGGTTGAGCGTTGCGGAAAACAGTACCGTGCTGCGCGCAGCGGTCAGGCGCGGGCGGATGAAACGCGCAGGGACGACGTTGCGCAGGCTGAGGCGCGACAGAACGCGCTTGCCGCCCGCCTCGCGCCGGGTGATGTCGAAAATGAAATGCTCATCGAACAGCTCGGCGATGCGCGCAAAGCCGATGGCGTCCAGGTAGAACCCCTGCAACGTGCCATCCACGGCCTGCGGGTGCTCGTTGAAATGATCACCGATGGTCGAGATGCTCTGGTTGAGGCTGCCGATGAATTTTTCCGGTGCTGCCGAATAAGCCTGATAGGTACCGGGCTGTGCCTTGTGCAGCGCATTCCATTGGCGATCCAGGCGCTGCAAGGCTTTTTTCACCGGTTCCGGCGCTGTCTGGATCAAGGCTTTCAGCTGGCTCTGGTCAAGGCTCGCGCTGTACATCTGGCGTGCCCGCTCGACCATGTTGTGGGCTTCATCGACCAGCACCGCAACGCGCCACTGATTGAGCTGACCGAGGCCGAACAACAGCGCGCTCAGGTCAAAGTAATAGTTGTAGTCCGCGATGACCACGTCAGCCCAGCGCGCCAGTTCCTGGCTCAAATAATACGGGCAAACCTGATGCTGCAAGGCGACATCGCGTACGCCCGCCTGATTCAGCCACGGCGACGTCAACGCCGCCGAGCGAGCGGCTGGCAGACGATCATAAAAGCCGCTGGCCAGCGGACAGGAATCACCATTACAGGCCTTGTCCGGATGCTCGCAGGCCTTGTCACGCGCCACCAGCTCAAGGACCCGCAGCTTCAGCTCCGGCGCACTGTGATTGATGACTTTCAGTGCATCCAGTGCCAGGCGACGCCCTGGTGTCTTGGCGGTGAGAAAGAAAATCTTGTCGAGCTTCTGGCCGGGTGCGGCCTTGAGCAAGGGAAACAGCGTGCCCACCGTTTTGCCGATACCGGTCGGGGCCTGAGCCATCAGGCAACAGCCGGTACTGACGGCCTTGTACACCGACTCGGCCAGCACCCGCTGCCCGGTACGGAAGGACGCGTGAGGGAATTTCAGGCTGCCCAGCGTCGTGTGCAGCGCCTGCGTATGCGCCAGCTCCTGCTGCGCCCAGCCGAGGAATATCGTGCACTGTCGTTCGAAGAACGCTTGCAACGTGGCCGCACTGAACGGCTCGCGAATCAGGGTTTCCTGCTCGCTGACAATGTTGAAATACACCAAGGCCAGCGTCACTTCCTCAAGCTGCAGGCGCTGGCAAAGCAGCCAGCCGTAGACCTTCACCTGCGCCCAGTGCAACTGACGGTGGTTGGCGGGCATCGCGTCGAGTTCACCGCGATAGGTTTTCACCTCTTCCAGTTGATTGCGACTGGCGTCATAGCCGTCCGCCCTGCCCCTTACCGTCAGCTCGCGATAATCACCACTCAACGACAGCTCGGCCTGGTAATCGGCACCGCGCCGCGCGGCGACCGTGCGGTGCCCGGCAATGCCTTCCTGAGCCGTGGGTGACGGCGTGAAGCGCAGGTCGAGGTCGCCCACCTTGGCGGTAAACTCGCACAACGCGCGCACGGCGACGACATAACGTGCAGGCAGGTCGCTGGCGAGGACAGGCTCGGGATCAGGGTTTACGGGGGCGTTCGGGGTCACTGCGCTGGGGAGCCGTTGGTTGTGAATACTGGACAGGCGTCCAGTTAACAACCTTGCACCATGTCTGGCAAACACAAATGGATCGACGGCCTGCCATGTCGACGCCTATGGCAGACGAGCGTGACTTAATGCCTCTGCCAGCGCGCCCAGCAGCCTGGCAGGTTCACGGGTCCAGTCAGTCGCATAGCTGACCCACAGATGTTGCGAGTAGCGGTTCTGCAAAGTGAACAGCTCGCCAGGACTGACGACGATCGACTGGGCCAGCAACGTAACGAAGACCTGACGCATGTCCACCCGGTACGCACTCTCGGCCCACACGCCGCAGCCGCCCTCGGGCAGCTGATAGCGCAGTGTCCCGCCGGTCTGTTCATCCAGTTGCTGCGTCATCGCCTGCATGCGTCTGCTCAGCGTCTCTCGCAACGCCAGCAGATGCCTGTCCAGACGCCCGCTGCTGCATAACCTGGCGATGGCCCTTTGCCGAAGCGGCGGCAGTTCGAATGCTCGCAGGCAGAAATACTGCTGCCAATGCGCATCCAGGCTTTTGCACAGCAGGTAAGCATAGGGCGCTTCAGGCCCGAGGCTCTTCTCGAATCCGCCGATGATCACCAGCCGCTGCGGGTCGATCCAGTCGCGCAAGGGGGCCTGCCCGGCAGCAAATTGCAGCCCGGCGTGACTGTCGTTTTCCAACACCCAGACCTGATGACGATTGAGCACTTCGGCGACAGCCTGGCTGTTGTCTTGCGGACGCACACTGCCTCGCACCGGGTTCAGCAGCGAGGGCAATACGGCAAGGCCGATGTCATGGCCGCGCAATACGCCGTCAAGCCGGGCCGCATCAAGGCTGCCGGTCTCATCCAGCGGCAGCTCGATAACCCGGATGTCGAACGATTGCAGCAGGCGCAGCAACGCCCAGGCACAGGGCGATTCCACCAGTACCGTGCCACCGCGCAGCCGCAGCGTGCCAAGCACCGCCTTGAATGCGCCATGAAAGTCAGCGGCAACATAGACATTGTCAGCGTGCCAGCAATGCGCTGCATCGTGGGTGTAACGGGCGGCAATTGCCGTGCGAAGTTCCAGCTCGCCGAATGGCTGAAAAACCGGGTCCCGCGGGGGCGGGTAATGCCTGCCCAGCTCGCGCTCCATCGCCGGCAGCGGACTGTCCTGGGCGAGCAAAAGCGCCGGCTCATCGCAACCCAGCAACGCCATGCCGGGACGCCGGGCGTTGGCGTACAGGGCCTGCAAAAGATCGCCGTCTGCGTCAGGCACTACGTGACCGTGCGCATTCAAGCTGCGCGGTACCGAGTAATAACCCGATTTGGGCAGCGAATAGACGCGCCCTTCCTTTTCCAGCAATGAATAGGCGCTTTGCACCGTCGATATCGATACGTTCAGGCGCTGCGCCAGCTGTCGCAGTGACGGCATTTTCAGCGCCGGCTCGCCCTGCTGCTGGTCAACCAGACGCACCAGGTAGCGGTAGACCGCCTGATAGGCGAAATCCGTGTTGTTTTTCATGCAGGTACCCGCCGCTCAACCAGAACAGGCTTCAGAACATCGCTGCATGACCAACGCCGTTTACCGACAGCAGTCATGTTTGGCGACCGGATCAGCGTCCCGAGAGCATCTCGGCCACTGCCTGCCCCGTCGCCGGATCAACGGTCATGATCCGGCGCTTGTCGGGGTCGGCAGCGCGGATTCTGGCGATGATTGACTGCGGGTCGTCGAAGTTCACCCGCTGCTTGCCGTAGAGGTTGTGCAACGACTTGAGGCTCAAACCGCTGATATCCACCAGCCACTGCATGACCTGATCCGGCGCCGTCGAACCCGACAGCGCCTTGTGCAGATCCGGCAGCGCTACCAGCATCCCAGGGTGGCAACTGCGCAGAAACGACTCCAGCCCATGGCCATGATCCACGAACGGCGAAAACAGCATGCACACCAGTTGAGTCTCGTTCAGGCCGAAGCCCTCCTGAGCGAAGCTCGATGCCAGCTCGCGGCGCGCCTCGATGCGCGCCCGACCGGCATAAGCGCTCAGCGTCTGGTCGATCAATCGTGGCGGCATCTGCTTTCTGCGCATCAGTGACGTCGCCAGTTCAAGGTATTCGGCGATCCCGTCGGCATAAGTACGCGCTTGCAGGTACTGCGCCGTCAGGCCGCGCATGTGGGCCATCAACAAAGGGTTGGCGCAATCGGATTCACTGAAGCTGAACGACAGATCATCGAAGCGGAAATCGAGGAATTCGGTCAGCAGGTTCCAGTGTTCGTCCGCCTTGCAACTGACCAGATCGGCAATGGTGATGAACGCCGGCGAGCTGCTTTTTTCAGGCAGCGCCATGGCTCGGCTTGCGGGCGTGCTGTCATCGCCCTCACCGTACAGCTCGTGGTAGTAGGCCTGGCCAATCGTATCGATGACATTGAGCACGCTGGCCAGCGTCTGCTTGCCCCAACTGCCCGAGTATTGCCCGGTACGCTGGGCCAGACGCATGATCCAGGTCGCGTACTGACGCTGCTCTCTGAGCGAATCGCCACTGACCACCGCATCAACCCCACTGCCCCAGCTCAGGGCGCGCCCCAGAAACTCCGCCAGCCCGAGGTAACAGGTATTGCAAAACGTGGTGCGGGCGTCGCCAGCAGACAGGTGCCCACCCAGCAGCATGTCCAGACGATTCTGCTCACGCCCCGCGCTGGAAAAAGGCAGGTCCGGCTCGAAGGCCTGGGTGTACTGATTGTCGATCACCAACATCTCGACACGCGGGTCGTCGTAGAGAAACAACGCAGAATAGGTGCGGTTGATGTTATCCATCACCGCATGAGTCATGCCCGCGTGACGCCGATTGGCAACCCGCAGGCTGAATGTACCGGGCGAGCGGCAGGCAATACTCAACTGGGCAGCGCGCAAAAAGGCCAGTGTGTAGGCACTGTCCTTGCCACCACCGAACGCCACCAGCACCTTGAAGCCGGAAATTCGCTCAATGCCGCCAGCCGCCACAATCAGGCGCTGGATCAACAACTGCAGCGCAGTGCGCTCTGCTCGCGAGAAGTATCCCAACAAGCGTTGCAACACTTGCTGGTAGACATAATTCATTGCCTGTTCGTGGATAGAACTCATTGTGTGTCACCTGCCTGTCGCTCAAGACATGACACGGTGCAGACAGCACATTGAACATCAAGCTGACAACCCAATTTATAGTCGAGCATGACTCATTCCCTGAGTGGTAATTACCGACGCATTATCAGTATCTTTAAAACAATTACAATAGACAGTTTGCATTGAAAAACAGTGCAGTTCAGGGCGAACTTTCAACTGATTAAACACGCTGTTTAAAGGTGTCACCGAACGCCGGCGACAAGCGATTCCCTTTGAACTTAACAGCCTGCAACCCCAGCAGCCAGGCCGCTCAGGCGTCACCACAGGCTGCCGGGCACCCGCCGCCGTTAATATTTCATTCTGACGCGTAGGACATGATATTTATAATATCGCTTTCACTGACAGAACTCATACACTCAAATAAACAATCACGTCGACCCTGTTGCGGGTTTTTATTGTCACTGTTCATTCACAGTTCTGCACGTCTCGGCAAACTGACAGGTGCATCATTCGACGTCGTTTAATGCCTGGCGGCTCTTTTGCAATATGGAATGCAAAAAGCCTTCCGTTCGGAAGGCTTTTCAATAACCCGCGCTGACAAGGAGGTGATGAATCAGACCGCCTCGACTTCCAGCACCGCACGCCCGCCAATCGGGCAGACATCCATGTAACGGTGCGCCTGCACTACCTGGTCGAACGGAAAGCTGCGCGTCTGCAATGGCATAAGCACCTTGTCGCGAGTCATCTGGTTGATGTCCTGCAAGGCACGCTGCAGCGCTTCTTGATCCTGGGTAATGCCCAGCTCGGGCTTGCCGGTGAAATTGCCCAGGCAATGCACGTAGAACTGGATGTTCTTCTGAAATGCGGCACAGGCCGGGAACGGTGTCTGATTACCGCCTTGCAGGCCATACAGCACCAGACTGCCACGCGGCGCAAGCACATCGCCCATGATCGACATCTGCGGACCGCCAAGACCATCGAAGACGGCATCGACACCACGGTTGTCGGTGTACTTGTTGATCGCCATCAACAAGTCCTGTTCTTCGGTGACCACCACCTTGTCGGCCCCCAGGGACAGCAGGTACTCGCGGGCGTCTTCGGTCTTGGTCGCGGCGATGACCCGAGCCCCCAGCGCCTTGCCCAACTGCACGAATGCAGGGCCGGAGCAGTGGCTGGCGTCGGTGACCAGTACGGTCTGCCCGGACTTGATACGCGCCAGATCAACGTATGCAAAGTAAGCCACCAGATACGGCGTGTAATGCACGCTGGCCTGGACCGGCGTCAGCGCATCCGGATAGCGGGTCAGCGCCCGACGCGGCATGACGATGGATTCGCCATAGACCGGGTGCTGATTGGCGTCGGCAGCAGGAAAACTGGCGACCTTGTCGCCCACTTGCAGATCATCCACACCGTCGCCCAGCGCGGTAACCACGCCAGCCATCTCATAACCCAGACCGGCAGGCAGCCGGGCATGGGTAGCCGCGAGATTTTGCCGCCAAAGAACGTCGTACCAGCTGACACCGATGGCCTGAACACGCACCTGTACCTCGCCGGTGACAGGCGACGCGACAGGATGCTCTTCGACTTTGAGCACCTCGGCCGGGCCAAACTGGTGGAAACGGATCGTGCGGGACATTTAGAACCTCGCCTGGTGAACCTTGATGCCACAAACTTTATCCGGGCATTGCCGGCAACACCATCGGTGGCTATTAATAGTCGACATGCCTGTCATCGATTGTGTCCTGTGCGCTGCACGGCGCAGCCAGACAGCGTCCGGGCGTCGATGCGCGTAATGGCCGCCATTGTTCGCATGTCGACGAAACATTGCAAGCCGTGTGGACATTCAGTAACCCCCACAGTAATTTTCGCTGCGCCCGACCCGCATTTGCTCGTACTATCGCACCCTGCTCACGTCCTCAACCGACAAATGGCCCGAGATATTCCGCATGAATCGCAACGACCTGCGTCGCGTCGACCTCAATTTGCTCATCGTTTTCGAGACTCTGATGCATGAGCGCAGTGTCACGCGTGCGGCGGAAAAGCTGTTTCTCGGTCAGCCGGCAATCAGCGCTGCGCTGTCGCGGCTACGCGGCCTGTTCGATGATCCACTGTTCGTGCGCACCGGGCGCAGCATGGAGCCCACCGCCCGAGCGACGGAAATCTTCGCCCTGCTCTCCCCGGCACTCGACTCCATCTCGACAGCGGTCAGCCGTGCCTCGGAGTTCGACCCGGCGACCAGCACCTCGGTGTTCCGCATCGGCCTGTCCGATGACGTCGAGTTCGCACTGTTGCCTACCCTGCTCAAGCGTCTGCGCTCTGAAGCGCCGGGCATTGTGCTGGTGGTCAGACGGGTCAATTACATCCTCATGCCACCCCTGCTCGCCTCCGGAGAGATTTCGGTCGGCGTCAGCTACACCCAGGACCTGCCCGCCAACGCCAAGCGCAAGGTCCTGCGCAGGAGCAAGCCGCAATTGCTGCGCGCCGACTCCATACCCGGCCCGTTGAGCCTCGACGACTTCTGCGCCCGCCCCCACGCACTGGTCTCCTTCGCCGGCGACCTGAGCGGCTTCATCGACGAACATCTGGAAAAACTCGACCGCAAACGCCACGTCGTCCTCGCCGTGCCCCAGTTCAACGGCCTGGCCACACTGCTCACCGGCACCGACATCATCGCCACCGTGCCCGACTATGCGGCGCAGGTCCTGACTGCCGCGGGAGGCGTTCGCTCTGAAGACCTGCCGATTGAAACCCGAACGTTCGAACTGCACATGGCCTGGCGCGGCGCGCAGGATAATGACCCCGGGGAGCGTTGGTTGAGGTCGCGGATTCAGATGTTTTTTGGGGATCCGGATAGTCTTTAGGGGGCGTTGGGCAGGCTGTTTAGCTGGTTATTTCTGGCTTTTCATAGGTCATGGAGATGCAGTACTGCGCACGACACCTGGTATCAAAAATACGACAGCTGCACGGCAGCTATTTCCGGACGGGCGTTGTAAATACGGTATGCGATTTTGGTGTCCTGGCTCCAACCACAGATCAACTCAAATAGCATCGACAGTAGCGCTATTAGCTAAACTACTGCTCGAGGTAGATTAGCGTCAAAGTTATGTATCGCTCATTACGACCCGGCCAGCGATTCTCGGCACGACTAGCTCCCACTCTTGCGAACGATGATAAGCTCGAAACGACTCTTCACACCGGTCAGAACGCCGAACCAAAACAGCCGCCACTTCACACTCCTCAATATCAAGATCTAGGCTGAATGATTTTGCTGTGCGGCCAATAACATAACCGTTGGCGTCCTGAATCAGATATCTATCTTCATGAGCTTTAAACGAAAGCATGTCGCCAGGTTCAAGCGCTGCCAATACCTTGTGTATTGATGCCGTAGGGTTCTGACGCCCAGCATAATCAAGATCAATGTCCTTCAAAGAGAGTTGTAGGTAACGCTTCTCCAGCTCCGCAAGGTATTCTCCTTGGAAGGTTCGCGCCATGACCTCTTCCGTAAGTTGGCTGCAGAAAGGATTGCCTTCTGGGTATTCACACAAGGTTAAAGTCTGCTCGGCGCGAGTCATGCCCACGTAGTAGAGTCGACGCTCATCGCTAAGCGTTTCAGGCTGCGTGGACCAGCCGCCGTCAAGCACGACTACGTGGCGGAACTCCAGGCCTTTGGCGGAGTGGACAGTGCCCAGATAGAGACCCTTTCTAGGTTGCTGACGCAGCTCCCGGAAATAGTCATAGAGCCAATCGAGCAGGATCTCAGCACTTAGCGGACATTGTCCGAACTCGGCTGTTAGCTGATCAAAGGCGACGAGTAACATGTCGTACCATTCTGGCCCGAGCTGCCTCTTACCTAGATATGTCCATGTCTCGGAGGCACTCAGCGGTTCGGTAATCTCTCTTAGTATTTCAACAGCCTGCACGAAGCCACGTTGAGCGGTGAGAGGTAAGACACCTTCCTTGTCGGCTGCCAAACAATATGGAACGCCGTGAGCTTCACACCACGCCTGAAGGGGCAGCAGGTTTTGATGGGTGCGGGCTAGCACGGCACACCCATGCCAATCCTCGCTGTCCAAACTGAGCAGGCGCTGCAACTCTGTCATCGCTGCCTGGGCTTGCAGATTAACCCGTGCGTGGCCCTGAGCGTCTATTTTGAGGCGAAGCACGCGCCCCTCCCGCTCAATGTCGAGGGTTTCCCAGTCACCGCCTTTCGGCATTGCGCGACGAACAGTATCAATCTGAATCGGATGGTCCTTTTTCAGGCGATCTGGGTTACGACCAATAACCCGGTTAGCCGCATCAATGATGCGACCGCTGGAACGGTAGTTGTCGACCAGATAGTTCTTTGTAGCCGAATACTCATCGCGAAAGCGCTCTATATAGCGGTTATTCGTATCCCGCCAGGCGTAGATGTTCTGATCATCGTCACCGACTGCCAAAATGCACAAGCGCCCTTCTTCTTCAGACTTACGCCCGGCCAGCGCACTTACGAGCCGATACTGTAGGTCATCAATGTCCTGGTACTCATCAACGAGGATGTAGCGGTAGCCTCGCATCAATTGCTCGCGCAGATCGTCCTCCCCTTCTACCTGACGCTTGCCTTCAAGCAACTCAACAGCCTCTCCCATCACCTGGGCTAATCGCCCTTCTTCAAGCGTTTCACCTCGCTCGAAGCGAGTGCCCGTCAGGCGCATGGCCATGCGATGATACGTCATCACGTTGACCCCAAAGGCATCAGCGCCAACCAACTTGATCAGGCGCTGCTTGATCTCATTTGCTGCATGCCGGTTGAACGTCAAAGCCACGATACAGCGCGCCGGAACGCGACGAACTCGCAACAGGTAAGCGATTCGATGCACGATCACACGCGTTTTGCCGGAGCCGGGCCCAGCCAGAATCAGGCGATTCACATCATCATCATCGGACACGATGATCCGCTGAGCAGCACTAAGCTTCTCGACAATGCTACGCCAAGATTCCTCACTCGTGGCTAGCTTAAGTACCTCCTCGCGATCTACGAAGTAGCGGCGAATGAACTCCTGTTTGGCTAGTGTGAAATAGTGCTGAACGAGATCCAGGGCATAGCCCATCGAGCCAAGCCCAACCTCGGCATACTCGCGCATGACGTGAACCTGAATACGTTTTTCTCGGTAGTGCTCATCAAGACGCTGATAATCATCTTTCAGGAATCCGGTGCGCTTTCCCCCCTCGACTTCAATCGTCATAGCCCGACGCATGACTGTCATGCCGTGGTTCAGCGTAATCACTTCTTGCTTATGCAGGTACAGCAGTACGTGCTCAACGGCCTTGCGGCGCTGCGACTCTGGGATTCTAGTGCGCAGCTCAAGATCCAGATCAATCAGGCCCATAAGTTCGCCGAACGTAGTATCCACTAACAGGTCTTTGTTGCGTGAACCCGGCGGTAATTTGCCAATCAAAAACGTGAGGACGACAGCGGCCAAAGCACGTCGACGCTCTCCCAGCCCTTGAATAGCTCTCCAGTTGTGTCCGCCGCGGATGCGCAACTTGAGGAAATCCTGAGTGATCTGGCGCAGTTCGAAACTGCTGCGCTGCTGGCTATTGCTGTCGTGATCTTGGGCCAGGCTGCGCAGCAGTCGCAACACGTGAAGCGGTATCAGGTCCTTGTTACCAGAAGCTGTTTTGAGCGTCGAGGTCAACAGTGGCACGTTCAGGTCCTGCCATTCCCCACTCTCGGCCTCAGGCGCCAGTTCCTGCAGCAGGTCGAACAAGGCAGACTCGAGCTGTAAGGTAGCTTGCAGGCGTTGAGTGGAAGGGAACACGACCCCATGTCGGACGTATAAGGTCAGCTTAGAGTCGTTAACCAAAAGCCCCAGGTCCTCCATCTGACGCAGTGTCGCAGTGACTTCTTCGGACGTGAGGCTAGTCAGAGCCATCAAGGCGTCGGTGTTGATTCGCTCGTCGACATTAGCTTCGTACAGATAACTCAAGATAGCCCTGAATTCTTCGAGCCGCCTGGCCGATAACTTAACGGTGGCCAGACGCTTATCGGCCTCCTCCTTAGTCAACTTCAGGCTTGCCGGAAAGATTTGGGTCTGGTTCTCCTCCCGTTTTAAAAACTGCCCTCGCTCAAGCCAGGACACTGCCGTGGCTACCTTGGTTTCAGCATCACGTTCTCCGGCTTCAAAGCTAGTATCAACATGCTCATCCATCAGCACCTCACCGGCAGTGATGACGAGCCTGCTGCCCTTGCGTCGGTCGCTCTCCTTGCGCAACTTGCGCAGGATTTGCTGGATATCACGCAGGGTCAGTTTCGAACCTTCGCACATCCCGAACTGGTTTTCGATGTCCTGAGCGTCATACAGAAGTACGCACCGAGCCTGCCCTTGATCGCGACCGGCGCGACCGGCTTCTTGTAAGTAGTTCTCGAGCGACCCCGGAATATCAGCATGTATCACCAAGCGAATATCGGGTTTGTCGACGCCCATGCCAAAAGCGTTGGTGGCCACGATAATCTTCAGTTCCCCGCCCTTGAAGGCGTCCTGAATATCTTTTTTTTCATGTGGCTCCAGCCCAGCGTGGAAGTACTTGCAAGCCCATCCGTGGCCGATCAAAAAGTCTGCAAGCTCTTCAGCGCCTTTTCGGCTTGAAACGAATATCACCGCGCCACCCTCGCTGGTGCCTAGCTCTTCCTCAATTAACGTCTGAGCATGGTGGCGCTTTTCTGAGCGAGAACACGGCAGGACCTCGAAGTGCAGATTGGTACGCTCGTGGGTACCGATAAAGTGCTTGAAGGTTATGCCCAACTGCTCTTTGAAATGCTGTTCGATGTCCTCAAGCACATCAGGTTTGGCCGTAGCCGTGAAGCAGCCAATCGCTGCGAGCGGACCGTCCCCAGAGAACTGCTTGATGAAGCGCGATACATAGAGGTAATCCGGGCGAAAATCTGCGCCCCATTTGGACAAACAATGCGCCTCATCGAAGATCCAGGCGCCGACCTGACGCTGGGAGATCGCGCGGCGAAAAGCCATATTGCGAAACTGCTCGGGGGATACCAGCAAAATGCCCACATCGCCTAATTGGATCTTCTCCAGCACCTCTGCCCGCTCGGGCATGGTCAACAGACCATTCAAAGTTGCAGCGCATTGGACGTTACGAGCCAGTAGGCCGTCGACCTGATCTTTCATCAGCGACTGCAGCGGCGATATGATGATCGTCAAGCTGCCGTTGCGGTGAAAGCGGTTCAGCGCCGGTAACTGGTAGCACAAGGATTTTCCGCCCCCTGTCGCAAGAATCGCGAGCACGTGCTTGCCCTGCATGCCTGCCAGCACCACGTCATGCTGTAAGGAGCGTCCGTCTGGTTCGGTCCGAAAGTCCTGAATAGGAGCGAAGTAGCGCCTGAGCTCGTGGCGAGGATCATGAGTGGTGCTGCAATAGTCGCATTGGCTCTCCCCGCAGGGAATATCACGCAGTTCAGCAATCAATTTACCTGTTGCAGGAAATTGATGGCGTACCCAAGGTGCCAGAACCGAGTTGCCGCCTGACACGCGCAGCCAGGCCAGCGCATAAGCAAGTGGCCAACGCTGGCTGTCGTCCATGAGGTCGCGTTGCAACAACTGGTTCAGTCGTTTACTGCAAACCTTGGAAGTGCGCGTCAACGTTGGGTCAGTTTCCCTAAGTAGCTCTGGGATCAGGTGACGAATTTCTTTGAGGGATCTAGGCGCCTGACCAGTTATCGAGGTAAAGAACGCCCCCAGGTCGCTATCTGGCATTGGAGCGAGCAGCGCTTGGTAGCAGAGCAGTTCTGATTGCAGATTAATACTCAGATCTTTGAATGCTCGCCGCTGATCATTGAACAGTGTCAAGGTTGAGCGGCAATCGGACAGTGGTGAGTTGAGGCTGTCACGAACGAGTTTGTAATCTTTGACCAGCCGGTGATACGGGTTTTGTGGAAAGGCCAAAGGCGATAGGCGTAGGGTGTCTATCACCGGCAGCTGGTGTAATGCCAGATGCGCAGCTTGCTCTAGAAGTATGGGTAAATCATGGTCGATAACGTTATGGCCAAGTACAAAGCTAGCGCCCTGCCCTAAGCGATCAAGGGCCTCAAGCACTGCAGGCAAGTCCTTGTTGACCTTATGCTCAAGCTCCTCGTCCTTATCAGGACGCATCGCACCAACCATAAATATGCGGTCAGTTTGATTGGGTTTGCCGGGGACGACTTCCAGGTCAAAAATCAGGCTTTTAGGTTGATCCGGTAAAACCATTTGAACAGCATCCTTGTAATAAACCTCTCGCATACTGGCATTTTAACTTCAAATGGCACAGTGCGGATAGGTACGCGAGATTGCGGTGAAGTTCCAACATGGGCAGGTGGTGTCGAGGATTGGGATTTATGAAGCAAGCGAACCCGTCTCAGAAGCGCTTACCGAGAAGCTAGAGAGCAGAAATTTTCTCCCAGTCCCCTGTGTCGATGGCCAGTCATTGGGTAATCATTACGATATCCGGGTGTTCGATGTTCAACATATCAAAGTGCTCTAGTTCGATGCGGTGTTCCTCATCGGGCTGGACGAGCTCGTCGAAGCAAAGCAGACGCTGTTCGAGCGAGTCCTACATATGTGCTTCACCCGTGTGACGACTTATTTCGGCATTGTCTTTCATCAGAAGCTCCCACACAACCTGGAAGATCTCAGACCGTATCTTGAATCGCCATTCATGATCGTTCATATATGCCGTCTGACTGGGGGAAAAATTGAGGGCATATAAAGATTTTTTCAAACTGAAACCACCGGCCCAGAGCCCAGTAAAAATGTTTTTGGGGAAATCCGGATAGCCTCTAAACGAATTATCTCCCCATCGCCTACACCTCTACAGACCGCCCGCTAAACGCGCAAACATAATCACTCAAATCGGCGCTCCTGTTTCTACTGCTACCAACACCAGCCGGAGATTACAGCTATAACCAACACCAAAACCCGCCTACGCAAAGCCCAATCCCGCCCCCTGAAAACAACACTCAAATCCCCTCCCGCCGCCGATCCTCCCTCGGGCATTTCGTAAACCGTGCTCGATAGCTGCGAGTGAAATACGACGGCGATTCGAACCCGCAGGCGATGCTTACTTCCAGCACACTCAGACCGCTTTGCCGCAGCAGTTGCCGGGCTTTCTCCAGGCGCAGGCCCAGATAGAAGTTGCTCGGCGTGTCGTTCAGGTGCAGGCGAAACAAGCGTTCCAACTGGCGCCGGGTGACGTTGATCGCTTCGGCCAGGGCCAGCGTGCTGAGGGGGCGTTCGGTCTGCTGCTCCATCTCTCCGATCACGTGCACCAATTTCTTGTTGGCGATGCCGTAGCGCGTAGCGATCTGCATGCGTTGGTGGTCCCTGCGCGTGCGGATGCGCCCCAGTACGAATTGTTCGGACACCTGAATCGCCAACTCGGGGCCGTGCGCCTGGGCGATCAGGTCGAGCATCAGGTCGATGGACGCTGTGCCCCCTGCGCAGGTGATGCGGCGGCGGTCGATCTCGAACAGTTCCTGGATCACGGTGAGCTGTGGGTAGGACTCCTTGAACGCGTCGATGGCTTCCCAATGCAGGGTCAGGCGATGGCCATCGAGCAAGCCGGTTTCAGCGAGCACGCAGGCGCCAGTGTCGATGGCGCCCAGGGTCACGCCTTCATGATCAAGGCGACGCAGCCATTGCTGCAGGGCCGGGGTCGCGAACTGCAGCGGTTCAAAGCCAGCCACTACCAGCAGGGTCGCGCCTTTTTTCAGCGACTCAAGCGCCGCGTCGGCGTTGACCGACATGCCGTTGCTCGCCTGTACCGCGCCGCCATCGGCGCTCAGGACGTGCCAGCGGTACAGCTCGCCACCAAAGCGGTTGGCCACCCGCAAGGGCTCCAGCGCGGAGATAAAGCCGATGGCCGAGAAGCCCGGCATCAGCAAAAAATAAAAATCCTGGGCCATCGTGGCGCTCTCGTCGGACCTGCAGCGTGGCACGTTGATACTCCCGTTCATGAGCGCATTCAAGAGGCAGGTCGCCGCAGTGCAAAAGTGGGTCGCTGCAGTACGCTTCGGCGCCCTCCAGGCAGGGTAATTTGCTTCCACGGTGCACAAAGACGCCGGCACCCCACAATAACGATCTGCCGAGGGCCCCACCATGAACCGACTGATTGGCTGCAGCGTGCTTGCACTTGGCGCCAGCGCTCTCTTGAGCAGCAATGTAATGGCAGTTGATGCCGCTTCATGCCAGAACGTGCGCATGGGTGTGGTGAACTGGACCGACGTGATCGCAACCAGCGCCATGACCCAAGTGTTGCTCGACGGCCTCGGTTACAAGACCAAACAGACCAGCGCGTCCCAGCAGATCATTTTCGCCGGCATCCGCGACCAGCGCCTGGATCTCTTTCTGGGCTACTGGAACCCGCTGATGACCCAGACCATCGCGCCGTTTGTCGAGGCCCGGAAAGTCAAAGTGCTCGACAAACCGAGCCTGGAAGACGCTCGCGCCACCCTCGCCGTGCCGACTTACCTAGCGGACAAGGGCCTGAAGTCCTTTGCCGATATCGCCAGGTTCGAGAAGGAACTGGGCGGCAAAATCTACGGCATCGAGCCTGGTTCAGGCGCCAATACCCAGATCAAGGCGATGATCGCCAAAAACCAGTTCGGTCTGGGCAAATTCCAGCTGGTGGAGTCCAGCGAAGCCGGCATGCTCGCCGCCGTGGACCGCGCCGTCCGCCGCAAGGAAGCCGTGGTGTTTTTCGGCTGGACGCCGCACCCGATGAACGTCAACGTGGCGATGACTTACCTCAATGGCAGCGACGACGCCCTGGGCCCGAACGAGGGCATGGCCACTGTGTGGACGGTCACTTCGCCGACTTATGCCGAACAGTGCCCCAACGTGCACAAATTGCTGACTAACCTGACGTTCACCGCCGCCGACGAGAGCCGGATGATGCAGCCGCTACTGGATCACAAGGATGCTCTTGAGTCCGCCAGACAATGGCTCAAAGACCATCCGCAAGACCAGGCGCGCTGGCTGGAAGGCGTCACCACCTTCGACGGCAAACCGGCTGCGGCAAACCTTCAATCGAGCAGCCAATAACCCGATTTTGAACGGCCGTTTCGCGAGCATCCGTGGTCGCGAACGGCGTCCTCACGCCTGTAAGGAGCCCCCCATGAACCACGACGTCATCATCACCTGCGCACTCACCGGTGCTGGCGACACGACCGCCCGAAGCCCTCACGTACCGGTCACGCCCAAGCAAATCGCGGCCGCCGCGGTTGAGGCGGCCAAGGCCGGTGCCACCGTGGTGCACTGTCATGTGCGCGACCCGCACACCGGAAAATTCAGCCGCGACGTGGCGCTGTACCGCGAAGTGATGGAGCGTATTCGGGAGGCCGACATCGACATCATCGTCAACCTCACCGCTGGCATGGGTGGCGATCTGGAGATTGGCGACGGTGAGCACCCGATGGAGTTTGGTCCCAATACCGACCTGGTCGGCCCGCTGACACGTCTGGCCCATGTCGAGGAACTGCTGCCGGAAATCTGCACCCTCGACTGCGGCACCCTGAACTTTGGCGACGGCGACGCTATTTATGTGTCCACCCCATCGCAACTGCGTGCCGGCGCCAAACGTATCCAGGCACTGGGCGTAAAGGCCGAGCTGGAAATTTTCGACACCGGCCACCTGTGGTTCGCCAAACAGATGATCAAGGAAGGACAGCTCGATAACCCGCTGTTCCAGCTGTGCCTGGGTATCCCATGGGGCGCACCAGCCGACACCACCACCATGAAAGCCATGGTCGATAACCTGCCAGCCGACGCGGTGTGGGCTGGTTTTGGCATCGGCCGCATGCAGATGCCGATGGCCGCGCAAGCGGTGTTGCTGGGCGGCAACGTCCGGGTCGGTCTGGAGGACAACCTGTGGCTGGACAAGGGCGTGCTCGCCACCAACGGCCAACTGGTGGAGCGCGCCAGTGAAATTCTCAGCCGTCTGGGCGCGCGAGTCATGAGCCCGGCAGAAGGCCGCACCAAGATGGGCCTTACCAAGCGCGGCTAATGCCTCCGAGACATAAATCACCGCACTCTTCAGGAACGTCGCCATGAGCTTTATCACTGAAATCAAAACTTTCGCCGCTCTCGGCAGCGGCGTCATCGGCAGTGGCTGGGTATCCCGCGCCCTCGCCCATGGCCTGGATGTGGTTGCCTGGGACCCCGCGCCCGGCGCCGAAGCAGCGCTGCGTAACCGTGTCGCCAAGTGCTGGGGGGCGCTGGAACAACAGGGCCTGGTACCCGGTGCATCCCAGAACCGCCTGCGTTTTGTGGCCACTGTCGAAGAATGTGTGAGAGACGCCGACTTCATTCAGGAAAGCGCCCCGGAACGCCTGGAACTGAAACTGGATCTGCACAGCAGGATCAGCGCGGCGGCCAGGTCGAATGTGTTAATTGGCTCGAGTACGTCGGGCCTGTTGCCAAGTGACTTCTACGAAAGCTCCGCGCACCCGGAACGCTGCGTGGTCGGTCACCCGTTCAATCCGGTGTACCTGCTGCCGTTGGTCGAAGTGGTGGGCGGCAAAAATACTGCTCCGGCGGCCATACAGGCGGCAATCAAGGTCTATGAATCCCTCGGTATGCGCCCGCTGCACGTGCGCAAGGAAGTCCCCGGTTTTATCGCTGACCGCTTGCTCGAAGCGCTATGGCGCGAGGCGCTGCACCTGGTCAATGACGGCGTGGCGACCACCGGCGAAATCGATGATGCGATTCGCTTCGGCGCAGGGCTGCGCTGGTCGTTCATGGGCACCTTTCTCACCTACACACTGGCGGGTGGCGATGCAGGCATGCGCCACTTCATGACGCAGTTCGGCCCGGCATTGCAGTTGCCGTGGAGCTACCTGCCGGCACCGGAACTGACCGAAAAACTGATCGACGATGTGGTCGACGGCACCACTGACCAGCTGGGTAAACACAGTATCTCGGCATTGGAGCGCTACCGTGACGATTGCTTGCTCGCCGTGCTGGAGGCGGTAAAGACTACCAAGGCCAGGCATGGCATGAGCTTCGCGGAATGAACCTACGGTAGCTGGCTTGCCTTTGATGGGTGGCGGTGGATCTTCCATCGTCCTGCAAAGCACGCCAGCGCCCTCATTTTGATCAGTAATGACCCGGAATCCCCCGACATGCCTGCACTGACCACCTACACCACCCGAGTCCAATCCGACTGGGTCGACTACAACGGCCACCTTCGTGACGCGTTCTACCTGCTGATCTTCAGCTACGCCACTGACGGGCTGATGGACGCGCTGGGGCTGGGTAGCGACAACCGCGAAGCCAGCGGCCACTCGCTGTTCACCCTGGAACTGCACCTCAATTACCTGCACGAAGTGAAACTCGGCGCCGCGGTCGAGGTGCATACCCAACTGATCGCCCACGACGCCAAGCGCGTGCATCTCTATCACAGCCTGCATTTGGCAGGGGATGACATGGAGCTGGCCGGCAATGAGCAGATGTTGTTGCATGTAGATCTGACCGGCCCGCATGCAACAATATTTACCGAGGCAACAAAGGAAAGACTTAACGCTATAAGCGCTGGGCAGTCGGAGCTGCCGAGGCCCAAATTCCTTGGCCGGGTGATCGGGTTGCAGGCTGGAAAATAATCGAAAAAGCCCTCCTATTGCCAAAGCCTTGACCCACATCGGACTGCCCTGGCTGGCACTGGAGGGTGGGTGAGCGCAAGGCTCGCTTCAAAAACCTTGCAGGCGTGACCTGCAAGGTGACTTGTCGAACTGCGAGCATGATGTGCGCAGACGATGAGACCAATCCCTTAAGCACGGTACGTCGCATGACAATGTGCCACGCAAAAACAGCTTGCATTCCGATCCAACATGCAACTATAAAATGTACATGACTAGACAGGTTCGATTCGACAAAAAAACCCAGGTGATCAATGAGCTGATCCGCCGCATCGAAAGCGGCCAGATGAGCTCCGGCGCCCTGCTTCCCGGGGAAAATCTCCTGGCCCAGGAATTCAACGTCAGCCGCGGCACGCTGCGCGAGGCGTTGTCCGAGCTCAAGCGGCGTAACTTCATTGCCACGCAGACCGGCGTGGGCTCGATCGTCACCTACGACGGCTTCAGCCTGGACCAGCGTGCCGGCTGGGCCCAGGCCCTGGCCGATACGGGTGCTGGCGTGCGTACGGAAATCCTGCGCCTGGTGGCGGTGCAACGCCCCGACATGGAAGTGTGCCTGGGCACTTCCAGTCTGGTGGCTCTGGACCGCCGACGTATCGCCGCCGACGGCAGTATCGTTTCCCTGGAGCGCGCCTTGATTCCGGCGGTCGATGGCTTGGAAAACCTGCCGCAAAACGGCCTGCTGGAACAGTCACTGACGGTGACCATGGCCGCGCACGGCTTCATTGGCGACAAGGGTGACCAGTGGATCGGCGCAGGCCCCTTGAACCGTGATGACGCCGCGCTGCTGGCACGCGAGCCCGGCACGGTGTTTCTCAAGGCCGTGCGCACCACCTTTGACCGCCGTGAACGTTTTATGGAGCACGTAGAGAGCCTGTTGGACCCTGTGCATTTTCGCCTTCATCTCGCCTTCGGATCGTCCACATGAGCGCAACATTTCTGCAAGACCGAGGCCTGGGCGCCTTTTATGGCCTGGCCCTGGGCGACGCCTTGGGCATGCCGACGCAGTCGCTGCCGCGCGCGTTGATCCTGCAACGCTATGGCCGTATCACTACGCTGATCGGCGCCGATGCCGACCAGCCGATCGCACCCAACATGCCGGCCGGCGCCATCACCGATGACACCGAGCAGGCCATCCTGGTGGCACAGTTGCTGGTGGCTGGCGGCGGCAGCATTGACCCGACAGCATTGGCCCACAGCCTGATCGAGTGGGAAGCCGCGATGAAAGCCAAGGGCTCCTACGACCTGCTGGGGCCTTCGACCAAGCGCGCGATTGAAATGATCCTTGACGGCCACAGCCCTGAAGAGGCTGGCCGCTTCGGCACCACCAATGGCGCGGCAATGCGTATCACCCCGGTAGGCATCGCGGCCGACGTGAGCAACCGCGAGGCCTTCATGGCGCTGGTGGTGCAAGCCTGTCAGGTCACCCATAACACCACGCTGGGCATCTCCAGCGCGGCGGCGGTCGCGGCCGTGGTGTCCGCCGGGATCAATGGCGCGCCCCTGGCCGAAGCCCTGGAGACAGGCGCCGAGGTAGCCCTGAGTGCCGAACGTCATGGCCATTGGGTTGCGGGTGGGCGTATCGCCGCGCGCATTCAATGGGCCAAGGCACTGTGCGCTGACTGCACAGACGAACAGCTGGCCGACCGGGTTCACGATGTGATTGGCACCTCGGTCGCCTCACAGGAATCAGTGGTCGCTGCCTTCACCCTCGCCCACCGCGTGGCAAGCAGCCAGCTCAGTCCGTTCGATGCGGTGTGCATGGCGGCCAGCCTGGGCGGCGACACCGACACGATTGCCGCCATTCTCGGTGCCATGCTGGGCGCCTGCAACGGCATGCACGCCTGGCCGGCGGCGCTGATCGAGCAAATCGATGCGGTCAACGCGCTCGACCTCGCGCCTTTGGTCGAACAACTGCTGGCCCTGCGCGCCGGATGATGGACCGGGCTGTGCTCGTCCACTGTGAACGAGATCACTTTCGCCCTCAGCCTTCCGGGCGGCGATCAGGCTGACCCGATTTCGGAAAGCCAATTTGCACTGGATTGCACCTGCTGACGTACTGCCACAACCACAATAAAAGGCAATAGGAGCAACGCAAATGACTACATCGTCCCCCTCTCAAGGTGCGGGTCAGCTGGAAACCCGCGGTATCGAGCCGGTTCCTGAAAACGAGTGCAACGGCCACCCGCTGCAGTTGTTCTGGGTCTGGTTCGCCGCCAATATCAGCATCCTCGGCTTGCCGCTTGGTGCCACCCTGGTAGCGTTCCAGGGGCTGGCCATCTGGCAGGCAATTATCGTCGCCATCCTCGGTGCCGCCGGCTCGTTCGCCGTGGTGGGCGTGATCTCCATTGCCGGGCGCCGCGGGCGGGCACCGAGCCTGACGCTGTCCCGGGCCATCTTCGGGGTACGAGGCAATATCGGGCCTACGCTGGTTTCGCTGATGTCGCGTCTGGGCTGGGAAACGGTCAACACCACCACCGCCGCGTTCGTCCTGCTGTCACTGTTCGCGATCCTTTTCGGCACCCCCGTGGAGGCGAAAAACTCGCCTGGCCTGACCCTGGTGTTCATTGCCTTGTTCGTGCTGCTGACCCTGACCGTCTCGGGCCTGGGCCATGCCACCTTGCTGGTCATCCAGAAATGGGCGACTTACCTGTTTGGCGCGCTGAACCTGGTGGTCGGTGGCTTTCTACTCACCCACATCGATTGGAGCCTGGTCTTCGACGCGCCAGCAGCGCCACTGAGTGCCATGATTATTGGCGTTGGCACCATGGCCGCAGGCACCGGTATCGGTTGGGCCAATGCGGGCGCCGACATGTCCCGCTATCAGCACGCCAGCGTCAAGGCCACTCGCCTGGTGGCCTCGGCGGCGTTTGGCGCAGGGATCCCCTTGGTCTTGCTGATCACTCTTGGCGGCCTGTTGTCGGTGGGCAACGATCATCTGGCGTCAGCCACCGACCCGATCATCGCCATTCGCGAAATGTTGCCCACCTGGATGGCCGTGCCCTACCTGATCACTGCGTTCGGCGGCCTGCTGTTGTCCAACAACCTGTCGGTCTACTCGGCCGGCCTGACCACCCTGACCCTCGGCCTGAAGGTCAAGCGAGTACACGCAGTCATCGTCGATATCATCGCGATCTTTGCCGGTTCGATCTATTTCATGTTGATCGCCGACAGCTTCTACGGCCCCTTCATTACGTTCATCTCGATGTTGGCAGTGCCCATTACCGCGTGGGTCGGCATCTTTGTCGTCGACCTGCTGCACCGCCACATCTACTCCCCAAAAGACCTGCTGGACCAGACCCCACGCAGCGCTTACTGGTATCGCGGCGGCGTCGAATGGCGCGCGCTGGGCTCGTGGGCATTAGCAATCGTGCTTGGCTTCAGCTTCACCACCGTGGCCACCACCCCGGAGCATGTGCTGTTCAAAGGCTTTCTCGCCGATTCCTGGCTGGGCCATAACGGCCTGGGCTGGATCGTGACCTTCATTGTCGCCGGTGGCCTGTATGCGCTGCTCGGCGGGGCGCGTGATCGCCGTGTCGTTACCGAAGAGGCTGCCCATGCCCGCTAAATTGTTCTACACCGGCCAGGTCGTGGTTGACCTGGTGATGGCCATCGACCGCCTGCCGCCGTCGGGCGGAGATGTGCTGGCCAGCAGCGCCACGTTCGAGGCCGGAGGCGGCTTCAATGTCATGGCCGCTGCGTGCCGCAATGGCCTGCCCACCGTTTACCTGGGTCGCCATGGCCAGGGCCGCTTCGGCGACATTGCTCGCCAGGCCATGCGCGACGAAGGCGTGGAAATTTCTACGATGCCCGTTTCCGGTGAGGACACCGGCCTAGCCGTTGCCCTGGTGGAAGCCTCGGCCGAGCGCTCGTTCATCTCCTATGTGGGCGCTGAAGGTGGCTTGTCTGCCGAGGATCTGCATGGCGTGCAGGTCAGCGCCGAAGATTACGTATTTGTCAGCGGCTACAGCCTGGCCCACAAAAACAAGGTCACAGCCCTGCTCGCCTGGCTGGGCGGATTGCCCAGCGGCACTGCCGTGGTATTCGACCCAGGCCCATTGGTTGATGCGCTTCATGGCGTCGAGATGCGCGCCGTACTTCCCCTGATCAGCTTATGGTCCAGCAACCGCGAAGAAGCCCTGCGCTTCACGCAAACCCGGACGCCCGACGACGCGATCCACCGCCTGGCGTCCATTCTGCGCGAAGATGCGCTCATAGTGATTCGTGATGGCCCCGCAGGCTGCTGGATCCACCATGCTGGACAGACGCGGCTCATACCCGGCTTTGCCGTCACGGCACTCGACACCAATGGAGCCGGCGACGCTCATGCCGGTGTGCTGCTGGCCGAGTTGGCCAGGGGCAGCGATGTCGACCGCGCAGCGCTGCGCGCCAATGCGGCAGCAGCAATCGCGGTCACCCGCCGGGGGCCGGCAACGGCGCCTGGCCGTGAGGAGATAGATGCGCTGGTGGGGGCCGATGTCTAATCTGGCTTGAGCCGCGCTACACCGTGATGAAGGTAATGACAGGGCAACTTTGCGGATGCTCAAAGTCTTGCACACGGCCCTGAGCGCTCGAAGCATACGGCAGCATCGTTTATGAGAATCGCCCGTGACCGCCGTCGGCCTGACTGTGGTGTAACCGGGCTACGTTCTGATCAATGCGGCTTTGGATCATGCGCAGGGTGTCTAGAGTAATAACCTGCGGGCACAGGTTCTCGGCGATGGCTGTAAACCGGCTCGCTACATCACACATGCCGTCAATCACTCCGGTTGCAGCGTCCGGGGACATCTCGGCTTCCTCGGCAAGCCGAAGCATTTGCGCACGGGAAATCTCCAGCGCCTCTCCCATCACGTCCATCTGATGGTATCCGCTTGGCCCCTCGCAGAAGGTTACGTCGTAAGCCGGCGACAGTCGCCACTGACCGTCCTGCGACATGATGTAGGCGAAATTCTTGGGATGATCGTCTCGGTTGTTGAACGCAACGTTAAAAACGGCACGTTCGAACGCGCGTGCCATCTCTCGTACATCGTTGGTACACATCTGTGTTGCCCGCAAAAAGTTGACATAGTCCAACACACCCGGAGACTGGTAATTTGCCCCCGTAAAGGCGGCCAGGCTTTGCATGGGTATACGTAGACCCTCGCGGCGGTCAAATCGCTTACTGGCAAACGCTGCCAGGCCATCAGGCAGATTGAAGTACTGGGTGTCAGGGGTCTCGATACCGCACATGCGCAGGCACTCGGCGTAGACCATTTCGATGGCGCACACTTCTGCATGTTCTTCTTTGGCCGGAAACTTGATCAACCATGCTTCAAAGCCCGGCGTAGCAGCAGTGGTAAACCCGCCAGTTTCAGGATCGCGATAGACGAGAGCCTTGGGCCTTGCACCTTGAGGCGAGCCACCCACCAGCAGCAATGCCTGCAGGAACTCACCACCGTTTCCATGCAGTACTTGCTTCACGTCGGCGGCGAGCTGTTCCAGCGGGATGTGGACGTCAGATTCCTGCCCTTCGGGCGCCACGGGCTCAAACGACATGGCGCCCATTGCACTGCTACCGATATAGGCCAGCCGCTCCAGAGGGCCGATGCGCGCGGTGGTGCGCCCGCGGCGCCTGAAAAGACGGTCCATCAACAACATGCCCCATCCATCCGGCAACGAGTCGTAAACAGGCCCTGGCAAGTACAGCTGATGGTCCGGGAAGTCTCGACGCAACCTGTCCCCCTCCAGGGGCAGCGTATAGGAGGACAGTTCCAGGCCCCTTTGTCTGGCTTCATTGCTGTATTCGAACACGATCAGCGGGCGACCGGTCAAAGCGGTCGTCGAGACCAGCGTGCCCCACTGCCATCGCTCACCCCAGCCCTCGTAGAAGACGTTAACCTGCTCAAGCATCGCCGGACTTCCTCTTTGTACGGAGACGATTGGCGCTGTTTTCGTAGCGCCGAATGTCTTCGATGCTGTCCAGCTTTGGCAGAAACAAGCCTTCGAGCTCCTTGGTTCGACCAAGAGCCATAGCCACCCGAACGACGTTCTCGAATCCGACATTGCGTCCGGCTTCGAGGTTGGAGACCGTGTTTGTGCCGATGCCGGCACGCCCGGCGAGGTCGGCTTGTGTCATATTCAGCGCCAGTCGCTCTGTGCGCAGGCGCTCGCAAAGGCGCTTGACGATCTCACTAGGCTTGCTGAAGCTTAAATCCAACATAATGTGTATAAAGCTCGATTCAGCCATTTAATTCACAAAATTATAGAATTAACTCCCTGCATCAGCAAGCAGCTTGACGACCATATTCCGGGTCTTGATCAGATCACCCAGCCAAAACATGCTCCCGGTCCAGCCGGCTGCCCCGTGCAAAACCATGAGCACCTGCGCGCAGTGCGATCAACAGGCTCAGCAATAACAGCATCAACAAGACCCAGGGAAAGGAACCTGCTCCCCATTGGCCAAGCAACACGCCACCCAGTAACCCGCCGCCTGCGATGGCGCTGTTCCAGACCACGACGTTCATCGAAAGCGCCACGTCTGCGCCCTCGCCTGCCGCATCGGCGAGCGCAGTTTGCAGCAACGTGGCGGCGCCACCGAAGGTCAGCCCCCAGATAAAAGCGCCGATGTAAATGGCCGGTGCAGAGCCGGAAAACACGCCGAAGAACACTGACACGGCTGCGAAGGTTGCCAGACTGGCAAGTACTGTCTTGCGCAGATGGCGATCAACCAGCCGTCCCGTTACCCAGATGCCTGCCAGCGCGGCGACACCGAATGCCAGCAATACCAGGTCCACATCATTCGCCAGCCCCGCCGCGGAAACGAAGGGAGCAACGTAGGTGTAAAGCAGGTTATGCGCCAGCATCCAGGTGAAGACCACGCCCAGCACCGAGCGTACGCCGGGCGTGAAAAAGACCTGACGCAACGCCATGCGCTGTGAGAAAGACTTGCCCGGATAGTCCGGCACCTTGACCAGCACCCAGATGATCAACAGCACGGTCATCCCGGACATCAAGCCAAACGCCATGCGCCAGCCCATGAACCCGCCGAGCCAGGTGCCCAGAGGCACGCCCAGTGACAAGGCAATGGGCGTGCCGACCATCGCCACGGCCAGTGCGCGGCCTTGCAGTTGCGGCACCACCATGCGCCGTGCGTAACCGGCGATGAGGCTCCAGGCCAGACCGGCCGAGACGCCGGCGAAAAACCTTGCGATCAGGGTCAGTCCGTAACTGGACGACAACGCGGTGACGCTGTTGAAAACCAGAAAGCCGATAATCGTCACCAGCAAGACCGTTCTGCGCCGCCAGCTTTGCGTGGCGATCGTCAGTGGAATGGCGGCCAGCAATGAACCCAGCGCATAAACAGTCACCATCTGCCCGGCAAACGATGCGGACACGTCCAGCCCATCGGCGATCTGCGGCAACAAACCCGCAGGCAAGGTCTCGGTGACGATGCAGATGAACCCGGTCATTGCCAGCGCCAGCAACGCCCCCAGAGGGAGTGTTTCGCCCTGCTTCTCATCTGTAGTCATTGAAAAACCCTCACTAATATACTGATCGGTACAAATATAGGCAGATGAAGTCAGGTGGTCAATGACTTATGTATCGATTAGTATTTAATTAATTCCGAAGGAGACTCGATATGGCTCAGCTGGGGCGTCCGCGTACATTTGACCGTGATGTAGCGATCACTCAGGCGCTGCATCTGTTTTGGGAGCACGGCTACGACGCAACCTCCCTCAGCCAGCTCAAGGCAACCATCGGTGGCGGCATCACGGCACCGAGCTTCTACGCAGCGTTTGGCTCGAAACAGGCCCTGTTCAATGAAGTGATGGAGCGTTACCTCGACACCTACGGCCGGGTCACCGACAGCCTGTTCGATACGAACCTGCCGCCCAGAGACGCGATTGAACTCACCCTTCGTCGTTCAGCGAAAATGCAGTGCGAGCCCGGGCATCCGACAGGGTGCCTGGTGGCGCTGGGGCTAATGAGCGCCTGCTCGGACGAGAGCAAGGCGATTTCCGAACCTCTTGCGCGGGCGAGGGATCTGAACCGCACAGGTATCGTGGGCTGTATTCAGCGCGCCGTTGCGGCAGGCGAGTTGCCTGCAACGGTAATACCGGAAACGCTCGCGGCCGTGTTTGACAGTTTTCTTCTGGGCTTGTCTACACTGGCGCGCGACGGTGTCCCACATGCCACACTGGACGCCGCAGTGACCCAGGTGATGAGGCTGTGGGACAGCCTGGGCACTGGCGCCGACAAACATTGACCCTGAAGCTCAATCTGGAAGAGGTTCGGGAGGCGTCGACGACGCCAGACTCTTTGCACTGATTTTTTTGGAGAACACCATGCTTCGCGCGTTTGAAAAATGGCTTGACCCCTTCCCGCCTGACGAGGTGCCGCCACCACCTGACGGTCTGGCACGGTTTCTGTGGGCCTGCACGCGAGGGGCACGCGGTTACATCCTTGCGTTTGCGCTGCTGTGCGCCGGTGTGTCGATTTACGAAGCCTGGCTGTTTTCCTTCCTCGGGCAGGTCGTGGATCTGCTGTCCACCTGGAAGGCTGGCGGCGACACGGCCGCGCAGGAAAGTAGCGTGCTGTGGGGCATTGGCCTGGTATTGCTGAGCAGCATCGTGCTGGTGGCGTTGCGCACAATGGTGCAGCACCAGGTATTGGCGATCAACCTGCCCCTGCGGCTGCGTTGGGACTTCCATCGATTGATGTTGCGGCAAAGCCTGTCTTTCTTCTCCGATGAGTTCTCCGGCCGCGTCACCACCAAGGTGATGCAGACAGCGCTGTCAGTGCGCGAGGTGCTGTTCACCATCGTCGAAATCGTCCTCGGTATCGGCGTCTACTTCATCGCGATCATCGCCCTGGCCGGCGGCTTCGACCTGAAACTGATGCTGCCTTTCCTTGGCTGGCTGATGCTGTTCGGCCTGGCCATGCTGTACTTCGTGCCACGCTTGGGCAAGGTCGGCCAGGAGCAGGCCAACGCACGCTCGTCGATGACCGGACGTGTCTCGGACGCGTACACCAACATCACCACGGTAAAGCTGTTCTCCCACTCCAAGCGTGAAGCGCATTTCGCGCGCGCAGCGATGGAGGACTTCAAGCTCACGGGCCTGGCCCAGATGCGTCTGGTCAGCCAGTTCGAGATCGTCAATCAGGCACTGGTGGTCGCGCTGATCATGAGTGCTGGCGGTTATGCCCTGTGGCTGTGGCACCAGGGCCAGGTCGGCACCGGTGCGGTCGCGGCGATCACCGCCATGGCGTTGCGCATCAATGGCATGTCGCACTGGATCATGTGGCAGATGACCTCGTTATTCGAGAACATCGGCACCGTTCAGGACGGCATGGAAACCTTGACCCGCGGTCCCAAGGTTGAGGATGCGCCGGATGCGAAGGCTCTGGTCACCCGCGGTGGCGCGGTCACCTTCGATAACGTGAGCTTCAATTACAACGGCGAACGCCAGGTGCTCGATGCCCTGAGCCTGAGCATTCGTCCAGGTGAAAAAATAGGCCTGGTGGGTCGCTCCGGCGCCGGCAAATCCACGCTCATCAACCTGCTGCTGCGCTTTTATGATGTGGACAAGGGGTCAATCAGCATTGATGGGCAGGACATTGCGCACGTCACTCAAGACAGCTTGCGCAGTGCCATCGGCATGGTCACGCAGGACACCTCGCTGCTGCACCGCTCCATTCGCGACAACATCGCCTACGGACGCCCCGACGCGACTGATGAGCAAATCCGCAGCGCCGCAGCCAGTGCACAAGCCGATGGGTTCATCAGCCAACTGAGTGACAAGCAAGGCCACAGTGGCTACGACACGCTGGTGGGTGAGCGCGGTATCAAGCTGTCGGGCGGCCAGCGCCAACGCGTTGCCATCGCCCGGGTGATGCTCAAGAACGCCCCGATCCTGCTGCTCGACGAAGCCACCAGTGCGCTTGACTCGGAAGTCGAAGTGGCGATCCAGGAAAGCCTCGATGAAATGATGCAGGGCAAGACGGTGATCGCCATCGCTCACCGCCTGTCCACGATTGCCGCCATGGACCGGCTGATTGTCATGGATGACGGCCGCATCATCGAACAAGGCACCCACGCCGAACTGCTGGGCAAAAACGGCACCTATGCGCGGCTGTGGCAGCACCAGAGCGGCGGGTTTCTCGGTGAGGATCAGGGTGTGGCCGAGGACATGGGATAAGCAGCAACAACAAAATAAACAAATGTGCTTTCAGTAAAAATACAATTATTCTTTGCCGATGATCAAAGAACTGAAAACGTTTATTGCCGTGGCGAGAGAAGGCACGTTTGCTGCGGCCGGCAGCAAGATCGGGCTCACCCAGGCCGCTGTCAGTGCGCAGATGCAGCGCCTCGAAGCTGAACTGGGCGTCGAACTGTTCGACCGAAAAGGACGTTCAGCCCAGCTCAACCGCATGGGGCAGCAGGTGTTGCTGCAAGGTCAGGACCTGGTGCGCCAGTTCAGCAGCCTGGGCACTACGACAGTCGGGCTACCCGCCAGCGTACTGGTGACCATCGGCGCAATTGCCTCTGTGCAACGCTCCTTTCTGCCGGAAGCGCTCGCTCGGTTTCATCAGCAATTCCCCGCATGCAGGACGCGTGTCATCCCCGGCCTGTCCATGGACCTGGTCAATCAGGTGGACGCTGGCGAGATCGACATGGCAGCGATCATCCGCCCGCCCTTCTCGCTGCAAAGCGACCTGCGCTGGACGACGCTGGTCCGTGAGCCCTATCGCCTTATCGTGCCTGCCGACATGCCGGGGGATGACTGGGCCGAGCTGGTTTCGGCTCATCCATTCATTCGTTACGATCGATCGTCGTTCGGTGGCCGACAGGTTGACCGGTTCCTGCGCCAGACCCATGTCTCGCTGCGCGAAGTCTGCGAGCTCGATGAACTGGATGCGATCATCAAACTGGTCGCCAATGGTGTTGGCGTAGCGTTGGTTCCGGAAACGGCAACCCTGCAGACATGGCACGCCGGTGTGCGCTCTGTCGACTTGAAAGCGCATACGTTCCATCGCGATATCGGGCTGGTACATCGCGCTCGCCGCAGCCTGACCGAACCGGTGAGCGCGCTGGTGCAACTGATTAACGACCACGCTCTGACTCGTTAGCGCTGCGCCTGCTCAAGCAGGCCTGGCGCAACGTGGTGCGCGCCAGGCCTTTTACTATTTTGCGAACAGCTGACTCATGTCCTTGAACGCCTTGAACTCAAGCGCATTACCGCAGGGATCGAAAAGGAACATGGTGGCCTGCTCACCCACCTGCCCCTTGAAGCGAATGTAGGGTTCGATGACGAACTCGGTACCGAAGGATTTCAAGCGCTCGGCCAAAGCTTCCCACTGGGCCCATTCCAGAATGATGCCGAAGTGCGGAACCGGCACGTCGTGGCCGTCTACCGGGTTGCTGTGCACGCTCTCTTGAGAGGCGGTTTTAGGGTGTTCATGGATCACCAACTGATGCCCGTAGAAATCGAAGTCGACCCATTGGGCGCTGGAGCGCCCTTCGGAAAGACCAAACACTTCACCGTAAAAGGTACGTGTCGCGGCCAGGTCATAAACCGGAATTGCAAGGTGGAAAGGAGAAAGACTCATCAGGACTCCGATTGCAGCTCTTGGTGGCGTGTGAAGCCGGGCGGCTTGATCACTGCCCGGCGACTTGTTCAAGTTCCACTCATGCTAAAGCCGGGCGACACCAATAAAAATCAATATATATTTTCAAGAAACACAAATTATTTTTGTGACAGCCGCCACGCCCAAGCATCAGGCCAGCTCACGAGTACAGGCCGATCCAGCCGTTGATTCCTACATACATCCCGACACAAATAATCAGGACGCTGGACAGGTAAGGGGCGCGTCGAGCGGCGGCACTGAGCCAGGGGAAACGATTCGAGACTCTTCGCGCACCGATGGCGGCGGCCGCACCAACGGTGACCAACGTGATGGCAAGTCCCACGCTGAAACAGATCACCATCATCGCGCCCAGCGTGACCTGCTGCACCTGCAGGCACAGCAGCAGCACGGTGATGGCTGCTGGGCAAGGGATAAGCCCCCCGGTCAAGCCGAACATCAGGATCTGGCCATTGCTGACCTCTCGATGGGTGAAGCGCTTGCGGATGTCGTCGGCATGGGCCTTTTCATGGGCATCCTGGTAGCCCTCGGCGCTCAGGCTCAAGCCGCCCAGATCGCTGTGGTCATGGCTGTGACCGTGCTCATGCTCTTTGAAGTCAATGTCGTGCTCATGGCCATGGCCTGTATGCCCGTGACTGAGCCGGGCACTTTCGAACTTATACAGCTGCTCGCCACGCCAGGTGCGCCACAGCATCCACAGCGCGATGGCGATGATCACGGCAGACGACGCGAGCTGAAAATAAGGCTCCGTGGTTTCAGCATCCAGCCCCTGCCCCAGATACATCCCGCCGATGGCCACCAGCCAGACAACGGCGGTGTGCGAGACGGTAGCGGCGACGCCGAGCATCACGGCCTGTTTCAAGGAGCCACGAATGGCCACGATGAACGCCGCCATCATGGTTTTCGAATGCCCGGGCTCCAGCCCGTGCAACGCGCCCAGCAGAATGGCACTGGGGAAATACAGCCAGGCATGCGAACCACCTTGCTGCAACAGCTCGACGAAATTCGGCATGCGAGACCTAAAGGTATTTGGTGATTTGCTTGAAGGCTTCCAGCGGTGCCCGCTCGTCCTTGGCGAGTGAACCTAGCGTGTCTTCGAGGCAGTGATCGATATGATCCTGAATCAACGTGCGCTTGGCCTGGCACACCGCTTTCTCGACCGCGTGCAGCTGCTGGGCGATGTCCACACACTCGCGCCCTTCTTCGATCATGGTGATGATGCCGCGCAAATGACCGTCGGCCCGTTTCAGGCGCTTGATGACAGCTTCGTGGGACTGGTGCGTATGGCCGTGGGGATGGTCGTGTTCACTCATGGCTTGAGTTCCAGTCTGGATAATTCAGACCGGCACTCTATCCCCCCAGGGGGGATAGAGTCAAAGCCTATGCGGTATACATTTGCTGAGGTTTTTTTGCGCAAGCATATCCAGAAAAACTTACTAGACGACTGGTCGGTTTACGTTTAGGATGCTCGGCATTATGAAGAAACCAGCTCAGGACATGCGACAGCACATCATTGATGTGGCCCGCTCGCTCATGACGAACAAAGGCTATACCGCCGTCGGCCTCGCAGAGGTGTTAAGCACGGCTGGTGTACCCAAAGGTTCGTTCTATTACTACTTCAAATCGAAGGAAGAATTCGGTCAGGCGCTGCTGGAAGAGTATTTTTCCGAGTACCTGGGTCGAGTCGACGCCCTCATGGCACGCCCCGGAAGCGGCGCCGAGCGGTTACTGGCCTACTTCAACTATTGGATAGAAACCCAGGGCACCGACTTTCCCGAAGGCAAGTGCCTGGTCGTCAAGCTGGGGGCGGAAGTCTGCGATTTGTCTGAAGACATGCGTGGCGTGCTCGAGGTCGGCACAGCAAAAATCATCAAACGCATCACTGCCTGTGTCGACATGGGTGTCGCCGACGACAGCATTCATCCCGAGGGCGATCATGAAGGATTCGCAGAATCCCTCTATCAGCTCTGGCTTGGCGCTTCCCTTCTGGCGAAGGTGAACAAGTCCACCGAATCTTTCGAAAAAGCACTGACCATGACCAAACGCCTGCTGCGGTAGCGGGCATTTTTTTTGTCTTTTTAAGTAGACGACTGGTCTACTATATGGAGTATTTGATGCATGATCCCCGTACAACTACCGACCTGTTTTCCCCCGTCACCCTGGGCTCCATGGAGCTGGCGAACCGTATTGTGATGGCACCGGTAACACGCAGCCGCTATGGCGAGGATGGTGTTCCCAATGAACTGCACGCAACTTACTACGCACAACGCGCTACGGCAGGGCTGATCGTCGCCGAGGCGACAAACATTTCCGCTCAGGGTCGAGGCTATGCCGCGACCCCGGGAATCTGGAGTGACCGACAAGTCGCAGGCTGGCGCCTGGTGACCGACGCTGTGCATGCAGCAGGAGGCAAGATTGTCAGCCAGCTATGGCACGTGGGGCGATTTTCCAGTGTCGACCTGCAACCCAACGGCGAGGCACCGGTAGCGCCCTCCGCCATCAAGGCCGAGGGCAATACCTACACCGCCGACGGTTTTGTACCTGTCTCCATGCCGCGCGCACTGGAAACCGGCGAATCCCCGGCGTCATCGAGCAATACAAACACGCCGCAGAGAACGCCAAAAGGGCCGGTTTTGATGGCGTTGAAGTCCATTCGGCCAACAGTTACCTGCTGGACCAGTTTCTGCGCGACTCGACCAATCAGCGCACCGACCAGTATGGCGGTTCGATAGAAAACCGCGCTCGCCTGACGCTGGAAGTCACCCAGGCCATCGTGGATATCTGGGGCAGTGACCGCGTGGGTATTCGCTTGTCGCCCGTGACCCCCGACGCCGGTAATACGGCGCCCGACAGCAACGTCATGGGCCTTCATGGCTACCTGATCCAGCAACTGAACACATTCAATCTGGCCTATCTGCACTTTGTCGAAGGCGCCACTGCCACCTCCCGTGAAGTGCCGGAGGGTGTCGACATGGATGCCCTGAGCGCCGGGTTCAACGGTCCGTTCATTGGCAATAACAACTATGACCTGAAGATGGCGATCGAGCGTCGGGCGCAGGGCAAGATCGACGCCGTGGCTTTCGGCCGCTTGTTCATATCCAACCCCGACCTCGTCGCCCGCCTGCGCCATGGTGCCGAGCTGACCATTGCACCACGTGAGTCGTACTACGGCGGCGGTGCCAAAGGCTATATCGACTGGCCAATGGGCAAGTACTAAGCCACTGCCGGCCTCCTCCCCTTCATCAATTCCCAGGATCCCGGAAATACCGCGACAAAGGAAAAACACCACATGAATTATCTCGACAAGAAAACCGTAATCGTCACCGGCGCAGCAACAGCCAAAGCGCTTAACGAGATGGCCATTGCGCCTGAAGATATCAGCCGCGCAGTGGTCAGTTCCCAATCCAGGAGTAACACCCCATGAGCAAGAACATCAAAGCCGTCCCGACCACCGATTACAACGCAGTTATCGCAACGGCCGGCAAGTACGTAGAAGGCTTGCGTACAGGCAGCGTTGCCACTATCGAGGAAGCCTTTCATAAAGATGCGGTGATGTATGGTTTCACCAATGGTCAACTGCTGGGTGGACCGATCAGTAACCTGTACACCTTCGTCGAAACCAATGGTACCGCTCCAGACATCACAACGCGCCTGGACGTCCTTGCCATTACGCCCACCACGGCAGTGGTCCGGGTCGATATGGAAAAGGATGCTATTGGTGCGGACTACAACGACTACCTGACGCTGATCAAAATCGACGACAGCTGGAAAGTGATTGCCAAGGTCTACCATCAATTCGAAGGTTAACGTGGCTGGAATGCGCCGATATTGCTGAGCGTCGGCGCACGGCCAACCAGAGGAAGATTTCATGTCAAAAGTTTTTGTCATCGGCGCAGCCGGAAAGGTCGGCCAGCGCCTTCTGAAAAACCTTGGCGGCGGCGCTCATGAAGTGATCGCACTGCACCGTAAAGAACAACAGTCAGCGGCAATCAAAGCGACTGGCGCCATACCATTGCTCGGCAACCTCACCGATCTGGACGCTTCGCGATTGGCCGCTGCGATGACAGGCAGCGATGTCGTGGTTTTCACCGCCGGGGCTGGCGGCGCGGGCATTGAGCTGACCAATGCCATTGATGGCAAGGGCCTGGAAACCGCTGTTGATGCAGCCGTGCTTGCCGGGGTCAATCGCTTCCTGTTGGTGTCGGCATTTCCTGAAGCAGCACGCGGCACGGACACCTCCGCTGGCTTCGAGAATTACATGCGGGTGAAAAAACAAGCCGATGTGTATCTGGCCTCTTCCGCACTGGACTGGGTGATTCTCAGGCCAGGCACCCTGGTCGACAACCCGGGGACCGGTGAAGTCTGCGCAGGTCCGGCTATCGCATATGGCGAAGTACCGCGCGATGACGTAGCCGCGTTCCTGGCTGCACTGGTCGATCGACCCGGGATATCCCGCCAGATCATCGAACTGACTAAGGGCGCAACACCTATCAACGAGGCATTGCGCACGCTCAGCCAGCGCTGATGTTCGTCACAAACGACTAGACCAGCTCACTGTCCTTGATGTTGGCAATCGGCCCGAGAATGGCTGGATCGAAGTCGCGCAGTGGCGCGCCCTGACGCAACAACTCTGGCAGGTCCGGATTGGCCAGCGCACCCTTGCCCACTGCGATGATGTCCGCACCCTGGCGAAGCACCTGGTCGGCTTTTTGCGGATCGTGCAGGCCGCCATTGGCGATCAGCGCAACATCCGGCGCGTAGCGACGGGCCAGTTCGACCAGGCTGGCTTCACCCTGGGTAAAAGCCGGCTGCCATGCTTCATGTTCGGTCACATGGATGTAATCGACGCCGGCATCGGCCAGCGCGTCGAAAATGATTTCGGCATCGCTCTCGCCCCCCGCCCATTTGTGCTGAAAGTCGTTGACCTTGCCTTGTGAAAGACGCACGCCCACCGGTGCCTGCCCGGCGACTTTTTTCACTGCGGCGATGACCTCGAGCGTCAGTCGCAGGCGCTGTCCGACATCACCGCCCCACTGATCGGTGCGCTGATTGCTGTAGTCGGTCAGAAACTGATCCAGCAGGTAGCCGTTCGCACCATGTATCTCGACACCGTCAAAGCCTGCAGTGCCGATAGCCAGTTGCGCCGCGCGGGCGAACCCGTCAATGGCCTCGGCAATATCCTTGTCACTCATCGCTCGCGGAACCCGGTAGCTGCCCGCGCCGTAATAGAACGCCATCTGTTCGCCCTTGGGACGAATGGCCGAAGGGCCCGCCGACTCGCTGACGAAGCGATTGGCCTGGCTGAGTGCGCCGGCGTGCATGAGCTGCGCAATCATGACACTGCCATGCCGGTGCACAGCATCGGTCGTGGCACGCCATGCCTGCGCCTGCTCGTCATCAGTGAGCCCGGGCTGGAAGCGGTAGCCCTGGGAAAAACGGCGATCGGTGTAGTTGCCCTCGGTGATGATCAGGCCAAAACCGCCCTTGGCGAACCGCTCGTAATAGCGCGTCATGGCCTGCGTTGCACTGCCCTGCTCGTCCGCGCTCACGCGTGTCATGGGCGCCACCGCAAACCTGTTCTTCAGTTTCAGATGACCTCTGTCGAACGGGGCTGTAACGTGTTTGTGTGTCTCGCTCATGCTTCAAATCCTCACTGTGCAGACCGGCTGCGGATTGCCCGCAGTCATTGACAGAACCTGCAGTAACGGTAAGGGCTGGCGCAGCCCATTGGAACCCGGCCGTGCAGATAAGGCGCTTTAACGAAAATGGATAGAATCCATGCAAATATCTGATATAGAAGTGTTCGCCGCCATTGCTTCCAGCAGGAGTCTGTCGGAAGCGGCGCGTCGACTCGGGTTGTCGCCGATGGCCATCTCCAGGCGTCTGGCTGCGCTGGAAAACGACCTGGGCGTCAGGCTGGTGCACCGCACAACCCGCTCGGCATCACTGACGCCGGAGGGCGAAGTGTTTCTGCCGCACGCCAAAACCATGCTGCACGCCAGCGAAACCGCCCGCGCGACGCTGAAAGCCGATGCCGGTACAGCCAGTGGCGTACTGCGAGTCACAGCACCCAGCGTGTTTGGTCAGACCGTCATCATGCCGCTGCTGCCAGCCTTGATGCAGGACAATCCGGCACTGAGCATCGACCTGACGCTGTCGGACAGCATCGTGGACATTGCCGGGCTGGGCATCGATGTCGCCATCCGAATCGCTACGATACGTGACTCTGCCCTGGTGGCCAGATCGCTGGCGCCCAACCCTCGGGTCGTGTGTGCAAGCCCCGACTACCTGGCGCGGCGCGGCCAGCCATCGTTGCTGGACGAACTCCGTCAACACCCGTGCATCACCTTGCATGCGATGCCTTACTGGCCGTTCATCAGAGAGGGAGAACCGGTGGCCATCCGCGCTCAGGGGGCATTCTCGGCCAACAGCGTCGAAGCGGTGCGCACGGCGTGCAAACAGGGCCTGGGGCTGGCCATGCTGACTTATTGGGACGTTCAGCAGGAAATCCGTGAAGGCAGTCTTCAACAGATACACTTCGAGGATGTCATCCCCGAGCAGTTGTCGGTGACGGCCGTATTGCCAACCCGCCAGCGCGTACCTCACCGGGTACGCCTGTTCGTTGACCGTCTTGAGGAAGAGCTCAAGAAGAATGCGGTTTGAAGCAAGATGCCATCGGTATGGCAGACTCAAGGCGCAACCTGTATCGGCTCAAACCGGCTACAGTTTCGCCCCTCATGCTTGGCCCGGTACAAGGCCCGGTCGGCTTCCGCCAGCAACGCTATGGCGATCGAGTCAGGTGCAAGGCCGATTGCAGCGCCCGGGCTCGGGACGGGCAGCGCACCAGCCTCCAGACTTGCTACCCCCACCGACACGGTCACCCGGCCGAAGTCACTGGTTTCATGGGGCTTGTTGAGGCCATGAATGTGCTGCACGATTTCATCCGCCAGACGACAGGCGCCCTCTGCCCCGGTATCCGGCAACAGCACGGCAAACTCCTCGCCCCCATAACGAGCTACCAGATCGGTCGACCTGTGCACGCACTTTTTCAAGGCGTGGGCGATGGCAATCAGGCACTCATCGCCTTGCAAATGGCCATAGTGATCGTTGTAACGTTTGAAGAAATCGATGTCGAGCAACAGCAGCGAAAACGCACCTTGGTTGCGCCGCATGCGCAGCCATTCGCGCGCGATACTCTCGTCGAGGAAACGCCGATTGGCCAGCCCCGTCAGCCCATCGGTCTGGGCCAGCAGGTTGAGCTGGTCCATCGCCATTTTCAGGCGCAGGTGGGTCTTTACTCGCGCCGTGACGATCAAAGGCTGAATAGGCTTGCCGATGAAATCCACCGCCCCCAGCGCCAGTCCGGCTTCCTCGATACGGGTTTCGGTGTGGCTGGTGATGAAGATGACGGGAACGTCTTCCAGCAATTGATCGGCCTTGAGCGTCTCACAGACTTCAAAACCGCTCATTCCGGGCATCTCGGCGTCGAGAAGGATAAGGTCAGGACGCATTTCCCGGACCATCTTCAAGGCCTGGGCACCGCCCGTGGCAAAACGAATCTGCCCCAGACCGTTCAGAATTTTGCTCAATACGCGAATGGCGGAAATATCATCATCGACAATCAGCAGGCTAGGTACAGGTTGCATGGTGGGTGACGCTCCTTTTTATAATTCCGCACGTTCGAGCAGGTGCAGTGCCTGCTCGAACTCCAGCCCTTCAATGGTCTGCCAGAGCTGTTCGACCAGTGCCTGTCCGGCCAGCTCCTGAAGCGCCACAGCAGCCAGCGGAAACTGGTCCAGCGCGGCGATATCATGGTTTTCAAGCAGTTCACGCAAGGTCGACAATGCCTGTCGGGAAACATCGGGATCCGCATCGATACGCGGGGCCAGCGGCCTTTCCTCAAGTACCGGCGTGCGCTCCTGCAATGACCGGAAAGCGGCACTCAGGGCTCGCAACGCTTGCTCCGGGTCCGCAGCGTTGCGCAGCAGGGTTTCCGCCTGCCCGGCATGCAGGCCCACTTGCGTGGCGCCAAGCAGCAGTGCAGAACCGCGCAATTTGTGCAGATCAGCCATTGTTTGATCGGGGTTTTGTCGCGCCCGTGCCAGAACGCTCTCGCTCTCGCCGAACGCGGCAAATTCACTGAAAAAGCGCCGCAGGGACGAGAGAAACAAGGGCACATCATTGCCTAGCCGAGCGGCGACCTCCTGGGTGTCGATACCTTCGATAACCGGCCATGCAGAGCCTGTCGATGCTTCCTGCAGCAAGGTGCCGACCGCCAGCGGAGCACCTCGGACACGCTCGACGGCACGCCGTACCGCCCGAATCAGGGCTGCGGGGTCCAGAGGCTTGGTGAGGAAATCGTCCATACCCGCCAGCTCGGCCTGCCGCCGCTCTTCTGCCAGGGCGCCTGCGGTCAACGCCAGCACGGGCAAGCGTGTCAGGCCCAGTTCGCTGCGCAAGCGCCGCGTCGCCTCATAGCCATCCATTTCCGGCATCTGCACATCCATCAGCACAGCATCGAAGAAATCCGGCGTCTGCCGCAGTCGTTCAAGGGCCAGCAGACCATTGCTGCAGGTCTGGACCACAGCGCCCTGCTGCTGCAACAACAGGCTGGCAACCTCCAGGTTGATCTCGCTGTCGTCCACCAGCAGCAGGTGCAATCCACTCAACCAGAGCGTCATGGAGGTATCCATCCGCGTGGCCTGGATAACCCGTTCGGTGCTGCCCTGATACCTGGCGATACAAGCGTTGACCGCGTTGAACAGGGCCGAGCTGTCCAGCGGCTTGAGCAATACCTTGTCGACCAGAGGGTGCAGTTCTGCCCGGATCTCGGACGATGTCACCAGAATGACCGGAAGCGGCGTCGCCTCGATCAACTGCTGCACCTCCTCAACCTGCGGCTGCTGCCAGTCCACCAACAGTACATCCGGCAATGCCGCGTTAACGTGATTACGCTCCTGCAAGGCAGTGCGCAGGTCATGTTCGCCGGTCAGACTCGCCACACGCCAGCCCAGGCCGCGGCATAAGCGTTGCAACGCCATGGACGATTGCGCGTCGTCGCTGAGCAGCATGACCTCCAGACTGCTTCCCGGGCCGGACGGCTCCAGGTCGCTCTGGCTGATCAGGAACGGCAACTCCACCCAGAACTCGCTACCTGTGCCGAGTTCGCTCTCCACCCCTATACGGCCGCCCATCTGCTCGGCCAGCCCGCGCACCACCGACAAACCCAGTCCGGTGCCGCCAAACCGCCGCGTGGTGGACGCATCCGCCTGAGTGAACGGCGAAAACAACTGGCCGAGCACATCGCCCGGTATGCCGCAGCCGGTGTCCTGCACAGAGAAGCGCAAGCAGCAGGTGTCGGCGTGATCGTCCTCACGGCTGACCGTCACATCGACTCCGCCGACACTGGTGAACTTGAGCGCATTGCCGACCAGATTCATGAGGATCTGGTTGACTCGCAATGCGTCACCTATCAACTGGCCAGGCAGCGATGCCACAACGTTGACAGAAAAGCGCAGGCCTTTTTCCTGTGCCTGGGGCGTGAACAGCTCGCCCAGTTCGTCGAGCAATTGCCGGGGGCTGAAGGGGTTATGTTCCAGGCGCATCTCTCCCGCCTCGATCTTGGCGATGTCGAGGATATCGTTGATGATCCCCAACAATGTCCGGCCGGCAATCTGCAGTTTGGTCAGCAACTGGCGCTGCTGGTCGTTCAAGGCGGTGTTGTGTAGCAGATGGGAGATGCCGATCACGGCATTCATGGGCGTGCGGATTTCATGGCTCATGTTGGCCAGAAACAGACTCTTGGCCGCATTGGCAGCCTCGGCGCTGGACTTGGCCGCGTGCAACTCGGCGCTATGGTGCAGCCGTTCGGTGATGTCCTGAGCAATACCCAGATGACCGATGAGTTCTCCGTCGGCGGTACGGATCGGGGTGATGATCATCAGCACAGGCACCGTCGTGCCATCCTTGCGCACGTAGGTCCATTGCCGGGTTTCCGAGCCTTCGCGGGACGCTTTGTAGCAAAAGACGTCAATGCCTTCGATCAGGGTGCCGTATTCACGACTCAGCTCGGCGGAGCGTGCGGCCACTTCTTCAGGAAGATGAAACACCCCTGGGCCGTTGCCACTGAGCATTTCCGAATTGCTGTAGCCCAGCAGCAATTCAGCGCCCCGATTGAACACAAAGATCTGCCCCTGTGTATCGGTAGCGATGATCGAAACTTCCGAAGAAGCGTCCAGCACACCCTGCAGCAAACCCGCCACTCTGGACAGCTCTGCAGTGCGCTCGCTGACCTGCTGTTCAAGCTGTGCGTTGAACTCCATGAGGTAGCGTTCGACGCGCTTGCGGTCGGTGATGTCGTGCATCATTTTCGCCGCGCCGAGTAGGGTGCCGTCAGTCTCGCGGATGAAACTGCAGGTAATGGTCACATCGATCAACTGGCCGTTCTTGTGCAGCCGCCGGGTTTCCAGCGTCGGCCCGCGCTCACCGCGGGCCACCCTTTCCAACAGCTGTTCGTCTTCGTGAACCAGCTCTGGCGGAACCAGCAGTGGCGCCAATGGGCGGCCCAGCACTTCGTGCTCGTCGTAGCCAAACATCTGCTCGGCAGCCCGGTTCCAGGTGATGATCCGACCGTCCAGGGCTTCACCGATGATCGCGTCGCTGGAGTTTTCGACGATGGTTGCCAGCCTGGCCTGACCGGCAACCACCTGCTGTTTGCGCTGACGGGACAGTAGCAGCGTGCCGACCAGCACCGTCAACATCAGGCTGACCAGCGTGCCGATGATGAACACTCTGCCCGCAGGAACCGGATCGAGGGCCGCGATAAATGCCGGGTGAGCACCTACCTCCATGCGCCACACGCGCCCATAGATCTCCCGCTCGAAAGCATAGGTCTGCAAAACCTCCTGATCATGATCGTTTTCCGGGGTCTGGTAGATCAGTTGCCGACCTTCATTGACGTCATAAAGCTTCAAGTGCAGCCTGTGGTTCAAGGGGTCCAGATTGCTCATCACCTCCCGCATGGCCAACGGTGCATAGGTCCAGCCGATCAGGGACGTTTCACGCTGGGCGATATCGGTGGGGATTTCAGGGGTGCTGTAAACCGGTAACAGGAATAGAAACGCGCGCATGTGATCATCGTTGTCCTGCAGCAGGGTAATAGGCGCCGACAGGGTTGCAGCGCCGCTGCGCATGGCCTGAAGGGCTGCATCGCGACGATGCTCCTCCGAGGCAATGTCCAGCCCCAGCGCCTGGACATTGCGGTCCAGCGGGTCGATGAATTGAATGATGAAACGGTCTCCCTGCCGGGTGCCCGGTCCACTCAATCGACTGAGACTGAAGTCCGGCCTGCCATCCGCCCTGACACGCCTTACGAATTCGGCCTCATCGCTGGCCGCAACGCGGCGGATAAAACCGAATCCGCGCGCGCCCGGGTATTCCTTCTCGATATTGCGCCCTTTGCTGTAACGGCCCATCTGGCTGCTGTTGATATGCTGGAGGTCCAGCATGTGAACGGCACCGCGCAGACCTCGAAGGCGGTACTCATAGACCCTGAGCCGTGCCTGCAAGTTATCGCCGATCCCCTCTCCGGCCTCTTTGAGAGCCTGGCCTATGCGTGCATCAATCGACCTGCGCTGTTCATGGCTGGCGATAAAGCTGACGCTGAGCCCGGCCAACAGAACCACAGCCATCCAGCCAACGAGCCACGTGAGAGAGCTTTTCTTCATCGATCAGACACTCGTTTTCAATCCTGAATACTGTGAGGTGACCAGAGGACACCGTCCGCCTGCCCTGGCGCGTGTCTGCGACCTCAAGCGTAGATTGTCTTCGACCAAGCGCCAGTGACGTCGCCATGGCTGCCGGTTTATCGCGCGCGCGGCCGCACGGCATCTGTCAGCAGCCACCTGCAACTCATGGAATCGACCCAGCTGATGGCTAAATGATAGTTATCCTTTTTAAGGAAACCTTAGCGCCTTTATCGACTGAGCACAGGCACGACTTGACAAGCCATCAGTGCCTTATTTATGCGGGTGTGTTCGACAGGTTGCGGTGTACGACGAAGGAAGGAAGTTGATCGGGCCCGGTCATGCTGGCCAGCCCTGCGGTTTCAGCTTGAATCGTAAGCTTGTTCAGCGTAGCCAGTGCGATTGCCGCTCATGTAGTAAAACGAACCGGCATTGAGCCGGTTCGCCATTCAGTCAATACCGTCAGGCCTCTGCCATCAAGGCTTCCAGCTTCCGCCTTCGACGATGACCGCGTTGGGGTCTGTGCCCTCGGCCAGTTCCAGGCGTACATACTGGTCGTAGAGCTTGAGCAGGTATTTCTCTTCGCCCAGTCTGGCCAGTTCGGTATTGACCCAGTCGCGCAGCTCGATATTGCCTTTTTTGACTGCAGGGGCGATTGGCGCTTCGTCACCGAGTTTCTGCTCCAGCACGCGGTAGCCGGGGTTTTTCTTCGCCCAGCTGAACAGCACCAGATTGTCCTGCGCATAGGCATCGCCACGACCATTGGCCAGCGCCTGCAGCGACTCGGAGTTTTTCTCGAACTTCAGCACTTTCCAGTCAGGGTGATTTTTCGTCAGCCAGATATCAGCGGTGGTGCCGGTGGTGACGATGGTGGTCTTGCTCGCCAGATCGTCCAGGGTCTTGACCGGGCTGGCTTGCGGCACCAGCGCCTGGACTGCAACACGCAGATTCGGATGGGTGAAATCCACCGCCTCCCGACGTTCCGGCGTGACGGTCATGTTGGCCAGAATCAAATCTACCTTGTCACTCTGCAGAAACGGTATGCGGCTGGCGGGCTCGACCACCACGAACTCGACCTTCTTCTCGTCGCCCAGCAGGTCCTTGGCGAAACGCTTGCCCAGGTCAGTGTCGAAACCGACGTACTGGCCCTGCTCGTTGACGAAGCCAAAAGGCGGTTTATCGCTGAACACGCCGACAATCAGCTTGTCACGGGCCTTGATGGTTTCCAGGTAGCTGCTGGACGGTGAAGGGGCAGCCTTGGCCACGGGCTTCTGTTCGGAATGCGTAATCGAAGGTCATTGCTGGCCTTCCACATCGGGATAAACGGACAGAAAACACATCAGGCAGGGCCTTGAACTTACGTATTGATATATAGCTTAACCTTATGTTTTACATAAAATTAATACCTTTTTAGCATAAGCATAGCGCGAAAAAGGTGCCTGCCTGGGCGCCCCATACGCGTCACGTGCCAGTATCAAGTGGAATGAACACTTGCCCAATCAGTATGTGTGGGGCTCCATGAATTGGCGGTAGCGGGTTTTGCAAAACCGGATTGGCCCGAGGTGATGCAGGGCGTCTGCCTGGCTGGAATGTCTTCGCGAAGACGCTACTGCCAGTGCTCACACAACCGCACCAGCTCATCAACCACATACCTCACCTTGGGCCGCAAGTGAGAAACCCTGGGCCATACGGCATGTACTTCAACGGGCTCTGGTTCATAGCCTGCCAGCACCTCAACCAGTCGGCCCGCGTCAATGTCGTCCTTGAACAGGCAGCGCGGCATCTGGCACAGGCCGACGCCGGCGACGGCTGCCAGGATCATGGCCTCGCCATCGCCGATCTGATGTGCGGAAGGTGGCGCGTAGCGAACGGTTTCCTGATCTTCATTGACTCGCCAGGAGAGTGGTTGGCCCCGTCGATGGCCGACGATGCAATGGTGACGATTCAGATCTTCCAGGGTGTCAGGTACGCCAAAACGGGCCAGATAACTCGGCGCGGCGCAAATAGCCCAGCGTTGTCGCGCAAGCCGGCGAGCAACAAGGCCGCTGGTATCCTTGAGTTCTCCAAAACGAACCAGCAGGTCGATCCCCTCTTCAATCGGATCGACCAAGTGGTCAGAAAAAGTCATATTCAACTGCAGCGCGGGATACTTGTTAGCGATTTCAAATAACAACGGGGCGACAACCCGGCGCCCGAATGCCACGGGTATATCGATGCGCAATCGTCCGGACGGTTCGCGGGTTCCCGGAGCCAATCCGCTTTCAGCCGCACCTATTTCTTCGAGCGCGTTCGAGCAGGCGATGAAATAGGCATCGCCATCAGCAGTCAGAGATATTCGACGGGTAGAGCGATGAAACAGCTGGACGCCCAGTCGCGCTTCAAGCCGGGCTATGGATTTGCCGACGGCCGATTTCGAAATACCCAGTCGCCCGGCTGCCTCGGTAAAGCTATTCGAACGCGCTGCCACCACAAAGGTGATGACGCCTTGGAACGAGTCTATGGGAATCATAACTGCCCTGAAAAGTAGACAATAACTCTACCCACTTTAGAGTTTCAGGCAGTTTATCGCCAGACACTTCTACCCTAGCATGGAGGTATGTCTCTGGCTGATCACATCAGACCGAGTTTTCAATCCCAAACAGGAATACATCATGCCCGTCGTACGCGTCAGCTGGTTCGAAGGTAAAGAGCATGCTCAGAAAGCCGCCGTAGCTGCTGAAATCACCGAAAGCATCGTCAAAAACACGGGGACTCCCGCCGAATACATCTACGTCATTTTCGAAGACGTAGCACCGTCGGATTGGGCAGGTGCGGGCAAATTGTTCGGTGAAACTCCCGCCACGCCCTGAACCTGCACACTGCATAAATGCAACGACTGGATCAGCGTTGCATCCTCACCTGCCCCCCTTGGGGGCCGACCGTGGAAGAGATCACCATGCATCCACATATTTCCTGCTTATTCTCGCTTGCAATCAAACCCGGCGACTTTGCCGAGTTCAAAGCGCTGATCGCCCAGGTCGTTGCCGCCACCCGGAAAGAGCCCGGCACCCTGGTTTACGAGTACAGCGTGAATGAAGATCAAAGCGTTGCGCATATCCTTGAGCGCTATAACGTCGAATCCGTTGTCAGCCACGTAGACATCACCTTCGCCCCATTCGGCAAGCGCTTCCTCGAACTGTGCACCATCACCAGTCTGGTTGTGTACGGCACACCAGATGCCGAGATCCGTAAACGCCTGGATCCGTTCGGTGCTGTGTACATGACGCCGTTCGACGGCTTCAGCCGCTAACCGATTTGATCTGCGCAGACTCGACTGCAAAAAACCGGGGCTGCACTTGTTTCCCCCTTACGGCACAGAGAGCACCATGTCTATTATCGCTGACCTCATCAAGTCCCGAATTTCCGCCAACAACTACGACACTGAGCGCAAACTCTCAGATCAAGCGATCACTGATCTGATTGATCTGGCCACCCATGCGCCGTCCGCCTTCAACCTTCAAAACTGGCGTTTCGTAGCCATACGCAGTGAAGAAGCAAAAGCACGTTTGCTGCCCTTGGCCTATGGACAAAAGAAGGTGGTGGATTCAGCCGTGACATTTATTGTGTGTGGCACCCTGAATCCGCATCAAACGATTGCAACGTCGCTGAAGCCTTCGATGGATGCCGGGGTCATCGACAAGGCCATTTATGACATGTGGGTGGGCGCCGTTCAGGGTATGTACGCTGAAAATCCACAACTGCAGCGCGATGAAGCCATCCGTTCAGGCTCGCTGGCCGCCATGACGCTGATGCTTGCAGCTAAAGGCCAAGGCCTTGATTCAACCCCCATGATCGGCTTTGACCCAGCGGCGGTTGCAGAAGCATTCAATCTTTCAGCTACTGAAATCCCCGTGATGCTGGTGACCGTCGGTTATCCAGGCGAGAGCAACTGGCCGCAAAAGCCGCGTAAAGCCGTTCGCGAAGTGCTTGAGTTTATCTAGCACACAAAGTGCGGACGACGCATCGCTTAAACAACCCTGTCAAACCCGACATCACGACGACCAGATCACTCTGAAGGAGCGTCCCATGGCCAACCCGACCGGCCCGCATGACAACATCAGTTCCAAAGTTGAAATCGAGTATCCCGATTTTACAAAACTGCCTGATCAGGTACGGGAAAAATTCGAGAAGCTTCCAACGAAGGTCAACTTCTTTCGAATGCTGGGTTACAGCCCCGGAGCATTTATTCCTGTCATCGACCTGACCAACGCAATATTCAGGGACCTCACCCTCTCCGACTATCATAAGGAGATGATGGTATTGCTGCTGGCTGCGCATGAGAACGTCGCCTATGAGTGGGAGCAGCATGTTTCCATCGCTCAAGTTGCGGGGGTTCGTCCTGATCAGTTCGTCGCCATCGCAGAAGGCTGCCTGGAGGATGCCACAGCGTTCAAAGAGGACGAGCGCGTCCTGCTTCGGTTTGGCCAGGCCATTATCGACAAAGGCAAGGCCCCGGGTGTGCTGTTCAAGCATACCTTGCAGCACTTCTCGCTCCAGGAGCTGAGCGATGCCATTCTCGTCATTGGTTTTTATCGGATGTTGTCAGGCTACATTCAGACCTTCGATATCGCCGTTGATGCCCAGTCGGATGGGAACTGGATCAAAGGCTGATACCGACGTATGCCTGCTTCCTGAAGCATGGATCGATGGCTGTACCGCCATCGACCCACCTCCTCCTTTCAACGGTCGCGGCACGCTGAATGATCGAGCCTGGTCTGCGTGGGCAACGATCAACCCGTACGGCCTGCCAAAGGCCTGGGGCGATGCCAGGACCTGTCCATCACCCTTTTTAATTGCAGGTGTTCCTTCTTGAAATACCCATTAAAAGCCATATCGCTCAACGCATTGCTTGATGAAGATTTCTACTTTCCTCATGAGATCATTGGTCAGCCCTTTCGTACCTCCGACTTTACTGATCTGAAGATAAGCAGCTTCACCACCAGCGACGGCGTTAATCTCGGCTATTGGGAAGCCGGCGCCGGGCAACCGTTGATCTTCATCCCCGGCTGGTCGGCCAACGGCGCAATGTACTTTCACCTGATGCACATCCTGAGCGAGCACTACCATGTGTATGTGCTGGACGTGAGAAATCAGGGCCTTTCCGAGCGGGTCGACTTCGGTAATCGCATTTCACGGTACGCCATGGACGTGAAAGAGTTCGCCGGCCATTTGGGCGTTTCGCAGGCCGACTACTGCGGCTGGTCCATGGGCGCATCGGTGATGTGGGCCTACATCGATCTGTTTGGCACGCAAGGCATTCGCACCCTGAGCATCATTGACCAGGCACCCTCGATTTATTGCCACGCCGACTGGACGGAGCAAGAACGGCTCGAGGCCGGGGCGTTCACCACGTCGCCCGAGCGAATGATCGCATCCTATGCGCAAGGCATCGCCACCAACAGGCTGGTTTCCGCAAGCCGGGTTGTCGAGCGAGCGATGGCGATGGACTCGCCCTACTTCCATAACGTCATCAGCCTCGTGCAAGAGGTGGTTAAAGATGACATGGCATTTACCAGGCAGGTGCTTTTCGATCACACAACCAACGACTGGCGAGACGTCATTCGGTCAAAGATCAATGTGCCGACCGCAATCTTCACCGGTGAGTACAGCGACTGGCTGGAGAGTCAGCACTGGATGAGCTCGGTTATCCGGGACTCGGTACTTCATGTGTACACCAAAGCCGAGCAAGGCGATCACTTCCTGGCGTTCAAGAATCCAGTGAAATTTGCGGCAGACCTGCGCAGCTTTTTGCAGTAACGGCGATTCGGTGGGTGGCCGCACTTCCGGGTTTCTGTGCGTACGGACGTTCCTGATACAGCGCTCCTTTTATCCGGCTGATACCTTCACTGCCCCTTATATCAGCCGGTTTTTTCCAAAGGTCTGTCACTGCTCCCATACTGGATGGGCGAATCGCTCAACCAGAAAGTTGATCAGCGATCTTACCTTCGCGGGTAAATGTTTACGGGTTGGATACACCACGTAGATCCCCAACTCGACCGATTGATACTCGGGAAGTATTTCGACCAGATCGCCTCGGCGTAGATCCTGCGCCACCATAAAACTCGGCTGCAACGAAATGCCACCACCGGCCAATGTGATGGCGCGGCAGGTATCCCCGTTATTACATCGAACCACCGAGCGCGTGTGCACGCTTTCACTGCCTTCGGGCCCCTCGAATTGCCATTCAGTACCGCTGGCAAAGTTGCTGTAGGCCACTACCCCGTGCTCTGCCACATCCGATAGTTTTTCAATGGGTGCGTGGCTGGCCAGATACGCAGGCGACGCACACAGGCACATCCGGGTACTGGCCAGGCGTCTGCCCACCAACGACGAATTATCCATGCGTGCGATACGCACCGCTGCATCAATACCTTCGTCAACCAGATCCACCAGACGATCGCTCAAGCTGATTTCCAGCTCGACCTTGGGGTAGGCGCTCATGAAATCGGCCCAGATCGGAGCCAGGTGCAGCACGCCAAAACTGACCGGGGCGTTGACTCGAAGCACTCCGCTGGCCTCCGGCGAAGCAGACGATACAGCCTTCTCTGCCTCATCCATCATGGCCAGCACCTCACGGGCCTGGTGATAGAACTGACGCCCCTCATCCGTCAAGGAAAGCCGCCGAGTCGTGCGGTGCAACAACCGCGCGCCGAGACGCTCCTCCAGCGTGCTCACGTAACGCGAGATGGCTGCCTTGGACATGCCGAGTGGCTCGGCTGCCCCGACAAAACTGCCCTTATCAACAACGGTGCAGAAGACCTGCATTTCCAGTGCACGATCCATGATTGTCTCACTTAGTGGAACTATTCATCACATTCAGCCCGATTTATCCCTGCCTGGCAATCTATAAACTGGGCCCATCGAAACGCAACTCCACTCAGAGAGAGGCAGTCATGAAAATCACAGTAATCGGTACCGGCAACATGGGCTCAGCCTTTGCGAAACAGCTTTCTGCCGCAGGGCACAGCGTCCGCATCACTGGCCGTGACATCAGCAAGGCGCAGGCCCTGGCCGACCAGCACGCGAATGTCAGCGCTTATGCAGCGTCCGAAGCGTTGGGTGACAGCGAAGTGATCGTGGTGGCCACCGCCTATGCCGATGCGACCGCTGCACTGCAAAGCCTGGGTGACCTGACCGGTAAAGTGGTGATCGATATCACCAACCCGCTGAGCGCCGACTACATGTCATTGACCGTCGGCCACGTCACCAGCGCCTCGGAAGAAATCGCCAGGGCTGTGCCCCAAGCCAACGTTGTGAAAGCGTTCAACACCCTGTTCGCTCAAGTGCTCGCCGATGGTCCGAAGTTCGCCAACGACCAGACCGGCAGCGTATTTGTCGCCAGCGACAGTGAGCGCGCCAAGCAAACCGCTATCGCGCTGGCTCGCAGCCTGGGCTGGAACACCGTGGACGCTGGCGGCCTGGTTAACGCTCGCTATCTGGAGCCACTGGCGGGTTTCAACATCTACCTCGGCTACGGCGCGGGTCTGGGCACTTCGGTCGCTCCGGTCTGGCTGAGCAAGTAAGCAACACATCATCAATCAGGAGCAGTCACCATGAACACTTCATTCCCCCTGCTGTTTGTGTCTCATGGTGCTCCCACGTTCGCCATCGAGCCCGGCCTGGCAGGCCCGAGACTGGCCAGGCTCGGTCGTGAGCTGCCAAAACCTGATGCCATCGTGGTTGTCTCGCCGCACTGGATGACCCGTGGCGAAGTCAGGGTTACGTCGAGCACAGCACCTGAAACCATTCATGACTTTGGTGGTTTTCCGGGCGCTTTGTATACGTTGTCCTACCCGGCTCCGGGCGCACCAGCGTTAGCGAGTCATATTGTTGAGCTGCTGCAGACGGCGGGCTGGCAATCGCGGCTCGATTCCGCCCGCGGCCTGGATCACGGTGCCTGGATACCACTTATGTATCTGGCACCCGACGCAGACATACCGGTCGTTCAGGTGTCCATGCCCGCCACGCTTGATACACGCAGCGCCTGGCAGCTCGGCGCAGCACTCAAGCCACTGCGTGAGATGAACGTATTGATCGTGGCGTCAGGCAGCCTCACCCACAACCTGTACGAGTTCCGCGGCGCAACAAGCCACGGCGCCGACTACGTCAAACAGTTCGCAGCATGGACCGCCCTGACCCTGCAGGCAGGAAACATTGATCAGTTGCTCGACTACAAGCAGTACGCACCTTCAGCCGAACGTGCACATCCGACCGATGAGCATTTCCTGCCGCTGGTTATTGCGCTCGGGGCAGCTGGTCACGGTTATCAGACACAGGTAATGGACGGCGGTATTACCCACGGCGTTCTGGCGATGGACAGCTACCTGTTTACCTCAATTGATAGCGAACGATTCGAGTCAGCTCAAACCGTTCAAGGTGTGAAATAACCTCATGCAAAACATCAACTTCTCTGAACCCGCACGCGAGTCCGAGTCGGGTATTTTTTTCCGTAAGGCATGTAGCACTGTCAACCCAAAGGCACGGTTGCTACTGCTTCACGGAGTAGGATCGAACGAAGCCAATCTCGCCAGTCTGGCCGCGTCGCTGCCCGAAGAGATCGAAATCCTGTTGCTCCGCGGCCCGCTGCAACTGGGTCCTCAAGGCTTCGCCTGGTACCAGGTCAACTTCACCAGCGATGGGCCTTCTTTTAACCAGGAGCAGGCTGAGTCCAGCCGCCAGTTATTGATCCGGTTTATTCAGGCGCTTCCCCCGCTGCCCACTGTGATCGCCGGGTTCAGCCAGGGCGGCATCATGAGCTCAAGCGTCGGCGTCACACAACCTGAGCTGGTAGCAGGTTTTGCGCTGCTGAGCGGGCGGATGCTGCGAGAAATCGAGCCAAAGATTGCGCCACGTGATCAGTTGCAAGGCGTCTCAGCCTTCATCGCTCACGGCCAGCAGGACAACGTACTGCCGATTGACTGGGCACATGAAGCTGACGCCTGGCTCAGCCGGATCGGTGTGCAGCACCAGACTCATTTTTACGACATGGCCCACGAGATCATTCCGCAGGAACTGGCTGACTTCTCGCAATGGCTGGACCGGACACTTTCGCTTTCCAACTGAACCCCACTGCTTATTTAACACAAGGAATTTTCCATGATCGATTCACGCACCGCGCCTTACGCTGCTTTTGTACTGCGCCTGGCATTGGGCCTCATGTTCATCGCCCACGGCCTGACCAAAGTATTGGTCTTTACTCCGGCAGGTACTGCTGGCTTTTTCGAATCCATTGGCTTTCCAGGCTTCCTTGCCTATCCGGTTATGGCCTTCGAAGTGATCGGCGGTTTGATGCTGGTACTGGGGGTCTACGCCCGCTGGGTTGCTGCAATCGCTGTTGTTCAACTGTTTGTCGCCGCCACCGTGCATTTCGGCAACGGCTGGAGCTTCACCAACGCTAACGGTGGCTGGGAATATCCGATCTATCTGTCCGTCACAGCGCTGGTCCTCGCTCTGCTGGGTGATGGCGCGTTTGCTGTGAAATCTTCCAGAACGCAGTGACAGGCACCTATCGATGCTCGGCCCAAAGACAACGATCAAAGGCTCGAGCATCATCAATTGGAGAAAATCACATGAAGTCTCGTGCTGCAGTTGCATTTGAACCTGGCAAGCCGCTCCAGATCGTCGAGATCGACGTCGAGCCGCCACGCAAGGGCGAAGTGCTGATCAAGATCACCGATACCGGTGTATGCCATACGGATGCTTTCACACTTTCGGGCGATGATCCGGAAGGCCTGTTCCCGGTAGTACTGGGCCATGAAGGCGCCGGCATCGTCATGGAAGTAGGCGAAGGCGTGACCAGCGTGAAAGTCGGTGACCACGTCATTCCGCTGTACACCGCCGAATGCGGCGAGTGCCTGTTCTGTAAATCGGGCAAAACCAACCTGTGCACCGCTGTGCGCGCCACTCAGGGCAAAGGCGTGATGCCGGACGGCACTTCACGCTTCTCCTACAACGGCCAACCCCTGTACCACTACATGGGTTGCTCGACCTTCAGCGAGTACACTGTTGTCGCTGAAGTTTCTGTCGCGAAGATCAATCCAGACGCCAACCCCGAGCACGTCTGCCTGCTCGGCTGCGGCGTGACTACCGGCATTGGCGCGGTGCACAACACGGCCAAAGTCCAGCCTGGCGACACAGTCGCGGTATTTGGCCTGGGCGGCATCGGTCTGGCGGCGATTCAGGGTGCGCGTCAGGCCAAGGCAGGACGCATCATCGCTATCGACACCAACCCTGCCAAGTTCGAACTGGCCCGTTCGTTTGGCGCTACCGACTGTGTGAATCCAAAAGATCACGAACAGCCGATCCAGCAGGTGATCATTGAGATGACTGGCTGGGGTGTCGACCACTCCTTCGAATGTATCGGTAACGTGCATGTGATGCGCGCTGCGCTCGAATGTGCCCACCGCGGCTGGGGCCAATCGATCGTCATTGGTGTTGCCGGTGCCGGTCAGGAAATCTCGACCCGTCCCTTCCAGCTGGTCACCGGCCGTACCTGGAAAGGCTCGGCGTTTGGCGGCGTAAAAGGCCGTAGCCAACTGCCGAAGATGGTTGAAGACGCGATGAAAGGCGAGATCGAGCTGGCACCTTTTGTCACTCACACCATGGGCCTGGATCGCATCAATGAAGCGTTTGACTTGATGCACGAAGGCAAGTCGATCCGCACCGTCATCAAATACTGATGTCGTCCACTGTTCCGGGGCAGTTGCCATGGAACCTGTTCCAAGTCACCCCTATAGCTGGAGGTACACTGTGAGCGATGTAAAACTTCACCCTGCGCTGGATAACGGCATCAAATCCGCTGCTACCGACTTTGCAGGCGGCACTCTGCAGTGCCTTTGCCCGACCGACAAGGTTGAGGTCAAAGTCGATGCTCAAACACTGCATAACCACGCCTGCGGTTGCAGTAAATGCTGGAAACCAGCGGGCGCCAGGTTTGCCGTCATCGCGGTAGTCAATCGCGACAAAGTCAGCGTTACCGTCAACGCAGCCAAACTGACCATCATTGATGCAAGCGCTACCATCCAGCGTCACGCCTGCAAAGAATGTGGTGCCCACATGTATGGTCGCATCGAAAACCAGAACCACGCGTTCCACGGTCTGGATTTCGTGCACACCGAACTGTCTCCTCAGACAGGCTGGGCTGCGCCCGGTTTTGCCGCGTTCGTCTCGTCGGTCATTGAAACGGGTACGCCGCCAGCTGAAATGGACGGCATTCGCGAACGTTTCAACACGATGGGTTTGCCAACCTACGACTGTCTTTCCCCGGCACTGATGGATGCCTTGGCAGCACACGTAGCGAAGCAAAATGGCGTTCTTCAGGCGAGCTGAGATAATCCCTGGCGGGCATCACCCACCTTACCAAGCGTGGTGATGGCTTATCCGGAACGCATGCACTGAACCATACAGCACTCACAAAGCCCTCCTGACTCGAGGGCTTTGTCGTTTCCGGGGCGCGCTGCAGACCCGTTACAGAAATTGGCCATGCACCATAAAATACCAATAGAGCATAATTACTAACTTTATAAATCATAAAAACCTATATTAGATTAGAAGAAAAAAGACTTTTACAGCGCGTAATCATAAGAATACGGTCTTAAGAAATCAGTGCTGAAGCACTGTGCCCGACTTGAAGAGGACCTTCCATGCGCCGTACACCACCTTCGACTTTCTCAGATGGATTCGTGACTCGGAGCACAATGCGATGACCCGGCGCCCGCTCCTATCGCGCCTGCTGTTTACCGCCGTCACAGCCATAACCCTGCTTGGCTGCTCACCTTCCGGCCAGGACAGCCAGGCAGCCAAGACACTCAAAGTGGCGTTCTTCAGAGACAACACCACGCTGGTCAGCCTTGACCCGTTTCAGGTGTACTGGCTGGAGCATCGGGTGGTGCTGCGCAATATTGCCGAGTCCCTGACCGATCAGGACCCGCAGACCGGCAAGATCATTCCCTGGCTGGCGGAGCGCTGGGAAATCAGTGACAACGCGCTGGAGTACACCTTTCACTTGCGCAAGGACGTGACCTTCAGCAACGGCACACGTTTCGACGCTCAAGCGGTGAAGACGGCCTACGACGCGGACAAGTCGTTCGCCGCACAATTGCCAGCCACCTTCGGCGCCACTTACCTCAAAGGCTACGACCACGCCGAGGTAATGGACGACTTCACCATCAAACTGGTGCTGGCCCACCCCAATGCGGGCTTTCTGCAAGCCACCTCAACCACCAATCTCTCCATTCTTGCTCCAGAGTCCTACGCACTCAGCGTCAAGCAGCGCTCGCTGGGTGCAATCATCGGCACCGGGCCATTCGTGCTGGAGCGCTATACCCCGGAAAGCGGTTTGCGCCTGATCAAACGCAAGGGCTATGCCTGGCCATCGGCCAATGCGCAGAACAAGGGCGAAGCGCATCTGGACGCAGTCGAGGTCAGCTACGTGCCGGAAGAAAGCGTACGTAACGGCCAGTTCGTTCAGGGGCAGGTCGATATTCTCTGGCCGCGCAACCCGTTCTCCGAGGTGGATCTCAACCTGTTCAAGTCCAGGGGCGCGACCATTCAAAGCCGGTCGCTGCCAGGACCGGCACTGAACCTGTACCCCAACACACGCGGCAATCGCATTCTTGCCGACCGTAACGTGCGCCAGGCTTTGCAAAAGGCAATCGACCGCAAGACCTATGCAGCGACGGTCTACAACCCGCAGTTCCCGGTGGTCTCCGGTGTCTTCGACATCACTACACCGTTTTACAAAAACCAGGCCGACAAGCTTGCCTATGATCCTCAGGGTGCCGAGCGCTTGCTCGACCAGGCTGGCTGGCAAAAAAATGCCGACGGCTATCGCTACAAGGAGGGCAAACGGCTGAAGCTGGCCTACAACCTGTCACCCGCCGAAACCGCTGGCGATGTACTGATCCAGGATCAACTGCGCAAGGTGGGCATCGAGCTCAAGCTCAACGTGGTGACCACCGCCGAATGGGCCGCTGCCAATGCGGCAGGCAATTATGACCTGACGTACAACTACATGACCCGCGCCGACCCGATCATCCTGCAGACCATCATCGACCCGCGCAGCGCCAACAGCTCGACTCTGGCGACCAACCTTTACGCGCCGGAAACACTGCCCAGAGCCCTTGCGCTGTTCGACGCCGGACTGACCGCCACGCAAAGCGAGCAGCGTGCCCGGGCCTATGGCGAGTTGCAGGACTTGCTGATCGACGAAGGCTCGGCGTTCCCGGTCTACGAGCGGGTCTGGCAAGCCGCCACGGCGAAAAACGTACGCAACTTCCACTGGACGGCGGAAGGCTTTGCGCTGTTCAACGACATCGAGTTGGCAACGCCATGAGCCGCTATATCCTCAGTCGCATCGCGCAAGCGCTGCTGGTACTTTGGGGTGCCTACAGCGTCACCTATTTCATTCTGTACCTGCTGCCCGGCGACACTCTGTCGATCATGCTCAGCGCCTCGGGTGTCGAAATCGACTCACTGTCCGCGCAGGACCTCGCCAAGGCCAAGCTCTATTACGGGCTGGACCGGGGCATCTTCGAGCAATACGTCGATTTGCTGTGGGGAGCCATACACGGTGACTTCGGCAACTCGCTGACGCTCAATCGCCCGGTATCGGAGTTGCTGATCGAACGTCTGCCGCAAACCCTGAGCCTCGCGGGGCTGGCCATTGTTCTGTCACTGATCGGCGGGACAGGTCTGGCGTATCTCACTGCCTACGTACGCTGGCAGCCCTTGAAAGTCGCCTTGTCACGCCTGCCGTCGCTGGGCTTCTCGGTGCCGGTCTTCTGGCTGGGCCTGCTGTTCATTCAACTGTTCGCGTTCACCCTTGGCTGGTTCCCGGCGACCGGCAATCAGGGTTTCTCAAGCCTGATACTGCCCGCCGTCACGCTGGCGATCCCCAGCGCTGCGGTGTATGCCCAGGTCCTGCAACGCGGCTTTCAGGGCGTCTGGAAAGAGCCCTACATCATAACCGCCTACGCCAAGGGCCTTACCCGCGCGCAGGTTCAGGCCCGCCATGCGTTCAAGAACGCTGCCCTGCCGCTGCTGACACTGATCGGCCTGCAGGTGGGTAACACGGTATCCGGCGCGGTGCTGGTGGAAACCATTTTCGCCCGCTCCGGGGTCGGTCGACTTGCCCAGGAAGCCGTGCTGCGCCAGGACATCCCGGTGGTACTTGCCATCGTTGCGGTCTCCGCAGCTGCGTTCGTCGTGGTCAATCTGATCGTTGACCTGCTGTATCCCGCGCTGGATCCGCGCATCGCCCATACGCCAAAGGTCTCCTGAAGCCATGACTATCTTCGACAACCGCCTTGCGCGCCTGGCTCGCCTGGTCGTTTCCAGTGAAACCATTGCGGGTAAAACCGCACCTGCCCTGCAGTGGCGACGGCGCAGCAGCCTGAGCCGGATCGTGGAAGCGACGCGCCCCCTGTTGCGGCGCCCTGGTTTTCTGCTGGCCGTGGCAATCGTCGCCTTTGCGCTGCTGGCCGCGCTGGCACCCAACCTGCTGAGCAGCTACGCACCTTATGCCACCTCGCCTGCCGACAAGCTCACCGCGCCCAATGCCGCGCACTGGTTCGGCACCGACGAGTTGGGCCGTGATCTTTATACCCGCGTGGTGCATGGCTCCAGCCTCTCGGTACAGGCGGCATTGCTGGCTGTCGGCATCGCCATGGCCGGCGGCCTGAGTCTGGGGGTGATTTCCGGTTTCGCAGGCGGGCGCATCGATGCGGTGATCATGCGCCTGATCGATGTATTGCTGGCCCTGCCCGGTCTGTTACTGGCGCTGGCGATTGTCACTGCTATCGGTTTCGGCACCCTGCCGGTGGCCATTGCGGTCGGTGTGGGGATCATCCCCGGCTTCGCGCGCACCACCCGCGCCGAAGTGCTGCGGGTCAAAACCCTGCCGTACGTCGAAGCCGCGCGTCTGGGCGGTGCAAGCTGGACGCGAACCCTGCTGCGCCACATCCTGCCGAACGCCTGGGGCCCGGTGGCGGTGTTGGCCACGCTGGACTTCGGCGCGGCGATTCTGGCCACTGCCGGGCTGAGTTTTCTGGGTTTCGGCGCCGAACCACCGGCCGCCGAATGGGGCACGCTGATTGCCAACGGTCGTCATTTTCTGATGACTGCACCCTGGGTGTCGCTGTTGCCGGGGCTGTTCGTGGTCGGCGTGGTGTTCAGCTTCAACCACATCGCCCGCACGCTGGAGGAGACTCAACGATGAATGACACCGCTCAACTGATCGACATTCGTCATCTGAGTGTCGCCTACCGCTTCGATGGCCAGATCAACCAGGCCGTGCGCAACGTATCCTTCCAGGTCGCCCGAGGTGAAACCGTGGCGATTGTCGGCGAATCCGGGTCCGGCAAGTCGACGATGGCCAACGCCATACTCGGCCTGCTACCGGACAACGCCGCCATCACCGGCGGTGAGCTACACGTCGATGGACACGATCTTGGCCATGCTGGCGAACGCGAGAAACGGCGAATTCGCGGCGGCACCATTGGTCTGGTGCCGCAGGACCCGATGGTCAGCCTCAACCCGACCCTGCGCATCGGTCGGCAAATCGCCGAAGCACTGCTTCTGGCTCACGGTCGACGTTATCCGGCAGTGGATGCCGATGTGCTGGAATTGCTGCAGCAGGTCGGTCTGGACAAACCGGTATTGCGCGCTCGTCAGTACCCGCACGAGCTGTCCGGCGGCATGCGCCAGCGCGTGTTGATCGCCATCGCCCTGGCCGGCAATCCTCGCCTGATCATCGCCGACGAACCCACCAGCGCTCTGGACGTGACGGTACAGCGCAGGATCCTCGATCATCTGCAACGTCTGGTGGCCGAGCGTGGTATTTCCCTGCTGATCATCACCCACGATCTGGGCGTGGCGGCCGACCGGGCCGATCGAGTGCTGGTGATGAACAAGGGCGAGCTGGTCGAACAAGGCCCTCCGCAACAGATACTCATCGCGCCTCGCCATGCCTACACACGTGCGCTGATCGCAGCAGCACCCGCGTTCGGGCAACGCAAGAGCCCGGCAACACCGCGCCCGGTAGCGAGCAGCGCCAGGCCACTGCTGACCTTGAACAACATCGGCAAGACCTATCGCCTGCCCTACGTAAAAGGCGAAGACACAGACTTCCAGGCGCTGCAGGACGTCAACTTCAAGGTGTATGCCGGCCAGACCCTGGCCATCGTCGGCGAGTCCGGCTCGGGTAAAAGTACTGCGCTGCGCATTGCGCTGGGCCTGGAAAAGCCCACTCACGGACGAGTTTTACTGGACGACCAGGATGTCACCGACCTGGGCTGGCGCGAATTCAGGCCGCTGCGACGGCGTATTCAGCTGGTGCAGCAAAACCCGTTCGCAGCCCTTGACCCACGCTTCACGTTATTCGAAAGCATCGTCGAGCCACTGGTTTCGTTCGGTCTGCTCAAAGGCCGCGAACTGGAGCAGGCGGCACGCCGATTGATAGAGCGAGTGCAGTTGCCCGTGGCCTATCTGGACCGCCTGCCGCGCGAGCTTTCCGGTGGACAGCGTCAGCGGGTTGCCATTGCCAGAGCACTGGCCCTGCAGCCTGATCTGCTGCTGCTCGATGAGCCAGTCTCGGCACTGGACGTGTCAGTGCAGGCGCAGATTCTCGACCTGCTGGTCGAACTGCAAGCCGAATCGGGCATTGCCTACGTGCTGGTGTCCCACGACCTTGCAGTGGTCGCCAGCGTTGCCCACCAGGTACTGGTGCTCAAGCATGGCAAGACTGTCGAGCAGGGTCTGGCCGAGGATGTTTTTGCCAGACCTGAAGCGGCCTACACCCAGGAGTTGATTGCCGCGATACCTGGCCGGCGTCTGGAGTTGCGAACAGGGACGCACTGACAAATACCTGGTCTTGCATCAATAGGTCGCACGACGCTTGGCATCCATAACGGCGGCGACTGCGTATATGCATATTCTTTATTGATATTTAAATTATTTTTTTAATAGCTATAGAGTTGCACCTTATGCACCAAACGTTGCCGAAGCAGGATGCAGGCAAGACCAGGCTACCTTGCGCACCTGACCCGCATGCTCAGGCCGTATCAGCAAGAAGCCCTATCCCTCCCTACGTCGAGCACCCGCAATGAAAGGCATAAAAACCCTGTCGTTCCCAGCCCTGATGGGTTCAGCGCTGCTGTTGAATGCCGTCATCTCATTCCCTGCCCTGGCCGGACTGCTGGAAAAAGGTCGCACTGACGGCCTGACCGCTGGCATCGCCAATGAACAGCCCTATGCCTACATCGGCACCGATGGCAAAGCCACCGGGGCCAACGTCGAGATACTGCGGGCGATTCTCGAACCGCTGGGCATCAAGCAGATCGAGACGCCTATCACTGACTTCGGTTCGCTGGTGCCGGGTCTGGCGGCAGGTCGTTTCGACTTGATTGGTGCGGGCCTGTTCATCAATCCGAATCGTTGCAAGGTCATCGCGTTCTCCAACCCGGTTACACGATCCGGTGGTGCGTTCATTGTCAAAACCGGCAACCCGCTGAACCTGCACAGCCTCAAGGACGTCGCCAGCAACGCCAAGGTGCGCCTGGCCACTCAACCTGGCAGTAATCAGGTCCAGGAAGCCAAAGACAGCGGTATCGCCAACGGCAACGTGGTGTTGTTCGACAAGGACACCGAGGCATTGGCCGCCTTGCAGGCGGGTCGCGTGGACGTGGTGTATTTTCCCGACGCCGAAGTCATCAGTCTGATCAAGAAAGCCAACAGTCCGGACATCGAGCGCGCCTTGCCTTTCGAGCAGATTCCGGACGCCAGTGGCAAACCGGGCTGGAATTACCACGCCTACGGCCTGCCGAAAAACGACCCGGCTTTTGAACAGGCTTTCAACGAACAACTGGCGAAACTCCGGGCGTCGGGCGAGCTGCTGAACATCCTGCAGAAGTACGGCTACACCGAAAACGAACTGGCTGACCCGGCTATCACCGCAGCCCAACGCTGCAACCCATGACCTGCCGCGCCCCGCGAGGGCGCGCAGTAAACGGCCCTGACCCACACGAGTACGGCCATGCCTGTTGATGCCGCAACACTGGAAACCGCAGGCTTCATTGCCAGACAACTGGCCCACGGCGCCTGGATCACCCTGCAGATCACCGTGCTTGCCGAACTGCTGGTACTGGTGCTTTCGTTTGTAATCGCCCTGATGCGCCTGTCGCCGTTCAGGGCGCTACGCTGGTTCGCTACTGTGTATGTCGAGGTGCTGCGCGGCATCTCGGCATTGGTGCTGCTGTTCTACCTGTTCTTCATCCTGCCGCTGTTCGGCATTCGCCTGTCCCCCATGACCACCGGCGTGCTGGGGCTGGGCCTGACGTTTTCGGCGTATGGCGCGGAGATCATTCGCTCGGCGCTGATCAACGTCAGCCAGGGCCAACGCGATGCGTTGCGTGCGCTGGACTTCGGGCCGATAAACGCGTTTCGGCGAATCATTCTGCCGCAGGCCCTGCCGTTCATGATCCCGCCGATGGGCAATCAATTGGTCGAGCTGCTGAAAACCACATCACTGGTTTCGCTCATCACCCTCACCGACCTGACCTTCACCGGCAGTCAATTGATCACCACGCTGGGCCAGCAGACGCTGATCTGGAGCATCGTGCTGGTCTGCTACTTCGTGATGGCCTGGCCACTGAGCTGGCTGGTCCGACGCTATGAGCAGCACGCCACCGCGTGGCGCAAGGCCAGGGGATGAACGATGGAATTTGATATCGCATTCGCCTGGTCGATTCTGCCGGAGCTGTTTCAGGGTTTGCTGGTGACCGTGCAGGTCGTGGTCCTCGGGTTCATGCTCGCGGTGTTGCTCGGTCTGTTCCTGGCCCTGACACTACGCTCGCAGATAACCATCGTGCATCGCCTGAGCAAAGGCTACTTGAGCTTTTTCCGCAATACGCCGCTGATGGTCCAGTTGTATGTACTGTTCTTCGCCCTGCCGCTGGCGGGCATTACCTTTCCGGCGATCACCACCGGTGTGATCGGCCTTGGCTGCTATTACGCGGCCTACATTGCCGAAGCGTATCGCGGAGCCATTGACGACATCCCGGCCGGACAATGGGAAGCCGCACGCGCCCTGGACTTCAATCGTAGCGACACCTGGCGGCGCATCATCCTGCCGCAGGCGTTGAAACCCATGCTGCCGGTGCTCGGCAATTACCTGATCGGCATGTTCAAGGAAACCCCGCTCCTGGCGGTGATTACCATCCCTGAACTGTTTCAGGCCGCCAAGCAGATCGCCGGCATGACCTATCGTTACAACGAACCGTACACGGTGATGGCGCTGATGTTTCTGGCAATCAGCGTACCGACTTCGTTGCTGTTCAAATACCTGGAAAGACGCAGCCATGTCTGATCTCGCACACACCGCAATCCCGCCCGTCACCACCGCGCAGATACAGCTGAAACACGTGGTCAAGGACTTCGGCCACAACCGGATTATCGACCACTTGGACCTGAGCATTCCTCAAGGTCAAAAAGTCGCCTTGATCGGCCCCAGCGGCTCGGGCAAATCAACGGTATTGCGCCTTATCAAGGGGCTGGAAAACTACCAGCAAGGCAGCATAGAAGTCGCAGGCCAAGCAGTGCCCGCGCGCGCATCCGGATGGCGCTGGCCTGGCGCGCGCAAGGCTCCGGTAGAACATCGGGTAGGCATGGTGTTCCAGCAATTCAACCTGTTCCCGCACCTCACCGTGCGGGAAAATGTCACCGAAGCGCCGTTACGGGTACTCAGACTGCCTCGCGAAGAGGCCCTTGAGCGCGCGCACCAATACCTCGGGCTGGTCGGGCTTGCGCACAAGGCAGATGCCTATCCGAGCCAGCTTTCCGGTGGTCAGCAACAACGTGTAGCGATTGCCAGAGCGCTGGCCATGCGTCCGCAGGTCATGTTGTTCGATGAGGTCACGTCAGCGCTCGACCCCGAGCTGGTCGGCGAGGTCCTGGCGGTGATTCGCTCGATTGCCCACGAGTTTCAGATGACCATGTTACTGGTAACCCACGAAATGAAATTCGCTCAGGATATCGCTGACCGGGTGCTGTTCATGGAGGGAGGCCGCATCGTGGCGGACGGCACCCCGAGCGAAATTCTGCTGAATCCGCAAAACGAGCGGACCCGAAGGTTTCTGCAGCGGGTGGAGCAGCGCTGATTGCCAGCGCCGCTCTTTTTACAGGGTGAGACGTTTGAACTTCGCAACGATTTGAAAGTGGCGACCATCAGATCCGGAAGCGCGCAACCATTTCCTGCAGGTTGCTGCCCAGGCGCGCCAGTTCCACGGTAGACGCCGCGCTCTGCTCAGTGGCCGTGGCCGACTGATCGGCAATATCGCGTACGCTGATGACACTGCGATTGATTTCGTCGGTCACGGCGCTCTGCTCTTCAGCGGCAGCAGAGATCTGTTGACTCATCTGCTCGATGGTCACGATCGAATGAGTGATTTCAAGCAGCGATTCTTCGGCCTGCCGCGCCAGCGCCACGGTGCCTTCAGTGCGTTGACGGCTGGCATTCATCAGCTCCGACGCTGCGCCGGTGCCATCCTGCAAGGACTTTATCAGCGCCTCGATTTCAGTCGTGGATGATTGTGTACGCTGAGCCAGCGAGCGCACCTCATCGGCCACCACGGCAAAGCCACGGCCCTGCTCACCTGCACGTGCAGCTTCGATCGCCGCATTGAGGGCCAGCAGGTTGGTTTGTTCTGCCACCGCCTTGATCACATCGATGACGCCGCCGATCTTGTCACTGTCCTGAATCAGGCGCTGCATGGCCTCGCCCAGTTGTCCCACTTCACCGGCGAGCTGGCTGATTTCACGCGTGGCGTGTTGCACCACGCTGCTGCCATGGGCGGCACGATCGCTGGCCTGTCTGGCGGCCTGCGATGCATCTTCAGTGTTCTGCGCCACTTCCTGGACGGTGGACGCCATCTGGTTCATGGCGGTCGCCACCTGATCGACTTCCAGTTTCTGCTGAGTGACACCCGCGCTGGTCTGCTCGCTGACGGCTGAAAGCTCCTCGGCTGCCGTGGCAATTTGTGTCACGCCATTGCTGATACCGCCAATCAGGGTGCGCAGCGATACAGTCATGTGCTGCATAGTGTTTTGCAGCAGGCCCAGCTCATCCTGGCGACTGGTGCTGAGGTCGTTGGTCAGATCGCCGTCGGCAATCCGACGCGCCGCGATCACAGTCGAATCGAGCGGACGGGTGATCTGACGGGTAATCAGGATCGCCGCGAAGATACCCAGCAGCAATACGATCACCGCCACCGTGAGCAACTGGGTTACCGCGCTGTCTTTTTCTTTATTGGCACTGACCACCTGACCCGCCATCAGTTTTTCCGCACTGGTGACGATGTCCATTGACTGCTGGCGAAGGCTGTCGCGAATCTGATCGTTCTGTTGCATCAGTTGCGAGATGGAGACCATCAACGACTTGTACTGTTGCAGCGCCGCGAGCGCCTCATCCACCGCCGGGCCGGCCTTGTTCGGCAATTGATTGCGCGCGCTGCCCACCTGAGCGATCAGCGAGTCGGCAGCGTCGAAAGTAATCTGCCTGTTTTCAGCAGTCGGGATACTGATATAACGGCGAAACACCAGGCGAAAGTTGGTCATGCCATTGCGCAGGTCGCCGGCAATCTTCACCTGATCGATGCCGCTCTGGTCCAGCGAGCGGGAAACGTCGTCAAAGGTCTTTTGCAGCAGTGTTTCGAAACTTCCGCTGACCTGTTCGGAAATGGTGATGAGCGGCTGCATGGCCTGATCAATTTGCCGATTGTTATCGACCAACTGGCTGAACGTTTGCTTCAAGACACCCGCCTGGTCGCGAATCCCTCTGAGCATATCGGCGTTGACCGGAACGGTCAGAATCTTCAGGCCGTCCTCGATGGTCTTGCCCAGGTTGTCCAGAGCCGACGTGTAGCCCTGCGAATTGCTCGCGTCAGGCTTGGCGGTGTAGGTCTGCGCAGCGATCCTGAGGCTCAGCGCATCGGCCTTCACCTCAGAAACCTTGGCTGCCTTGCCCAGCCGTTCGATCAGCAGGTTGGTACTGAGGTAACCGATCGCGGTGACCGTCAGTACGCCCAGCAGTATCAGACCGAAGCCTACACTCAGCTTTTTGCTGACCTTCAAATTGTCCAGCCATGTCGACTTCATAAATTTTTCCTGGGGATTTATCGTGATACCCAAGGATCGACTGTCCGCGGAACAACTTAATAGTCGCGGCGATTGCAAAGATTGATCGACGAGATAGCAATATGACATGAGCTTTTTTGGCGCTCTGTCAGGGCATCACTTTCAGCTCCAAATACCTGGCCGAAGTCCACTTTCAGGTTCGCTCGGCCAGGGAGTTTCACAGACCTATAGGTACTCATCATTGTCGGTGATAGTAACCTTCGGTTTATTCGATTCGTTAATAACACCCCGTGCGCAACAGAATCCGCCCCATTCTTCACTATTGGCGGAACTTCCCATGCACCAGACAATCAGCCATCTGCGCTATCCTCTCACCGCCCTCGCCTTGATCGTCATCAGTGCCTGCGGCCGTGCGCCGGAAGCCACCAGTGCGCCTGGCGCGGCCAAGGTCAGTGTGGCCAAGGTACTGGAGCAGCCAGTCAACGAGTGGGATGAATTCACCGGTCGTCTCGAAGCACCTGAAACGGTCGAAGTGCGTCCAAGGGTCTCCGGCCAGATCGATCAGGTAGCCTTCACCGACGGCGCGCTGGTCAAGAAAGGCGATCTGCTGTTCCAGATCGATCCTCGCCCTTTCCAGTCGGAAGTCCGCCGCCTCGAAGCCCAGTTGCAACAGGCCCGCGCAGTTGCTTCGCGCAGTGACAGCGAAGCGCAGCGCGGTGAGCGTCTGCGCAGCAACAATGCGATTTCCGCCGAGCTGGCCGAATCGCGTACCACCTCGGCGCAGGAAGCCAAGGCCGGTGTCGCGGCCATCCAGGCGCAACTGGATCTGGCTCGACTGAACCTCAGTTTCACCCGGGTCACCGCACCGATTTCAGGCCGCGTAAGCCGTGCCGAAATCACCGCTGGCAACATTGTTACCGCCGATGTCACCGCCCTGACCAGCGTGGTTTCCACCGACAAGGTCTACGCCTACTTCGACGCAGACGAGCGCGTGTTCCTCAAATACACCGAACTGGCCCGCAAAGGCCAGCGCGGTCAGACCACGCCGGTGTACCTGGGGCTGTCCAACGAACCCGGCAACCCGCACCTGGGCCAGATGAACTTTGTCGACAACCAGGTCAACCCGAGGACCGGCACCATTCGTGGCCGCGCCGTGTTCGATAACGCCGACGGTGCGTTTACCCCCGGCCTGTATGCACGCCTGAAACTGGTGGGCAGCGGCACTTACTCGGCCGTGCTGATCAATGACGAAGCAGTGGGCACCGACCTGGGCAAGAAGTTTGTGCTGGTCATGGACAAGGACAACAAGCCCGCTTACCGGGCTGTCGAGCTGGGGCCGAAAATCGAAGGCCTGCGCATTGTACGCAATGGTCTGGCCAAGGATGACACCATCGTCGTCAAAGGCTTGCAGCGCGTTCGTCCCGGCCAGCCTGTGGACCCTGAAGTCACTCCGATGGCCAGCGCCGACACCCTCGCCGCACTGCTCAAACAACGCCAGGCCCTCGAAGCCAGCAACCTGCCACAAGTGGCGCCCAAAGCGGCCGTCAAAATCGCCAGCGCTGCCGCGCCGCGCGGCTAAGGGACTCGTCCGATGAACTTCTCCAAATTCTTTATTTCACGGCCGATCTTCGCCGCAGTGCTGTCGCTGCTGATCCTGATCGCCGGTGCCATCTCGCTGTTCCAGCTACCGATCAGTGAATACCCGGAAGTCGTGCCGCCAACCGTGGTGGTGCGCGCCAACTTCCCCGGCGCCAACCCCAAGGTGATCGGCGAAACCGTGGCCTCGCCACTGGAACAGGCGATTACCGGTGTCGAAGGCATGCTCTACATGTCCTCGCAGGCCACCGCTGATGGCAAGCTGACCCTCACCATCACCTTCGCACTGGGTACTGACCTGGACAACGCGCAGGTGCAGGTGCAGAACCGCGTGACCCGCAGCGAGCCGAAGCTGCCTGAAGAAGTGACACGCATCGGCATCACCGTGGACAAGGCCTCCCCCGACCTGACCATGGTTGTGCACTTGACCTCGCCGGACAAACGCTACGACATGCTGTACCTGTCCAACTACGCCGTGCTCAACATCAAGGATGAGCTGGCGCGACTGGGCGGCGTCGGTGACGTGCAACTGTTTGGCATGGGCGACTATTCACTGCGGGTCTGGCTTGATCCGAACAAGACCGCCTCACGCAACCTGACCGCCACTGATGTGGTCAATGCGATTCGCGAGCAGAACCGTCAGGTAGCCGCAGGCCAGCTGGGCTCCCCGCCCTCCCCGAATGCCACCAGCTTTCAGATGTCAATCAACACTCAGGGCCGTCTGGTCAGTGAGGAAGAGTTCGAAAACGTGGTCGTGCGCGCCGGTGCCGATGGCGAAATCACTCGCCTCAAGGACATTGCCCGCATCGAGCTGGGTTCCAGCCAGTACGCGTTGCGCTCGCTGCTCAACAACCAGCCTGCGGTCGCGATCCCGATCTTCCAGCGTCCCGGCTCCAACGCCATCGACATCTCCAACGATGTACGGGCACGGATGGCCGAGCTCAAGCAAAGCTTCCCGGAAGGCATGGACTACAGCATCGTCTATGACCCGACGATCTTCGTCCGTGGCTCCATCGAGGCGGTGATTCACACGCTGTTCGAAGCCCTGATTCTGGTAGTGCTGGTCGTCATCCTGTTCCTGCAGACCTGGCGCGCGTCGATCATCCCGCTGGTGGCCGTACCGGTCTCGTTGATCGGCACCTTTGCGGTCATGCATATGTTCGGTTTCTCGCTGAACGCGCTGTCCTTGTTCGGCCTGGTACTGGCGATCGGTATCGTGGTCGACGATGCCATCGTGGTGGTGGAGAACGTCGAACGGAACATCGAGCTGGGCCTGGAACCGGTCGCCGCCACGCACAAGGCCATGGCCGAAGTGACGGGGCCGATCATCGCGACGGCGCTGGTGCTGTGCGCCGTGTTCGTGCCTGCGGCGTTTATCTCCGGGCTCAGCGGACAGTTCTATAAACAGTTCGCGCTGACCATCGCCATCTCGACGGTCATTTCCGCCTTCAACTCGCTGACCCTGTCGCCTGCACTGGCGGCGGTATTGCTCAAAGGTCATGACGCGCCCAAGGATCGCTTCTCGCGGTTCCTCGACAAAATGCTCGGCAGCTGGCTGTTCCGCCCATTCAACCGCTTTTTCGAGAAAGCCAGCCACGGCTATGTCGGCACGGTCGCCAGGGTCATTCGCAGCAGCGGTATTGCCTTGCTGGTCTACGCGGGCCTGATGGTTTTGACCTGGATGGGCTTTGCCAGCACACCAACCGGTTTCGTACCGAGCCAGGACAAGCAATACCTGGTCGCATTTGCCCAGTTGCCGGACGCCGCAAGCCTGGACCGCACCGAGGATGTCATCAAGCGCATGTCGGAGCTGGCCCTTAAGCAGCCTGGCGTGCAGGATGCGATTGCCTTCCCGGGGCTGTCGATCAACGGCTTCACCAACAGCCCGAATAACGGCGTGGTGTTCGTGACCCTCAAACCGTTCGACGAACGCAAGGACCCGAGCCTCTCGGCCAACGCGATTGCCGGTGCACTGAACGGTCAGTTCGCCTCGATTCAGGAAGCCTACATGGCGATCTTCCCGCCACCACCGGTACAAGGCCTGGGCACCATCGGCGGCTTCCGTCTGCAAATCGAGGACCGTGGCAACCTCGGCTATGACGAGCTGTACAAGGAAACCCAGAACATCATCACCAAAAGCCGCAGCGTGCCGGAACTGGCCGGACTGTTTACCAGCTACACGGTGAACGTACCGCAAGTCGATGCCGCGATTGACCGCGAGAAAGCCAAGACCCACGGCGTGGCAGTCAGCGATATTTTCGACACCCTGCAGGTGTATCTGGGTTCGCTGTACGCCAACGACTTCAACCGCTTCGGCCGCACCTATCAGGTCAATGTCCAGGCTGAACAGCAGTTCCGTCAGGATGCCGATCAGATCGGTCAGCTCAAGGTGCGCAATAACCTGGGCGAGATGATCCCGCTGGCGACCTTCGTCAAGGTCAGCGATACCGCAGGCCCTGACCGCGTCATGCACTACAACGGCTTCATCACTGCTGAAATCAACGGTGCAGCGGCACCGGGCTACAGCTCTGGCCAGGCTCAGGCAGCAGTCGAGAAACTGCTTCGCGAGGAACTGCCCACCGGCATGATCTACGAATGGACCGACCTGACCTATCAGCAGATCCTTTCGGGCAATACCGCGCTGTTCGTGTTCCCGCTCTGTGTGCTGCTGGCGTTTCTGGTGCTGGCAGCCCAATACGAAAGCTGGAGCCTGCCGCTGGCGGTGATCCTGATCGTACCGATGACCCTGCTCTCGGCGATTGCCGGGGTGATGATCGCTGGCAGCGACAACAACATCTTCACTCAGATCGGCCTGATCGTACTGGTAGGCCTGGCGTGCAAGAACGCGATTCTGATCGTCGAGTTCGCCAAGGACAAACAGGCCGAAGGGATGAGCCCGCTGGATGCGGTACTGGAAGCCTGCCGCCTGCGTCTGCGTCCGATCCTGATGACCTCGTTCGCCTTCATCATGGGTGTCGTGCCGCTGGTGCTGTCCAGCGGTGCAGGTGCCGAGATGCGCCATGCCATGGGTGTCGCGGTGTTCTCCGGGATGCTGGGGGTCACCTTCTTCGGCCTGCTGCTGACGCCGGTGTTCTACGTGCTTATCCGTAATTACGTCGAACGCCAGGAGGCCCGCAAGGCCGCCAGGGTAAACAGCCAGCAAAACCTGCCTGCGGAGATGCATTGATGAGTGCGTACAAAGTCTTCATCCCGAGCCTGCTGGTCATGGCACTGGCGGCCTGCGCCGTAGGCCCGGACTACCAGGCGCCGGCCACGGCGCCAGCGAAACTGGCCTCCGCCGCCCAGGGCAACTATGACCGCAGCAAAGTGGACAGGGTCTGGTGGCAGCAGTTCGAGGACCCGACCCTCAACAAACTGGTAGCCCGGTCACTGGACGGCAACCGCGATCTGCGCGTCGCCTTCGCCCGGCTCAAGTCGGCGCGCGCCATTCGCGATGACGTCGCCAACGATGTGATGCCAGTGGTGACCAGCCGCGCCAGCAGCGACATCGGCAAGGGTCAGCAACCCGGCATCACCGAGCGCCGGGTCAACAGCGAGCGCTATGACCTGGGCCTGGACATGGCCTGGGAAGTGGACCTGTTCGGACGTATACAGCGCCAGCTGGAAGCCAGCGATGCCGATCAGGACGCTGCAGAGGCCAACCTCTATCAGCTGCAGGTCACGCTGATTGCCGAGGTGGTCGACGCCTACGGTCAACTGCGCGGCGCACAACTGCGTGAAGCCATTGCCCGCGACAACCTGAAAAATCAGCAGAGTTCTCAGGACGTGACCACGCAATTGCGCGATGCGGGCGTGGGCAACGAGCTGGATGTGGTGCGTGCCGAGGCACGACTGGCCGCCGTCGAGGCGACCGTTCCGCAGTTGCAGGCCGAGCAGGCTCGCCAACGGAATCGCATCGCCACGTTACTGGGCGAGCGTCCGGAAAACCTCAGCGTCGACTTGAGCCCTAGCAAGCTGCCGGCCATCGCCAAGGCCTTGCCGATTGGCGACCCGACGCAAGTGTTGCGCAATCGGCCCGACATCCGCGCAGCCGAGCGACAACTCGCTGCCTCGACCGCCCGTATCGGCGTCGCGACTGCCGATCTGTTCCCAAGGGTCAGCCTGAGCGGGTTTCTGGGCTTTACCGCCGGACGCGGCTCGCAGATCGGTTCGTCAGCGGCCAGAGCCTGGTCGCTAGGCCCCAGCATCACCTGGGCGGCCTTCGATCTGGGCAGTGTCCGGGCGCAGATTCGCAGTGCCGACGCCGATGCCGAGGGTGCACTCGCCAACTATGAGCAGCAGGTGCTGCTCGCGCTGGAAGAGTCGGAGAACGCGTTCAGCGACTACGACAAACGCCAGCAGCGGCTGGTCTCACTGATGCGCCAGAGCGATGCGAGTCGCTCGGCGGCCAGACTGGCGTCGGTGCAGTATCGCGAAGGCACGGCGGACTTTCTGGTCCTGCTGGATGCCGAGCGCGAGCGCCTGGCGGCCGAGGACGCTCAGGCGCAGGCAGAAATCGAGTTGTACCGTGGCATTGTGGCCATCTACAAGGCACTGGGTGGCGGCTGGCAACCTCAGGCCTGAACCTGAAAAGCCGGTAAACCCGCCCCGCGCCCGATCAGGCCGCGGGGCTTTTTTTGCCTGAAATCCGGCTGCATCATGATTGCCGTTTGACAGCTGCCAGCCACTCCCCGAAGCTGCAACCCGTCAAGCATTGGAAATCGATATGCCCAGACTTTCTACCACGGGGTTATCGCCTCAACCCACTTCTCGACGTCGCTGGCTGATCGGCGCAGCGGCTGCAGCGCTGCTGGTGCTTTCGCTGGTTTTCTGGTGGTGGCGCATGCCCGTCCAGACGGCCCCGGCCAAGCTCAGTCATACCTATGCCCAGGCGCTGGAGCAGGCACATGACGGCAAACCCGGTGCCGCGCGCGTGCTGTACCAACAACTGGCGCGGACTGACCTGTCTGACGCACAACGCATCAGCCTGCTCGCCGAACTGAGCGACTACCCCAGCCCCCAGGCCCTCAAGTTGCTCGATGCGGCCTTGAGTAACCCGTCCGCGCAAGTGCGCGAAGCGGCCATCGATGTCAGCGTCAGGCTGGTCTCCAACAGCCAGCGCAGTCTGTTGCTCGGCCCGCTGCTGGATGACGCCGAACAATCCGTCAGGTTTCGCGCCACCGGCGCCCTGCTTGGCCTCTCCCCCGATGAGCTGGGCCTGTACTTTGCCGTTCTGCAGCAAAGTGCCGAGGCGTTTCAGGAATCACTCAAGAGCCAGCCGCAAAACGCCCAAAACCAGCTGCAACTGGCCAGGCTGTATCTGCAGACCGGCGACCTGGAACCTGCGCTCGCGGCCCTACAGCGGGCCACCGCGCTGGACCCGGGCAATATCGAAGCAGCGCTGGCGCACATCGAATTACTGGACCGCAAGGGCCAGGCCGAGCAGGCGCGCGGCCTTTTCGCACAGCTGCTGGAGCACAATCCTGGCTCGTCCCTGCTCCAGCATGCGCTGGGCATGTGGCTGCTGAACCACGGCCAGGCTGAATTCGCCGTGCTCAGCCTGGCCAAGGCCACGGAACTGGCACCCGATAACAATGACTATCGCTATGACCTGGCGGTGGCCCTGCACTCGTTGAACGAGCTCGAAGCGGCACAGCGCCAGTTGACCCAGATCGTTCAGAACCAGCCCGCCAATCGCAAGGCCAGGGTGCTGCTGATCCAGTACTGGAAAGAGAACGGCCAGTTGCAAAACGTGCAGATTCTGCTGGCCGAGCTCGAGCAGCAGAACCCGGATGACCCAGTGCTGCAACAGGGACTGTAGGGTCACAAACGCAACGCTGAGACGGGCGAAAGGCCATCTTTGAAGGGTCTACGCGCCTTTCAGCACGTGGCCTTCAGACATTCCGGCCATTTCCTCACCCAACACTCCTTTTGCCTGTGGGATATTTCTTTTTCTAAGCCCTCCACTCTCTCATGGCACGTTTTCCATCCGTGGCTAATATCGGAAATAACTTACAACACCCCTCAGCCTACAACACGGACATCACCCCCTATATCCAACATCGTTCCCCCATGCCATTTAACGAATTTGAGAAAGGCTATTTTCTAACTGAAAAAAAAAGTGCATCATTTGCGGGCGACTGAGTTATAAATACCCTCTATCTGCACAACGACAAGCCGCAAAGGCCAAGTTTCAGCATAGAAACCGCAGGTATCGGGCACCCTCGAGTGAGCGAATCGACCCATCAGTTTTGTCTCATCGCTTTATAGGGCTGACAACAGCCATTACATTGTTGGAGTATATTAATTGTCCAGACTTGCCGAGTTTCGAGCAGCAGAGAAAGCCCTTCAGGAACAGCTTGCACAGCTGGAATCGTTGAAGAATGACGCCGGATTGAAGAAGGAGATCGAATTCGAGCAAAAGCTCCAGGACCTGATGGGCACCTACGGCAAAAGCCTGCGTGACATCATCGCCATCCTTGACCCTTCGAGTGCCACCTCGCTGGTTGCACCCGCAGGGCCCAAGCGTCGCCGTGCACGCGTGGTCAAGGTGTACCAGAACCCGCACACCGGCGAGCTGATTGAAACCAAGGGCGGCAACCATCGCGGCCTCAAGGCGTGGAAAGAGCAATACGGTGTAGACACTGTTGATTCATGGCTGCGTGCCTGATTGCAAGTTGTCACTTGAAGCCCTGCACGTGCAGGGCTTTTTTATCTCCGGCACTGCAGATGAACACCTGCGCATTGCAGCGCTGCGCTCAGGCGTCATCACACAGTGCCTGCCGGTCCGCGCCGGGAATTCATATACATGATTAGGTGAACTGTCCGGTTCGTATACTTCAATGCACCGGGTAAATGCCGCGGGAATAATGACGCCAATAAATCCGGATTATGCGATTCAGCACACAGTTACAAACCTGAACAGTTGCTGAAGTGTGTAGAGTAATTATTCAGGTCGACAGCATGATGAGATACAGCACTATTTGTTTCTCAATGATTCGGTGCGCTGAACAGCATCGAATGCGCAGCCCAGCGCAGCTTCACACTTTTTTCACATGGACTCTCGGATGATGAAGACCGCTAAAGGAATAGCGCCCCATGCCCGCCTCGGCGGGCTTCTTTTTGTCTGCGAAAAGGCAGATGTCACTGCGTAACGTCCAGACGCAGACTCTCGCGAATACGCAGTGCCTCATCCTTGTTGCTCGCATAGCCGTCTGCCGATCCCGCATAAGACAACGACCAGGCCAGATCCTTGCTGGCGGCCGCGACCAGTGTCTGGGTCAGCACGTGCACACCGTTCTGGGTAATGGTGCAGGTGGTTTCGAGCGCGGGCACCACGCTGAGCCGGCTTTCGCGGACATGCGTGCAGGCGCTCTGCAATCCGCTGCGGGCAAAATTGACCTGAACCGACTTGCGCATTTCCAGCAGAACGCCCTGGACGTTGACCTCATGCCCCGGCGTCAGGCGCGTCTGGGTGAGCTCCATGACCATCAGCGGATTTCCACTTTGATCGTTTTTAACCGCGCGCTGTCTGACCTGCACGGAAGGTTGAACGGGCTCGCCCGACTCGGTCGGTAACGACTCGACCTCCCAGCCTGCGGGCCAGACGATCATTGCATCGGCGGCATGGACCTGGGCAGCGCCCAGCAGCAGGAACAGGCACAGGCTTGGCACGGAGCGTCGGTAGTGCGAAAGGATCATGATCGGGTCGCCAGAACGGTTGACCGGAAATTCTGAGCCTGTTGTCGGCATCGAGCAAGGCCGACGCGACGTTATCCAAGCCGGGTTTGGCACTGCTCGCCCTGCCCCGTATCATTTGGCATTATTTGTACATTCTGTTGGAGACACATTGATGAGCTTGCACGAACTCAACACCCTACCGGGCGTCACAGCCAATCCTGAAGCGGCCACCCGGCAGTTTGTGTTCAACCACACCATGCTGCGCGTCAAGGACATCACCAAATCGCTGGACTTCTACACCCGCGTACTGGGCTTCAGCCTGGTCGAAAAACGAGACTTCCCGGAAGCCGAATTCAGCCTGTACTTCCTGGCGCTGGTCGACAAGGCGCAGATCCCGGAAGACGACGCTGCGCGCAACGAATGGATGAAGTCGATCCCCGGCATTCTGGAGCTGACCCATAACCACGGTACCGAAAGCGATGCCACAGCGTCATACCACAACGGTAACAGCGACCCGCGCGGCTTTGGCCATATCTGCGTGTCGGTGCCTGACGTGAAAGTCGCCTGCGAGCGATTCGAAAGCCTGGGCGTCGACTTCCAGAAGCGCTTGTCCGACGGCCGCATGAACAGCCTGGCCTTTATCAAGGACCCGGATGGCTACTGGGTAGAGATCATCCAGCCTACACCGCTCTGAGACTGGCGGTGATCGCTCCGGCAAGGAAGCGATCAGCCTGAAAAACAAAAAGCCCCGTGATCGCTCACGGGGCTTTTTGTTTACCGCTGTCCGATCAAGCCGGTGCGGAGGTACGGATCAGGTGGTCAAAAGCGCTCAGGGAGGCCTTGGCACCTTCGCCCAGGGCGATGATGATCTGCTTGTACGGGGCGACTGTCACGTCACCGGCAGCGAAGATACCCGGCACCGAAGTTTCTCCACGGGAATCGACCACGATCTCGCCACGCGGCGACAGCTCGATGGCACCTTTGAGCCATTCGCTGTTGGGCAGCAGACCGATCTGCACGAAGATACCTTCGAGCGGCACGGTGATCTCTTCGCCTGTGGTGCGGTTCTTGTAGCGCAGGCCGTTGACCTTCTGCTCATCACCCGTCACTTCAGTGGTTTGCGCACTGGTGATCACGGTCACGTTCGGCAGGCTGTGCAGCTTGCGCTGCAGCACCGCGTCGGCACGCAACTGCACGTCGAACTCCAGCAGTGTCACATGGGACACGATACCGGCCAGGTCGATTGCAGCCTCGACACCCGAGTTACCACCACCGATGACAGCGACGCGCTTGCCTTTGAATAACGGACCGTCGCAGTGCGGGCAATAAGCCACGCCCTTGTTACGGTACTGCTGCTCACCCGGCACATTCATCTCCCTCCAGCGTGCGCCGGTGGCAAGGATCAACGTCTTGGCCTTGAGGCTGGCACCGCTGGCAAACTTCACTTCATGCAACTCGCCGGCTGCGCCAGGGATCAGCTTGTCGGCGCGTTGCAGGTTCATGATGTCGACTTCGTACTGCTTGACGTGTTCTTCAAGCGCCACGGCCAGTTTCGGCCCCTCGGTATGCTGTACCGAGATGAAGTTCTCGATGGCCATGGTGTCGAGCACCTGACCACCGAAACGCTCGGCGGCAACACCGGTGCGGATGCCTTTGCGGGCAGCGTAGACCGCCGCCGCAGAGCCCGCGGGGCCACCGCCCACGACCAGCACATCGAAAGCCTGCTTGGCGTTGAGTTTTTCCGCCTGACGCGCACCGGCACCGGTGTCGATTTTGGCCAGAATCTCTTCCAGGCCCATGCGGCCCTGGCCGAACAATTCACCGTTCAGATAGATGCTCGGTACCGACATGATCTTGCGATCGGTGACTTCGTCCTGGAACAGCGCACCGTCGATAGCGACGTGCTTGATACCAGGGTTCAGTACTGCCATCAGATTCAGTGCCTGGACAACGTCCGGGCAGTTCTGGCAGGACTGCGAGAAATAGGTTTCGAAATGGAATTCGCCCTCAAGCGCGCGAACCTGTTCGATGGTTTCCGCACTGACCTTGGGTGGATAGCCGCCGACTTGCAGCAGCGCCAGGACCAGCGAGGTGAATTCGTGACCCATGGGGATACCGGCAAAACGCAGGCTGATATCGTGGCCAGGGCTGCTCAGCGAGAACGACGGAGTACGTGCGTCGGTGCCGCTGTCATTCAGGGTGACGTCCTTGGAAACGCTGATCACATCATTGAGCAGTGCAAGCGTTTCCTGGGACTTCGCGCCGTCATCAAGGGACGCGACGATCTCGATGGGGCGAGTAACCCGCTCCAGATAGGATTTCAACTGGGCTTTAAGATTGGCGTCCAACATGTGGCGGCTTCCTGTTTACAAAGGGTAGAAATAACAACGCCCAGGCGATGACCGCCCGGGCGTTTTTTGGGGCGATGCGGTTTACTTGCTCAAGAGCTCAACGCCCCTAGCCGATTCATGCGACTCAGATCTTGCCAACCAGGTCCAGGGACGGAGCCAGAGTAGCTTCGCCTTCTTTCCACTTGGCTGGGCAGACTTCGCCCGGGTGAGCGGCAACGTACTGAGCAGCCTTGATCTTGCGCAGCAGCTCGGAAGCGTCACGGCCAACACCGCCGTCGTTCAGCTCGACGATTTTGATCTGACCTTCAGGGTTGATCACGAAAGTACCGCGATCCGCCAGACCGGCTTCTTCGATCAGTACGTCGAAGTTGCGGGAGATGGTCAGGGTCGGGTCACCGATCATGGTGTACTGGATCTTGCCGATGGCTGGCGAAGTGTTGTGCCATGCAGCGTGAGCGAAGTGGGTGTCAGTCGAGACACTGTAGATCTCAACGCCCAGCTTCTTGAACTCTTCGTAGTTGTCAGCCAGGTCTTCCAGCTCGGTCGGGCATACGAAGGTGAAGTCGGCCGGGTAGAAGAATACGACAGACCACTTGCCTTTGAAGTCAGCGTCCGAGACGTCAACGAAAGCGCCGTTCTTGAATGCGGTAGCCTTGAACGGTTTTACTTGGCTGTTGATGATAGGCATCGGTATATCTCCTGATGGGTTGGATGGGTTGTGAATTCGATGAAGTGAAGCTTACGCATGATCGATGACAATCGCTCATTGGCAAACCTGATGTCACTGATTGCTTTTCACTATGAAGGCAGCTTATTGATAGAAGAAACCTTCGGACCGCTCCCCGCCTCCGATGGGCTCAGGAACGGAGCGGCATCAATGTAGCGCATCGCCGACTTGATGTCCCTCCAGCCTACATAGGACATCAGTGACTTGAGGTCCCAGCCGTTGCTGTGCGCCCAACTGGCGAAGCCACGGCGCAGCGAGTGGCTGGTGTAGTGCTCGGCGGCGATGCCTGCACGCTGGAGGGCCTGACGCAGCAACGGGATGACGCTGTTGGCGTGCAACCCCTCCTCGCTTAGATTACCCCAGCGGTCCACGGCCCGAAACACCGGCCCGCGTACCAGTGCCGCACAGTTGATCCACTCTATATAGGCCTGCACCGGGCACAGCCGCTGCAACGCGGGAGTCTGATAGGTCCTGCCCAGGTTGTCGCGATCACCTTTGCTGCGCGGCAGATAAAGGCTGATTCCCGAGTCGGCGATGGCCTTGACGTCCTGTACTTGCAGGCGGCAAAGCTCGTCGCTGCGAAACCCGCGCCAGAACCCCAGCAGGATCAAAGCCGAATCACGTCGACCGCGTAACAGACGCGGCTGGTCGTGTTGCGCCTTTGCCTCGCGTATCTCGATCTCCAGCCAGGCGATGACTTTTTCCAGATCCTGTAGCTGCAATGGCTCGGCCTGCTTTTCCTGCGCAGGATGCAGCGCACGAATGCCCTTGATGACCTTGCGCACCATCGGTGCCTTGGTGGGATCGACAAAACCCTGACTGACGTGCCACTGGGCCAGCGCTGACAAGCGCAGCTTCAGGGTATTGACCGACAGCGTTCCCGCGTGGCTGGCCAGGTAACGCGCCACGCTTTCGCTGGTCGCCGGCAGAAAGCCGCCCCATGTCACCTCGAAATGCTCGATGGCAGCCCGATAGCTGCGGCGCGTGTTGTCGCGGGTCGCCGCCTCGATATAGCGATCAACGTCATTCATGGCTCAAACCTGCTCGGGTGTACCGGTAGCGACGCGTCAAAAGGAGCTGACAGCGCCTGACACGGGATAATACGCCAATATCCCGTGTTAATTAATTCAAAAAATAGCTAATTATTTCAAAATATATAGTATGTAATTACGGAGTACATACCACAGTACGAAATCGTAGGAGAGAGCATGGCCCGCGGCGGTGTAAATAAGGTATTAGTGCAGAAAGCGAGAGCATCGCTGCTGTCCCGAGGCGAAAACCCCAGCATCGATGCGGTACGTATCGAAATGGGTAATACGGGCTCGAAAACCACCATTCACCGCTATCTGAAGGAGCTCGAATCCACACACGCCCCGGCGCCGGATATCAATGACGAATTGAGCGATCTGGTGGCTCATCTTGCCCAGAGGCTTCAGCAGCAGGCGCAAGAGCGTATTGATCAGGCGCACGATCAGCACCAGGCCGAACGCGACACCCTCCAGCGACAACTTGCGGCCACTCAGGAGCAGATCAGCCAGTTGGAAAAACACGTACAGCAACGCGACGAGGCACTGGAACAGCAGGCTGCCGCCCTGCTCCACACGCAACGCACACTGCAGGATGTACAGACAGAACACGCCAGACTGCTTCAGGCCAATCAGGACCTGGAGACTCGCCTGCACGACAAGGACGGGCAGATCCACTCCCTCGAAGAAAAACACCAGCACGCACGCGAGGCGCTGGAGCACTATCGCAACGCGATCAGGGAACAACGCGAGCAGGAGCAGCGACGCCACGAAGGTCAGGTTCAGCAGTTGCAAATGGAACTGCGACAGGCACAACAAGGCCTTGCCATGCACCAGGAAAACATCACACAGCTCAATCGAGACAACGAAAGACTGCTGGCTGAAAATCGCAACACCCTGCGCGAACTGCACAGCCAGACCGACCAGCTGAAGCAGGCCAACACACAGAATGCTGCCTTCGCAGAACAACAGCAGCACGCCCGCACCCAATGCGCCCTGCTGGAAGAACGGTTACGCGGCGCGCAGGACGAAAACGCCGCGCTCAAACAAGGCATGACCGATGCGCAGCAACAGAGCCGCATGCTGGAACTGTTGCTGACCAAGAAGGAAGCAGCACTGGAGAACCTGCAGATCAGGCTCGATCAGCCGGACAAGCCTAAAGCCACCGGAAAGAAGCCATCGAACAAGCCATGACCAGAAGCTTCAGGCAACCGCAGCCTTGCCGCATGGCAGCTGCAAATGAACCCGGGTGCCCTGACCTTCAGTGCTTTCTATATGCACGTGCCCGCCACTCTGCCGGGTAAAGCCGTAGACCATCGACAAACCCAGCCCGGTTCCCTGACCTACCGGTTTGGTGGTGAAAAACGGGTCGAACACCTGGTCGATAACGTCCTGAGCAATGCCACAGCCGTTATCTTCAACACTGAGCTGTATGTAGTCGCCAGGCAGCAAACCCTCTTTTTGCGCCGCCAGTGTTAACGAGCGACTGCGCACGCACAGCCTCCCTCCGACAGGCACAGCATCGCGAGCGTTGATGACCAGATTCAACAAGGCATTTTCCAGCTGGTGCTCATCGGTGCGCACCGCGCTCAACCCCTCCTCCAGCTCGATCTCCAGATGCGCATGAGCGCCGACCGTGCCTCGCAACAGCTCCTCCATGGAGCGGACCATGCAATTGACGTCCACTACAGTGACGTTGAGCGACTGCCGGCGGGCAAATGTCAGCAGCCTGCGGGTCAGCGCGGCAGCACGGTTCGCCGAGCTCGCTGCCGCATCCAGGTAGCGCGCGACCTCACCGATCCGCCCGGCCGCTACACGCAGCCTGATCATGTCCAGTGCGCCAATCACGCCGGAAAGTACATTGTTGAAGTCATGGGCGATGCCCCCGGTCAACTGACCGATCGCATCCATCTTCTGCGCATGACGCAAGGCCTCCTCAGCCATCGCCCGCTCGGCAATTTCGGCCTGCAGCAACTTATTGGCGGTTTCCAGCTCACGCGTACGCTCGGCGACGCGTAACTCAAGACTCTCGTTGAGTTCGCGCAACGCCTCTTCTGCATTGACCTGAGCGGTGATATCGGTGTGAGTACCCAGCCAGTGGGTGATGTGGCCCCGCGCATCGCGCAGGGGTAACGCGCGCGACAGGAACCAGTTGAACGCACCGTCCTTGCCACGGATCGGGAAGGTATCTTCCCAGATCGAACCGGTGGAAAAGCAGTATTGCAAACGCGCCATCACCCGCTCGCGATGCTCAGGATGCAGAACCGAGCGCCAGCCCAAGGCCGTCATGGCCTCAAGCGAGGCACCGGTGTAGGCATACCAACGCTCGTTGTACCAGTGGACCTGCCCTCGGGGGCTGGCAGTCCAGGCCAATTGGCTCATGTTGTCAGCCAATGTCCTGAACTGACGCTCGCTTTCACGCAAGGCGTCGATGTACTGCGCGACTTCGCGATCCTGCTCAGCCGAATGCAATGGCATTCTGGCCGGTGGTTGTTCTCTATTCACGTCGGGATCCATCCTCTTCAAGCCTTTACCCCGGAGCTCTTCCTGAACTCCGGGCGCTGCGTGACTTAACGTTTGACAGGCGTGCGCATGGTGACGAACTCTTCTGCTGCGGTCGGGTGCACCCCGATAGTATCGTCGAATACCTGCTTGGTCGCGCCAGCCTTGATGGCAATGGCCAGGCTCTGGACGATTTCGCCAGCATCCGGCCCCACCATATGGCAGCCCAGCACGCGGTCGGTTTTCGCATCGACGACCAGCTTCATCAATGTGCGCTCCTGATCATCGGTCAGGGTCAGCTTCATTGGCCTGAAACGGCTCTCGAAAATCTGCACATCGTGACCGGCCTTGATTGCATCTTCTTCGGTCAGACCGACCGTACCGATGTTCGGCAGACTGAAAACCGCCGTCGGGATGTGATTGTAGTCTACCGGGCGATACTGCTCGGGCTTGAACAGTCGACGCGCGACCGCCATGCCTTCAGCCAGCGCGACCGGGGTCAGCTGCACACCTCCGATGACGTCGCCGATGGCCAGAATGGAAGGCTCGCTGCTCTGGTAATGCTCATCGACCTTGATGTAACCGTGCTCGTCCAGCTTGACGTCGACACTGTCCAGACCGAGGTTGTCGAGCATCGGCCGACGCCCTGTTGCGTAGAACACGCAATCGGTTTCGAGTGTGCCGCCGCCTTTCATGGACAACAGCAGACTGCCGTCGGCCTGCTTGTCGATGCGCTCGATATCGCTGTTGAAGCGAATCGTCATGTCACGCTTGAGCAGCTCTTCGTGGAGATGGGTACGAACACCGCCATCAAAACCACGCAGAAACAGTTCGCGGCGGTAGACCAGCGTGGTATCGGCGCCCAGGCCATTGAAGATCGAAGCGAACTCCACGGCAATGTAGCCACCACCCACGACCACCACGCGCTTTGGCAGCGTCTTGAGGTAAAACGCCTCGTTGGACGTAATGGCATGCTCGCGTCCCGGCACATCAGGCACCTGCGGCCAGCCACCGGTGGCGATCAGAATGCGCTCGACGCTGTAGGTCTGACCGTTGATTTCGACCTGCTGCGGCCCGACGATCTTTGCGTGGCCTTCAAGCAGAGTAACGCCGCTGTCGACCAGCAATTTACGATAGATGCCGTTGAGGCGGGTGATCTCACTGTCCTTGTTGGCAATCAGCGTGGACCAGTCAAAACTGGCCTCGCCCAATGACCAGCCAAATCCTTTGGCGTGGTCGAAATCCTCGGAAAAATGCGCTCCGTACACCAGCAACTTCTTGGGAACGCACCCCACGTTGACGCAGGTTCCACCTAGATAACGGCTTTCGGCCACGGCTACCCGCGCACCAAAACCGGCAGCAAAACGTGCTGCCCTGACACCGCCCGAACCGGCGCCAATTACAAACAGATCAAAATCGAAGGCCATTGCTATCTCCTGGGCAGAGTTACAGCATAACCGCACGGCGGCTATTCAGAAATGAAAAAGCCACCCGGAGGTGGCGTTTTCACAGCATCGTCATTCAGGTATCAATGAGCTTTGCCGGTCTTGTAGAAGTGCTCGAAGCAGAAGTTGGTAGCCTGGATGTAACCCTCAGCACCACCGCAGTCGAAACGCTCACCCTTGAACTTGTACGCAAGCACATTGCCTTCGGCAGCCTGCTTCATCAAGGCGTCGGTGATCTGGATTTCACCGCCCTTGCCCGGCTCGGTCTGCTCGATTTTCTCGAAGATGTCCGGAGTCAGGATGTAGCGGCCGATGATCGCCAGGTTGGACGGCGCATCTTCAGGCTTCGGCTTTTCAACCATGTTGGTCACGCGGAACAGGCCTGGCTTGATCTCTTCGCCAGCGATCACGCCATACTTGTTGGTTTCCTGCGGATCGACTTCCTGGATGGCGATGATCGAGCAGCCATAATGCTTGTGCAGCTTGACCATCTGCGCCAGCACGCCATCACCCTCAGGGTTGACGCACAGGTCATCCGCCAGAACCACGGCGAACGCTTCGTTGCCGATCAGCGGGCGACCGCTGAGAATCGCATGGCCCAGGCCCTTCATTTCGGTCTGACGGGTGTACGAGAAGCTGCATTCGTCGATCAGCTTTCGAATACCGACCAGGTACTTTTCCTTGTCAGTACCCTTGATCTGGTGCTCGAGCTCGTAGCTGATGTCGAAGTGGTCTTCAAGAGCGCGCTTGCCACGACCGGTCACGATGGAAATTTCGGTCAGGCCTGCAGCGAGGGCTTCCTCAACACCGTATTGGATCAGTGGCTTGTTGACCACCGGCAGCATTTCCTTGGGCATGGCCTTGGTCGCTGGCAGGAAGCGAGTGCCGTAACCGGCTGCTGGGAACAAGCATTTCTTGATCATAAAAGTCCTTGGTAAGGGCTGTTGGTGTTAACGGCGCAGTCTAATGATGAGGCAGTCACCTTACAATGCTGCCTTTGGCCGTCCGATGCCATGATAGAGGAATACTCGTACAGATAGTTCCGCACTTTCTGGATATTGCCTGTACATAAATGCAGCGCAGAACACCATTAAACGACCCTCAGGGCCAGCACAGCAGGCTCGGAATGCCTTTCCGGACAGCTGCAGCATTTACATCAGGCTTCGTGAATGGCAAGGCGGCGACAAGCGGGAGGCAGGCAGTTTATGATGCAAAACATGGCGGAACGATGGCACCTATTACCAGTCCAACGCTCGCATTTGTTAATTCCCTGGCCTTATCTCGAAGCGAAAAACATGATCAGAATTTTGTCCATTATTGCTGTGCTGGGCCTTACCGGCTGCGCAACCGCCTCCAACACCTACCTGAAAAACGGCAAACAGGGCTTGAGCATCGACTGCTCCGGCGAGGCGATGTCCTGGGCAAGCTGCTACGAAAAAGCGGATGCGTCCTGCGCAGGCACAGGCTATGAAATTGTTGGCACAGATGGCACCCCACAGCCTGCCGAAAGCGACAAGACGCTGGGCGTGGACGTTGGCAACTACAAAAGCCGCAGCGTGCTGGTGGTCTGCAAGTAATCAGGTCTGCCGCCCTGCCCACCGCGGACAGGGCCAGCTGACCAAGCCTGACCGATTAGCCTGAAATGCACGCTTCGGCAGCGTTCTGCACATCCCTGAAACGGATGGGCACATTGGCAAGTCGTTCGTAGACCTTGATCGTACTTCCGCCCGAGCGGCTCTCGATATCCACTACTGCTGCGGGTGACTTGCTGAGTTTCTGCGCGACGATGACCCGCAGGCCGTCATGGCGAGGCTCGATCAGAGGCGGCTTGCGACTGCTGCTGATCTTGCCAGCGAAGCAATCGGCGTATTCCTGAGGATTCTTGCCCGACATCACGTTCATGGTGGGGGGTGTATGCTCAATGTCGTTCACTGTGGCACAGCCAGTGATTGCCAGAGCCAGGACTACTACAGCAGCCAGTTTCATACAAAGCCTCCAAATAAAGGTCCTACGACAAGCCTCAACGCAATTAAATCCCGACTGAGGCATTTTTTCCCGGAAACACGGCAAATTAATACTCACCGACGTCAAATTGCGGGCGTCGCATGCTATCGTTTTGATTTTTCAGAAAAACCCCCATTTCGGAGCCCGTCATGAAATTCGTACACCAGCGTGAGCATCTCAACGAGGACGATCTTGTCGTCATCGAGTGCTCTCAGACCTGCAATATTCGCCTGATGAACGATGCGAATTTTCGCAGTTTCAAAAATGGTGGTCGGCACACCTATCATGGCGGTGCGTTTGACAGATTTCCGGCCAAGATCGCCGCGCCAAGCACCGGTTTCTGGAACATCACCATCGATACCGCAGGGCGCAAGGCAGATACCAATGCCGGACGCAAACTGCCCTTTACTCACAAGATCAAGATCGTCCGGCGCTCGACCTCTCGCCTGGGATGATGCAAGGAGTCACCGTGAACAATCCAGCCCCGCGCACGACCAAATTTGCCGTCAGCTACAAGCTCAATGGCGAACGCCGCTTCGAATTCGCCCAACTGCAATCGGCATCCACCGAAGAAGCCGAGGCCGCCTTGAAGAAGATGCACGGCGAGAGCAACGACCTTATTACCGAGGTCAAGGTCAGCAAGGCTCTCTGATACTTACCGGAGCTCGATCCGATCATGCAACGCAAAGGTGACACTCCCGCCACGCTGGACCTGTTCGCAGGCCAGACGGCCCAGCCTCGCAGCGATGAGCGGATCGGGCCCGGGTCATGGCTGTTCAGAGGCTTTGCACTGACCGCCATGCCGCAACTGCTGTCCGCCCTTGAACAAACACTGGGCCTCTCCCCGTTCCGGCATATGCAGACTCCCAGCGGTCTGAGCATGTCTGCAGCACTGAGCAGTTGCGGACAACTGGGCTGGATAACCGACCGTCACGGTTACCGGTACAGCGCAACCGACCCACAAACAGGACAGGCCTGGCCGACGATGCCGGACGTATTCATGCAGCTGGCGCAGGATGCCGCACTGGCAGCCTGCTATGCCGGGTTCGTGCCTGACGCCTGCCTGATCAATCGCTATATTCCGGGCGCCAAGATGTCCCTGCATCAGGACCGAGACGAATACGACCATCGCTGGCCAGTGGTCTCCGTATCACTGGGCATACCGGCCATCTTTCAGTTCGGTGGCCTGCTGCGCAGCGACAAGACTCAACGCATCTCCCTGTTTCATGGCGACGTAGTGGTCTGGGGTGGCGAGGACAGGTTGCGTTTCCACGGCATTTTGCCCATCAAGCAGGCCGAGCATCCGCAGCTGGGTGAGCAACGGATCAACCTGACCTTCCGCAAGGCTGGCCGCGACAGCTGATCAGGCCTCTTCAAGCACACCGGAAGTACGGGCCAGCGCCGGGCATACTGCCCGGTGCAGGTTCAGTGCAGTATTGATGATGCCGATGTGACTGAACGCCTGAGGGAAATTGCCCAGCATGCGCCCACCCTTCGGATCGTACTGCTCGGCCAGCAGGCCAACGTCATTGCACAAACCGCACAACCGTTCGAACAGCTGCGCGGCATCATCAGCCCGGCCGAGCAAGACATAGGCATCGGCCAGCCAGAACGAACAGACCAGAAACGTCCCTTCACGACCGGCAACACCATCGACACTGCGCTCGTTGTCGTAACGCAACAGCAGACCATCCTGCATCAGCGTGCGCTCGATCTGTGCGACGGTTCCGATAACGCGAGGGTCTTCCGGCGCGAGAAAACCGGTCAGCACAATCTGCAGCAGGCTGGCATCTACCTCTGTCGAGCCATAGGTCTGCACGAAGCTGCCAAGCTCGGCATCGAAACCGTTACGACAGACATCGGCATGAATTTCGTCCGCCACTTTCCGGTAATGCGTTGCCAGCGCACGATCCTCATCGTTCTCGGCAGCCTGGGCGATCTGCGTAGCGTTACGGTCAAAAGCCACCCAGGCCATGACTTTCGAATGCGTAAAGTGGCGCGGCTCGGAGCGTATCTCCCAGATGCCCGCATCCGGCAGGTGCCAGATCTTTTCCAGATAAGGCATGACCACCTTGGAAATCGCCACGCTGCGCGGATGCTGCGCCATACCGCCGCGCAGCGCCTGGATCATCGCATCGGCCACTTCGCCATAGACATCCAGTTGAACCTGCGTCGCCGCACCATTGCCGACACGCACCGGCAGCGAGTGTTCGTAGCCACTCAGCCAGGGCAACTCGTATTCCTGCAGACGCCGCTCGCCGCCTACGCCGTACATGATCTGGATCTGTTCCGGGTTACCGGCAACCGAGCGCAGCAACCAGTCCCGCCAGGCCTGAGCTTCCTCGAAATAGCCCAGATTCATGAACGCCAGAAGGGTCATGGTGGCGTCGCGCAACCAGCAATAGCGGTAATCCCAATTGCGCTCGCCACCCAACTGTTCGGGCAATGAGGTGGTCACGGCCGCAACGATGCCGCCAGTAGGCGCATAGGTCATGGCTTTCAGCGTAATCAGCGAGCGCTTTACCTGCGCCGTCCACGGCCCGACGTCAGGGCAGCGATCAGAAAACTCGCGCCAATAGGCTGCGGTGGTTTCCAAGGCCTGGTCGGCATCGATCTGATCGAGCAAGGGCGCAAAGGATGCCTGATAGGCCAGCGTGAAGACCTTGCGCTCGCCTTCATCGACGTGAAAACGGCTGGCCGTGTGATGATCCTGTGGGTGCAGGGCCACGGGGCTGCGCAAAACCAGCATTTCCGGCCCGGCGACTGCTGTCAGCGTATGAGCATCCTTGCGCTCGACCCAGGGCACGCTGCTGCCATAATCGAAACGGATGGCGAGATCCACAGCGAATTCGACCCGACCGGACAGCCCGACCACCATGCGCACCACGTGGCCGGAGGTCTTCATGGGCATGAAATCGATCAGCATGGCGCGACCGTCACGGGTTTCGAAAACCGTTTCGAGAATCAGCGTGCCGTCGCGATAACGACGCTCGACAGCGATAACCTCGGCGGTTGGCGCGATCTTCCAGCGGCCGTGCTCATCACCGCCCAGCAGCGCGGCGAAACAGGCCGTCGAGTCGAAGCGGGGGAAACACAACCAGTCCAGCGAACCATCACGGGCGACCAGCGCCGCCGTCTCGCAGTTGCCCAGCAATGCGTAGTCTTCGATCAGTGCAGCCATTCAGAAATGCCCGTCGTGATGATGATTCGTTAACGTGGGAACACCGTTCGGTCAGGCGCTCAGAATGTAACGCTCGATGGCGTTGGCCACTCCGTCCTGCTCATTGCTATCAGTAACATGATCAGCCTGTCCCTTGACTGTCTGCTCGCCCTGCCCCATCGCAATTGACAAGCCTGCCTTGTGGAACATCGCCACGTCGTTACCGCCGTCGCCTATGGCCGCCGTACGCGACAGGTCGACGCCCAGATAGTCCGCCAGCGCGACCAGAGCGGAACCCTTGTTGGCCTCCAGCGCAGTCACATCCAGGTAGTATTTTTGCGAACGGGCCGCCAGCGCGAGCCCTTCGATCTGCGGATTGAGCTGCGCCTCAAGGGTCTTGAGCAACTCGAAATCGGCGCTGGCCGCGACGATCTTGTCGACGCGATCCAGATACGGCTCGAAACTCTCGACCTGAACATAGCCATAGCCCAGTGCACGGAGCTCATGATCGACGTAATCGGCGTGAGGATCGAGCAGCAGCCACTGATCATCGGCAAACACCCAGATGGCAACGTTCTGCCCGGCAAACAACTCCAGACAAATGCGAACGGCGCGCGGGTCAATGCGATGAGCAACCAGCAGGCTGCCATCAGGATGGGTGATGGTGCCGCCATTGAACGCCACGGTGGGCAGATCCACGCTCAACGCTTCGATTACCTGGCGCATGGCCCTGGGCGGCCGACTGCTGGCCAGCGTGAAGTGAACGCCGGCATTACGCAGGCGCTTGACGGCGTCGATATTGGCTTGGCTAAGGCTGTGATCACGGCGCAGTAACGTGCCGTCGATGTCGGACAACAGGAACTGTACAGGCAGTTCAGACATTCAATTCTCTCCATTCCCGACCGTCACGACTCAGCAGCTCTTCACCCGCTTGCGGGCCATCCTTGCCAGCCTCGTAAAGCTGCACTTGCGGCTGCGCGGCCCAGGCATCGAGGAACGGCTGCACGGCACGCCAGCCGTTCTCGATGTTGTCGGCACGCTGGAAGAGCGTCTGATCACCGGTCAGGCAGTCATAAATGAGGGTTTCGTACCCGGTAGAGGGCTGCATCTCGAAGAAATCCTTGTAGGCGAAGCCCAACGCGATATCTTCCATCTCCAGTTTCGGGCCTGGACGCTTGGCAAACAGGTCGAACCACATGCCTTCGTTAGGCTGGATCTGGATCCGCAGGTAGTTGGGCTTGAGCCGGTCGACCTCGGTATCGCGGAACTGCGCGTACGGAGCAGGCTTGAAGCAAATGGCGATTTCGGTGCTGCGTGCGCTCATACGCTTGCCGGTGCGCAGGTAGAACGGCACACCCACCCAGCGCCAGTTGTCGACCATGACCTTCAGTGCAACGTAGGTCTCGGTGCTGCTGTCCGGCTCCACGCGATCTTCCTGACGATAACCGACGACCTGCCTGTCGCCCATCACGCCCTTCGCGTACTGGCCACGCACCGAATTGGCCAGGGCTTCCTCCTGGCTCCAGGGCCGGATCGCGCCGACCACCTTGGCTTTCTCACCGCGAACGGCATCGGCACCGAAAGCGGCAGGCGGCTCCATCGCCACCATCGCCAGCAGCTGGAACAGGTGATTGGGCACCATGTCACGCAAGGCACCGGTGTGCTCGTAAAAGCTGCCACGGGTTTCAACGCCTACGGTTTCCGCCGCCGTGATCTGTACGTGATCGATGTAGTGATTGTTCCAGAACGACTCGAACAGGCCATTGGAGAAACGGCTGACCAGAATGTTCTGCACCGTCTCCTTGCCCAGGTAATGGTCGATCCGGTAAATCTGCTTCTCGCTCATGACCTTGAGCAGGCAGCCATTGAGCTCGACCGCACTGGCCAGATCGGAGCCGAACGGCTTTTCGATCACGACACGACGAAACGCGTCTTCGGTTTCCTGCAGCAAACCTGACGAGCCCAGGCGCTGGGCGACCTCACTGAAAAACCGCGGCGCGGTGGCCAGATAGAACACCGCGTTCGCGGTGCCGGTGCTCTCGATCTTGCTGGCGATGTCCTGATAGGTGGAATCGTCGAGGAAGTCGCCCTGCACGTAACTGATGCGCTCGGCCAGCTTGCTCCACAACGCAGGATCGAGCGGATCCTTGCCGCCGCCGGCAACCTTGCCGGCGGCTTCATCACGAATGAAGTTCTCGAGCTTTTTCGCAAAATCGGCATCGCTGATCGCATTGTGATCGACGCCGACAATATGCAGCCCTTCATCCACCAGACCGTCGCGTGACAGGTTGTAAAGCGCCGGCATCAACAGGCGCTTGACCAGGTCGCCATGGGCACCGAACAGAAACAGCGTCGTGGGTGGGGCTACCTCGGTTTTTTGCTCGGCACTGCCACGCGACAGGCCCATTACTTGGGTTCCTTGTGGCCACCAAATCCAAAGCGCATGGCGGACAGCATCTTGTCTGCGTACGAGCTTGTCTGGCGGGAACGGAAACGCGCAAACAGGGCGCTGGACAGCACAGGAACCGGAACCGCCTGCTCGATGGCCGCTTCGATGGTCCAGCGACCCTCACCGCTGTCGGCAACCGAACCGGAGAATGCATCCAGGTGAGGGTCGGTGGCCAGGGCGTCGGCGGTCAGGTCCAGCAGCCAGGACGACACCACACTGCCACGACGCCAGACTTCGGCAATATCCGCCGTGTTCAGGTCGAAACGCTGCTCAGGCGGCAGGAGTTCGGAGTTTTTCTGCTTGAGAAGATCGAAGCCTTCGGCGAACGCCTGCATCATTCCGTATTCGATGCCGTTGTGGATCATCTTCACGAAATGCCCGGAACCCGCAGGGCCGGAGTGGATATAGCCACGTTCGGCGCGATCATCGGTCGAGGTGCGGTCACGGGTGCGCTCGATCGAGCCAAGACCCGGAGCCAATGTCGCGAACAGCGGATCGAGGCGCTCGACAACGGCGGCCTCGCCTCCGATCATCATGCAGTAGCCACGTTCGAGACCCCAGACGCCGCCTGATGTGCCGACATCGACGTAATGCAGGCCCTTTTCAGTCAATTCCTGAGCGCGCCGGATGTCGTCCTTGTAGAAGGTATTCCCGCCATCGATGATCACGTCATCGGCGTCGAGCAACTGGCTGAGGGTCTGAATGGTGTCTTCGGTCGGCGCACCGGCCGGGAGCATTACCCAGACAGCACGGGGCTTGGAGAGCGTGCTGACCAGTTCCTTCAGATCTGCGACCGCAGTCGAACCGTCATTGGCCAGGGCGTTGCGCGATGCCTCATCACGGTCGTACACCACAGTCGTATGACCATTCAGCATCAGACGGCGTGCGATGTTGCCGCCCATACGGCCCAGTCCAATAATCCCAAGTTGCATGAAGGTGCTCCTTAAATCGTAAAAAGGTGCCTCGTTTGCCGTCCAGCGCATCGACGGTTGCGAGCATGCTGATTAGTCAAGCGAGGCGGAACGTCGGTTCCCTTGGAGAAGATGAAGACGCGAGCGCCCCCCTGTGGTGCATTTTGTCGCGATTAATAAACATTCGCGACAATTAAAAATAAAAAAGTTCCAAAATCATGCAAAAGAAATCAAAATCGATGCCGATAGAGAGGGTAAGCAGCGGCGGTCAGGGATTGAAAGTCATTGCCACGGACCTCTCTGAGGTTGAATCCGCCATTTGCGAGGTGAGCAATGGGCACTGTACTACCAGCACTTGCACCACAAACCCTGTACGTCACTATCCGTCGTGATGAACTGCGCACATTAAAAGAAGAGCGCGAGCAGTTGCAGAAAAAAGTGGCTCATTTGAGCTCGATGCTGCAGCAATCGCAGTTATCCGCCCCCGGCAAGATGCTTCAAGCCTGACCGCAACTGTATCATTCTTCAAAACGCCTCAGGGCAAGTCCGATAATCCGGCTTGCCCACCTGACCTGCCCTTCTGTTGGTCCCCGCCATCTGTTCCGTCTTCCGACCCGTTCGGCCTGCACCTGAACGATCAAAAAAGCCACCCTGGCGACTCGGCTCTCTACAGTGCCTTCTGCCAGAACATGGCACGCCCCGTTTCAGGGCTCAACTGATAGTTGTCGAAACCGAGCTTTCTGTACGCACCCTGTGCGACCTCATTGCCTTCCAGAACCTCAAGCGTCAGCTTGCAGCAGCCACGCTGGCGTGCAATCTCCTCGACCTTGAGCAACATTTTCTGGCTGATACCGAGGCCACGGTATTGCGAGAGCACCGCGACGTCATGAATGTTGACCAGTGGACGACACGCAAAGGTTGAAAACCCCTCGAAGCAGTTGACCAGCCCCACCGGCTCTCCCGAAATGAATGCCAGAACGCTGAACGCATACGGACGCTTCGCGAGTTCGATTGCCAACTGCTGACGGGTGTCGTTCGACAGAGGCCGTCCTGCACCCATGGCATCCATCGAATACTCGTTCAAAACGAACCCGATCGCATCCGCGTGCACAGGATTGGTGTAACTCGCTTGCAGTACCAGTACCTCGGGGGCTTCCATTTCCATCCTCGTCAATTCGATCAGAGTGATTCAGTGAAATCAGTCAAAGGGTAATGCCTCAGGCCAGCGTCAAGGCCGGGACTTGTGGCCTGATTCTATCCTGCCCTGCGCCAAAATGTTCCAGCGAAGATGTAGGGATTTTCTCGTCGCGCCCGAAGATTGACCGCTACACGCCCCGGGAAAAGGCATTCTGCACCGTTGCTGCCCATCACAGCCCGACACCAGCGCTATTTAGTGATGAAAACCAAGCGCCTGGGCGCGATTGTCCAACGATCCGACGGCCGGTAACGCCCCCTCGGGACGTAGAAAAAAGCGGTAAAAAAGCGCAGCGACAGCCGGGCTGCCACCTGCAGCCTGCCACCACACGGGGCGTCGAAGCCTGTGCCAGACATTCGCAAATAAAAAAGTCGAAACTTCTCCAAAACCGCCGGGTCAGCTGATTAGAGCATCTATGCTATTGGCTGACATCCGGTAATGGCGACATCACACCGCTTTGTCACTATGCATGGTCCAAACGGGTATCGATCTTGCGTAGTGCACGTATGTGTACCCGGCCATAGGAAATGGCCAATAAAAATCAAGTGATGCACCAAGACTGTTTTAAGGGGAAAAATTGATGATTAGCGCCGCTGTGAAAACCCAGAAGGGAGAGAGTTTTAACCAGCCTGTCGGCGAGCTGACTCATCTGCCGGTGTTCTCTACCAAGAGCGTTCCTGTGCTGCAAATGCCAACGTCGACTGTCCAGCCTCAGCCGACCATGTCCCAGGTCAACAGACGCAAAGTGTTGTTCGTGACCTCCGAACTGGCCGATCTGGTGAAAACCGGTGGGCTGGGCGATGTGTCTGCCGCACTGCCGCGAGCCATGCGTCACCTGCACGACGTTCGAGTACTGATTCCAGGTTATCCGCAGGTCATTAACAGCGGTAATCCGATCCATATCATCAGCCAGCTGGGCGGGCATGCAGCACTGCCACCTTGCAAGGTCGGTCGCATGGACATGAAAGATGGCCTGGTGATCTACGTGCTGATCTGCCCGGAGCTTTACGAGCGCGAAGGCACCCCTTACGCCGACAGCAACGGTCGCGACTGGTCTGATAACCATATTCGTTTTGCCCGCCTGGGCCTGGCAGCCGCCGAGTTCGCCGCCGGCGAAGTAAAGAGCCAGTGGTGCCCCGAGCTGGTTCACGCCCATGACTGGCCAGCCGGCCTGGCGCCTGCGTACATGCGCTGGCGCGGGCAGTCCACGCCCAGCATCTTCACTGTTCACAACCTAGCCTATCAAGGCACGGTAAGCACAGCCTCGAGCCGTGAGCTGGGTATCCCGGACTCCGCCATTACCCCTGAGGGCATGGAGTTCTACGGCCAGCTGTCGTTCATCAAGGCGGGTATGGCGTTCGCCAGCCACATCACCACCGTCAGCGCCACCTACGCTCGGGAAATCACCACCCCGGAGTTCGGCTGCGGCCTGGAAGGCTTCCTGCAAAGCAAGGCCAACAAGGGCCAGCTCAGCGGCATCCCCAACGGCATTGACGAAAGCTGGGATGCGGCCACCGACGAACACCTGATCTGCCACTTTGCGCCCAACGAATGGACGCGCAAGGAAATCAACGCTGACTATGTGCGTGAGCTGTTCGAACTGGACGCCTCGACCGGGCCGCTATTCGCGGTGGTATCGCGCCTTGTGTATCAGAAAGGTCTTGACCTGACGATCGGCGTCGCCGAGCACATCGTCAACAATGGCGGGCAGATCGCAATCATCGGCCGCGGTGAACCGGAGGAAGAAGAGGCCATGCGCGAGTTGGCTGCCCGCTTCCCCGGACGTGTCGGCGTGCGCATCGGCTTCAACGAAACCGACGCACGACGCATGTTCGCCGGCAGCGATTTCCTGCTGATGCCGTCCCGCTATGAGCCGTGCGGGCTTAGCCAGATGTACGCGCAACGCTTCGGCTCGTTGCCTGTCGCACGCAATACCGGCGGCCTGGCCGATACGATCGAAGACGGTGTCACTGGCTTCCTGTTCAATGAATCGACAGTCGAAAGCTACACCCAGGCACTGGATCGCGCCTTCCAGGTCTTCGCCCATCCGGAGCTGCTCAACGCCATGCGCTGCCGTGCCATGGCGGCTCCCTTCAACTGGCATCAGGCAGTAGAGCCCTACGCAGATCTCTATCGCGACCTGTTGAAGAAAAACGTGAGCGTTTCCAGCAACTACTAGGTTAAGGATTTAATGGATGCCACTGCGTACAGACGATAACTGGCGCCACGGCGCCGTTTTGTTGGACCCTGAACACACCCGGTTTGCCCTCTGGGCACCGGATGCCTCATTCGTGAATGTCGAACTGCAGGATGGCCAGTCACTGGCCATGCTGCCGCAGTCCGACGGCTGGTTCGTACTTGAGGCCCGCTGCAAGGCGGGTACCCGCTACCGCTTCAGGATCGACCACGAGCTGGACGTTCCTGATCCCGCCTCCCGGGCACAGGTTGATGATGTTCACTCTGAAAGCCTCGTAGTCGACCCTCACGCTTATTCATGGCAGAACACTGCATGGAACGGTCGTCCATGGCATGAAGCAGTGATCTATGAGCTGCACGTGGGCGCCATGGGTGGCTACGCCGGGGTGGAAAAGCACCTGCCGCGACTTGCCCGACTGGGCGTTACCGCGATCGAGCTGATGCCGCTTGCGCAGTTCCCCGGTGATCGCAACTGGGGCTACGATGGCGTTCTGCATTATGCTCCGCAATCGTCCTACGGCACGCCTGAACAGCTCAAGCACCTGATCGACACCGCTCACGGTCTTGGCCTGATGGTTATCCTGGACGTGGTGTACAACCACTTCGGCCCGGACGGCAACTATCTGGGCAGTTATGCCAAGGAGTTTTTCCGCAGCGACCTGCACACCCCGTGGGGCGATGCGATCGACTTCAGACGTCCGCAGGTGCGCGACTTTTTTGTCGACAATGCCCTGATGTGGCTCCTTGAGTACCGCTTCGACGGCCTGCGCATGGACGCTGTTCACGCCATTCGCGACAAGACCTTCCTGCCGGAGTTCGCGGAGCGGGTTCGTAGCCGCATTGAACCCGGCAGACACGTGTGGCTGAACCTGGAGAACGAGTTCAACCAGGCCAGCCTTCTGGAAAAAGGTTTCGATGCACAGTGGGACGACGACGGGCACAACACCCTCCACGTGCTGCTGACCGGTGAAACCGACGCCTACTATTCCGACTTCGCCAAAGAGCCGACGCAAAAACTTGCGCGCCTGCTCAGCGAGGGGTTTGTCTATCAAGGCGAACCGACGCGCCACGGGCATACGCGAGGCGAGCCAAGTGCGCACCTGCCGCCGTCGGCTTTTGTGTTGTTTCTGCAGAACCATGATCAGATCGGCAACCGCGCACTCGGTGAACGCTTGCCGCAACTCTGTGCGCCTGCGGCATTGAAAGCCGCCACCGCCCTGCTGCTGCTTTCACCGATGATTCCGCTGATGTTCATGGGCGATGAATGGGCGGCCAGCGAGCCGTTTCTGTTCTTCACCAGCCACCACGGCGAACTGGCCGATGCGGTACGCGAAGGACGTCGCAAGGAGTTCGCTGATTTCGCCGCGTTCGCCGACCCGGAAAAGCGCGAGCACATTCCTGATCCGAACGACATCAAGACGTTCGAAGCCTCACGCCCGGCATTTTCCGCAGTCGATCTCGACACCGACATAGGTCAGGATCATCGCAGCTGGCTGCAGTTCTACACGCAGTTGCTGGCTTTACGGCACCAGGAAATCATGCCACGCCTGCAGGGCGCACGCTTCCTGAGTACCGATATTCTCGGCGACAAGGCGGTCAGCGCGCGCTGGACGCTGGGCGATGGCAGCGAACTGCGTATCGACCTCAATCTCAGCGAGCATGCGGTCGACGCGCCACCACAAACGGGTGCCCGCGAGATATTCTCCAGCGCCGAAAAATCGTCCGAACTTTCCCCACCCGGCACCCTCAATGCTTACACGGCCATTGTCAGCCTGAAAGCGAGTGATGTTCTGGAGGAACAGGATGAACAATGAGCAACTGGAGAGGCTTGCGACCGAGGCAGGATTGTCGGTGCACTGGGTCGATGCCAACGCTCGGCCGCAGACCGTCAGCCCTGATGTGCTGCGCAAGGTACTGGAGGCGCTGGGCTATCCTGCTGAAAACGGCGAGGCTATCGATGCCAGCCTGCTGCGCCTGCAAAAAGCCAGTCACGGTGCCAGTGCCCCGCCACTGCTGACGGTTGATGTGGAAAGCAACCTGGACCTGTCTCAGTGGTTTGCTCCACAAACGCCATTCACGCTACACCTCGAAGACGGTTCTTCGCTGGATGCCAGACTCACCTCGAATGCAGAGCTCCCGGCACTGGCCCCGCCCGGCTATCAACAGCTGGAAATTGCCGGCCAGCACCTGACCATCGCGGTCGCGCCGAAAACCTGCTTCAGCATGGCAATGGCTACCGATACCTCGAAGCCGCACGGCTGGGGGTTGACCGCTCAGCTTTACAGCTTGCGCCGCGAAGGTGATGGCGGCTTTGGTGACACAGAAGCACTGGAGAAGGTCTTGCGCTCTGCTGGCGAGCGAGGTGCCGACGCATTGGGTATCAGCCCGATCCACGCCATGTTCGCCAACGACCCTCACCGTTACAGTCCTTATTCCCCTTCCAGCAGGCTGTTTCTCAACAGTCTGTATGCGTCGCCGGGTGCGATTCTCGGTGAAAGTGCGTGGCGTCAGGCAATCGAAGACGCGCGTGTCGGCGACGAGATGAAGCGCCTTGAAACACAGACGCTGATCGACTGGCCAGCTGCGGCCAACGCCAAATGGAAAGCGCTTCACGCGCTTTACGAAGGCTTCAGTGCGGGTGATCACCCGCTGCACGAAGACTTCAACAGCTTCCGCCACAGCGGTGGCGAAGCGCTGGAAAATCACTGCCGCTTCGAGGCGCTGTGTGCCGAGTCCGAAACGCTGAACATCGGCAACAACTGGCATGAATGGCCGGAGCAGTTCAAAGACCCTCGCAGTGACGCAGTCGCAGAATTTGCCAAAAGCCATAGCGAGCAAATCAGCTTTCACGCCTTCGCCCAATGGCTCATAGCCCGTGGTCTCGAACGCGCACAGGTTGCAGCACGCAGCAGCGGCATGCGCGTCGGCCTGATTGCCGATCTGGCAGTGGGTGCCGACGGTGCCGGAAGCCAGGCCTGGAGCCGCCAGGACGAGTTGCTGTCGGCCCTGACCGTCGGCGCCCCCCCTGACATTCTCAACCGTGCCGGCCAGAGCTGGGGGATTTCCGCGTTTTCGCCGGATGGCCTCAAGCGTAATGGTTTTCGTGCGTTCATCGAGATGCTGCGGGCCAACTTTGCCCATGCCGGCGGGTTGCGTATCGACCATGTCATGGGCTTGCAGCGTCTCTGGGTCATCCCGCAAGGGGCACCTCCCAGCGAAGGCGCTTACTTGAATTTCCCGCTGGATGACATGCTTCGCCTGCTGAGTCTGGAATCCTGGCGACACAAGGCGATCGTGCTGGGTGAAGACCTCGGTACGGTGCCAGAAGGCCTGAGCGAAAAACTCAGCGCCAGAGCGATTCTCGGCATGCGCGTACTGCTGTTCGAACAGAACAATGGTCAGTTCAAGCCGATTCTCGACTGGTCGGATCAAGCGCTGGCGACCACCAGTACCCACGATCTGCCCACTCTCGCAGGCTGGCTCAGCGAACTGGATATCGAATGGAATGCCCGTCTTGGCCACATTGACGAACAGCATGAATCGCAGTGGCGCGAAGAGCGCACGCGGGAATATGAAAGCCTGCGACGTGCCTTGAGCCAGAATATCGACAGTCTGCCCTCCGAGACTGAAGACCCGGCCCAGATCATCGACGCGAGCATCAGCTACCTGGGTCATACACGTGCGCCACTGGTACTGCTGCCGATAGAAGACGCGCTGGGTGTCGAGGAGCAGGCCAACCTGCCCGGCACCATTGACAGTCACCCCAACTGGCGCAGACGTCTTCCCGGCGATGCGGCCTCTCTGCTTGATAACCCGAATGCTGCTCGACGACTGGAATTACTCTCCCGATCCCGGCTGCAGGCTACGGAGCGTGATCAATGACCCGTCCATTACAACCGTTGCGTGCCACCCAGCGCCTGCAATTCCATAAGGATTTCACCCTCGACGACGCCGTACCGCTGGTGCCCTACTTCGCCAGTCTGGGTATCAGCCACCTCTACGCGTCGCCACTGCTCAAAGCGCGTGCCGGCTCGATGCACGGCTATGACGTGGTCGACCCTACGGTGATCAACCCGGAACTGGGCGGCGAACCTGCCCTGCTGCGCCTGGTCGAGACCTTGCGCGAGCACGGCATGGGCCTGATTCTCGACATCGTGTCCAACCATATGGCAGTCGGCGGTGCCGACAATCCATGGTGGCTGGACCTGCTGGAATGGGGCCGTCGCAGCCCGTATGCAGAGTTCTTCGACATTCAGTGGAATTCGCCCGACCCGCTGCTGGAGGGCCAATTGTTGCTGCCATTCCTGAGCAGCGACTACGGCACGGTATTGCAGGCTGGCGAAATCCCGCTGCGTTTCGATGCCGAGCGCGGTTCGTTCTACATCGAACACTACCAGCATCATTTTCCGATCTGCCCACTGACCTACGACTCGCTGTTGCAGACCGTGGATCAGCCGCAACTGAAGGACATGGCCCAGCGTTTCAACGCACTGGCGCAGTTCCCGCAAGCCTATGAGCGCGCACGCCAGGCCAGGGCCGAGTTGGCCGGACTGGCCAAGGACCCGCAGGTACTCAAGGGTATCGAGCAGATCCTCGCGCATTTCGATTCCAGCAAGCCCGAAGGCTTCCAGCGCCTGCACCAGTTGCTGGAGCGCCAGCACTATCGTCTGGCCAGCTGGCGCACCGCCGGGGATGACATCAACTGGCGGCGTTTCTTCGACATTAACGAGCTGGGCGGCCTGCGTGTCGAGCGGCCACAGGTATTCGAGGCCACTCACGGGAAAATATTTCAGCTGATTGCCGACGGCCTGGTCGACGGGCTGCGTATCGATCACATCGATGGACTGGCCGACCCGCGCGGCTACGGTCGCAAGCTGCATCGTCGGGTCAAAGGCCTGCTCAAGCTGCGCCCCGAGCATGCGCAGATCGATCATCTGCCGATCTTCGTCGAGAAAATCCTCGGCCCCGACGAGCCGCTGCGTGAAGACTGGAGCGTTGACGGCACGACAGGTTACGAGTTCATGAACCAGGTGTCATTGCTGCAGCATGACCCTAAGGGCGAAGAGCCTCTGGGTGAGCTGTGGAGCCGCCTGACAGAACGTACCGCTGACTTCGATCAGGAAGTGCTGGTGGCCCGTGATCTGGTCTTGCACGGCACCCTGGCGGGCGATTTCGAGAACGTTGCCCAATCGTTGCTGCAGGTTGCTCGCAGTGATTTGATGAGCCGCGACCTCACTCTGGGTGCGATTCGCCGTGCCCTGCTCGCCTTGATCGTCAACTTCCCGATTTATCGCACCTATATCTCGGTGTGCGGCCGCTCGGCGCAGGACGACAAATATTTCCAGCAGGCAATGGAAGGCGCGCGCGCGACCCTGAACGAAGGCGACTGGCAGGTGCTGGATTATCTGGCACGCTGGCTGGGTGGCGAACCGTGGCGAAAACTGCCACGCGGCCCGCTGCGCAAGCTCTACAAGAATGCCTGCGTACGCTTCCAGCAACTGACCTCCCCGGTTGCCGCCAAGTCCGTCGAGGACACCTCGTTCTACCGCTCTGCCGTGCTGCTGTCGCGCAATGATGTGGGTTTCCATCCTCAGCACTTCAGTGCGCCGGTGGAAGACTTCCATCAGGTCTGCCTGGAGCGTCTGGAGAAGTTTCCAGACAACCTGCTAACCACCGCAACACACGATCACAAGCGTGGCGAAGATACGCGTACGCGCCTTGCAGTCCTGAGCGAGTGCGCCCCGTGGTACGCCGAACAGGTAGAGCGCTGGAGACAGTTGGCAATGCCACTCAAGGGTGAGGAGCCGACGATCAGCGCGGGCGACGAACTGATGCTTTATCAGGCCCTGCTGGGCAGCTGGCCGCTGAGCCTGGAAGGCGAACAAGCCCACCAGGAATACGCCAAGCGCATGGTGCAGTGGCAAGAGAAGGCCCTGCGCGAAGCCAAGCTGCAAAGTAGCTGGAGTGCACCGAATCAGCCCTACGAAACCGCTTGCCGCGAATTTCTGGAGCGTTTGCTGCTGGCACCGGAAGCCCTGGCGTTGCGCCAATCCCTTAGCGCGACAGCCAACCGTATTGGCACCGCCGGCGCGCTCAACAGTCTGGCGCAAACCTTGCTACGCTTGAGCGTACCCGGTGTTCCCGACTTGTATCAGGGCACCGAGTTCTGGGACTTCAGCCTCGTGGATCCGGACAACCGCCGCCCGGTTGACTACGCTGCCCGGAAACAGGCCCTGGCGGAAGACGCAAGCGTTGCCGACCTGCTGACCGACTGGAAAGACGGGCGCATCAAGCAGGCACTGATCGCGAAGGTCTTGAACCTGCGTGCCGAACATCCGGGACTGTTCAGCGAGGGCAGTTATCAACCTCTGGAAATAAAGGGCAGCCACGCCGAACAGGTGATGGCCTTTGCCCGGGAGACACACGGAGTGCGCGCTATCATCGTAGTACCACGCATATGCAGTGAACTATTGGGTACTGCGCAAACTCCATTGATTAATGCTGCCAATTGGGGCGACACGCGGATCATGCTGCCGTTTGCCGACTCCGGTTCTGACTGGAAGGGACTCTTTTCTGACGTTGTCGTGACGAGTGATCGGGAAGTACCGCTCAGTGCAGCGCTTGAAAGATTTTCCGTCAATTTGCTTATTCAAACTATGTAATAGCTGGGAGTCTCAAGATGAGTGCCGACGAAAAAAGAATTCGCGAATTTGCTTACCAAATCTGGGAATCGGAGGGTAAACCTTCCGGTCACGACGAGCGTCACTGGGAAATGGCGCGCAAGCTGGCCGAGGCCGAAGCGCTGGCACCGAACAAGTCCGGTGTGCGCAAATCGACCAAGCCCAAGCTGCCTGAGGTAGACAGCGCCAAGGCGCCTGCCAAGGGCGCAGCCAAGCCCGCTGCAAAATCGGCGCCTGCGCCAAAGCCTGCTGGTGAAGCCAAGCCCAAGCCTGCACCCAAGGCGGCTGCCAAACCTGCTCCCAAGGCCAAGCCCGCTGCAGCCGCTGCAACCGACGCTCCTGCCAAAGAGGCGCCCGCCAAACCTGCTCCCAAGAAGCCGCGCAAGCCGTCGAATTCTTGAAACTCTTCTGGCCGCGCACCGGTCAATTATTGCAGGTCTCGCTCTGACCAGAGATGAGGCCTGCTACAACCCCTTAGATTATCGTCAGTATCGGAGCCCGCGGCTTCGATAGCGGCCTTGGCCGCTCAGAAAATCATTCGACGTCAGGAAGTCACCATGAATACGAAGTCCACTACACCGGCAGAAGATAATTCAGCCCCGCTAGACAACCCTGGCAGTACCCCGTCTCGCATTCGTGAAGGACTTCCCTTTCCTCTCGGTGCAAGCTGGGATGGCCTGGGCGTCAACTTCGCCCTGTTCTCGGCAAACGCCACCAAGGTAGAGCTGTGCCTGTTCGACTCCACTGGCGAAATCGAACTGGAACGCATCGAACTTCCGGAATACACCGACGAGATTTACCACGGCTATCTGCCGGATGCGCACCCGGGCCAGATCTACGGCTATCGCGTGTACGGCCCGTACGATCCGAAGAATGGTCATCGTTTCAACCACAACAAGCTGCTGATCGACCCGTACGCCAAGCAACTGGTCGGCGAGCTGAAGTGGTCGGAAGCGCTGTTCGGTTACACCATCGGCCATCCTGACGGCGACCTGAGCTTCGACGAGCGCGACAGCGCCCCTTTCGTACCGAAAAGCAAGGTGATCGATGAGGCCTACACCTGGGGCCGTGATCAGCGCGTTGGCACGCCTTGGGACAAAACGATTTTCTACGAAACCCACGTACGCGGCATCACCATGCGTCACCCTGAGGTGGCCGAAGAGCTGCGCGGCACGTTTGCCGGTCTCGGATCAGCGCCGGTCGTCGAGCACATTCGCAAGCTGGGTGTGACCTCCGTCGAGCTGCTGCCGATTCATGCCTTCGTCAACGACCAGCATTTGCTGCAAAAGGGCATGACCAACTATTGGGGCTACAACAGCATCGCGTTCTTCGCCCCGGACCCGCGTTACCTGGCAAGCGGCAAGATTGCCGAGTTCAAGGAAATGGTTGCGCACCTGCACCACGCCGGGCTCGAGGTCATCCTCGATGTGGTCTACAACCACACCGCTGAAGGCAACGAGTTGGGCCCTACCCTGTCGATGCGCGGTATCGACAACGCCTCGTACTACCGCCTGATGCCGGACGACAAGCGCTACTACATCAACGACTCGGGCACCGGCAACACCCTCGACCTGAGCCACCCTTGCGTATTGCAAATGGTCACCGACTCGCTGCGCTACTGGGCTTCGGAAATGCACGTCGACGGCTTCCGCTTCGACCTGGCGACCATTCTGGGCCGCTACCACGATGGTTTCGACGAGCGCCACAGCTTCCTGGTCGCCTGCCGTCAAGATCCGGTGCTGCGTCAGGTCAAACTGGTCGCCGAGCCGTGGGACTGCGGTCCGGGCGGCTACCAGGTGGGCGGTTTCCCACCAGGCTGGATGGAATGGAACGACAAGTTCCGCGATACGGTTCGTGCCTTCTGGAAAGGCGACGAAGCTCAACTGGCCGACTTCGCTGCACGCATGACCGCGTCCGGCAACATGTTCAACCAGCGCGGCCGTCGTCCGCAGGCATCCGTGAACTTCATCACTGCGCACGATGGTTTTACGCTGCATGACCTGGTGTCGTACAACGACAAGCACAACGAAGCTAACGACGAAAACAACCAGGATGGCAGCAACAACAACCTGTCCTGGAACCATGGCGTCGAAGGTCCGACCGAAGATCCGGAAATCAACAGCCTGCGTCTGCGCCAGATGCGTAACTTCTTCGCCACCCTGCTGCTGGCACAAGGCACGCCGATGATTGTTGCGGGCGACGAGTTCGCGCGCACTCAGCACGGCAACAACAATGCCTACTGCCAGGACAGCGAGATTGGCTGGATCAACTGGGATCTGGACGAAGATGGCGAAGCGCTGCTCAAGTTCGTCACCCGCGTGATCAAGCTGCGTCAGACCTACCCGATCCTGCGTCGCAGCCGCTTCCTGGTAGGCGACTACAACGAAGAGATCGGCGTCAAGGACGTCACCTGGCTTGCTCCGGATGGCAACGAGATGAGTGTCGAGCAATGGCACGATGCCAATGGCCGTTGCCTGGGCATGCTGATGGATGGTCGCGCACAGGAAACCGGTATCCGTCGCGCGGGTGCCGACGCCACGCTGTTGCTGGTGGTCAACGCGCATCACGACGGCGTCAATTTCACCCTGCCGGAAGTGCCTGAAGGTACCCATTACGAGTGCCTGATCGACACCAATCAGGATGATGCACGCAGCAAGGAGCACTTTGCGTTCGGTTCGCAATACACCGTAACGCCGCGTTCCCTGCTGCTGTTTGAACTGAAGCGTGAAGACCAGCAATGATTGATGCCTTGAGTGAGTTCCTCGACTGGCGCAAGCACGGTTATGCCGATACGCGTGCGCTGGGCGAGTGCTTACAGGCATTGGTCAATGAAGGTCTGGATCAGCTTCCCCTGCCTGCCCGCGGTCAGACACTTGAGCGCTGGCGGGCGCTGGCCTGCGTTGCAGGCCACGACCTGGGGTTGTGCAAGTTGTACGAGGGGCACACAGACGCCTTGGCAATCATGGCCGAACTGGGTGCCCCGCCCCCCGAACAATTCAGCACCTGGGGCATGTGGGCGGCAGAGCCGCCACAGGCACGGGTGAATATCAGCGGCGCAGGTGATGCCTTGCGCCTGCACGGCCGCAAGGCATGGTGCTCAGGCGCTTCGGCGTTGAGCCACGCATTGATCACGGCATGGGACGTCGATCATCACCAGCAGCTGGTTGCAGTACGCCTTGACCAGCCCGGCGTACACATGACCAGCGACGGTTGGCGCGCAGTGGGCATGGGTGCGACCGGCAGCATTGACGTGGTTTTCGACAACGCCATCGGTCAAGCGATCGGTTCGCCCGGCGGCTATCTCGACAGACCTGGCTTCTGGCAGGGCGGCATCGGCATCGCGGCCTGTTGGTACGGCGCATCACGCGCCATTGCGCAGCGCCTGCTGGCCCATGTCGGCAAGCGCGAAGAGCCGCACGCCCTCGCGCACCTCGGCGCTGCGGACGTAGCGCTGCATGCCGCAATCGATGTGTTGCGCGCCGCTGCCACGCACCTGGATCAGGCCCCGACCGATAATGCCGAAGTGCTTGCCAGACGCTGCCGTGCTTATGTCGAGCAAGCCGCCGATCTGGTGATCCAGCATGTGGGCCGGGCCGTCGGCGCCGGGCCTTATTGCAAGGACCCGCACTTTGCCCGGCTGATCACCGACCTGCCGGTTTTCCTGCGTCAGAGCCACGCCGAACAGGACCTGGCCGCATTGGGCCAGTTGTCCGGCAAGGCGTTGCCCGCTGCACGCACGTGGTCACTATGAGAGCGTATAGAGCATGAGTGAAGGGTTCGTAGTGAGTGATGACGAGTCCGGCCAGGGTACTTCCCTCGCCGCCTGGAATGCTTCGACCAGGCTGCACGGCCTGCCTGTGATCACCGCAGACCTGCTGGTGCCGACCAATTGCCGAGCCGTGATCATCGCCCCGCACCCGGATGATGAAGTATTGGCCTGTGGCGGTCTGATGAGCCAGTTGGCACAACTGGAACGCAATCTGTTACTGATCTCGGTCACCGATGGTACAGCCAGCCATCCGGGCTCCGCGCTCTGGCCCGTCGATCGTCTGTCCAAAGCCCGACCTGAGGAAAGTGCCGAAGCCTTGAATCGCCTCGGCATACCTGCCGAGCGCCTTGAGTGGTTGCGTGGTGGCCTTCAGGACGGCGCCGTGGCCGCAGCGGAAGATCATCTGGTGACTTTTCTTGAACAGCATCTGGGCCCTGCCGACGTGGTGTTCGCCACCTGGGCAGAAGATGGCCACAGCGACCATGAAGCGGTCGGCAGAGCCAGTGCCAAGGCCTGCGCGTCAACCGGAGCACAGTTCCACGAAGTGCCGGTCTGGGCCTGGCACTGGGCTGACCCTGAAGACCAGCGTCTGCCGTGGGACAGAGCGCGCAAGCTGCTGCTCGATCCGGTGACGCTGGCCCATAAACGCAATGCCGCCCAGGCGTTCACCAGTCAGTTGCAGGGTGATCCGGCCATCGGTCTTTCCCCGGTTTTGCCGGACGCAGTGCTGGAAAGGCTGCTGCAGCCCTTTGAAGTGGTGTTCACATGAGCGTCGAGGACAGTTATTTCAATGAGCTGTTTCTCAACAACGATGACCCGTGGGCATTCAAGCAACGCTGGTATGAACGGCGCAAGCGCGCCCTGACCCTGGCGGCTCTGCCCCGCGAACGCTACCGCTCGGTATTCGAGCCCGGCTGTGCCAACGGCGAACTCAGTGCCGACCTTGCCGGGCGCTGCGATGCACTGGTGTGCTGCGACACCTCGAATCTGGCGGTGGACCTGGCACGCAAGCGTCTGGCCGATCAGCCCCATGCCCGAGTGTTGCAAGCGCGTTTGCCGCAGCAATGGCCGCAGGGCGAATTCGACCTGATCGTCTTCAGCGAGATGGGTTATTACCTGGACGCCGACGACCTGCACGGCCTGATCGACCGCGCACTGGCGGCCCTGGCACCGGACGGCCAGTTGCTCGCCTGTCACTGGCGGCCCGATATCGAAGGCTGCCCGCTGAACGCCGAGGCGGTTCACGACATCCTTGCTGCACGCTTGTCCATGCACCGACTTTTCAGTCATCACGAACAGGATTTCCTGCTGGACCTGTGGAGTCGTGATGGAACATCCGTAGCAGAACAGGAATTCTCCGATGATCGGCATTCTGATCCCGGTGCACAATGAAGAGCAGTTACTCGACTTGTGTCTCGAAACGATAAAGCAGGCGGCTGCACACCCCGACCTCAAGGGCGAATGCGTGGAAGTGCTGGTGGTTCTCGACAGCTGCACCGATCGCTCGGCGGAGATCGCACGGGCGCATGGCGTGATGATTCTCGAAGTGTCGGCGCGCAACGTGGGCCAGGCTCGGGCACAGGGCGCGGAGTTTCTTCTCGACCGGGGCGCACGCTGGCTGGCGTGTACCGATGGCGACAGTACCGTGGCCAACGACTGGCTTGCCGAACAGCTGGCGCTGGATGCCGACGCGGTGTGCGGAACGGTGACGCCCGGCGACTGGAGCAAGGACATCTCGGCGGCCGCACAGGCCGCTTACCTGCAGCATTATCAGCACCGTGACGGCCACCGACACATTCATGGTGCCAACCTGGGCGTCAGCTCGATTGCGTATATCAGCGCCGGTGGATTTCCGGCACTGCCCTGCCACGAGGACGTGCACCTGGTTCGGCAACTGGAATTGATCGGTGCGCGGATTGCCTGGAGCTGCCGCCCGAAGGTCACAACCAGCACCCGCCTCGACTCGAAAGCCAGGGGCGGGTTCGGCGATTTTCTGAGTTCGCTGAATGCCTGAACGGCGTGTTTACTGATGATGCGCCGTCTGCATGCCTGAACGGTCATCGTCTGCGGAATTGAGCGCCGCACTGAAGAAACGCACCGCTTCGGCACTCAGGTTACGGTGAATATCCTCGCGGTCCACGCCGTCAGGGTCATTGCACAGCAACGGCGCACTCGCGCGCTGCTCATCACTGCACGGTGCCATGAAGACAAAGTGCCCTGCGCCGGCGAGTAACTTGTAGTCGGGTGGCTGCGGCAGCTTGCGCGCCAGCGCCTCTGCGTTTCGGTCGATCGCCAGCAACTGATCGTCATCCCCCGCGTACATCAGTACCGGCACGTGCACATCACCCAGCGTATGACGGCCGAACATCAGACTCAACGGGGCCATCAACATCAATGCGCCGACCCGCGGATCCGCCTGAGCGTGAAGGTCATCACGGTCCGCGACCAGTTCGCCCTGCGTCTTGCACGCATCACGGTCTGTCGGGCGCTCGGCGCAGTACTGACGCAGACGCTGCAGATCAGGTTGTGCGCCGGCGAGAATCAGCGCGGTTTCGCCACCGGCCGAATAACCGATCACGCCCACTTGCCGGGCATTGAGATAGGGGGCCAGCAAGGGGTCGAGCAAGGCCGTGCTGATCGCTTCGGAAATCTGCAGCGGTCGCCCGTACAGGTTACTCAGGCTGCCGAGACGGCTGTGATCGCGATCATTGTCGCCAGGATGGACCACGGCAACCACCACAAACCCCTGGCGGGCCAGCGAAGTGGCCAGGTCATGCAGTGCCAGCGGGGTACCGGTGTTGCCGTGCGACAGCAACAACAAGGGGAAACGGCCCATTGCGATGGGCGCTTCTTCACCGGCCTCGACACGGTAACCATGAAGCATGCTCACTTGCTCGGCCGCGGTCGACGGGTAAAAGGCGATAGCCTCGACCGGCTGGGAATCCAGCGGATCAGGGAAACTCAACTGGTGATAGCCCGCGCTCCAGGACTCATCCGCCTGAGCGTGCACCGAAACAAGGCTATCGAGCAGGAAAACCAGCATCACTGCACAAAGACGTACCATGGCAAGGCCCAACCTTTGCAAATCCGGAACCTCGTCCGGACAATCCATCAAGCGCTTGTGTCGAGCATCATGCTCCAGCGCGCCGTTCCCACCCAGATATGAGTGTTGAAAACAGAAATAGTGCACAAGCCGGGCCATAAACTGCCCGTTGTTTTTTCGCGAGGGCGAATATTTCCGCCAGCCTGACAAGCAGTGCGCGAAAACCCTAGTTTAGTCCCCTAAGAACCCCGCTACCTGTAAGAAAGCTGTCAAGGTTGTATCCCGTCAACGCGCCGCTCACTGCAGCCCATCGCCACGAATCAGAAACAAAAAAACTCCACAACCCGACAGCAATCCCGCGCAGGTTGTGGAGTTTTGTGCAGAGCGCGCTCGATCAGGCCGCGAACAACTCGTTCTGGATGTACTGCTGAGCAGCGCTCATGGCGTTGGCACGCGGCTCTTCGCCATACGCCAGGCCGTGGGCACGGACGAATTGCAGGTCGGTGATACCGATGAAGGCAAATAGCGTCTTGAGCAGCTCTTCGTGACCTACGCCAGTGGGTTGCCCGGCGTGCAGACCGCCCGAGGTAGAGACGATAATGACTTTCTTGCCGCCACACAGGCCTTCAGGACCTGCTTCGGAGTAACGGAACGTGCGACCCGCGATCAGAATCCGGTCAAACCAGGCTTTCAGCTGGGTCGGGATGGTGAAGTTGTACATGGGTGCGCCGATGACCAGCACGTCCGAATCGAGAAACTGCTGCAAGGTGGCTTCGTTGCCTGCCACTTCCTGCTGCTGGGCGGCGTCACGGACTTCTACCGGCGTGCCCGCTGCGGCGAGGCTGGCGGCTGAGAAATGCCCAAGCGCATCGCTGGCCAGATCGCGGTAGGTGACCTGGCTGTCGGCGTGCGCAGTCAGGTAGGCCTGGACAACCTCATGGGTCAGCTGACGCGAAGCAGAGTGATCGCCGAGGATGCTGGAGTCGAGGTGCAATAGATTCATAACGTAGCTCCCATAAGAAAATCGCCACTGAGCGATGAAGTGGCGAGCATCCTATCCTTGATCGCAATAGATGATTAGTGGTCTTGAATGCGACTGTTCGTTCTATTAAGAGAACAATAGAGTGAGTCGGGGCTCAGGCTCAGCTCTTTGAATGAGGTCTCGAACACATCCAGCAGGCCTCTGACGGCAGGAAGCAGGCCACGGCGCGAGGCGAACACGGCATGCACGATGCCGCACTTGGGTCGGTGCTCGCTGAACAGCTCTACCAGGCGTCCGTCCTGCAAGGCTTCCCTGACAATCAGCTCTGGAAGCTGGGCCACACCGACACCCTGCAACGCGGCCTGCAGCATCATGTCCAGGTCCGAACTGATGAGCCGGGGCGTGTGGCGTATTTCGGCATAGTGACCGGGCTGCGTCTCCAGCAACCAGCGGTGCTCATGATTCGAAGAAGGCATGTCGAGGCTGGGCAGCGTCGACAGCGCGTCGAGAGAAGGCGTTGCCGACAGCCTGGCCGCCAGGTCGGCGCGTGCCACCAGACGCTGGGCACTGTGCCCAAGCTTCTTGACCACCAGCCCGTCGTCCTCGAGCGGTGGAAAGCGCACACGCAGCGCAATGTCGATGTTCTCGGTCAGCGGGTCGACGCGTCGGTTGGTACTTTCGACCTGGATCTGAACCTTGGGGTGCTCGGCCGCGAAACGGGCGATGGTCTCGTTGAAGCCCATCGCCGCCAAAGCAGGGGGACAACTGATCACCACCCTGCCCTGCGGTTCGGATTTGGAACGCAGGATGGCCTCTTCGGCCGCCTCGGCCTCGACCAGCATGGCCACGCAGTGAGCGTAATAGTCGCGCCCGCTTTCGGTCACCGCGAAGGTGCGCGTCGAGCGGTGAATCAGCCGAACACCCAGGCGCTCCTCAAGTCCGGCAATGCGCCGGCTGAGCTTGGACTTGGGGATCCCCAGCTTGCGGCTTGCCGGCGCAAAGCCGAGGCACTCGACCACCTGGACGAAATAAAACAGATCGTTGAGATCAAACACCCGGCCACCTCGTTTTCAGAGCCGGGAGTATGCAGCGCCGTGCCCCGTGCCTCAAGACCGGGACGGAGGATCGCGCCGGGTCATTCGGCAGTCAGAAATGCCAGCACCGGTACAGTGAATGCCTCACCCGCTTCGACACTGGACAGGTGCGCCGCGTGCAGTTCGATGATCTGCGCTCCCTTAATCCGTTCGACCATGAAACGCCCGTCCGCCGGGGTCGTTACAGCATCCTGCGTGCCACAGACCACCAGCACCGGCAGCTCGATGGACGCGATCTGCTCCCGGAAATCCGCATCGCGCACAGCCGCGCAATTGGCCGCGTAACCCTGTGGCGAGGTGCGTGCCAGCATGCCGACGACCGTGTCGACGGCAGCAGGCTCGGCGTCCGCGAAGGATGGTGTGAACCAGCGTGCGATCGAGGCATCGCGCAACGCGACCATGGCTGCCTGGCCGTCACGCAGCACGGTTTCGATGCGAGGATTCCAGACATCGGGGTTGCCGATTTTGGCGGCCGTATTGCACAGAACGACCTTGTGCAGGCGCTGCGGCGCATTGATTGCCAGCCATTGGCCGATCAGCCCCCCCATGGACAGGCCGCAGAAGAAAGCCTTGTCGATGCCCAGCGCGTCGAGTAGCGCCAACACGTCGCGAGCGTTTTGCTCGATGCTGTAACTGCCCTCGCTGACCAGCGATTTGCCATGGCCGCGCGTGTCGTAACGCAACACCTGAAAGTGCCGGCTGAAGGCAGGCACCTGGTTGTCCCACATGTGCAGATCAGTGCCCAGGGAATTGGACAAGACCAGCACCGGCGCGCCCGCCGGGCCTTCGAGCAGGTAGTTCAGTTGACCATCAGCGAGTTGCACGGCAGACATTCGAGACTCCGGAGAAAGACAAAGCTGCACACTAATGAGTGTCGCAGCAGCATACAATCGGCTGATCGAATATCCGTGCGGCTATCGAACAGCTTACCGTGCGCCGTCAAAACCCAGGGAGCATCCATGCCAAAGAGCCCGCAAAAGAGCCTGCACAAGGAGGACATCGCCAGATTCTGTCTCGATCTGCCGGGTGCGCGTGAAGACTACAAGTGGGGCGGCGTGCGGGTTTTTTCCGTCGCCGAAAAGAAAATGTTCGCGGTCATGGATCTGACCGGCGAGGACCTTGCGTTCAAGGTCCACCCGGAATTGTTTCTGGGTTACGTGGATCGACCCGGCATACGACCTGCGCCCTACCTGGCGCGTGCGCACTGGATCAGCGTGGCAAACGTACAGACGCTGAGCGCCGATGAGTTGCGCGATCTGCTGACCCGCTCGCACCAGTTGGTGGTCGGCAGGCTGCCGAAACGGCAACAGATCGGCCTGAAGCTATAACGGCAACAGCTGCACAAGCCGCTTGCCCAGAAACAGCCAGTCAATCCACAGCGCCTGATGCACCAGCACGATCAGCCAGAATACGACCTGAAAAGACACCTTGCGGGTCTTGTGCCGGAACACCTGCTGCGCCAGCAGCGCGCCGGGCCAGCCGCCGAGCAGCTCGACGCCATGCAGGACGTTCTCCGGCGTGCGCTGGCCCGCGTTGCCGGCCTGTCGCTTGTCATGCCGGTAAAGCACGAACGCCAGCAGGCTCATGACGATCAGGACCAGCGCCGGAATCGGCGTGACTTGCCTCAGCCACAGCGACGCCGTGCCGTAGACCGGTAACGCACACAGCAGCAACAACGCCAGGACCTTCAAGCGCAGTTGCCGGACCGGCGACCTGCCACGGCTGGCTGGCCGTGACGACTCGCGGCTCGCTGTCATGCCTTGGCCGATGCCCAGTCGATCCAGCCAAACTGCCAGGTCGCCAGAATCAGCAGGCCAAAAGCGATGCGATACCAGGCGAACACCGCATAGCTGTGAGTGGCAATGAACTTGAGCAAACCGCGCACTGCGATCATCGCAAAAATGAACGAAGTAACGAAGCCGATAGCAAACACCGCAAAGTCGTCCGGGCGAAACATGTCACGGTACTTGTAGCCCGAATACACCGCGGCACCGACCATGGTCGGCATGGCCAGGAAGAACGAGAATTCGGTCGCCGCCTTGCGGGACAGGCCGAACAGCAGGCCGCCAATGATCGTCGAACCCGAACGCGAGGTGCCGGGGATCATCGCCAGGCACTGTACCAAGCCTATTTTGAGCGCATCGCTCCAGCTCATATCATCGACGGTTTCGGTGCGCACGGTGTGCTCGCGGCGCTCGGCCCAAAGCATGATCACCCCACCGATGACCAGCGCCGTGGCCACGGTAATGGCATTGAACAGGTAGTGGTGAATGGTATCGGCGAAGATCACGCCCAGCACCACGGCCGGCATGAAGGCGATCAGCAGGTTGAGGGTGAAACGCTGCGCTTGTTGCTGTTTGGGCAAACCCACGACGACGTCGAGGATCTTGCGCCGAAACTCCCAGACTACTGCCAGAATCGCCCCCAACTGAATGATGATGTTGAAGGCCATGGCGCGCTCGCCGCCAAAATCGATCAGGTCGGCGACGATGATCTGATGCCCGGTACTGGAGATCGGCAGGAACTCCGTCAGCCCTTCTACAACACCCAATATCAACGCCTGAGCAGCGGTCCAAAGATCCATCATTCCCCCATGAAGCGATGCCGCAGGCTCGCTGTTTAATGTTGTCGTGTAAAAAATGCTTGCCACTATGCCGCTACATGCCTGAACGAAGCTTGAAGAAACTCGCGCAAATGCACGGCGCGGAATGCTAGCAGACCTGCACGCACAACGCCTGCTGACGTAAGCTCTGGCGCAACACAAGCTGCACGCCGCGCGCAGAAGCGCATACAATCGCCGGCCCCACCCCTCACTACCCTCACCAAGGAGCCGCCATGTCCGGGCTTGAACTCTTCGCTGCCGCCATCGGCGTTATCGCAGTCTGGCTGACAGTGAAGCAGAATCCCTGGTGCTGGCCAATCGGCCTGGTCATGGTGGTGATTTACATCTGGATATTCTTCGACGTGAAGCTGTATTCGGACATGCTTCTGCAGGTCATCTACGCAGGCCTGCAGGTCTATGGCTGGCTGCAATGGACCCGGCACGGTGACGGCCTGCCGGTCAAAGCCGTAACCACGTTGCAGAACAGTTCGGTGCTCAAGGGGCTGGCGGTCGGCGCACTCATCAGCGTTGCACTGGGTGCCGGCATGGCGCATTTCACCGATGCTGCACAACCCTGGCTGGACGCCGCGTTGACCGGGTTCAGTCTGGTGGCGCAGGTCTGGATGGCGCAAAAACGCGTTCAGTGCTGGCCGCTGTGGATCCTGCTCGATGTGATTTTCGTCGGCCTGTTCATCTACAAGGAGCTGTACCTGACGGCTGCGCTGTATGGCTTGTTCACCCTGCTGGCGGTACAGGGCTGGCGCGAGTGGCGTAACGATCTGGCGCTGGCGCGATGAAAGTTCTGGTCCTCACCGGCCCCGAGTCCAGCGGCAAGAGCTGGCTGTCGGCGCAAATACAGCATAGGTTTGGCGGCCTGCTGGTCGGCGAATACGTCCGGCAGTTCATCGATCAGCAGGGCCGCGATACCGATTACGCCGACATACCGGCCATCGCCCGGGGCCAGCTGGCCTGGGAGGACGCCGCGCGCAGCGCCGAGCCAAACTTGCTGATACTCGACACGCACCTGTTGAGCAACATGCTCTGGAGCCGCACCCTGTTCGGCGATTGCCCTGCGTGGATCGAACAGCAACTGCTGAGCCGATCCTATGACCTGCACCTGCTGCTGTCGCCCGAAGGCGTTGACTGGATCAGCGACGGCCAGCGCTGCCAGCCGCAGTTGGGTGAACGCCAGGCCTTTTTCGACGCCAGCCGGGAATGGCTGGAACACCACCTGCAGGCTTACCGGGTAGTGGGCGGTAACTGGGAGCAGCGCCGCGAACAGGCGCTGACCGCTGTCTCACAGTTGCTGGGCGACTCAGCGGATCTGGTGCTTGTGTAACAGCCGATAGAACGTTGGCCGCGAAATACCCAGCACTCTGGCCGCCACACTCAAATTGTCACTGTGGCGCGTCAACACGTCGCACAACGCCTGACGCTCGGCACGCGACTTGTAATCCTCCAGCGTCCCCATGCTGCCAATGCTGTCCTCTTCGCCAAGCAGGCCCAGGTTTGCCGCCTCTATCTGCCTGCCTTCGGCCAGCACCAGCCCGCGCCGAACGCGACCGGCCAGTTCGCGCACATTGCCCGGCCAATCGTGCTTGCCCAGCGCCACCAGCGCATCCTGACTGAAACTGCGCGCCCGCCTGCCGGTTTCCTGACTGTACAAATGGGCGAAATGGTTAGCCAGCAGCGCCAGATCGCCATGGCGCTCGCGCAGCGGCGCTACACCGACCTGCAGTACATTGAGCTGGTAATACAGGTCATCGCGAAAGCGCTTTTTGCGTACGGCCGTTTCAAGATCCTCGCGAGTGGCGGCCAGCACCCGCACATCCACTGCAATCGGTTCGCCGCCGTCCGCGCGTTCGATCTGCCGGTCTTCGAGAAAGCGCAGCAGGCTCGCCTGGGTATCCAGCGGGAGCTCACCGACCTCATCGAGCAACAGCGTGCCGCCGTCTGCGGCCTCAAGCAGCCCGACCCTGCGCTCTTGAGCATCGTCAAATTCGCCGTCCTCATGACCGAACAGCACGGCGTGGATCGACTGCCCGTCAGGCGTTGCGCAATCAACGACGATAAAGGGTTTGTCACGTCGCAAGGACTGAGTATGCAGGCTGCGCGCGATCAGTTCCTTGCCCGTGCCCCGCTCGCCCCTGATCAGTACCGGCGAATCGGTGGGCGCCAGTTTGCTCAGCAGCCTGCGCAATTCACGGACAGGCCGACTGTCGCCGAGCAGCTCGGGCTCCGCGCTGAATTGCGATGGCGCGCCCTGCACATTCGGGTGCCCGGCAGTCAATGCTCTGTCCAGCGAGGCATGCAGCCGACCTGCATCGAAAGGCAGCGTATGGAAGTCGAAAAACCAGCGGCAGACGAAATCGCCGATTTTCTCACGTCGCAAATCACTGGCTGACAGCACTGCAATCCAGCGCACGGGGCTGTTAACGAACAGCGCCTCGAGCCTGGACACGTGTTCAAAATGATCGGACGTCAGGTGAATGAGGCCTACATCACAATCAGAAATGATTGCCGAACCCGATGGGCTTTCCTGCACCGTCCAGCCGGCTGCGATCAGAACTGCGATCAATGGATGACAGTCGTCACCGCCGTCGAGCATTAACAGACGTCGTGTTGGGGCCGATCCATGCATGAAGTTTCCTTGGCGCCCGGCGTATGGAGGGATTTTTAAAAGCTTTTTATAAACAGTCTGTTGGCGAGCCCAACCATCACCCTAGCAAATATTTGACGCGGCGTTGTACCGTTTGGGTCTAACGCTCATAACCTGCGGTCATTAATGCGTTACCTGCCCGACCCTTCTTCACGCGCGTGCCCGCCGAAAATAATTCGCAACTATTTTCAGTGAACAGTGTGACTCAAGCCCCCTTGTCGTTCATCAACACAAGTAACCAGCCGGACGGTTAGCCCGCCGACGTGACTGAATTGATATGGGCACTTGAGGAAACGACCATGAACGCCCCACTGCGCTTCAACGATGCACTTCTGATCGCTGGACACGCTTTTGAACCCTTCCAGTGTGTTGCCTGGGCACCACAGGACGGTAACGGCGAACTGAGCCTGACGGTGATCGACCGCACCAGCAACCGTATCGGTCGCAAGCAGATCCCGAGCAGCACCTATTCCGACAAGCGCCAGCTGGCCAGCGCTCTGGAACAGGCCCGTGCAGAAATCAGCAACGAAGGCTACGACCTTGAGCCGTGGACCATGCCGGCTTGATGCCTGACCGAGCGGGCTCCCCGCTTGGCGTAATGGAAAACCTGTGGGATCGCCGCACTAGCCGCGCCCACAGGAATGTGTTCTCAGTGCCATGCTCTGCGCGCGCCAACCCCGCAGAGCATCGGCAAGAGAGCAGGGCCTGACGGATTCCCCATCCTCAGACCCGCTTCAACTCATCGATGTGCCGATACTCGGCCCCCAGACTCGATGCCAGTTCCCGCGCCCTTCCCAGGCGGATCGGGCCTTTCTCGATATCGATCAGCAAACTGGCGCAGTCGAACGCAGGCAGTGCCGGTAACGACTTGATCCGACCATCGGTCAGCACCAGAACCCGCTGCTGTTCAGCCGGATAGCGTTTTTGCCGTTGCGCCAACCATTCAGCCGCCTGTTGCAGCGCTTCCGGCAACGGCGTACCACCACCAGCCCCCAGTGCATCCAGCCAGGGTGTCAACGCCGACGAGGCCTTCAGCCCTTGATGCTGCCAGCGTGGCGCAGTGCCGCTGGCGGTCAGCAAGGCCAGCCGAGCCCGGCGTCGATAGGCATCGTCGAACATCTGCGACAGCAGGCCCTTGGCCTGACTCAACGCCTGATGGCGGCGGGTAGACGCCGAAGCATCGACAATCACCAGCAATAACTCGCTGGGCCGGCTGCTACGCGGCTGGCGAACCAGGTCCTTGTAGCTCTTCGGCTGACCGCGCAAAAAGGTCGGCAACCATTGCACCGGGCCGTCAGCTCCGACACGCACAGCGCCCTGCCTGCCGCTGGCCAGTCGACCGGGACGGGGAATGGCATCCGCCCCCTGTATGGCGCGGGGGCGGATGCCTAGGGCTTTTTTGGCCAGCTCGGCACTTCGCGGCGTGATCCGGTCGTGACGGCCTGAGCGGGCAACTCACCCCAGTTGCCCTGCCCGCTTTCAGGCTCGGCCTGTTTGCTGGACGAGCCCGGTGGCGGTGGCGGCGCCTCGGAGTTTTGCGGCGGCGGTAAGGGCTCGCGACGCCGATGACGCAAGGCAAATTCGGCAACCGCCTCGATGTCCTGCTCTTCAATGTGCCCGGCCCCCCGCCACGCCGCATGCGCGCGCGCAGCCCGCAGCCAGACCAGATCGGCGCGCATGCCGTCGACACCTGCGGCAAAGCAGCGCTCGGTGATCATTGCCAGGGACTGGTCATCCAGTTCAATGCCCGACAGCAACTGACGTGCCTGTTCACAGCGCTGCTTCAAGGCATCCTGCTGCGTTTGCCAGTGCTGGCAGAAGCCCTGCGGATCGCTGTCGAAATCCAGACGGCGACGGATGATCTGACTGCGCTCGGCAGGCAGCGTATGGCCGCTCAGGGCCACATTGAGGCCAAAGCGATCCAGCAACTGCGGGCGCAATTCGCCCTCTTCGGGGTTCATGGTACCGATCAGCACGAAACGCGCAGCATGACGATGGGAGATACCGTCGCGCTCGACCAGGTTGACGCCGCTGGCTGCGACGTCCAGCAGCAGGTCGACCAGATGGTCGGCAAGCAGGTTGACCTCATCGACATACAGCACGCCACCGTCGGCCTTGGCCAGCACGCCCGGAGAGAAGCGCGCGCGGCCTTCGCTCAGCGCGGCGTCAAGGTCCAGCGTGCCGACCAGACGCTCTTCGGTAGCGCCCAGCGGCAAGGTGACGAACTGACCGCTGGCCAGCACATCGGCCAAACCGCGGGCCAGCGTCGACTTGGCCATGCCTCTTGGCCCTTCGATCAACACGCCGCCGATGCGCGGGTCAATGGCAGTCAGGCATAACGCCAGTTTCAGGTCATCAGCACCGACCACAGCGGCCAGTGGAAAATGCGGAGTTTCGCTCATCGTTGAATCAGACACGGTCATCAGTTCTCTTCTATGTCCAGGAGCAGGTCTTCCAGCGCCTGCTGATACTCGCCAGGCTCCTGCCAGAGGCCGCGCTGCTGGGCTTCGAGCATGCGCTCGGTCATGTCGCGCAAGGCATCGGGGTTGTGCTCGGCGATGAAATCGCGAGTCGCCGGGTCCAGCAGATAGGCGTCGGCGAGCAGCGCGTACTGGTGATCATCGATCAGCTCGGTGGTCGCATCGAACGCGAACAGGAAATCCACGGTCGCGGCCATTTCGAAAGCACCTTTGTAACCATGGCGCTTGGCCCCTTCGATCCATTTCGGATTCGCTGCGCGCGAGCGTATCACCCGGTTCAGCTCTTCCTTGAGGGTGCGGATCTTCGGCAGGTCGGGCTGGCTGTGATCGCCATGGTAACTGGCGGTCTTCTGCCCGCTGAGGCTTTCAGAAGCGGCGAGCATGCCGCCCTGAAACTGGTAGTAGTCATTTGAGTCGAGCAGATCGTGCTCGCGATTGTCCTGATTCTGCAGCACCGCCTGCACCTGAGAAAGCCGCTGGGCAAAGCGCTGACGCGCAGGCGTACCTTCATCGGCAGCGCCATAGGCGTAACCGCCCCAGTTCAGGTAAACCTCGGCAAGGTCGTCGCGGCTCTGCCACAGGCGGCCATCGATAGCACCCTGTACGCCAGCGCCATAGGCACCGGGCTTGGCACCGAATATCCGCCAGCCGGCCTGACGCGCCGCCTCGTCTTCGTCCAGACCTTCTGCGAGGAAGCCTTGCCGTTCTTCACGGACCCTGGCCGCCAGCGGGTTCAGGTCGTCGGGCTCGTCAAGCGCCGCGACGGCCTGCACCGCAGCGTCGAACAGCTTGATGAGGTTGGCGAACGCGTCGCGGAAGAAACCGGAGACCCGCAGTGTCACGTCCACTCGCGGGCGGTCGAGCAGGCTGATCGGCAGAATCTCGAAGTCGTCGACCCGCTGACTGCCCGTCGCCCACACCGGACGCACGCCCATCAGCGCCATGGCCTGGGCGATGTCGTCACCGCCGGTACGCATGGTCGCCGTGCCCCATACCGACAGCCCCAGCTGGCGCAGGTGATCGCCATGGTCCTGCAGGTGACGTTCCAGCAACAGGTTGGCGGACTGGAAGCCGATTCGCCAGGCCGTGGTGGTCGGCAGGTTGCGCACGTCCACGGTAAAAAAGTTGCGGCCGGTGGGCAGCACATCCAGACGGCCCCGGCTCGGCGCGCCGCTGGGGCCTGCCGGAACGAAGCGACCACTCAGGGCATCGAGCATGCCCTGCATTTCGCCGGGGCCGCAGGCATCCAGACGCGGCGCGACAACGTCACGCAAGCTGTCGAGAATCAGCGCCAGATCATCGTGCGCCGGCAAGTCGGTCAACGCTTCGCCCTGCGTGACACGTTCGATAAGGATGGCGGCGTAAAGCTCCAGCCGCTCGCGCGCGTCGCCCGCACTGCGCCAGGGGTCGCTGCTCAGGTGCTGCAACGCAGCAGGACGCGGGCCGGTCCAGGGTTCGGCCAACTCGCAGTTCAAGGGGTCGAAGTCCAGCTCGAACGCCTTGCTCAACGCGCGCAACAGACTGGACTGCGCGCCACGCCCGTCACCACGCGGGATACGCAGCAGGGCCAGCAAGGTGTCGATGCGCAGGCGACCTTGCGGCGATTGACCGAAGATATGCAGACCATCGCGAATCTGCGATTCCTTCAGGTCACACAGGTAAGTGTCCAGACGTGGCAGCCAGAGCGCCGCGTCGGCATCGCTGTCGAGGTTCTCGCCCAACGCCAGTTCGCGGTCGATATGGGTTTCACGAACCAGTTCGAGAATGTCCCGCTGCAGCTCGCGCGCGCGGCGCGGGTCGAGCATTTGCGCTTCGTAGAATTCGTCGGCGAGCAGTTCCAGATTGCGCAACGGGCCGTAGGTCTCCGCGCGGGTCAGCGGCGGCATCAAGTGATCGATGATGACCGCCTGAGTGCGCCGCTTGGCTTGTGCGCCCTCGCCCGGATCGTTGACGATGAACGGATAGATGTTCGGCATGGCGCCCAGCACCGCGTCCGGCCAGCAGGTTCGCGACAGCCCCACGCCCTTGCCGGGCAGCCATTCGAGGTTGCCGTGCTTGCCGACATGCACCACCGCATGCGCGCCGTAGGCCTTGCGCAGCCAGAAGTAGAACGCCAGATAGCCATGGGGTGGAACCAGATCCGGGTCGTGATACACCGCGCTCGGGTCGACCTGATAACCCCGCGCCGGTTGAATGCCGATGAACGTGAGGCCAAAGCGCAGTCCGGCGATCATCATCCGGCCGCTGCGAAACATCGGATCGGTGTCCGGCGTGCCCCAGCGGGCATTCACTGCGTCGCGGTTTTCCTGCGGCAGTTCGTTGAACGCCGCCAGGTATTCCTCCAGCGCCATGCTCTGCTGACACGGGCGCTGGTCGATACTGTCCAGATCATTGGTCACACCGCCCAGCAGTTGCTGGATCAGTTCGGTGCCGCTGTCCGGCAACGGTGCCAGCGGATAGCCTTCGGCCTGCATGGCGCGCAGGATATTCAGCGCCGCAGCAGGCGTATCGAGCCCCACACCATTGCCGATCCTTCCGTCGCGAGTCGGGTAATTGGCGAGGATCAGCGCCACGCGCTTTTCGCCATTGGGCAGGCGTGCAAGCTCGATCCAGCGCCGCGCCAATTCCGCGACGAAATCCATCCGGTCCGGCTGGGCGCGGTAGCAGACCACGTCCGACTGGCTGCGCTCACTGCGCCAGGCCAGGTCCTTGAAGCTGATCGGCCGGCTGATGATCCGTCCGTCCAGCTCCGGCAAGGCAATGTGCATCGCCAGATCGCGAGCGCCGAGGCCCTGTTCGCTGGCCTGCCAGGCAGGCTCGTTGTCCTGCGCGCAGATGGCCTGAATGACCGGCACGTTGCGCCGAAACGGCCGCAGATGCGGCGCTTCCGGACTCGACTGGGCAAAACCGGTGGTATTGAGGATCAGCTCGGTTTCAGCCTCATCCAGCCAGTCCTCCACCTGAGTGAAACAGCCGGGTTCCTTGAGGCTGGCCACGGCAATGGGCAGCGGGTTGATGCCTTGCGCCTGCAAGCGCGTACAGAACTCGTCGATGAAACCGGTATTGGCGGCCTGCAGGTGCGAGCGATAGAACAGCAGCGCCGCCACCGGCTGCTCGGCAAGCCAGTCTGCCTGCCAATCGGCAAGCTGCGCGCTTGCCAGTCGCGGATGGTAGATGGCCGTGCGCGGCAACGGCGCGGGCTCGGCCCATGAGTAATCGCGGTCCAGCCAGCGACTGGCCATGCAGTTGTACAGTTGCAGCGCGTTCTGCAGGCCGCCCTGACGCAGGAACTGCCAGAGTCGATCGCGCTCTGCGGCAGGCACGGTGCTCAGATCACTCAGTTCCGGATCAGGGCGGTCATCACCGGGCACCAGAATGACCTGAACACCACGTGCCGCGAGCTCCATCAGCCGCTCGACGCCATAGCGCCAGTAGCCGATACCGCCGTGCAGCGAAATCAGAATGACCTTTGCGTGACGCAGCACTTCATCGACGTACAGGTCGACAGAGGCGTGATTCTGGACCTGCATCGGGTTGGCCAGACGCAGGCTGGGGTAGTCTTCGGGGAGCTGCCGGGCAGCTTCGGCCAGCAGCGCCAGGCTGGAGTCGCCGCTGCAGAGAATCACCAGCTCGGCCGGCGTCTGGCCCAGATCGGCAATATTGTCGTCAGGTACGAAACCGCCGGGCTGGGTTCTCAGTAAATGCATGGGTCAGCCGGCAATCGCAGCGTTGAGTTGCACTTGCAGGGCTGCGGCATCCAGCTCCTGACCGATCAGCACCAGGTGCGTGGCACGCTCTTCATCGGCACGCCAGGCGCGGTCGAAATGCTTGTCGAAACGCGTGCCGACACCTTGAATGAGCAGGCGCATCGGTTTGCCGGGAATGGCCGCGAAGCCCTTCACACGCAAAATGCCGTGCTGCACCACCAGCTGATTCAGTGCATCGAGCAGGACTTTTTCATCGGCTTGCGGCAGCTTCAGGGAAATCGAATCGAACGCGTCGTGATCGTGGTCATCATGATCGTCATCGTCGTGGTGATCATGGTGGGTCTTGCGAGCGTCGATGTGCAGCTCGGACTCGGCACCGACACCCAGCAGCACGCTGATCGGCAGGCGACCGCTGCTGGCTTCGATCACCTTGACCGCAGGCGGCAGCTCCTCGGCAACTTCGGCACGCACCGTCGCCAGACCTTCGGCGTCGATCATGTCGGCCTTGTTGAGGATCACCAGATCGGCGCTGGCCAGTTGATCGGCAAACAGTTCGTGCAGGGGCGACTCGTGGTCCAGGTTGGGATCGAGTTTGCGCTGCGCATCGACCTGATCCGGGAAGGCAGCGAAGGTACCGGCCAGTACCGCCGGGCTGTCGACCACCGTGATCACCGCATCGACCGTGCAGGCGTTGCGGATTTCCGGCCACTGAAAAGCCTGGACCAGCGGCTTGGGCAGCGCCAGCCCCGAGGTTTCGATCAGGATATGGTCCAGATCACCACGGCGCGCGACCAGTTCGCGCATGACCGGGAAGAACTCTTCCTGCACGGTGCAGCACAGGCAACCGTTGGCCAGTTCGTAGACCCGGCCGTTGGCTTCTTCTTCGGTGCAGCCGATCGTGCACTGCTTGAGGATTTCTCCGTCGATGCCCAGCTCGCCGAACTCATTGACGATGACCGCAATGCGCCGCCCTTCGGCGTTGTCGAGCATGTGCCGCAACAGGGTGGTCTTGCCCGAGCCGAGGAAGCCGGTGACGATGGTGACGGGAAGCTTGGCCAGTGTTTTCATCAGGTGCCCTTTGGCAATGCGGCGGGCAAACAGGACGAGAGCCGCATGCATGACACGCAGATCGGATCGCCACCGGATCACCCCGCCCGGTTGTAGTGAGAATTCTCCAGGGCCGCAGCACGTGTGGCCCGTTCGAGGCAGGTCTCCTGGCTCACGGCGGCGTGCGGCAGGCAATGAACAACGTGCCGACACGCATTCATCGCGCCTTCCCGCCGCAGCAGTGGCTGTGCAATGAACATGACCGTTTACAGTTGCGGGGGCAGCTGCGGCATGTACCGCATTCCCGTCTTAGCTCCACTGGGTGATGTTTTACCCAGGGAGAACCTCGAACCGGCAAGGCTACGCAGTGACTGCAGACAGGTCAATCGTTCAGATTGACGCTGCCCCGCCGCCCATGCTCTCCTGTGCGCCTTGTTTCGGGTGCCCCTCACGGGGTGAAACGGGAAACCGGTGCGCTCGCGTTGTCGAGCAAGTCCGGTGCTGCCCCCGCAACGGTAAGCGAGCGTAGGTCTGATCCACTGTGCCACTGGCATGGGAAGGTGGCCTTGCAGGCTTTGACGCACTGACGTCTCGGCCCCTCGCGAGCCCGGAGACCGGCCCGATATGCTTGCAATGACAAACCCGCGGTGGGCGGGCGCAGTTGAAACCTCCGGCGTCTGCCGGCAGGTTCTTTTGCGCGTGGCCCACTTGCCGATCATCAAGAGGGAACGCCATGTCGACCATCAGCAGCCACGCCGCCGCACCCAGCTCCACACGCATTCAACGCCTGACCGCCGCCATCAGCGCTGCGCTTCTCGGCGCCTGCCTGGTGTACTTCGCCGGTTTCTCGCACATCGCGGCCGTACACAACGCGGCACACGATACCCGTCACAGCGCTGCCTTTCCTTGCCATTGAGGGCCACACATTGTTCAAGCGAATCGCCTATACCGCAGGTTTCACCGGCCTGCTCGCCGCCCTGCTGCTGACCCTGCTGCAAAGCCTGTGGGTGGTGCCGCTGATCCAGCAGGCCGAGACCTACGAAAACGCGCCTGCCGAGCAACTGCATCAGCACGCGGACGGCGCGATGGCCGAACACAGCCATGCCCATGAAGAAGCGGCCTGGGAGCCCGAAAACGGCTGGCAGCGTGTGCTATCCACCACTGGCGGTAACCTGGTGGTCGCGGTGGGCTTTGCGCTGATGCTTGCCGGGCTTTACACCCTGCGCGCGCCGGGTCGCACCGTGCAAGGCGCATGGTGGGGGCTGGCGGGTTTTGCCGTGTTCGTGCTGGCCCCCACCTTTGGCCTGCCACCCGAACTGCCAGGCACAGCCGCGGCCGAGCTGAGCCAGCGGCAGTTGTGGTGGCTCGGCGCTGCCGCGTCGACTGCCGCCGGGCTGGCCTTGCTGGTGTTCGGTCAGAACTGGCTGCTCAAAGCACTGGGTGTGGCGATTTTGCTGGTCCCGCATGTGCTTGGCGCGCCACAGCCGCTGGTCCATGAAAGCCTTGCTCCCGAGGCGCTGGAATCGCAGTTCATGATGGCCTCGCTGCTGACCAACGCGCTGTTCTGGGTCGCGCTGGGATTGATCAGTGCCTGGCTGTTCCGCAGAAACGATGTGCATAACGACAATGTCGACCTGCATCAAGCCTGATCCAGCGACGCTTCAACCCGGCGCAGCACTGGTGGCCGGGCTGGGCTGTCGGCGCGGCTGCTCGGCTGCGCTGTTGCGCGATCTGCTCGAGCAAAGCCTGCAGGCACTTGAGCTGGACATCGGCCGGGTGACCGCGCTGGCGTCCATCGACCTGAAACAAACCGAGCCCGGCCTGCTTGAGCTGGCCGGGCAACTTGCAGTGCCGCTGGTGTGCTTCAACGCTGCGCAACTGGTGGCCTGGGAACTGCACCTCACGCACCGTTCTGCGCAGGTGTTCCAGAGCACTGGCTGTCATGGCGTCGCCGAAGGCTCGGCTCTGGCGCTGGCGGCGCAACTGGGAGACGGTACCGCCACGCTGCTGATCGAACGGCAGAAAAGCGCGCAGGCCACATTTGCCTTGGCAATCAGCCCTGCGCACAGCGGATAATCTCCCCGCGCTCATTCACCCCGGAGAATTCATTGACTGTCTATTTCATCGGCGCAGGCCCTGGCGATCCCGAGCTGATCACCGTCAAGGGCCAACGCCTGATTCGCAGCTGCCCGGTCATTATCTACGCAGGCTCGCTGGTGCCCCTCGCCGTTCTGGAGGGCCATCAGGCCGTGCAGGTGACCAACAGCGCCGAACTGCATCTGGAGCAGATCATCGACCTGATCAAGCGCGCGCACTCACAAGGCCAGGATGTGGCACGCGTGCACTCCGGGGACCCAAGCCTGTATGGCGCTATCGGCGAGCAGATCCGCTATCTGCGCGAACTGAACATTCCGTTCGAAATCATTCCGGGGGTCACCGCGACCGCTGCCTGCGCTGCGCTGCTGGGCGTCGAGCTGACCCTGCCGGACGTTTCGCAGAGCTTGATTCTGACCCGCTATGCCGACAAGACCTCAATGCCCAGCGGCGAGGAACTGGCCAGCCTGGCCAGCCATCGGGCAACCATGGCGATTCATCTGGGGGTGAACAACCTGCAGCGGATCGTCGAGGAGCTCATGCCACATTACGGCGCCGACTGCCCGATTGCCGTGGTGCACCGCGCCAGCTGGCCGGATCAGGACTGGGCCGTTGGCACGCTGGCGGATATTGAGGAAAAGGTACAAGCCAAGGGCTTTCGCCGTACGGCGCTGATTCTGATCGGACGTGTGCTTGCCGATGACACCTTCAGCGAGTCCTCGCTTTACCGCGCCGGGCATGCCCACTTGTTCAGGCCGAAGTAGTCAGTACCGCCATGATGATCGCAGCAATAAGCGGCGACGCATGGTGTGATGAAAAGCGTGCCAACGCTGGGCTGGCACGCTGATCGGTATTGCCCTCCTCAGGCAGCCGCCTCATACAGCTTCGGCGCGGCCACTTCGCCGCTTTCCAGGCTCTTGCGCAGAATATCGGCCTGCACGGCAGCCGCCTTCATGGCGCTTTCCTTGATGTAACCATAGCCGCGAATGCGTTCCGGCAAGCGTGCCAGACTCAAGGCGGTGTGGCGATTCTGCGCCTGAAGGTGCTGCAGGATCAGCTCGACATCGCCGACATAGCGGTCAATCAGCGCCCTCTCCTGCTGACGTTCGAGGCTGTGACCGAACGGATCGAGCGCCGTGCCACGGAGGAATTTGAATCTCGCCAGCACATCGAAAGCGCGCAGCATCCACGGGCCAAAGCTGCGTTTGCGCGGTAACCCGTTGTGCGGATCGCGCTTGGCCAGCCACGACGGTGCCAGATGAAACTCCAGTCGATAGTCGCCTTCGAACTGCGCTTGCAACTGGCGGGTAAACTCGCCGTTGCTGTAAAGCCGCGCCACTTCGTATTCGTCCTTGTAGGCCAGCAATTTGAAGTAGTTGAAGGCCACCGCCTCGGTCAGCGTCGGCTGCTGACCGGGAAACGCCCGCGATTCGCTGTCGCGCACGCGTTGCACCAACGCCAGATAGCGCTTGGCGTAGGCAGCGTTCTGATACTGCTTCAAGGTATCGACGTTACTCTGGATACGCTGATCAAGGTCCATCGATTGCGGCTCGCTGACCTTGTCTTGTGGATTGACGAAGGCCTCCACAGCGGCGGGATCATGCGCGGTACGACGCCCCCAGAGAAACGCCTGCTGATTCAGGTTGACCGCTACGCCGTTGAGTTCGATGGCCTTCTCGATGGCCGCCGAGGTCAATGGAATCAGGCCCAACTGGAACGCATAGCCGAGCATGAACAGGTTGCTGGCGATGCTGTCGCCCATCAGTCGGGTGGCCAGCGATGTAGCTTCGACAAAGTGGGTCTTCGCCGCGCCGACCGCCTCGATGATGGTCTGCTTCATGGCTTCGGCCGGAAACACGGCATCCGGATTGCGCGTGAACTCGGCGGTCGGTGTTTGCTGACTGTTGACCACCGCATGGGAAATCTTGCTGTCGAGCTTGGCGATCGCGTCCGGGCCGGCAGCCACCAGCAAGTCACAGCCGAGCAGCAGGTGCGCTTCACCGGCGGCGATACGCACGGCAAACAGATCCTCCTGGCGCGCGGCAATGCGGATATGGCTGACCACCGGGCCGAATTTCTGTGCCAGACCGGCCTGATCGAGCACGCTGCAGCCCTTGCCCTCCAGATTCGCGGCATAACCCAGCATCGCGCCGACAGTGGTCACCCCAGTGCCGCCGACACCTGGCAGGAGAATATTGAACGGCCTGTCCAGCGACGGCAATACCGGTTCCGGCAGACGCGCGAACGCCTCGACCTGCTTGGGCAACGCAGGCTTGCGCAGTTTGCCGCCGTGCACGGTGACGAAGCTTGGGCAGAAACCCTCGACGCAACTGAAATCCTTGTTACAGGCGCTCTGATCGATTTCGCGCTTGCGCCCCTGCGCGGTTTCCTTGGGCAGCACAGACAGGCACCCGGATTTGACCCCGCAATCGCCGCAGCCCTCGCACACCGCCGGGTTGATCAACGCGCGCTTTTCCAGATCGGGCATGGTGCCGCGTTTGCGACGGCGGCGCTTTTCAGTGGCGCAGGTCTGGTCGTAGATGATGACCGACACGCCTTTGAACTCGCGCAACTCGCGCTGCACGCTGTCCAGATCGCGCCGATGATGAAAGGTGGTAATCGGCGCGAAGTCCTCACGACTCGGGTACTTGTCCGGTTCGTCGGAAACCAGCGCGATGCGCAGCACGCCTTCGTTGAACACCTGACGGCTCAGTTGATCGACGCGCAGCACGCCGTCGATCGGCTGGCCACCGGTCATGGCCACCGCATCGTTGTAGAGAATCTTGTAAGTAATGTTGACCTTGGAGGCCACCGCCGCACGCAGCGCCAGGTGCCCCGAGTGAAAATAGGTACCGTCGCCCAGGTTCTGGAAAACGTGTGGGGTTTCGGTGAACGGCGCCTGACCGATCCAGGTCACGCCCTCGCCGCCCATCTGGGTAAACGTGTCGGTTTCGCGGTCCATCCAGATGGTCATGTAATGGCAGCCGATCCCGGCCAGGGCGCGGCTGCCCTCCGGCACCTTTGTCGAGGTGTTGTGCGGGCAGCCGGAGCAGAAATGCGGGGTGCGCTGGGTGTTGAACAGCGGCGCCTGCAGCGCTTGCTCCTTGTCACTGAGAAACTGCAGGCGCGCTTCGATCTGCGGGCTGCTGTAGAACGGCGCGAGGCGTTTGGCGATCACCCTGGCAATCATCGCCGGAGTCAGCTCGCTGAGGTTCGGCAGCAGTGAGCGGCCCTGCTCGTCGAACTCGCCGACCACCACCGGCCGGCGTTCCACGGGCCAGTTGTAGAGCTGACCGGTCAACTGGTCTTCAATGACACTGCGTTTTTCCTCGACCACCAGAATTTCGTCCAGCCCTTCGGCAAAATCGTGCACCGATACCGGTTCCAGCGGCCAGCTCATGCCGACCTTGAGCACGCGAATCCCGACCTTCTCGCACAGCTCCTGATCGATACCCAGCTCTTCGAGGGCCTGGCGCACGTCCAGATAGGACTTGCCGGTGGTGATGATGCCCAGCCGCGGTTGCGCAGAATCGATCACCACCTTGTTGAGCTGGTTGGCGCGGGCGAAGGCCCTGGCTGCGTAGATCTTGTAGGTATTGAGTCGCGCTTCCTGAGCCAGCGGCGGATCCGGCCAGCGGATGTGCAAGCCGCCTTCGGGCAGGTCGAAATCGTCGGGGATACGGGTTTTGATCCGCAATGGATCGACCTCGACCACCGCGGAAGAGTCGACGTTCTCGGCAATGGTCTTCATCGCCACCCAGCAACCGCTGTAGCGCGACAGCTCCCAGCCAATGATGCCGTAGTCGAGAATCTCCTGGACATTACTGGGGTTGAGCACGGGGATCATCGAGGCGATGAACGCATGCTCGCTCTGATGGGCGATGGTCGATGATTTGCAGCCGTGGTCGTCGCCCGCCAGGATCAGCACACCGCCATTGGCGGCAACACCGGCTGAGTTGCCGTGCTTGAACACATCACCGCAACGGTCTACCCCCGGCCCCTTGCCGTACCAGAGGGCGAACACGCCATCGTACTTGCCATGCGGGAACAGGTTGACCTGTTGACTGCCCCAGACCGCCGTGGCGGCCAGTTCTTCGTTGATGCCCGGCTGAAAATGGATGGCGTTTTGTCGCAGGTAGTCCTTGGCGTCCCAAAGGCTCTTGTCCAGATTACCCAGCGGCGAACCGCGGTAGCCGGAGATGAACCCGGCAGTGTTCAGGCCCTGCGCCTCATCGCGCTGCTTTTGCAGCATCGGCAGGCGGGTCAGGGCCTGTGTGCCGGTCAGGTACAGATTGCCGGTGGCAAGCCGGTATTTATCATCCAGACGAATATCAGCCAGGGACATGCGCATACCTCTCTTGTTCTTATAAGTCAGGTCATTTGCACCGGGACGGTCCTGCCCGGCAGCCTTGCAACTAGACTGCCAGCAGCAAAGAGGCTTTTTCTTTCTAAATGCGCGCAAATCTGCTGATATTGAGCATGCTTTTTTCGACCAGAACAAAAAACAAGGTCAATTCATGCAGCCAAAATTGAGCCCCATCGATCGCAAGATTCTTCGTCTGCTGCAACATGACGCCAGCCTGTCGGCCGCGGAAATCGCCGAACGGGTCGAGCTGTCGCAATCGCCCTGCTGGAGGCGTATTCACCGGCTTCAGGAAGACGGGGTGATCGAACGCACGGTCGCCCTGCTCAGTACCCAGAAGCTGGGACTGAGCATGACGGTGTTCGTCGAGGTCAAGCTGTCAGGCCATGGCCGCCGCTATCTGGCCGAGTTCGAGGAGGCAATCATCGGCCACCCCGAGGTGCTGGAGTGCTATACGATGGCCGGGGGGATGGATTTCATGCTCAAGGTTGTGGCTCAGGACATCGCCAGCTACGAACGCTTTCTGCGCGATCATTTGCTGCAATTGCCCCACGTCCACGAGGCCCACTCGAACATCGCCATGAGCACGGTAAAGCGCACCACGGAGCTGCCGCTGGACTAGACGATATAGGGGGAGAATCGAGAAAAGAAAATCCGCCGAGCGAGCGCTGGCGGATTATCGGTATCAATGAGGGCAATAAAAACATTTGACTTGCAAATGATAATGATTATTATTGCATCAGCGGGTCGCGAGACTCGCTGCTGGATAACCCGGAAGTCTTAGGTCGGCTTCCAGATTATCTCCTCATCAGGCTAATCACGGTTTTTGACCCGGCTTTTTGCCGGGTCTTTTTTTTGGTTCTTTCTTTATGGTTTCGCTGCTTCAGGCTAATGAAGTCTGGGTATTGCGCGGTGTGTTGCAATGACGCGGATCATAGCAAAGGCGCCTCGATCAAGGCCATGCTTTTAGGGCAAAAACGCCTGGATGCGGCAGATAAAACGTAAATGCTGGGACTTTTCACTTGAGAATGATTCTCGTATTCACTAGTCTACGCTTGTCACGGACGCTACCCGACATCGCAAGGAAGATTCCCATGGACGACCAGCGAGCAATACATCATGAGTAATCAGCTCTCGTCTCTACTGCACCTCCCCGCCCGCCTGCCCGAGCCGCAACCCACGCTGCAGGCCATCGAACTCGGCCACCGCCTGGGCAAGCTCTCGCGCCGGACCCGGCAGATATTCCTGCTCAGCCGACTCGACGGCCAGGCCTATGCCGACATTGCAGCCTTCATGAACGTCGATATTGCCCGGGTAGAGCGTGCGATGCTTCGTGCGCTGGGCAAGGCCCACGTGCCTGGCGCGGCTGACACCACAAGCGCTGCCACTCAGGCCGCCATTCAGGATCAGGCCAGCCGCTGGTATGTGCACTTGCAGAGCCCTGCGGCAACCGCCAGTGAACGCATCGAGTTTCGTCACTGGCTGGACGCCGATGCCGCGCACCTTTCGGCCTTCCAGAACAGCGAGCGACTGTGGCGTCAGTTGCAGGCACCCGCCTCTTTACTCGGCGCATCCGGCTGGCATCGGCGCAAGCGCCGCGTGTATCTGGCCTGGTGCCTGCTGACCGCCTTCATCTGCAGCCTGATGGTCACCGCCGAGGCCATCTCCTGACGCGCAGATGACCGTTGCAGTGAAGTTTACGTCGCAGGACGCGATGTCGATCGGTGTACAGTAGCGGCCTGAAAAGGCATCTACGCAGCAGGCACCTATCTTGACTCTCACTATCGGTTCAGATTTCGACAGCGGCAACATTCAGGTTCTCGACGCAAGCGACCCGGCGCATATCAGGCTGGCGATTCGGCCCGACACGCAAAGCGCGCATTTCCAGTGGTTTCATTTCAAGGCAGACGGCCTGAACGTCGGCCAGACCTACGGCTTCAGCCTCACCAATGCCAGCCAATCCACTTTCAACAGTGCCTGGAGCGGCTACAACGCCGTGGCGTCCTACGACCATCAGAACTGGTTTCGTGTCGCGTCGGATTTCGACGGCAAGGCGCTGAATTTCAGCCTGGCCGCGGAGCAACCGCAGGTCTGGTTTGCGTACTTCGAACCCTACAGCCGTGAACGCCATGACTGGCTGATCGAACAGGCGCAGGAAAAAGCCGGTACACAGTTGCTGGCTGTCGGCAAAAGCGTCGAGGGCCGGGATATTCAGCTGCTGCGCAAAGGTGACGGTGCCGAAGGCAAACGCAAGATCTGGATGATTGCCCAGCAGCACCCTGGCGAACACATGGCCGAATGGTTCATGGAGGGCGTGATCGAACGCCTCCAGCAAAAGGATGACGCCGCGCTGCAGCAATTGCTGGCCGAGGCAGACCTGTACCTGGTGCCGAACGTCAACCCGGACGGGGCCTTTCATGGCCACTTGCGCACCAACGCCAGCGGCAAGGACCTTAACCGTGCCTGGCAGGACAGTACCGAAGCGCTGAGCCCGGAAGTGTCCTTCGTCAGGCAGCAGATGGAAAAATACGGCGTGGACATGTTCCTCGACGTGCACGGTGACGAAGAAATCCCCTACGTATTCACCGCGGCCTGCGAAGGCAATCCGGGGTATACCGCACAGCAACGCCAGCTTGAAGAGCGCTTTCGCAGCCGCCTGTGCGAGGTCAGCGACAACTTCCAGACGGCTCATGGCTACCCACGCGGCGCACCCGGTCAGGCCAACATGAACCTGGCCGCCAATGCTGTGGGCGAACGCTACAAGTGCCTGTCACTGACCCTGGAAATGCCCTTCAAGGATCACGACAACGCGCCAGACCCGGTCACCGGCTGGTCAGGCAAGCGTTCCGCGCAACTGGCCGGGGACATACTGACCGTGCTGTCCGAGATGGTAAAAGAGCTTCGCTAAGGGCTCTGCTGTCTTCAGGCAAACCGAAATGCCCACCTACGCGTGGGCATTTTTGTTTGCGCTGGCCGCACGGCGTACGATCAGACTGGCCAGCGCGATCAGCGCCAGCGTGATCACCACTGCCCCGTAGACATTGCTGGTCATCACCAGCCCTGCCGAGCGGGCAAAGAATCCGGCGACCAGTGCCGGTATGCAGAAGGCCAGGTAACTGAGCACCAGAAAAGCCGACATCAGCCCGCCCCGCTCGTGGGCATGCGCCAGTGGCATGAGCATGCGCAGCGCGCCCAGAAAGCTCGATCCGAAACCCACACCTGCAACCACTGCACCGACGAAAAACAACCACAGCAAACCGAGGTTGATCGAAAGCAGGACCACCGCAACACCCAACGGCAGAAAGCTCGCGCCAACCCATAAGCCGAGCACCGGCTCACGCTGACGCAGCGTCAGAATCGCCGCAGCGCCGCTTAGAGTCAGCGCCGCAACCGCCAGGCCGCCATTGAGCGGTGAGGTGGAGCCGGTCGCCGCCACCAGCAAGGACGGGCTCAACGACAGAAAGAAGCCGCCCAGCGCCCACGCGGCGATGTCCACCGGCAGGACCAGCCATAGCATGTGCCGTGCCTGCTGCGGAACATGCAACGAGGGCTTGAGGGATTGCCAGACACCGGGCTGGCGACTGACGGTTTCCTCGACGCGTCCCAGGTACAGGGCCTGACTCAGGAATGCGGCCAGCAGCAAGCAGTAACCGAGCATCAGCGGCAACGGCGCGAACTGCGCCAGCAGTGCCGTGCCCAGAGCGCCAACGGCCATGCCGAGCATCGGCGAAATACTGTTGATCAACGGTCCTTTGACCGAATCACTGTCCAGCAAGGCTGCGCCCAGTGCGCTGGCCGCCAGCCCCGTTGCAAAACCCTGCAGCAGGCGCGCGGCCACCAGCCAGCTGACATCACTGGCCAGAATGAACAGCAGCATCGAGACGCTTTGCAGCAGCAAGGCACCGAAAATCACCGGGCGCCGTCCCAGATAGTCAGACAGCGATCCGCCCATCAGCAAGGCAGCCAGCAGGCTGAATGCATATACTGCAAAAATCAGGGTAAGCACGCCCGCAGAGAATCCCCATGCCTCCTGATACAGGTGATAAAGCGGCGTGGGCGTGCTGGACGCAGCGAAAAAGCATAACGTGGTAAACGCCAGAAACCCGAGATGGTTTCGTGCCCGACCGTCAGACTTCACGTCTGGCGACGTCGAATCGTTTGAAGAAAGGGACATGGATACGCTCTCCGCCAATGCAATCTGTTAAAGCCATAAATTAGCTTTTGCGGAGTGTGCGACGTGATAGCGCTTAAAGCAAATACTTTGTGTTAAGGTCCGCCGTATGGCTATCAAAGAAGCAGTTCGCACCGGAGGCCGCAGTGCCCGGGTGCAGGAATCCATTCACCGCGCGGTCCGCGATTTGTTGCAGGAACACGATCGGTCAGCACTCAGCGTGCCGATGATCGCGACCCGCGCAGGCGTCACGCCGTCGACTATTTATCGCCGCTGGGGTGATCTGACCACGTTGCTGGCGGACGCTGCCCTGGAGCGTCTGCGCCCTGACGTGCCGATCGATCAGGGCAGCCTGCATCAGGACCTGCTGACCTGGAGTGAAATGTATCTGGACGAAATGTCCTCGGCACCTGGCCGGGCATTGATGCGCGATGTCGCCGCCAGCACCTCCGGCTGTGTCGGCAAGTGCGCGGCAATGGTTCGCGAGCAGCTGCAGGTCATGATCGATCGTGCCATCGCTCGCGGCGAGGTTTCTCCCAGTGCCGACGACATGATCGATGCCGTCGTTGCGCCGATGATTTACCGGATTCTGTATGCCGAATCGGCACCTGCGCCCGAACGCGTGCGTCAATGGGTCGACCGCTGCCTGAGCTGAGCCGCTTTGCAGGGAGTCAGCGGCGGCAACTCCCGTTATCATGCGCGCCTCGTCCGACATCAATGACCGAACCTATTCATGCATACCCTCGCAGACCTACGCGCCGGCAAGCTGGCAGGCATCAAACGGCTTGACCTCTCCTGTGGCCTGAGCGAATTCCCGGTCGAAATCTTCGACCTGGCCGACACGCTGGAAGTCTTGAACCTCAGCAGCAACAGGCTGACCTCGCTGCCTGACGACCTGGGTCGCCTGACCCGCCTGCGCGTGCTGTTCGCATCAGACAACGCCTTTACACACCTGCCGGAAAGCATTGGCCAATGCCCGCAGTTGCAGATTGTCGGCCTCAAGGCCAACCGCATAGAGCAGGTCAGCGCCGCGGCACTGCCGCCGCGCCTGCGCTGGCTGATCCTCACCGATAACCGCATCGAGTTGCTGCCCGACGAATTGGGCCGCCGCCCAAACCTGCAAAAGCTGATGCTCGCCGGCAACCGCTTGCGCACCCTGCCCGCGACCCTCGCGCAGTGTCACAGGCTGGAACTGATCCGCATTGCCGCCAATCGCCTGACCGAGTTGCCGGACTGGCTGCTGAGCCTGCCTGCGCTGGCATGGCTCGCCTTCGCCGACAACCCGCTGTGCGCCGAACGTCCCAACGCGCCGATCCGGGAAATCCCCTGGCAACACCTGAGCCTTCACCAGCGCCTGGGCGAAGGTGCGTCGGGGATCATTCAGCAGGCGGTCTGGCACGACGCCGGCGCTGAGCGCATGGCAGCGGTCAAGCTGTACAAGGGCGCGGTCACCAGCGATGGCTCGCCACTCAATGAAATGGCCGCGTGCATCGCAGCAGGCCGCCACGCACAGCTGATCGAGGTGCTTGGACAGATCAGCGGACATCCCGAGCAGCAGCGCGGCCTGGTCATGGCGCTGATAGCCCCTGATTTCGGCAATCTGGCCGGGCCGCCGAGCCTGGAATCCTGTAGCCGCGATGTTTACGCCAGCGATACGCGCTTTTCCCTGCCGGTGCTGCTGCGCCTCGCTGAAGGCATCGCATCGGTCACCGCGCACCTGCACGCCCGCGGGATCACGCATGGCGACCTTTATGGTCACAACATTCTTGTGCAGGAGGATGGCCATTGCCTGCTCAGCGACTTCGGCGCGGCGTCCTTTCACCCGTCAGCCGGGCTGGGTGAGGCGCTGGAGCGCATCGAAACGCGGGCATTCGGTATCTTGCTGGGGGAATTGCTGGAGCGTTGCGAGGCAGATCCGCAGGATCAGAACGTCATGGCGGGTCTACAGGCGCTGCAGGCGAGTTGCGTGCAGCCTGATTGCCAGCAACGACCGTCGCTGGCAGAGGTTCTTCTACAGATAAAAACATGGAGCGCGTAAAGCGCTCCATTGCGCAGTGATCAACCTGCCAGGCCCACGTACACGTTCTGCACGTCATCGTGGTTGTCGATGGCTTCGAGAAACGCTTCGACTTCGGCCATCTGCTCATCGGTCAGGCCGTCCACGGTGCTTTTCGGGCGATAGCCCAGTTGCGCGGACTGGACGGTGAAACCGAACTCCGGGAGCGCCTTGCAGACCGCGTCCATGTCGGTGGATTCGGTGAGGAACAGCGTCGCGCCCTCTTCACCTGGCTCGAAATCCTGAGCGCCGGCCTCGATTGCCGCCAGCTCCGGGTCGGCATCCGCTGCTGCAGGAACAGCTTCGATCATGCCCTGATACAAAAAGTCCCACGAAACCGAACCCGCAGCGCCCAACTGGCCCTTGCGGAACAGCACGCGAATTTCCGAGACCGTCCGGTTGATGTTGTCGGTTAGGCACTCGACGATCACCGGCACGCGGTGTGGCGCAAAACCTTCGTAGGTCAGACGCTCGAAGTTGACGCTCTCACCCAGCAGGCCTGCGCCCTTCTTGATGGCACGCTCCAGGGTCTCGCGCGGCATCGAGGCCTTCTTGGCCTGCTCGACCACCAACCGCAGACGCGAGTTCATGTCCGGGTCTGCGCCAGCGCGAGCTGCGATCATGATCTCCTTGGACAGCTTGCCAAACGTACGTCCCTTGGCATTGGCTGCCGCTTCTTTATGCTTGACCTTCCACTGTGCGCCCATGTCTGCTCTCTTGATTCGCTAGGCACCTCGCCGCCTGCGCCTGCATGACTGACAGAACGCGGCGCTGGCAAGGCGCTGAAAAAGGGTCACCGGCAAATACCCTGTCCGGCGCGGCGCATTTTATACGCGATCACGGCAGATGAAACCCCCGACAGACAGATTGGCCTTATGAACTCGCCAGGATGGCTGCCAATCCGGCCAACGGCAATCATCTTCTTTCTGTCACCGCTTGTAGGCTCTTTCCGAAAAACCTTGCAGCAATGCTTTTGCGCCTCCTTATTCCGTAACCTGCGCGGCCCCGTTTTTGAAGCTAGAGAGCCCCGCAGATGCGCAAGGACCTGCAAGTGCCCTTCATGCTGGCGATCACCGACTGCCAGCCGGATCTGCATATCATCAACTTCGCCGGCCATGAAGCCCTCAACGAAACATATCGCTTCGACCTCTGGATGATCGGCAGCCACCCGCAGCTGGATGTGCGCAGCCTGCTGCATCGCGAAGCGTTTTTAAGCTTCGGCGAATCTGGCGGCGGCAGGCATGGCCGTATCGAGCATGCGGCCCGGCTGCACAGGGGGAATCGCGTGAGCCTTTACCATCTGATTCTGGCGCCTGATCTGCAGCGGCTGGCGCAACACCGACAACGCCGCACCTATCAGGACCGTGCGATTCCTCAACTGATCGTGCGGTTGCTTGAAGCACACGGTATCGAAACGAACGCTTACCGCTTCGAGCACGTGAACGGTCTTTATCCTGCCAGGCCGCTGCATATCCAGTACGACGAAAGCGATCTGCACCTGTTGCAGCGCCTGTGCGAGGAAGAAGGCATGCATTTCCGCTTCGAGCATCGCCGGAGCGGCCACCGGCTGGTGTTCTCGGACGACCCTGCCAGCTTTCCGGCGCAGCCATTGCCGGTGCGTTTCAAGCGCCCGCAAGCGTCAGACGTGCCTAGAGAGACGCTGTTACACCTGGCCGAGCGACTGGGGTTTCCGCAGTTTTCAAGACAACCCGCCGACCACCCGCAACCTGCGCACGCACCTTCTTCGCCGCACGATGCACACCCTCTGACGATCGCGGCCAATCATGCCTTTCAACCGCCAGGCTTACGTGGAGCGATCAGTCCCCGGGAGGCACTGAGTCGGCAGCGTGGCAGTCGCGGACTGGAGCGCCTGCGTTGCGAACGGAGTGATGTCAGAGGACAAAGCATCGACACCGCCTTGCAGTGTGGTGAAGTCATTCAGGTGCTCGATCACCCGGAGCCATTGCTTAATGATCAGTGGTTGCTGACCGAAGTTGTTCACGCAGGCAGGCAGTTACAGGTGCTGAAGGGCGCCGCCGCTCATGATGCGCTGGCAATCCTGCGCATCCTCGTCGAAGCGCAACGTTCGTCACCCGAGGCTGAACAACTGCAAGGCAACGGTTACTGCAACAGCTTCAGGGTAATACCCTGGGCAACGCCGTTTCGCCCGTCGATCAGCCACCCTCGACCCATTGTCACCGGTGAGCATTTCGCCACCTTGCAGCGCAACGACAACCAACCGGACCCACCCGGATATCGTTCAATCCGCTTCGACTGGCAAGCTCAAGGCCCGGAAGACGAACCCGCACAACGTTGGCCGGTGGCAAAAGTCGCCTGCCCGGAGATTCATCGGCTACCGGCGGGTACACGTGTGCGGGTCTGCTACCTCGACAATCATCCCGAACGCCCCGTGATCTGCGCGGCACTGTTAGCGAATCCGGGGCAGGACGCAGTGACTGCTTACCCCACCGACTGCGTTCGACTGGCGAACGGTCAGCGCCTGCACATCAACGCGCATGACGGATTCACAGTGCGCGGGCGGACCGCCGAGTTGCAGGTCGACGCGCAACGCATTCTGATCGTTGCCCATGCAGATCAGCAGTCCTTGAAATCGGGCTGGCGCTTGTCGATGAAGGCGCGCATGCCCTCCTTCTGATCCTGGCTGGCGAAGGCGGCGTGAAAAACCCGGCGCTCGAAGCGGATGCCTTCGGCCAGGCTCACCTCGAACGCGCGGTTGACGCTCTCTTTGACCATCATCGCCACTGGCAGGGATTTACTGGCGATGACCGCTGCCACTGCAAGCGCTTCCGGCAGCAACTGATCGAGCGGCAGCACGCGGGCCACCAGACCGGCGCGCTCGGCCTCGTGAGCATCGATCAATCGGCCGGTCAGGCACATCTCCATGGCCTTGGCCTTGCCGACTGCGCGGGTCAGACGCTGCGTTCCGCCCATCCCCGGCAACACGCCGAGATTGATCTCGGGCTGTCCAAACCTGGCGTTCTCGGCAGCCAGAATGAAATCGCACATCAATGCCAGTTCACAGCCGCCACCCAAGGCAAAACCGGCCACCGCAGCCACCAGGGGTTTGCGTCGGGCCGCGACCCGGTCGCTGTCACGAAACAGGTCATCGAGGTAGATCTGCGGGTAGGACAGGTCGACCATTTCCTTGATGTCCGCACCAGCGGCGAAGGCTTTTTCCGAGCCGGTCAGCACGATGCAGCCGATCGCACTGTCCGCCTCGAACTGATCGAGCGCATGGTTCAATTCGTTGATCAGACGCGCATTCAAGGCGTTCAACGCATCGGGCCGGTTAAGTCTGACCAGGCCCACACCACCTATAATCTCAATGAGAATAGTCTCGTAAAGCATTGATAAATATCCTTTTTATTTAATTACACAATCAGCAGCTTTTTATAGATTCAACATTCAATTATTAGATCAAGCCATTGATTAACAAGGCTAATTCAACAACTCGATAGCTATCGCAGTAGCTTCACCGCCGCCGATGCAGATCGCCGCCAGGCCACGCTTGAGTTGTCGATGCTGCAAGGCCGCCAGCAGCGTCACGATGATCCGCGCACCCGAGGCGCCGATCGGATGACCAAGCGCGCAGGCACCGCCATTGACATTGACTTTATCGTTCGGGATGCCCAGCTCGCGCATTGCCACCAGTGGCACCACCGCAAACGCCTCATTGATCTCGAACAGATCCACATCATCCAGGCTCCAGCCTGTCTTGCCCAAAAGGCGCTGAATGGCGCCTATCGGCGCTGTTGGAAACAGGCCCGGCTCGTCGGCAAATGCCGCATGCGCATGAAACACCGCCAGAGGCCGCAGGCCACGCCTTTGAGCCTCGGACTGACGCATCAACAGCAGCGCTGCTGCGCCGTCGGAGATAGAACTGGAGTTGGCCGCGGTGACCGTGCCGCCCTCGCGAAAAGCGGGTTTGAGCGTGGGTATCTTGTCGGGACGCGCCTTGGGGGGCTGCTCATCGTGGGTGATTTGCCTCGACTCCTTGCCCACGGTGACTTGCACCGGCACGATCTCGGCGTCGAAATGGCCTTCGGCAATGGCCTTTTGCGCGCGAGCCAGTGAGGCCAGGGCAAACGCATCCTGCGCCTCGCGAGTGAAACCGTTGAGCCCGGCGCAGTCCTCGGCGAAGGTGCCCATCAGCCGTCCTGGCTCATAGGCATCCTCGAGGCCGTCGAGAAACATGTGATCGAGCACCTTGCCGTGCCCCATGCGATAACCGCTGCGCGCGCGGTCCAGCAGGTAAGGCGCATTGGACATGCTCTCCATGCCGCCAGCCACCACCACCGCAGTACTGTCTGCCAGCAACAGGTCATGGGCCATGATTGCGCTCTGCATGCCGGAACCGCACATCTTGTTGACCGTGCTGCACAGCGTCGCATGGCTGAGCCCGGCACCCAGCGCCGCCTGCCGAGCGGGTGCCTGGCCCAGACCTGCCGGCAGCACACAACCAAACAGCACATGCTCCACGTCTGCAGGCTCGATGCCTGCCCGCTCGACAGCGGCACGGATGGCGATCGATCCCAGCGCGGTGGCACTGAGGCTCTGCAGATCGCCCTGAAAACCACCCATGGGCGTGCGCACGGCACTGACAATGACCACGGGGTCTTGATGAGGGGGTGTCCTTTCGATGGACATGGCTATCTCCAGTCTTGTTTTTATAGGTACGGTTTTCTAAAGGTACGGGGGAATCATCAACCTGCTGCCTTGCAGACGCAATGGTTGAGGCAGGCAGATTAGCCGCTATCCCGGCATCGTGCCCGACGCGGCGAATCTCTCACCACTGGCGAGGTCTGAAGATCACTGAACCTGACGCTGGAGCACACGAATGCCGCTACGCCTGATCCGCGCCCTGCTCTCGGGGCTGCTCATCCTCGGCTTGAGCGCCTGTGCGCTGATTCCCCATCGAGACCCGCTGGCGATCAGTGTCGTGGGTATCGAACCCATCCCCGGCCAGGGCCTGGAACTGCGCATGGCAGTCACGTTGCGGGTGCAGAATCCAAACGAGACCGAGATCAACTACAGCGGCGTCGCGCTGGACCTGGACGTGAACGACAGGCTGCTGGCCTCCGGGGTCAGCAACCAGAAAGGCACTGTAGGACGCTTCTCCGAGGCAGTGCTGGTGGTGCCGGTCAGCGTGTCGGCATTCGCTGCCTTGCGCCAGGCACTGGGGCTTAGTCAGAGCCAGCGTCTGGACAATCTGCCCTATACGCTTCGCGGCAAGCTGGCCGGCGGCCTGTTCGGCACAATGCGCTTCAGTGACAGCGGCACGCTGGATTTGCGCCAGGCCGAGGGAGATCCCTGGTAACAAGTCATTACCGGTGGTAATGCCTGTCGGGGTTTGGCAGGGTATACGGGACGATACAGGTGGCATGCTTTCTGCTGGCTGACGGCAGTGCATGCTCTGCACCTCTCCACCCTCAAGGAAGATTTGCCAATGACCCCGCAGAACCCGTCAGCACGTTTTTTCCCGACCTTTCTGGCCCTTGTGGCGCTGATGCTCAGCCTGTGCGTAGCACCGGCATGGGCTGCAGAAAAAAGCGCCAAGCGCGGCATCGCCTACGACATCGCCCTGCCCGCCGACCTGAGTGCGTTATCTGCAGGCGTGAGCTGGTGGTACAACTGGAGCCCCAGGCCCCACGACCGCCTGGCGTCGTACGACTACGCCTCGATGTACGGCGTGGATTTCATTCCGATGGTATGGAACGGCAACGTTGACGACGGGCAGTTGAAGCAATACCTGCTGGCTCACTCAGCCATCCGCTATCTGCTGGTGATCAATGAGCCGAATCTGCTCGATCAGGCCAACATGACGCCCGAAGCGGCGGCCGGCTTCTGGCCGAGACTGGAACAGATCGCCGCCCAGACCGGCGTAAAACTGGTGGGGCCAGCGATGAACTGGGGAACCATGCCGGGCTACGGTGACCCGGTCGTGTGGCTCGATGCCTTCTACACAGCCTATCGGTCGATGAATCAGAATCGCGACCCGCGCATCGATTACCTGGCTTTTCACTGGTACGACTATGGCTTGCCAGGGATGCTCGACCGGCTGTCGAAGTACGGAAAACCCTTCTGGGTCACCGAGTTCGCCAATTGGCACGCTCCGGATGACGGAGCGCAGATTGATTCGGTCGACAAGCAGAAGCAGCAGATGGCGGAAATGGTCGCCACCCTCGAGCAGCGCCAGGACGTGTTCAGATACGCCTGGTTCACCGGCCGGATGAACCCTGACCCGCACTTTTCAAGTTTGCTGGACGCTGAGGGCAAGCTGACTGAGCTGGGCCAGTATTACCTGTCGCTGCCACACAGCGAGTAAGCCCTTGCGGCTCGGTCAACGCATTTTCGCAGCCTCTCAGCGAGGCTGCGCCGACCTCGGTCAGACCGCTGATGATGTGCTGGGTGTAGGGAAATGAATGATCGGGTTCCAGGACTCTTGTCGAGATCAACAGCCCTTCCCTGACCAGCGTGTCGACTGTCGCCACGCAAACGTGGATTGCCGGGGCGCTTGAATACGCGCGCACCAGTTCCCTGTAGATCTGACCGAAGGTCAGTTTTTGCGGTTTGCTGAAGCACAGGCGACCGACGATGCTCAACACCGCGAGGTCGACCCGCTGTTTTCCCTCACTCACCACGATTGCCTTTAACGTAATAAAAACTGACGCGCCGTCGGCTGATTATCCCTATTGCCCTTGCGCCACCTGCACACGGCCATGGTCGGTCGGTAATGCACACTTTCACGTCCAAATTTAATGGAATAGAAATTAAAGACGTCGTTAATTAACGTGCACTTCAAGGCCTGAAAATTCCTTTAAGCGCGCATTAATTCACGTGTACATCCCGATACTTTCTCTTAGGGAGCCGGCTTTTTAAAACGCGCACGAACCACGAGGATGCAAAGCTTACCAGCTCGCTAAACCTAACGACAATTAGGTTTATTAAAAAACAATAAAACTCTAACATTTGATGATTTAATGGATTTTTATGGCTGCAAAATGGCTAAATTACCGATTTTATTCTTAAAAATCGGTCTAAAACCTCCGGCCTATTCTGAAAAAACCACATGATGGCCAGGTGGCATCATTTATTAAAATCTCCATTACTCATACTTTAGCGACCTGTGAACTGTTTACTGTCGCGCTGGACTGATTGTTCAGCCGAGCTTTGTGCCATCGCAACAGCCGTCCGTTTTTATCCTGCAAACCATCAATCGAGATTCAATCGATGACTAGATCAATGCTGTCTGTTTTCAGTGCAGTACTTCTGTGCGCGCAAAGTGCCTTAACTTTCGCCGCGGACTCAACTTCCAGCACACCTGCCGCTGGGTCCGATCAACAGATCCGGACGCAGGTGGAAGCCAAGCGCGACCAGTTGTCAGGCGCCGACAAGATCAACCCGGCCCAACAGCAGAGTTCGTCGTCCCTGCTCGACGCGCCGGTGAACACCGACGACGCCCCTGCCCAGGCACAACGACCATGAACAACCTCAATCAACCGATCACATCGACCGCAAGGACATTTGCCTTGTCAGCCTTCAAACAGACGCTGGGCCTGAGTCTGCTGACGTTCAGCGTCATGCAGGCCAACCTTGCACTCGCCGCCGTGACCCCGGCGACCGGCAACGAAGTCGAAGCGCGCGTCAGCTCGATTCTCGACAACATGAACCAGTCGGAAAAGATCAACTTCACCCGCGTCAACGACGGTCACATGATCCCGTCGCTGCTCAAGTGGGGCATCAAGGGCACCGTGGCGTATGACTCGTCCATGGGCGTGCACGTCAACAACGCCACCTTCGGCGCCCAGTACCCGTCGCAGTCTGCGCTGGCAGCGACCTGGAGCATCAACCGGGCCAAGGAATTCGGCCTGGCCATCGCTTATGAAACGCGAATTTCCGGCGGCCAGCAGATGCTTTCGCCAGGCGTGAACCTGTACCGGACGCCCTACAACGGCCGCTCGGCAGAATACGTCAGCGGTGAAGACCCGTTCCTCGGCGCCGTGCTGGCACCCGCTATCGTCAACGGCATTCAGGCTCAGGGCATCCAGGCCAGCGGCAAGCACTACCTGGCCAACGAGCAGGAAGCCAATCGTCAGGCGATCGACGTCAAGGTCGATGAGCGCACCCTGCGCGAACTGTACCTTCCAGGCTTCGAGTCGATGGTGAAGAACGCCAATGTCGCCTCGATCATGTGCGGCTTCAACAAGGTCAACGGCGACTATGCCTGTGAAAACCATCACCTGATCACTGAAGTGCTCAAGGGCGAATGGGGCTATCAGGGCATGGTCATCAGTGATTTCAACGCCATCCACGATGCCTTCAAGGGCGCGTGGGCCGGTACGGACATCGACATGCCCTCCGGCCTGCAGTTTACCGAAGCCAATCTCCTGCCCTACCTGTGGAGCGGGCAACTGACCCAGAACGTGATCGACGACAAGGTCAAACGCAACCTGCGTGGCATCGTCAGCTACGACCTGCAGAACAACCTCAACACCGCCAAGACCTTGGAACATCCGGAATACGGCATGCGTGCCGCGCTGAATACCGCGCGCGAATCCATCGTGTTGCTGCGCAACGAGAACACCGCTGCCGGCAAACCGCTGCTGCCGCTGGAGCGTTCGGCGAAAATAGCCGTGATCGGCAACTGGGCGCACGACGTACCGGCATCGCCTTTCGGCACCGCCAATTCACCGCCCAACAGCTACGTGACCGAGCTGAGCGGCTTGCAGCAACTGGCCTCCAGCAGTAGCGATGTCACGTATCTGTCAGAGATGAGCCTGAATCCGGCGAGCTCGGTGTGGTATCAGCCAGCAACCGGCGACAACGGGATCAGCAACGCCGGGGTAAAAGCCGAATACTTCTCCAATACCAGCTTTTCCGGTGACCCGGTACTGACGCGCGTCGAGCCCGGCGTGAACCTGAACTGGACCACCGGCAGCAACGTGACCAACGCAGGCAGCACGGCAGTGTCTGGCTTCAGCCCGACAGCCGGCGCTTTCTCGGCACGTTTCACCACTACCATCAAGCCCACCATTTCGGGCGCCCAGGCGTTCAAGGTGCGTGCGGATGGCCCGTACAAACTCTGGGTCAATGATGAGCTCATCGTGCAGAGCGACGGCGTGCCTTACTCGGGCGATGTGGTGAATGCACTGACAACGTCGGGGAAGACTGCCGCATTGTCAGCCGGCAAGACCTATACCGTGAAACTGGAATACCAGCGCGTACAGGGTAATTTCATTCCCGCACTGGGCGGCCTGACCGGCGTGCAGATGAGCTGGGCTTCGTTGCGTCCGCCGAAGGATCTGTCGAAATACGATGCGGTGGTGGTTGCGACCGGGACCACGTCTGAAAACGAAGGCGAAGGTTCCGACCACGGCTTCGATCTGCCGGACCAACAGGCTGAACTGATCAGCTTCGTTGCCAAGGCCAACCCCAACACCATCGTGGTCATGCACGGCGGTGGCGTGGCCAATATGCAGCCATGGGCGAACAAGGTCGGCGCCACGCTGCAAGCCTGGTTCCCGGGCCAGCAAGGCGGTCAGGCACTGGCCGAGATCCTCTACGGCAAGGTCAACCCGTCGGGCAAGTTGCCGGTCACGATCGACAAGAACATCGAGGATAACCCGAGCTATGCCTCTTATCCGGATCCGGCGGCCTATCGCGGCAGCAACCCGCTGACCGAGATGACCTACAGCGAAGGCCTGTACATGGGTTATCGCGGGTATGACAAGAAACACGCCAAGCCGCTTTATCCATTCGGCTATGGCCTGTCCTACACCACGTTCAGCTACAGCGACCTGAAACTGTCGACCAACGTGCTGACCCCAGGCTCGACGATCGACGTGAAATTCACGGTGACCAACACCGGCGACAAGGCCGGCTTCGAGGTGGCGCAGCTGTATGTGCAGCCGGTCAAACCTGCCGTGGACCGTCCGGAGAAAGAGCTCAAGGGCTTCACCAAGGTGTACCTGCAGCCGGGCGAGAGCAAGACCGTCAGCGTACCGATAGACTCGCGCTCCCTGGCTTACTACGTCGACAAGACGGCAAGCTGGGACGTCGATGCCGGGAAGTTCAAGATCCTCGTCGGCGCGGATTCGGAGAACCTCACGCTCAACAGGACGCTGATCACCCTGTACCCGGAAAAACTGACCACGCGTGACAGCAACCCGCTGCCATTGCCACTGCGCAAGGCAGTCCAGGTCAGCGCGGCACAGACCTACTGATGCACCCCGTCAAGGCTCATGGATGAGCCTTGATATCCCTTCCCAATCGCTGCACGTAGATATCGAAAACCGCCATGACATCCACGTCGCGGGGGCTTCGCAGCCACTGAATCTGCAAGCCGTCCATGACCGAGAAGATCTCCTGGGCCAGGGCTTTGACATTGATATCGCCGCGCACTTCCCCCGCTTCTATCAACGCCTGCAAATGGCTGCGTGCGTGTTCGTGGGTCAGCTGGAATCGCTCAAGGTGCCAGGCCCATGCCGGGTGCGCCTTCGACAGGCTCTCGGTATTCATCAGCAGCGCTGCCTGACACTCCTCGGCATTCTCGATACTGAAACTCATGCTCAGCTTGAGAAACTTCAGAAACCCTTCAAGCGTCGGCTCGGTGACCAGATCCTGAAAGCGCGAGGTGACCCGCTGGTCCCTACGCTCCAGCAAGGCGGCGAGCAAGGCTTCCTTGTTGGGAAAATGGTGCAGCAACCCTACCGTAGTGATACCGGCAAGCAGTGCAACCTCGCGCATCGACGCACTCGAATAGCCGTCTCTGGCAAAAACGACGGTAGCGGCATCCAGCAAGGCCTTTCTGCGCATGTCTCCCTTGGGCGCGCGGCGACGCTTGGGTGGGGCCGTTTCTGCGGATTCATTCCCTGATTCTTCGATGACCATAAAAACCTGATAACGCCTTGATTCAATGTGCCCCGATGCTCATGACCGGGGCCCTGCTGGTAAAAAACCGTTTCGCCGTCAGCGACGCCGTGGTGATGGAGATCAGCGCGATGAGCGCATTGCCGGTAAACATGCCGGGCAAGGCGCCGCTGCTGCCGAACCAGTGGGTCCCGGCGAAGACGAACGGCACTGTACCCGCCGTTGCCCTGAGCCAGGCAAATACCGCGACCCACCACGACCTGTTCATGGTCAGGAATACCGCGATGGCGACGAAATCCAGGCCTATCAGAACCCAGAGGCCACCGCCCCACAAGCAAAAGGCCATGAACACGGCACGGGCTTCGTCACCCAACTGGTAGAGGTCGGCAATCATGCCACCACAGAGCAGCAGCACCAGCCACACGGCCAGCCCGTAACAGACCACCAGCCGCCGGGTAAAAACGACCGCAGATCGCACACGATCATCGCGGCTCGCACCAATGTTCTGACCCAGCACCGGAGCCAGCGCGCCAGGCAGGGCAAAAAAGGCGCAGTAGGAAAACTGTATGACCCGATCCAGCACTGTCATGGCGGCCAGAGCCGAGGTGCCAAATGCCGAAAGCGAGGCGACAAGATAAGCCAAACCGACCGGCGTCGCCAGATTTGCCGCCATCGCCGGAAGCGCCAGCCTGAAGGTATGCCGCGCATGCAGGCGCAACAGTTTCAGATTGCGCGTGAACACTATGCCTATTCGGCTGCGCACCCAGTACAGCCCGATGGAAGCGGAAACTGCTGCAGACACAGCGAAGGCGATCCCTGCACCGTCGAGCCCCAGGCCGAGTGCAAAGATGAAAAACGGGTCCGCCACCGCCAGCGTGGCGGCAGCGGACAGCACGACGCCCATCGCCCGGCGGTTGTCACCAATGGTTCTGAGCATCTGCGCCGACATCTGCATCACCGCCTGCAACGCGGTAAAAGGCAGGGTCAACCAGATAAAACTGCGCGCTGCCTCGTAAGTGGCCGCCTCGGCACCCAGCCATCTTGTGATCGGCACGATGAACGTCAACTGCGCGGCGGCGGCCAGACCGCCGACCGTAATCACCATGAGCATCAGACTGCCGGTGAGCCTGGGTATCGACCTGGCCGCCCGATGGCCGATGCGCGCGGAAAGCACCGAGGCCCCGGCGATGATCAGGCCGGTCGCCAGCGCGCCGTTGAAAAACATCAGGACCTTGGCAATACCGACCGCCGCCAGAAGCACGGGGTCATGCAGCATAGACACATAGACCAGCGTGAGAATGTCGACCAGAAAGACGGCGAACAGGCTCAAGGCGCTGGCACTGGCGGTGACGACGATATGGCGCGCTACGCTGCCCTGGGTGAATCTTGCACTGGCTTGGGCCATCAACGTTCTCAAAAGGCCTTACGGATCAGGAAGGCAAGACACCCTCACCAGGACGCCCTCACGCTACACGTGAAGAACGATCAGCGCCGGATTGTCGGGGCGCTGTCGGGCTGCTACCTGCTCGCCGCCATCAGACGATTCACTTCACTGCGGACCATGTTGGCGTATTCCGGGGGACTCATGGTGTCCAGCTCGGAACGAACCCACTCAGACCACTTGCCCTTGCGTTTGGCGCGTTCGCCCATCAGGCGTGCTGCCTCGCCCTTGGCCTTGCCCAGATTGCTCTGCCACAGTTCGAACAGCCGGGATTTTTCGTCTTCCAGAGCGGTACGTTCAGGGAGCGGCCGATTGGCCAGATTGAAACTCATCACAGTCACCTACGGCTAAAAACGGCTGCATCTTACACCCGTAAGGGGCATTGCTTGCAGAGTCTTGCGTCGGGTCATTCAAGCAATTGCAACTTTTCAGGATGCGCGAGACTCCATTGAACACTGTTGCCACCACTTGAAAGGAATACACCCATGGCTCGTAAGACCCCTGCTCAACAAGCTGCCGATCAAATCAAGGATCAGGCATTCAGTGACCTGCAGGCACTGATCGAAGAATCCGACAAACTGCTCAAGGAAAGCGCTGCACTGGTTGGCGAAGAAGCAGAGACATTGCGCGCGCAGTTGAGCGTCAAACTCAAGCAGGCACTGGACTCGATGGCCAGTGTTCGCGACCGTACCAAGCCGGTTGTCGAAGCGACCGAAACCTACATCGGTGGTCATCCATGGCAGACCGTGGCTATTTCTGCCGGCTTTGGCCTGGTAGTTGGCCTGCTGCTGGGTCGTCGTTGATCGACTGATTGACGGCATCGCGGGTCAGGTTACCGGCCCGCGATGCCGTTGCAGTAAGATGCCGTTGCAGTAAAGTGTGATGAAGCAGATGTAAACCTGGCGAACGCCCTTAGCGGGTGTGCTGCACCACCGAAGGCTCGGCAAAACGGTGCGACTTGGTCACCTTCGCCTGTAACGCCACGCGCTCTTCCTCGGCCTTGGCCTGGCTTTCATAAGGCCCTATCAATACCTGCTGCTTACCGTCCACGTCCACGATGATCGGGGCATAACTGCGCTCGAGCAACCAGGCGCTGGAATCGCTGACCGCCTCCCGCGAGTTCATCTGAATGAACCACTGCGGCGTAGAGACCGGAGCAGTCGCTGCCGTCCCCTGGACTTTATCCCTGGCGGGCCCGCCTCCATCGCATCCGGCCAGAGCCAGTACCGCTATCATCATTACCGTCTTGCGCACGTAGGTCTGCTCCTCGTCTGAAGTGGCGCGAGTCTAACATTGCCGCGCGGCCCGTTGATCACCTGTGTCGAGGTGTCGCACTGCCTCTGCAATGACGTGAAGTACCGACAATACGGGGCTATCGCCACATCAGGCAGGTTTGGCGGCAACCGTCGATCATGTAATCAGATATTTCGTTGCATATAAACGCGACATGAAGTGTCACACGACTGCGACCATGTTGATCGGTGGCTTGCCGCCATCGATGCATTAGTACAGGAGTTCATCATGTGCGACGACCGAAATCCCCTGCATTGCTTCATTCCGCCTTACATGCTCGAGCGTATGGCGCAATCCCCCAAGAATCTGGTCAGCGCCCGGGCCATCGCCAACCTGACGAGTAGCTCGGCGTTTCTCGCCTCCCGCCTCTCTGCGCGAACCATGCCATCCATGCACGCGATCAAATCGCCAGACGGACGAAAGCATCGCGTGATTCATGATGCCAAGGGCACTGACGATCTGCCCGGCGCCGTGGTGCGCAAGGAAGGCCAGGCAGCGACGGGCGACAAGGCAACCGATGAAGCCTACGATGGCTCAGGCGACGTCTACGATTTCTATGCGCAACTGTTCGAACGCAACTCGCTGGACGACAGCGGCATGTCGCTGGTCTCGACCGTGCACGTCGCCGAAGTGGATTTCAACGGCGATCACGTACCGTTGAGCAACGCCTATTGGAATGGCAGCCAGATGGCTTACGGCGACGGTGATGACCTGGTCTTCAAGCGCTTTACCGGCAGCCTTGAAGTGATCGGTCATGAACTGACCCACGGCGTGCAGAGTTTCACCTCGAATCTGGACTACCGCGGGCAATCCGGGGCCTTGAACGAGCATTTTGCCGACGTGTTCGGCATGCTGGTGCGCCAGTGGAAACAAGGCACCAGCGCCGCCGAGTCGGACTGGGTGGTGGGCAAGGAGTTGCTGGTGCCGGCGCCGACGCGACGAGGCATTCGCGATATGGAAAAACCCGGCACTGCCTATTCCAACGATCCGGATCTGGGTGATGATCCGCAACCTGCAACGATGGCCGACCTGTATACCGGTGCCAAGGATCGCGGCGGTGTACACATCAACTCGGGCATTCCCAACCGGGCATTCGTGCTGGTGGCCAAGGCGTTGGGCGGAAATGCCTGGGAAGTGGCGGGCAGAATCTGGTACGAAACGATGCTGGAGCTGGCCTCGGACAGTCAATTCATCGATTGTGCCAAGGCCAGCATAAAAGTAGCCTCGGACCCACGCTTCGGCCCCAAAGCCAAGAAAGCCGTGCAGGCGGCCTGGAAAGAGGTCGGTCTCAAGGTATAGGCAAAGCATAACCACCAAAAGGTGCTTGAAATGAAGGTCTGTCTAGTGCAATCCGGCGGTTTTGCAGGTGCAGTCAAACGCTGTGAGGTCGATACAGCCACCCTTGAGCAGCCCGAAGCAGAGCAATTGCAGAGGTTGGTGAGCGATAGCGGTCTGAAGCAGTCCAGCAGTGCTTTCAATGACGAAGCGCGGGACCTGAATCAGTACGAAATCACCATCGAGGATGACGCCAGGGCAATCTGCCTGACGTTCGACGAACACAACGTGCCTGCATCCGCCCGCCAGTTGCTCGGCTTTCTCAAGCAACGCGTCAAACCCGGCAAGCTATAAGACAGGCTTTTGCCATAGGACTCTGGCAGCAGCGATGTCCTTTCGTCGTCAGATGGGGGCGTCGCTGCTACCGGATTCGCCAGCACTCTTCGCGCGTGGAATAATGGCGCAGTGACATGTGAACCACCCACCACCTGGGCGGTCAATGATTTGTACCGATCTGCTAGCGCTGAACGTACAAAAAAAAACGCTTCACACTGCCATTAACGAGGTATCTTTTCGTGCTGCGCGTTCTTACCTCCTTACCTCTGCATCAATGGCGTCGATGAGCACTGTGCATCCTATCGAACACTCTTCCGGCCTGATCATCTGCGAGCACTGTGACTCGCTCTACGAAGCCCATCCCCTGCAGCCCGGCGAGGCGGCATTCTGCCTTCGCTGCGAAGCATTGCTCGGTCGTGGCCATCGAGTGACCATAGAGCAGCTGCTCGCGCTGACCATCGCTGCAGCCATGCTTTTCGTCTTCGCCAATCTGTTTCCGGTCATCAGCATCAATATGAAAGGCCTGTCCAACGAGGTCACACTCTGGCAATCGGTTGAAGCGCTTGCTCAAGGGCGGATCACGATCATTGCCCTGGTGGCCGGCCTGTCGATCATTTTTGCCCCTCTGTTGCAGATCGTTCTGCTGTTCTGGGTGCTGGTACATGCGCACAAGGGCATTATCGCGCCCGGCTTCAGAACCTGCATGCGTGCGCTGGAGCACTTGCGTCCATGGAGCATGCTCGAGGTGTGCATGCTCGGCATTCTGGTGGCGATCATCAAACTGTCCGGGATGCTCGACGTACACCCTGGCGTCGGTCTCTGGGCCATGGCCATGCTGATGGTGCTGATCCTGCTGATCGCCAACAAGGATATCCGCCGATTGTGGGATGAACTGGGAGTGCAGCCGCAATGAACGGCATCCCCTTCGCCCATGAACACAAGCTCTGCCTGTGCCACACCTGCGGTTATGCCTGCCAGGAGGACGCTACGCGCTGCCCGCGCTGTGACTCGCCTGTGCACAAACGCAAACCCAACAGCATCAGCCGCACCTGGGCCTATCTGATTGCCGCCCTGATTTTCTATATCCCGGCCAATGTGCTGCCGGTGATGTACACCAACCTATTGGGTAACCGCAGCGAAAGCACGATCATGAGCGGCGTCATCGAGTTTTTCGAAAGCGGCTCCTGGGACATCGCCATCCTGATTTTCGTCGCCAGTGTTCTGGTGCCGTGCATCAAGTTTCTGGTGCTGGGCATGCTGCTGATCACCTGCCAGCGTCGCAGCACCTGGGCGATGCGCGAGCGTGCGCGCCTGTATCGCTTCATCGAACTGATCGGCTACTGGTCGATGCTCGATGTGCTGGTTGTGGCCCTTGTGGCGTCTCTTGTCCAGTTTCGTGAGCTCAGCACCATCGAGCCGCGAATCGGTATTCTGTTTTTTGGCTTGGTAGTGGTGATGACGATGTTCGCCGCCATGAGTTTCGATCCCCGGCTTATCTGGGACGCAGAGGTTGAAGATGTCTGACAGTACCCTCCCCCCGCCTGCTTCAGTGCCACGCCCTGAAGTCAAACGTCGTCGCCTGCGTGTCTCGCTGATCTGGCTGGTGCCGATCGTTGCCGCGATCATTGGCATATCCATGGCCTTGCATGACTGGATGAACATCGGTCCCAGAATCACGGTCAGCTTCCTGACAGCCGAAGGTCTGGAAGCCAACAAGACTCAGGTCAAATACAAGAACGTGGTCATCGGCATGGTCACGGATATCAGCCTCAGTGAGGACCGCACCCATGTGCTGGCCAACATCGAGCTGAACACCAGCGCCGCACCGTTTACACGGGTCGACAGCCAGTTCTGGGTGGTGCGCCCACGCATCGGCGCACACGGGGTTTCGGGTGTAGACACGCTGCTTTCGGGCGCCTTCATCGGCGCCGACGCAGGCAGCGCCGAGGAAACCAAGAGCAGCTTCACCGGCCTGGAAACGCCGCCGCCGGTGACCTTCGGTGAAAAAGGCAAGCGCTTCACCCTGCACACCGACGATCTGGGCTCGCTGGACATCGGCTCACCGATCTACTTCCGACGCATTCAGGTCGGTCAGGTAGTGGCCTACGACCTGTCCAAGGACGGCCGCGGCGTCGACATCCAGATTTTCATCAACGCACCGAACGATCAGTACATCACCACTGACACACGCTTCTGGAACGCCAGCGGTGTCGACATCACCGTCGGCGCCTCAGGCGTCAAGGTCAATACGCAGTCGCTGACCTCGATCATTTCCGGCGGGATCGCCTTTCGCGAGCCGAACTGGAGCCCGGACTCGAAGCCGGCGGACGAGAACGCAGAATTCAAGATATTCGATGACCAGACCGCGGCGATGGCACCACCCGATGGTGAGCCACGCTACATCCGCATGCGTTTCAATCAATCGCTTCGCGGGCTGACGGTCAATGCGGCAGTTGACTTCCTCGGGGTCAATATCGGCAAGGTGGTATCGGTGGACCTGGATTACGATCCGGCCACCAAGACCTTCCCCGGTATCGTTGGCGCAGTGATCTATCCCAAGCGCCTGGGGGCGGCCGAGTCCAAGCTCAAGGAACTCGGCGGCTCGGGTGATGAAGAAGAACAGTCTGCCCGCGTACTGGGTGCTTTCGTGGCCAATGGTCTGCGTGCCCAGGTGCGTAACGGCAACCTGCTGACTGGCCAGCTGTACATCGCCATGGAGTTCGATCCAAAGGCGCCAAAGGTGGCGTTCAACGCCAAGGCCCGACCGCTGGAGATTCCGACCGTGCCGGGCAGCTTCGACAAGCTGCAGGAGCAACTGCAGGCATTCGTCGAGAAACTCAGCAACTTGCCGATCGACCAGCTGGCGGGCAACCTCAACGGCACCCTCAGCGAGTTGCAGAAAACCCTCAAACAGGTCAACAGCAGCGTGTTGCCGCAAATGCGCGGCACCTTGCAGCAGGCCGAAAAAACCCTGGGGACTGCCAACGACTCGTTCGCCGAAGATTCGCCAGCGCGTCAGCAACTGGGCCAGGCCATGGATGAAGTGCAACGTACCGCGCGTTCGGTGCGGGTCCTCACCGACTTCCTCAGCCGCCATCCGGAATCGCTGATTCGCGGCCGTACGGGCGACGCAGCGCCTCGTTCGTTCAACGCCCCGTCCTCGTCCCGAGCCATTGATCCGGAGCCAAAACAATGACCTTGCGCCTGAAACTGATGGTACTTGCCGCAGCAGTGGGCCTGGGTGCCTGCACATCGACGCAGACCCACTACTACACGCTGATCGCGCCGATGAGCGCGACGAGCACGGCCGCCAGCAAACCCATGCCTTTCCAGTTCGAGATGCTGCCGGTCATCATGCCGGTGCAGGTCGACCAGCCGCCGCTGGTGGTTCGTCAGGGTAACGGCAGCCTGGCCATTCTGGACACCGAACGCTGGGGATCACCGCTGGGCGACGAGTTTCACGATGCGCTGACCCCGCAACTGGAGCGTCGCTTCGGCAGCCGCGACATGGCCGGCTTGCCGAAAAACAGCGATCAGCCAACGCTGTCGCTGCGTACCGACGTGCGGCGCTTCGAGTCGATGCCTGGCAATTACGCACTCATTGACGTGGTGTGGACACTCGGGCTTCGCGAAGCTGGTGCCACGGCGGGCAGCAAACGGCAGAGCCTGACCTGCAGCAGCGTGATCCGCGAGCAGGCCGGTGAAGGCATGGAAAATCTCATCATGGCCCACCAGAAAGCGGTTGCCCAGCTGGCAGACAAGATCGCCGCTACGGCCGCGAGCTGGACCGCACAGCGCGCCTCGCGCTGTCTCTGAAATCTATCGGGAGGTCTGCGTAAAAGGCCTCCCGATTTCGCCTCATTCAGCCTGAAACCGTTGTGCCAGCCACCTGCACGTCGCTGCTCGAAACGTTCAATTCAGTACAAAAATGTATCACCCTGCCGGATTCCTACGTACACTCTGCCATCTGTCTGGTACGTTAGTACCTGATTGGACCGAACACGCAGCTCCTCGCCCTTTTAGGGATGTCTGATCAGACGACGCCAGAAACGCTTGTTAACCCTGACTGTAGCGGTGCACAGTTTATCGAGGACAAACGGATGACAGGGATCGGACCACGACTTAAAAAGGAACGTTTGCGCCTCAAGCTTTCGCAGAGTGCACTGGGCGCGATAGGTGGCGTGGAAACCAACGCCCAGGGCAACTACGAAAATGGCGTCCGCCCCCCCCGTGCGGATTATCTGTCCAGCATTTCGAATGCCGGAGTGGATGTTGCCTATGTGGTCACTGGCCTCAGCGCTACGCGTAACGCCCCCGCTGTCATAACGTCGGACAGTCAGAGCAGCGCCCCGCTCAACCGCGTCGTCGAACGCCTGCACGGCAACCTGCACGACGTGACCCAGAATCTGTACCACTTCACCCGCCTGATCGAATCGAACTCAGGCATTGGCAATGTGGACAGCAATCAGCTGGAAAACATCAAGAACGACGCCGAAGCGATCACCGTCGCCACTGTTCGGCTGATCTACATGACGTCACGAATCAAGTAACGCGCAAGTATCGCGTGCCGCCAAGGCTGTTCAGCGCGCCGGAAACGCCTTGTCCCTGAGTTTGTCCATCACCAACGCAATGAATGCCGACACCGCTGGCGGCAGATGCTGTCGGCTGGGATAAAGCACATGCAGACCATGGCTGGTGCGCTGGTACTGCGTCAGTACCGGCACCAGTCGACCATCCCGCAGATCCGAGCGGATCAGCGTTGCGGGCAACAACGCGATACCAAGCCCGGCAAGGGTCGCCTTGCGCAACGCCTGTGCGGTGTTGGCATTGAACCGGCTGGCAATGTGCACCTCATGCATCTTCGCCTCCGGGCCGAGCAACCGCCAGGCAGTGACGCCACCGCGATGCGCTGCACTGACACAGTAATGACCGTGCAGGCTGTGCAGGGAATCAGGCAGGCCATGAGCGGCAATATAAGCCGGACTGGCGACCATCGTGTCATGGCCTTCATCGATCAGTTGCCGCCCTACGTACCCCGAGTCCTGCAAGGGGCCACCGCGAAAGGCGATGTCCAGCCGGTCAGCGATCAGGTCGGCGTGATCATCACTGAGCACGAACTCCAGTTGAACACGCGGATAACGGGCAAGAAAACCGGCCACCCAGTCCATTGAGAAAAAGTCGAAGAAATCAGCCATCGCTGCAATACGCACCAGGCCGCGCGGCTCGTCACGACCTGACACAAGCTGCTCTGCGGCTTCCATCACCCCGTCCACCGCGCTCACGCAGCGGCCATAGAAATCCTCTCCAGCCTGAGTAAGCACCAGCTTGCGGGTCGAGCGCTGCAACAGGCGAGTGTCCAGCTGCATCTCCAGTTGCTGAACCCTGCGACTGACCGTATTGGACGGCATGCCCAAGTGCCTTGCTGCCTGGGCAAAACTGCCGCTGCGCACCACCTGCACGAACAGCGCAACATCGTTGAGATCGAACGCCACGCCCCGATTCCTCGTATTTATGGATCAGTCCAAGCCAACTATACCGGCTAATCAAGCAATCCATTGACGCTTATTCTTTGCGCTCAGGCATCAAGGCCCAGAGGAATACGCCATGAACAGCATCGTCAGCATTCGGCCACGCGCCATCGTCCATCGCACTACCGGCAAAACCCGCGGGCCGATCACCCGACTGGTGAGCCCGGGCGATCTGGGTCAAGTGTTGAAGCCTTTCGTGTTTCTGGATCGAATCGGCTTCACCTCCGAGCCGGGGAAAACGGGATTCGGCATGCACCCGCACTCGGGTATCGCAACGCTGACCTACATGATCGAAGGCGAACTTACCTATGAAGACACCACCGGCAAATCCGGGATACTGCCCAGCGGCGGTGTGGAATGGATGAGCGCCGGCAATGGCGTCTGGCATGACGCCCAGCCGATAAGCGGCTCGGCTGTCAGGGGCTTTCAGCTATGGGTCGCGCTGCCCGAAGCGCAGGAAAATGGTCCGGCACAGAGCGTATACCTGTCGGCAGCGCAGGTTGCGCAACAAGGCCCGGCAAGCGTGCTGCTGGGACGCTACGGCAGCGCAAAGAGCAGCCTGCCGGCGCCGGAAGGTATGAATTATCTGGCAGTACAGCTAAAGGATGGCGAGCACTGGCGCTACACACCGCCTGCGGGCCATAGCGTAGGCTGGCTGGCAGTCAACACTGGACAGCTCGACGCGGGCGGCCAGGTCGGCGCGGGTGAACTGGTGATTTTCGAGGAATCGGATCGCCCCATCGACATCGTCGCCAAGGGTGATACCCACTTCGTGCTGGGATCGGCAGTCAAGCATCCGCACGAACTGGTCACAGGTTACTACTCGGTGCACACCAGCAAAGCCGCGCTGATTCAGGGCGAGCTGGAAATAGAACGTATCGGCGCACTGTTGCGCGAGGAAGGCAGGCTCTGATTGAGCAGCAGCCTTTAAAACAGACCCACCCGAAAGCATTCAGGTGGGTTGCTCAACAGCTATCCCTCTAAGCAACACTATCGAGTTCGGCGAGCAATTGCGGCGCAATCACCAGCTCGCTGGCGACAAGGTTTTCGCGCAAATGAGCGATGGATGAGGTGCCCGGAATCAGCAGAATATTGGGCGCACGTTGCAGCAACCAGGCCAGAGCGACACACAACGGCGAGGCATTCAGCCCAGCGGCTACTCGGCTCAGGGTTTCCGATTGCAGGGGTGAAAATCCGCCCATCGGGAAGAACGGGACATACGCAATGCCCTGCTCGCCCAGTTCTGCAATCAGCGGCTCGTCATGGCGATGCGAAAGGTTGTAGTGATTCTGCACGCAGACAATCTCGGCAATCCCCTGCGCCTGCCTGACTTGCCGGGCAGTGACGTTACTGACCCCGAGATGACGGATCAGACCCTGGCGCTGCAACTCGGCCAGCACCGTCAACGGTTCCTCGATCGAGCCTTCTGCGGGTGAATGCTGCTCGCCCCATGCCCGGAAGTTGACCACATCGAGCACCTCCAGCCCGAGGTTCTTCAGGTTGTCGTGGACCGCCGCGGTCAATTGCGCCGGGCTGGATGCAGGATTCCATGAAGCATCCGCGCCACGCACTGCGCCGACCTTGGTGACGATCAGCAAGTCATCCGCGTAAGGGTGCAGCGCTTCGCGAATCAGCGTATTGGTGACATGCGGGCCGTAAAAGTCTGCGGTATCGATATGGTTTACCCCCAGGGCGAGGGCTTCGCGCAATACCGCGATGGCGCCCTGCGGATCTTTTGCAGGACCGAACACGCCAGGCCCGGCCAGTTGCATCGCGCCATAGCCCATGCGGTTGACGCGATGGCTGCCCAACAGGAACGTACCTGCCTTGTTTGCATGATTCATTTAGTGCCCCTTGATTCGATGTGTGTTCCTCACTATAGGCACTGAGCACTGCATTGATAATCATGCGTAATCGGCACAACCTGTACGCCTGAGCGAACACTGAACAGAGCAACCGGGCCACGACAATGACTACCGATATTCAGGACCTGCTGGCCTTCGTCGCCGTGGTCAATGCCAGAGGCTTTCGCGAGGCAGCGCGGCTCAGCGGCAAATCCGCCTCCAGCCTCAGCGACGCCATTCGCCGCATGGAAGCGCGGCTTGGGGTGCGGCTGCTGAATCGCACCACCCGCAGCGTGGCTCCGACAGAGGCTGGCGCCAGGCTTATGGAGCGTATTGTGCCCGCACTGGGCGAAGTGGAGTCGGCCCTGGATGTGGTCAATGACTTTCGCGATCGCCCGTCAGGCACTCTGAGGCTGAACGTTCCGGTCAGCGCCGCCAGGCTGGTGCTGCCTTCGATCATCACACCGTTCCTGCAGACCTACCCCGACATCCGCCTGGAGGTGGTCACCGAAGAAAGCTTCGTCGACATGCTTGCAGCCGGATGCGATGCCGGCATTCGCTACGACGAACGCCTGGAGCAGGACATGATCGCGGTGCCCATAGGCCCGAGGTTCCAGCGTTTTGCGACGGCTGCGTCACCGGCCTATCTGCAGGTCAGAGGACGCCCCGAGCACCCGCGAGATCTGCTCGCGCATGCCTGTCTGCGAGGAAAATTCCCCAGCGGGGTCATACCGCTGTGGGAATACGAGCGGGACGGCGAAACCGTCAAGGTTGACCCCACAGGCCCTCTCACCGTCAGGATAGGCGGAGCGTTCGATCTGACGGTGCAGGCCGCCATCGACGGGCTGGGCGTTGTTCATCTGTTCGAGGACTGGCTACGCCCTCACCTGGACAGCGGCGCACTGGAACCGATACTCGAACCCTGGTGGCAGCGCTTCACCGGGCCGTATCTGTACTACCCGGGGCGCCGCTACCTGCCCTCGCCGCTGAGGGCTTTCATCGACTTTATCAATGCGCGATGAGCGGCCTCAGAGCGCAGGCAGCATCAGCTCATCGCCACAACCGGCCCCACGCCACGCCGCGCTGGCGCGGCCATGGCGAACAACTCGTCGACGCGTCTGACTTCATCCGCACTCGGTTTGATGGCAACGGCACAGGCAACGAAGATGCCCGCATTAAAAATCAGACCGACGATGCCACTGGTCAACGAACCCAGTGCCGGAATGTCATCCGGGTAGATCGTGGTCAGTACGATGGCGATCACGATCCCCACCAGCATGCCGGCAATCGCGCCTTGCTTGTTGCCATGACGACTGAACACGCCGAAGAACAGCGGCACGGCCAACTGGATGATGCCCTGATAGGAAATCTGCGCCAGCAATTGCAGGCGGGCATAGTCGAAGGTCAGGTAGGCCAGTAATGAAGCCGCGGCAATGAACACCACCATGCCGACCTTGGCGAGAATGGTCTTCTCGCGATCACTGCGTGGCTTGCTCCAGGTCGCCAGGTCATTGGCAAACTGCGTGCCGCACACCTGAACGCAGCCGTCGACATGACCGATGCTGGCCGCCAGCACGATCATGATTGCCACGCCAAGCAGCCATGGCCCGCCGATGTCGAACAGTGACAGGAACCAGCCGTGTTGCGGATGAGCCGCGACATTCGGGTCCTGGCTGATTGCTGCGGCGAAGAGCATCAGAATGCCGTAGAAGCCGCCGACCAGCAGGATGGTCAGCAGCGTGCCCTTCTTCACCGAACGCACGCCGCTGGCGGTGTAGATGCGCTGAAAGCTCATCGGCCAGCACATCGAGCCGATAACGCCGGTAAAGATCAGGCTGAACATGTACATCGGCCCGTAGGTACTGCCTGCTCCGCCAGGAATCACCAGCATGCTGGCGGGCAACTGCGACAGGTTGCTGAACGACGCCTGCGCGCCGAACAGCAGGAAGATGCACAGCCCGGCGCACAACACATAGGCAATCAACCCCTGATACATGTCGGTCATGATCAGGCCGCGCATGCCCATGCTCACTGTCCAGTACTGACGAATCAGGATCACCACCACCCCGACCAGCAGGCAGGTGGTCACGCCCCAGCGGCCGAAGCTGGCGAACTGGAAAAGCGTCGCGAGGGCCTGAATCCCCATCACCACCCAGGGGAATACCGAGATGATGCCGATGATCGAAGCAATGCGTTTGACCACGGGACTGTTGAAGCGCATGCCCAGCAAATCCGGTTGGGTGGTCAGGTTGAAGCGCTTGCCCCAGGTCCAGGCACGATTGGCCATCAGGTACATCGCGGTTACGCCCAGCGTGGCGTAGACCATGCCGTAAAAGCCCAGCGCGCCACCGACCGACAAGGCGAAAAACGCCGTGAACGTTGCGCCCGGCCACCAGGAGTTGGTGTAGCACATGGCGATGAACCACGGCCCGTAAGAGCGACCACCCACCGCGTAATCGGAAAAGCTCTCGCTCTTGCGGTTCGTCGCGTACAGCACCGCAATCATGCCCGCCAGAAACACGCCGATCAGGCCGAAGGTGATGTAAAGACCCGAAACCGTAGTCGTACTGATCATTGCCCGTCCCCCTCTTGTGGAATTTCACCCAGCAGCGACTCGACCACGTAGAGCATCCACAGGCCCAGCCCCATGAGCACCGCGATCAGAATCCAGTAGAAGATCGGCAGCGGAATGCCGAGCACCAGCACGCTGCTGCCGCTGACCTTGAGGTAAAACGGCGGAAACAGCGCCATCATCAGCAGCGCGAAGAAGTACAGGCCAAACACCAGATTCTTCAGGCGGCCGGGGGTAGAAAGGGACGGAACGTTACTCATGGAGTGCTCCTTGAATTTCAGGATCTGGCTATGGATAAGTGATCGGATAAAACTCAAGCAGTGAAAGAAACACGCGGTTACCCGCTACTTTTTTATTATTGAAATACTTGTCTTACATGTTCAAAGGCGCGCCGGACGAGATCGACTCAGGCCTGCCGCAGCCAGGTTTCCCATTGCGAATCATTGATGATGCTGCGCGCCCGCATGTGTTTCCAGGCGCCGTACTTGTAAAAGTCGAAGTCCAGTTGCGACACCGCGTGCTGCACCATCGCCCAAGTCGACCATTTGATGTCGGCCAGGGCCTTGTTGAGCTTGATCCGCGCTACGGTTTGCGCGCTGACCTGGCCGAAGTAGTCCTCGATCAGCGCCAGCTCCATGTCGTCGCTGAAAAACATCTCGCCGAACCACAGCGCCAATTCGTAATGACGGTCGTTGTTGGAGGCATACTCGAAATCCACCAGACGAATCTGGCGATCCGCGTTGAGCATGAAATTGCCTGCCAGCGTGTCGTTCATGCACGGCGCCAGATCGATCCCGGAAGCTTGCAGCGCAGCTTTTGCGCGCTGGTATTGCAGGCACAGCCAGTCGTCATCCTGAGGCTTGATGCCCTTGAGTTCGGCCACCTGGCTCTGGTGCTCGGTGATCATGTCGAACACGGTCTTGGTCTGTTGCAGCAGCGGCTGATCGTTGAACGCCTTGAGCCCGCGCAAGGCACTGTGGCGTATATCGCGTTGCAGGAAGTCATGGTTGGACGACGCCCGCCAGCCCTCCATGAACTCGAACACCTCGACACCGAAGGCTTCGAGAAAGGCGAAAACCGGCGCGCCATAACCGGTTTGCGCAGCTTTCACACTGGCCTCGTGAGCAGTGTGACGATCAATGAACATCTCTGTACCGACGCCTGGCACCTTGAAGAAGTACGCCGTGTCGGCGCCCTCAACCTCGACCCGCCAGTTGGTGTTGGAAATGCCACCACTGACAGGCTCGTAGTCAACGCGGCGGCCCTGCCAGCTGTCGATGCTGCGCACGGCGGCTTCCAGTTGTCGCTCCTGGGTACTGACCGACTGCCCTAACGTTTTCATGCTCTACCCTCCTGAACCTGACGCATCCAGCCTTCCAGCCGCGGGTCCTGAACGCACTGCCGACACCGCAGCAGCGTCCATTGCCCGACCTTGGAAAACTCCAGTGGCCGCGAGGACGTGGTACCGGCCCAAAGCCCCCACAATGTCCAGTACCAGTCGTTGATCAGCGCATACAGACGGCACACGGCGTAGTCGATTTCCAGGCATTGCCCGGCCCACGCGCCGATTCCTTCGCGCCACTGGCGCTCGAACGAATAAAGCTCGTTGAGGGTAATCGCCACGTCGTACCACGGGTCCATGCAGCCACCGTAGTCAAAATCCACCAGACGCAACTGACCTTCGCTGGACACCATGACGTTGCTCGACACACCGTCGCCGTGCAGCGGAACCGCTTGCACGGATCGGCTCTGCAGCGACTGCCAGGCCATGTCGACGCAACGGTCGATCCATTGATGCTCGGCAGGCAGCGCAACGTTGTCGCGTTCGCACACTGCGCGCAGGCGCTCGATGTCCGCCATTGGCGAGCGCACCACATCAGGCACCGGCCCGGCATGCACCTGCCGCTTGAGTGCCCACAGTGCCTGAAGCCGGCCGGGTGCGAGCAGATCGTCGAGCCGCGCAGCTCGCCAGTCCGGGCCCAGATCCTCGAAGATCAGCACGCCAGTGGCCTGGTCTGCCCCAAGTAAACGCGGTGCAGCAGCGCTAAGCCCGGCACAGTCGCTGGCCTGGGCTACCGTGTCGAAATCGATCAGTGGCGCCATGTCGGCATGCAGAACCTTGGCGTAGCAACCGCCCTGCGCACTGCTGACCCGAAAGCCGGCCCACTCGGTCGACAGTCTCGAGGGTGACGCAACGCCCTGGGTAACGTTCTCGATCCCGGCGTCTGCCGCGAACCCGCAATGTGCCAATGCGCTGCGCAGGCGTGTGGTCAAGTCGTCGGCATATGACATGGTCAGCCCCTCAACCAAATGAAGCGGACGAGGTGCAAGCCCGATGCAACAGACCGGTCAGCATGCGCAAACCGTTGTGCATGTCCTGATCGCTGGTGTATTCGGCCTCGTTATGAGAAACGCCATTACTGCTGGGGATGAACAGCAGGCATACGGGATAGCGCCTGTTCAGACTGATCGCGTCGTGACCGGCCACGGTCATGCTGTCGGTGGTCGACAAACCCAGCTCGGCGCCTACGTCATGCGCCAGTGCAGCGAACCCTTCATGCAGCCTGGCAGGTGAGCGCAGCACGCTGCTTTCCACTTCAAACGCGGTCATGGTCTTGTCAGCGATCGCACGCAGCGTTGCATCCAGGCGTTCCGAGGCAGCACTTAGCAGATCGACGTCGCGGGAGCGGTACTCAATCAGCAGCGATACCCGCGACGGCACCACGTTGGGCGAATTGGGGTAGACCTCGATACGCCCTACCGAACTGTGCATCTGCACGCCGTGCTGCAAGGCCTCGTCATGCACCGCAGTGATGGTGTGTGCGGCGGCCAGCAACGCATCCCGGCGCGCGGCCATGGGCGTGGGGCCGGTGTGATTCTGTTCGCCGTCGAAACGTACCCGCCGTTTCAGGGCGGCCCAGGTCTCGCGCACCACGCCGATCGCCGTCTGGCTGCTTTCCAGGCCAGCGCCCTGCTCGACATGAATTTCGACATACCCGGCAATGTTCAAGTCAACCTGATCATTGCCCAGATAACCGATGGCCTGCAGGGCGTCCTTGAGACGGATACCGTCGCCATCGCGGCTTTCCCAGGCGCTGTCCAGCGTCAAGGCACCGGTGAACACACCACTGCCGATCAGGCTCGGCTGAAAGCGCGCGCCCTCCTCGTTGGTCCAGTTGACGACCGCCAGATTGCAGCGCGGGACTTCACCACGCTCAAGCAATTGCCGCGTCAGACTGGACACCGCCACGGCGCCGGCAAGCACGCCGTATACGCCATCGAAACGCCCGGCACTCGGTTGGCTGTCCAGGTGCGAACCGCAGAGCAGATAAGGCGCATCCGGATCAAAGGTCATGAGGCCGAACAGGTTGCCCACCGCATCGATACGGACTTCGAAGCCGTGCGCTTCGAGCCAGCCATTAAACAGGTCACGTACCTGACCGTCTTCAACCGAGGCCGCCAGCCGATGCAGGCCACCGGCCGGTGTCGCACCGATGGCCGAGCTTTGCCGAAACAAGGCTTCGAACGCTGCCAGATCAGTTGCGCTCGGCTCGATCAGCTCAGGAATAGAGGGTATCGACATGATCGTTCTCCAGGCGTGTCGCAAACTCGTCGGATAGCGCGCGATTGGTGACCAGGGTGGTGATCGCGGCAAATGGCAGGGTGTTGATGAAGGTGCGATGACCGAACTTGCCATCGTCGGCCAGCACCACACTGCGCGTGCAATGCCTGACCAGCGTTCTGCGCAACATGGCTTCTGGCTCCTGGTAATCCATCAGGCCGAAGTCCAGATCAATGCCGCCGATGCCCATGAAGGCAATGTCGTAGTGAAACTGCCGGGCGAATTCCAGCGTGTGGGGGCCGATCAAGGCGTTGTCGGTACGTCGCACGTCGCCGGGCGCAACCAGAACCTGATTGTCGCTCTGGTGCGATATCAGCTGGGCGATGTCCAGCGAATTGGTGATGATCTTCAGCTGGCTGAATCGGGTCAGTTGCTGGGCCAGCGCCAGCGTCGAGGTACCGGTGTCGAGGAAGATCGCCATGCCTTCGCTGACCAGTTGCGCAGCGCGCACAGCGATGCCCGCCTTGGCGCGAGGCTTGAGCCTGCTGCGCTCCTGCAGCGGTAATTCTTCGCTGGACCTGGGCAGAATGGCGCCGCCGTGAATTCGCCTTAACCTGCCCTCCTCCTCCAGATGTTTGAAGTCGCGGCGGATGGTCTCTTCGGAGACGAACAGCAATTGTGCAAGGTCCGACGCCTTGACCCGCTGTTGTTGAACGAGCAGACGCATGATTTCGTCCAGGCGCGGCTGATTGAGCATGGGGGTGACATTCCGTTGCAAAGTGATGACTCCAGTGTCCGGGCCCTTGGGCCGCTGATCTGCGTGCAAGAGCGACATGTCTATTGCCCCGAAACCGGTGGCAGGTGCTGATCCCAGGGCGCGATGGCCTCTACCGCAGCACAGAACTGCAGCACCTGGGCATCGGCAAAGCGTGGGCCGACGACCTGCAGACCGATCGGCAGTCCTGCGTCGCTCCGCCCACAAGGCAGATTGGCGGCCGGGTTGCCAGTGATGTTGAAAGGGTAAGTGAACGGCGTCCAGCGCGCCCACGGTACAGCGCCGTCCTGTCCGGCATAGCCGACGGGCGCTACATCGTCTGCGGCAAACGGCAGGATCGGCAGCGTGGGCATGAGCAGCAGATCGTAATCGTCAAACAGCGCGTGCACGTGATTGGCGAACGCCGCACGCTGTTGCAGGGCCTGTAGATAATCACTCAGGCTGTACTGGGCAGAGCGCGTGATCAGATCGGCAAAGCCCGGATCGAGCTGGTCCAGTTTCTGCGCAAGCGCCTTGCCATAGGCAATACCGCGCCCGGCGACCCACAGGGTTTCGAAGGTTGCCAGCGGGTCCTGCCAGTCCGGCTTGAGCGTGCTGACTGTAACGGGCAGCGACCTGGCGATATTGCCCACGGCGGCGTCAACCGCTGCAGCGACTTGCGCATCGACCGGCGTGTCGAACAGCGTCGGGCAGAAACCGATGCGCAAGGGCTTCAGCGGCTGGTCGCAACGGGCCAGAAAGGATTCGTCGGGGGCTGGCAGCGCCTGATGATCGAGTGGATCGGGGCCCGACAGAATGTCGAACAGCAACGCGCTGTCGCGCACGGTTCGGGTGATCGGCCCGGCATGACTGAGCATTTCGGTGGCCGACCAGGGCCAGGTTGGAATACGCCCCAATGTACCTTTGAGGGCAAATGCGCCACAGAACGAGCCTGGTATGCGCACCGAGCCGCCGCCATCCGAGCCCAGGGCCGCAGGCACCATGCGCGCCGCCACGGCGATGGCCGAACCGGAGCTGGAGCCGCCGCTGGTGAGGCTCGGGTCCCACGGGTTGCGTCCGTTGCCGAACACCCGCGACGTACTGGCGCCCGTCCAGCCGAACTCGGTGGTCGCGGTCTTGCCGAAAATAATTGCGCCAGCGTTTTTGAGGCGACGGATGATCGGTGCGTCCTGAACCGGCACCGACTCCAGCGCAGTCAACGAACCCCGCGTGGTGCGCAGCCCGGCAGTGGAAAAGAGATCCTTGATTCCGAAGGGTATGCCGTGCAGCGGCCCGCGTAGCTCACCGCGCTGCAGTTCGGCCGTCATGCCTGCGGCCTGTTCGAGCGCGGCATCGGTGTATACGTCACCGAATGCATTCAGTGTGGAATTGTGGGTTTCGATCGCTGCCAGGCACAACTCGGTCAAACGTATCGGCGTCAGGCCCCCTTCGCGAACACGCGTGGCAGCTTCAATCACGGTAGGCATGGAAGATGGCTTGGACTCAATCAAAGCAGATACCTCTCAGACACTTATGCGTAATGCACGGCACCAACGACTGTCGGGGCATTACATTCAGCAGCCCCTGATGAGTCAAGTGGGTTTTGTTGGATATATTGAATTTGTGGTTTTAAATTTTGTAACAGCACCGTCACGGTGCCGAAAAACGCGCAAAACGACGCGTCGCACAATTGCGGTGCGCGATTAAAACCATAAAAGAAGGGGAGATTCGGCCAGAAAAGACTGCGCCTGTCAGCGGCGCAGTCCTGTCATTGAGATCGGTCTTTCAGGTCAGCGATCAGACCGCAAGATCGTGGGCATGGAACTCGCTGACGCCGACCAGCTGGATTTCAAAGTCCGCATGCAGGTCGCCGTTGACGTTGCCGGACAGCACATGGTCGGCGAAGCGCAGTTGGCCAGCGCCGGTGAACTCGCCGCTGCCGATGAAGCTGAAAGCATCGAGGGCCTTGGTGTCCACGTTGGCATCCATCTTCAGGAAGCTCAGTTTGTCGCCTTGCTGGCTATTGAAGTCGGTGATCACGTCGCTGTTGTGGCCTTTGCCCATTTCCGACAGATCGTTGAACACGAAACGGTCGGCGCCGCTACCGCCAGTCATGATATCGGCGCCCTGACCGCCCACCAGTTTGTCATTGCCGGCACCGCCGAAAAGAACATTGTCCGCATCGTTGCCGGTCAGAGTGTTGTTGCGATCATTGCCCAGCACGGTAAAGGCGCCCTCGCCTTTGAGGTGGACATTCTCGAAGTTCGCCAACGTCCCGGCATTGAGGTTGATCACCTGTGCGATGGGCGAGGTATTGTCGTAGGTGATCTTCAGCGTATCGACGCCCTGATCGGCCTTTTCCTGAACCAGGTCCAGTTCGCCTGCCTGATCAATGACGTAGGTATCGTTGCCCAGCCCGCCGATCATGGTGTCCAGACCGCCGCGGCCATTGAGCACGTTATCCAGATCGTTGCCGATCAGCGTGTCATTGAAGGCAGAACCTATGGCGTTTTCAATGTGCGCACCGTAGGCGATCGCCAGGCCGGAATTCATCGACGTCGGCGCGTCAGGGTTCGCGTTGTAATCGAGAAACGCCTTGCCGATGGTGCTGAACTCACCCTCGTTGAGGTTGATTTTCACCGATGCTTCCTGATTGCTGGCATCAATGGTGTCCTTGCCGCCAGCGTCCCAGATGGTCTCGAATACCGACTGCCCTGGTGCCCATTTATAGACGTCGTCGCCGGTGTGATAGTGGGTGTTGGCGCCGTATATGAACTGCATGGCCGCAACATCGAGCAGCATCGGCGTGGTGGGCTTGAAGCTGTAATTGTTGGTGTAGCTCATGATGGTGTAACGCGCATCTTCGAATTTGGCATCGAGCAGAACATCGTTGTACTGCGAGGCTTCGAACGAATGCTTCAACCCCAGTGCATGACCGGTTTCATGCATGAACGTGAGGTAATCATCCGTGCCCTTGGCAGGATCGACCGCGTTGACGTTCGGCCCGATCCAGACATCGCCGGAGCGGCCCAGCGTACCCGGCGCATAAGCCTGGCCAAACTCTGTACCTTGCAGGCCCTTGAAGCCGCCGAAACGGATGTCTCCGACATTATCGGGGGTGTCCTGAACCTCGGTGAACTTGATATCTGCCACCGCACTCCAGGCATCCAGTGCGCTTTTTGCGGCTGCCGCCTGAGCGTTGGTCAGCGAATAGGCATCGCCGGGCTCCTGAGAGCGACTGTAATCAGTGGCGTAGACCGAGTCGGCCTTATGAAAACTGTAAGTCAGATGGGTGCCGGACGAATCTCCAAGCCAGAATGGCCCCCATAACAGGCTGGTGACTCGGTCGTCGGGAGCTCCCTCGGGCAGAAGTTCGGCAGGACTTGATTCATTTGGGCCGGGCATCGGCGTTGCTCCAGAAGAATACGGACGTTATTAATGGGCTCACGACTTTTGCCAAGGCAAAAACCGGAAACAGTTTATTACACGGCACGCAAAATATGGACATAATAAGTTACAAAAACAGTACTCTGAAAGGCCGACTCATTACTCTCGACACCTGGCAACTTCTTATGACGAGTGAACTTTAATTTTTATGACAAGCGTCATTTAATGGCGCGCCGTTATATAGATTGGAAGCACCGGCGATGACAGTAAGAAGTGACTGTTCCGAGAGAGTTCGAACACGACCGTGACGCCCTTCGATTGCGCAGGACTGCTTCACTGCGTGTCGAACGAGCAACCTGAATAAAGGGGACACCGGCACGCCGAGCTGATTTATGCAGCGTATGCCTTGCTGCGCTCTATGGATCATAGGCATCATAAGACCTATTTCATCCGATCGCGGTGCGCCCCATGACCCACCACCCTGCGCCACTTCCCGCCAGCGAGGAAGAACGTGTCCTGTCCCTTGAGCATCTCAAGATACTGGACAGTGCTCCCGAGCAAGACTTCGACGACATTGTGCTGCTCGCGACAACACTGTGCGACGCGCCCATTGCGCTGGTCTCGCTGGTTGACCGAGAACGCCAGTGGTTCAAGGCCTGCATCGGCCTGGACGTGCAGGAGACGCATCGCGACCTGGCATTCTGCGCCCACGCCATCCTGCAGCCCTCCGATGTGCTGGTGGTGGAAGATGCAACCACCGATCCTCGCTTCAGAGAGAGCCCGCTGGTGCTGGGGCCTCCTTACATCCGCTTTTATGCGGGTGCGCCGATTCGTACCGAGGCCGGTCATGCACTGGGCACCGTCTGCGTGATCGATATCTGGCCGCGCGTACTGAGCGAACAGCAACGTCGTGCCCTGCTGGCACTGGCGCGGCAAACCGCAGCCCTGATGCAATACCGCCTGGTCTCGGAGCAACGTGACCAGCACGCCGCCGAGCTGGCACTGGGACTCGAAAGCGCACAGAGCCAAAGCCTGGCGCTGGAGCGCAACCTGCGCCAGTCGCAACGGGTGTCATCGCTGGGCATGCTCACGGCGAGCATCGCTCATGACTTCAACAACCTGCTGCAGGCACTGAGCGCCAGCCTGCAGTTGATCCGCATGCGCTCACGCCGCCCGACGGACGTCGAAACGCTCAGTGATACCGGACTGCGGGCAGTGGATCACGGTCGCCAATTGGTAACTCGCCTGCTCAACAGCGTTCGCCAGGACGGTTCCGAACTGATCTGCATCGATGTCAGCGAACGGATCGATGCAGCCCGTGATCTTCTGTTGCGTTCGGCGGGCGACACGCTGGATCTGTCATTCGACTTATCCGCCCAGGGCTGGGGCGTGTTGTGCGCCGAAGCGCAATTGCATACCACCTTATTGAATCTCCTGAGCAATGCGCGTGATGCAATTTCAGGCCCCGGCAAGGTGCATATCTCGACCCGGCTGGAATCCGTCAAGGACGACCCGCAATTCCCGGAAGGCGATTATCTGGTACTCAGCGTGAAAGATAACGGTCCCGGCATGACAGCCGAGCTCAAGGAGCAAATCTTCGAACCTTTCTTCACGACCAGAAGTTCGGACCCGGGTGCCGGGCTTGGCCTTGTTCAGGTGCAGGAGTTTGCGGTAAATGCCGGCGGAGGCGCACGCGTTGAAACAGCACCGGGGAGTGGCACTACCGTGCATCTCTACTTGAGAATACTGGGGCCGATCAGTGCAACGAATGCACCAGCCCATATAACCGAACAATAACAACGGCTCATCGCCAGCGAGGCGTGGTTACTTCAGATACCCGTTAAATAAAAATGGCCGGACATTCACTGTTCGGCTTTTTTATTTTCTGACCTGCTTCATCCTGTCGCCGGGGGTTTCAAGGCCAATGGCGTCGTATGACCTCGTTGACCAGCGGCTCGGCGTCAACCAGTAACAACAGCGCATGAAAATCCGGCCGGGTGTTACGCAGGTGCTCGCGCGCGCCACTCCATCGCGTCACTACAGAGGTCAGAATCTCCACTGCGCCGGGCGCATCGCAACGCCAGATCCCGGCATCACCAAACAGGTCGGCAAACGTCTCCCAGTGTTCATGCAACCGCGTCCGAGCGCCCGCTTCGAGCAGCCTCTCCAGACCATCGTCGGAACTTGCCAGCCAGCGCTGCGGGTAATCAATGATGCCGATGGCGGCGTAGCAATTGGCTGCAATGTAAACCAGCGCGCGTAGCGCTTGAGCACGCTGCGCGGACTTGCCAGGCAGAAGTCCGGAGTCGGGGTGCTCCAGGCCCAGATGAATCAGGATCGCCGCACTTTCAGTGAGTACCGTGCCATCGGCGAGCACCAGCGTGGGGACCTGCATCAACGGGTTGACCCGCCTCAACGCCTCCTTGCCAGGCCCCTCTTCCCACCCACAGGCTTCGCTCAGGGTAAAAGGCACCGAGCAACGCCGAAGCGCTATCTCGATCGCAGCCGAACCAGAACCTTGCGTGCCGAAAAGCGTGTACATAGCAGTGCTCCTTGCCAGGTGCTGCAGGCTCGCTCCGCGCAGTCACACTGGCGGAGGAGCGAACAAATGGGCGTGCATGAAATCAATGAAGACTCGCAGGCGCAGCGAAAGATGCTTGCTGGACGGCCAGAGCAATCTGAACGTTCCGGTATGCACCGTGTAGTCATCCAGGACAGGTATCAGCTCGCCGTTGCGAATGGCCGATGAAATCATGAAGTCCGGCAGACAGGCAATTCCCAACCCGGCCCGCGCAACGTCCACCAGAATCTCGGTGGTATTACACACCATGGCCTGGGGTAACTCGAGATCGTCGACGCCTGCTTCACGACGCAGCGGCCAGTGTTCAAACCTTCCCGTGGAGGGAAACTTGTGCAACAGACAGGCGTGCTGACTCAGGTCCCCAGGATGCCGGGGTATACCGTGCCGGGCAAAATAGTCCGGAGCGCCGACAATGCGCAATTGGAAACTGCCCATCCGCTTCGACATCAGCCCCGAGTCGCCGGGATCGCCGGTACGTAACACGATATCGAAGCCCTCCTCGATGATATCGACCATGCGGTCCGAGAAATCGATGTCCAGTTCGATATCGGGATAGGTACGCATGAAGTTGATGATCACCGGCATCACCAGTCCGCTGACTAATGGCAAACTGATTCGCAACCTGCCCCTGGGCAAGTCTCTGGCATTGCTCAACTCCATTTCTGCCGCATCCAGCTCCGACAGAATCCGCCGGCAACGCTCAAGGAATATCGAGCCCTCCAGCGTCAGGGCGATACTGCGCGTACTGCGATGAAAAAGGCGGACGCCGAGGCTCTCCTCCAGACGGCCGATACTCTTGCCGATCCCCGACGAAGAGATGCCCAGGCGCTTTCCGGCCTGGGTAAAACTCCGTGTTTCGGCAACCAGAACGAACACGGCGATGCTTCCGAGCGATTCCAATACCCACTCCTATTCAGGACAACCTTGTCCCATACGTTCGGAACATAAGCCTGTTTTTGTTTGCGGGCGCAAGCCCTAATCTCCCGGCAGGGCGATCGCTCTTGGATAAACGCGTGAACCACGGCAAAACCCGGGCACGCTTCACAGGGACATTGCACATGACCACAGCACGCCAGGTTCCAACACAGCCCACCGCCGGGCGATGGGGACAACTGCTCGCCGCTTGCCTGACCGGCATTCTGATCCCGTTATGCTTCACAGGCCCTGCCGTGGTGCTGCCGTCGATAAACCAGGCGCTGGGCGGATCAGCCGTCGAGCTGACCTGGGTGATCAACGCCTACATCCTGACCTACGGCAGCGCGATGATGGCCGCCGGGAGCCTCACGGATATCTACGGCAGAAAACGCGTCTGGTTGATCGGGCTGGCAATATTCGTGCTCTCCACCTTCGCCATTCCGGCAGCCTCCTCCGTCGTCCAGATAGATTTGCTCAGACTGGTTCAAGGCCTGGGCGGTGCGGCAGCGTTCGCCGGGGCGATGTCGTCGCTTGCCCAGACCTTTCATGGCGCCGACCGTACCCGAGTCTTCAGCCTGCTGGGCACCACCTTCGGTATAGGTCTGGCCTTCGGCCCTCTGGCAGCCGGCTCGCTGGTGGATTCGGCTGGCTGGAAATGGTCATTCCATGCGACTGCACTCATCGGCGTCGCGGGATTTTTGCTGGTGCTGTTCAGCGCCACCGAGTCAAAGGATCCCGACGCCACGGGCATGGACTGGCCGGGCGCAATCAGTTTTACCGCAGCATTGACCCTGTTCACTTATGCAATTCTGCTCGCCCCTGAAGAGGGCTGGACCGATCCATTGGTGATGGGCGGCATCATCGGCTCACTGCTGCTGTTCTGGGTATTCATTGCGGTGGAGCGACGCGTCGCCCGTCCCATGCTGGATCTCTCGTTGTTCAAAAGCGCGCGCTTTGTCGGCGTGCAGATTCTTGCAGCCACTCCCGCATTTTTCTTTGTCGTGCTGATCATCATGCTGCCGGCGCGCTTCATTGGCATCGACGGCCTCAGCGCCCTGGAAACCGGGCAGATGATGACCGCGCTGGCCGCGCCCCTGCTGATCGTACCCCTGCTTGCCGCGCAGCTGGCACGTCGTTTCACATCGGGACTGCTGTCCGGCGTCGGGCTGCTGCTGGTGGCGGCCGGACTGCTATGGCTGGCGCTGGCACTGGACAGCGGCGCGATCAGGACAGCGTTGCTGCCGATGGCCTTGATCGGTATCGGTATCGGCCTGCCCTGGGGGCTGATGGATGGCATGGCGATCAGCGTCGTCGAAAAGGAACGCGCCGGCATGGCCACAGGCATCTTCAATGCGGTGCGCGTTTCGGCGGACGGGATCGCTATCGCAATCGCCGGTGCCCTGCTGGCTACGTTCATTCAATGGGGACTTTTCGACGCACTCAAGGGTGTCTCACCTGATGCAGTCACCGAAGCGGCCAACCGCGCTGCCCTGGGCGATCTGCACAATGCGACAAGCCTGCTGTCCGGTCAGTCAGCGTTGCTGCACCAAGAGTACGTCAATGCATTCCGCAATCTGCTGTTCATTCTCAGCGCCGCCACCGTGCTGACGGCGGTGGCGGTCTTTGCCCTGCTTGGTCGCGTACGCGCTCATGAAGAACCGCCCATAGAGCCCTCCGACACGCTTGAACTGGCGGGTGAAACCAAGTGAGTCCCTATGAAATACCCGACGCAAAGCGCCATCCTGCCTTTGCAAAGGTGTTCGCGCCGGGACATCTCACGTTCGGTCTGATCGCGCCACTGGAGGGCTACCCGGACTCCGCAGCACCGACCATGAAAGACCATCTGGCCCTCGCCATTCAGGCCGACAAGGCCGGTTTCGCCGCGCTGTGGCTGCGCGACGTACCGCTTCTCGATCCGGGGTTCGGCGACGCCGGTCAGGTGTTCGATCCTTTTGTCTACGCCGCGCTACTGTCTGCGGTCACCCGGCAAATCTGCATCGGCACGGCAGGCATCATATTGACGTTGCGCAATCCGCTGATGGTTGCCAAACAGGCGTGCAGCGTCGACGTGTTGCTCGAAGGACGCTTCCTGCTGGGTTTGTCTACAGGGGACAGGCCCGGCGAATATCCCGCGTTCGGCGAGCGTTTCGAGACCCGCGCAGAACGCTTCAGAGACGGCGTCGAACTGCTGCACGCGGTGACCGAGCAGTCTTTTCCAGTGTTCAAATCGCGTCATTACGGGCAACTCAATGGCACGCTGGATCTACTGCCGAAACCGGTTTTCGGGCGGCTGCCGATGCTTGCCATCGGCCGCTGTCAGCAGGACATCACATGGCTGGCCAATAACATGGACGGCTGGATATGGCATCAGAGCGGCTTCGACACCTTGCCTGAAGTGATCAATCACTGGCGCAGCGCCAATGAGCAGATGCAGTTCAAGCCCTACGGCTATGCGACGTTCTTCGACCTGGACGAGAACAAGGACGCGCCGATGAAAGTCGGCCGTGGAATCAGTACCGGGCGCAACGCCCTCATCGCCCTGTGGCAGCGTCAGCGGGAACAGGGTGTTTCGCATGTGGCGCTGAACCTCAAGCCACTGAGGCGTCCGGCCACAGAAGTGTTACAAGAGCTGGAAGAGTATGTGCTGCCGTACTTCCCGACCCGTCGGGGTGATCGTGCCTGAACGAATACTTCGTCGGCACGGCCACCGCAGGTTCAGGATGTAGCAAGGACGAACGATCCAACTATCGACCTGGGAGGTCACGATGCGCGCTGAAAAATCCTATCCGATAAAAACCAACCCGATGCGCAGCAGCCCGAACAAGATACAGCTGGGTGTTTTCTCCACCAATACCGAGGGTGGCTGCACCGTCACCAACGCGCCTGAACGCCTGCGCGGAGACGATTGGGCAGGCAACCTGGAAATCGCCCGGATTGCCGACGATGCAGGGTTTGAAGCCTTCATACCGGTCGGCCGCTGGAAAGGTTTCGGCGGCACCAACAATACCGGCGGTGTCTGTTTCGAAACCTACACCTGGGCTGCCGGGATTGCAGCCCTGACCAGTCAGATCGCCGTGTTCACCACCTCGCACCTGCCCACCGTGCACCCGCTGTTCGCGGCCAAACAGGCGGTGACCATCGACCACATCAGCGGCGGGCGCTTCGGGCTGAATATCCTTTGCGGTTGGTATGGCGCGGAAATGCGCATGTTCAACGGCCATATGATGGAGCACGACAAACGCTACGACTACGCAGAAGAGTGGCTGCACATTGCAAAAAATGCCTGGGAGCAGCAGACCCCGTTCGACTTCAAAGGCGAGTATTTCAACATCTGCGGCGCAATCTCGCAGCCACAACCTCTGAATAAACCCTACCTGATCAACGCAGGGGGGTCGCCACGCGGCAAACTCTTCTGTGCAGAACATTGCGACGCCGCGTTCCTGATCGTCAAACATCTGGACGGCGAACAGGCCGTGCGTGAGCAGATTGCATCCTACAAGGACCTGGCGAAACAGAAGTTCGGCCGCGACATAAAGATATGGTGTTATGGCTATGTGGTGCAGAAGGACACGCAAGAGGAAGCAGACGCTTACCTGGACTATTACGCCAACCAGGTCGGTGACGATGAGGGCTGCGACATCATCACCGGCGAGCTGGGTATCCAGACCGGCATTTTCACCCCCGAAGACGCCGTGCGTTTCCGTTTCCATTTCAAGGCCGGATTCGCCGGGGTGCCACTGGTAGGCACACCCGAGAAGATCGTGGAGCTGTTCAGGAAATATTCTGACTGGGGGATCGACGGCATTGCCCTGACGTGGCTCGATTACCATGAGGGTATAAAGGACTTCGTGAGGGAAACACTGCCACTGATGGAGGACGCGGGCCTGCGTGAATCCAGGGTTGTGGAGGCGATGACTTCGAAGGTGTCCGCAGAAGTAGCCTGATGGCCGGGCCTCCCTGGCGGTGCTGGCCAGGGAGGCGCTTATCCGGACAGCTTAAAGGGCCAACATGCGTTGCGGATTCAGCAGCGTCACCTCGGTGCGGCGCTCGTCGCTCAAGCCGAACGCGTCGAACCACTGCCCGCTCAGCGACAGCCACTGGTGGACATCGATCTGACTGGTCTGCCCCAGGTCCGAGCTGTAGACCACATTGCCGACATGGCTCAACACATCGCTGAAATCCTGCCGGTCCTGATAACCCAGCAAGTACGTCAGTGCGGTCTGCTCGATGTAGACCGATGGCTCTGTGCCGATCAGCGCCAGCTCGGCCGCGTCAAGACCGGTCAACGGATTGGCAGGCTGATTGAGCATCAACCTTGGCACACCGATGCGCAGCGCTTCGTCGATCAGCGTCCTGACTTCATTGGCATCGGCATGCCCGGTCGAGATCACCAGCGGATAGTCACGCGCCATTCTCAGAATATCCAGCGTCTGTGGCGTCAGCCGGCCGTTGTCCGATGTCACTCTGGCAGGCTTGATGGGCTTGTCCCGCAACAGCGGATGGCTCAGGTTGCGGGTCAGCGTACTGGCATGCGTCCTGCCGGTCACGGTTGGCAAGTGAACCAGGAAACGCCCGGGCTCATCGCCACGCAAACACAGGCTGCGCTCGACCACACGGTAGTCGATGCCGCCGGCAATCTCGTTCAGCACCACCGAGCCGCTGACCGGAAACCCCTGATCGCGCGCTTCCCACGCCTGGGCTGCCGTACACCCCAGATGATTCTTCAGCACCACCCTGCCCTGCGCCCGCGCGTAGCACCTGCCCGCCTCGATCGCACCATGACGACGAATGAACGCGTCAGGATTGGCGTGGTAATGCACATCAATGAAGTTCAGCGCATCGACCTGACTCATTGCACGCACTCCTGGCGGGTCATCAGGAACGTGTCGATGCTGTCCAGCACCTGCTGCAAGTCATCCGCCAGCGGACGCATCCCGCCGCCATCTATGCACAATGAGCGCTGCTGCAGGCCACGGGTACGCAGTACATGGCGTGCACTCACCAATTGCGACTTTTCACCGAACACGCTCAACACGCGGCCCTGGTAATCGAGCAGGCATTCACTGACATCGACACCAGCCAGCAACCGGAAACCCACTGTCAGGCGCTGCCCTTGCATCGAAAGCGTCGCGTCACTCTCTTTTTCGGATGGGTCCGTTCGTTCATGCGACTGCCCGTCAGGCAATACCAGATTGTCCAGCAGATGCCTGGCTTGCTCGACATGCCCCTGTTCGGCCAGGTCTGCCATATGTCCCAGCCTGGAATCGAGTAACCCGTCGGCCTTGGCCGGGGAAGACAGCAGCAGCAAGGCAGGTGTCGACTGCAGAAATGAAGTGCCTGCCAGTGCCTGCGCCAATGCACCGCCCAGGGCAACGCCGACCAGTACATCCGGCACACCCCATGGCTCGAGCGCGCAGGCCCAGCGCTCGGTAAAGGCACCAAAGTCCTCACCCTGCATAACGGGCAGCGACAGGGAATCAAACACCGTGACCTGAAAACCGGCGGCGGTGAAGTGCTCGATCAGCGGCTGGGCAAATCCACCCTCGTCCCAGACCGGCATCACCGGTGACAGAATAAAGACGCGCGAATGCCCGACACCAAAGGTCCGGAAGGTCATGCAATGACTCATGGCTTTTGCTCCTGCAAAAAGAACCAGACCCGCCTTGTCAAGCGGGTCCGGTCGTTGCTCCATCGTGAGGGCTCAATCGTGAAGGCTCAGCGGGGCGTGCGAAGGCGTTCGACACTGGCGGCATACCCGCGCAGGGTCGACTCGATAATCCGTTGCGCAGGCAGCACTTCCTTGATCAGGTCCGCGACTTCGCCCGCCCAGATGGCCCGGATACTGACATCATCGGCCGCCAGCGCGGCTTCATAGTCCAGGCGCAGTTGACCGGCTGAGGCAGCGAAAGCCTGCTCCTCACCCGCCCAGCTAGCGGAAAAGTCATTGCCGATCACGCGTCCGCTGTAGCCCTCCGGCCAGTCGATGCCGCGCACCTGATCAAAGATCCGGGTTCGCACCGTATCGCTCGCAACCGCCTGCAGCAGTCGCTGCTTTACCCGTTCGGAAGGCAGTGCCTCCTGCGAAGCCAGAAAACGCGTGCCCATCATCACGCCGTCCATGCCCAGCGCCAGCGCAGCAGCCATGCCGCGCCCATCGGCGATCCCGCCGGCACCGATCAGCACGACATGCTCACCCACCGCGTCGCGGACCGCCGGGAACAGCGGCAATGAAGCGCGGCGCAAACTGTGACCACCCGCCTCGGCGCCTTGTACGATCAGCGCATCGGCACCAGCGTCCAGCGCTTCAAGCGCCTGATCGACGTCGTGCACCTGAACGATGACTTTGGCATTGGCCTGATGGATGGGCCTGACGAAAGGGCGTACATCACCAAACGACAGGGCAACCACCGCCGGACGATACTCCAGCGCCAGGTGAAGCAATTCGAACTGTTTGGCCACGGTAAACATGACCAGGCCTACGCCCCAGGGTTGCTGCACCTCGCGCATCATCTCCAGTTCACGCGCCATCCATTGCGGGTCGCCGTAACTGGCACCCACCAGGCCAAGGCCACCGGCACGGGAAACCGCAGCCGCCAGACGCCCACCGGACGCGCCGCCCATGGGCGCCAGAATCAGCGGGTGGTCAATACCCAGAAGTGAGGTCAGTGCTGTATTGATCGTGGTCATCGCATAATCCCTGTGCAAATCCGAGTGAATGTCAGACGAAGGCGGCCTGTGCGCCGCCCTCTTCTGCCGGTCGTGGCTCAGCCGGCCTTCTGTAAGGCAATTTCAGGGGTGATGTACTCGGCCACGTTGTACAGGTGATATTCCCAGGTGCCGGTTTCTTTCAACCGCGAGTAACGCGACAGAAACTCTGCGTCGCTAAACAGCGACTCGAACTGGCTGCGATCGCTCCATTGCGCCTGATTGATGACGGTCTTGCCGTCGGTGCTTTTCATCAATCGGCTCCATTTGAAGGCACTGTAAGTGCGTGCCACGTAGCTGACGGTTTCTTCGAGAATCTGAATGGCCAGATCCTGAGCCCCCTCGTTTACCTGTACGACATTGACCAGATAGACCGCGTTGTCATCGGTGACGGATTGAGCGTCGAACAATTCCATTTTCATCATCATTTCCATTCAAGTGGGAAGGCAGATCGGTTCACGCCTGTGAAGGCACAGCGACGCTGACTTTTTCAGCGTCAGTCAGCCAGGGCTGGTCGTAGCGATAGGTGCTGCGGGCTTTTTCCAGGGGCCAGCCAGCCGATATGGCTTCAATGATGCTGCGCTCTGTGTGCTCGATCGCCTGGGCACGGCGTACGACCTCGACGGCCAGCTGCTGTGGAATCACCACGCAGCCGCTGCCATCACACACCAGAAGGTCGCCGGGCCGGACCGCCACGCCCGCGATGAGCAGAGGCACCTGTACAGCCTGGAGTCGAGCGCGGTTCTTTGCTGACTGCATGAAACGTCCGCGACTGAACAATGGGTAATTGCACTCGATGACCGTATCGATATCGCGTGCCACGCCATCGATCACGGTGCCCTTGATGCCATTGGCCAACGCGAAGCGGGTCATGATATCGCCCCATACCGTGCAGTCCTGGCGTCCGTTGTTTGAGGAAACAATCACCGCGCCGGCAGGTACATGATCGATATAGTTGGCAGCACCCTTGAAGACCGCAGATGCACCAACCGGCTCGTACTGCACGGTAAATGCGATACCCACGCAACGAGTGCCCGGTACTTGCGAGGCAATACCCGAAAGCCCGCCGTCGATCCCCAGGCTGTCCAGCGCATCAGACAAGGACGCAGTGTCGAGATGTTCACATGCGTCCAGCACGGCTTGCGCAATGGGCACCGCTTCAAAGTGCGCTGACATGACGTTCTCCCGGTGCCGAAGCCTGCTCGTTGCGATACCCAAACGTGCGGGACTGCAACTCGATGCACTGCTGAACGATCGCTTCGCCCACCTGGGCCGTGGTATGGGAACCGCCAAGGTCATACGTGCGTGTGGATGTGCGCGAAACCAGACTGACGGCCTGGCTGATGCATGCCGACTCGGTCGGAAACCCCAGATGCTCAAGCATCAGCGCGATGGCCATGAACATCGCGCCGGGGTTGGCCTTGTTCAACCCGGCATGGGCAGGCGCACTGCCGTGTACCGGTTCGAAATAAGCCCCTGAATTGCCGAAGTTGCCACTGGGCGCGAACCCCAGGCCACCCATTACTCCGGCGCCCAGATCGGACAGAATATCGCCAAACATGTTTTCGGCAACGATCACCCCGAAGCGCTCGGGGCGCTGCACCATCCACAGGGCAACCGCATCAACGTTTTCGATGACCCCGCTCACGTCCGGATAACGCTGAGCTGTTGCTTCGAAGATGCCCCGTGCAAACGCGCTGCTGTGCCTGAGGACCATAGGTTTGTCGACAAACGTGACCCGCGTGAAGTGGTTCTTGCGGGCGTACTCGAAGGCGTATTCGAAAATACGCATCAGGCCACTTCGCGTCTGCAGGCGCAACGTCACCGTCGCATCGTCCTGCCCTTCTCGCTGCCACGCCGCGCCGAGGGCTTCCCGCTCTTCAAGCAGCGGCACCAGTGCATCCGGGATACAACCGAAGTCCAGCCCCGCATAAAGCCCTTCGGTGTTTTCCCTGATCACGACAAAGCGAAATCTGTTTTCGCCAGTCATGTCAGTGACCGGGCGTACATTGGCGTACAGGTCGAGATTCTGCCTGAGCTGAATGACCGGACTGACATAGCGGCGGTTCTGGCCCTGAAGCGTCAGTGGCAACTCTGCTTCGGCCTCTGCCAGAGGTTTGCTGGTGATTGCGCCAAGCAATGTCGCGTCGCAACTGGCCATGATCTCCCAGGTCCGGGCCGGAACGGTTTCCCCCTCGGCCCTCCAGCATTGCCAACCTATGTCCGCCGGTACCAGATCGAACGGCAGGTTCAGCGCCGCAATCACCGGAAGCGCCGCCTCCATGACTTCAATACCGATCCCGTCACCGGGCAAGACACATATGCGCTTTCGGAGCACTTGAGTGGTCATAGCGCGACTCCCTTCGCGCCGTTCGGCAAGCCGGTGGCGATGGTCGACAACACCGCTCGCGGCGCGAGGCGCGCCACCTTGTCCTGCTGATACATGACCTCGATCGCTCGGTACTCGGAGGTCAACTGAAAGCGCTCGAGGGTGTCGCGCACGCGTTGACTGCTGTCATAGGGGAAGTTGTAAGTGCCCAGAATGATATCCATCAGCGGGCTGGGCATATTATTTTGCGGGATCGCGCGGGCTGTGGCTTCCGACAGTTCAATCACTTTCACCAGGTCATAACCATGACTGACGCCGGTACGCTCCAGATAGGCAACCAGCATACTCAGGTGAAGATTGCCGGCCCCCTTGCCCATACCGCATATGGACGTGTCGATGTATTCAGCGCCGGCTTCTATAGCCGCCGCTGCATTCGCCAGCGCCAACGACAGATTGTTATGCGCGTGAAAGCCCAGCGGCACCAACAATCGGCTTGAGAGACGACTGAACAGCCGATCTACATCGGTCGGCACCATATGACCATTGGAATCCGCGCAACAAACGATATCCGCGCCGGCCCCCTCTGCGCGCACGGCCGTATCGAGCACGGAGCCTGGCGTCTGCGAGGTCACATGCGTCACATTGGCGCTGACGCTAAAGCCGTGATCACGAGCCAGCGACAAGGTCACAAGCCCCTCATCCAGTTGATCGCGCCTCAAACAGACACGGATCATCGAAACGCCCTGCTCCTTGAGCATGGCCAAGTCATCGGTGGTGATGTTTCTGGGATGAACCATGACGGCCAGTTCGATGCGGCCTTTGGCGGCCTGTGCAATCTTTTCAATGAAGACTGCGCCTACATCACTGGTCAAACCGTGCTCGCCTTTCGGCGCGAAGGATCCTTTGCAATAACCAATTTCGCAGAGGTCCACACCCGCACTGGCCAAGCCAGCGACCACTATCTGCGCCTGATCTTCTGTGAAGTTGAAGTTGTTCCGATAACCACCGTCACGCAAGGTAACGTCGAGAATTTTTACGTCGGCCATGAGAATCTCCGGCTGTCCTTAGGGTGTCATCAGGGTGCTTGAGATGGTCTTGCCACTGCTTGAGTTTTTATAATTATCCAACAGCGCGCCATCTAACAAACCTTGCCGAGCCGACACCTTAACGTCTCGGAGTTTCGAGTCATGAACTGCTCCACTCGATATTGATCCTCGTCAAAACAGCCGAACTTGTAAACTGTCGATATTTGATGAGGGGATGGGAATTTTTTCACCGCAAGACTGTTTTACCGCCAACATGACCAGCGCGAACTCAGGCCTGCCTAGAGATAACAGCTTTCCACATAATTCATGGCAGCCTGGATGGAAGCCACCGCGCGCAAGTCTTCATGCACGCCGAGCCAGACATCGACTTCCAGCGGAGCCGACAACTCCACCCGGCACAGGCGATTATTGTCCTCTACGGCAAAACTGGGCAGTAACGCGATGCCCACACCGGTTTCGGCAGCACGAATTTGCAACTCCACCGTTTTGGCCTCCAGCACAAAGGGTCGATCACCGACGATATCCCTCAGCCATCCGTTCTGACTGTCACTCATCAGTTCATTGTCATAAGCAATAAATTCATAATGCTCCGGAGGGCGTTGCTCCAGATAAAAACGTGCGCAATAAAATGAAAAGGAAGCCGTGCCAATGCGCCGCGCGACAATGCCGCTTTCAACAGGTTTGGAAAACCGTATACACAGGTCAGATTGGCAACTGGATAACGACGAATACTGGTGATCGCCCAACAAGCGCAACACAATGCCGGGATGCATCGCCCGAAACGCCCCCAATTGTGGCACCAGCTTCTCGACCGCCACCGACGGCGGCGCACTGATGGTCACCTCCACACCCTGCACCACCTGAGCCGCAACCGCGAGACGACCAACAGCCTGGGTCTGCGCCTCGATCTGTCGCCCGATCGCCGCCACACGTCGTCCCTCATCAGTCAGTTCATACAAACGCTTGCGACGGTCGACAAGCTTTACATTGAGAGACCTTTCCAGCGAAGCGATACGGCGCGAAACAGTGGCGTGCTCCACACCCAGTATCCTTGCAGCACCACTCAGGGAACTGACCGTGGAAAACATCACGAAGTAACGCAGGTCCTCCCAGTCAAAACAGATCCTGGGTTTTCTGAACAGGTTGTTAACCTCGAAGGTAGCCGATCCGTCCACTGGAGTCATTGTCATCCAAGCCTTATCCTTATGCGGTTCGTGCGAATAGGTAGTTCTGTTATGTTTTAAACCGAGCATTGACAGGTGCGTAGAACGATAAGGATAAGGCTGACAACTTCCTCAGGCCCGGACAGCGAGCGGGTGCCGCTGGGTAGTTTAGTTTATTGAGGGGTGGGTATTGCGGAGTGGGGTTCGGATGATTTGGGACGGGGGTGTCCGAAGTGGGGATTTTGCTAGGGTGAGCATTTTAAACAGAGGCAAGGCAGAATCATTTTAGGGAAGGTCTGAAGTAGGCAGACTTTTTAACCCACTCGTTGCTTCAAGGTTTCAAAAAACGTCGTTTCAATCGAAAATCAGAACTTTGCCTCGCCCAACTCCTCTTTTTTCTTCAGACAAGCGCTTTTTAGCGTCAATTGTCCACATTACAGGCGCACCTCTCCTGTATTCAGCAGCCGTTTCGCATCATCCACAGATTGGACAGAGCAAACAGCGTGGTCTGCTGCGCAGTGTTTTTCAGCAGGCCGCGGAAGCGTACTTTCGTATAACCAAACTGGCGCTTGATCACTCGAAACGGATGCTCAACCTTGGCGCGCAGTTGAGCTTTTGCGTATTCGATTTTGCGACGCATGCGCCCGATCAGACTTTTCTTTGCATGCTTTTTATAACTGCTGGGCCGCGCTGCAATCGACCATATCATTTGGCGATTTTGATGCTCGGGACGCTTTTCGACACTGGTATAGCCCGCGTCGCCAGAGACGTAAGTTTCTTCTCCGTGCAGTAACTGGTCGACCTGAGTTACGTCAGCTACATTCGCCGCAGCGCCCACCATGCTATGCACCAAACCGGATTCGGCATCGACACCGATGTGCGCTTTCATCCCGAAGAAATATTGATTTTCTTCGTCTGGTGCATTTCAGGGTCACGTTTTTCGTCCTTGCCTTGTTTTTGGTCGAACTCGGCGCATGAATAATCGTTGCATCGACCACGGTGCCTTGGCGCAGCAACAAACCACGGTCGCCCAAATAGCCATTGATGACCTGCAAAATCCTACCGGCCAGCTCATGTTTCTCCAGCAGTCGGCGGAAATTGAGGATCGCGGTTTCGTCCGGAATCCGATCCAAGTGCAATCCTGCAAACTGTCGCAGAATTGTGGTTTCGTAGAGCGATTCTTCCATGGCCGGATCGCTGTAGCCGAACCAGTTTTGCATCAGATGAACCCGCAACATCGCCATCAACGGATAGGCAGGGCGACCACCTTCGCCCTTTGGATAGTGTGGTTCGGTCAGTTTGACCAAGCCATTCCAGGGCAAGACCTAATCCATCTCGATCAGGAAGCGTTCACGGCGGGTTTGTTTGCGTTTGCCAGCGTATTCGGCGTCAGCGAAGGACATCTGCTCATCGGGACTCAACCGTTCAGTGGTCGGGACTGGCGCATTTCACCAGATTTGGAAGTCTTTTTCAGAGTTTCCTTAGCAAGAGCATCCACTTCTTCGCGTGGGCATTTTCAATACAAACATTGGCAATGCTCACACTTGTCTGGACTTAGTCAACGCTAGCAGCAGCTTTCCTTGCAACCTCTCCGCTAAAAGACGATCAAAGTTGTTCAACTGTCTGCGGTTTTCCGTCACCGAGCTATGTCCTACCCTTGTGACGAGGAACGGCAAATATTCCTTTCGGAGATAATTCATTCCGTCACAAAAGCCTTCACAAAAGCCCAACGCTTAATAGTCCAAAAAGTCGCGAACAGAACAGCCAGAGGCCCACCAACCACATAATACACCCAAGCCGAGTCGGTCTTAAATAAAACCGAGAAAAGAGCGGATATTATAATTGCAAAAAATATACTTACACCTAAAACCATGTTTAACAAGGCAAAAGACATAAACAAAAAATAGAAATATTTATTTCTTTTCATCAGAAACCTCTTTATAGATGCTATTTCCTTTTCCTGCGAGACTATAGAAATACATACCCATCGCAGTGCCATAAGGAGTAGCCCCTATAGCTGGTAGAAAGAAGTTGTTATCCACGCCACTCACCATAACTCCAAACATCGACTTAGGCCTATTCAGACCATCAGCCAAGCCCATTTTTAAAGGAACCTTCACTAGCCCGGCACCCAGCGAAAGAGCAAAATCGGCGCTACTGTAGGCAACGCCCCCCAGGTTACCAGGAAGAAGGGAGAATGCCTCTTTTACAGGATTATACCCTTCACCTCCACCATAAAAGTGGTTGTAAATACCCGTACCGCCTTCTACGACGTTACCAGCGCCAAATGCAGCCATCGGAGCACCGAAGACGCAACCTACTCCGCTTCCACATAAAGTATACCCTGATGCCACACTAATCCCACCAGTTACAATAGATCCCGTTTCAGTACCCAAAGGAATAACATCGCGAGTCGCTAGATCTTTAGCGGCATCGATATAGCGATAGTTGAACAGTCCCTTCTCCTGCTGGGCCTCAACCCACATAAGCTCATTACCAAGCCCTGCGACGTCAGACTCTTTTATCATACTATCTCGATATTCCGAACTAGCACGATCATACTGCGCCCAGCACTTAATTACATAACACGATGCTTTGTCCAAATTCTCCTTAGTGAGCCCTCCTTTCTTCACCTCGTCACGCTTAACCATTTCTTCATCTTCATGGGACTGCCGATTATACATCGTGGCATTTTTAGTAATCCAGGCAGCTTTTTCAATTGAGTCCGCGTTGGCATCGTCAGATGAAGCTGCTGCCAAAACGCCAACAATTTGTGAAGCCATAGGAAGCAGAGTTTTATCGTTCTGGACCAAACTCTCCAAAGACACAACCAAGGCTTCATTGGCACCTGCAGCCAACGCACCAGTCCTGAAATCTCCTCCGGTGGCCTTTGACAGCAGCCCTCCCACCATCGCGTGAATAACAACCTTGGAAGGCGTTCCGTCCGCGAATGTACCGTGGGTATAGTCACCCACTGCATTGAAACTCGCCGCCGCCAAGGTGTTGAATAGCGCGGTTTTGAGCGCATCACTGCCGCTCCCGCCCGTACCCAGCGCTTTACCCAAAATGGCAGAGGTTCCATTTTGGAGAATCTGATTCGCGGCGAATTGTCCAACGCCTGTCAAGGTTGAAAGTTCGGGGCCAATGATTTTCCCGGATGCAATATCAGTATGCGTACCCGTCAAACCATCAAAGTACGCAGCCGTCAGACCCGCCGTCACACCCGAGATGACATACCCTTTTATGGCATCGGAAGAAGTTACATCTTTAAATGCCGCCCCAAGGTTCCCGCGGTTATTAATAACGCTGACCGTTGCGTTGGTAGCAGCTCCAGCCGCAATAGCGCCTGCGCCGGCAGAGAGAAACGTTGCCGTACCTGCACTCATCGTTCCGGCTGTGACTGCAGCCCCTGTCGATGCACCTACCGCGCCCATTGCCATAGGCCCCACAACAGCAGCCATGATAATCGCGATGATAATCGCGATGATAATTTGCGAGGCTGGGCCAAGACCGGAGTTGCTGTACTTGAAGGAGTCGTGAATCTCCTTCACCTGCCGCCAGTCCACGTCACCGCGCTTTTCAGCATCCTTGAGCCAGGCCAGTTGTGGATCGGCTTTGACCATTGCATCGATGCTCTGAGTGACCGTTCTCTGATCAACCTGCCTGATATCGATCTGCAGTCCATTGACGGCTTTAATGGTTACTTCACCAGCGGCAACCAGTTCGCTCTGGCGTAAGGCCTCGTCGGTATTACCTTTACCTTTGGAGGAAACCCAAAAGGCGTTGTTATTACTCTTCTCGTGACTCTCCTGATGCAGGTCCTTCACGCCCTCAAACGTAACTGCACCACCACTTTCAATCATCAGGTCCTTACCGCTCTCCAGCTTCGAGGCTTGGTACTTCTGATCTCCCCCACTCGCCAGCAACAAATCACCACCAGTGGTGATTTCACTGCCGACGTTTTTCACATCAGTCACTTCATCGCGCTGGGTTTTCTTCGCGCCGAAGCTGCCTTTTTTCTTCATGTCGTACAGCGAGTAATCACTGTCCTGCGCAGCAAGGATGTCCAGATTCTCACCCGCAACCAGATACGCCTCTTTACCGGCCGTAATACGGCTGGAGATCACGGAGAGGTTCTGTCCGGCCTGCAAGGCAACGCTACCCCCGGCATCAAGATCGGAGGAAACCTGGCTGACGTGGTCTTACTGACGGGTCAGTTTCTTGCTTTTCGACAGGGAGTGTTCTTCGTCCGCCGCAGAGCTGATGGTGAGGTTTTCGGTCGCGGCCATCCTTCAACTATCCGTGGTCAATATCTTTACAAACTTTTCAAACGCCTGAGAAACAGATTCTTTTTCTTCTGGAGAAAGCAATACATTCATAACCTGACCACCAAGAGTACAGTCATATATATCAATACCCACCCATCCTTCAGACTAAAACTCTACAACTCCTAGTTTGTTAAAACCGTCTAACTCTATCCTTTTTAAAGTCACGAAAATCTTCATCAGCAAATGATGAGTACTCTAGAGAAAAACCCTTCAAAAGTGGTTTTACGCTTTCATTAAACCAAGCGCAACTCATAAGCCCCCTCACTTCCTATCTAGAATTTCAATATTCTTGATCGCCGGAAGACACTCGCCACCCTACTTATTAAGCAAGAACTATTGTGACTTACCTGCATCAGGGCCAATCATTTTAGACCAGCCATCTTTCCCGCCTTGAAACAGTCTATTAGCTGGAACAGCAAATTCAACATAGACAGAGCCTTTGGGTGCAGCCGCTTTAAAGTCGGCGATGCCATTAGTCGAGATAAAGGTTTGTCCTCCACAGCCTTGCACCACTTTATTTGTATTTTGCATCTGCGCCAGCTCATCAGGAGACATCCACCTTTACACGAGTCATGCTGACATCGCTGATCACGTTGGTTTCGCCAAGCTTTAACGGAGAGCTGACTTTTGCTTTTTCACCTAAAACGCTAATACTATTCGTAAATCTTAGATGCAAACAATATTTTTGCAAATGTCTGCCAACTAGGGATGAGGGCTTCCTCATCTCCAGAGTTAAGTGCATAGAAATTCATTGCTCGAACTCAAGCTTCCATTGCATCCAAAAACCTTTCCAGCGTAGGGTTTTCCCATTCACCTGAATTCAACTCCAAATCCTCCCTAAGCCCACAAATAAAATCTGCAAACTCATCTCTTGTTTTAACGCTCTCAATCACCTTATCTAAATCCATAAGTCACCTATTTACAAACCCCGCGAATACAAATTATAGAACCGTTGTTTGGTGTAGTCATCTTCCTTCCAATTTCCTTGGCTATTTCGGCCTCGATGGCGGGAACGATTTTGATGGGCACGCTGTCTGCAGATTCAGCTAGAATTCGGCGATTATCTAAACAATTGGAGGCCATTGACCAACTACCCAAGAGTCAACAGAAATTCGTTGCGCAGATGCTTGATGCCCTGATCGCTTAGGCCACGACTAAAGCGAGCAGCGACGGACGGGAGGTTTTGCAGTAAGCAGATAAAACAACACCGGCACGAGGCCGGTGTCAGATCAACTCGAACCCCTACACATTAGGTGCACCGACTAAAAGCCAAGCGCAGGGCCGCACCTATATCAGAAGGGCTACTACCGCTGGGGATAGTGACATAGTTACTCTCACTTATACCCTTACCACTCCAGGCTTCTAGCTTTTCGTGATGGCTGGGGCGAATAGTGATCTGATCACTCTTACTTTCGATACTGCATTTTTTCATATCTTTAAATAATGCACGCTTGGTCTTGTAGCCATAGCGCTCCAAAGTGTTGCCAACCCATTGATCATATCGTTGATTGGTCAGATTGTAGTCGTAGAGTTCCATATCAAAAGTAGCTTCAGGATGAATCCAAACATCCTTTCGCGGCTCGGGAAGCACAAATCGGCTATGAGCCAAGGCGTCAAGCACAGCAAGGCCTAGCTCTTTATCGGCAGCGTCAGGGCTGAAAAAATACTCCACACCTTGCGGATCTGCTTGGCTACTTCGATAGCCAGAAAAAGTTTTTACGGAAATGAAATCTTTATTCATTTTCGCATCTGCCCAAGCTGTTTTTACGACATCACTCATCTTAATCTACCTTGGTAATTTTCACCGTAACGCCTTTGTTCTGACCATACTCAATAGCTCTATTAATTTGATCCCACTGAGCACTCGTCGTAGCCTTTGGAACTGCCACTTGCAATTCACGACTAGTAATTTGACTAGAGGATACTGTTACGTCTTTCAAACCGTACTCAGTAAATCCTGCGGCGGTATCAATATTTCCTTTGAGTGATGAATATACCTGGCTCGGATTGGCCATTTTAGCCGCAGTGGTCGTATCAAGTGTTTTTGCACTAGTCGCAACACCGGTCGTTCTATCAAAAAAGTCAAATGTCTTAAAGTTTGGGGGTAGTCGAGAGCCAGCTGGCAGTTGCGTCCCAAGGTAATCCTCCCAAGGCATGCCCTGTCCTTGGATACCCTTACCCCACTCAATCCCAGTAGTAGCACGGTCTATCGCTCCGCCAGTTGCTTTTGCACCTTGTCCTAATGGCTCGCTCCTTTGCCCACCTACCGCAGCTTTTGCACTCAGCCCCCCCATCACTTCGAGGGAACCGACCACCATGTTGCCTACCGCATTCCACGTATCGCCATCGACCGCCTGCCCTACGCCATATTTAAATTGCGCGGCGCCGTTGATCGCAGCAATGCCCCGGATTCCAATTCCCAGCGGCCCTGACAACCCATATATAGCAGGGCCGCCAATATTCGCCAACCCTTGCTGCTCATTGTTGACCAGCAGAGTGCCTTTTGCGTTAGCGTAGATCTGCTCCTCGGCAGTCTTGGTCCGGGACCAGCTCAACTGGGCGAATACGCCATCAAGCTCAGCTCGTGCAGCGTCGCTGTAGGCGTTTTTGGCTTCGGTCGTGCCTGCGTAGGAGAAGCCCTGAGTCGCAGGCGTGGTGCTTTGCAGGAGATTGGTCAGCCTTGCCTGCGCCTGCTCTTGACCAACATCTTTTGTCAGCTCATAGGCGTATACCTGAAGATAGGCTTGCAACTCTGACAAATCAGCCTTGGTCAAAGACTCGGGATTGGCTTTGTAGGCGTCCAACAAATTGTTACTGCGCTGATCCGACTTCTCGAGTGATACCAGCTTTCTCGCAGCCTCAATCCCCTGATCTTTTTCGTAAGCTTCTCGTGCGCTGTTTCTTTCCTTGATGTCATGGTCATTCAAGAAATTGTATTGCGTCGCGTTTTTGGCTATCCAACTACCTTTTTCAATCGAGTTGGCATCAGCGTCTTTCTGAGTGGCAGCGGCCAAGGCGCCTACTATCTGAGAACTCATGGTCAGTAAGTTTTCATTACCATTGACCAGACTATTCAGGTGCACAACCAAGGCTTCGTTAGCACCTGCAGCCAACGCACCCGCTCTGAAGTCTCCGCCTGTAGCCTTTGACAGCAGCCCCCCCACCATTGCGTGAATAATGACCTTGGAGGGCGTGCCATCCGCGAATGTGCCGCGGGTATAGTCGCCCACTGCATTGAAACTTGCTGCCGCCAAGGTATTGAATAGCGCGGTTTTGAGCGCATCACTGCCACTCCCCGCCGTCCCCAGCGCTTTACCCAAAATGGCTGAGGTCCCATTTTGGAGAACCTGATTAGCGGCGAATTGTCCAACGCCAGTCAAGGTGAAGAGCTCTGGGCCAATGATTTTCCTGGAAGCGATATCAGTATGAGTACCCGTCAAACCATCAAAATACGCAGCCGTCAGACCCGCCGTCACGCCTGAGATGGCATACCCTTTTATGGCATCGGATGAAGTTACATCTTTAAATACCGCCCCAAGGTTTCCGCGGTTATTAATAACGCTGACCGTTGCGTTGGTAGCGGCTCCAGCCGCAATAGCGCCTGCGCCCGCAGAGAGAAACGTCGCCGTACCTGCACTCATCGTTCCGGCTGTGACTGCAGCCCCTGTCGATGCACCTACCGCGCTCATTGCCATAGGCCCCACAACAGCAGCCATGATAATCGCGATGATAATTTGCGAGGCAGGGCCGAGACCCGAGTTGCTGTATTTGAAGGAGTCGTGAATCTCCTTCACTTGCCGCCAATCCACGTCACCGCGTTTTTCAGCATCCTTGAGCCAGGCCAGTTGTGGATCGGCCTTGACCATTGCATCGATGCTCTGGGTGACCGTTTGCTGATCAACCTGCCTGATATCGATCTGCAGTCCATTGACGGCTTTAATGGTTACTTCACCGGCGGCAACCAGTTCGCTCTGGCGTAAGGTCTCGTCGGTAATACCTTTACCTTTGGAGGAAACCCAAAAGGCGTTGTTATCACTTTTCTCATGACTCTCCTGATGCGAGTCCTTCACGCCCTCAAACGTAACCGCACCACCACTTTCAATCCTCAGGTCCTTACCGCTCTCCAGCTTCGCGGCTTGGTACTTCTGATCACCGCCACTCGACAGCAACAGGTCGCCACCGGTAGTAATTTCGCTACCGATGTTTTTCACATCAGTCACTTCATCGCGCTGGGTTTTCTTCGCGCCGAAGCTGCCTTTTTTCTTCATGTCGTACAGCGAATAATCACTGTCCTGCGCAGCAAGAATGTCCAGACTCTCACCCGCAACCAGATACGCTTCTTTCCCAGCGGTAATACGGCTGGAGATCACGGCCAGATTCTGCCCAGCCTGCAAAGCCACACTGCCGCCCGCCTTCAGGTCCGCAGACACCTGACTGACGTGATCTTCCTGCTCGGTCACCTTCTTGCTTTTGCCGTAGGAATGCTGTTTATCAGCCGCCGAGGACAGGGTCAGGTTTTCGGTTGCGGCCATGGCGATATCGCGCTTGGCGTCGATGCTGCTGGCGATCACGTTGATGTCGCGGCCAGCCTGGGCCGTCAGGTCGCGACCGGCGCTGACCGTGGAGCTCAGTTGCGTGATGCTAGAGTTGCTGGAGTTCGCACCGCGTGTCTGGCCTTTCTCGGCCTGGGCCGAGTCGATAGCGACATCGCGGCCCGCAGAGATGCTCAAGTCACGACCGGCCTGCAACACGCTGCCGGTGTTTTTCACGTCACGACCCGCTTGCAGGGACATGTCGTTAGCCGCTTCGATACGTGCCGCGCTGTCAGCGAAGTCCTTACGCCAAGTCGCATCATCCGCAGCACTCTGATGGCTGGTCACCGTGCGCTCGTTAATGACATCGCCGCGCAGGGCGGTCAATGTCACATCACGTCCGGCGATAATGCCCCCGGACTTGTTGATCAGGTCATTACCTGCCAGCAGGTCCAGACGGTTGCCAGCTTCTATCAGGCCGCTGTTGACCAGATCATTTCCAGCAGCAGCCGACAGGTTATTGGCCGCTCGCAAAGTGCCGACGTTGTCGAGGTTTTGCCCCGCGATCAGCGAGACGTCGTTACCCGCAATCAATGCCCCGGTCGGACCAAGGCGATTGTCGGCCTGAGCCATATACAGCACCGGCACCAGCACTTTTTCGCCATTCACTTCATGCTCTTCGAGCCAGACGATGTCATGGGTCAGCGCTGCGACTTGTTGTGAGTTCAGCGATACGCCGACCGCCAGGTTCAGCTGCTGCTTGCTGGCGATTGCGTTGTTCATCAGGTACTTGAATTGAGCCTCGTTGGAGGTTTGCCCATCGATGAAGGCCTGACCGGTGCGAGCCACGACTGCTTGCTGGACGAGGCGTTGTTCATACAACCCGTCACCCAGACGCTTGGCGCTGACTTCCGGATCGTAGCCCAGGCCTGCGAGCAGGTAATCCGAACTCATGAACTGCTTGAGTTCGGTAAGGACCGGGTTGGTTTCGATCAGGTATTTTTGCGGCTTGGAGACGAAATTGCTGGTGGGCAGGCCCTAAATGCTCACCTCGCAAGAGGTGCGTGTTGTGTATTGAGATTTTGCTCCTGTTAAGGATCGAAAATTCATGCTGAAAAAGGGCGTATTGGGCAGCTAGACTATAGGTCGTCAGGGTGGGTGCAAAAGGGATGCAACTTGACTGCAGAAAGGTTGCAAATAGGATGCAATCAGGGTGCATGTAGGGTGCAACAGCAACTGAAAATACTGCTGCAAGAGTGCACCGGATATCAGCCAAAGCAAATAAACCCTAAAAAATCGATAAATGAATGCAAGGCAATCATGAATAACGAGCAACTGAACGAAACAAGCAAGTTTCTAAGTTATATCTTGCGCCATGAGCCTCACACTATCGGATTGCAACTCGACGCAGAAGGCTGGGCAGACATCAACTCTTTAATTACCGGCGCAGCGAAAGAAGGCCGCGTACTTGACCAGGCAATAATTCAGACAGTAGTAAATAGCAGTGATAAGAAACGCTTTATCCTCTCCGACGATGGCCAGCGTATTCGAGCTGCACAGGGACATTCAGCACCAGACGTAAACCTCCAACACATAGAGAAAGAACCGCCAGAATTCCTCTACCATGGCACTGCAACACGCTTTCTAGAATCTATTCTTCAGCAAGGATTGATTGCAGGTTCACGCCACCATGTGCATCTATCGCAGGAGACTCTGACGGCTATTGCTGTCGGACAGCGCTACGGTAAACCAGCGGTTCTGAAGATTGAATCCCTGCGGATGTACCAACAGGGATTTAAATTTTTTCAGGCTGAAAATAGTGTTTGGTTAACTGAAGCGGTTCCCGTTAATTTTATTTCAATACAAAATCAACTGCCCGACAGCTCATTGGATAAAAATACATCTACAGCCAGCACATGAAAAGTAAGATTCTCTGACAAAAACTGAATACTGAAATGCCTCAACTTCGGCAGTTCGTGACTCGACACAGAACGCCATGCTTTCAAGTTATTCCTTACCAATTCGGAGTCTATAAACTCGGTCAACTTACCCAGCCGAAACTCACTTGGATCACCATCAAACTCAAAAATAGTACCTCCAGGGAATGGCTCCCGAATAAAGCATCGCACAGACTTAAACGCAACCTCCCGCCTTAAAGCCAGTACAACCTCTTCGATATCAACTACAACCTCCTTCTCATACTCAATATCAAGTATCACATTCGAGCCAACGGAACGGAATGATACTCTTGACTCACCGTATCCTGGCAGCCACTCATATGGATCTAGTATTAATTTTGGCTTACCTATTTTCATGGACGCACCGACTTTAATTGCTCTGCGCCTGTCGGCGGCAATTTGTTATTTTTAACTGATCTGCTGCCAAATCATTGAATGTCTTACCTGGATAAGCCTCAACACCTGTCTGATTTCGCCCGAACCACTCACTTCGAGGGATAGCTGCCTGCTCAAGCGCGGTAGAAGTTCGCGTATTCAAAATAAGGCGAGCCCCATTCATATCTACATAATCAACGGGAAGCTGATTCGGTTTAATTGTCCCAGCCCTCAAAGCGCCGGCTAAGTCATCAACTGTCTTGATCGGTGTGCCAGCCAGCTCTGAGTATACCTTTTGCCCATCCTCACTAAAGGACCGATCAGACTTGATTTTATTTTGAGCAAAATTTGCTTCTGTTAACGTCCCTCTCTCTGCATTAGCAAGGGTACCTGCCTCTTTTGCACCGATCCGCCAATACAAAAATTAAAATTCGCGACCTAAAATCTCTTGAAAGTCATCGACTAAATCACCAAACTCTATATCAGGATTAAGTGTCACCAGCTGATCCGCAGTCACATCTAGCGATGCAAATACCTCCTCAAGTATAGTTGCATCGATGCTTTTTTCGTAATACTCCTCAACTAAATTCTTATAAGCCGCAATACCTCCCACAAGAAAACCTAGCAGTGGATACTCTTTCAGCCCATCCGGCGAAGCACACCATGATGGCTGCTTTACACCTCGCCAAAAAAACAGACTAGCATTATCCGTAGAGAACGCTGGCTCAACTTTAAATTGCTGGAACGCCTCGGGCATAGCATTCAAATATTCAGACACATTAGGCAAAGGAGAACCACATATAACTTTCCCTGCAACACCTGCATCGGTAAAGTGCAAAAAAAACTCAGCACCGGAACCATCCCTCATTGAGGCCATCATTTCTTTGCCCGCCCCATCCCAATTACAGTTGAATGAGAAGTATCTATACTCCCACTCGGGCATAATTATGGCATCCAATAAAGCCAACCCCTGAGCCACATGTTTCACACGATAAACTGCAGGCAGTTCATTTATATTTAGAATCGAATTATTCATCTAGTAACACCTACTTGTCAGATTTAGCTCTATTCTCTTGTCGAGATAGAATCTGAAGATTTGAGCTGCAATTTGTACCATCACAATTTTTTGGCTTTATATGGTCAAACTGCCACTCGTTAGGATCTGGGGTTACGCCGCGCTGGCTTTTTTGTGGCTTGACTAACACAGTACCACTGGCATCGGATTTGACTACACCGTCGTTGGCTGCTTTATTCAACTCCAATGCCTCTTGTTTTTGTCGCAAAGTGAATTCTTTACCGGGACCAACATTTGGCGGATTTTCAATACTTGAATAATCGACTTTTGCATGAGCGCCTATCTCTTTTGCACCCTCAGCCTGAACCCACTTTCCTCCAACCCACTTGACCGCAAACCCACCAATCTCTGCGGTGATCAAACCACTGACGACGTCAAATATCAACCCACCCGCCTGCTGGTCGGATTGCGCCAGTAATTTATCCCCTGCACGCTCAAGTCCTTGAGCCGGTATAGGGCTGGTCGCCCAATCTACCCCAGAGCCTGCTGCGGACCAGATATTTTGGCCAATCCCTACCACCGTGTCGTAAGGGTGGCTGGCAAAATTTACGGCGCTGGCAGCAGCCTTAGTAGGCCATTCCAAGGCCTGATTGACACTGCCAAGGCCACGCTCGGAAAGCATATAACCCAACGTTTTCGCAGGAGCATATCCGTCAAATGTCACCTGGCTCCGATCTACACCTTTACTGGCAAAATAGTCGTCGAACAGAGCCTTGTTGTATTCGCCCAGGGTCCAGCCACCATCTTTAAAGGACTGGAGCTGAATTGCACGTTTACGCTCTTTCAGTTCATAGTCTCGTGCCTTGTCCAGTTCATCCGTTGCACGAGTGACATTCGCTTGGCAAGCACCAACGTCACCACCAGCCGTCGCACAGGCAGCCCGAGCCTTATCAGCATCCCGAATCTCAGCGTGTGATAACCAGTTGTACTGGGTAGCATTAGCGGATACGGCAGCAGAGACGCTGACATCTGAATTCCCAGCGGCAGCGCCTATTACGCCGACGATTTGCGACAAAGCAAGAAGGTTGGCCTGCGCCTGCTCATACTCGGGCGTTCCCTTGACAAGGTTTGACGGAAGTAACTTATCCCCCAGCAATCCAACCAACACTTCGTTTGCACCACCGGCAATAGCTCCGGCGCGGAAATCACCGCCCATGGCTTCAGCTAGAAGTCCACCGAGGCCTGCGTGCAAGAGAATCTTGGTAATGCTTCCGTCAGTTAACCCAATATCCCCTATAGCCACCGCCCCCTTGGCGCCGCCAATGCTGGCCGCGGTGGCCACTGCCGAACTGGCCAGGTTGTCCGCAAAGCTCCCGCCGTAGACGGCTGTTTTGATTACTGCGTCAGCCGTTATCTTTACGGCAATGGTTTTTGCGCTTGCAGAATCGAGCCCTAACTCACTCGGATTGTATCCAAGACCATCGGCCACGCCCGCCGTCGCAACTGCCACCGCATAACCTTTAATGCTGTCCTTTGATGTGACGTCTTTCAGAACTTTTCCGAGGTTGCCTCTATTGTCAACCGTACTGACGGTGGCCTTTGTCGCGACACTGATAGCGCCAGCCTGTAACATCGAGTTCATACCGGCCATCATTGGCCCCATTACAGCTGCCAAGGCAATTGCAATGATCAATTGCGAAGCGGGGCCTAATCCGGAGTTTTGATACTTAAATGACTCATGAACCTCCTTCACGAGTCGCCAATCCACATCGCCTCTCGCCTCAGCCTGTTTTAACCAGGCCATTTGTGGATCGGCTTTGACCATCGCATCAATAGATTGGCTAACCGTCTGTTGGTCTATCTGCTTGACGTCGATTGTCAGCCCATTAACAGCCTTAATCGCAATGCTTCCTTCAGCAGACATTTGCGTCTGACGAAGTGTTTCGTCTGTATTGCCTTTGCCCTTCGAAGAGGTCCAGAAAGCGTCATTATTACTTTTAGTATGACTTTCGTCGTGCAGGTCCTTCACGCCCTCAAACGTAACCGCACCACCACTTTGAATAGTCAGGTCCTTGCCACTCTCCAGCTTCGCGGCCTGGTACTTCTGATCTCCCCCACTCGCCAGCAACAAATCACCACCAGTGGTAATTTCACTGCCGATGTTTTTCACATCAGTGATTTCGTCACGCTTGATTTTCTTCGCCCCAAAACTCCCCTTCTTCTTTTTGTCATACAGCGAATAATCACTGTCCTGCGCAGCCAAGATGTCGAGGTTTTCACCGGCAACCAGGTACGCCTCTTTACCCGCAGTAATACGGCTGGAGATCACGGAGAGGTTCTGGCCAGCCTGCAAGGCAACGCTGCCCCCGGCATCAAGATCGGAGGAAACCTGGCTGACGTGGTCTTCCTGACGGGTCAGTTTCTTGCTTTTCGACAGGGAGTGTTCTTCGTCCGCCGCAGAGCTGATGGTGAGGTTTTCGGTCGCGGCCATGGCGATGTCGCGTTTGGCGTCGATCTGGCTGGCGATGACGGAGATGTCGCGTCCGGCCTGAACGGTCAGGTCGCGCCCGGAACTGGCGGTGGAGCCCAGTTGGGTGATGTCGCTGCTGTTGTGTTTGCTGTCCAAGAACAGGCTGTTGGTGACTTCGGTCGGGGCGATGGTGACATCGCGTCCGGCCTGGATGCTCATGTCACGACCGCTTTCCAGCACGCTGCCTTTGTTGATGACGTCGCGGCCCGCCGAAATGCTCATGTCGTTGGCGGCTTCGATGCGCGCGGCGCTGTCGGCGAACTCGTTGTGGCGCTGACCGCGTGCACTGTTGTCCATCGAGGTGACGCTGCGTTCGTTGATCACATCGCCATTGATCGAGGTCAGTGATACATCGCGACCTTTGATGATGCCGCCAGCGGTGTTGATCAGGTCATTGCCCGCGAGCAGATCAAGCCGATAGGCAAAGCACGTCCATTAACGGAAAGGCAGGAGGGCCATCTCACATTTAAGGTAATGAGGCTCGATAAGATTGATCTGCTCTTTTTTGAGCGCGACCTGATCTATCTCAATCTTAAAGCGTCTTTACGGGCTTGCATTTATTAAAGAGTCAAAGCCATTTAGATCGGAAATCATCCAAACCATGAAACAACCTTAAGCTTTAACGATGGCGTCTGCATTATACATCTCAATCCAATAAACATCTGAAACATCGCAATCTGGATATATCCAATTGGACCAGTTTTTTACTAACCAAGCCTTATCTATGCCGCCATCTTCAGCAAGACATTCATTTGGCAGATAGACTAATATCAAACCAGCTTTATATCCCGACACAACCATTAACCCATAGGTAGATCCAGTCAATTTCGCCTCAAAAAACATGAAATCAACAAACTCCTCATATGGATACTTACCACAAACCCTAAGAATGTTTCCACGATAAATAGCATCACCCTTAAAATCAACTAGTTTAATTTTTTTTGCCATATACATTATTTCAGCCTTAGATCATGACCACCAGACTTATCAGATGGCTTTGTTTTTTGGAGGTTAAAATCCACCTCACCCATATGCTTACCATTTTTTGAGCTAACGACTTCGAAGCGACCATGCTGAGTATCTAAAGCATATAAATTCCCATCCTGCCCTTTGTACACATCTCTGCCGTTCAACTTTGACAGTTTCCCATCCTTTGTAAACCCATAAGCAGCAGAAAAATTATTCGCTGCTTCTTTAATTTGAGCAACTCGCTCACCCGGAGGCATTCTGGAAAGACTTTTTTCAAACTCGGCGACAGTTTGATTTCCTGGCAACACTCCTTTAGCACCAGCTAAGACGCCGCCCGGAGACCTACCCAGCAGCGCCATCCCACCAGCCGTCACGAGCTCCGTAATCAAGGTAGCACGTTCTTTTATATCTAGCTGCCGACCCTTCTGAGCATCGAGCCAGCTCGTGTCTTTGACCCACTGATCAAGCCCGGCCGTTTCCTCCGGTGTCAACCAGCCTTCCTTCACGTTTTTGGCGTAAGCCATCTGCTTATCAGAAACGAATAGCGCGCCCCAACCATCCACGCCTTGTGAAGGAACAGCAATCGCCCCGGGATTGCCGGTAAGCAAACCAGCCATATCATACGAAACGCTGCGCTTCAGGAAATTGAGCAAGTCCTTGGCGACAGGCTCTGTGAGCGTGACCGCGCTTTTCTGAATGTCCTCGACGCACGCTCGGCTTGTGCAAGCATTGATGGCCGTTGAGCGTTCGCTCGATAGCTTCTCGTAGTCAGCAATGATCGAGCGGATGTTTTGCTCTGAGCACCCGTTCGAAGCCCGACAGCCTTGCAGTTCATTGAGTAACCGCTCCGCTGAAGGGTGGTCAAGATTGTTATACTGCGTACTGTTAGCCGTCACCGCCGCTGCTGCCGATGCGTCCCCGCCCGTTGCGGCAGCAGTCAGCGCACCGATCAACTCCGAGGCAGTCATCAGCTTGCTGACACCTGCCTGATAGGCTTGGGAATCTCTGTCAACGCCTGCTGGCAGAAGCCTTTCAGCCAGATAATCGACAACCATTTCATTCGCGCCGGCGGCCAAGGCACCCGTTCGGAAATCTCCGCCCATGGCCTCGGACATCAAACCGCCAAGCACGGCATGCATGCCGACTTTGGTGAGTTTGCCCTCATCGAACAGAGTGAAATCACCGATCTTGCCTGCGGCAATGGCGCCACCCGTAGCGATTCCCGTACTGACGATGGAAGAGCCAAGATTATCCTTGAAGCTTCCGCCCATGATCGCGGTCTTGATCACCGATTCGGTGATCACCTTAGTCGCAACGGTCTGAAAACTCGCAAGGTCCAAGCCCAGATTTTTCGGGTTGATGGTCGGTACGAAGCCTGCCATGACTCCCGCCATGGCGTATCCCTTGATGGCGCTGGAAGACGTCACGTCTTTGAAAACAGCGCCAAGATCACCCTTATTGTTGATCGTGCTCGTCACCGCCGTCGTCGCAACGCTGGTTGCTACAGCGCCGCCGATACCAGCGCTTAAGCCAAAGCCTGCTGGGCCCATCACCGCAGCCATCAGGATGGCGACAACAATCTGCGCAGCAGGCCCAAGGCCCGAGTTGTCGTACTTGAAGCTTTCGTGGATTTCCTTGACCTGACGCCAGTCGATGTCCCCTCGTTTCTCGGCATCCTTGATCCAGGCCAGTTGCGGATCGGCCTTGACCATCGCGTCGATGCTCTGGCTTACGCTTTGCTGATTGACCTGTTTCACATCAATGCGCAGACCGTTAACGGCCTGAATGGCAACTTCGCCTTTGGCCACCAGTTCGCTCTGGCGAAAGGTCTCGTCAGTCGTTCCTTTGCCTTTTGTCGAGAACCACGCTGCACTGCTTTTGTTCTTGGTGTGGCTTTCGTCGTGCAAGTCTTTCACGCCCTCGAAATCGATTGCGCCGCCACTGTTGATCAACAGGTCGTTGCCACTGTTCAGTTTGGCAACCTGATAACGCTGGTCGCCGCCACTTGCCAGCGTCAGGTTACCGCCTGTAGTGATTTCACTGCTGATATTGCGCGTATCGGTCACTTCATCGCGCTTGAAGTTTTTCGCCCCAAAACTTCCCCTCTTCTTTTTGTCATACAGCGAATAATCACTGTCCTGCGCAGCCAGGATGTCCAGGTTTTCACCCGCAACCAGGTACGCCTCTTTACCCGCCGTAATGCGGCTGGAGATCACGGAGAGGTTCTGTCCGGCCTGCAAGGCAACGCTGCCCCCGGCATCAAGATCGGAGGAAACCTGGCTGACGTGGTCTTCCTGACGGGTCAGTTTCTTGCTTTTCGACAGGGAGTGTTCTTCGTCCGCCGCAGAGCTGATGGTGAGGTTTTCGGTCGCGGCCATGGCGATGTCGCGTTTGGCGTCGATCTGGCTGGCGATGATGGCAATGTCGCGCCCGGCCTGAACGGTCAGGTCGCGTCCGGCACTGGCGGTTGAGCCCAGTTGGGTGATGTCGCTGCTGTTGTGTTTGCTGTCCGAGAAAAGGCTGTTGGTGACTTCGGTCGGGGCGATGGTGACGTCGCGTCCGGCCTGGATGCTCATGTCGCGGCCGCTTTCCAGCACGCTGCCCTTATTGATGAAGTCGCGGCCTGCCGAAATGCTCATGTCGTTGGCGGCTTCGATGCGCGCGGCGCTGTCGGCGAACTCGTTGTGGCGCTGACCGCGTGCACTGTTGTCCATCGAGGTGACACTGCGTTCGTTGATCACATCGCCATTGATCGAGGTCAGTGATACATCGCGACCTTTGATGATGCCGCCAGCGGTGTTGATCAGATCATTGCCCGCGAGCAGATCGAGCCGGTTGCCGGCTTCTATCAGGCCGGTGTTGATCAGGTTGTTGCCTGCGACCGCCGAGAGATTGTTGGCAGCGTGCAAGGTGCCCACGTTGTCGAGGTTCTGGCCGGCGATCAGTGAGACGTCGTTACCCGCAATCAACGCCCCGGTCGGGCCAAGGCGATTGTCGGCCTGTGCCAGATACAACACCGGCACCAGCACTTTCTCGCCATTCACCTCGTGCTCTTCGAGCCAGACGATGTCGTGGGTCAGCGCTGCGACTTGTTGTGAACTCAGCGACACGCCCACAGCCAGGTTCAGTTTATCTTTGCTGGCGATGGCGTTGTTCATCAGGTACTTGAACTGAGCCTCGTTGGAGGTCTGTCCATCGATGAACGCCTGACCGGTTCTGGCCACAACGGCTTGCTGAACGAGGCGCTGCTCATACAGACCGTCGCCCAGACGCTTGGCGCTGACTTCCGGGTCGTAGCCCAGACCTGCGAGCAGGTAATCCGAGCTCATGAACTGCTTGAGTTCGGTGAGGACCGGGTTGGTTTCGATCAGGTATTTTTGCGGTTTGGAAACGAACGAGCTGCTGGGCAGGCCCTGCACTCGGGTAACGGTTTGTGCTGCTGCTGCAGCGACCGGGCTACTAACCGTTGTAGTTACCGGACGGCCCTGAGCGTCGGTTACAACCTGGCCGGCACTGTTGATCCGCGTGCCCTGCACCATCCCGGCATTCTGGACCACCGAACTGCCGGATCCTGTGGCGGTGATAACCGGCAGGCCTGTCGAACCTGCATTTTGCACAGGCAGCAAAGCACCACTTCCCTGATTGCCCGTCGCGATACCGGTGACACTGTCGACGCTGGTTACACCTGCGGAATCAGAGGTATGAGCGGGTAGTACAAATCCACCTATGGGCGCGGCACTTGGGGTGCTGGCGTCGAAGGAGGATGCATTCGCGCTTACGCCAGCGCTTTGCCGTGTTGTCAGGCCAAGTTGGCGAGTAGCGTTGGATATCTGGCCTACCGAACCGATCTGGATGGTGCTTGCCTGCGCGTCTGAAACGGTATGCTCGCGTTGCGCGACGGATACGGCCGCGCCGCCCATGGTCCAGCTCTGCGGCAGGCCGACGGGTTGGGCGAAAGCGGCTGAGGTACCGGTCTGGCCGCTCAGACGGAACAGTCCGTTCTGGCCGGTGGGCAGGCTGAAGCCTGGCAGGCTTAACGGGTTGACTTGTTGTTGGGCCAGGTCTGGGGGGAGCTGGGCATTGATCCTGATGACTGTGGCACCAGTGCCGGAGGTATGCGTGTCCTGAACCTTGCTGGTGCCCGCGCTACCCGCGTAGTCCTGGTGAATGACACTGTTTTGCAGGTCCTGCTTGGCGGTAATGGAAACGTTTCCGCCTGCCTGGATCACTGCACTGCGTCCACCATTGCCGCTGCCGTCTTTGGCGACTTCGACGTCGCTGATAAGTGCGTAGCTTTCCAAACCCGCAGGCAGTTGTACTAAATTGTTACGGTCATATTGAGACTGCGGGCTGGTCCCGCCGTAGCCATAACCTGTCAAGGTATTGGTAACGGCTGCTTTGGTTTCCTTATCATTGACCACAACCGTTTTAATCGTGCCACCATCACGCCCTGGCTCACGTTTCGTCACGGATGAGGCAATGCCCAATCTCAAGCCACCTGCCGCATCAACGTAATAAACATAGGGAAAGTCAGGATTATTGCGCTGGTTATAGGCAACGACCTGAGGCAGGAATCGAGTGACCGTACCGTCAGTTACCCTACCGGAGTTGTAGGTACGTGTGCGTTCAATGCTGCCACTGACAGCACCCATATTTTTAAGGCTGTTGGCCTGAATATCGATGTTGCCCGTCGCGCTGATGGTGCTTTTGCTGTTGAGGAAATCACCGCCTCTGAAAACGAAATCGCCTCCAGCGGTCAGCAGAGAGGATGCTGAGGTGTCGTTATCTTGCCCACCTTCGTAAAACTCTCTAGCGATGTAATCAACATTGTAATGATCGCCACTGCAATCATTACAAAGTACGGCGATAAATCCTGAAACCAGCGTGCGACCTACAGCAAACCCTTGAGCGCCGCCTGCGTCAGAGGTACGGTTAGTAAAGCTCCCCGAATTAATGGTGAGGGTCCCGCCGCTTTCTATTGACCCGGATATATTTGAAACATCATTAGCCTGAGCTCCGCCACCGTAGCCTTTTATAAGTAGCGCTCGCTGACTGTAAAGGTCACCATTCTGGTTGGTAAAGCTATTAACATTTAGCATTGTATCGCCGCCGCTAAAAATCAGACCTCGATCATTGATGAGAGACGGCGTTCCAAGCGTCAGGTTTTGCGCGGCGCCCAAGGTTCCGTAGTTGGCAATGCCGCCGGCATTAACGACTGAATCGCCTGCTGAGGTCAGGCGCCCGCTATTTGTAAGTTGGCCACCGATATTGATTTCGCTGTTACCACCACTCGTGATACTTGAGGTGCCGTTCAGATTCAGTTGCCCGGCAGACAGATACATACCACCCACACTGGAAGTCCGACCGCTGCCGGTAAACGTCCCGCCAATACGTATATCTACCCCGCCATCACTCGCAATCAACCCATCATTCGTCCAGTTCCCGCCACTCCCACTGAACGAATTCGATGCCAGCAACTGGCCGCTGGCGGTCTGGCTGAAGTTATTGACGTTGACGGTGAGGCGCCCGGCCTGGATGACGTTACTGTTGGTCCAGCTATCAGCACTCAGTGTCAAACCACCGCGGGTGACGATGCTGCCGCCAGCATTGGTCAGGTTGGCTGTAGAAATATCAAACGTGCCATTACCCGTATGCAACAGCGACCCGCCCCCATTCAGAAAGCTGCCCGCATTGAGGATCAGGTCGCTGTTGGCGCTTTCCAGAGTGCCGTTGCGGTTGTCGAACAGGTTGCCGATCTGGAAGTTTGTGGCGCCGCCACCGCCCAGCGCGCGCAGTTGTCCAGTCTGGTTATCCAGACTGGCAGCGGTCACGGCCAGTGTGCTGTCACTTTCAATGATGCCGAAGCGGTTGTTCAGTGCGCCGCTCAGGTTCAGTTCGACCTGGCCGCCGGCGATCTGACCGTCGTTGTCGCCACTGTTGTCGAAGTTGCCACCGTTGACCCGCACCAGGCCTTTGGCGTACAGGCCGCCGTTGCGGTTGTCGAAGCCCGGGGTAGTGATCAGCGCTTCGCCGCCGCGCGCGGAAACTCGCCCGCCGTAGTTGTCGAAGCCGCCCAGCGCGGTCAGGTTGAGGCGCTGTGCCTGGACGACGCCACCCTGGCGATTGGCGTCATAGCCATTTTTCAGCACGCCGCTCACGTTCGCGGTGAACAGACCTTGCAGGCTGGACAGCACTCCGCCCTGACTGTAGAGGTTGGCGGTGCTGAGGTTCAGGTCACCGTTCTGCGCGATGATCCGACCGTTCTGGTTACCTGTATCGCCAGCGACATCGACGCGCAACGCGCCTGCGCTCTGTACCGTGCCGCGCACGTTGGACAGGCTCGCTGCCTGTACTTGTGCATTGGCGTTCTGGCTATAGATCAGGCCATCAGCATCGTTGAGGACACTGCCACCCGCGACGACAGTCAGTGTGTTGTTGGCTGCGATTGTGCCGCGGTTACGGTTGTCCAGTTGCCCGGACGTGTTGAGGGTCATCAGGCTCTGGCTGATCAGTTGCCCGGCCTGGTTGTTGATTGCCGTGCTACGCCGCAACAGCAAGTTACCGCCGCTGGCCAGCTTGCCGCTGGTGTTGGTGAGGCTGTCGAGCAGGTCAAGTGTCATTGTGCCCTTGCTGCTCAGGCTGCCGGCGCTGTTGTCCAGGCTGCGGCCTTCGAAGCTGAAATCCTGCTGGGCCGTCAGGTTGCCGGCGGCGTTGCTCAAGGCATTGGCCTTGATGGTCAGCCCGGCACCACTGTCGATCAGGCCGTTCTGGCTGTTGTTCAGCAGGCCGGCGACGGTCAGGGTCTGACCGGTTCCGCTGGAGAGGATGCCGCCGCTGTTGTCGAGACTGTCAGCGCTAACGCTCAGCGTGTTCTGGCTGACCAACGCACCATTGCCGCCGTTGAGCAATTCACCGGTCAGGGTTGTAACGAGGCTACCGCTGCGGCTGGACAAGGTGCCGTTGTTGCGGTTGTCGAGGCGGTTACCGGAGACGTTCAGACCCTGCCAGCCAGAGATCAGACCGTTCTGGTTGAGCAGGTTGGTCGCGTTGACCGTCAGCACGTTGCTGCTGATCAGCTTGCCGCTGCTGTTGTCGAGGGTGCGGCCATCGAACCTGAAACTCTGAGCGCTGGAGACCTCGCCAGACTGGTTATTCAGGTCGCGAATGCGGTTAAGGGTCAGCGAACCGTCTGCCGTGATCAACCCGCCGAGGTTATTGAGGTCGTTGCCTTGCATGTCGATGGACAGCCCGGCATCGCCCATCACGCGTCCGCCGTTGAGCGACAGTGCATTGAGTACCAGGGTCATGTCACGTGTGGCCGACACTTCGCCGCCGTTGCCGGAATCCAGACTGCCGGCAGTCAGGTTCAGGGTGCCGGTGCTGTTGATCAGGCCCTTCGCGGTGTTGTTGATCGATGTAGCGTTGAGGATCAGGCTGGTGCCGCCCAACACCTGACCGCCCTGGTTATCGAGGCTGGCCGCGCCCACCTTGAGCGCCTGAGTAGCATTGATCAGGCCTCTGTCGCGGTTAGTCAGCGCACCGGTGACGGTGAGGTCCAGGTTGTTACGACTGGTCAGCGTACCGCCCGTGTTATCGAGGGTATTGGCAGTGGCGTCGACACCGGCTGCGGCGATCATGCCTTTGACGTTGGTCAGCGCACGGGCAATGCGCAGGGTCAGCAGTTGATTGCTGAGCAGTTTGCCGCCGCTGTTATCCAGTTGCTGGGCGTTGAGGGTAAATGCCTGAGCGCTGGAGATTTCACCGTTCTGGTTCAGTACCTCGTTGACGTTTTTCAGCAGCAGTGCGCCCGGCGCGTTGATCAAACCGCCCTGGTTATCCAGTTGGCCGTTGTTCAGGTCCAGGCTCAAGGAAGTGTTGCTGAACAGGCTGCCGCCCTGCTGACTCAGGCGGCTGACACTGGCGGTCAGTGCCTGGCTGCTGCCGATGCTGCCACCAGTGCTGTTGGTCAGTCGTGCGCTCGTCAGGTCCAGACGATCACTGCTGCTGACGCGACCGTTCTGGCTGTTGTCGAAATCCCCGGTCCTCAGCGTCAGCAGCCCTTTACCGCTGATATTGCCTTTCTGGCTGTTATCAAGACTGGCACTTTTCAGGTCCAGTGCGCCGTCGGTCAACAGCTTGCCGCCCTGGTTGCTGATTGCCCCGGTGCTGTTGAGGGTCAGTTTTCCAGCGCTGGAAATGCTGCCCGCGGTATTGGTCAGACTGCTGGTCTTCACCGTCAGGACATCTTCGTTGCTGATCAGGCCCTGTGTGTTGTCGAGTGTCGCAGACAGGTCGATGCCCAAGGCTTTGAGGGCGCTGAGCGCACCACCGGTGTTGTCCAGGGTGCTACCGATCAGCGTCAAGCCGCCTTGGCTGGAGAGCAGACCGTTCGTTCGGTTGGTGATCTGCGCAACGTTCAGATTCAAGGCTTTCTGCGCCAGCACCTGACCGCTGTCGCTGTTGTTCAGTTGCTGGCCGGTCAGGGTCATCTCATCCTGACTGGACAGTTCACCGCCACGGTTATCGATGCTGGTGACATTGATATCAAGGGCTTGGGTTGCGCCGATGAAACCGCCCCGACGGTTATCCAGCGCGTTGCCGCGCAAGATCAATGTGCCTTGGGCAAGCATCTGACCGCCCAGTTGCCGAAGGCTGCCGATCTGTGCGTTGAGGTTCTGTTTGCTGGCGATCTGGCCGAGACCGTTGTCTGCTGTCGCGGCACTCAGCGTCACATCGCCGTCACCAATCAGCGTGCCCTTGACGTTGGTCAGGGCGGTATTGACCATCAAGTCCAGAGCTGCGCGGCTGCTGATCAAGCCTTCGGTGTTGTCCAGGCTGTCGCTGCGAGTGTTCAGCGCGGCAGCGGAAATCGTACCTTTGACGTTGCTCAGCGCCTTGTTGACGATCAGCGTCAGAGCCTGACTGCTGAGCAGTTTGCCGCCACTGTTATCGAGGCTATCGACGTTCAGCGTGAAGGCCTGTGTACTGGAAATTTCGCCGTTCTGGTTGGCCACGCCGTTGAGATTCTTCAGCAGCAACACGCCCGGGGCGTTGATCAGACCGCCCTGATTGTTCAGTTGGCCGTTGTTAAGATCGAGGCTAAGCGAGGTGTTGCTGAAAAGCTCACCACCCTGCTGGTCGAGGCTGGTCACGCTGGCCGTCAACGCCAGCGCACTGGCAATACGTCCGGCGCTCTGGTTGATGACCTTGCCTGCCGTCAATCGCAGGGTATCGCTACTGGTCAGGCGACCGCCCTGGCTGTTGTCGAACGTGCCGGTGGTGACCTGCGTGGCGCCCTTGCCAGCCAGTTTGCCCGCCTGACTGTTGTCCAGGCTGGCGCTGGTCAGTGTCAGCGTGGCGTCGGTAGTAACGGAGCCCGCCTGGTTCTCCAGAGCGCCGGTGGTGGTGACGCTCAAGGCATCGGCACTGGACAGGCTGCCTGCTGCGTTTTGCAGCGAGGCGGCATTGACCGTCAACGCCGCTTCACTGCTGAGCAGACCACCGCTGTTGCCCAGCGCACCGGACAATTCAATATTCATGTCCTGCTGGCTGGCCAGCGTACCGCCAGCGTTATCCAGGCGTGTACCGGCGAGACGCAGGGTGTTACCGAACAACAGGCCTTTATTCAGGTTGATCACGCGCGCCACGGTCAGCCCCAGCGCCGTACCGGCCAGGACCTTGCCGCCGTCGCTGTTGTCGAGCGTCTGACCAATGATGTCCACACCGATCTGGCTGGACAGTTCACCGGCCTTGTTGTCGATGTCGGCAACCTCGATTTTCAGCGCTTTTGTAGAGCCCACCAGGCCGCCCGACCGGTTGTCGAGGGTTTTGCCGGTCAGGGTCAGATTGCCCTGCGCAACCAGCTCGCCGCCCTGCTGGGTCAGACTGCCGATATTGGCGACCATGTCTGCCTGACTGGCAATACGACCGCTGCCGTTGACAACGCTGTCGACCTGCAACTGCATCAGGCCAGCGGCGTTGAGCAGACCGTTCTGGTTGTCCAGACGCGTGCCGACCAGTTCAAGACCGGCATTGCTGTTGATCAGGCCTTTTTGCGTGGCGCTCAGGCCGGTCTGGCTATTGTCGAGGGCATCGACGAACAGCTGCAGGCCTTTATCGGCACGAATCGAACCGCCACGGTTGTCCACGCTGTCGCTATGCACGATCAGGAGATTCTGTGCCGCAAGACGGCCGCCACGGTTATCCAGCGTCAGACTCGACACATCCATCAAGCCCTTGGCTTGCAGGCTGCCAGCGGTGCGATTGTCCAGTGCGCCGCTCAGTTTCAGAGTCAGCTGGCCATCGGTAACTAGCGAACCGGCCTGACGGTTGTCCAGACTCACGGCGCGAATGTCGATGCCCTGCCCTGCACCCAGGGTTCCTGCCTGATTGTCGATGGATTCGGTGATCACCAGTTTCAGAAACTGATCGGCCATGACCTGGCCAGCAGCATTGTCGAGGCTCAGCGCGTTGAGGGTCGTGTTACCGGCGCTGGTCAATTCGCCGCTGCGGCTCGACAGCTTGCCAGTGACGTTTACCAGCAGGTCGGCATCGCTGCTCAGGCTGCCGCTGTTGTTATTCAGCTCATTGGCCGTCAGATCGATACCGTTGCCAGACACCAGACCGCGCAGGTTGGTCAGTAACTGGTCGACACGCACAATGAGCGCTTTGTCGCTGAGCACCGAGCCAGCGGTGTTGTCCAGCGACGTCGCAGCCAGGGTGAAGCCGTTGGCGCTGGAAATTTCACCGCTGCGGTTGCTGACTGCATTGAGATTTTTCAGCAGCAACTGGCCCGGCGCGGTAATCAGACCGCCGTCGTTGTTCAGCACGCCTTTGCTTAAATCGAGGCTGACATCGCTGTTGCTGTACAGACGGCCATCGTTGGTCTGATTCAGGCCGGTGACTACGGCAGTCAGCGCCATGGCGCTGGCGATACGACCGGCATCACTATTGTTCACCAGTGCTGCATCGAGCTTAAGGGTTCCGGTACTGGTCAGGCGACCGCCTTGCTGGTTGTCAAAGGCGCCTGTGACGAGTTTTACCCCTTTGCCGGCAATACGACCGTTCTGGCTGTTGTCGAGACTGCCACTGGTGAGCACCAGTGTTGAATCGCCGAGAATCTGCCCGCCATGGTTCACGACCGGGCCATCGACCGTCAGGGACGAGGCGCCGGCGCTGGTGATGCTGCCGGCAGTATTGCCCAGAGAAGCGGCGCTCAACGCCAGCGTGCCATCGCTGCGCAATGCCCCCTGATCGTTGTTGAGGACGCCCGTGACTTTCAGGCCCAGACTGTTTTTGGCGTAGACGCTGCCACTGCCGGTGTTGGTCAACTGGCCGACGTTCAACTGCACACTCTGCTGTCCGGAGACGGCACCTGCGCCCTGGTTGTTCAGGCTGTCGGCGTTGAGCAGCAACGTACCATTGGCCAGTATACGGCCCTTGCCACTGTTATCGAACTGGCCGACGGTTGCGGTCAGCTCTCCAAGGCTGGAGAGTTCCGCGTTGCGGTTGTCCAGCGTCGCAGCACTCAGTTGAACACCGGTCGCGGAGATCAGACCGCGAAGGTTGGTCAGCAGTTGGTCGATGCGCACGATCAAGGCTTTGTCGCTGATGACCGAACCATCGGTGTTATCCAGCGAAGTGGCCACCAGCGAGAACCCGTTGGCACTGGAAATTTCGCCGTTCTGGTTGTTGACCGCCGTGAGGTTTTTCAGCAGCAACTGCCCCGGCGCATTGATCAAACCGCCTTGGTTGGTCAGCACGCCGTTGCTCAGGTCCAGGCTGACATCGCTGTTGCTGTACAGACGGCCATCGTTGGTCTGGTTCAGGCCAGTGACCACTGCAGTCAGGGCCATGGCGCTGGCGATACGACCGGCGTCGCCGTTGTTGACCCGCCCGGCATTCAGTTGAAGCGCGCCGGTACTGGTCAGGCGGCCGTCCTGATGGTTGTCGAAAGCGCCAGTGGTGAGCACCACACCATTGCCGGCAATGCGACCGCTCTGGCTATTGTCCAGGCTGGCGCTGGAAAGCGTCAGCCCCGCATCGCTGATGATCTGCCCGCTCTGGCTGACGACGGCAGCATCGACTTGCAACGTGGCAACACCGGCACTGGTGACCCGACCGCCAATGTTGGCCAGAGAAGCTGCTTTCAGGTCCAGCGTGCCGTCACTGCGCAGTACGCCCTGATTGTTATTCACTGCACCGGTCAGCGTCAGACCCAGCGTGTTTTTTGCATAAACGCTGCCGCCGGAGTTGGTCAGTTGTCCCAGAGTCAACTGGACGCCCTGCTGTCCGGAGACCACGCCGTTCTGGTTATTCAGGTTATCGGCTGTCAGCAGCATTGTGCCGTTGGCGAGCAGACGCCCTTGCGCGCTGTTATCGAACTGGCCGACGTCGGCAGTCAGGGTGCTCAGGCTAGAAACTTCCGCGCTGCGGTTGTCCAGCGTTGCAGCATTCAGATTGACGCCATTGGCGGAAATCTTGCCGCGCAGGTTGGTCAGCAACTGATTGATGCGCACAACGAGCGCTTTATCGCTGAGCAGCGAGCCATCCGTGTTATTCAGAGAGTTGGCAGCCAGTGTAAAACCGTTGGCACTGGAGATTTCACCGCTCTGGTTGTTGACGACGTTCAGGTTTTTCAGCAGCAACTGCCCCGGCGCATTGATCAAGCCGCCCTGGTTGGTCAACAGGCCATTGCTCAGGTCCAGGCTGACATCGCTGTTGCCGTACAGCCGGCCGTCGTTGGTCTGATTCAGGCCGGTGACCACGGCAGTCAGCGCCATGGCGCTGGCAATACGGCCGGCGTCGCTGTTGTTGACCAGCCCGGCGTTCAGTTGAAGCGCGCCGGTACTGGTCAGGCGGCCGTCCTGATGGTTGTCGAAAGCGCCAGTGGCAAGCACCACGCCATTGCCGGCAATGCGACCACTCTGGCTGTTATCCAAACTGCCGCTGGAAAGCGTCAGGCCCGCATCGCTCAGAATCTGTCCGCCAAGGTTGGCGACTGCGCCCGTTGTGCTGACCGTTGCCGTGCCGGCACTGGTCGCGCTGCCACTGTTATTGCTCAGAGAGGCTGCACGCACATTCAGAGTGCCATCACTGCGCAGTGTGCCTTGGTCATTGTTCAACGCGCCGCTGACGGCCAGGCTCAGACTGTTTTTGCCGTAGAGACTGCCGTTGCCAGCATTGGTCAGTTGCCCCAGATTCAGCTGTACACCTTGCTGTCCGGCAACCGAGCCGTTCTGGTTGTTCAGGTGGTCAGAGGTCAGTTGCAGCGCGCCGCTGGCCAGCAGACGGCCTTTTTCGCGGTTATCGAACTGGCTGACGGTCGAGGTCAGGCTGCCGAGACTGGAGATTTCCGCGCTGCGGTTGTCCACGCTTGCCGCGTTGAGCAGCAGATCGCCATTGGCGCTGATAAGCCCCAGCTGGTTGAGCAACGGCCCGGAAATACGGGCAGACAATGCGCTGCTGCTGAACAGCTTGCCTTGCTGGCTATTGTTCAGAGAGCCCGCAGTGATGGTCATAGTGCCATTGCTGCTGATCAGCCCGCTCTGGCTGTTGAGCACCTGAGACGCGTTGATATCGACAGTGCCACCCTGGCTCAGAATCCGGCCTGACTGGCGATTGTCGACGGCAGTGGCCACGATGCGTGCGCTCGACTGTCCGTTCAGTGTGGCTCCCTGATTGTTCAGGGTCTGGCTGATAGTGGCCTGCAGAGCGCGACTGGCAGTGATGCTGCCGCTGTTGTTGAGCCCGTTGGCAGACAGCGTCACATCGCCCGATGCATTGCGGCTGTTGTCGGCATTGACGCCAGCCTCGATCACCGCGGTGTTATTGATCTGGCCGCCTGCGGAAAGTGTCAGAGCATCGCGCGCGGCGACGTTCTGCCGGGTGATGAGATCACCTGCCGTGGTCATGCCCAGTGACGACCCTGCGTAGACCGGCCCGTTGACCTCGGCACTGTTGGCCTTGACCGCCACAGCACCGCTGGCAGCAGTCTGCATCATGCTCAAGTGGCCGTTGGCATCAATCTGGATATCACCGCCACTGGCCGCCAGATCACCGGCCAGCCTGACGCCGACACCCGCCTCGGTGCCCACCAGACGGATCGCGCCGGCATACATGCCGCCCAGCGCCGAGCTGTCGACGGCCAACTCCGGTTTGGCGCTGCCATCGTCAGGCAAGGCCGTGGGATTCAGCGTCTGCGCGTCGACATCGTTGCGACCGGCAATGATGTTGAGGCGCCTGGCGTGTAGCTCGGCATTGATCTTCGCGCTACGGGTAATGATGTCGAACTGGTCGACGTTGTCTGCGTTCAGCCCCACGCCGTCGATGGATATGCTGCCGCCCTGCACATTGAAACGCTGCAATTGCCCGTTGGCATCCAGCACGGGTTTGCCGGTGGTCAGCGTGACCTGCGGGGTATTGATGAAACCACAGCCGTTGCAACTGATGCCGTAGGGGTTGGCGACGATGACACGTGCCGCCTGCCCGGCCACTTCCGTATAGCCTTTAAGCTGACTGGCGTTGGCCCCGACCACTTCGTTGAGAATGGTGCTGGCCGCCGTGCCGCGCAGGTTGGCGTTGCCGACGATGATGCCGCCCAGTTGAGTGCTCTGGGTCTGGTTGGTGGAGTTGTTGAGGATGACGCCCTGGCTGTCGACGTTGAACTGCTGATACTGGTTGTGTGACAAACCGCTGGCATTGGGCGCGGCAATGTTGACGATCGGCACGCCATTGCCGGCCTGGTTCAGGCTGGTATTCGTGCCGCTGACCACGATGCCTTCGGCTTGAACCAGCAGCGGCTGCCAGAACATCGCATTGGCGAGAATCAGCGCGAGGCCGCGCTTGGGCATTCCCCAGAAAGCCCGGCGCTCGACCAGCACAGCAGAGGGCTGACGAGCGAGCAGAGCCAGTTGGTGAACGTCCATGTAAGTGACCTCGAAACAGGTGGGTTGAATACGGTGTGATTAGAGGAAAAAGTCCATACGGAAATAGATCGGCGCTTCGCGTTCGATCACATCGGGACGTTCCAGGGAATGAGCGAAGGTCACTGAGGCAGCAACGTGCTGGCCTCGGGTAAACAGCTCGAACGAGTTGCTGGACAAGCGCCCATGCTGCTCACCGTTGTAACGGTCGTTGCGGATAACACCCTGGTCGTAACCGGCGGCCGCGCCATACTCGGCGAACACCGGGCGCATCCAGTCCAGGGTGACCGGGCGAGTCAGGCGCAACTCGTTACGCCAGTAACCACCGCTGTCGCCCGACAGAAACTCATCCTTGTAACCGCGCACCGATGCCGATCCGCCCAGGCTGGTGCGTTGCGAACTGAACAGCACATCCTCACTGCGCTGCCCGGTGGCCAGGCTGGTAAAGCTCAGGTTTTCGCCCCACAGTTGAAAGGGGTGCAGGTAGCTGAGGGTGCCGGTGTATTTGCGATAACGTGCATCGGCTTCACCCGGGCGAGGATCGTGGTTGCCCTGCGCGTCCAGTGCACCGATACCTTGCTGCATGCCCAGATCGATGTTGACGAACGCCGAGCCAACCCGCCGCCCGTGGTTGATACCGAACTGCGCCTCGGTGATGCGATTGCTGCTGACCGCCAGTTTGCTGTCTTCGACGTAGTTGTTGGTGCGCAGGTAGGACAGACCGGCATTGAGCGAGGTCTTGCTCAGCGCGTCGCGATACACGACCCGCTCGGCCTTGAACTGGTGGTTCTGGCTATCGCCGTCCTGCTTGAAGTTGACGTTCGAGGCCTGCGCCACCGAACGGTATTCGCTGGTGTTGTACAGGTAGCTGAACGTCCACCAGCCCCACGGCAGGCTGTAGGCAAGCGAGGCATTGCGGGAGGCTTTCTGCCGATCGCTGATCGCATCGTGGCCGCCGCGCAGGCTGAACTGGTCGGCCAGCCCTGACGGATTATCCCACTCGAGGCCGGCGTTCCATTGCTGCTCACCGGTGCTGCGCTGGCCTTCGTTGGTACGCGACAGGTTGGCTCGCCATGGTTTTTGCGGGGTGTTCTTGACCACTACGTCACTGCCGCCGACGACTTGGCCGGGGGTCAGTTCCATCTGCGCCTGATTGGATGGCAGGCGATTGAGCTGATCGACCATCTGCTCGATTTCGCGCAGGTTGACCATCTGGCCTTCGCTGCCGGGAAACGTCATGGCCAGCTCACGCGCTGACAGACCGCTGGCGGTATCGCCACGCAGATGCTCCAGCTTGCCTTCGATGACCAGCACTTGCAGGTCGCCTGTCGACAGGTCCTGCTGCGGCAGGTAGGCGCGAGTCGTCACCAGGCCTTTTTCGAGGTAGTGATCGGTGATGACTTTCAGCAGTTCATTGAGCTGCGCGACACCAAGGCACTTGCCAATATAGGGTTTGGTCAGCGCATCGCGCTCGGCAGAAGACAGCGAGTCGGCGCCCTTGAGCTCGATACGATCGATGGTGAAACAACGTGTATCGGCCGGGGAAGTCGGGGCAGCGGGCGTGGCTTGTTTGCCCGGCAGATCCTTGAGTTCTTCAAGACGGCGGCGCTGCTCTTCGAGCAGGCGGTCCTGACGGTCACGAATAAGATCCTGGTCACCTGGCAAACTGGCGGGGGCAGTGGCTGCAAGCGAGGTAGCTGACGCGATGGCGAGCAGGAGCAGCAAAGCCAGTTTCGAAGCATGAGGATACACGGCGCGTCCTTGCGGTAGCATATTGATATCAAAAAGGTGGGCAATATTAGAACGCCATCATGGCGGCGTCAATTATTTGTATCGACCTTGTATCCGATTTGTTGAACTTTTTTTGAAGTTAATTTTGACAGTGCGGACCTTTAGCCTGAGCCCAAGGATCATGTGCTTAGTATTGATAGGGAGGAGCGTATCTTTTCGACGTAGTATTAAGGTCGTAATTAAATATATGCAGAAACGCTAATCGGCTAGCACGCGAAAACCGGCTCGGCTCATGGCCGCAGACACACTAATAAAAGGACTATGGGTTAAGGAAACAGGCGAAAGCATGCTGACCTTCCAGGGCTCTGGAGCCGCGAAGACGGTCCTTTCTGCATGGTTAACGTGTCAACAGAGGCAGCAGGTTTCGGTCAAGCCATGTGATGTGGCGCATGAGAAAAACGGGGATGAGTAATAACCACTAGTTGTCGGCCACCACTCGACGATGAACCGCTACGCCAGAATCAGCGCCACCTCCCTTTGTATGCAGTATCGGGGGAGCCCTGTATCTGTTTAAACTCTACAGCCTCCCGCGCCACGCACGGGAGGCCTGTAGAATCACTGTTGCCCGGACAACTTCATGATCATTCGCGACAGCAAGTAGATCCGCGGCGCCACGCTGCCCACTTCGGCATACTCTTCGGGCGTATGGATGTTGCCGCCTACAATCCCGAAGCCGTCCAGCGTCGGTGTACCCACGCTGGCAGACAGGCTTGAATCCGCCGCCCCGCCGCTGCCCTCGATGGTCAGGGTGCGGCCCAGCTCACCGTAGATGCCTTGCGCCATCGCGACCAATGCATCGGACTGCGCGGTTTGCGGCATCGGTGGCAGGCCACGGACCAGACTGGTCTTGACCTCGGTATCAGGCACCAACCTGTTGGCCGACACCCTGGCCAGATCCTGCTCGACGCGGTCAAACTCCTCCGGTACGGCAGCACGCACATCGGCCTTGGCGCTGGCCTGATCAGGAATCACGTTGGTGCGGTCTCCCGCCTTGAGCACGGTGAAGTTGATGGTGGTTTTCTTCTCCTCGTCACCCAGCTTGCCGAGTTGCAGGATCTGATGGGCCACTTCGGTAGCAGCGTTACGTCCCAACTCAGGCGCCACGCCTGCATGCGAGGCCTTGCCCTTGACTTCGACCAGCGCGGTTGCCGAGCCTTTGCGCCACACCACCAGACCGTCGGCCGGACGTCCCGGCTCCAGGTTGAGCGTGACGTCATGCTCCTTCGCGGTTTTCTTGATCAGCTCGGTAGCGACGCCTGAGCCAGTCTCCTCACTGGCGTCGAGCAGCACCGTGATCTGCGCGTAGTCGGTGAACTTCAGGTTGTGCAAGACTTTCAGCGCATAGATAGCCGCAACGATGCCGCCCTTATCATCCATCACGCCTGGGCCGTAGGCACGCCCGTCCTTGATATGAAACGAACGCTCGGCCGCAGAGCCTTCCTTGAACACGGTGTCCATGTGCGCCATCAGCAGAATCTTCGCCTTGCCGGTGCCTTTCAGGGTGGCGATGACGTGGTTGCTGGCTTCTGGCGTATTTGGAACGAGCTCGATAGTGGCACCGAGCTTTTTCAGTTCTTCGATCGCGATGTCGCTGACCTTGGTCAGGCCCGGTACATACCCGGAACCCGAGTCGATGTTCACCAGACGCTCCAGCAGTTTCAAGGCTTCGTCCTTGTATTGCTCGGCATCGGCCTGGATGGCCTTGTGCGGTTCGGCCATGGCCGCCGGTGCCAGAGCTGTCAACGCAAGCGCCAGGGCGAGATGAACAGCCAGTGGCGAGCGGGAAAATGAGCGCATGTGTTCCATCCTTGTGTTCGGTTCGTCGAGGTTTTTCAGGACCATACCTTACACAGGCACCGGCCGTCATGGCTCAGCTCGCCTTGCGCCAGCGCTCGAAGCGGTCGAAAAGCAGCGCGTAGAGGATCGGAATCAGGCCCAGTGTCACCAGCGTGCCCAATGCAAGGCCACCCATGATGGTGATCGCCATGCCCTCCCAGAGCGGACCGGCAAACAGCATCAGCGGCACCAGCCCGATGATGCAGGTCAGTTTGGTCATCACGATCGGCCGCAAGCGCTTGATCGCGGCATGGACCACTGCGTCACGCACCGCCAGGCCTTGCTCGCGCTCAGCCTCGATACGTTCGAGCAGCAGCACAGCATTGTTGACGATGATGCCGGCCAGCGACAGCAGCCCGAAGGTGGCCATGAAGCCGAACGGATAGCCAGTGAGCACCAATGCCAGCGCCACGCCGATCAGCACGAAGGGCACGCTGGAGATGACGATCAGCAGCTTGCGGAACGAATTGAACTGCCAGACGAACAACAACAGCATCGCGACCAGCGCGTGTGGCATGTACTGCAGCAGCGCCTGATTGGCCTCGGCCGAGTCTTCTATTTCGCCACCCGGTTCGATGTGGTAACCCGCCGGCAGGCTGATTGCAGCTATCTGCGGGGCCAACTGCTCGACGATCGAGGTCGCTGTCATTGACGGATTGTGTCCGACCACCGTGATCGCGCTTTGCAGATTACGCCGCTGGATGGTCGATGCCTCGGCCCTGGGCTCGACAGTGGCAATGGCCGACAACATCAACGGCGCGCCCCCGGAAGCCGGGTAAATCAATGTGCTGTCCAGATCATTGCCCGGTTTGCTCAGCGTGCTCTGCTCGCGCGCCACAACGGCGACAGCAGTATCGCCATCCTGCAGCGACGACACGGACAGCCCGCTGTTTCTCAGTTGCAGGGCCTGGGCGATGTCCTGAGTGGCAACACCGGCCTGCAAGGCCTTGTACGGATCGACGACAACGTCGTAACGCAGCAATCGGGTCCGCCAGTCATCGTGGACGTCCAGGGTTCCGGGCAACGCCGATAACGCCTGCTCGATCTGCCGGCTAATACCGCGCAGCACGTTCTCGTCAGGACCGATGACCCGGTAGACCGCAATCCCCGCCTCGGTGGTGCCCATCGAGAATCGTTTGGGCTGCGCTTCGATTTCGGGGTGCTGCGCGAGGATGAAATGCCGTGTGCGCTCGATCACCGCATCGAGATTCGCGCCTTCGCGCACGCTGACAGTGAAGTACGCGATATTCGGCGCGGGCAACGGGGGATTGAGGCCAAGCACGATACGCGGCCCGCCACTGGCGACATAGCCAATGCTGTGTTCCACATCCTGATCGCTGCTCAGCCACTGGCTGATATCACGCACCGCCTGCGACGTGTCACGCGAGCTGCTGCCGGGCTCCAGCACCAGCGGGATCTGGAACTGCATGCGGTCCGACTTCGGCAGAAAATCGTACGGCACCCGGGTCAGCACCACGACCGCCAACGCCAGCAACCCCATCATGCAGGCAATGAAGAGCAGCGAGTGATTCAGCAACCCCTCGATGACCTTGCGATAGCCACGGTAGAACACCGAGGCATACTCATCAGCCTCATCAGCCTCATCAGCCTCATCAGCCTCATCCGCCGACGCCGTGACGGCCGGCACCCTGGCGAAATAGAAGCACAACAGAGGCGTCACCGTGACGCTGAGCAGCCAGGAGCTGATCAGCGTCGTGGCGAGCACAACCGCCAGCGACCGCAGGTATTCGTTGGTGCTGGTCTGCCCCAGAAAGAAGGGCGAAAACGCCAGCACGATGACCAGTGAAGAGGTCAGCAGAGGGACCATCAAGGTGCGCCCTGCCTCCTCACAGGCGCGCCGTCGATCCTCTCCCGCATGCAGGCGTCGCTCGATGTCTTCGGCGATGACAATGCCGTTATCCACCAGCAACCCCAGGGCCAGGATGATCGCGGCAATCGACACCGTCTGCAGCTCGATCCCCAGGGCGCGCATGACCAGCAGCGTACTGAGGATGGTCAAGGGCACAATCACCCCGACCACCAGCCCGGTGCGCCAGCCCAGAAACAGCATGACCACGCACATCACGATCACAACCGTCTCGGCCATGACGTGATACATCTTGCTCATCTCGTGCTCGACCACGCTGGACTGGAAGGTCACCACGTGTAAGGTAAAGCCCGTCGGAAGTTGCTGCTCCAGCTCACCGAGTCGCTTGCGCAAGGCATCACCGAACGTTTGCACATTGAGGCCTGGCTGCATCGAAACGGCCAATACCACGGCGTCCTGTCCCTGATAGATCGCTTCGGTTTCAGGCGGGTCGACAGGGCTCACCGATACCCTGCTCAGGTTCTGCAACGCGACCTTCTGACCACTGGGCAACTGCACCGGGAACTGCCGAAGTTGCTCCGGCGAAAGCACCTCGCCACTGATCGAAAGCGTGGTGCTCTGCTGCCCGATGACCGGGTTGCCTCCCGTTGCGATCAGGTTGCGGGCCTGCAGTTGCTGAAGCAGCTGTTGCGGGGAAAGTCCGGCGGCGGCCAGCGTCTGGTGATTGAAGTCGAGGTAAATGCGCTCATCCTGCAGTCCATACAACTGGACCTGATCGACGCCCTTGAGCGCATACAGCTGATCGCGCAAGCGTTTGATCGGGCCGCGCATCTCGCTCATGGTGAAACCCGGCGCGGTCAGCGCGACCGAAGCCACGGCGACGCGACCGAAATCATCATCGACGAAAGGCCCTTGGGTGCCAGGCGGAAAAGCACCGCTCGTTTCGCTCACCTTCGCCCGGAGCCGTTGCCACAGCAGCCCTAGATCCTTGACGTTGTCATACGCCGTGACCTGCACGATCACTCGGCCAGGCTGGACCGTGGTGAGCACGTTCTTGATCTCGGCCAGTTCACGGATACGCTCTTCGAGCGGCCTGGCGAGCAGTTCCTCGGTGCGCTCTGCGGGCAGCCCTTCCAGAGACACGCTGACCAGTGCGTCGCGAACGGTCACCGACGGCTCTTCCTGAGAAGGAAAGCTCAAAAAGCTAACGACACCAGCCAGCAAAATCAGCAAGGCGGCAAACAGCGTCAAACGGCTAGCGCCCATGGCGCGGGAGGTAAGGTTCATTGCGTGGCACCGCTCAGGCGAGTGTCTGAGTGAAACAGCGTGACGGGCTGACCGTCCTGCAGAAAGGCGGCGCCGGCAGTGACCACCTGCTCACCTGCGACCAGCCCGCTGACGATCAGTGCACGGCCTTCTCTGACTGTACCCAGCGTGACAGAGCGGACGGCGACTGTTCCTCCTGACTGGTAGACGAAGACTTCGGCAAGGTGGCTGCTGGTCCCCATCCATAATGCTTGCACCGGAACCGACAGTGCCTGTGCGTCGGCAGCGGGATGCATTTGCACAAGCAGCGTGACGCCACTGGGCAGCCTGCCGGCAGGCCGCAGCACTCGGAACACGGCCGTTCTGACCAGCCCGTCATCGACTCGGGGCGAAATGCCTTCCAGGGCGAGATCAAACCCTGCCGTACCGTCTGCACTATTCGAGGCCATGGCGAGGTCGCCAGGCTGAAGCGAATCGGCAAGTGCCAGCGGAACAGCTGCCACCACTTGTTGCTCTGCAGCGGATTCGACATCCAGCAGCACCTGCCCGGCGGGCAACAAGTTCTGCGGTTGTGCATGGCGGGCCACCACGCGCCCGGCAAAGGGTGCGATCAGGCGGGTGCGATCCAGTTCGCGACGGGCCAGGTCCAGCTCGGCTTGCGTGCGGATCAGCTCGGCGCTGGCTTGTTCACTGGACGACTGGGCCGACTCGACCACGCTCTGGGCGACACTGCCCGCTGCGAGCAGGTTTTGCTGACGCTGGTAGTTACGCTGGCGCTCCAGCGCCTGAGCCCGAGCCAGCCGCAAAGCGGCCTGCGCCTCCTGCAGGCGCAATTGCGCAGGCTGCGGATCAAGGCGGGCGAGCACCTGGCCCGGCTTGACGCTATCGCCAATGTCGACCCGCAGCTCTGTCAGGGTGCCTGCCGATTCAAACGCCAGACTGGCGCGCTCCTGCTCTCGAACAGTGCCGATGAAGCGTAACGCAGCGCCCTCTCCTGCCCGCACCGTCTCAACCTTGACCGCCCGGACAGGCGGAGCACTGGCCGTCTGTTTATCACCGCAACCACTGATCATCAGAGTGATCAGTACGACGCCGCAAGCGCGTGACACACACCGCCGTAGAGCAGGAAACGCATCAGGATTCAATCGCATGGCAGGCTTCAACCCTTCAGAAAGCGTAATTCAAGGCAATCAGGCCACTGCCTTCGGCATCGGTCTCGACCAACGGGCTGCCCCGGGTCTGGTCGGTGTAGTGCGTCACCCCGACGCTGGCGACGGTTGACCAGTGGGCGTCGAAGGTATGCTGCCAGGCGAGCGCCGCCGAGTACGCGTAAATGCCGCTGTCTGCGTTGAAACGGGAGAAGCCGGTGCGCTGACTCTGAATCGGACTCACGCCGAAATAGGTCTGGTTGTAACGACCGTCACCGGCGTGCGCATCGATGTCGAGGGTCACCGTGTCGGTCTGGCTGTGGTAGGCGATGCCCTCGAAACCCAACCGATAACGATTGCCACGCTTTTCGCCAGCCACCCGCAGTTCGGCCTCGGCACTGACGGACAGCCACGGCATGAGTTGCTGAGAAACCATGAAGTCGCCAACGGTCGCGCCCTTGACGGTACCCATCCCTATCAGCTCGTTGGAACCAGGCCGATTCGTACTGTTTTTCTCGGTACGACCGAAATCGTAATTGAGTGCAGCGCTGGCACCGAACCCGGAATCCGACTGCCATTGCAGCCCCAGACCGCGCGTGGTGTCGGCGAAGAAGATGCCACGCTGGACCGTCAGCATGGGCACCACCTGACTGCGGTATTCATCAGCCCCCATGTAGCGCGGCAGCACGGCCATGCCGAGCCCGAAATTGACGTTGAACCGGTCACCCAGAATCGATTGGCCTTGAGCAGTGCTGTCCTGCGCGCAGGCCTGACCGGCCAGGGTCATGGCCGCAGAGGTGATCAACACGGTCAGCACAGGTTTAAGCAGCGCAGAGCGCAGGTGAGTACGAGAGATTGCAGGGCTCATGGGGATACTCCGGTTTCATTCAGGATTGGGGTGGGGTTGTCGGTTCTGCTCCGCGCAGCACTCGAAACACATCGATGCGGTTTTGCTGCAGCGCATCGAGGGACTTGCGAGCGGCTGCGTCGGCTTCGGCAATACGGAGAGTGGAAACCAGCAATGCCGTGCGCTCGACGGCGCCCGCATTGAGTTCAAAGGACAGGCGCCGCACTTTTTCCTGGACCAGCGCCACCCGCTCGACCTCGTTGCGGACCTGGTTCAGGGCCTGCTGACGGCGGGTCAGCACGGCGGACATTTCACGGAAGGCGTTCTGCACGGCCTTTTCATACTCAGCCACCGCGATCTGCTGACGCACCTTGGCAAGGTCCAGGTTGGCCTGATTACGCCCGCCGTCGAACAGCGGCAGATTCAATTGCGGGGTGAACAGCCAGGCACCGCTGCCGTTGCTGAACAAGGTGCGCAGGCTGTCGCTCTGCAAGCCCACGCCGGTACTGAGTTTTATGGACGGAAAGAACGCCGCACGGGCAGCACCAATGTTGGCATTGCTGGCCTTGAGCGCTTCTTCGCGCTGGCGGATGTCAAAACGCTCCAGCAGGCGCTGAGACGGCAAATTCGACAGCCAGGCCGGCGTCTCGACCAACGCGGCGGTCAGCTCAGGGGTATCTGGCTTAGTCGCGGGCAACGCTGTCGAATAGCCGGTAAGCAACAACAAGGCCTGCGACGCGTTGGCGTGATCGCTTGCCGCATCCTGTACCTGCTGTTGCGCGGTCAGGGTGTCGAGGCGCTGAACCATCAGATCGTCCAGCGAAAGTGCACCTTGACGCTGCTGTTCTTCGGCCGCCTTGACCAGCATCAGCCGCGCCTCGTGAACCGCCTGCGCATCCTGCTGCACGGCGGCGGCCAGACGCTCGGCCAGCCAGGCGCGGGCGACTTCCGCAATCAGCGCACTGCGTGCCGCCTGCTGGCCGTACGTGCTGGCCAGATAATCGTGCCGCGCCGCCTCCGACAGGCTACGCACGCGCCCGAAGAAATCCAGTTCGAAGTCAGAGACGCCCACCGACGCGATGGAAATGTCCTGGCCATAACGCTCGTCGGCGGCCGCATTATCGAAGTGCTGACGATCGCGCTCGACACCTGCAGCAAGGGTCGGAAAACGATCGGCACGGGTGATGCCGCGCATTGCCCTGGCCTCCTCCACACGCAGCACCGCCACACGAAAATCGCGATTGAACGCCAGTGCCGATTGCAGCAGCCCGCGCAGCTCGCCCTTTGGCGACAACTCGGCAGCGAGCGCTTCTTCGTCGGCAGTGAGCGTCAGGTCGGCGGAAGTACTCGAGGCCGGGACAACAGCAGACACCTGATCGACAGGGACCGGCAACGCTGGACGCTGATAGGCCGGTATCAACGAGCAGCCCGAAAGAACCAGGCTCGCCAGCATGGCCAGGCAATACCGGCGGCGGTTGCGGATACGCTTGGACAGCGGTGTACTCATCGGCATAGGATCTGTCCGCGACAGTGGGCTCTGGGCAGCATCCTGAACGTCGACTTTCAACAAACCGTTCGTGAATTATCAAGATTTGATCAAGAGGCGCGCTCGTGTCAGGAAAACGCATTCTTATCGTTGAAGACGATGCCGACAGTGCCAGCATTCTTGAGGCTTACCTGCGTCGTGACGGCTTCAACGTCGGGCTGGCCGAAAACGGTCAGCGCGGTATCGATATGCACCGTCAGTGGAAACCCGACCTGATTCTGCTGGACGTCATGCTGCCGCTTGTCAGTGGCACGGACGTGCTTTCGGCAGTCCGGCGCTGCAGCGACACGCCGGTGATCATGGTCACCGCCATGGGCGACGAACCGGAAAAGCTCGGTGCCTTGCGCTATGGGGCCGACGATTATGTGGTCAAGCCCTACAACCCTCGGGAAGTGGTGGCCCGCGTGCACGCGGTTCTGCGGCGCTCCCAGCAGAACGGCAATAACGAGCGTCATTTGCGCTACCAGAACCTGCTGGTGGAGCTGGATGCGGTCACCGCGATCATTGAAGGTCAGGATGGCGCAGAGACCGTACTCGACCTGACACCTACCGAGTTCAAGATCCTTTCAACGCTGCTGAAAACGCCGTCCAAGGCCTTCACTCGCGAAGAACTGCTGGAAATCTGCCTGCCCGACAGCGAGGCGCTGGCCAGGGTTGTCGATGCGCATGTGCATAACCTGCGGCGCAAGCTGGAGATCCATGGCGTGGAAAACGTGCTGGTCACCGTCCGTTCGGTCGGCTATCGATTCAGGTAATCCTCATGCGACATTTTTTCAGGCACAGACAAAAACCGTTGTGGCACTGGGTCGGCATGCGCATGAGCATGCTCGCCGTCGGTGCGGTCATCGTCATCGCGTTTTGCATGTGGCTGCACGTCACGGTCTCTGACTGGCTCACCCTGCAGGCAATGCCGGCCGACGTGCGCATGGAATTCCTTCGACTGCAGGCCGAGCCCACTCTGGACATGGCCAAGCTGCGCGAACTGTTCGTCGAGTATTACCCGATCGAAAACCTGCTGCCGGGCATTGCCAACAAGGAATGGTGGGTACTGGCAGCGCTGGTGTCGATCGCGATCCCGATCATCCTATTCTTCGGCTTTCTGTTTTCCCGTCCGCTTTCAAGCCAGTTCTCCTCGATTGCCAGAGGCGCACGTCAGGTCGCCCAGGGTGATTTCAAGACACGCCTGCCGATGAGCACCAACGGCCCGGACGAACTACAGGCACTGGTCAGCGACTTCAACACCATGACCACCCAGCTCGGCCGTTACGAACTGGAAGTCAGCGAATCCAGCGCCATGATTGCCCACGAGCTGCGTACGCCTCTGAATGCCGCCATGGGGCGCATACAAGGCATGATCGACGAGGTGTTCCCGCGTGACCTGGCACAACTGGAAATGGTCCACCGCCAGCTCGGCCAGTTGAACAAACTGGTGAGTGATCTGCACCTGCTCTCGCTCGCCAGCGCGGGTCAGCTGACCCTGGACAAGACGGAGTTTTCCCTTGAGAAACTGGTGGTCGAACGGCTGGGCTGGTTTGCCGCACCGCTCGATGAGGCCGGTGTCGTCGTGACGATCGATATCCCGCGGAAATTGACCGTCAACGCCGACCGTGACCGGATCGGTCAGGTGGTGAATATTCTCGTCGATAATGCGCTGCGCTATTCGGCAATGGGCGGAGAACTGCTGATTGTCGGCAGAGCCAGCGCAGGGCGCATGGAACTGAGCGTCTCGGACCGCGGCCCCGGTTTCGGCCCGGAGAACCTCGAACAGGTGTTCGACCGTTTCTGGCGTGCCGAACGTTCGCGGGCGCGCTATTCGGGAGGCAGCGGCCTTGGCCTGTCCATCGCCAGAGCCATTTGCCTCGAGCATGACGGCACTATCGAGGTCCGCAACAGACCAGGCGGAGGATCCGTCATCCGCTTGGAGATTCCGGGCTGAGCCTGTCTGCCCGGCCCCGCAGATCAGTGCCCCATCAACGAGTCGATACCGTCCGGCTTGTCATGCACACCAAACCGGTCCACCAGCGTGGCGGTGGCGCGGTTCATGCCGATAACGTCCACAATGATACCTGCTTTTCTCAGTTTCAAAACCACCTTGTCGAGTGCGGCAATAGCGGTGATGTCCCAGAAATGCGCCTCGCGCAGATCGATGACCAGTGTATCGAGGCTTTCGCGCAGGTCGAACGAGGCCATGAAACGGTCAGCGGAGGCGAAGAATACCTGGCCGGTCACGTAGTAGGTGCGATGGCTGTGCAACGGATCACGATGCGACGTGACTTCCAGGAAATGAGCGATCTTGCTGGCAAAGAACATCGAGGCAAGCAGAGACCCGACCAGCACCCCATAGGCAAGGTTGTGGGTCGCCACGACCACCACCACGGTGACCACCATCACGATGTTGGTCGAGAGCGGGTATTCCTTGAGGTTGCGGATCGATCCCCAACTGAAGGTACTGATCGACACCATGATCATCACCGCCACCAGCGCCGCCATCGGAATACGCGCCAGCCATTCACCCAGAAACAGCATCATGATCAACAGCAGCAAACCTGCGCTGAGGGTTGAAAGACGTGTTTTGCCGCCAGACTTCACGTTGATCATCGACTGGCCGATCATGGCGCAGCCAGCCATGCCACCGATCAGCCCCGTGGCGATATTGGCAATGCCCTGCCCTTTGCACTCACGGTTTCGGTCACTGGTGGTATCGGTCAGGTCATCGACGATGGTCGCGGTCATCATCGACTCCAGCAGGCCCACCACGGCCAGCGCGGCGGAATACGGCAGAATGATCAACAGCGTGTCGAGGTTGAGCGCGACGTCCGGCCACATGAAGGTCGGCAGGCTGTCGGGCATTGCGCCCATGTCACCCACGGTTCGTACATCAAGCCCCATGTAAATGGAAATCGCGGTGAGCACCAGAATGCACACCAGCGGCGAAGGCAGCAGCTTTCCCAGCACCGGCACACGCGGGAACAGGTAGATGATTGCCAGGCCCGCTGCGGTCATGGCGTACACCGGCCAGGTCACATGGGTCAATTCCGGCAACTGGGCCATGAAGATCAGAATTGCCAGTGCATTCACGAACCCGGTAACCACCGAGCGTGAAACGAAGCGCATCAATTCACCCAGGCGCAGATAGCCGGCGATGATCTGCAGTACGCCGCAGAGCAAGGTGGCGGCCAGTAAATACTGAAGCCCGTGCTCTTTGACCAGATTCACCATCAGCAAGGCCATCGCACCGGTGGCCGCAGAAATCATCGCCGGGCGCCCGCCCACGAAAGCGATGACCACGCAGATACAGAACGACGCGTAAAGCCCGACTTTCGGGTCTACCCCGGTAATGATGGAGAACGCGATGGCCTCTGGAATCAGGGCCAATGCAACAACAAGCCCGGCCAATACATCGGCACGAACGTTGGAAAACCACGTAGCTTTGATTTTTTCTAACATGGGAATACCTGTGACAGACGCAGCAAGACGCACGGCAGCGATTGCCGGACGAGCAGGAGCATCGGTTTTCGATTGAGTAGTCAGATTGGGAGTGGCGGCGACCAAAAAACGGGCGCAGCAACGGGCGACTGCAGCAAGAAGGCAGTCAGGTGTTGCGAGGGGGGCGTAGCGCTAAGGCGGCGTAGGCAGCCAGTTGGAACGGGGCACGTCTATTTCCTTCGATGGGTCGTAAGGCGCTGGCATCATAGACCTATCCGTTTGAGGGGTTCAAGCGTAAGTCATCTCTCCGAACGACCTGAGTGACGGATGGCGCAACCCCCTGAAACACGTGAACAAGCCATCTGATACTGTTTTTTACAGCTGTTGTGTCTCTGTTCGTTATGGCCGGTTTCGCTCATGATGCAGCCTTGTCGATTCGATGCCGCTTATGAAACGCTACGAAAAATTCGCCGCCGACATCTCGGAAATGATTCGCAGCGGCGTCCTGCCCGCCGGGGAAAAAGTCCCGTCCGTACGGGTCGCGAGTCGCACCTGGTCCGTCAGCCCGGCAACGGTCTTCAAGGCCTATTACCTGCTGGAAGACAAGGGACTGATTCAGGCCCGCGCACGCTCCGGGTATTACGTGCGTGAGCATGCCGCCAACGCACTGACCGAACCTGAACTGGTCAGACATACCAGCGAAGGTACCGAACTGGGCGTCAGCGACCTGATCTTTTCAGTGCTCGGCTCGCTCAAGGACCCGGACACCGTACCGTTCGGCTCGGCGTTTCCCAGCCCGCACCTGTATCCGCTGGCGAGCCTGGCGAAGTCGATGGCGTCAGCTGTGCGTGCGCTGACGCCTGCAGGCATCGTCAGCGACATGACCACCGGGAATCCCGAGCTGCGCCGACAGATCGCCCTGCGCTACATGATCAGTGGCGTGCGCTTGCCGGCGGACGAACTGGTCATTACCAATGGCGCGATGGAAGCCCTGAACCTGTGCCTGCAGTGCGTCACCGAGCCCGGCGACCTGGTCGCCATCGAAGCGCCGGCGTTCTATGCCTGCCTTCAAGTGCTGGAGCGCCTGAAGCTGAAAGCCGTCGAAATCCCCGTGCATCCGCGTGACGGCGTGGACCTCGACTCGCTGCAGGACAGCCTGAAACGCCTGCCGATCAAGGCTTGCTGGTTCATGAGCAGCTTTCAGAACCCATTGGGCGCGAGCATGACTCAGGCGAACAGGATCAGGCTCTACGACCTGCTGGAACAGCAGCAGATCCCGTTGATCGAGGACGATGTGTACGCCGAACTGTATTACGGTGCCAACGCGCCTCACCCGGTGAAAAGCCTGGATCGCAGCGGACTGGTGATGCACTGCAGCTCGTTTTCCAAGACCCTCGCGCCCGGCTATCGGGTCGGCTGGGTGGCAGGCGGGCGTTACACCGAGCAGATTGACCGCCTCAAGCTCATGACCACCCTCTCCCCTTCGGTCCCCGCCCAGGCCGCGCTCGCCGACTACCTCAAGCACGGCGGCTATGACCGCCATCTGCGTAAACTGCGTGACACCCTCGAACTGCAACAAGGCGCGATGCTCGCTGCTGCCGCCCGCTATTTCCCGGCGGCGACACGCGTCACCCGCCCCCTCGGCGGCTACTTTCTGTGGTTCGAATTCCCCGAGCAGGTTGATTCGCTGCAGCTCTTTCAACTCGCACTCGCGCAGGGCATCAGCCTCGCGCCCGGCCCGATCTTTTCCGCTTCCAGGCGCTTCAAGAATTGCGCGCGCCTGAACTACGGCACACCCTGGGATGAACGCAGCGAGCAGGCCATGGCGATGCTGGGGCGTATCATCGCGTCGTTCTGAGCGTTTTCATGCCTTGCGGACAGGCAACTGATCCGTATTTTTAAGCCGTTTCTGAATCTGTACCAGAATCAGTCCGAGCACGATAATGGCAGCGCTTTCAAACGCGCAGGATAACCGCCAAGAGCGACGCCTGCGGCTCGTTACAGACAGATCGATCAGCAGGAGACGCTCATGGGTAAGCTCGGACTTTCTTTGATAGGTTTTTTATTGTTGGCGATTGCGGTGGGTTTGTTGGGGACTATTTCGCCGTATTGAGGAGCCGCGAGCCAGGAATACTGAAGCCGCGTTGCATTACCGCCAAAACGAAAAAACCCGCCATTAGGCGGGTTTTTCTTGTTCAAAGGCCTTATACATTGCCTTTGAAGTATTGTCTGGCTCCACGACCTGGACTCGAACCAGGGACCCAGTGATTAACAGTCACTTGCTCTACCAACTGAGCTATCGCGGAATGAGCGCTATGTTACTGATTCGGAAAAGGAAGTCAAGCAGAGCAGAAAAAAATCCTGCTCGTTCATCCGGATGCCATTTCCGGCCAGACAGGGGCACAGTTCATAACACACACGGCCACCTGCTTGATCCGGTAGTGAAAGGTATTCTTCACCCCGAACCCTGATCGCAATGAGTCAGGCGCCTGTTCAACGCCGACTGAACGCGCCTCAGCGCTGCACGCACAGCTTGTAACCCAGGCCATGGGCGGTGTGCAGCAATGGCGTGTCGTGCCCGCCATCCAGTACCCGCCTGAGCACATGGATGTTGCTGCGCAAGCTGCTGCTGTTCGGGGCATCACGGCCCCAAAGCGCCTCTTCCAGTTCGGAGCGCTTGACGATATGCGGGCTCTTGCGCATCAACAGTTCCAACAGCTTCATGTTGGTCGGGTTGAGCTTCAAGGGCACGCCTTTGCGGGTGATTTCAAGGGTGTCCAGATCGAACTGCAGGTCGGCGACCACCATCATCCGGTTGTCCTGGCGCTGCCGTCGGCTGACGATCGCTTCGACTCTGGCGAGCACTTCGGACATCGCGAACGGCTTGGTGATGTAGTCGTCGGCCCCCACCTTGAAACCGGTGAGCCGATCATCCAGTTCATCGCGCGCGCTGAGCATCACAATCGCGACTTCCGACTTCGAATACTGGCGCAGGCTGTGGCAGATCTGATTGCCGTCGATGCCGGGCAGCATGATGTCGAGAATGATCGCATCGAAGCGTTTCGAGGCGGCCAGGTGCAGCCCGCTCAGGCCGTCCAGCGCCCCTTCTACCGCATGCCCCCTGAGTTCGAAGAATTCCAGCAGGTTATCGTGAATATCACGGTGGTCTTCAATAACCAGAATGTTCATTGCCGCGCCTTCTTGTCTTTCTACCCGGCCGACCGGGAACCTGTTACCAATGAGTCTGCAGGCTGCGTGACGAATGCATCAGGTCTGTTGACGGCCACCGCCTGGTGAATCGGCTGTTGCAACCTTGATCGACCATAGAAGCACAAGGCGACCAGCAGTGTACTCAGCCACACCACGATACCCGCCCAGAAGGTGTGTGACATGAAGTGCCAGCCTTGCAGTACCCGCGTGGTGCCGTAAATCATCCCGAGCAGGAGAATGCCCGCCAGCAGAATGTTCGAATGCCGCCAGCAGTAGCGACGAGCCACGAAGTACAGGGCCAGCAGACTGAATGCGCTTGACGCATGACCGCCCGGCCAGCATCGCCCGGCGCCGGCCTCGTGCAGCAGGTTGAAATTCCTGAACCACTCGATGTGCGCCTGGCTGCCACCGTACAAGGTGGTTTCGACAGGACAATAAACGCCGGTATGGCTCTTCAGGTAATGAATCATGGCGGTGCTCAGCGCAAAGGCAACTATGACGAAAAAGAAGTCCAGCCGGTGCCTGCGTGCAAAGCGCAGGAAGGTGCCCAACCGAGAACCCGTCAGCCGCCTCGCGAGGCGCGAATCATCATATTTTTCCAGCAACGGCCAGACAAAGGACAGCATCGCACCGATGATCGCCAGCTCTCCGGTCCAGTTCGGAAGGATCCGCGCCCATCTGTGCGTGATGTTCTCGAACAAATGGCTCTGGCCTATGGGAAACACCCCGGCCGTAGAATCAAAAAACAGATCAGTCAGTTGCCGGTCGATCGTGGTCAGGTCGAAAGTAACGAAGACCAGTAAAGCGAAAAACACCGGTACACCCAGGTTGATGCCGTAAAACCGCAGCCTGGCGCTGGAAGATGTCGTCAATTGAATTGCTCGCGGTTGAGGTTTGCCCATTGCCCGGCATTCAGGGAGCCGAGAATTTTCGGCGGATGGCTGCCGTCTATTTGTACGAAAAACGCCTGGGCGTACTCACTCGAGCGCTCGCCGCCAGGTACGCCGACCTTGCGCTCGAACTGGTCGATGCAGCCACTGTGGGTCACCAGCACCATGTTCTCGCCGCTGACCTTGTGAGCCTGCACCGCTTTCATGAAGCCGCTGTCACAGTCGTTGATCCAGTCTTGGCCAGCCACCGCGTGCCCGGCCAACAGTTGCGCAGTCTGTTGCGTGCGGGTCTTGGGGCTGGCGATCATGCGCGCGTGGTCCATGCCCATTTTCTGCAACCCGGCGCCCACCGCCAGAACGGCGTCGCGGCCGTTGGAGGTAATGCCGTCGGCGTCGCTCATGCACGGGTTGTTCGAGCGGTCACAGCGTTCGGCATGGCGAATCATCACCACCACATTGCCTTGCCGCCAATGCTCGCGAAGGCCGGAAACGCTCAGGTTGCTGCCGACCCCCAGGTCCACCACGTGCACGCCCGAGAACGCCGAGTAGAACCATGCGCAGATAGCCGTCAGCACGACGGCAACAGACATCGATACGATGTGCCGATGCAACTTGTAGCGCTGACTGATGCCCGAACGGGGCAGTACATTCTTGTTGATTATCGTGTCGGTCAAGGGACCACTCCTGCCATGAACCTATGTCTGGCGTTGACCCAGGGAGTGCCCGAGGTCTGCGCCGCTCCCATGCAGGCAAGATAGGTTCAGCATCGTCCCGATGCAGTGAAGAAGATGTGAAAAACGTGTTGTGGCCCAGCGCCACATTTTTCACGCGAGCCCTCTGGAATGGGGCTTTGCGGTTTTACGGGCGTGAACATGAAGATAATTTAAGCGTTTTTCCGGAAAGCTCCGTGTCCATCCGGACAATTTTGACCTGGCCGACCGTCTGCTGAAGCTGCGGCGCGCAAAGGATTAGCCACTAAAACGCTTATCGTTTACCATGCCGCGCGTCGGTTTCCGAGAGGAACTAACAGGGAATTCGCACGCCTTTCTCACCAGGCGAAAAACGAAACTGCCCCCGCAACTGTAGGCACCGAGCCTGCTCCATGACTGCCACTGGATCGTGATCCGGGAAGGCCGGAGCCTGGCGATGACGTGTCAGTCAGGAGACCTGCCGACCCGCTTCAACCCACTAACCGGCGGGGTGTCCGGGAAGGACATCCGCACGCGCCGGCATTTCCCGCCGTGCCCGGTCATCATCCGGGGATGTGTTTCCTGATGTGCATTGCGCCCTGGCACCTGCTCCAACGGAGACCGCATTCCATGTCGCTGCCCCGCCTCGCCGCACTCGCTGCCAGCCTGACGCTGTCCACCCTGGCCCTTGCCGCCCCCACTCAGTACCCGCTGACCCTTGAAAACTGTGGCGCGACCCTGACCTTCACGCATGCGCCAACCAAGGCTGTGACCATTGGCCAGGCCGGCACCGAAATGCTTTACGAACTGGGCCTGGGCGACAGACTGGTCGGCACTTCGCTGTGGTTCAACAATGTATTGCCACGCTTCAAGGCGCAGAACGACAAGGTCGAACGCCTGGCCGACAACGAGCCCAGTTTCGAGGCAGTGATCGGCAAGCGTCCGGAACTGGTGGCCGTGCAGTTGGAGTGGATGGTCGGCAAACAGGGCGCGGTCGGCACCCGCGAGCAGTTCCATGACCTGAAGATACCCACTTACATCCTGCCGTCCGACTGCGAAGGCAAGGACAATCTGGTCGGCGCCGATGGCACACGTCTGGAGCCCTTCCGCATCGAGACCATCTACAAGAGCATCGAGCAACTGGCGCAGATCTTCGATGTGCAGGATCGCGGCGACGCGCTGGTTACTGACCTCAAGGCCCGCCTGAGCGCGGCGATTGCCAACGTCAGGCAGAACAAGGCCAACGACGTCTCGGCGCTGTTCTGGTTCTCCAGCTCCGACCTTGCCAGCGACCCTTTCGTGGCAGGCCGCAAAGGTATTCCGGACTTCATGCTCAACAGCCTGGGTATGCGCAATATCGTTCAGTCCGACGAAGAGTGGCCAACCGTGGGCTGGGAAACCATCGCCAAGGCCAACCCGAGCATTCTGGTCATCGCGCGCATGGATCGCCGCCGTTTCCCGGCCGACGATTACCTGAAAAAAATCGAATTCCTCAAGACCGACCCGGTGACCCGCAACATGGACGCGGTCAAGCATGACCGGATCGTGATCATCGACGCCGAGGGCATGCAGGCTGGCCTGCGTCTGTTCACCGGGTTCGAGGAACTGGCTGACGCCGCCAACCGTTTCAACGCTGCCAAATGAGATTGCCGATAGCATTGAGTCATGTGCTCTGGGTTTCGGCGGTGCTGGTGCTGGCGATCATGATCGGGGCCGCGATCGGCGAAACCTCGATCAGCCTGCAGGTGGTTTTTCAGGTGCTGGCCAACAAACTCTGGGCCGCCGGCTATGTGCTCGACCCTATAGACGAAGGCATCGTCTGGAACTACCGGCTGACCCGCGCCATTGTCGCAGCCGCCTGCGGGGCCGGGCTGGCGATTTGTGGCGTGGTGTTGCAGTCGTTATTGCGCAACCCGCTGGCAGACCCGTATCTGCTGGGGATTTCCGCAGGGGCCTCGACCGGCGCGGTACTGGTCGCCATTCTGGGCTTCGGTGCAGGCGCAATCTCGATGTCGGCCGGCGCCTTTGTCGGTGCCGTGGCGGCATTTTCGCTGGTCGCCCTGCTGGCGCACTCTTCACGCGGCACCACGGCAGCCGGGCAGATCATTCTGGCCGGGATCGCCGGTTCGCAACTGTTCAATGCCCTGACCTCGTTTCTGATCACCAAATCGGCAAGCTCCGAGCAGGCACGCGGCATCATGTTCTGGCTGCTGGGTAACCTCAGCGGCGTGCGCTGGCACTCGGTCTGGCTGGCAGTGCCGACAGTGCTGGTCGGTCTGCTGGTGTGCCTCTGGCACCGGCGAGCGCTGGACGCGTTCACCTTCGGCAGCGACTCGGCGGCGTCACTGGGGATCGCGGTACGCCGCGTGCAGATCATATTGATCACTACCGCCGCGCTGGTCACCGCAGTGATGGTCTCGATTGTCGGCTCCATCGGTTTTGTCGGGCTGGTGATCCCGCACGCGGTACGCATGCTGGTCGGTGTCCGGCATGCCCGGCTGGTGCCGCTGAGTGCCTTGAGCGGCGCACTGTTCCTGATCGCTGCCGATATCCTCTCGCGCACGCTGATCAAGGGGCAGGCGCTGCCGATCGGGGTGATTACCGCACTGATCGGCGCACCGGTCTTCGCTTTGATTCTTATCCGGGGCAACAGCACGCGATGAACGCCTTACCTCATCCGCTCAATGCACCGGTGCTCGGTTGTGCCGGTCTGGGTTATTCGGTACGTGGCGCAGCGCTGCTGCGCGATGTCGACCTGAGCATTGCCGCCGGTGAAACCCTGGCCGTGGTCGGTCCCAACGGCTCGGGCAAATCCACCCTGCTCAAGCTGTTGGCCGGTATTCAGAAGCCGGTCAGCGGCTCGGTCAGCCTGGACGGGCAAGCACTTGAAGCGTTGAGCCGCAGGGACGTGGCGCGCCTGCTGGCGGTGGTCGAGCAGCAGGCTGAAACCAGCGACGCCGTGACCGTGCTGGATGCCGTCGAACTGGGCCGCACGCCCTGGCTGTCGGCGTTGGAGCCGTGGAGCGCAACGGACGACGCGATCGTTCGCCAGGCGTTGCAGGATGTGGACATGCTGCACCTGCAAAAACGCGCCTGGCACACTTTGTCCGGTGGCGAGCGGCAGCGCGTTCACATCGCCCGGGCGCTGGCGCAACGGCCGCAGATCCTTCTGCTGGACGAACCGACCAATCATCTGGACATCCAGCATCAACTGACCATCCTCGGCCTGGTCAGAGCCTTGCCGGTGACCACCGTGATTGCCCTGCACGACCTGAATCAGGCGCTGGACTGCGACCGTGTGGCGGTCATGGAAAAGGGTCGGCTGGTCGCGCTGGGTGCGCCGCTCGAGGTGCTGACCCCGGAACGCCTGCTGAGCACCTTCGGCGTGGTGGCGCACTGGCTGACCGACCCCAGTGACGGGGCGAAGATTCTGCGCCTGCGCTCGCGCTGAAAGCGCGCCGATGGTCAGTCCGGCACCTGCTGCAATCTGCAACAGGTGCACCACGCGGTCTGTGGCACTACAATGCGCGCTTTGCCCGCAGCCGGATCCCGTTGCCATGTCGTTACCCAAGCACCACCTGGAATTGCTCAGCCCTGCACGGGATGTGACCATCGCCCGTGAAGCCATCCTGCATGGTGCCGATGCGGTCTATATCGGCGGGCCGAGCTTTGGTGCGCGGCACAACGCCTGCAACGAGGTCAGTGACATTGCCGAGCTGGTCAAATTCGCGCACCGCTATCACGCGCGGATCTTCACCACCATCAACACCATCCTCCATGACGACGAACTGGAGCCTGCGCGCAAGCTGATTCACCAGCTCTACGACGCCGGCGTGGACGCGTTGATCGTGCAGGACCTCGGGGTGATGGAGATGGACATTCCGCCCATCGAACTGCACGCCAGTACGCAAACCGATATTCGCACCCTGAGCCGGGCGAAGTTTCTCGATCAGGCCGGTTTCTCGCAACTGGTGCTGGCCCGGGAACTGAACCTTCAGGAAATCCGCGCAATCGCCGACGAAACCGACGCGGCCATCGAATTCTTCATCCACGGCGCGCTGTGTGTGGCGTTCTCCGGGCAGTGCAATATTTCCCACGCGCAAAACGGCCGCAGCGCCAACCGTGGCGACTGCTCGCAGGCCTGCCGCCTGCCGTACACGCTAAAGGATGATCAGGGTCGCGTTGTGGCCTTCGAGAAGCATCTGTTGTCCATGAAAGACAACAACCAGAGCGCCAACCTGCGTGCGCTGGTGGACGCCGGCGTGCGCTCGTTCAAGATCGAAGGCCGTTACAAGGATGCGGGCTACGTGAAAAACATCACGGCCTATTATCGCCAGCGTCTGGACGAGATTCTCGAAGACCGCACGGACCTCGCACCTGCTTCCAGCGGCCGTACCGCGCACTTTTTCGTGCCGGACCCGGAAAAGACCTTTCATCGCGGCAGCACCGATTATTTCGTCAGCGACCGCAAGATCGACATCGGCGCGTTCGATACGCCGACCTTCACCGGTCTGGCGGTGGGCACCGTTGAAAAGCTCGGCAAGCGCGACCTGATAGCCGTGACCCATGAGCCGCTGTCCAACGGCGATGGCCTCAATGTGCAGATCAAGCGTGAAGTAGTGGGCTTCCGTGCCAACATCGCCGAGCTCAAGGGCGAGTTCGAAGAGGACGGCCAGAAGCGCTGGCGCTATCGCGTAGAGCCCAACGAGATGCCCGCGGGCCTTTCCGGCCTACGCCCTAATCATCCGCTGAACCGCAACCTGGACCACAACTGGCAACAGGCGCTGCTCAAGACCTCGGCCGAGCGTCGTATCGGCGTTCAGTGGCAGGTCACGCTGCGCGAAGATCATTTGAGCCTGAAAGCCACCAGCGAAGAAGGCGTGAGCGTCACCGTCGGCCTCGATGGGCCATTCGGCACGGCCAACAAACCCGAGCAGGCGCTGGATCAGCTGCGCGACCTGCTCACTCAACTGGGCACCACGATCTATCATGCCCAGGATGTCAGGCTTGACGCGCCACAGGCGTTCTTCGTACCCAACTCGCAGCTCAAGACCCTGCGCCGCGACGCCATCGAGGCGCTGACCGAAGCCCGTATCAAGGCTCACCCACGCGGTGGCCGCAAGGCCGAGACCACCCCGCCACCGGTGTACCCGGAGTCGCATCTGTCTTTTCTGGCCAACGTCTACAACCAGAAGGCCCGCGACTTCTATCATCGCCACGGCGTGCAGTTGATCGACGCGGCCTACGAGGCCCACGAAGAGACCGGCGAAGTACCGGTGATGATCACCAAGCATTGCCTGCGCTTCTCGTTCAACCTGTGTCCGAAACAGGCCAAAGGTGTGACGGGCGTGCGCACCAAGGTCGCGCCGATGCAACTGGTGCACGGTGATGAAGTGCTGACCCTCAAGTTCGATTGCAAGCCTTGCGAAATGCACGTGATCGGCAAGATGAAAGGTCACATTCTCGACCTGCCGCTCCCCGGCAGCGCGGCGGCCAAATCGGTGGTCGGCCACATCACCCCGGAAGACCTGCTCAAGACTGCGCGTCAGCGTTCTCCGCACTGATTGGTACAAGGGGGCTGGCGCCTTGCCAGCCCCTTTCTGTCTTCTGATAAAGCCCTCTTAAAGAACGCGCTCCATATGAGTGGTGTTCCACACCGGATCGCTCTCCACATCGGTCACGGCAAAGCCCTGTTTCTCCCAGAAACGGATCGCGCCGGGCAGAAACGGATGAGTATGCAGGTACAGAACCTCGATGCTACCCGCCTCGGCATATTCCCAGAGCGCCTGACATAAGCGGCTGGCCAGCCCGTCGCCACGAAACTCCGGCGTGACGAATAGACGTACGATCTCGACGGTTCTGCGCCCGCGGTAATCGAACTGCGGGAAACGATGGTCGTATGGCAGGTAGCCCACAGCCGCGATGATCTGCCCTTCACAGCGGGCGATCAGAAACTTGCCGTCCTCACCGTTCAGATACACCTGCTCGAAACCGGCCAGATCGGGCGGAACGGTGACGGTGTCGAGCAAGGGAAAGATCCCGGCGCGGGCACGCATGACGAAATCGACGGTGTGCGGGATCTCGGCGGGGTGTACTTCAGTGATAGTGATGTTCATGAGCACTGACTTATAGAGGAGTTGCAGGGTGATACAAATGTTACGCCAGACCTGGGCTTCTGGACGCACGGCTTAACTATAGAGCAGGCGGTGCGGCGCAGAATTGTGACGCGGAGCATCACGACAGGCATTCCCACGCGGAACGCTCAGCGTTATACGCAAGTCCGCTTTTGATTCTGGCCGAAGGCCGTGGGAGCGAACTTGTTCGCGAAAGGGCCGGTACAGTCTGAGGAAATGCGTCGTCTTGCCCGCCGTCTTCGCGAATAATGCGGATCGCCGCCCTGGTCGCTCCTACGCCCAGCGGGCAGAGCCGTTATCGTGCCCACGCTCCGCGTACGGCGCACAGCTTTACAGCGTAATCCCCTTGATGCGCACCAATGCAAGGCAGAAAAAATCATGCGCCTGACGCCATCGTAAACGCTGCGCAGCCTTGCGGGTATTGCCAATTCGGGCTTGAAGCGCTGCCGGCGCAAGCTGGCACAGGCCCTGCATATTACTCAACAACCCCACCATGAATGTGGTCGGGCCGCCCCGGTTGATCGACGTGGATCGCCAGTCTCGCAGAGACCAGAGGGCTATCAGGGCGCCTCCGGCAACGTGGCTCGATGGCCCCCCAGAACACCCATAAGAGAACAGGCAAAGGCGCCTGGAACCGAAAGGTTCCGGGCGCTTTTTTTTTGCTTTGAAAAACCTGATTGGCCTCGGCCGGGACTCGCTATGAACACCACAGTCTTCCCCCTCAACGATGTAAAAACCCTGATCGTCGTCGGTAATGGCATGGTCGGGCATCATTGCGTCGAGCAGTTGATCGCAGGCGGCGCACTCGAGCGTTATCGCATCCACGTCTTTGGCGAGGAAACACAGCGCGCCTACGACCGCGTGCACCTGTCCGAATACTTCACCGGCCGCGACGCCGAATCGCTGGCCATGAGCGAGATGTCTGTCTACGAACAACCCGGCCTGACGCTGCACCTCGGCGTACCGGTGCTGGAGATTGATCGTGATCGTCACGAAATCATTACCGCCGAGGGCTGCTTCAGTTACGACAAGCTGATCCTGGCCACCGGCTCCTACCCGTTCGTACCGCCTATCGAGGGCGCGCGGGGCAACTCCCGGCTGGTCTATCGCACACTCGAGGACCTGGACAGCATTCGCTATGCCGCGACGAAAGCCCGCCGTGGCGTAGTGGTCGGCGGCGGTCTGCTGGGGCTGGAAGCGGCCAATGCGCTTAAATCGCTGGGGCTGGAAGCCCATGTCGTCGAGTTCGCGCCGCGTCTCATGCCGGTGCAACTGGATGACCTCGGTGGCGCTGCGTTGAAGGCGCGTATCGAAGCGCTGGGCGTCGGCGTGCATCTGTCGCGCGCCACGCAGTCGATCAGCGACGGCAAGCAGTACCGCTACCGCATGAACTTCGCCAATGACGAGTTTCTCGAGACCGACCTGATCGTGTTCTCCGCAGGCATTCGCCCGCAAGACGCCCTGGCCCGCCAATGCGAGCTGACGCTCGGCCCACGCGGAGGCATCGCAATCGACGAGCACTGCCGCACCAGCGACGCCGACATCTATGCAATCGGCGAATGCGCAGCCTGGAACGGCAGTGTGTTCGGCCTGGTGGCGCCCGGTTATCAAATGGCCCGTGGCGTAGCAGCGCAATTGTGCGAACAGGATACTGACGCATTCTTCGGCGCCGACATGTCCACCAAGCTCAAACTGCTGGGCGTGGATGTCGGCTCCATCGGTGATGCGCACGGTGCGCTGGCCGGGGCCGTCAGTTATCGCTTCATTGACGAAGCCACCGCCAGCTACCGTCGCCTGGTGGTGTCGGCCGATGGCAAGCAGGTGCTCGGCGCTGTGCTGGTTGGCGATAACAGCTATTACGACACGCTGCTGCAATACGCGCAGAACGGCATCCCGCTGCCCGCCGATCCATCGAGCCTGATTCTGCCGCGTGGCGAAGGCGCGCCGACGCTGGGCGCCGACGCCCTGCCCGCCACAGCGACTATCTGCTCCTGCCATAACGTCAGCAAAGGCGCGGTGTGCTCGGCCATCGACAATGGCTGCACCGATCTGGCCGGAATCAAGTCCTGCACCAAGGCGGCCACCGGTTGCGGCGGTTGCACGGCATTGCTCAAACAGGTTTTCGAGCATGAACTGATCGCTCGCGGTGTGGCGGTCGACAAAAGCCTCTGTGAACACTTTGCTTATACCCGGCAGGAGTTGTACTCGATGGTGCGCGTCGAAGGCATCGAGACCTTTGACGAACTGCTGACTCGGCATGGCAAAGGCGCGCATGGCTGCGACATCTGCAAGCCCGCAGTCGGCTCGATCCTGGCGTCGTGCTGGAACCGCCCCATCACCGAGCCTTCACTGGTGCCGCTGCAGGACACCAACGATACCTTCATGGCCAACATGCAGAAAAACGGCACCTACTCGGTGGTGCCGCGTATTCCGGGTGGCGAAATCACCCCGGACGGCCTGATTGCGATTGGCGCGGTGGCAAAAAAATACGACTTGTACACCAAGATCACCGGCGGCCAGCGCATCGACCTGTTCGGCGCACAACTGCACGAGTTGCCGGATATCTGGAGCGAGCTGATCGAGGCAGGCTTCGAAACCGGCCATGCCTACGGCAAGTCGACCCGCACGGTCAAATCCTGCGTCGGCAGCACCTGGTGCCGCTACGGCGTGCAGGACAGCGTCGCCATGGCGCTGCGCATCGAAGACCGCTACAAGGGCCTGCGCTCGCCGCACAAGCTCAAGTTCGCCGTGTCCGGCTGCACCCGCGAATGCGCCGAAGCGCAGAGCAAGGACGTCGGTGTGATTGCCACCGAGAACGGCTGGAACCTTTACCTGTGCGGTAACGGCGGCATGCGTCCGCGTCACGCCGAGCTGTTCGCCACCGACCTGGATGACCAAACCCTGATTCGTTACATCGACCGTTTCCTGATGCTCTACATCCGCACCGCCGACAAGCTGCAGCGCACCTCGGTCTGGCGTGAGTCGCTGGAAGGCGGCCTCGACTATCTCAAGGCGGTCATTATCGACGACAGCCTGGGCCTGGCCGCCGAGCTGGAGTCGCAGATGCAACTGGTGGTCGACCGCTACGAATGCGAATGGGCCAACGCCCTCAAGGACCCGGAAAAACTCAAGCGCTTCCGCACCTTCGTCAACGACGGGCGTGCTGACCCCGACGTGCAGTTCGTCAAGGAACGCGCCCAGCGGCGTCCGGCAAAACCCGAAGAGCTGGCTCTTATTCCGCTGTTCAAGGAGGTGATGTGATGAACGCGTCTCAGACAATACGCACCGGCGACAATGCGCCAGCGGCAGCGCAGCAGCACTGGCAGCCCCTGTGCGGACGTGCGGATCTGGTCGCCAATTCAGGCGTCGTTGCGTGGCTGGACGGCGCGCAGGTCGCACTGTTCTACCTGCCCGAAACTGCACAGGGCGAGCAGCTCTTTGCCATCGACAACCGCGATCCCAAATCGGGGGCCAACGTGATCGGGCGTGGTCTGATCGGGCAGATCGCGGGCGAACTGGTCATCGCCTCGCCGTTGTACAAGCAGCACTTTCGCCTGCACGACGGCAGCTGTATCGAATACCCGGATCAGCGGCTCGACGTCTGGCCGGTAAGGCTCAAAGGTGATCAGGTAGAGATTGCCGTTTAATCGGCAGTGCCGGTCGCAGACAACCTGGTCGCTATCGGACCAGGTTGCCGCGTGGCGTGACGTGCAGCTTATTGAAGTTCGGAGACCAGTGCCTTGTTGAAGCCTTGCGGGTCTTCCATCTGCGGGGCATGGCCCTTGCCCTTGAATTCCACCAGCCTGGCGCCCGGGATCATCTGCGCCACCTGCTTGCCCAGTACCTTGTAATTGCCGATCTTCGCCTTGACCTCAGGCGGGGCGATGTCACTGCCGATGGCAGTGGTATCGGCATCACCAATCATCAGCACCGTCGGCACCTGCAACCTGGGGAACTCGTAGAACACCGGCTGGGTGAAAATCATGTCGTAGATCAACGCCGAGTTCCAGGCCACGACCTTGTGACCCGGCCCTTTGTTCAGACCGGCCAGCATGTCGACCCACTTGTCATACTCAGGCTTCCAGCGGCCGTCGTAGTAAGTCTTCTGCTCGTAGGCGCGAATGCCTTCGGCGGTGGTCTTCAGCTCTCGCTCATACCACTGGTCGACGCTGCGGTAAGGCACGCCGAGTGCTTTCCAGTCTTCCAGACCGATCGGGTTGACCATCACCAGCTTCTCGGTCTGCTTCGGGTACATCAACGCATAACGCGTGGCCAGCATGCCGCCCGTGGAGTGACCGACCACCGACACCTTGTCGAGGCCCAGTCTTTCCAGCAGCGCGTGGGTGTTCATCGACAACTGCTGGAAGCTGTACTGGTAGTGCTCCGGCTTGGTCGAGGTGCAGAAGCCGATCTGATCCGCTGCGACGACGCGATAGCCCGCGGCACTCAGTCCCTTGATGGTGTCTTCCCAGGTCGCAGCGCAAAAATTCTTGCCATGCATCAGCACCGCCGTGCGGCCGTTGGCTTTGCCACTGGGCGCGACGTCCATATAACCCATTTCCAGCGTCTGGCCCTGGGACTGGAAACTGAATTTGTGCAGCGCATGGGGGTACGTGAAACCTTCCAGTTGCTGGCCATAACCGGGCGTCTCAGCCAGTGCTGCGCCTGACAGCGTCAACGACATCAACATGCCGGCAATCTTTGCAGCCCGCATAAGGGGCACCTCCTGTAAATAGAGTCGAATTCTCGAACCGCTGAACTGCACGCGGCGGACCTGCAAGTAGACCCTGTTTCCCACAACAGATTCGCCCTTTTCCTGCCAACAGAACCGTAAGCAGACGTTTCTTCACGCTGATTTCCGACGATGGCAAAATGCTGGACGCCTCCTGCCGTGCCTGCCTAGACTGGGCCGTCCGTTACAGGCCGTCGTGGCCATCCGGGTCTGACGCCAAGGAACAGCAATGAATCGAAATGAACTGCGCAAGGCCGACATCAACCTGATGGTGGTATTCGAAACATTGATGCAGGAGCGTAACGTCACCCGCGCAGCCGAAAAACTTTTTCTCGGCCAACCCACGATAAGCGCCGCCCTGAATCGCCTGCGCAGTCTGCTCAACGACCCGCTGTTCATCCGCGTCGGCCATCGTATGGAACCCACCGCACGCGCTCACGAGATTCTCAAGCACCTGACGCCCGCGCTGGACGCCATGTCCACGGCGCTCAGCCTGACCACCGACTTCGATCCGTCAGTCAGCAAAATGACCTTTCGCATCGGCCTGACCGATGACGTCGAGTTCGGCCTGCTGCCGGCGATGCTCAAGGCCATCCGCGAAGAGGCGCCCGGCGTGGTGATCGTGGTCAAGCATGTCGACTACCTGAATATCTCCGAGGTGCTGATGTCCGGCGACATCACCGTCGGCGTCTGCCTGACCCGTGAACTGCCGGCCAACGCCAAGCGCAAGACCCTGCGTAACGTACAGCCAAGGCTGGTGCGCGCCGACAAGCCTGCCGGTCCCATGAGCCTGGACGAATACTGCTCGCGCCCACACGTTGTGGTCTCGCACGTCGCGAGTGTCAGCAGTTTCGCCGATGAGTGGCTGACCGCGCTGGGACGCAAGCGTCAGGTGGTGTTGTCGGTGCCGCAGTTCGCCACCCTGCCCGCCCTGATGGCCGGCACCGATATGATTTCGGGGCTGTCCGACTACGCGGCAAAGGCCATGAGCGCACTGGGTCTGCTGTATGACGAGCCACTGCCCTTCCCCACGCCGGGGCTGGACCTGTCGATGACGTGGCTGAGTGTGATGGACAGCGACCCTGCCGAGCGTTGGCTGCGCAGCAGGATCGAGGCGTTCATGGGCGAGCGCCAGGAAGCGTCCGCCCTGGCCGGATGATCAGCCGAAACGACCGGTGATGTAATCTTCGGTCTGGGTCTTGGAGGGCTTGGTGAAGATGGTGTCGGTGTCGCCGTGCTCGATCAGTTCACCCATGAACATGAAGGCAGTGTAGTCGGAGCAACGCGCCGCCTGCTGCATGTTGTGAGTCACGATGATCACGGTGAACTGCTCTTTTAGTTCGGTGATCAGCTGTTCGATACGTCCTGTGGAAATCGGGTCAAGTGCCGACGTCGGCTCGTCGAGCAGCAGGACCTGAGGACGCAGCGCGATGGTACGGGCGATGCACAGACGCTGCTGCTGACCACCGGACAGACCGGTCGCGCTCTGCTTGAGCTTGTCCTTGACCTCGTCCCACAAGGCCGCGCCACGCAGGGCCTGCTCGACGCGATCTTCCATTTCCCGACGCGACAGTTTTTCGTGGTGCTTGATGGCGTAGGAAATGTTGTCGTAGATCGACATCGGGAACGGCACCGGCTTCTGAAACACCATGCCCACATGACTGCGCAGGCGGTTCATCGAATAGCCTGGCGCCAGGATGTTTTCGCCATTGAGCAGCACTTCACCGCGCGCTTCCTGCTTCGGGTACATCGCGTAGATGCGGTTGAAGACGCGCAGCAGGGTCGATTTACCGCAACCCGACGGGCCGATGATCGCAGTGATGCGCTTCTCGGGGATGGTCATGTCGATGGACTTCAACGACTTCTGGTTGTTGTAGAAAAACTCCAGACCGCGTACTTGGATCTTGGTTTTTTCGTTGGCCAGGGAAAGGTTGTTCATCAGGACGCCCTATTGCGCAGAAGAATTAAGCGAGACAGCAGACTCAGTATCAGTACGAACAACGTCATGACCAGCGCACCGGCCCATGCCAGGGAGTGCCAGTCATCGAACGGGCTCATGGCGTACTGGAAAACCACCACCGGAACACTGGCGATGGGTTTGAGCAGATCGCTGCTCCAGAACTGATTGCCGAAAGCGGTGAACAGCAGCGGCGCGGTTTCGCCGGTGATGCGTGCCAATGCGAGCAATACGCCGGTTACCACACCGGCCTTGGCTGCGCGCAGGACGATTTGCAGGGTCAGCTTCCATTGCGGCACACCCAGCGCCAGCGCAGCTTCACGCATGGTCGAGGGTTGCAATTGCATCATTTCGTCAGTGGTACGCACCACCACCGGGATCACCAGCAATGCCAGCGCCAGCGCGCCGGCAATCGCCGAAAAGCCCACCTGATGGCCTGTCACCGCGTTGAGTGGCAGTACCACGACGGTGTAGACGAACAGGCCGAGCACGATGGAAGGTGCCGAGAGCAGGATGTCGTTGATGAAGCGCACCGTGTTGCCCAGTTTGGTGTAGCGGGCGAACTCGGCCAGCCAGATGCCGGCCATCAGGCCGATCGGCGTACCGATCAGCAGGCCGATGCCGGACATCAGCACGCTGCCGTAGAACGCGTTGGCCAGACCACCCTCGGTGCCCGGCGGCGGAGTCATGCCGGTGAACAGTTGCAGGTTGAGCGCGTCGATACCCTTGATGATGGTGGTCAGCAGAATCCACACCAGCCACAGCAGGCCGAAGGCGGTGGCGCCACAGCTGAGTACCATCGCAATCTTGTTCTTGATACTGCGAACCCGATACAGGTGCTCGCTGCCGGTCACATCCTTACTCATAACCCCTCCTTACGCGAAAGGCGCGACAGCATCAGGCGTGCAAGGGCCAGCACGATGAAGGTGACGACAAACAACAGGAAGCCAAGGGCAATCAGTGCCGAACGGTGCAAGTCGGTATAGGCCTCGTTGAACTCGTTGGCAATCACCGAAGCGATCGAACTGCTCGGCATCATCAGCGAAGCCGAGAACTGATGCGCGTTGCCCAGTACGAAGGTTACCGCCATGGTTTCGCCGAGCGCGCGTCCCAACCCCAGGAACACACCACCGACCACGGCCGAACGGGTGTAAGGCAGCACGATGTCCCAGACCACTTCCCAGGTCGTACCGCCCAGTGCATAGGCCGACTCCTTGAGGGCCACGGGCACGGTACGGAAGACTTCCTGCATCACCGAGGTAATGAACGGGGTGATCATGATCGCCAGCACGATGCCGGCGGTCAGCATGCCGATACCCAGCGGCGGCCCTTGGAACATCGGACCGATCAGCGGCAGTGCGCCAAGGTTTTCGGTGATCCACGGCGACAGGTGTTCAGCCATGAACGGGCCGAAGACAAACAGCCCCCACATGCCGTAGATGATCGAAGGGATACCGGCCAACAGCTCGATGGCCGAGGCGATCGGCATGCGCAACCACGGTGGTGCCACTTCGGTGAGAAAGATTGCAATGCCGAAACTCACCGGTACGGCGATCAGCAAAGCCAGAAAAGAGGTAACCAGGGTGCCGTAGATCGGAACCAGCGCGCCGAACTTGCCGGCGTTCACATCCCACTCGGTGCTGGTCAGAAAGCCAAACCCGAAAGTCTGGAATGCCAGACTGCCGCCCCACAGGGTCGACAAGGCAATACAACCCAGCAAAGCAAGCACCAGCATCGCTGCAGCCTGCAATGAACGCTTGAACCACAGGTCATGACGATGATCCCGTTTGGCGCGCTTCTCGCCCTCGGACTCACCAGCGGAGACGTTAGCGGACAGGTATTGGGTGTTTTCAGTCATGTTGAGGCCACTCGCAAGGAAAAGCCCCTGTCACCGAGCCGATATCGCGGCTGATGACAGGGGTGGTACGGGTTGAATCACTTACTTGGTGAATTCCGTTTTCCAGTAGCTTTCCACGCGATCAACCAGCGATTTAGGCAATGCTACGTATTCCAGTTTCTCGGCCTGCTTCTGGCCGTTTTCCAGGGACCACTTGAAGAAGTCGAAAGCCGCGGTGCTTTTCTCTTCGTTCTTGGCTTTCTTGTACATGATGATCCAGGTGGTCGCGGTGATCGGCCATGCAGCCTCACCCGGCGCGTTGGTCATGATCAGGTTGAAGTCTTTGGCGCTCGCCCAGTCGGCGGTGTCAGCAGCTGCTGCGAAAGCCTTGGCGTCTGGTTTGATAAATTTGCCAGCCGCGTTTTTCAGCTGAGTGTAGGACAGCTTGTTGGTGGTCGCGTAGGAGTACTCGACGTAGCCGATCGAACCCTTGATCTGCTTCACGTAGGCCGAAACACCTTCGTTACCCTTGCCGCCCACGCCTGCTGGCCACTGTACGGTCGAACCGAACTTCAGCTTCTCGTTCCACTCGGGGCTGACTTTGCTCAGGTAGTTGGTGAAGTTGTACGTGGTGCCCGAACCGTCCGAACGGTGAACGACGGTGATGGCGGTATCAGGCAGTTTGACGCCCGAGTTCAGCGCAGTGATTGCAGGGTCGTTCCACTTCTTGATCTCGCCCATGAAGATCTTGGCGATGGTTGGACCGTCCAGCTTCAGCTCGCCACTTTCGACGCCTTCGACATTGACGATCGGCACGATACCGCCGATCACGCTCGGAAACTGACCCAGACCGCCGGCCTGCAGGTCTTCTGCGGACATCGGAGCATCGGATGCACCGAAGTCAACGGTCGCAGCCTTGATCTGGGCAATACCACCACCCGAACCGATGGACTGATAGTTGATACGGTTATCCTTGCTCTTGCTGTAGTCCTGGGACCACGCCGAAATAACCGGGTAGACGAAACTCGAACCAGCGCCTGTTACATCAGTCGCGTGAGCCACACCGCTAAGGCACAGCGATGCGATCAGAAGCGACAAGCGTTTTTTAGTCAGCAGAATCACGGTAATACCTCAGTCCAGGAGATTGTGTGGTGGTCCACTTAAGGAGGCCCGAGGCGGATTTAAAACCTCAAATGTTGCTGTTTAATGACAATCCAACGAATCGTGTCCGGAGGGGAACTTTTTTGTAAGTGATTTCCTACGTCACTGGCGATGAAAACCCCTTTAAAAGCCAATGTTTACGGGCTATTCACGCTACATCAAGCCAAATAGCGTTCTGCCACCACCCATCGGATAGCGAAATGCCATTGGCGTTATAAAAATGTAAGAAAGTGTGATTTTAAGAATCGTTGTAAATGACCGAGCGGTCACGTTATAGCTAAATCAACTTAAAACTCCGCTGTTGACGGTGTTCAGGGGTGCATGAATGACCGAAAAAAGCGCGCGATCACTCTCAAGGTGGATAGCAACGGCGTAAGGCTTGATGCATGGAAGATATCTACCGTTCGTCGGGTTCGACGGCACCTATGGCCACTGGCCAATGACCAACGTGAGTACTTTAAAACAACGGAGTAAGCCCCATGATCAAGACCAAACTGACTGCCCTGACTCTTGCTGGCCTGATGGCTGTAGCTTCAGGCGCCGCCTTCGCCGAGTCGACTACTACCCCTGAAACCCCGATCAACAAGAATGCGACCAAACTGCCGGGCACCAATACCCAGCCGATGGACCGCACCTCGTCCGAGACCCCAGGTGTGCAGACTGAAAGCAAGGAAGCGGCAGCCGAGCGTTCGATGAAGCACGACAAGACGACACACGGCACGCACGACAAGAGCACCCCCACTGAAAAGACCAAGACTCAGTAATCAGGCGTCTTACGCGGGCAGGACCATGCCCTGCCCGCGGGTCCACCTTTCTAGCGGCACCGTTTCAGTCCCTGTACTTATGGAGGTTGCATCATGATCAGGAATAGATTGGGGGCCATAAGCCTCGCAGCATTTTTGGCCCTCTCGGGCACCAGCGCATTTGCAGGGTCGACCGGCCCGACCAACCCGGCAGGCGACAGCCCTAAGGTCCCAGGCACCGGTACGGAAAAGAACGTCGATGGAACCAGCCCCGGCGCACCAGGCACAAGCCCCGGCACCAAAGGCATGGATCCCTTGCCCGGAAAGAACGGCAGTGCAGATGACAAGCCTCATGACTCGAAACACCCGCATGATGCAGATCACCAGGACAGTCAGGACGGGCACAAGGCCCCTTGATGGTCTGACAGGTCGCTACTGACACAAGCACTGTCGTCAGTTGCCCATTGCACGTAACACACCTCCACCGGCATGCCATGCTCGGCACAGAAGTCCAGCCAGCGCAGTTGGTTGTCCTGGAGGCGATCACCCGGCCCCTTGACCTCGATCATTCGATAACGACGCTGTTGCGGAAAGAACTGGATCAGGTCGGGCATCCCTGTCCGGTTGGCTTTTATGTCCTGCAACAGGCGACGAAACCAGCGAAGCAAGTGCGCTGCCGGCAGGCAATAGAGCGCCTGCTCCAGAAGCTCCGGCGTCAGCGCTCCCCAGAATACGAAGGGTGATTGCAGGCCGTATTTGCTTTCAAAATGCTCACGAATGGTCGCCAGGTATTCATCCGACTCCAGTTGCACCAGACAGGCATCGAATAACGCAGCCCTGCGCTGATAGAAGTCAGGGCTGTACAGGTCACTCGGCGCACTGTGAAACGGATGAAAGAATGCACCCGGCAACGGCGCAAAAATGGCTCGCCAGCACAGCAGCCCGAACAGTGAATTGATCAGCGCATTCTCGACGTAATGCACTTCCCCGCCCTGCTCGGCTTCGAGGTGCAGGCGTATCAGACGCTCGACACTCATCCCCGACACCGGCGTGACCTGCACGTCCAGCCGTGCAATGGCCCGCACCGTGCGCTTGCGCGCCGCCGCCAGGCCGAGCTTGCGTTGCAGGCGTGGCAAGACGCGTGACAGGTGCTGGACCTCCGCATCACTTTCCGGTGCAAGACGGGCCTGCTCCGCCAGCGTCAGCGCCGCTGCATACTCGGCATTGCGCTCCAGCACGCGGATTTGCCTTGAACGCGCGCCGGGGTAGCTCGACTGACGATACACCGCCATCGCCAGAGGCCAGTCCTGGATGCGCTCGGCCTGTTGCCCGATACGGAACAGCAGTTTGCCACGACGCATCAGCAACCACGGATTGCCGCACTCGATGGCAATGACACGCTCGGCCAGCGCATGCAGCTCCAGGCAGGTTTCCAGTGCTTCCCGGCAGGCATGCAATTGCAGGCACACATCAATGTCGGCACGCTGGTTGATGCCGCGCGCCTCCAGCGAGAACTCGACCTTTTCGTAGCGGTAGATACCCAGGTCAGCCAGCACGAATTCAGACCATTCCTGGTACAGATTGCCGAAGTACAGCAAGCGCAGGCGATCACACAGCGGCATGATCTTCAGGCCGAACACAGCGTCGGACAACGTCGGGTACCATTGTTCAAGGGACTGCGGCGACGGGTACATCGGCTGCAGGCGCTCGAACCATTCCTGCTTGCGCTCAGGGCCCTTGACCGCGTGGTCTTTGAAGCAGTGGCTCAACTCATCCCGACGCAGCAGCTGGAACAGCTCGCTCAAGCCCAGTGGCGGAGCGCTGTCGACCCACTCCCGCGCCAGTAGCGGCAGCACGGCGTCATGAGGATCGCCAATCTCGACATAACCGAGTTTGCTGGCCCGAAACAACACACCCTTGCGCATCACCATGCGCACCAGCAAACCCTGGGCGGGCATCGGCAATTCGGCAAACTCGCTGATGAAGCGGCGCTCGGTTGCATCGAGCAGGTCATCGTAGCGCCGGGCAATCCAGCCAAGGACCTGACGGAAGTTTTCCAGGTAATAAAACGGATTGTCGAGGGGCGAAGTATTCAAGGCCAGCGTTCACATACAAATGAGCAGACTGAACAAGGATACTGGTTATCCGTACAGATTCCAGCGCAAACGCCTGCTGAACGTGTTTCGGCCGATCAATGGCATGTATCGCGGGCTGACGGCCGGCTTTAGAATCGGCGGGATAATATCTGCAGCCGAGAGACGAATATGCACGCGCCACTGGTTTATCTCGCAGGCTTCGACGTGTTCAGGACCGACGCCGTGGAACATGGACGCTATCTCAAGGCATTGTGCGCGGCACACGGGCTTGAGGGGTTGTATCCGTTTGACAATGAGGTCACGCAGGGACGGACCGCGCACGAAACCGCGCAGCAGATTTACTCGATGAATGTCGCAATGATCCACCGCTGCTCAGCGATGCTGGTCAACCTGAACGTGTTCCGCGGCCTGGAACCGGATTCGGGCACGGCCTTCGAAGTCGGTATGGCGGTCGCACTGAATAAGCCGGTGTGGGCTTACTTTGAACCGGTAGCGTCGCTGCGCGAACTGGTTCCCCACGACGACAGAGGTCTAGACGCCAATGGTTTTATGGTTGAGGACTTCGACTTGCCGCGCAACTTGATGCTGGCCTGCAGTTGGGCGGGTACCAGCTCGACCGTGGAACTGGGCGCAGAGGCGCTGGCAAGGTACCTGAGTGGCTTTCAGGCTCTGCCGGGGAGCGGCTGAACGCAGGCTGTCACCCCCAACCCAGAAAGTCCCCGCCGTTGTCGCGCAGCATCTGCAACATGCCTTCTGCCGCAGGAGACAGATAACCGCCCTTGCGCAACGTCACACCGATGGTGCGTTTGAGGGTGGTCTGCTCGAGCGGCACCTCACGCAGGTGCTGCATGGTCTTGCCGAACTCCAGCGACTCGCGGGCAATGAAGCTCAACAGGTTGCTGCGGGCAATCAGCCCCGGCAGCAGCGAGATCGAATTCGCTTCGATCTGCACCGTCGGCAGCGGCAGGCCGTGAGCGGCGAAGGTCGCGTCGAGCCATTTGCGCGATGAAACACTCACCGGCGGCAGTACCCAGCGATACGCGCACAGGTCACTCATCTTCAACGACGGCTGGAAAATCGGATGATTCTTGCTGGCGACCACCACAGCTTCGTCCTGCAGTATGGCGAAGCTGGTGACGTCTTCGCTGTCGGGCGCCAGCGCGCAAATGATCATGTCCAGCTGACCGGAGCGCAACGATTCGCGCAGCAGGTCATCCTGACCTATCACCAGCTTCAAGGTGACGTCGGGGGTACGCTGCAACAAGGCCGAAGTCAGTTTCGGCATCAGGTATTCCGCCATCGTCGCAGCGCAGCCGACCCGTATGTTGCCCACCATGCCACTGGCGAAATCCCGAATCTCGCGCTGGGTCTGGGCGATGCTTTGCTGCAATTCCTTGCCACGCGCCTGGAGCAGCTCGCCCACGGGCGTCAACTTGATGCGTCGGCCGTCACGCTGAAACAGTCGCGTGCCGAATGATTCCTCAAGGCGCTGAATGCTTTTGGTCAGCGCTGGCTGGCTGCGATTGAGCTTCTCCGCAGCGCGTCCGAGATGACCCAGTTCGGCAATGGTTTCGAAATAGGTGAGATCGCGCAGGTCCATATCTATCAACCAAAGTTATCAATTCATGATTATTAGAAAATAGACTTGATGAGTTGCGAAGTCGATACTGTGCGTATGTGATTTACCCCAATCAAGGAGAACGTCCTTGTCAAACGCTTCACGCTTTTCGCTTTCCTCCCTTTCCCCGCTGACTCAATGGGCGGGTCTGATCCTGATGGCCGGCATTGCCGGGCAACTGCTCAAACTGTTCGATATGCCTGCTGCGATGTTCCTCGGGCCCATGCTGGTCGCCATCGGCTTTGGTGTTTCAGGCGCCAGCATCCGTATGCCCAAGCGGGCCTTTCAACTCGGTCAGGGCACGGTCGGCGTGCTGATCGCGCATGCCATGTCGGTCAGCGTGCTGCTCACCGCCCTTCATTCATGGCACGTCATGCTCCTGGCGACGATCCTCACGGTGGTGCTGAGCGCGGCGGTTGGACTGGTGCTGGTGCGCTTTGCCGGTATCCCTAGCAACACCGCAGCCTGGGGTACTTCACCGGGCGCGGCTTCGGCAATGGTCGCGATGTCCGAGGATTACGGTGCCGACTCGCGCATCGTCGCCACCATGCAATATGTACGCGTTGTCTGCGTGGTGACTATCGGCGCGCTGGTCAGCCATTTCATCGGCATACCGGATTCAGCTGCGGCCCTGCACAGCAGTGCAGCGGCATTGCCCAGCCTGAACGTTGTCGACCTGGCGCTGAGCCTGGCAGTCATTGTCGCTGGCGTGGCAGTCGGTTCGCGTCTTCCCGCAGGTGCCTTGCTGGTGCCACTGATGCTGGGCGGCGCGCTGCAACTGAGCGGGGTAATGCAGATCACCGTCCCGGCGTGGTTGCTGCCCATCGCTTACGGTGCCATAGGCTGCTACGTCGGGCTGCGTTTCGACCGGCCGACGGTGCAGTACGTCTGGAGACGGCTGCCGATGATGATTCTGGCCTCATTGCTGTTGATCGTGCTCTGCGCCGTGTCGGCCTGGCTGATTGCCGTGATGATGGGCAAGGATTATCTCTCGGTGTACCTGGCGACCAGCCCGGGCGGCCTGGACACCATGGCCATTATTGCCATCGATACGCACGCCGACGTCGGTTTCGTGTTGGCCATGCAGACCCTGCGCCTGTTCGGCGTGATCCTGACCGGCAGCTTCCTGGCCCGGCAGATCATTCGCCTGACCGACAAACGCATCCCTGCGCTTTGACCCCGGATTTCAGGCCCAACTGACGCTAGCCGTTCATTCCAGCCCCGCCAGTGCGCTGGCCAGGCTTGGCGCCAAGGGCAACACCGGCAATAACGTGGCCTGATAGGCGTGGTAAAGGTCCGGCTTGCCGGGCCATATGTCTGCGCTGGGCTCGTTGCGTTCGTTCAGTTCATGGCGCCAGCTGCCATGCTCGTGATCGATGAACAGGGTCTCGTTGAACTCCCAGAAACAGCGATACCAGTCTTCATACTGCTGCTCGCCGGTACGTTGCAGCAATGCGGCGGCAGCGGCGGCCGCTTCGCAATGAGTCCAGTGCAGGCGGTGACGGACTACTGGCTCGTTCTGCCAGTCGAGGGTGTAGACAATACCCGGCGCACCGTCGACATCCCAACCGTATCTGCAGGCATTGGCAAACAGTTGGCGGGCATCGTCCAGCAACCATTCGGGGTTGGCGCGTCCAGCCTGACGGCGCGCAGCCTCCAGATGCAACACCAGCCGCGCCCATTCAAAAGCATGCCCCGGCGTAGTGCCGAAGGGCCGGAAACCGTCAGCCGGGTTTTCCCAGTTGTAATCGGCAAGCGGCTGCCAGTCCTGGGTGAAATGCTCGATGACCTGAAAGTTGTTGGCACCGGCATGCTCATGGATAACCCGCTCGACAATGCTCAGCGCCCGGTCGAGCCACTGCGCGTCACCCGTCACATCGGCGAGTGCAAGGAAGGCTTCGGTGCTATGCATGTTGCTGTTGGCGCCGCGATACGACTCTTCACTGCTCCAGTCCCGCGCGAATGACTCACGCATGGCGCCTTCCTGCTCGCTCCAGAAATGCGTCTGGATCACCTGGATGGCGTCTGACAGCAATGCCTGCGCACCAGGCCGCCCCGCCACCACGGCAGAGCTGGCCGCCAGTGCGACGAACGCATGCAGATAAGCCTGTTTGTCGATCTTGCCGCCGTCTTCGAGCGCGGCACTGAACCAGCCGCCGTGCTCGGCATCGTGCAACGGTCCACGCAGTGCGGCGATACCGTGATCGACCAGCGCAGCACAGCCGGGAATGCCCTGCGCATGCGCCATGGCAAAACAGTGGGTCATGCGCGCCGTGTTCATGGTTCCTGCGGTGGCACCAACCATCAGCCGACCGTAGTCATCAAGACTGCCAAAGCCGTTGTCCAGCCTGGAAGCCTTGGCGAAGGTCAACAGACGATTGCCTTCCAGTGCCAGCCACTGGTGATGGGCTGGCGAGCGCAGCCAACTGCTGAAGGTTTGATTATTGTTATTCATGAAGCGATGCCGCCCCCTTCGATAAGGTTGTGCCCAGACTGTACCGGAGGTCATTTCGACCGAGGGCATAATGCGCGTCCGGTCGATCGTCGGCAAGCGGACACAACCTGTATCAATGTAGGGTTTTACACCTTGAAGCGTGAGACCACCTGATTCAGATCGGCCGCCAGACGCGACAATTCATGGCTCGACGCACTGATCTGGTTGGCACCCTGAGTCGACTGCATGGACAGATCGCGAATGTTGACGATGTTGCGGTCGACTTCACGCGAGACCTGCGCCTGCTCTTCCGCCGCGCTGGCAATCACCAGATTGCGCTCGGAGATCTGATTGATCGACGAGGTGATTTCGCTCAAGGACTCGCCCGCGCCCTTGGCCAGTGCCAATGTCGAGTCGGCCCGAGCGCGGCTGGTGTTCATCGAGTCGAGCGCCTGCGCTGAACCGCTGCGCATGGCGCTGACCATCGAATCGATTTCCAGCGTCGACTGCTGGGTGCGATGCGCCAATGCGCGGACTTCGTCCGCCACCACCGCGAAACCACGGCCCGACTCGCCTGCACGTGCCGCTTCGATGGCGGCGTTGAGTGCCAACAGGTTGGTCTGCTCGGCAATCGAGCGGATCACGTCCAGCACTTTGCCGATGTCCTGCGACTGATTGGCAAGGTTTTGCACCAGCGTCGAGGTGGCCTGCACGTTGTCGGTCAGCGTCTGGATCGACTGCACCGTCTCGATCACCCGCGTCTGGCCCGCCAATGCCGAGGTACTGGACTGGTTGGAGGCGTCCGACGTGGATACGGCGTTACGCGCAACTTCCTCGACTGCCGAGGTCATTTCGTTGATCGCTGTGGCGGCCTGGTCGATCTCCGCATTCTGCTGGTTCAGCCCGCGGTAGCTGTCTTCGGTGACCGAGTTGAGTTCGGTGGCGGCCGATGCCAGTTGAGTGGCCGAACTGCCGATGTGGCGCATGGCTTCACGCAGATTGACCTGCATCATCGCCAGGGCACGCAACAGTCGGGTGACTTCGTCTTCGCCATCGACTTCGATGGTATGGGTCAGGTCGCCGTTGGCAACCTGCTCGGCGGCGGTTACTGCACGTTGCAGCGGGCCGACGATGCTGCGGGTCAGCCAGAGTGCCAGGCCGATGGTGCACAGCGCGGCAATGACCACAAAGATAATGACGATGTCGCGCGACTTGTCGTACTGGGCCCCGGCCGACTTGCCTTCCGCATCGACCTGAGTGAGATAGAAGTCGGCCAGGTCACCGAGTTGCTTGCCGGAACCGTCGACGATCTGCTTCATGTCGACCAGCAGCAGCTTGTTCAGCCCGACGCTGTCGCCCTGGCTGGCCAGTGCAAAGGAACGGTCCAGCGCACTGCGGTATTGGCCCACGGTCACCATGAACTGGTCGGTCAGCGACTTCTCTTCCGGGGTGTCGACAAAGGTCTTGAGGACAGACAGCTTCTTGTCCAGATCGCCCAGACGCACATCCATCTGACCACGGTAGGTCGGAATACTCGCAGGATCGGTGTCCAGTGCCATGCGCAAGGAAATGGTCCGAATGCGCAGCATGATTTCGCGGATATCGTTGACCACTCGCATGCTGGGCAGCCAGTTGGTCTCCACCGCCACTTCACTCTGCCGGATGGTCGACATCTGCGCCAGCGCAAACCACCCCAGCAATGCCACCAGCAGGGAAATAAGGGTAAAACCCAGACCGGCACGACGAGCGATAGTGAGTTTGCGTAGATTCATGACCACGGCTCTTTATATTTTTTGAGGGCAGTGCCCGACACGAAGTTGTCAGACAACCGACAGCGTATCGCCCTGATCAAATAATTCTTTAGGACGCCCAGTGATCATTTGCAGGGTTACTTAAAATAACGGCCAATCGCTCGTCCGGTGCCCGCTGATCACAGCGCAGTCATCAACCGCCCGAAGCCATTTGCCAGAGCCGCGCCACGTCGCGCGCACGCTCGTGCAGCAGGCGGCGGGTCTCGCGGCAGGCCTGCTCGAGGCTCATTGGGCCGCTGACCAGAGCAAAGGCTGCGCCGATGCCGTGCGCATACATCTGCTCATAGCCGTCGCCAAGGGTTCCCGCCAGCACAATCACCGGCACTTGCCGACGCTGGGCGACTCGCGCAACACCAAGCGGTGTCTTGCCACGCAGGGTTTGCGCGTCGAAACGGCCTTCGCCGGTGATGACCAGATCGGCACCGATCAGCGCCTGTTCCAGCCCGGTCAGTTCGGCCACCACTTCCACGCCGGCACGAAACGAGGCCTTCAGGTAGGCCTTGGCGGCAAAGCCCATGCCCCCCGCTGCACCGCTGCCAGGGCTGTCGCGCAAGTCCTGGCCGAGAACCTGAGCCGTTTGGTCGGCAAAACAGCCGAGTGCGGCGTCCAGCGCCACGACCTGCTCGGGCGATGCGCCTTTTTGCGGGCCGAAGATAGATGAGGCGCCATTCGGCCCGCAGAGGGGGTTATCGACGTCGGCGGCGATCTCGACGCGCACGTCAGACAAGCGTGGATCGAAACCGCTCAGGTCGATACGCGCCAGGTTCGCAAGCGCAAGCCCGCCCGGCGCCAGCGGTTGATCGTCGGCATCCAGAAAGCGTGCACCCAAGGCTGAAAGCATGCCGCTGCCGCCGTCATTGGTTGCGCTGCCGCCGATGGCCAGGATCACCCGACGGGCTCCCGCATCCAGTGCCGCCGAGATCAACTGGCCGGTGCCTTCCGTGCTGGTCACGCAGGCGTCGCGTTGTGCCAGGGTCAGCAGTTGCAGACCGCTGGCCATGGCCATTTCGATGATTGCGGTCCTGCTGTCCGCCAGCCAGCCCCACTGGGCATTGACCGGGGCGCCCAGCGGGCCGCTGACGCTGGCGCTCATCAGCTCGCCATTGCAGGCAGCCAGCAGCGCCTCGATGGTGCCCTCCCCGCCGTCTGCCATCGGGAATTTGATCAGCTCGGCGTGCGGCCAGACTTCGGCCAGACCACTGGCGATCGCGTCGGCAACTGCCTGGGCGCTGAGGCTGTCCTTGAACGAGTCGGGGGCGATGACTATTTTCATTGTTGTTCTCCAGATCCGGTGCTCGAATGCTCTCATTCAAGACCTTGCTTGCCGCCTGCCGCTCGCACAATGATCCGTCGCCATTATCGGGCGTTTGAACAAAACCCGGCTTCAGGTCTGACGAGTGATCATCTGCGCGCCCAAGTACAGTTGCAGCAGGTCGTCGGTCTTGTAAGGGTCGCAGCCCGTCAACTCACCAATCTTCTCCAGCCGGTAGCGCAGGCTGTTGCGATGGATACCCAGCGCTTCGGCGCAGGCCTGACTTTCGCCGCTGTACTCGAACCATTTGCACAAGGTGTCGAGCAGTTGCGCATGCGCGTGCAGACGCTCCATTGGCTCGGCGACGTGTTCGGCCAGCCAGTCATGCCGGTAACGCCAGAACAGCACTGGCAGCCGATAGGCTTCAAGACGCAGCAGGCGCTGCGCCGGCCTTGCCTGACGGGCGTAGTCGAGCAGATCCCGCGCTGCCGCGCAGGCCTGGCGCAGGGTGGGCAGGTCCGCCGATTGCGCCACGGTGGCCATACGCAGCACTGACCAGTGGTGTTCATCGAACTGCTTGAGCAGCAGCGCATCGTCACGCTCCTTGCCCGTCGCGCGGCACCAGTACAGCAAGGTCGGCTCACGCAGCACGCACCAGCTGTCGGCATAGCGCGTGCCAAGCCATTTGGCAACCTGGCTGGCAGCCAGCCCCTCCTCGGCAAACTGCAGCAGTACCACCTGGCGCGCCATGTGCGGCTGCAAACCCAACTGTCGTGCTTCATCCACCAGGCTATCGGGACAATCCGGCAACAGCAGGCGAGCCAGCAGGTCTTCGCTGCGTTGCGCCCGCCACTGAAGGTCAGCCTGCTGACGACGCTGTTCCATGAGCATCTCGGCAGTCATCTTGACCAATTCGCCATACACCCGCACCTCGTCCGGCTCGCCGGTGATGCCGAGCACGCCAACCAGTTGATGGTCGAGCATCAGCGGTAGATTGACGCCCGGCTTGACACCCCCGAGCTGCGACGCTGCCAGAGAATCGATTTCCACCACCTGCCGGTTGGCCAGCACTCGCTGCGCACCCTCATGACGGGTACACAAGCGCTCGGCATCACCGCTGCCGATGATGATGCCCAGGTAGTCCATGACATTGACGTTGTAAGGCAGGATGGTCATGGCCCGGTCGACGATGTCCTGGGCCAGCGCTCGGTCAAGGGCGAACATGAACGACTCCTGACGCGTGGCGAGGCTTGCAATGGTTGGGCATATGGATACATTTTGTTGAAGTTATAGAACGCCCGAGTGTGCCTGAAAGTAGTCACGGGCGCGACGTACATGGCAGAGTGCCCGCGTCGACCTTTTGAACCCTCGAATATGTGTGCACAGGCGCCCCTTTGATCAAATTCCGACTCGCCAGCCTGCTGTCGCTGCTGACCCTGCAAGCCTGCACGTCAATGGCAGAAAGCGAAGAGCCGAAACAGCGCTTTGAAGACTACCGTCAGCAGACCCTCGAGCTGATCCGCAACCAGCGCAACTTCCAGACCGCCGACCACCAGGCCGAGCTGGACTGGAACGCGCCGCGCCAGTGGACCCCGAGCGGGACACCCAAGGGCGGCGTGCTGCTGGTGCATGGCCTGGGGGATTCGGCGTGGTCGTTTCATGACGTGGCACAGACGCTCGCTGCTCAGGGCTATCTGGTCCGAACCGTGCTGTTGCCGGGGCACGGCACCAAGCCCGAAGACATGCTCGACGTGCGCCTCGAACAGTGGCAGCAAGTGGTACGCGAACAGGCGCAACTGCTCGCTCGTGAAGTGCCGAAGGTCTATCTGGGCGGCTTTTCCACCGGCGCCAATCTGGTCCTCGATTACGCCTATGGGCACGACGAAATCTCCGGGCTGCTCTTGTTCTCGCCGGCATTTCGCTCCAACAGCGGCTATGCCTGGCTGACTCCGTGGATCGGCTGGGCACGACCCTGGCTTGCCGCGCCGAATCAAGGCCTGCGCCCAATGCAGACGCCGGTTCGCTACATGAACATGCCCACCAATGGTTTTGCCCAGTTCTATCGCAGCAGCGCGCTGGCCCAGGACCGCCTGCATCAGCGGCGCTATGCAAAGCCGGTGTTCATCGCCATCGCCGAGCACGACTCGGTACTCGACACTGATTACGTGCTGGATAATTTCAGCCAGCGCTTCAGCAGCCCCGCCAGTCGCCTGATCTGGTACGGCGACCTTCCCGCCCGGGCTGCCGATACGCCGCGCGTCGAGGTGCGCAAGGACTACCTGCCGGAATACCGCATCAGCCGCTTCTCACACATGGGCCTGCTTTTTTCAGCGGACAATCCGCTTTACGGCGTATCCGGCAGCCAGCGTATCTGCTGGAACGGCCAGAGCACGGCGGACACCGCCAGGTGCATGGCCGGCGAGCCGGTGTGGTATTCGGACTGGGGCTATACCGAGCCAGGCAAGATCCATGCGCGACTGACTTTCAACCCGTATTTCGAGTGGCAGAGCCACGTGATGCTCGGCGTGCTGAACGCAACACCGTAGTACGCAACCGCCTCCCTTGTATCGTCGATACCGTGGGGCCAGGCTTTTGCAGGAGCGAACTTGTTCGCGAAGGCGGTGTTTTGAACGCCAAATCTTCTGCGGCTGTGCGGGCCCTTTCGCGAACAAGTTCGCTCCTACATTTCTGCCGTACGCTCAAGCATGGGATGCTTTTGTAGGAGCGAACTTGTTCGCGAAGGCGGTGTTTGAACACCAAATCTTCTGCGGCTATACGGCCCCTTTCGCGAACAAGTTCGCTCCTACATTTCTGCCGTACGCTCAAGCATGGGGGCTTTTGTAGGAGCGAACTTGTTCGCGAAGGCAGTGTTTGAACACCAAATCTTCTGCGGCTATACGGCCCCTTTCGCGAACAAGTTCGCTCCTACATTTCTGCCGTACGCTCAAGCATGGGGGCTTTTGTAGGAGCGAACTTGTTCGCGAAGGCGGTGTTTTGAACGCCGAATCTTCTGCGGCTATACGGCCCCTTTCGCGAACAAGCGAAGCGTCGCCCGGTTCGCTCCTACATTTTTGCCGTACGCTCAAGCATGGGGGCTTTTGTAGGAGCGAACTTGTTCGCGAAGGGGTGGTGTTGAACACCAAATTTTCTGCGGCTGTACGACCCATTTCGCGAACAAGTTCGCTCCTACATTTCTGCCGTACGCTCAAGCATGGGGGCTTTTGTAGGAGCGAACTTGTTCGCGAAGGCGGTGTTTTGAACACCAAATCTTTTGCGGCTGTACGGCCCCTTTCGCGAACAAGTTCGCTCCTACATTTTTGCCGTACGCTCAAGCATGGGGGCTTTTGTAGGAGCGAACTNTGCCGTACGCTCAAGCATGGGGGCTTTTGTAGGAGCGAACTTGTTCGCGAAGGCGTCGTTTTGAACGCCGAATCTTCTGCGGCTATACGGCCCCTTTCGCGAACAAGCGAAGCGTCGCCCGGTTCGCTCCTACATTTTTGCCGTACGCTCGAGTATGGAGGGCTCTTGTGGGAGCAAACACGTTCGCGCCTACTCCAGTGGAACCAGCCGCTCTCGGCTGTTGCTCAGATGCGTCCACATCGCCGCGCGCGCGGCATCCGGGTCCTTGCGGCGAATGGCGCTGAGCAATGCCTCGTGTTCCAGGTTGGCCAGGTAGCCCTGATGCGCAAGGTTGTTACCTGCCCGCTCGCTCGATGCAATGCGGCTGCGCGGAATGACCGCACTGCCCAGGTGTTGCATGATCTCCAGAAAATACGGGTTGCCGGTGGCTTCGGCGATCAGCATGTGAAAGCGCTTGTCAGCCTCGACGCAGCTGTCGTCGTTGGCCAGCAGGTCCTGATAATCATCCAGCGCCTGACGCATGGCCGCCAGTTGCTCATCGGTACGGCGCACAGCCGCCAGCGCCACGGCCTGGGTTTCCAGGCCGATGCGCAGTTCGATGATATCGCGCACTCTGGAAACGGTCTCGACCTTGAGGCGCAGCCCCGTCTGATCACTGCGCTCGAGCACGAAGGTGCCGATGCCGTGATGGGTCACCACCAGCCCGGACGCCTGCAATTTGGAAATCGCTTCACGTACCACGGTACGGCTAACGCCGTGCTCGCGGACGATCTGGTTCTCGGACGGCAGCTTCTGACCGGGTGCGATCTTGCCGAGCAGGATGCGCTGGCTCAGTTCGGTGACCAGATCGGTGGCCAGGTTGTGCTGACGGCGTTTGGGCGCTGTGCTGGCAGGCTCTTGCATGGTGAATGAATCCTGACTTGTCTGTTTATGCTGCCGTATCACGGCCATGGCAGCGCGAATACCGGACTGAGAGCGGCCGGAAGCCGGGTTTGACAGCCCGGCGCAGTTGTCTTACTTGTATTACAAGTCTTTCCCGGATGTCAAAGCTCCTGCTTCCACCCACCCTGCCTCCCATCGGCCATTGCGTTCAAGTCACCGGTCAGGTCCAGCTGATGTACACAAGCAAAAACCTCAGCATTTACTGGTCAAAACTTTAAATTAACGCCGTCACACAGGCTCGACACACCCGCACAACGGCAAATGCCTCGAGGTTGATAATCTTGCAGATCATCACCGCCAAGGGATTGCACAACGGCTTTTTACTTGTATGATGACCGACAATGCGAGGGACAGACTTCGCACATACCCGCATAAAAACAACGAGTGGGAGATTCAACTGTGAGCACATCCAATTCCAGGATGGCCGACGGCACAGGTTCGGTTCTGAATTCAGCCGTATCGAAGGTCAAACGTCACGTCCTGCCGCTTTTCGTCATCATGTTCATCGTCAACTACATCGACCGGGTCAACATCGGCTTCGTGCGTTCGCACATGGAGCATGACCTGGGTATCGGCGCTGCTGCCTATGGCCTGGGTGCCGGACTGTTTTTCATCGGCTATGCCCTCTTCGAAGTCCCTTCCAACATCCTGTTGCAGAAAGTCGGCGCACGTATCTGGCTGACGCGGATCATGCTGACCTGGGGCATCGTTGCGGCCTGCATGGCCTTTATCCAGACCGAAACCCACTTCTACATTTTGCGGTTTCTGCTCGGCGTGGCCGAGGCCGGTTTCTTTCCAGGCGTGATCTACTACTTCACCCGCTGGCTTCCCGGCGTCGAGCGTGGCAAGGCGATTGCCATCTTCCTCAGCGGTTCGGCCATCGCCTCGTTGATCTCGGGCCCGTTGTCCGGCCTGCTGCTGCAAATCACCGGTTTCGGCCTGAAGGGCTGGCAGTGGATGTACTTCATCGAAGGCATGTTCTCGGTCGGCCTGTGCTTCTTCGTCTGGTTCTGGCTGGACTCAAAGCCGCACGATGCCAAGTGGCTGACCCGCGAAGAACAGGATGCACTGGTCAACGCCATCGATGCCGAGCAGGCTGCCCGTGAAGCGGCGACGCCGGTCAAGGCGTCCATCGGCAAGCTGCTCAAAGACGGTCAGATCATTCTGTTCTGCCTGATCTACTTCTTCATCCAGCTGACGATTTACGCAGCGACGTTCTGGCTGCCGAGCATCATCCGCAAGATGGGCAGCCTGACTGACTTCGAAGTCGGCATGTTCAACTCGATTCCGTGGCTGCTGTCGATCATCGGCATGTACGTGTTCGCCTCGCTGTCCGCCAAGTGGAAACGCCAGCAAGCCTGGGTAGCCATTGCTCTGCTGATTGCCGCTGCCGGGATGTTCATGTCGACCACAGGCAGCCCGATCTTCGCTTTCGTTGCCATCTGCTTTGCCGCACTGGGTTTCAAGTCGGCTTCTTCGCTGTTCTGGCCGATCCCGCAGGCCTATCTGGACGCGCGGATCGCCGCTGCGGTCATCGCGCTGATCAATTCGGTGGGCAACCTCGGCGGCTTCGTGGCTCCGACCACATTCGGCCTGCTGGAAGAACACACCGGCTCGATCCAGGGCGGACTGTACGGCCTGACAGCCACTTCGATCATCGCCGCGATCATCGTTTTCGCCGCGCGCAATACCCCCAAGCCTGGCGCGACGCCGGTCGCCGCCATTCAGACCCCGGCGACCCACTGATGCACGTGCGCAGCCGCTTTTTCATCGGTCATATTTTCAAGGCCTTACGTTTAAAGGACCCGTCATGAACATTCAGCAATCCAATATCACCAGCAAGGCCCCCATCATTACCGAGATGCAGGTTGTGCCCGTAGCGGGCCATGACGACATGCTGCTCAACCTGAGCGGTGCACATGGCCCCTACTTCACCCGCAACGTAGTCATTCTCAAGGACAACGCAGGGCATGTCGGTGTGGGCGAAGTGCCTGGCGGCGAGCTGATTCGCCAGACGCTGGAAGACGCGCGATCGCTGGTCGTCGGCAGCAGCATTGGCACTTACCAGAAAATCCTCAACCAGGCACGCAAGGCGTTTGCCGATCGGGACTCCGGTGGCCGTGGCTTGCAGACGTTCGACCTGCGCATTGCCATTCATGCGGTCACCGCGCTGGAAGCGGCGCTCCTCGACTTGCTCGGCCAGCATCTGGAAGTACCGGTTGCGGCATTGCTGGGCGAAGGTCAGCAACGCGATCAGGTTGAAATGCTCGGTTACCTGTTTTATGTCGGCGACCAGCGCAAGACCGATCTGGCCTACCGCAGCGAACCCGAGGCCGATAATGACTGGTTCCGTATCCGCCATGAAGAAGCACTGACGCCGCAGGCCGTGGTGCGCCTGGCCGAAGCTGCACATCAGCGTTACGGCTTTCAGGACTTCAAGCTCAAGGGCGGCGTGTTGAGCGGCGACCAGGAAATCGAAGCGGTGACGGCGCTCGCCGAACGCTTCCCCGACGCGCGCATTACGCTGGACCCGAACGGCGCCTGGTCGCTCAAGGAAGCGATCCGCCTGTGCCGCGATCAGCATCATGTGCTGGCCTACGCCGAAGACCCGTGCGGCGCGGAAAACGGTTATTCCGGTCGTGAAGTGATGGCCGAGTTCCGCCGCGCTACCGGCCTCAAGACGGCCACCAACATGATCGCCACCGACTGGCGGGAAATGGGTCACGCCATTCAGTTGCAGTCGGTGGACATTCCACTGGCCGACCCGCATTTCTGGACCATGCAGGGCTCGGTACGGGTGGCGCAGATGTGCAACGAGTGGGGCCTGACCTGGGGCTCGCACTCCAACAACCATTTTGATATTTCCCTGGCGATGTTCACCCACGTGGCCGCTGCAGCGCCGGGCACTATCACGGCGATCGATACCCACTGGATCTGGCAGGACGGACAGCGTCTGACCAAGGCGCCGCTGCAAATCGTCGGTGGCAAGGTCGAGGTCCCGAACAAACCGGGGCTCGGTGTCGAGCTGGACATGGACCAGCTGGCCAAGGCTCATGAACTGTACAAAGGCATGGGCCTGGGCGCTCGCAATGACGCAGTGGCCATGCAGTTTCTGATCCCGGACTGGACATTCAACAACAAGCAGCCTTGCCTGGTGCGTTGAATCGGTCCGACATTCGCAGTTGACTCGCCGCCTGTTCAACCTCTGGCTGGCACACGGCGCGCAACCCCCTTGCGCGCCGTTTTTTTTAATCGAATTAGGCTTCCAGAAGCGGCATGCTAATGTCCCGTACTGTCCAGTGACGATTAGACCGCATGCGCCACCTCGCCCGCACCCGCCCTCGCCTTACCCTTGCCGCTCTGGTCGGCCTGACCGCAGGCATCGCCTGGTCCTGGCTCATCCCTCACTCGACACTGACCCAGAGCCTGCTGACTGGCTGGGACACGGGAGTATGGCTTTATCTGATCATGATTTTCATCCGCACGTTGCGCAGCGACGCTGAGGATGTGCGGCGAGTCGCCATGAGGGAAGACGAAAACGCAGGCGTCATTCTGGTCACGGTCTGCGTTGCGGCACTGGCCAGTCTGGCCGCCATCATTTTTGAAATCGCCGGCAGCAAAGGCCTTTCCAACGACGCCAGAATGCTTCACCACGCCTTCACCGGCCTGACAGTCATCGGTTCCTGGCTGATGATCGGCGTGATCTTCAGCCTGCATTACGCACGCATGTTCTACACCTGGAAAGGCAAGGAGCCCGCACTGGCGTTTGTGGGCGGTGAAAAGAACCCCGATTACTGGGACTTTCTGTACTTTTCGTTCACCATCAGCGTCGCGGTGCAAACCTCCGACGTCGGCGTAGCGACGCGCGAAATGCGCAAGGTCGTGCTCGGCCAGTCGTTGATCTGCTTTGTGTTCAACACCGCGATTCTGGGCTTTTCGATCAATATCGCCGCCAGCCTGTTCAATTAGCGTTTGCCTTGAAAAACAATCCCATCAAGAGGCCTTCAGACAATGACCCCATTGAAAATCGCGGTACTCGATGACTGGCAAAACGTCGCCAGCACTGTAGTGGACTGGTCCGTGCTCGGCTCAATGGGCGAGATCAGTTTTCTGCATGACTACCCTGCCGATACATCGACCATGGCGCGGCGCCTGCGAGACTTCGACATCATTTGCGTGATGCGCGAGCGCACCCTGTTCGATGCGACGCTGCTCAGCCAGCTGCCGGCGCTGAAACTGCTGGTCACTGGCGGAATGCGCAATGCGGCGATCGATACCGCTGCAGCCAAGCGTCAGGGCATTGTCGTGTGCGGAACCGAAAGCTATAAGCATGCGGCACCGGAGCTGACCTGGGCGCTGATCATGGGCATCACCCGCAACCTGGTGGCCGAGGCCAACGCGTTGCGTGCCGGCAATTGGCAGGTCGGGCTGGGCAGCGATCTGCATGGCAAAACCCTGGGTATTCTCGGCCTGGGCAGTATCGGTAAGTGGATTGCCCGCTACGGGCAGGCATTCGGCATGAAGGTCATTGCCTGGAGCCAGAACCTGACGCCAGAGGCTGCTGCCGAGTCCGGCGTCACTTATGTCAGCAAACAGCAATTGTTCGAACAGGCCGATGTGCTGTCGGTGCACCTGGTGCTCAGCGATCGCAGCCGCGGCCTGGTGGATACAGAAGCACTGAACTGGATGAAGCCGGGCGCTTATCTGATCAACTCGTCACGCGGCCCGATCATCGATCAGGCCGCGCTGATCGAAACATTGCAACAGCGCAGAATCGCCGGCGCAGCGCTGGACGTCTTCGACCTCGAACCGCTGCCGGCCGACCACCCGTTCCGCACCCTGGACAACGTGCTGGCGACCCCGCACATCGGGTACGTCACCGAGAACAACTACCGGACTTTCTACGGGCAGATGATCGAAGACATCCAGGCGTGGCATGCGGGGTCGCCCATTCGGGTGTTTGGCTGACGGGCCCTGCAACATCAGCCTGTAACCTATGGATGCCACGCTACGCCTGGGCGTTGCGTATCATTCCCCGTAGAGCCTGATCGCGGGGCGCGCTGTCGGCCCCGGTTTCCAGGCAGTAAACGACCAGCGCTTGGACAAAAAAGGCCAGAACCGAATTAACCGTCCGGATTTGTGCTGCACGGGAAATAAGTTCTATACGAACCTGCTCGTCCAGTGGACAATGTCAGGAATATAATTGGACCTTGGGCCCGAGCATCAATAAACAACAGAAACATGGAAACAGTCGCACAATCGCTCAATTAAGTTTCCGACATGTTTATATGAACACTGTCATTCCATAAGTTATCGCCTGCCTCGAGATTCATTCTCCTGCTTCACCAGGCGCAGTCACTTTTCGCATAGACCACAGAGACATCCGATGAATATCCGCTCAGCCGGGCCACATGACAGCCTCATGGCAGCTAACGAGAAACCTGTCACGGCAGACAGGACCCCACAGCCGGCGAGCGCTGGCACGACGGGTGCAACTTCGGATACGCAGACGAAACTCGATACCTACACCCCCTCCGACAGGCGCTCCGCTGAAGCAGCGGAAACGTCGCCGGTCTATACCAAGGCCATGCTCAATGACGTGGCCACTGTCAAAGACAACACGACCTCTGCCGAGCCAGATACAAAAGTCCAAGACAAAGACAAGGTTTCCGCTTCCGAGCCCGTCAAAACCGCCGAGCCCGTCTTGCGCGGGGGAGCCAACGTCAATCCTGATGATATCGCCACACCTGCCGCTGCCACGAAGATGATTCAGGACCTGAAAGCGATTGGAGGCGGAACCTTGCGCTTTCAGATGACGCACGATCAGATCAAGGACAGCAGGCAGTTGGATAAGCTCAGAGCATTGCTCAGTGAAGGGGGCAAACAGGGTGTAAAAGTTCAGTTCACGTTCCGCGACGATGCGAACCAGGGTAGCGGAAACGTGCTGACGGGGGACAAATTGAAGGAGGCCGCGGCCGACATCAGTACCATTGTCAAAAGGTTTGGCAGTCGTACAGGCTTTGTACTGGATACCTTCCATCAGGGCGGTAAAAGCGCAAGTCAGGAATGGGCTGACATGCAGACCACGTTAATTAAATCCGCACGCGATGCCGGTTATAAAGGAAGTATTATTGTCGAGGACAGCAATTGGGGAGGTGGCCTGACCGCAGGTCCGCAAAGCGGCCTGGTCAAGTTTGCTGTTCAATTAAAAGCTGCCAATGGCGACGACAACCCTGCCCTGATTGGCAGTTTTCATGTGTACGCCAGGGAAAGCGAAGCCTCTTCGCGACTCGCCAAACAGATCAAGGCATTGAAAGAGGCTGGCTACAAATTCCAGATTGGCGAAGTGGGTAATGCCAACCTTACAGCAGCCAATACCTACCAGCAAAAGGACGCCGCCACTAATGCCTTGCGGGATAATATGAGCGCTCTCAAAGCCGCCGGAGCGGACATTTTACCCGGCAAGGAACAGTTCCAAGGGGGCAAACTTCGCCACCGTGCCGGTTTTTCAACGTCCGATCAGTACTGATGATGCACGGCTGCGTGTGAACAAGGGCCGCTACCCATGACACACGCGGCTGAACCTGCCCCTGAAAGGGTCAGGCTTTCTCTATCAGAACCCGATACCGGTACGCAGCATCACAACGTATAGGCAATACCCACCTGCACCGTCCGTGGTGCCCCCGGATAGGCATAGACATTGCCGAACGAGCCTTCCTCATAGTCGGTGTCGAACACATTCTTCAGGTCCAGATTGAGCTTCACGTGCGGGTTGACCTTGTAATAGGCCAGCAGGTCAAACACCGTATAGCTGTCCATCGAGAAAGAGGTGTTGGCCGTACGCCCGGCACGCTGGTCGACATAGCGACCGCCGCCGCCCAGGCCCAGACCACGCAGGGCGCCTTCCTGAAACTCGTAGACGTTGAGCAGGCTGAACGTTTGCTCGGGAATGTTCATCAGCCGTGTACCGGACCGTAGCGTGGTGTCCTTGGTAACCTCGGCGTCCACGTAGGCGTAGCTGCCCATGACCCGCCACGCGGGCGTCAGGTTGCCGACCACGTTCAGGTCCAGGCCGCGACTGCGCACCTCGCCCGCCGCCACACTGAACGTTGAATCGACCGGATCGGTGGTCAGCACGTTACGCTTCTCGATCTGATAGATCGCCGTGTCGACACTCAGTTGCCCGTCCAGCGCCTCCCACTTGGTTCCGATCTCATAGGATTTGCCCTCCTCCGGCTTGAACCCGCCACCCAGTCGGCTGGCACCGCTGTTGGGCTTGAACGAGCGAGCGGTGGTGGCGTAGACGGCAAGGTCGTCGGTCAGGTCGTAACTCAGACCGAGACGCGGTGTGACCGCGTTATCGCTGGCAGTCCAGCTGCTGGTGCCGGGCAGGAAAGAATCGTAATCATGTTCGAAACGCTCCAGACGCACACCGCCCAGCAGCTTCAGGCGCTCGGTCAGGGCCACCTGGTCCTGTACGAAGGCAGCCCAGGTCTTGAGGTTTTCCTTGTCATGGGTGGTCGTTCGGGTCAGTGCCGGACGAGCCTGGCCGTAGACCGGATTGAAGAGGTCGATCGGGTAGGCAGCTACTGCACCGCTGGAACGTTGAATGATCGACTTGTAGTCATAATCTTCGTACTCGACACCGGTCAGCAGCGTGTGCTCGAAACCGCCCGCTGAAAAATGCCCGGTCAGATTCAGCTGCACATCGCGATCGGTCCATTCCAGCTTGCGATAGTTGAAGTTGCGCCCGAGCGTGCGACCGTCCGCCGCCAGCCCGTTGGCCTCGATGGCATCGCCCTGCAGGGAGCCGTCAAGGATCTGTAAGCCACCGCCCAGCGTCCAGTCTGCGTTGAGGTCATGCTCGAAGCGCAGTTGTGCCATGTTGTTGTCGTTATGCAGCTTGCCCGCACTCTTCTCGCCGAAGAACGTGTCGCGGGAAGCGGTGCCCGTCTGGTTGGCATACCGCGTCAGGCCCCGATCCAGCGGCGCGTTGTTGCGCATGAAGTCGCCTTCGAAGGTGATGCGCGTGGCGTCGTTGACCTGCCAGCTCAATACCGGCGCCACGCCATAGCGCTCGGTTTCGACGTGGTCACGGAACGTATCGCCGCCCTCACCCACCACATTCAGGCGATAGGCAAACCGGCCTTCGTCATCCAGTGGCCCGGAAGCATCCAGCGTTCCGCGCTTCATGCCCTGATCATTGAGCTGACTGCCCAGCGTCACGGAAGGCTCGGCCAGCGGCTGTTTGGAAAGCACATTGAAGGTGCCGCCCGGATCGCCGCGACCATAGAGCGTGGTGGCCGGACCACGCAGCACCTCAAGACGCTCGATGGTGTTGGCGTCCGGCATGTTCGGATAACCACGATTGATCGGGAAGCCGTTGCGATAGAACTCGCCGGTGGTAAAGCCGCGCACCGTAAAGGTGGTCAGCCCCTGGCCGCCGAAGTTGTTGGCTCGCCCGACGCCACCCGCGTAGTCGAGAGCATCCTGCAAACGTATGGAACCGATGTCCTCGACCGCTTCGCGGGTCACGACGCTGACCGATTGCGGGGTTTCGTGCAACGAGGTATCGGTACGCGTTGCGCTGGCGGAGCGTGAGGCCCGATAACCATCGACCGGCCCTTGTGCCGTTTCGGCATTGGCGGCGCCCTGGATATCGATATTCTGCAGCTCCATGGCAGGCTGGACGCCAGGCACCTGATCGGCCCAGGCAGTTTGAGAGATAGCCTGGATAACGCAAAGTGAAACGAGAGTACGACGCATCGACATACAGCCCTTGGCAAGAAACCAGGCCTCTTGGGACCTGGCAGGATTTTTTTGCGAATAGTACAGATTCGTATTAACGCCTAATACAAATTCCCAAAAAATACTCTTGCCAAGGCCAGGTATGCCGCTTAGCCAACGTGGCGATAAACAGGCAAACTGAGCTCATTACTCCTTACCAGAGAACCCACGATGCCCCTTTCCCACAAGCCTGCCGATCCTCGTTGCGCCTTGCTGGTGATCGACATGCAGTACGACTTCATGCCCGGCGGGCAACTGGCGGTGGCTGACGGCGATGCGCTGCTGCCGTTGATCAATCGCCTGGGTGCGCGCTTTTCCCAAGTGGTCATCACGCAGGACTGGCACCCTGCCGGGCACATTTCCTTTGCTTCCAGCCATGCGCAGCGCCTGCCGTTCGAGAGCATCACCCTGCCCTACGGTCCGCAGACGCTGTGGCCGGATCATTGCGTACAAGGCAGTCACGGTGCGCAGTTGCATGCCGACCTCGACCTGCCTCACGCGCAACTGGTCCTGCGCAAGGGCTGCAATGCGCATATCGACAGTTATTCGGCATTTCTGGAGGCAGACCGTACAACCCGCACAGGGCTGGCCGGGTACCTGACCGAGCGCGGCATCGATACGCTGTTCGTGGTCGGGCTGGCGCTGGACTTCTGTGTCGCCTGGTCGGCGCAGGATGCACGCAGTGCCGGTTTCAACACTTTTGTGGTGGAAGACGCCTGTCGCGCCATCGACATGAACGGCTCGCTCGAGCACGCCTGGAAGACCATGCTGGGCATGGGTATCGAACGCGTGCAGAGCGCCGATCTGCTGGGCTAGACCGACACATTCTGCCAACTGGCTCAAACAATTCTCGATACGCCCCGCCGCTGGCGAACGACAGCGCGCGGCGCCTGTCTGAACCATCGGCCCGACATTGCCCCGGTCGGTCCATTTCATCACTGGCGCTGAGGACGTTGTATGGACCACGAAGTAGATGGCAAGACCCCCGGCCTGTCAGCCGAGGAAGAGCGCGAGATCGATGAGAACCAGCCGCCCCGCGCGGCGGTGTTGCACGAAACCATTCGCATGCAGGGCGACCACGAACTGGAGCGCAGCGTAGCCGCGCTGTGGTGGTCGGCATTGGCTGCAGGACTGACCATGGGCCTGTCGCTGATGGCGATGGGTTTGCTGAACTCGCGCCTCGAAGGCATCCCCGGCAGTCATGTGATCAGCAGCCTCGGCTATTCGGCAGGGTTTCTGGCGGTGATCCTGGCGCGTCAGCAATTGTTCACGGAAAACACCATCACAGCTGTGCTGCCGGTCATGAGCAAGCTGAACCTGGCCAACATCGGGCGGCTGCTGCGCTTGTGGGGTGTGGTTCTGACCGGCAACCTGGTCGGCACACTGCTGGTTGCCTATGTCATGCTCAACCTGCCGATTTTCGATACCAGCACCGACAAGGCGTTTCTGGAAATTGGCCACAAGGTCATGGAAAACGACATGGCCCAGATGTTTTCCAAGGGCATCGTCTCGGGCTGGATGATTGCGACCATGGTCTGGATGATCGCGTCGATGGAAAACGCCAAGATAGCGATCATTGTGCTGATCACCTACCTGATGGCGCTCGGCGACTTCACGCACATCGTGGTGGGTTCGGCCGAAGTATCCTATCTTGTATTCGCAGGTGAGCTGGGCTGGAAGGATTTCTGGTTCGCTTTTGCAGGCCCCACCCTGGCAGGCAACATTATCGGTGGCAGTTTTATTTTCGCCTTGATCAGCCATGCGCAGATCCGCAGTGAAAAAGACACCACAGAGAAAATGGAGCGCGACCGCAAAAACAAGGAAGAAAAACGTCGCCTGGAGAAAGCGCAAAAGCTCAAGGAAGCGGATTCCACGGCAAAGCGAGAAATATGATCCCTATCATTAAACTTTCTTTCAGGAAACGCGGCGGGTTTTAAAGGCAGAATGACTCTTTGAACGCATCTATTCAGGCAGGGACCATGACCCGAATTCTGGCAATCGAAGATGATGCCATCACTGCAAAGGAAATCGTGACCGAACTCAGCAGCCACGGGCTGGAAGTGGACTGGGTCGACAATGGCCGTGACGGCCTGGCACGTGCAGTGAGTGGCGATTATGACCTTATTACCCTGGACCGCATGTTGCCGGAGATGGATGGTCTGACCATCGTCACCCATTTGCGTGCCCAGGGCATTTCCACGCCGATCCTGATGATCAGCGCCCTTTCCGACGTGGACGAGCGCGTTCGCGGCCTGCGTGCCGGAGGGGACGACTATCTGCCCAAGCCCTTCGCGTCGGATGAGATGGCTGCGCGCGTCGAGGTGTTATTGCGACGCAGTAACCCGGTCAGTGCCGCCAAGACGGTATTGCAGGTTGCCGACCTGGAACTGAACCTGATCACCCGGGAAGCGTGTCGCGGCGGCGAGCCGCTGACCCTGCTGCCCACCGAATTCAAGCTGCTTGAGTTTCTGATGCGCAACAGCGGACAGATCATCACCCGAATGATGATTTTTCAGGAAGTCTGGGGCTACCACTTCGATCCGGGCACCAACCTGATCGACGTTCACATCGGCCGTCTGCGCAAGAAGATCGACCAACCCGGTACCGCACAGCTCATTCAGACCGTGCGAGGATCCGGCTATGTCATTGCCGAACCCGTCTGACGGCTGGCGATCATCCACGAGTCGATTACTGGCGCTGTACAGCTCGCTGTTCGTAGCCTGGAGCGTGATTCTGCTTGGCGTGCTGTATTGGGAGGTGACGTCTTATCTGGACACCCTCGCCCGCCAGTCGCTCACCCATCGCCAGCAACTGTTTTCGCGCTTCGAGGGCCAGGGCCTGGTGGACGCTCTGGCCACCAGCATGACCTTCGATACCCGTTCGGTGGATGCCTACGGTCTGTTCGACGAGAACTTCCGCCCGGTTGCCGGGCCTATCACCAGCGTCCCGAAAAACCTGCCTATCGACGGCCAGATTCATGTACTGAACGATTGCATCGAATCGGATGATCCAGGCATGCCGCAAGGCAGTTGCGATGCGATCGTCAATCGCACGTCGGACGGCCGCTGGCTGGTGCTGGTTCGCGAGAACGGCTCTCTGTTTGCGGTGAGCACGCTGATCCTGCATGCCTTGCTGTGGGGCATCTCGCTGACCATTATTCCCGGTGTTGCCGGCTGGCATTTACTGCGCCGCAGGCCGTTGCGGCGTATCCGCGCGATCCAGGCCAGCGCCGAATCGATCATCGCCGGCGACATGGCCGGCCGTCTGCCGGTCTCCAACAGGCGCGATGAACTGGACATGCTGGCGGTGATCGTCAACGCCATGCTCGACCGTATCGAAAAGCTCATGAACGAGGTCAAGGGCGTTTGCGACAATATCGCCCATGACCTGCGCACACCGCTGACCCGCTTGCGTGCGCAGCTTTACCGTATTCAGCAGCAGTCAGCACACGATTCGACCCATGCCACGCAGATTGCCCAGGTCATCAGCGAAGCTGACACGCTGATGGCACGCTTCCGCGGACTGCTACGCATTTCCGAGCTGGAAGACCGCCAGCGGCGCTCGGCATTCGTTGAACTGGAACTGCGTCCGTTGCTGCAGGAGCTACATGATTTCCACCTGCCGCTGGCTGAAGAAGACCAGATCACCCTGATACTCGACCTGCATGAACCGCTACCTACTCTGGTAGGCGACCGCGCTCTGCTGTTCGAAGCACTGACCAACCTGCTGGGCAACGCAATCAAGTTCACCCCGGGCGGCGGAATCGTCAAAGTCAGCGCCTACCCTGCCCCCGGCGGCACCACGCCGTGCATCGAGGTGCAGGATTCCGGGCCTGGCATCCCCGTCGCCGAGCGCGCGGCTGTCTTTCAGCGCTTCTATCGCAGTGAGGCCGGCACCGAGCAAAGCGGCTTCGGCCTCGGCCTCTCCGTAGTGGCCGCAATCGTCAATCTGCACGGTTTTACACTGCAGATAGGCACCAGCGAATACGGCGGCGCAAGTTTGCTGCTGGAATGCCGCACGGTGAATACGCTGGCCTGAGACTCAGGCACTTTCCAAGCCCTTGATTGCACGATCGTGCCTGCTTTTTGACGAGATTAACGCGTCTGGCTCAAGGGTTTCGGCGATTTCGATATTAATCTGGCGCATTCTGCCAAGCGCAAATTCGTAACTAGATGTTTCAGATTCGCACCTGGCTTGACCGTTTCAGCACGCACAAGTTCCCCTCAATAAATGCGCTTTTCAGGCTCCATACGGCGCTTTTCCCCGATTAAAACCTTCTATTGCCAAAACGATGATGGCCAAACGCCAAGGCACAATGTGAACAGCCAGACATTTTTATGACGTCAGTGACTTGTCGCCATGCTGGCACTGCGTTATCTATGTCCGGGCAAGCACAGTTCCTGCGGTAACGTTTCCGCTGCACCCAGAATAATAACTCACCGGATTTCGCCACTTACCAGGCGAGGCTTTGGCATGGCTGCCGAAGCAGAGAACGCTGCACTAATTGCTGGATCAAATTTTAGCTGGGAGGCTGTTATGGGCGCACAATCGAAGATTCTAACAATCGGTAAGTACAAGGTTTACGCCGAGACTTACTGGAAAGGCAGCGACGCCAAGACCATTCTGCTGGTCAACGGTGCACTGTCGACCACGGGCTCTTTCGGGCAGACGGTCAAGTACTTGCAACCGCACTACAACCTGGTGCTGTTCGACCTGCCGTTTTCGGGGCAATCCCGAGCGCACAACCCGGACGACATGATTGTCAGCAAGGAAGACGAAGTAAACATTCTCCTGCAACTGATTGATCTCTATCAGGTAAACCACCTGTTGTCGGTCTCCTGGGGCGGTGTATCGGCCCTGCTGGCGCTCTCCGAATGTCCTCCGTCCGTGGAGAAGGCCATCATCAGCTCGTTCTCGCCGGTCCTCAACGAGGCCATGCTCGACTATATCGACAACGCCCAGGTCTACCTCGCCGCACGTGAAAAACGCAAGATCGGCTCACTGCTCAACGACACCGTGGGAAAGTACCTGCCACGCCTGTTCAAACTCTATAACTACAAGCACCTGATCAGTCTTGCCGAGCACGAATATCGCCAGATCGACTTTCATATCAGCCAGATTCGCCAACTAAGCGCCAGTAACTACGTCGAGCGTTTCTCCTCGATCAACATTCCGGTGCTGTTCATCAACGGTGAAAAAGATGAATACACCACCGTTGAAGATGCCCGCATGTTTTCCAACTACATCGCCAAAAGCAGTTTCAACGTCGTTCCGGACACCGGGCACTTTCTGGACCTGGAAAGCAAGGCGGCGTGGCACCACTCGCAAAGAAACGTACTGACATTTCTGGGCACTGAAGCTACCCAGGAGGTTTGGCCCAGCGTCACCGCGATGGCCTGAAGCACTCGCCTGCGCCCGGGAAGCCCTTGCGCTTTTCCGGCGTGACGCTGTGATTCATGGGTGTTGGCTTTCTTTGATCGGGCAGTGCTATTCGTTGATGACTTTTTCCTTTGCAACGCTCCTGCGTTCGTGCTGCCGTGTTTCCGGAAATATCCGGCCGTTGCACTCCCTGTACGCCCAGCCCCATGTGGTACTGGGTTTCATCTCGCTACTGTCACTCAGCGCCTGTTCTGCAGGAAAACCCGCAGAAAAGGCGCTGGTGCGAGTCAGCGCGCAACCGGTTGCCTTACTGAACGTTGCCAGCAGTGTGACGCTGACGGGCGATATCCAGGCTCGCAAGGTGACCGAGCAATCGTTTCGTGTCTCCGGCAAGCTGATCAAGCGCTACGTGGATGTCGGGGATCGAGTGCGGGTCGGACAGGTGCTGGCCAGACTCGACGCACGCGAGCAAAACACCGAGCTGGCGTCAGCCCGTGCCGAAGTCGCGGTACGACAGTCGCGGCTGCACCTCGCCGAACAGAACTACCAGCGTCAGCACGTGCTGCTGCCCAAGGGTTATACCAACCTCAGTGAATACCAGAAGGCCCGCTCCGGCCTCGACAGTGCGCGGGGGGATCTCGCCGCGCTGCAGGCGCAGCAGGCCAATGCGCGTGATCAGGTCGGTTATACCGAGCTGTTCGCGGCAGCCGATGGCGTCGTGACGGCGCGGTATGCCGAAGAAGGTCAGGTGGTTCAGGCCGCCACTGCGATTTTCAGCGTCGCCCACAATGGCGAGCGCGAAGCGGTATTTTCCGCGTATGAATCACTGCTGCGAGCCGATCAGAAAGGTGCCGCAGTGACTGTCAGCCCCTTGGGCCAGCCAGAGACTCAGCTGACCGGCATCATCAGGGAAATCACCCCTATCGTCTCCGCTGCAAATGGCACGTTGCGAGTGCGCGTTGCTCTGCAGGGCGCCGCTGCGTCGCTCGCGCTGGGCTCCGTGGTCAGCGCTCGCTTGCAGACGCAGTCGCAATCGGCGTTCGCCCTGCCCTGGTCCGCCTTGAGCCGCACACAAGGACAACCGGCAGTCTGGCGGGTGGACGCCGAGGCCAGGGTCAGGCTGACGCCTGTCAAAGTGCTGCGTTACGAACAGGGTCAGGTCATCGTTTCAGAAGGGCTGTCCGAAGGTGATCGGGTGGTGTCCCGGGGGCTGCAGTTTCTCTACCCGGGGCAACGCGTCGAGGTCGCAGAGCGAGCGTCAGCCGAAAAAACCGTCTCACTGGCGGCGTCGGGATCTGCACAATGAACAGCTCATGCGCAGGGCCACGAACGCTATCCCGCTGCTGGCTGATCGGCATGCTGATCGTGGCGCTACCCGGCTGCCGCGACAAACCGCTTCGTGAAGTTGTCGAACGCCCGGTGCTGTTCACCGAAATAGTCGATCAGCGCAGCGCCTCTTATAGCCGCTTCGCCGGCGTCATCCAGCCGCAGTATGAAGTGGCATTGGGGTTTCGCGTCGCAGGGCGACTGGCAAGCCGGCATGCGGAGATCGGTGATCGGGTGCGCAAGGGCGATCTGCTCGCCACGCTGGAACCCGGCGACCAGCAACACCGTTTGCGTGCCCGCCAGGCAGAACTCGGCAAAGCCCAATCCGCCTGGCAACAGGCACGCGATGAATTGACGCGCTACCAGCAACTCTATGAGCGCGGTATCGGCTCGCGAGCGCGAATGGATCAGCTGGACAACGACCTGCGCACTCAGGACGCGCTGCGCAATCAGGCCCGCGTCGCGGTGCAGCAAGCCGGTGATCATGTGTCCTACACACATTTGTCAGCCGAGTTCGATGGCCTGATCACAGGATGGCAAGCCGAAGTCGGCCAGGTCATGGCGACCGGTCAGGCAGTGGTCAGTCTTGCGCGCCCGGACAGCCGTGAAGCGGTCGTCGACTTGCCACTCGGTTCGCTGGATGAACGCCACCGCATCAGAGTGATTTCGCAACTCAACGAACAGCTTTCAGTGGCCGCGGACGTCCGCCAGCTTGCGCCGCAAATCAATGCCGAGACCCGCACTCAGCGCGTCCGCCTAGCCTTGCAGAACCCTGCGGACAGCTTTCGCCTGGGCTCGACCGTCACGGTAGAGATCAGTGGCGACGCGCCGGCGTTTCATGAGCTGCCCGGCAGCGCAGTGCTGCAGCGTGACGGCACGTATCAGGTGTGGGTGATCGACCCAACGACATCGACACTGGTCCCGCGCGCGGTGCAGGTACTGGCGCGATCAGGCTCGACGGTAAGGGTCAGCGGCGCGCTGCACGAGGGCGAAAAAGTAGTGACTGCCGGAGTCAACGGCATGCAGTCCGGACAGAAGATCCGCCTGCAGCGAGAGGTCAGTTTGTGAAGGAGCGCTTCAATCTGTCGGCCTGGGGGCTCAGGCATCGCACGCTGGTCTGGTACATGATGTTCGTTTCACTGCTGATGGGCAGCTGGTCATTCCTGAATCTGGGCCGTGAGGAAGACCCTTCATTCGCCATCAAGACCATGGTCATTCAGGCGCGCTGGCCGGGTGCGACGCTGCCCGACACCCTGCAGCAGTTGACTGATCGGCTGGAAAAGAAGCTCGAAGAAATCGACGCGCTGGATTACGTGAAAAGCTACACGCTGGCTGGCGAATCGACGCTTTTTGTCTTCCTCAAAAGCGAAACCCGCAGCGCCGACATCCCTGCGGCCTGGTATCAGGTGCGCAAGAAGATCAGCGATGTGCGCGCCGAACTGCCCAGCGGCATTCAGGGCCCGGCGTTCAACGACGAGTTTGGCGATGTGTTCGGCAGCATCTATGCGTTCACCGCCGATGGCCTGTCTTTCCGCCAGTTGCGAGATTATGTCGAGCAAGTACGCGCGGATATTCGCAGCGTGCCCAACCTGGGCAAGATCGAATTGCTAGGCGCCCAGCGCGAAGTCATTTATCTGAATTTCTCGATCCGCAAGCTCGCGGCGCTGGGCATCGATCAGCGCCAGGTGCTGCAAAGCCTGCAAGCGCAAAACTCGGTCACGCCGGCCGGCGTGATGGAGGCAGGTCCCGAACGCATTGCCGTGCGGGCCAGCGGACAGTTCAGTAATGAACAGGACCTTGAGGCGGTCAATCTGCGCTTCGGCGACCGGTTCTTTCGCCTCAGCGATCTGGCGACCATCGAGCGCCGTTATGCCGATCCGCCCTCCTCACTGTTCCGCTTCAACGGCCAGCCAGCCATCGGCCTTGCGGTGGCCATGAAGCAAGGTGGCAACATCCAGGCATTCGGCACCCAGTTGCAGCAGCGCATCGACGATCTGACCACCGAGCTGCCGCTGGGCATCGACGTGCACCTGGTCTCAAGCCAGGCCAATGTGGTCGAAAAAGCCATCGGCGGCTTCACCCACGCACTCTTTGAAGCGATCCTGATTGTGCTGGTCGTCAGCTTCATCAGCCTAGGCATTCGTGCCGGTCTGGTGGTGGCCTGTTCGATTCCGCTGGTGCTGGCGCTGGTCTTCGTGTTCATGGAGTACAGCGGCATCACCATGCAACGTATCTCGCTGGGCGCACTGATCATCGCTCTGGGGCTGTTGGTGGATGACGCGATGATCACCGTCGAGATGATGGTCACCCGCCTGGAAAGCGGCGATTCGTTACCGCAGGCCGCTACCTTCGCGTACACCTCGACCGCCTTCCCGATGCTGACCGGCACATTGGTGACCGTCGCCGGTTTCGTGCCCATCGGCCTGAACTCCAGTTCCGCAGGCGAATACGTGTTCACCATGTTCGCCGTCATTGCCGTGGCGTTGCTGCTGTCCTGGCTGGTGGCGGTACTGTTCGCGCCCCTGATTGGCGTACACATCCTCAAGGCCTCGGCGCAACATGCCGCGCCGGGGCGCTGGATGCGTGGTTTCAGCCGCCTGCTGGTCAAGGCACTCGAGCACCGCGGGTGGGTGATCGGCATCACGTTGCTGATGTTCATCGGGTCGCTGTTTGCAGGCAGGTTGCTGCAGAACCAGTTCTTCCCGGACTCCGACCGCCCGGAAATCCTCGTGGATATTTACATGCCGCAAAATGGCTCCATCGAAGGTACGCGCCAGACCATGGACCGCTTTGAGGCAACGCTCAAAGAAGATGCCGATGTAGTGCGCTGGAGCTCTTACGTGGGCAAGGGCGCAGTGCGTTTCTATCTGCCGCTGGATCAGCAATTGAGCAACCCGTTCTACGGGCAACTGGTGATCGTCAGCCAGGGAGGCGAAGCGCGTGACCGGCTGATCGAGCGCTTGCGTCAGCGCTTTCGTGACGATTACGTCGGTGTGGGTGGCTATGTTCAGCCGCTGAACATGGGGCCGCCGGTGGGCTGGCCGGTGCAATACCGGGTCAGCGGACCGGACATCGAGCAGGTGCGCAGCCAGGCCATGGCGCTGGCGGCGATTCTCGATGCCAACCCCAATATCGGCCAGGTCATCTATGACTGGAACGAACCGGGCAAGGTGCTGAAGATCGACATCGCGCAGGACAAGGTGCGCCAGTTCGGTCTGTCCTCCGAGGACGTGGCGCAAATCCTCAACAGCCTGGTCAGCGGCACCACCATCACTCAGGTGCGTGACAGCACCTATCTGATCGACCTGGTCGGACGCGCAGACAGCGACGAACGCAGCTCGGTGCAGACCCTCGCCAATCTGCAGATCCCCACACCCGGCGGTGCGAGCGTGCCGCTGCTGGCGTTCGCCACGCTCAGTTACGAGCAGGAACAGCCACTGGTCTGGCGCCGCGACAGGCTGCCGACCATCACCCTGAAAGCCAACGTGCTCGGCACCTTGCAGCCGGCAGCGCTGGTCAGGCAATTGAAGCCCGACGTCGATGCCTTCAGCGCCCGCCTGCCGTTGCGCTACTCGGTCGCCACCGGCGGCGCCGTCGAGGCCAGCGCGCGCTCACAGGGTCCGATCCTGAAGGTTGTGCCGTTGATGCTGCTGTTGGTGATCAGCTTTTTGATGATCCAGTTGCACAGCGTGAAAAAACTGCTGCTGGTGGTCAGCGTGGTGCCGCTGGGCCTGATCGGCGTGGTCGCAGCCTTGTTGATTTCCGGCTATCCGCTGGGGTTCGTGGCGATTCTGGGCGTGCTGGCGCTGATCGGTATCATCATCCGCAACTCGGTGATTCTGGTCACGCAGATCGATGAATTCATTGCCGCCGGGGAAAGCGCCTGGACATCGGTGGTCAAGGCCACCGAACATCGCTGCCGACCGATTATGCTCACCGCAGCGGCCGCGAGCCTGGGCATGATCCCGATTGCCCGCGAGGTGTTCTGGGGGCCGATGGCCATTGCGATGATCGGCGGCATCGCCATCGCCACCCTACTGACCCTGTTTTTCCTCCCGGCGCTGTATATGGTCAGCTATCGGATCAAGCCACCTGCTGTTTAGCCGCTCAGATTTCCACCGGCAGGAAATCGAACAGTGCCTGCGGAGCCTCGACCAACATAATGCGCTTGAGCGGGTCCGGGCAGTCGAGCGCGCGGAACTGCTCGACCACATCGGTGTAGCTGACCACGTGCTCATGCTGGGTGTGTGGCCAGTCGCTGCCCCATACCAGCCGGCGCGGACCAAAGCTTTGCAGCAGCAACGGCAATGCCGCGCGAGCGAACGCCGCGTTCTGCTCGACACTGCCGCCCAGACGGTAGATTGCCGAAACCTTCATCCACAACTGCCCGCTCAGGCCCAACTCCAGCAAGGCCTGGAAGGCCGGATCAGCAACACCAGGACGCGCATCGGGCCGCCCGAAATGGTCAATCACCAGCTTGCAACCGAACGGCAGCAACTGCCGGATCAGCCCTGGCAGGTCAGCGACCTCGCGGTGCAGTTCGACATGCCAGCCGAGCGTCCAGATGTGTTTGAACAGCGTTTTCCATTCCGACGCGGAGAAGTCCGGCAGCGGCTTGCCGATCAGGTTCAAGCGGATGCCGACGATGCCCAGCCCGGCCATACGCTGCAACACGCCGCGACTGATGTCCGTGTCGACCACGGCCACGCCGCGCAAGCGGTCCGGAGCCTGCGCCAGGGCGTCGAGCAGAAACCGGTTGTCAGTGCCCAGAAAACTGGGCTGGACCAACACGCCGTGGCTCAAGCCATGTTCGCTCAGATTGGCCAGATAGGCGTGCACCGTCGCGTCGTAGTCCGGACTGTAACGTCGTCCTGACGCCAGACTCAAATCCTTGCTGAAGACATGTGCGTGGGCATCGATGCCCAGCATTGGTGTGGTACAGGAATCAATCATGGGTCCGTCTACAAGAAGTCAACGCGGCGCCGCAACGCCGCGGATGAGAGGATTTTCAAGCCTGCTGCGCTGCGCCCTTGTCCAGTGGTTCGGCAACCGGCGGCGTGGCCTCGAGGTTGCGCCCACGGGTTTCCGGCAGACAGAACGCAGCAATCATCGCCACGCCATAGGCAATGCCGGCGTCGATTCCGATGGCGCTGCCGAGCGACATTGACTGGCTCATATGCCCCACCAGAAACGGGAACACTGCCGACAGCACACGCCCGAAGTTGTAGCAGAAGCCCACCCCGGCACCCCGCACCTCTGCCGGGTACAGCTCGTTGAAAAACGAGCCGAGGCTGGCCGGAATGCCTGCGGCAAAGAAGCCCAGCGGAAAGCCGAGAAACAGCATCTGTGTGTTGCTCAACGGCAGCATCAAGTAGCACTGCACGGTGACCACGCAGCACAAGGCGAACAGCATGATGTTCTTGCGTCGACCAATACGGTCGATCAACAGGCCGCTGCACACGCAACCGCACCAGAAGGCAACGATAATGACCGCCAGATAGCCGCCGGAACTGAGCACGGACAGGTTGCGCTCGGTTTTGAGGAAGGTCGGCAACCAGGTCATGACCGCGTGATAACCGCCGTGCGCACCGAGGCCCAGCAAGCCACCGAGCAAGGTAACGCGCAGCAGCTCGGGGCGAAAAATCCCGGCCATCGATCTGAAGAAACTGCCCTTCGGCGCAGCGCTTTTCTGCATGCGCTGAAAACTGTCCGGCTCTTCGACGTTGCGTCGCACCCAGATGATCATCAGGGCAGGCAACAGGCCGACAAAGAACATCACCCGCCAGGCGATATCCTCCGGCACAAATGAATAAATCAGGGTAAACAGCACCACCGCCAGCCCCCAACCCACGGCCCAGGCACTTTGCACAGTGGCCATGACTTTGCCGCGGTAGCGGGACTGGATCGTCTCGGCCATCAACACCGCGCCTGCCGCCCACTCGCCACCGATACCAAAGCCCTGCAGTGCCTTGACGATCAGCAATTGGTTGAAACCGGTCACGAACGCAGACAAAAAGGTAAACAAGGAAAACCACAGGATCATCCACTGCAGCGTGCGCACCCGGCCGTAGCGGTCGGACAGCGTCCCGCCCACCCAACCACCCAACGCGGAGGTCACCAGCGTTACCGCACTGATCAGGCCGGCATCGCCCTTGGTCAGGGCAAAGGCAGCAATCAGGGCCGGAATGGCCAGACCGAACATCTGCACTTCCAGCGCGTCCAGCGACCAGCCGCCAAAACAGGCCCAGAAGGTCTTGCGCTCTTTGGAAGTGACATCGCGATACCAGCTGAACATGGCTTTTATCCTTATGGGCGTTGAACAGCTTGGGCAGGCTGCAGCGCTGTCAGCGAATTTCCACGCTGTAGCGGAAATGACTGGCGTGCCCTCGCGAACGACGCCATTCCAGAGGTTCACCCGCGTAATTGAGCGCCAGGCGTTCGATGACCACCACCGCACTGCCGACCGGAATCTGCAGCAGCCGGCCGTACACGTCGTTGACCGTCTCGGCCGTCAGGCTTTCTTGCGCACAGGCGACCACCTGACCGCAGGCGTCTTCGTAGATCGGATAAAGCAATGGCCCCTGCGTATCGAGGTCAAGCTCCAGCAATGCCTGAAACCGCGCACGTGGCAGCCAGATCTCTTCGGCCAGCACCGGCTGGCCATCCATCAACCGCAAGCGGACCATACGAATCACCGGGGCACCGGCGGCCATCCCCAGCGCCTGAGCGACCGACGAAGGCGCGTCCACAGGCTCGACGGACAAAATCCGGCTTTCCGGCACCCGGCGTTCACCCGCTTCGGTTTGAAAACGGAAAAAACGAAACAGCGAAGACTGAAACTGCGCACGACGAATGAACGTGCCACGCCCCTGCTGACGCTCCAGAATGTTGTCACTGACCAGCAGATCAATGGCCTTGCGCACCGTGCCGGTGGACAGGCAATACTCGGCAGACAAAGCCGCTTCGGTAGGAATCGCCTCACCCGGACGCCAGCGATTGTTGGCGATCTGTTGCGCCAGGCTGTCGCGCAGGCGCTGATAAAGCGGTAGACGTTCGTCGCTGGAAAGCTTGTTCATTATTTTATTCATCCAGTCATCTATATGAATTTTCAAGCAGATTGATTATTGAGGCGATGCCGTAAAGCGTCAAGAACCGGCAGTCAGCCGGCTATCGAGGTATGAATCGCGTCTGGAGGGCTGATTCAGGAATAGCGAGCGGCCTGGATACTACGAATCACATTGACCAGCACCGGGGAGAAGGCCTGAAGCAAACGCTGAGCGTCTGATTCAAGAAGCTCATCCTTTAACAGGTCAAGGACATCATCTTCTTCAACCAATAGTTCGCCAGGATTCATGCTGCAGGAGAACAGCAGTGCATCAATCATCCTCTTGCGCTCACCTACGAGGCCTCGGTTCGAGTCATGAGTATCACCCAGATTAAGTGCCTTGATACTGACGCGTGCCCGAGCCGTTAAGCCTGCCACCAGACCCGAAAGCTCAAACTGCAGCTCGCTTTCACATTCGCTCATCAACGGTGTAAGCGGTAGAGGCTGACGACCATGGGCATCGTCACACCGTCCGGCCTTGGTGCAACTCGCAACAATATTGTTGAAGTCCAGCGTGCGGTGCGGGCAAGATGCTGTGCTTCGATATGTTCATTGCAGGCACTGCCCTTCTCGACGGTGATTCTGCAGCAGCAATAGGCGCACAAACCATGCTGCTCGATAACACAGGTATGACGAATGGCATCCTTGAGATCGTCATGCCCCACGAGGTCCGCGTATTTCTTTCCCTTGTTCGCGCGCTTCCATTTCTCCAGCACCGCGAGGGTTCCCTTTTCAATCTTTCTCACGACGTATTTCCAGCTTGCGAATCAGTAACGAAGCCCTGGCCAGTTCAATGTGATCTGCAGGTAACTGGTCGGCCAGCACTCCGTAAAGAGTACGAGCCTCATCAAGCTCGCCCCTGATCAAAAAGTGCTGCATCTCGTCCAGACAGGTCTGAACTGCCTCGTTGCGAATGCCGGTGTCCATGACACTCGACAGAACCTGATTGGCATCAAGGCCATAAAGACTGTCCTGCTCGCGTAACTCGCCATCGTCCATGACGTACACCAGCACATCCTTGCTATCGCTGATAACCAACGGCGAATGAGTGGTCAGGAGAAACTGGCAATTGGGGAACGTTGTAGTGAGTTGGGCGATGAGACTGCGCTGCCATTTTGGGTGCAAGTGCAGATCGACTTCATCAATCAGGACAATGCCATTGCCTTGCAATGGGTTTTCAAGGGCCGGACTCATCATGGCGAGGCGTCTGGCGATGTCGCCGACGAGCGCCATCATGGATTTTTCGCCTTGGGACAGCTGTAAGACATTCAATGTCTCACCATGTTTATCTATCGTCATGTGAGCCTGAGGCTGACGGCGAACTCGCAAATTCGCAAAAGCAGGCATGAAAGCATAGATGGCTGATCGAACAGCTGTCAGTTCTCGATCACGAGAAGACTCGTTCAACCTGAGTAGAACTTCGTACTCTATGCTGTCTGGTCCATGTTTTTGCTGAGCACGCATCAGTGTGTCAGATGATACGCCATTCTCGTTCTCTCGATCCTCTCTATCTCGAAACCACTCGAAGAACTGTCGAAAATCCACACCTCGACTAAGCGCGTCTTCATATCCGTCGAGTTGTCTGTAAGGAGGACGAAAAGGCGCCTCAAGCGGAATATCAACGACTGAACGTTCGGCAGGATAGTAGGCGATCAATGGCAAAGAAGTCGCACCACTGTCTGTGAGCAGTGTTCGGTAACCGTCAGCTAGAAGTGCCAGATGAATCAAGTTCGTTCTCGATTCCACTTTACGCCCAGGACGGACTGAGGAAAGTTGCCACCCAAACTGCGCGCGGTCTGCAAACGGGAAAGACTCGGAAAGCAGTATGCTGACTTCTGAGAAGTCGGCGTTATTTTTTATTCTTTCTAAAGCAACCTTTTTTCCTGCTCCCCTTTCAGATCGAATTCTTGCGATCAACCAAGTGAGCAGAGTGCTCAGGGATTCCAGCAACGTCGTCTTCCCCGCACCATTGTTTCCGACCAGCACCGTCACCTTCGACGCATGATTTTCGGTAGGCGCCAGAGCGACTTCCAGATCGCTGAAACGCCCCACGTTAACGAGCTTGAAGCTTTTGATTTCCATGAAGGTCCCTGAGGGGATTGGTCCAGAACACAATGACGGTCGGCATTATGGCACTCCTGCACGCTCCGTGAAGGCCTCGCCATAAAACGACTTACATCAAATCATCATTCCCGGAAATATCCTGTATCAACTCGCCGCACCTACTTAATGGCCGACAAAACCGTTAGCCTGCGCTGCATCGATCAAAAACCGTCTGACAGACACGCTTTCACGTCTGGCAGTCCCTGCTCAAGCGAGACTTTCATGCCCCACTCGTCCCAATCCCCGCACAACGCTATGACCATGACCCCGGCCATGGTCATGCTGTTCGCCTTCTGCTGCGGCGCGATTGTCGCCAACATCTACTACGCACAGCCGATCATCGAGCTGATTGCGCCGGACATCGGGCTGTCGAGCACGGCGGCCAGTCTGATTGTCTCGTTGACGCAGATCGGTTACGCCCTGGGTTTGTTCTTTCTGGTGCCGCTGGGTGACTTGCTGGAGAACCGCAGGCTGATGCTGGTGACGACTGTCGTCGCGATTCTCAGCCTGCTGGGTGCCGCCTTCGCCGAGCAGCCGAATGTGTTTTTGCTGGTCTCGCTGCTGGTGGGCTTCAGTTCAGTATCGGTGCAGATGCTCATTCCGTTGGCGGCGCATCTGGCTCCGGAGGAGTCGCGTGGGCGGGTCGTTGGCGGGATCATGGGCGGACTGCTGCTGGGGATTCTGCTGGCGCGGCCGATTGCCAGTCTGGTGGCCGACCATTTCGGCTGGCGGGCGGTGTTTGGATCGGCGGCCGTGGTGATGATCGGCATCAGCGTGGTACTGGCGACCACCATGCCAAAACGCCTCCCGGATCATCGCGCGTCCTACGGCCAGTTGCTGTTCTCGCTGTGGACTCTCCTTCGTACCCAGCCGGTGCTGCGTCAGCGTGCCTTTTATCAGGCGTGCATGTTCGCAACCTTCAGCCTGTTCTGGACCGCCGTCCCGCTGGAGCTGTCACGCAATCATGGGCTGTCGCAAACGCAGATCGCGATCTTCGCCCTGATCGGCGCGATCGGCGCCATTGCCGCGCCCATCAGCGGCCGACTGGCAGACGCTGGCTACACCCGCATCGCCTCACTGGGCGCGCTGCTGTTCGGCGCGCTGAGCTTTCTTCCCGGCCTGGTTCATCCAGCGTACAGCGTGATTGGCCTGGCCATAACGGGCGTAGTGCTGGATTTCTGCGTGCAGACCAGCATGGTCCTGGGCCAGCGCACGGTCTACGCGCTGGATGCCGCCAGCCGCAGCCGCCTCAACGCGCTGTACATGACCAGTATTTTCATCGGCGGCGCGATTGGCTCGGCAGTCGCCAGCCCACTGTTTGATCACGGTGGCTGGACCTGGGTACTGATCGCCGGCACGGCACTGCCGCTGATTGCACTGCTCGCGCTGCTCAGGGATCGATCCAGGCAGAATGCGTAAACGCTGCACTTTGTAACTGATTTACAGGATAATGCCGCGGCAATGGCATCGGCCATTGCCCTTCTGGCTCTCTCTCGCACCTAAAGGCTCGCGTATCCGACACCTCTGGATCTGCGCGATTGAACACGGATTGTACAGACGCCTCATCCCAAGGCCCCGAATCCGTCGATACTGCTTTTCAAGCGCATCGGCACGCACTTGCGCAACCCGAACAAGGCATAACAGCAATGGACGCAGCACCACGAACAAGCAAGATTTCCGCGATTTTCGCCAAGATATCGCTCGGCATCAGCGGTATGATCGGGGCTATATGGAGCATCTTCACCTACCTTTTCCCGGACCCGGCCGTTCTTGGCCTCAGTATTGACTTCATAAACTGGAAGACACTGGTCATTATCGTCGGCACCGGCATGGTGATAAGCGGGCTGTACATCGCAATCATGGCCAGAAAGCTTCCATCGCCGCTCAAGCTCGGCGTCTGGCTGGCACTGTCACTATTTCTCTGCGCGGTGTTTTTCAAACTGGGCGGCGAATACGCTAAACCTTCGGTCGATTTCGCCCGCGCTCAGACACTGTTCACCGAGAACGAAAGCGCCAACCTGTTCGGCAAGCGCTCCGAGACCGTCGACAACGTAAGTATGGAGTTGCTGGGTTGTGACCAGAACGGCCAGTCGCCTACCTGCATGCTGGAGCTGATCAATAAAAGTGCCGATCGCGACTTCAGGTTTCTCAACCCGATCAGCCTGTTCGAAGAAACCGGCGGTGCGCTGGGGCTTTCGCAACTGCGTGTCGGCGATGCAAAGTTCGATCGCTGGGACAGCTTCCAGTTGATCCGCAACGTGCCTACCCGCGTGACACTGATCTTTGAAGCGACCAAGGGCCGTGTGAAGCAGTCACCTGCCTTGAAGCTGACCTTCCGCGATCGCGAGAACAAGGACAACGTGCTCAAGTTCAACGAGGTCAAGGTCAACTAGTTGACCGAAGATTGAGCGTCGCCCCCTCGGACGACGCACGTATTCACTGGCGGTTTGACTGCTTCAACCAAGCCGCCAGATCCATCACTTCAGCCTCGTTGATGCTGTGCCCCATGCCTTCATAGGCATGTAACTGTGGCGTCAGACCGAGCGTTTTCAACGTCGCCTCGGCTTGCGGTGCACTGGCATAGGCTACCTGGCGATCCTGGGTGCCGTGACCGATGAATACGCTCAGGGCCTTGAGGTCGTCGGAGGTTTTGACCTCGGACTTCACGACCGGCAGCAGCCGTCCGCTCAATGCCGCAAAACCGCCGACCAGTTTTGGCTGTCGCAGGGCAACTTCGTAACTCATCATGGCGCCCTGGCTGAAACCGATCAGGAAGACCTTGCCAGGCTGCGTGTGAAACTTTTCAGTGGCCTTGCCAATGAACGCAGCCAGCTGGGTACCGCTGCTTTTCAGGTCTTCGGTCACACCGTCATAATCCGCGACGCCGGGCTTCTGGGTGAACCACTTGTAGCTGTCAGCACGCAACTCCATCGGCGCCTGTACCGACACATAGTTGTAGTCGGCCGGAAGCTCTTCCTTGAGCCCGAACAGGTCGGCGGCATTGCTGCCGTAGCCGTGGATGAAAATCACCAGCGGCTGGTCAGGCTTGTCGACATTGGTCTGCGCGAGATAATCGAGCGGCAGGTCCGTGTGCAAGGTGTCCTGCGCCTGCGCCATTGCGGTAAAGGCAAACAGTAAGGCAGCGAAAAATCTCAGCATCTGTTCATGACCTCTGTTTGACGCCGCCCAAAGGCAGCGTCGTGAGTGGGCGTGGTGGCAGCAATCAACCTGCGTCAGTTCTGCATGCTGGTCCGCGAAACTTCCGGCTTGATCAGTTGCATCTGCTGACGGTAATCATCCGTCACCTGACGCGCCTGGCTGCTGCTGGTAATGACTCGCGGCGTGATCAGCACGATCAGTTCGGTACGGTTCTTGGACTTGCTGGTATTGCCGAACAGCCATCTCAAGCCCGGGATGCGTCCCAGATAAGGTACGGCACTGACCGACTCGGCGTTATCCTGCTTGATCAAACCGCCCAGCAGTACGGTCTGACCACTCTGCGCAGCCACCTGCGTGGCGACCGAGCGGGTGGAGATACGCGGATTGCCGTTGGCGTCGTTGCCAGTGGTATCGGTGTCGGCACTGCTGACCTGCTGCTGAATGTCCATATACACCAGCCCGCCCGGGTTGATGCGCGGCACGACGTCGAGAATCACGCCGGTCTGCACATATTCGACGCTGCTTAATGTAGTGTCGGTGGAAGAGTTGGTGTTGATCGAGGTCTGGCTGATCGGGATATTGTCGCCGACCTGAATCTGCGCCTGCTGGTTGTTCATCACCACCAGCGACGGTGCCGACAGGACCTGGGTACGCCCATTGGTTTCCAGCGCTCGCAAGGCGACTTGCAGGTTGTTGCTGACGAAGGAGTAGAAGAACGCGTCAGTAGAGGCCAGCGCCGCCCCGCCAGTACCAATCGCGCCCTGACTGCCTGAGGTGTTGGTGACGTTGCCGGTGGTACCCGAGTTGCCCGCCAGACGCCCGAGGTACCACTGCACCCCCATATCCAGCTCGCCCGTGAGCTGAACTTCCAGAATGCGCGTCTCGATCTGCACTTGCAGCGGTGGATTATCGAGGCGCTTGATGGCCGACTCGATCTCCTTCCACTGCGCCGGGCGGGTGCGCACCAGTAACTGGTTGCTGCTCTTCTGCGCAGTGATGCGCGTGCTGGCGTCCAGAGACTTGTTGTTGCCGCCAGACCCGCTGCCGTCCTGGCTGGCCGAATCCGAATCGCCGCTGCTCTGATCGTCGCCTTCCGATTCGCTGTCGCCATTGGTCTGGCTGTTGTTCATGCCTTGACTGTTGCCAAAACCTCCGCCATTGCTCAGGCCGCTGCCGGTACCGCCCAGCCCGTTGGAGCTGCTCATGCCGCCCACACCGCTGCCGCCACTGGAGTTGAGCGACGACAAGGTGGTGGTGCGCAGGCCCGGTGCAACCTTGGCCGCAGCGTCTTCCTTGATGGCGCCGGTGCCGTAAATCTGCCGCAGGTATTTGGCCAGATCGGTGGCCTTCATGTTGCGCACGTCATACACGTACATCTGCGGCTCGTTGCCACCGCCCTCATCGATGGTGTGAATCCACTCGCCGACTTCGTGCAGGTATTCAGGCTGCGAGGAAATCGCCACCACCGAGTTGGTCCGCTCGATCGGCAGGAAACGCACCATGCCCGCCAGCGGCATGCCGCTTTCCGGGCCGAACATTTTCTGCAGCTCGGGCATCAGTTCGCCAACCGAGGCACGTTGCAGGCCGAAAACACCGACAGACATGCCTTTGAGCCAGTCCACATCGAAGGTGTCGATGGTGTCCTGATAGTTGGCCAGCTCTTCCGGAGTACCGGCCAGGCTGAGCACGTTGCGCGCCGGGTCGACCAGCAGAAAGGCGTTTTCCCGGGCGAACGGCTTGAGCAGCTTCTGCATCTCGGTCGCCGAGATGTAGCGCAGCGGGAACAGCCGCGCCGACATGCCGGCCGAAGGTTGCGCCACGCGCACTTCCGGGACCAGTTTGCCCGCTACCGCCTGATTCGACGGCAGGATCACGTAGCGGTTGCCCTGCTTGATCATCGCGTTGTCGGTCCAGGACAGCAGCGTCTCGAGAATCGACAGCGCCTGCTGCTTGTTGACCGGCTTGGACGTCGAGAAGCTCACATCGCCCTTCACACCCTGGGCAATGCTGTAATTCTCGTGCAGCAGATCGCCCATGATGCTGTTGATCACCGCCTGAATCGGCTGATTGGTGAAGTTGAAGACGATGTCACCGGTCTCGGCCTGACGCGCTGCGGGAGCTGCGGCTGGCTGACGGATGAAACGCTGGTTGCCTTTGATGATCTGCCGCTGCGGCGAGCTCGTCGTCTGCTGGGAAGGTGGCTCGACGGGCGGTCTTTCGCTGCGCGGGTCTACCGGCGGACGTTGTGAACCGGTTCCCTGGAGCGCTTCCTGCAGCATGCCATTGTCGGGATCGAGTGTGTCTGACTGTGACGCGCAGCCGCCAAGGGCGACGGCGGTGGCCAGGCAAAGCAAGGGTGTGCGCAAGGTAGCGATGGCAGGAACTCCAGAAAAGGTACCCATCACAGGGTGGAATCGTTGGTTAAGGTAATCGGCGGTGTATTCGACGGCGGCGGCAGACGCAGCGCGGGCAGGCGCAGGACTTGCGTGCGGTCATCGAGTTTGAACGTAGCCTGGGTCGGCTCCAGACGGTCCAGCGTCCAGCCATTGGGCAAGCGATCGCCCTGACGGACTTTCAATGCCGGACCGCTGGCCTGCTTGAGCAATGCCACACGCAAGGAGCCGTCCATGATCACTCCGGTCAGGGTCAGGCCAGCCAGATTGCTGGCTTGTGCATCGGCTTTGCGAACGGCCACGTCAGGGCTGCGATCCGGACTGAACAGCGGGGTTTTCCAGGTATTGGCGAGGCTGTCGAGTGTCGCCGACGGCGCACTGTGGACCTGCGCCCTCTGATCGACCGGGTTGCGCGGTGCCTGCTCGGGCAGCCAGTCCGGTGAGTGCGCAGCGCCGCTGAAGACCAGTGCGATCAAGGCTGCCAGCACTGCAGCGAAAGCCAGCAATGCCCACTCCAGCGGACGTAATGAACCGATCATTGCTCGCCCTCCCCGGCACTGGCCGGTTGCAGGTAGCCGCGCACCAGCAGATGCACCACCAGTTTGCCGGCAGCACCGCTGGCCGGAGCGTTGGCGTCGCGACGCATACTCATCTCGTCAATGAACAGAAACGGACGCTGATACTCCAGCGCATGCAGGATCGCAGTCAATGGTTCGATGGCGCAGTTCAGGGTCAGGCTGACCTTGACCTGCCGGTATGGCTCGGCACTGTCCTGCTCCGGGGTGATCGGCATGCGCTGGGTCAACTCGCAGCCGCCGCCGGTGCTGGCCTGGCTACTGATCAGGTCGGCAATGCGCTGCATCAGATCGGCTGCCACGGCACTGGGATCCTCGCCCGGCAGCAGGCTGGTGCTGCTGGCCGGATCACGGCGGGCCTGCTCCAGTTGCTCGCGCAACGAATCACCCTGCTGCAGAAGGCCCGCGTAACGCTGCTGCTGTTCGCGCAACTGGTCGGTCTGCTCGTTGATGTCGCGCAGCGGCCCGGCGAACCAGCTGTCGATCAACAACCAGTAAGCCAGGCACAGCACCAGGGCTAGAATCACCAGGGCAGCGCCCCGCCGCTCACGGCTTGTCAGTGGACGGCGCATCGGCGTTCTCCTGCTGCTGGTTCTGGTGCAAATGCGCGCGCAGGGAATACTGATCCTTGCCGGTTTTGGTGTCGGGCTGGATCACCCCCTGAAACTGCGCATTATCCAGACTTCGGCAGTCCTTGACGCGGCCGATCAGCGCACTGGCCTTGGCGCTCTGGCCGGAAAAGGCCACCTCGGCACTGTCGCTGATTTCCATATGCTCGATCCAGGTGTCCGAAGGCAGGCAGGCGGTCAGCTCGCTGAGCAGCGCCGAGAGCGGCGGCTGCGCCGCCTTGCGGCGCAACAGGTAGTTGGCGGCGCCCAGGGTGTTGGTCAGTTGCTGGCGCAGTTGTTGGACCTCGCCAACCTGAGCCTTCTGCTCCTTGACGCTGGCCTGCATGTCCTCGAGCAGGCTCTGCCGGTCGTTCAGCCACAGCAACATGGCGCTCAGCAGCAGGCCGGCACACAGCCAGATCAGCCCGCGCTGCAAGCGATGGCCGGAGCGCGACTGTTGCGGGCGCAGTGGCATCGGCAGCAGATCAATCCCCATGCGCTGCCCTGCAGTCAGGTGCTCAGCACCCACATCCGTGCCGACGTCGACGGCATCGGGACGCAAGCCCCGCTCGGCGCACTCACTGAGTATCGCGTCCAGCCGCTCGCGCAGGATTGCCACCAGCGTGACCTGCACAAAGCTGGCGCTGCGACTGTCCTGACGGGCGACGAAGTACAACTGACCAGCGTCAAATGGTGTGAAACGATCCAGCTCGTAGCCGACCACGGTCGACAGATTGCGTGCCGCAGCCGCAGGAAGCTGCAGGGTCTGCAACAGCACAGCCGACGGCGGCAACAGCAATACCCGCCGCACCTGGGGCGATGCGTCCGGCAGCGGCTCGACCAATGGCCAGACAAGCGCCTGCTCCACGGTCTCGCGGCCCAGCCATCGACGCACACGCGGCGGCAGGCAGGCGCGAAGCTCCGCCACCCACCATTGCCAGGCGTGTTGCGCCGGACTGCCACGCCACTGCCGGGCGACCTGTTCGCGTAACGCGTAAACAGGCGCCAGACGTGCAGAAACTGATGAATTCATTCTTGCCAACGCAACACCCTGTAGGGTTGTGCGCCTCCCTCCGATGGGCTCAATAAAACAGTGGTCTGTAACAGGGCGGTCACGCCGCCCGGTCGTTCTGCGCGCGTGTCGATGGCCAGTACCTCACCGGGGTCGGCTCCAACCGCGCTCTGGTTCGGCAGGTTCAAGGCCCGACGCAGCAACGCCGAAGCGAACGCCGGGTCGGGCCGATCCAGGCCGCTCCATAATGTTATTTCCGGCAACAGCCGAACATACAGCGCCTGGTTCATGCCCGGCAGCTGGCGAACTTCCTCTACCACCCGCAGCGGTGACTGACCGCCATTGCGCTGCGACTCCAGCACCTGGGCGATACCGCTGGCCTGATTCTTGGCCGCGCCACAGGCCTGCAGCAGACGCGATATATCCGCGACCGGCGCGCTGTTGAGGTCCAGCTTGCCCCTCTCGCTTCTGATGCTCACCAGCAGTTGCGTATCATCCATACGCAACGAGACCACACGCCCGTCAGCAATCCAGCGTTTGCGCTGCGCAGCATCGAGCAAGCCCTGTACAGCCATATTCATGCCAGCTTCGGCCGCCATCAGCGCCTGGGTATTTTGCCGCAACCAGAGCGACTGTCGACTCTCCAGTTGCACCCACCCGGCCAGCCCGCCGAGCAACAGGCTCAGCAGCGCCAGCACCCAGAGCACCACTAGCAGCGCAACACCACGCTGCGATTGGCCCGTCATGTTCATTCGCCGCCCGCCCCGCCGGACAGGTCCAGACGCAGGGCCACAACCTCAGAGACCCATTTCACTGCGCCATGGGTCTGCATGTCGATACGCACCGCACCCGGCAAGCGATTCGGCCAGGGCCATTCGGCCATCCAGCCGGTCGGCTTGCCCTTGGGCGTCAGCCCGCGATAACTGAACGTCAACGACTCGACGTTTTGCAGCAATACCTGAGGCTCACCCCAGGGTTTGAGGGCAATGCCATTTGCACTGGACAGAACCTGAGCGAACGACACTTGCAAAGACCGATGGTCTTGCGGCCCCTTGAGCTCCAGGCTGTGAACCTGGATACCGCCGCCCAATTCGCCCGGCAGCGTTGCGACAAACCGCAACTGCTGCGCCGAGCCTTCAAAAAAACCGCTGTTGACGTCATCTTCGCCAGACGTGTCCAGCGGCAGCGCCTGAGCGATCGAGCTGCGCAGAAACGCTTGCGCGGCGCGGATCTCGTCCAGGTTCACGGTGTAGCGCTCAGCCTTGAGCACGGCACGATTGGCCCCCAGCAACGCCCCGGCCACCAGTACCAGCAACACGCCGAGCAGGCTGATCACCAGCAGCACTTCCAGCAGCGTGAAGCCACGCTGGGCGCGCCTCATGACCCCGCCCCGCTGACAGCGCCGCGTAATTTAAACGTGCTGAACTGCGCCTTGCGCTGATGCTCACTGAGCATCAGGTCGAGACGGAACATCCTCGCCTGACCGTTGGCACCCGGCAGCTGACGGATATCCAGTGTCCAGTCGATGCCTGCGAGTTTCCCCTGCCGCGTACCGTTTTCCAGCGGACCGGCGCTTTCCTGATCCATTATCGTGCGTGCCGCATGGCTGAGCCGGTCGCTGCGCGCCACCTGCTGCAGAGAGCGCGCACTTTGCCCGAACGCCACCAGCAGAACACCGCTGCACACCGCCATGACGGTCAGTGCAGCAAGCATTTCCAGCAGGGTGAACCCCGACTGCGATGTTTTCATTAAAGCGTCCGGACCTGGACGCTGCCGGTCAGCCAGCCAATATCAATACGCCAGCGTCGGTCGCCGTCAGCGACCACCACGTTGCCGCCACTGGAGCCGCCGTCCGGGTAGAACTCCACAGCGGAGCCAAGATCGGACGCAGTCTGCATGGTCACGCGCAGACTTTCCGGCCAGTGCATCTCGCGCTTGCCGGGCGCCTTGAAGGTCGCCTTGCGCAGATTGAATTCGGTGCGCGCCGGCTGACCGGTGACAATCGCGCGCACTCTGGTGGCCCGTAGCGCTTCGACCATGTCACCGACCGCGCGCCGTTCACTGGCGGTGCTCAAACCCTGTTGCAGACCGAACCCCACCAGACCGACGGCAATGCTCATCAACACCAGCACCACCAGCATTTCCATGAGGGTAAAACCCCGGCTTGCGACAGGCGTTCTCATGCCGAGCGTTACTCCCAGTTGCCCAGGTCGGCGCTATAGCCTTCGCCGCCCGGCTGGCCGTCCTGGCCGTAGAAGATCAGGTCGAAGCTGCCGTGCTGGCCAGGGAAGCGGTAGCCGAATGCATGGCCGAACGGATCCTTGAGGTCCGAGGGCTTGGCATAAGGGCCGTTCCAGTTCGACGCATTGCCCGGCTTCTCGGTCAATTGCTGCAAGGTCTTGGGTGGCGAACCGACGTCCAGCGCATAGCTTTCTATCTTCATGCCCAGGCTGGCCAACTGAGCCTTGCCTGCGCCGTATTTGCCCTTGTCGACGTTGCCGCCCACCTGACGCACGACGATGGTCGCGACGATGCCCAGCAATACGATAACGGCAAGCATTTCCAGCAAAGTGAAACCGCCTTGTCGACGTGCGGGTTTGAAGCGTGTACGGCTAAAAGTCATCGGAATGGTTTCCTCGTTCATGAATTCAGATATTGCTGGTCAGGCTCATCAGCGGCAGCATGATGGCCAGCATGATCACCGCGACCATGCCCGCCATCACCACCGTCAGCGCCGGCACGAGTGCGGCCAGCATGCGGTCGATACCGCGCTTGGCCTCGACGTCGAACACATCGGCGACCTTCATCAGCATGGTGTCCAGTTCGCCAGCCTGTTCGCCGACCTCGATCATTTGCAGAGCCAGATCCGGCAACAACGGCTGCGCACCAAACGCGCTGGCCAGCGTGCCGCCACCCTTGACCGACTCGGCCGCCTGCTCGACCTGCGCCTGCAGGGCACGATTGGTGCAGACCTGGCGAGCGATCACCAGCGCCTGCAACAACGCCACTCCATTGGTCAAAAGCGTACCGAGGGTGCGCGTCAGCCGTGCTGCCTCAATGCGTTGCAATAAAGGACCGATCACCCGAATGCCCAGCAGACGGCGATCACGGCGCTCGCGACGCTGCGGGTCGCGCATGCGAATGGCCATGCCCCAGATCAACGCGATCAGGCCCGCCAGCACCGCCAGCCCGTAGTCGCTCAAAAACTCTCCGAGGTTGAGAATGACCTCGGTGATCAATGGAATCGGCACACCGAGATCCTTGAAGATCGGTACGAATTGCGGCACGACGTAGGCCAGCAACAGCGCCAGGGAACCCAACACACCCACTACCAGAAAGGCCGGATAGATCAGCGCGTTGATCACCTCGCCACGCAGCAACTGGCTGCGCTCCAGGTAATCGCTCAGTTGGCGCAGCGTACTTTCCAGTGCGCCACCGGCTTCACCGGCGCGGACCATGCTTATATAGAGGGGCGAGAACTGGCTGCCCTCTTCTTCGAGCGCCACGGACAGCGGCTTGCCAGCCTTGACCTGTTCGCGGATGCGCTCGATCAACGCCTTGGTCTGCGGTTGTCCAGGCTGTTTGAGCAGAATTCCAAGCGATCGTTCCAACGGTTGCCCGGCGCCGAGCAACGTCGCGAGCTGCTGGGTGAAGCTGACCAGCGCCGCACCATTGAGCAAGCCGCTGCCCAGCGCACGGCGCAAACCGCCCAGACCGGCGGCATCGACCTGCAGGACCATCAGGCCACGCTTCTGCAACGCGGCAATGGCGGCGTCCTGATCGCGGGCTTCCAGCGTGCCATTCTGCGGCGCGCCCTGAGCATCCAGCGCGCGGTACTTGAACAGGCTCATGTGCCTTCACCACGGGTGACGCGCAGCACTTCTTCCAGCGAAGTCACCCCGGCCACGGCCTGACGCAGGCCTTCTTCATGCAGCGTGCGCAAACCGCCACGTCGGGCAGCCTCTTCCAGCGTCGAGGCGTCGGCGTGGCGCATCAAAAGACTGCGCAGTTCTTCGTTCATCACCAGCAGTTCGGTAATTGCACTACGCCCGCGATAGCCGCCGCCAGGCGCATCGGCACGCGGGCGATACAAACGAATGGGCCGCTCGTCGGTGAAACGCTCCAGCCCGTGTTCGGCGATCAGCTCCGGTGGCGCATCGAAGGCCTCGCGGGTTGCCGGATCGAGGCGACGGACCAGACGCTGAGCCAGAATTCCGTTGACCGTCGAAGCGATCAGATAGCTTTCGACGCCCATGTCCAGCAAGCGGGTAATACTCGCCGCTGCGCTGTTGGTGTGCAGCGTCGAGAGCACCAGGTGGCCGGTCAACGAGGACTGGATGGCAATACGGCAGGTTTCCAGGTCGCGCATCTCACCGATCATGATGACATCCGGGTCCTGACGCACGATGGAGCGCAGCGCCCCGGCGAAATCCAGGCCGATGGAAGGCTTGACCTGAATCTGGTTGATGCCTTCGAGCTGATACTCGACCGGGTCTTCAACGGTGATGATCTTGCGCTCGGCCGTGTTGAGCCGTGACAACGCGGTATACAGCGTGGTGGTCTTGCCGGAACCGGTCGGCCCGGTGACCAGCAGAATGCCGTGCGGACGCTCCAGCACGTCGAGAAATTCGTCCAGCCGCTCGCCATCGAAACCCAGGCTCGGGAAATCGAAATTGATGGTCTGCCGGTCCAGCAGACGCATGACCACTGATTCGCCAAAGCTGGTGGGCACTGTCGATACCCGCAGGTCCAGTTCCTTGCCCTGGATGCGCAGCATGATCCGGCCATCCTGCGGCAGACGACGCTCGGCGATGTCCAGACGGGCCATGATCTTCACCCGGGAAATCACCGCTGCCGAAGAACTGGATGGCGGCGCTTCCGCTTCGTGCAGCACGCCGTCGATGCGATAACGCACCTTCAACTGGCTCTCGAACGGTTCGATGTGGATGTCCGATGCACGCTGCTCTACTGCACGCTGCAGGATCAGGTTGACCAGACGAATGACCGGCGCTTCGGAGGCCAGGTCCTTGAGGTGCTCGATGTCTTCCAGCGAGCCGCCCTCCTCATCCAGATTCTCGATCAGGGTGCCCATCGCCGAGCGGCCCTGCCCGTAATAGCGCTCGATAAGGGTCTCGACCTCATTGCGCGGGCCGATGGACAGTCGCACCGGCACCTCGCACGCATAGGCGATGGCCTGAAACGGGTACAGCGTGCCGGGGTTGGCGCTGAGCACTTGCAGGCCCTGATCGCTCCAGCCTACCGGTACGACTTGATAGTGGCGCATGAAGCGTTCGGTCAGCGGCGGCAAAGGGTCCAGCAGCGGTGGTACAGCATCGGCGAGCAACAACGGTGCCTGCAGCAATGCCGCCCATGCGCGGGCCAGCTCGAATTCGGAGACCAGGCCCAGACGCGTCAGCAGGCCTAGCAACTCAGTACCTTCCGACTCCTGCTGCAGACGCTGGGCGCGCTCCAGATCGGCCGTTTTCAGACCGGCATTTTCGATCAGCCAGGCACAAACCTGCTGGGCATCCGGAATGAGCAGACGGGAAACATCGACGGGAGCTGACGGCATGAATGAGGGCATTTTGCTACTTCGGAGGGACATATTACAGCACTCACCGACTGGTGAGTGCTGCGCTCAAAGACTTCAAACGATCAGTTTGACTGCTTTTGAGGGGTTGCGTTCTGCGGGCGACCGCCTTTTGTCGTTTCGGTCTTCTGGTTTTGCGCTTTCTGCGCCGCCTTGGCGTCCTGGGTCTGGGTCATCACCGTCTCGTCGCTGGCACCGGATGTTGCGTCTGCATCTGTCGCGTCGTCAGCAAAGACCGCACCACTCAGGGCAAGACCCAAAACCACACCGGCACTCATCATGGAAAACTTCATCGTATCAACTCCTCGAAAAACAAAAAGAGCTCCGCAACAAGCGAAGCAGATATAGAAATCGGGCAAGAACTAACGCACAGCACACGTCGCAACTTGCGAGCTGTCTTTCTTCATCCTGAAAAATCTTAAACCCATCGACCAGTAGGTTTAAGAAGAGTTCCTCATTTGTAAAGAAAAAATACGAAATCGAAGAAAAATACGCTTTTATTTGACATTTATGCCTTGTTTTAGACTTAATTGTATCGTTTTGTAGATTCAAAACGCCACCATGTGATGTCACTTTAGTGGCGCGCGGCAAGTAAAAAAAGACACGCCAAACAAAACTAATTCGGCAACTAAGGAGTCCTACCTCGCGCCCTTGAAACAGGGAATAAACGCGACGACGGGAAACTGTTGCCCAAAGAAAAAGTTGGCCGAAAGCGGTAAATAAGAACGCATTTATCCTGCGCACGTGCGCAGGCAGACAGTTATTTGAAACGCAGTTGGAGAGCAATATGAACAAGCGAAAGATGATAGGCGCGCACTCGGCGCTGGCCTTGCTGGCATTGGCAGTATCCCAGGTGCACGCCGCTGACCCTACCGTACAACAAGGGCGTGAAGATCGCGCCGAAAAAGCCGCACAGAAAACCCTGGCCAAGATGACCATGGAAGAAAAGCTGGCCTACATTGGCGGCACCGGCGGCTGGGACGTCAAGCCACTGACCAATTACGGCGTCCCGCAGATCCACGGCGCTGACGGCGGTGTGGGCGTGCGCTACACCAGCGAAGGCAACGATCAGGGTGTTGTCTACCCGTCCGGCCCTAACCTGGCCGCCACCTTCAACCCGCGTCGTGCCATCGACCTCGGCCGTGCGCTGGGTTATGACACTGCCGTCGGCGGCTACCAGTTCATCACTGGCCCCGGCGTCAACCTGTACCGCATGCCGTACGGCGGCCGTGCGTTCGAATACCTCTCCGGTGAAGACCCGTTCCTTGGCGCCAGCCTGGCACCGGGCGTCATCAACGGTATCCAGTCTCGTGGTGTATGGGCCAACGCCAAGCACTACGCGGCCAACGACCAGGAAAGCAACCGCTTCAATCTGAATCAGACAATGCCAGAGCGCGTGCTGCGCGAAATGTCGTTGCCTGCGTTCGAATCGTCGTCGAAAAACGGCAATGTGGCGATGATGATGTGTGCCTTCCAGAAGGTGAACGGTGATTTCGCCTGCGAAAGCGACCACCTGATCGCCCAGATCCTGAAGAAGGAATGGGGCTTCAAAGGCTTCGTACAGAGCGACTACAACGCTGTCGTTCACGGTTTCAACGCTGCCCGCGCCGGTACCGATCTGGACATGATGGGCTACCAGATGAACAGCTCCGTGCTGAAGCCGCATCTGGACGCCGGCGACCTGAGCGCTGCGACCATCGACGACAAGGTCCGCCGCATCCTTAAGCAGATCTACCTGTACAAGTTCGACAGCAAGACGCCGCTGACCACGCACAACATGAACAGCTCGACCAGCAACAAGGTTGCTCTGAACGCTGCGCGTGAAGGTATCGTACTGCTGAAAAACCAGGACAATCTGCTGCCGCTGGACAAGCAGAAAGTCAAGAAAATCGCCGTTGTCGGCACCCTGGCCAAGTACTCGCCACCCACCGGTTTCGGCAGCGCCAACGTCATGGCCAGCCATTACGTCAGCGAACTGAGCGGCCTGCAACAGATCGCGCCTAACGCCAAGGTCGACTTCATCGAAGGCCTGTCGCTGGACCCAAGCACCAGTGCCTGGACCACCACCGACGCAACTGGCAACGAAGTCCAGGGCATGAAGGTCGAGTACTTCAGCAACACCAACTGGTCTGGTGATGCCGCTGTCACGCGTACCGAGAAGCACGTTGACCTGGACTGGGCCAACGACAAGAACCTGCCGTTCGAAAGCAACACTTCGACGTCCGATCCGTACGCCAGCAAAGGTTCGACCGCTGGCCAGCTGAATGGCGATACATCGTCGACTTCGATTCGCTACACCGGCAAGGTGACTCCGACCCAGAGCGGCGAGCAGGTGTTCAAGGTGCGTGCCGACGGCGCGGTGCGTCTGTGGGTCAACGGCAAGAAAATCATCGACAACGGTGACGGCAAGCCGCTTCCGGGCAACAGCATTCCGCCAACCATTCCAGAGTTCGCCAAGATCAATCTGGAAGCGGGCCAGTCTTACGACGTGAAGCTCGAGTACTCGCGTCGTGCCGGCTACCTGTCGACCATGGGCGGCCTGGTAGGTGTGCAGTTGAGCTCCGCCTCGCTGAACGCTCCTCAGGACCTGTCCGGTTATGACGCCGTCGTGGTTGCCGTAGGTAACAGCAACGAATACGAAGGTGAAGGTTTCGACCACAGCTTCGATCTGCCTGAGTTCCAGAACGAGCTGATCCAGAACATCGCCAAGGTCAACCCCAATACCGTGGTGACCATGTATGGCGGTACGGGTCTGAAGATGAGCGACTGGATCGAACAGGTTCCAGCAGCGCTGCACGCCTTCTATCCGGGTCAGAACGGTGGTCAGGCCCTGGCCGAGATCCTCTTCGGCAAGGTCAACCCGTCGGGCAAGCTGCCGATCAGTATCGAACGCAACATCGAAGACAACCCGGCCTACGCTTCCTTCCCGAAATTCGACAACCAGAACACTCTGACCGACATGGATTACAAGGATGACCTGCTGCTGGGTTATCGCGGTTACGAGAAGAAAGGCATCAAGCCGCTCTATCCGTTCGGCTACGGTCTGTCGTACACCACGTTCGGCTACAGCAACATCAAGGTCACGCCGGGCGTCGCGGTCGGCAATACACCGATCAAGGTGTCCTTCGACCTGAGCAACACCGGCAAGGTCGGTGGTTCGGAAGTCGCTCAGCTGTATGTGGGCCAGCAGAACCCGAAAGTCGAGCGTCCGATCAAGGAACTCAAAGGCTACAAGAAGGTGTTCCTCAAGCCGGGTGAAAGCAAGCGTGTGACCATCGAGCTGAATGATCGCTCGCTGGCCTACTTCGATGAGAAGAGCAAGCAGTGGGTGGTCGATGCCGACACCTTCAACATCTCGCTCGGTTCGTCGTCGCAGGACATCCGCCTGAACGCCAAGCTGGTCAACTCGTTCCGTCAGGAACTGTCGACCACCAGCAGCAACCCGCTGCCACGCTCCGCTCTGAACTCGGTCCTGGTCGAGAAACCACCGGTCAAGACCGGCGGTGTATTCAAGCAGACCGTTGAGTAAGCGTTAGCTGACTGAAGGGTAAACGGACAAATAAAGGCTCAGGGACGAGCCCTTACCGCTGCATCGACCTGCGCAATGTAGGTATCGAAACACTCGACCAGATCCACCTGATCGGGAAAGCGTAACCACTGAATCTGCAAACCATCCATCATCGCCAGAATCTGCCGGATGATCTTGTCCAGATCCACATCCGCACGTACCTCCCCGCGCTCCACCAAAGCCGAAAACTGTCCCAGCAAGTGCGCGTGAATACGCTCGTAGCGCGTCTGGAACCATTCAAAGGCAGGCTGGTTTTCCAGCAGACTTTCCGCATTGAGGATCGAAAATGCACGTACCACGCCGGGCGCCGTAGCGTTGGAGCGGTTGATCGCGCGCAAGCCGCCGAGCAGACCGGTCAGGGTGTTATCGGTACGGACTTCGGCAGCAATTCGGCCGTTGACCTCGTCGCGTCGCTCCAGCACGCCCATCAGCAGCGAGATCTTGCTCGGAAAATGGTGCAGCAATCCGGCGACGGAAATACCGACGATGGCTGCCACCTTGGCCACCGAAGCGCCGGTATAGCCTTCAAGGGAAAACACTTGCAGGGCCGCATCGAGCAGTTCTTCGCGGCGCTTTTCGCCCTTTGGCGCGCGTCGCTGTCGGGTGACTGCCGTGCCCGTTTCCGTGGGGTCATGCCGAGTCATATCAGGCTCCTTCTTGAACAGCCGCGTACCCTAACCATTCAGGCAAGCGCTGGCAACGCTATTGAGTCGGATTGTTCGACAATTTCATCTTGTACAGCAGTGCCGTGACAGGTTCAGGTGCGCTCCACCGGGACACTGCCCCAGCCTTCGCCCAGCATGCGCTGCATCAGCACCGTGTCTACCCAGCGGCCATGCTTGAAGCCGACCGATTCGAACACTCCAACCCGGCGAAAGCCGAGACGCTCATGCAGGCGCAACGACGCGATATTCTGGCTGTTGCCGATAACCGCAATCATCTGCCGCCAGCCGCCCGCTTCGCAGTGCTGCACCAGGGCACTCAACAGCGCCTGACCGATCCCCTGCCCGCCGAGCCCATCGCGCACATACACCGAATCCTCCACGGTAAAGCGGTAGCCTGGACGTGGCCGATACGGCGTGACATAGGCATAGCCGACAATGTCGCCATCGCGCTCGGCGACCATATAAGGCAAGCCTTTGGCGAGGACCATGCGACGACGCTGGAGCAATTCTGCCAGGTCAGGCGGCTCCAGCTCGAAGCTGGAAATCCCGTGTAGCACGTGGTCAGCGTAAATCGCCTGTACAGCGGGCATGTCATCGTCGCGGGCGTCACGCAGGTCAAAGGTTGAAGTCATGTCCGAACTCTGTACGAATGTCTGTGAATGGCCGCAATGATGCCGCTCGCCACGACATTAAAAAAGCTATGATTTATCATCCACAGCATAAGAAATACTTTGTCATGCGTCGGCTGAACCTCAATCACCTGCACACGTTTTCGCTGGTCATCGCCCATGGCAGTTTTTCTGCGGCGGCAGAGCGTCTGCACCTGACCCAGCCAGCGGTCAGCCTGCACGTGCGACAACTGGAAGATCAGTTGAAGCTGCAGCTGATCGAACGGGTCGGCAAACGCCTCAAACCTACCTCCGCAGGCACTGTACTGTTGGAGCATATCGCGCGCATCGATGCGGTGGTCGAAGACGCTCTGCAGGCGCTGTCCAGCCATGCCAGCGGCGTTGCCGGGAAAATCGCCATCGGCACCGGCGCGACAGCCTGCATCCATCTGCTGCCGCCCATGTTGCAGGCGCTGCGTCGGCGCTTCCCGGAACTGGATGTGCGCGTCAGTACCGGCAACACCGAAGGTATCCTCAAGGCGGTCGAAGAAAACCTTCTGGACCTGGCACTGGTCACCCTGCCCGCCGCCAGCCGCAGTCTGCACATCACGCCGCTGCTTGAGGATGCGTTCGTGGCGATCTTCGCCGGCAGCCAGCGACCGATGCCGGCGCACATGACCCCGGAGCGCCTCAGCGCACAACCGCTGGTCGTATTCGAAGCAGGCAGCAGTACGCGTCTGCTGATCGATGAATGGTTCCTGCACGCCGGGATCCGGGTAAAACCGGTCATGGAACTGGGCAGTATCGAAGCGATCAAGGAAATGGTCGCCGCAGACCTGGGCTACAGCATCGTGCCGCGGATGGCCGTTGCTGCGCTGCACCATCGCCGCGGCTTGCAAATGCTGCCACTGGCAACAGCGCTGAGTCGCACATTGGGAATCGCCTTGCGCCAGGACAAACCGGTCAGCAAGGCCCTGCGTCAGGTGCTGGATGCACTGCAATACCTCAAAAGGTCATGAAGGCGCGCCACGATAGAGGCTTGAGCGCGCCCATGCACTATAAAGAGCAACGGCACTCGGCCTGGCAAATAAGGTCGACAGTTGCACAGGCAGCGAATCAGGTTGTACGATGACTGCCCACTGGTAACTGAAAAAATGATGGCTGGCCTGCTTTTAAACGCCCCATCACTGACAATCTGTAAAGCAACTCGGCAACCCATAAGGAGCGCCGGTCCGGATACCTTCCCTGCCGACCTCCAACCTCAAAACAACAGGAGATACCGATGCCTAACATTCTCGGCCAGAACTTCATCGCTGGCGGCCGCAGCGCTTTGGGCCAGAGCCTGCAAAAAAGCCTGGATGCCACCACCGGTGAAGAGCTGCCTTACAGTTTTCATCAGGCCACCGACGGCGAAATCGACGCCGCGGCACTGGCTGCCAAGGCTGCGTTTGCGGAATTTCGTCAGCTGAGCCCGGCCCGTCGCGCCGACTTCCTCGACGCCATTGCCGATGAACTTGACCAGCTGGGTGATGACTTCGTCGCCATCGTCTGCCAGGAAACCGCCCTGCCCCAGGCGCGAATTCAAGGTGAGCGCGGTCGCACCAGTGGCCAGATGCGCCTGTTTTCCAAAGTTCTGCGTCGCGGTGATTTTGTTGGTGCACGTATCGACCTGGCACTGCCGGATCGAAAGCCGCTGCCACGCGTCGACCTGCGCCAATACCGTATCGGTGTCGGCCCGGTTGCGGTGTTCGGAGCGAGCAACTTCCCGCTGGCGTTTTCCACTGCCGGTGGTGATACCGCGGCGGCCTTGGCCGCCGGTTGCCCAGTGGTGTTCAAGGCGCACAGCGGTCACATGGCGACCGCCGATCTGGTGGCGAGCGCCATCATTCGCGCTGCCGAACGTACGCAGATGCCCAAAGGCGTGTTCAACATGATCTTCGGCAACGGCGTTGGCGAAGGTCTGGTCAAGCACCCGGCCATCCAGACCGTCGGCTTTACCGGTTCGCTGAACGGCGGCAACGCACTGTGCAAAATGGCTGCCGAACGTCCGCAACCGATTCCGGTATTTGCCGAGATGTCGAGCATCAACCCGGTCGTGCTGCTGCCAGAAGCCTTGCAGGCTCGCGGTGAAACCGTGGCCAAGGAGCTGGCGGGCTCGGTGGTGATGGGTGCCGGTCAGTTTTGCACCAACCCGGGCGTGGTCATCGGCCTGCGCTCACCGGCGTTCTCAAAATTCGTTGAGCATCTGACCGAACAGATGGGCAGTCAGGCTCCGCAGACCATGCTTAACGCGGGCGGCCTGCGCAGTTACAGCAAAGGTGTGGAACACCTGATGGCGCACCCTGGCGTGACGCATCTGGCCGGCAAACCCCAGGAAGGCAAGCAGGCTCAGGCGCAGCTGTTCAAGGCTGACGTCAGCCTGCTGCTGAACGGTGATCAGTTGCTGCAAGAGGAAGTCTTCGGCCCAACCACGCTGCTGATCGAAGTCGCCGACGATGCGCAGTTGAAGGACGCGCTGCAAGCCTTGCGTGGTCAGCTGACTGCGACCGTGATCGGTGAGCCCGCGGACTTGAGCACGTACAGCTGGCTGCAACCGGTTCTCGAAGAGAGAGTCGGGCGCATTCTGTTCAACGGCTACCCGACCGGTGTCGAGGTCTGCGAGGCCATGGTTCACGGCGGCCCATACCCGGCCACCTCGGACGCACGCGGTACCTCGGTGGGCACCCTGGCCATCGACCGCTTCCTGCGCCCGGTCTGCTATCAGAACCTGGCGGACAGCCAGTTGCCACCTGCGTTGCAGAACGCCAACCCGTTGGGCCTGCGTCGTCTGGTCAATGGTGAATGGAGTGATCAGCCTGTCGCGTAACGGCCACCGGCTGGATCCGCAACACAGCAGCGCGACCTGATGAGGGTCGCGCTTTTTTTTGGAAAATATTTCTTTTTTGTGCCCGAAGTCGCTTATAGCGGACCTGTTTTGTACCCGGATGACAGCACCATAGAAGTGCAAAACAGGGGCTGTTCATAAATTAACCACACAGCTGTAAGCCACGTGTAACAAGGGTTTCAAAAAGTTACCCACAGACATACCCACGATTTCCGTGGACAACTTTTCATCGATTTCGGACCTTAAAAACCCTGTGCAGTGCAAGCGTAAATTTTTGACGGGGGTCTGCAATCCCGGTGTGATGGCATCTGTAATGGCCAACGAGGCCGCCTGACATAACCTTATGCACGTTTGGCGGTTGATTCGACAGACTGTCCATAGTGAGATAGACGATTTATCGAGGCTCCCCTATGCAACAGCGTTGTAACGTGGCCGTACTCGGCCTGGGTGCCATGGGTGCTGCCACTGCCTATCAGCTGGCAAAGGCCGGAGTCGATGTGATTGGTATCGACCGCTACGATCCCCCGCACACACAGGGCTCCAGTCACGGCGATACACGCATCACGCGACTCTCGGCCGGTGAAGGTCCGCAATACCTGCCACTGGTACGCAGCTCACAGCACATCTGGCGCGAACTTGAAGCATTGAGCGGCGAGTCGCTGTTCGAACAATGCGGTGTGCTGGTGATGACCTCCAGCCCGGCCTACGATCCCGAGGACGTCAACGACTTCACCCATCAGACCATCGCCCTGGCCCGCACTCATGGGGTGAAGCACGAGGTATTGGCGGCTGCAGCGATTCGCGAGCGTTTCCCTCAGTTCTCTCCTGTGCTGGACAGCGCCATCGGCTATTTCGAACCCGAAGGCGGATTCGTTCGGCCCGAGCGCTGCATCGCCGTACAACTCAAGCTGGCAAGGCAACACGGCGCGCGTCTGCTGACCCACGAAACGGTCACGCACTTACAGGCGCATGGCGATCAGGTACGAATCATCACCGACAAGGGCTCGATCATCGCCAACAAGGTCGTAGTCAGCGCGGGCATGTGGTCGTCCGGGTTGCTCGGCGCACCGTTCAGCGACCTGCTGCGGGTGTGCCGGCAAAAGCTGTTCTGGTTCGAGTTGCAGCACCAAGCTGTCTTTGCTGCGCCGTCGCCAAGCTTCATCCTGAGTCACGGGCCGGGCGAAGCCGATGTCAATTACGGCTTCCCGCCGCTGTCCGGTGAAAACAGCATGAAGGTCGCCACCGAGCAATACCTCGAGACGTCAGCGGCTGACCGGTTGGACCGCATCATTAGCGCGTGGGAAGAACAGGAGATGTTCCGCACCCAGGTGCAGGGCAGGATTGCGGGACTGACACCAAAGGTGGTCAAGTCCTCGGTATGCGCCTACACCGTCACGCCGGACTGCCACTTCATCATCGATGAACACCCGCACCTGAAAAACGTGACGGTGGTCTCGGCCTGTTCCGGCCACGGTTTCAAGCATTCGGCCGGGCTCGGACTGGCGCTGGCGCAACGTTGTATTGATGGCAAGAGCGATGTGGATCTCTCGGCTTTTTCATTGCAACGCTTCGCCAGGCAGGCTTGATCAGCGCGCCACCACGAACGCCTCGTCGATGCGCGCCAGATCGGTGTCGCGCAAGGTGCCGGCGTAGTAATGCAGTTTGATCCAGGCCATCAAATAGTCGTAACGGGCTTTTGCCAGATCGCGACGGGTACTGTAGAGCTGCTGCTCGGCGTTAAGGGCATCCAGGCTGATGCGCTCGCCACCCAGAATGCTCTGGCGCGTCGACTCGACCAGTGCCTGCGCCGAGATCAGCGCTTTCTGGTAGGCGCGCAACTTGTTCACCCCTGACGCACAGGCGTTGAACTGGCGACGCAGCTCGATCAGGGTTTCCCGGGTCTTGCCCTCCAGCTCATATTCAGCCTGCTCGCGCTTGCTGTTGGCCTGGCGCACCGAGGCACTGGTGCCACCTCCGGCATACAACGGAAGACTGAGCTCGATGCCTATCGTGTTGGTGTCGTAACGCTGATTGTAGGTGTTGCCGCTGTCCGATTCGTTCTGGCGGATACTTGCGTAGGCGTTCACCGTCGGCAGATGCCCTGCGCGGTTGCGTTCCACCTCGTATCGCGCCACTTCCAGGGACTGACGTTGCGAGGCCAGGATAGGGCTGTTGGCCATGGCCAGCGCATGCCACTCGGTAAAACTCGACGGTGCCAGTACCAACGCTTGAAAGCTGTCCCTCAATGGCTCCAGCTGCGCAACATCGATACTCGGTTCGCCCAACAACGCCGCCAGCTCGCGCAAGGCCGCATCCTGCTCATCGCTGGCTTCGATCTGCTCGGCAATCGCCAGTTCGTTGCGCGATTCGGCTTCGAGAATATCGGTGCGCGTGCCTTCTCCCCGCTCGAACATCTGCCGGTTCTGCGCGAACTGGCGCTCGAACGCCTGCTGCTTGGCACGGGCGATATTGATCTGGTCCTGGGCGAAAAGTGCCTGGGTGTACAGGGTCAACACCCGCACCAGCAATTCCTGGCTCTTGCTGCGAAAGGTCTCGTCGGCAAACAGCGCCTGAGCCAGCCCCTTGCGGTAATTGGCGTACGCCTCGTAATCGATCAAGGGCTGCTGAACCGTCAGGCTCGAGCCAAAGCTGTTGTAGTGGCGATGGTCGGTGGTGTCTTGAGCGCTGCCTTTGAGGGTCGCCTTGGAATCGTTGCGCCCCTTGTTGTAGCTGTATGACACGCGAGGCAACAAGCCGGCACGACCAATCACCCGGTTCTCCAGGCCCGCGTCGCGCTCCTTGAGTGCGCCCAGATAAACCGGATCATTGCGAAGCGCCAATTCATAGACCTGAAACGGGCCCATGGCCTGGCTCAAAGGTGCAGTACCCAGCAGGATGGCCGTCAGCAGAGCGGCTTTAAAGGGATGACGAGACATCCTATTCCTCCGTCAACGCGGAGCCGGCACGGTCCAGCAAAGGTTTGAACAGATAATTGAGCAGCGAGCGCTCACCCGTGCGCACGAACATTTCAGCGGGCATGCCGGGTTTGATCACCAGCCCGTTGAGTTTTTCCAGCGCCGCGTCGCCCACCGAAGTTCGCAGCACGTAATACGGCTGGCCGGTTTTTTCATCCTGCATCTGGTCGGCGGAAATCAGGCTCACCTCACCGGAAACCCGCGGCGTGCGGCTTTGATTGAACGCGGTAAACAGAATGTCGACCGGCAAATGGCTGGCGACCTTGTCGATCAGTTGCACTGGCAGCCGCCCTTCAACTTCAAGCCGTGTGCCTTGTGGGACGATTTCCAGCAGGGTTTCGCCGGCACGCACCACCGCACCTTCGGTGTGCACGCCCAGATTGACGGCGATGCCATCAGCCGGCGCAAGGATGGCGCTGTGTTGCAGACTGAAACCGGCCGAGGCCAGTTGCTGCTCAAGGGTAAGCGCCTTGACCTGGGCATCGGCCCATTGGCTGCGCACCTCTTTCTGGTACTCCTCGCGCTGCTGCTGAAGGCGTAACCGCGATTCGACGATACCTTGCTCTATACGTCCGGTTTCGCCTGCGTTTTGCGCCAGGCTCTGTTGCACCTGAGAAAGCTGACGCTGGAACTCCAGCAAGCGATTGCCGGGAATGAACCCGTTCTGCGCCAAGGGCTCCAGGTTACTGAGTTGCTTGCGTAGCGAGTCAGCCTGGGCCAGCAGATCCGAGCGGGCACGGCGCATACCGGCAAGTTGCAGTCCGGCACCCTCAATGCTCGCCTGCAAGCCGGATTGCTCGCGCGCCAGCGCCTGGCGCCGGCTGCTGAACAACTGGCGCTGCCCTTCAAGCACCAGCGCCAGCCGAGGGTCGGGGTCTTGCCCCTGCCCGGCGGCAATCAGTTCTGCGGGGAAGCGAACCTCGTCAAGGTTGTCGCGCTCGCTTTGCCAGCGCGCCAGGCTGGCCCAGGCCATTCGATACTGGGCTCGCAGCGATTGCACGTCCGCTTCGACCTGAGTCTGATCAAGGCGAAACAGTGGTTCGCCCTCTTTCACCAATTGGCCTTCACTGACCAGAATTTTGCTGACCACGCCGCCATCCAGCGACTGCACAGCCTTGCGCTTGCCAGAAACAACCACCGTCCCCTGCACGGCAATGCCCTGATCCAGAGGGGCAAGACTGGCCCACAGAAAGAAACTGCCCGCTCCCGCCAACATGAGAATCCAGCCGGCGCGAACAAAGAACTGCACGCCGCGCTCCTTGCCCGGCATGGCGTAATGAGTGTCGATAGGGCTGTTCATACGTCGGACTGCCTGTTCTGCGTGCCGTACTGACGGCTCATGGAAAGCCCGGCAGGTGCCGGACGGGATTGCGATTGAGGCTGCGCTTGCGGTGCTTGTGTGGACGATGGCTGTCCCGACAAGGCCTGCAGCACCTGAGCCGTGGCGCCGAATGCCTGCATGCGACCTTCGCTCAGCACCAGCAGACGATCGGTCTGGTTCAACGACTGCGTACGGTGGGTGACGAGCACAACAGTGCAGCCGCGGGTCTTGAGTTCAGCAATCGCCTGAGTCAGCGCCGCTTCACCCGCGGCATCCAGATTGGAATTGGGCTCATCGAGCACCACCAGTCGCGGATCGCCATACAGCGCACGGGCCAGCGCGACGCGCTGTTTCTGACCACCGGACAAGCCTGCGCCATCATCGCCCAGCCGCGTGTCGTAGCCTTGCGGCAGGCGCAGAATCAGTTCGTGTACGCCCGCCAGTTGCGCGGCAGCGACCACGGCACTCGCGTCACCCTCGCGAAAGCGCGCGATGTTTTCCGCCACGCTGCCACCGAACAGCTCGATATCCTGCGGCAGATAACCAATATAGGGACCCAGCGCCTCTCGGTCCCAGCGATGCATGTCGGCCCCGTCCAGACGTACCGTTCCGCCCAGCGCCGGCCAGACACCGACCAGCACGCGTGCCAGGGTCGATTTGCCGGAGCCGGATGCGCCCAGCACGCCGAGCACTTCACCGGCCTGCAACTGAAAGCTCACTTGCTGAATCGTCGGTGACGTTTTGCCGGGAGGCGCAGCGCTGACCTGTTCCGCACTGATCTGACCACGCGGCGCCGGCAGCGGCATGCGCGGCGCGGGCTCGGCGTAGGTCTTGAGTAACTGGTCGAGGCGCCCATAAGCCAGGCGTGCAGAACTCCATTGCTTCCAGACGGCGATCAGTTGGTCGATAGGGCTCAGAACCCGACCCATGAGGATCGAACCGGCGATCATCATGCCAGCGGTCATGTCTCCATTTATCACCAGCAGTGCGCCCAAGCCCAGCACCAGCGACTGCAGGCACAGACGCAGGGCCTTGCTGATCGAACTGATCACCGCTCCCGTATCACTGGCTCGGTTTTGCAGGGCCAGAAAGCGCCCATGCACATGGAACCAGCGGCGCCGCAAGACCTCGAGCATGCCCATCGCCTGGATCGCCTCGGCCTGCTGCAGGTGCCGGGTCGCCAATTGCGCAGACTGCTGCGAGTAGCCGCTGGCTTCGGCCAGCGGTTTGCGGGTCAGCCATTCGTTGAGGCAGGCCAGTCCGACCAGCAACACCGTCCCCACACTGGCCAGCACGCCTAGCCAGGGGTCGAAAAGGAAGATTACCGCCAGGTAGATGGGGAACCACGGAGCGTCGAAGAACGCGAACAACGCCGGCCCGGTGAGAAACTGGCGGATGAAAGTAAGGTCACCCAGCGCCTGTCCAGCCTGACGCTGTCCGGCGTGCAGGTTGCTCTCGAACGCAGCCTGATAGACGCGCAGATTGAAACGCTTTTCCAGCTCGCTGCCGATGCGGATCACCACAAAGCTGCGGACCATCTCCAGCAGGCCGATAAACGCAAAGAACCCGACCACCATCAACGTCAGCATGGCCAGTGTGGTCTGGTTCTGTGAGGTCAGTACGCGGTCATAGACTTGCAGCATGTAAATCGATGGGGCGAGCATCAGCACGTTGATCAGCGCGGTAAAACAACCGACACCGATCAACGCGCTCTTGTAGTCAGCCAGCGCTTTATAAAGCGGCGGCCGGGCGCTTTGGGGCAACGCACTCATGGTTGTTCCTTGATGGTCTTGCTTGTGACGGAGTGACATCCCTGGGTTTTGACAAACAATTCGCGTAGGTCCGTGAAACGCTTAATCGGCGAGCCGTCCAAGGACCAGCACTTCACCGCCAGGCAGGGGCGCCTGATAGATCTGATTCCCCATGTTATTGAGGTGAATCAGGCGATTGCCTTCCTTGTCGGTGAACGCCAGGCCATCCGGAGTCGGAAACCAGCCAGTGGGTGCTTCATGCAACCACTTCACTGCGCAGGCGAGATCGCCCGTCAGTTGCGGTACTTCGGTATTGAGATGCAGTTCACAGACTTCGTTCGTCTTTCCCTGAAGAGAAAGTCGCCACTTGCCGCTGAGTTCATCAGGATTGGGCAGTTTCAAACTCATGGCCAGGCTTGCTCCAGAAATACCCACCAGCAGCGCAAAGGCTGCTGGCACGATTCGAAAAACGTGAGTGATCTTCATGGCGGGGTACTTTTCAGATCATGGACAACCGCAGGGTCGTCCATGATTGTTACAGATTAAACCACGATATCAGTAGCCAATGCTTGACCTACAGTACCGACCAGAAAATCGCCAATGCCCTGACCGGTGAAGTCGATCGCCAGACTGCCCAGATTGCTGCTCTGGTTATAGTTGAGGATCGCCTCGCCAGCGTGGCCGCTGAACGCGTTGACGAACTGCAGCGCGCTCAGCGTGGAAATGGCCGATACGTCGATCTTGTCCTGACCGCTGACGAAATCACGAATCGTATCCTGGCCTGCACGGTTGGAATCAGAGCTGGCGCCAAACACGAAGATGTCGGCACCTGCACCACCGGTCAGGCTGTCGGCGCCGCCACCACCGTAGATGATGTCGTTGCCGGCACCACCCTTGAGGTCGTTGGCGGCAGCATTGCCGATCAACAGGTCATTGCCCGAACCGCCCAGCGCGTTTTCAACCACCACACCCTTGGCGATCGAAACGTTGCCCACCATGCCACCGACATCCGAGAACGACGCGGCATTGAGGTTGATCTTCTGGTTCTGGGTGAAGCCTGAGAAGTCGAGGGTATCCTTGCCCCCGCCATCCCACACCGAGAACACCACCTTGGACGAGGCGGAGGTGGCGCTGTAGAAATCGCGCCCGGCAGTGGAGTTGAACCCATAGACCGTATCACCGGCACGGGTGCTCATGTTCGCGCCATAGAGCTGCTGAACGGCAGTGATGTCATCCAGCAACGGCGCCGAAGAGTACGACGGAGCGCCGCCCTTGACGAAGTTCTGGTCAGTGTTGGACTCACTCCAGTAGCTCATGACGCTGTAGCCACGGGTATCTTCTGCGTAAGTGGCGTCCTTGTAGCTCGGATTGCCCTCGCCCGCGTTGTAGTCACCTGGGTGAGACAGGCCAAGGGTGTGGCCGATTTCATGGGTCAGGGTCTGACGACCGTAATTGCCATTGTCCGGGGTGGTGTTGACCTTGTAGCTATTATCGACAAGGTACCAGGACTGGCCGTCAGTACGGCTGTTGCCGCTGGGCAGGTAGGCAAAAGCTGCCCCGCCTGCACTGCCGTTGCTGTAGTTGCCGAAGGTCATATGCCCGTCGCCGCCGGAAGCTGCCTGGGTGAAGCTGACCTTGGCAACGTCTGCCCAGGATTGCATCGACAATACTGCCTGTGCTTTCTGCTGCGCGTTGAACGCACTGAAAGTCCCCAGCGAATTGTCGAACCCGGCAGGTTTGGCCGTCAGGAACGTGTAAGTGAGGTTGATGGTGCCGTTGCCATCGCGATCCGTCCAGGAGGCGTCGTCGCGAAGAATATAATCAGCGGCCTGATCGACTGAATACGAGGGCTTGCCATTGATCGTGAGGTTGCCGCCACGGTCATACTGGTGCGCGAACGCATTGATCTGGTCGAAAGAGGTGCTGGTAGCAGCGGAAAGTTGGATTGCAGCATTTTCTTTGACTTTCGTCATGACACTTCCTTGTTTGCTGATTGATTGACAGGTCAGGTAAGACAAGACTCTCCCCTGTAGCGAGAGAGTCCGGTCACTCGCCTGGTGAAGCGTGAAATCGTGTTGCGTATGAAGCGTGAAATCGTGTTGCGTAACAAAACTGACACATCTTGAAATCTTGTGTCCAGCGCTGTTCGATGATGTCAAGTGGCCTCAAACGGGCAAGCGCCTACAGGCATTGGAGAATCGCCTGATATTATTTTTTGTGATGATGAGATCGTCGATAAGCGCTTGAACAGACTGTAACAAGCTTGATAAATATGACTGATAGGTCAGGAATTTTATGGCTTCGACTGACCACGAATGCCTTGGGTAATGACGCGCCCCACTCAGCCGCTATGAACAGCATTTCGCCAGCCTTGCCATTGGCCAAAGCTGACACTTTTCCCCGACACAGAAACGCAAAAAGCCCCGACGAGTCGGGGCTTTTGTTGAAGCGCAGTGGCCTGAATGTTCAGGCCAGGTAAATCAGTCGTCGCGGCTCATGATGCCGAAGATCTGCAGCAGGCTGATGAACAGGTTATAGATCGATACATACAGGCTGACCGTCGCCATGATGTAGTTACGCTCGCCACCCTGAATGATCGCGCTGGTCTGGAACAGAATGCACACCGACGAGAACAGCACGAAGCCCGCGCTGATAGCCAGTTGCAGACCGCTGATCTGGAAGAACATGCTGGCCACTACCGCACCCAGCAGGACAAAGAAACCTGCGGTAATGAAACCACCCAGGAAGCTCATGTCCTTGCGAGTGATCAGTACATAGGCCGAGAGACCGCCGAATACCAGAGCCGTCATCGCGAAGGCGGAGCTGACCACTTCAGCCCCCCCGGCCATGCCCAGGTAACGGTTGAGGATCGGGCCCAGCAGGAACCCCATGAAACCTGTCAGGGCGAAGGTCGACACCAGACCCCAGACCGAATCACGCAGCTTGTTGGTCAGGAAGAACAGACCGTAGAAGCCGATCAGCACCACGAAAATGTTCGGGTAGCCGACGCGCATCTGCTGAGCGACGAAGGCCATGACACCACTGAAAGCCAGTGTCAGGGCGAGAAGACCGTAAGTATTGCGCAGGACACGACTAACCTCGAGCTGGTCGGCCTGCATGCCGGTTTTAAGGCTGTAATCCTGTTCGCGCATGGCGAAACTCCTTGCTGTTGAAATGTTGAGTTGCAAAGATCATAACAGAGGCGCTGCAACTGGCTAGTCACAGAGTTTGACAGCTTGTTTCATTCCGGTATTATGGCGCCCGCAACGAAGTGGAGGTATGGCCGAGTGGTTTAAGGCAGCAGTCTTGAAAACTGCCGACTGTAACAGGTCCTAGAGTTCGAATCTCTATGCCTCCGCCATATTTGGCAGCGCAAAGCCCTGATTATTCAGGGCTTTGTCGTTTCCGGGGTTTGGCTGATGCATCCGCAAGCTCATCCGCCGATGCTTGGCCCGCGCTGACAAAATGTGGATACTGCCAGTTTGCCAGCCGATGAACCATGGAAGACCCCAATGGCCCCCAGCCGAACGCTTGTCCATCCTGTTGGAGGCACGCAACGCCATGCGGACGAGATTCGGCAAGCTGCCGAGGCTGACGGCCACGACTCAGCGCCAGCCACCTTGGGAAGACGCCTTACCGATGAAGAGTTCGAACGCCTCGCGATCGGTCGATATGCCCGCTTCAGTCGGGCGTCAGAGAATCTCGCCGGCGGCACTCAGCCTTGTTCAGGCCGTATCCATACCAAGGCGTCCGATGAGAACTACGCTGACCTGGCCATAGGCCGTTATGCGCGCTTCAGCAGGCCGTCTCCCAACCTGGTTGGCGGTACGCAACCGCAGGCGGACACGCCGCCGGAACAGGCACCCTCACCTTCCTCCTCGCAGATGCGCCATCCAGAGCGTGAATCCGAGTTCTTTACCATCCGGCAGGACTCACCCGGCACCCACTCTTTCAGCATCCCCAAGGCACCTGATCGCCCGGCGAAAGCCAGATGGCTGCGTCCAGGTGAGCCGCTCACCGTGGCCGATATCATCTTGCCCGGCGGCATGATCTACACAGGCACGCAAAACCCCGAATTCAGACTATCCGAACCTTCTTTCATAGACGCAGCCTTGCCGGTGGCCGGTTCCGACACGCCTCCCGTTGCGGGGGCGGCCTACTATTGGTCGACCTACAAAGATCTTGAACCAGCCGCGCGCAGGGGCTATCTGCAGTGGCTGGCAGGGGGACGTTGTGATCCTGAAGCAAGCAGTGGTTACCTGTTCATGTTTTTCCACGGCCTTGAACGGCGTTTACTGATCGACAGCCTTTCTGATCCCGATGCACGAAAAGAGATTCCCGCGATAAAACAGGAAATCGAGCGTTTGCGGACTGTTTATCATCGGGACCTTTCGTTTTACAACCAGGCTTCGCGGCTTCTCGAATACCTGAACATGCCTGTCATTTCAGGGCAGATGTATTTGCGCGAGCCACCAATGGAGTCGGCCGATCGCTATGAAATGCCCATCGTGCTGCGAGTGGCGCTGGGCCAGATGGCCATCGACAGATACCCGTTGAACGCATCCTGGGCCTTGTCCTGGGCGCTGACGGATCCGAATATCTCGCGCGGCAAACCTGTTGGCAGATGCGCAGATCTGTTTCAGCGCCTGTTCAGAGCCGAATATGAAGAGCAGTTTCCCGACGGCCTGAAGCTGCTGAGGAACAAGACCCGACTATGGGTCACCTATCGCCCATCGTCCGCCTACCTCGATGTACCGGAAATACCGGTGGGGGATCTGCCAGACGTCAGCATTACGTCCGCCACCCGCAAGAAAATCCAGGTCCTCGTGCAGGGCTGTGCTTCAGTGCTTGCTCCATTCAGTCGGTACATGGGCCGCAATGCCGATGATCTCGCTAAGCATGAGTCATTGGAGGCGCTGCTGTTGCTGCCGGTATCGCTATGGCCCGAATACGCCAGACATGAACTGCGACAGCTTCAATCGGAGGTCGGCCCTGCCACGAAGTTGATGACGCTTGATCAGCTGGCGATACGTTTCAAGTCTGACGGTGCCCAGGCACGCAACCAGATCATCGCGCTGATAAAAGTACTTGAAGACATGCACATAGGAATGGAACCGGATGTGCTGGCGGGCAATCGTGCGCCCAAACCTGAGGACAGCATCGTTCTGTTCGCGACCGGGCCCGATCCTGGCATGTCGCGGGTGACAGCGGACTACAACGCGGCTGTCGTCACTCTGGATCTCGCCAGCAGCGTGGCAGCGGTTGATGGCGGCACGAGTCAGCATGCAGTTGCACTGCTCGAACGGCATATCGACTCATGGGAGCATCTGCGTGTCGCGCATCGAACACGTCTCAAGGCGTATCTGTCGATGCAACTGCAGCAGCCGCCCAACCTGGCAAGCCTGAAAAAGAAGCTGGGTTCGCTGAATCAGGAAGAAAAGCAGACCATCGTCGGTTGCCTGACTCACCTTGCCCACGCTGACGGAGCGGTTACGCCTGAGAAAGTCAGATTGCTTGAGCGGATCTACAGGGCACTTCAACTCAATCCACACGCTCTTTACAGCAACCTCCATGATGCTGCGGCCGGTTCGCATACAGGACAGGTCTCGACAGCGCTGTCAGCCGCTACAGCAACAGGCCCCGACAAGAAGCAAGGCTCCGGGATCGTGCTGGACATGGACAGGGTTGCCCGGTTGCGACGCGAAACGGCAGAGGCTTCGGCGCTGCTGGCTGATGTTTTTCGTGACGATCAAGAGGACGAGCAGCAGGACGACACGCAGATAGCCGAAGACGATGCTTCACAAGACACCCCAGGCACTGGCACCCATCTCCATGGACTCGATGCGGGGCACTCTGCGTTTCTGCGCCTGCTGGTCTCGCGCAACCAATGGAGTCGACGAGAGCTGGAAGTCGCGACGGCAGGTATGGCGTTGATGCTCGACGGTGCGCTGGAGCAAATCAACGATATGGCATTCGAGTTGTTCGACATGCCGGTTTCCGAGGGCGATGACCCTATCGAAATCAACCCGGATATTTTAAGCGAGCTTGCCCTATGAACAAGATACGAGCCAAGGATCGCGATGCGGTCATTCAATCACTGCGCGCAGGTGTCGTTCCTCGTGTCGGGCAGCACTTGATTCAGGTCGGACGAGCGGGTGAGCTGGCAGCTCTTATCAAGGATGTAGACAGGCTGGCCGAAGGTGGTTCTGCCTTTCGTATCGTGGTCGGCGAGTATGGCGCGGGCAAGACGTTCTTCCTCAATCTGGTCAGAGGCATTGCGATGGAACGCAAGCTGGTGACGATGCACGCTGATCTGAACCCCGATCGACGCCTGCACGCTTCAGGTGGTCAGGCGCGCTCCCTGTACGCCGAGCTTGCCAAGAACATGTCTACACGTACCAAGCCGGACGGTGGCGCGCTTCAGGGTATCGTCGAAAAGTTTATTTCCCAGGCCAGAACCCACGCGAGCAGTAAAGGCGTAGACAGCGAGACCGTCATACGCCAGAACCTCGCCGAGCTTACCGAAATGGTCAACGGCTATGACTTTGCCGAAGTCATAGCGGCTTACTGCCGTGGCTTTAACGAAGGCAACGAACAGCTCAAAGCCGATGCAATACGCTGGCTTCGGGGGGAATTCACCACCAGGACGGACGCACGAGCGGCCCTCGGGGTCAGAAGCATCGTTGACGACGCGTCCGTGTACGATCAGCTCAAACTGCTTTCCCGATTTGTGCGCCTGGCAGGCTTCGGCGGGCTTATGGTGTGCCTGGACGAACTGGTCAACCTCTACAAGCTTGCCAACACGCAGGCTCGCAATGCGAACTACGAACAGATCCTGCGCATCCTCAATGACTCACTGCAAGGGTCGACTGACGGGCTGGGCTTCGTTCTGGGCGGCACGCCGGAATTCCTGATGGACACTCGCCGCGGCCTCTACAGCTACCCGGCTTTACAGTCACGCCTGGCAGAAAACACCTTTGCCAAGGCTGGCTACGTCGACCTTTCCGGCCCTGTCATTCGGCTGACCAGCCTGACCCCGGAGGACTTCTACGTCCTCCTGCTGAACCTGCGTAACGTTTATGCCTACGGCGACGCGGAACACTACCTGCTTCCGGAAGAGGCCATCCCGGCCTTCATCGAGCACTGCGGTCAGCGTATGGGCGAAGCTTACTTTCGAACGCCACGCACCACCATCACCGCGTTCATCAACCTGCTGGCGGTTCTTGAGCAAAACCCTGAGGCCGACTGGAGAAACCTTTTGGGCGCCATTGACATTGCCAGGGATGACGGCGGCAAAAGTGATTTCACTGTAGAGGCCGATGATGAACTCACAAGCTTCAAGCTCTGACTCATCCGCATTCGAACGGCTTCACCCCGATGTACAACAATGGGTGTGGTCGCAAGGCTGGACATCGCTCAGGGATGCTCAGGAATGTGCCATACCTGCGCTGATCGACGCTGATCGCGACGTCATCATTGCGGCCTCCACTGCAGCGGGCAAGACCGAGGCGGCGTTTCTGCCCATTCTGACCCATTTGCTCAACAACACCGATGCGCCAGGCGCTGTGCTCTATATCAGCCCGCTCAAGGCCTTGATCAATGATCAGTGGGACAGGCTGACACGTCTTTGCGAGCGCCTGGAAATCCCGGTGGTCGGCTGGCACGGGGACGTTTCGGCAAGCAGGAAGCACCGCTTTCTGAAATCGCCCAGAGGGATCCTGCTCATAACCCCAGAATCGCTGGAAGCCCTGTTCGTGAACCGGGGCTCGGCGCTTGCGGGGCTCTTTCAGCCCCTTCGCTATATCGTCATCGACGAATTACACGCGTTCATCGGCAGCGAGCGCGGTAAACAATTGCAGTCCCTGATGCACCGCGTAGAAACGGTTGTCGGCAAAAAGCTGCCACGCGTAGGCCTGTCTGCGACCCTGGGCGAGATGGCACTCGCCCGCGAGTTCCTGCGTCCGGGGCAAGGCCGACGCATGGACGAAATCATTTCTCGAGCCTCGGGCCAGGACCTTCAGGTTCAGGTACGCGGTTACACCATGCTGCCGATGAACAAACTGGCGGCAAACCTGCAGATGGTCGTGACAAAAGACGACGACAACGCCGATCAGGATGAAGAGCAGGAAGAGGATGTCTCCGGGACCAGACACGCCATAGCCGCGCATATGTACAAGGTGCTGCGTGGCAGTAACAACCTGATCTTTCCCAACAGCCGCGACAAGGTTGAATGGTACGCCGACAGGCTGCGGCACTTGTGCGAAAACGACGGTTTGCCGAATGAGTTCCTGCCTCACCACGGAAGCTTGTCCCGAGACTTGCGTGAAGATACGGAGCGAGCACTGAAAGCGGGTAGCCCGCCCGCCTCGGCCGTCTGCACCACGACCCTCGAGCTTGGGATCGATATCGGCAACATCAAAGCAGTTGCGCAGATCGGACCTCCGCCATCAGTGGCCAGCCTGCGCCAGCGACTGGGTCGCTCCGGACGTCGCGCAGGTGAGCCTGCCACACTTCGTGCCTATTGCCAGGAAGACACCCTGACACCTGATTCGGACCTCTCGGATCAGCTCCGGCAAAACCTGGTGCAGACGATCGCCATGATTCGATTGTTGATAGAGAAGTGGTTCGAACCTCCGAGAGCCAACGGCCTGCACGCCTCGACGCTGGTTCAGCAATGCCTGTCGACGATTGCGCAGCAAGGTGGTGCACATGCTTCGCAGCTGTGGAATGAGCTGATCGCGAGCGGAACATTTGCAGCCATTGATAAAACCGACTTCATGGCCCTTCTCAAGGCTCTGGGTGAAAAGAAACTGATCGTCCAGGACAGCTCTGGCCTGCTATTGCCTGGCGAAATCGGTGAAAAGCTGGTCAACCACTATGAGTTTTACAGTGCATTCAGCAGCGATGAGGAATTCAGACTGCTTCGCGATGGCAAGCCGTTGGGTTCCATTCCTGTCAGTCGCCCGCTGACCCTGGGGCAACGCATCATCTTCGCAGGCAAACGCTGGCAGGTCATGGATGTAGACCTGGAAAAGAAAGTCATTGCGGTCATACGCGCACGTGGCGGCGAACCTCCGGTATTCGACGGGCTGGGCGCCAAGATCCATGACCGGGTGCGTGAAGAAATGCGCGCGGTACTGACGGAGGTCACGCCCTGCCCGTTCCTTGATGCCAATGCACAAGCCCTGCTGGCGGAAGCGCGCCAGACCTTTCACCGGCTGGGGCTGGCTGACCAGCGCCTGACGGGTTCGACCTCAAGCAGCTACCTGCTGACCTGGGCGGGCGACTACACCAATGATGCGCTGTGCCTGCTGCTCAACCAGGCTGGGGTCATGTGCACAGCTTCGGGGTTGGTACTGGAAATCAGTGCCTCTCAGGAAAGCGTGCGGACAGCACTGGCCAGGATTGCAGAGCTGGATGCAACCGATGTGGAGCCCCTGTTGAAAGATGTGAAGAATCTGATCCGGGAAAAGTGGGACTGGGCCCTGCCAAAATCGCTGTTGATCAAATCATTTGCCTCCAGCCAGCTGGATATACCCAACGCGATTGCGCTTGCCAAGACATTGACGACTTGACGGCAGGCCTCGCGGCTCAGCCCGCGCCGTCTGATATATTGATGCGCATCCTGTATCAATAGATCAACGTTCAAATGCCCATCAATTTCGACCTCAACGACCTCCAGGCATTTCGTGCCGTAGTGGAGAACGGCAGCTTCCGCAAGGCCGCTGAAACCGTGCAGATCACCCAGCCTGCGCTCAGTCGGCGGATAGAAAAGCTCGAGTCTGCACTGAACGTGAAGCTGTTCGAGCGCACCACCCGCAGGGTCAGTCTGACTACGGTCGGCCGCGCATTTCTGCCTCAGGTCGAGCGCATTCTGGACGATCTGGACAGCGCATTGATGACCATCGAAGGCGTCGGCTCCACGCGAATGGGCAGCGTGACGATTGCCTGCGTGCCTTCAGCCGCCTATTACTTCATGCCGCAGGTCATCAGCGCTTTCCATCGGTTGTTTCCGAAAATCAGAATCCGGGTGATGGATGCCAGCGCCAACGAGGTCAACAGCGCAGTTGCCCTGGGCGAAGCCGATTTCGGGGTGAGTTTCAGCGGCAATCTGGCGCCGGAAGTGGACTTCGAACTGCTGCTGCAGGAACGCTACGTAATGGCCTGCAGGCGGGATCACCCGCTGGCTACGTGCGAAAGCGTCAGTTGGGAAGAGATGTACCGCCATGACTACATCGCCCTGGACATCACCTCGGGTAATCGTCTGGTGCTGGATCAGGCGCTGGCACCTTCGCGCCCGCACAAGGAAAGCATCTGCGAAACCCGCCATGTCACGACGATGATCGGCCTGGTCGAAGCGGGCCTTGGCGTGGCTGCGGTGCCCTCCATCGCCATGCCGATGACCGCTCACCCGTTTCTGGTGAGCGTGCCATTGGTTGCGCCCGAGGTGATTCGCAACGTAGGGCTGATCAAGCGTCGTGGCAGGACCTTGACACCGGCAGCCCTCGAGCTGGAGCAACTGGTCAGGAAAATGCCGTCACGCTCAGCGGGGAACTGAATCCAGCCCGGTGGACTGCACCGTAGCCTGGGCTTTCGGGGATGCCAGGTAATCCAGCAACGCTTTCGCTTCTTTCGGGTGCTCGGCATTGACCGGGATGCCCGCGGCATAACGCGTTACCGACTGAACGTCTTCCGGGATCTTCGCCACGAACGTCACGCCGGGAATCGGCAGCAGCTCGGCAACCTGTTGAAAGCCCACTTCGTAGTCGCCCTTGGCAACCACCGAAGCCACCGGGATGCGCTCGATCATCTTGCCCTTCGGCGCGAGTTCTTTCTCGATACCGAGCTTTTTGAAAAGCTCTTTTTCGATGTACACGCCACTGGCGCTGTCGGAGTAAGCCACCGACCTGGCCTTGAGCAAGGTGGCCTTAAGCTCACTGTCGGTGCCGATCGCAGGCTTGGCCGCGCCCTCCTTCACCACCATGCCGATCCGCGAATCAGCCAGTTCGACCCGCGATGCCGGGTCTACCTTGCCTTGCTTGATCAGATCATCCAGCGCATAGCCGACCATGATCACCACATCGGCGTGCTCGCCCCGGGCCAGACGATTCGGGATGGCCTCGGGTGCCTTGCCCATCGATGGGCCGAGAATGGTGTCCAGCGAGTCCCCGGAAGACGCCGCGTATTGCGGTCCGAGCAGTTTGTACGCAGCCGTAAAGCCGCCGGAGGTCATGACCTTGAGCTGTTCAGCCTGCGCCGCCGCACTGACCGCGATACAGCCGAGAAAAAGCGCTGCCAGTTGATGTTTGTATAACGATTTCATAGTTATTTTTCCTTGATTAAACAGCCAGTTGCGGGCGGGTCGAGATGTGCCGGTAGAGCACCAGTGTGGCGCCCAACGCACAGGCTGCAGCAAATGTCATCCAGTAAGCAGGTGCAGCCTTGTCGCCGGTCAGGTGGATCAGCCAGGTCGAGATCGCCGGAGTGAAACCACCGAAAACCGCCGTCGCCAGGCTGTAGGCCAGCGAGAAACCGGCAACACGCACCTCTACCGGCATGATTTCGGTCAGCGCCGGAATCATCGCGCCGTTATACAAGCCGTACAGGAACGAGAACCACAACAGCACTTCCAGCATATGGCCGAAGCTGGGCGCCAGGGCGAGGAAAGACAGCGCCGGGTACGCACTGATGATGGTCAGCAGGGTCATCGCGACCAACAGTGGCTTGCGCCCGAAACGGTCACTCAACATGCCGCCGACCGGCAGCCAGATAAAGTTGGAGACACCGACCAGCAGCGTCACCAGAAGCGCATCGGCAGTACTCAGGTTGAGTACGGTTTTGCCGAATGTCGGTGCATAGATGGTGATCAGGTAAAAGGTGGTAGTGGTCATCGCCACCATCAGCATTCCGGCAATCACCACACGCCAGTTTTGCAGCAGCGTCGCGAACACCTGTCGCATGGTCGGACGGTGAGAGCGAGTAGCGAACTCTTCGGTTTCCTGCAGGCTGCGGCGCAACAGGAAAATGAACGGGATGATCAGGCAACCGATGGCAAACGGAATTCTCCAGCCCCAATCGGCCACAGCAGCAGGTGCCATCCATTGGTTCAGGCCGTAACCCAGTGCAGCGGCGACAACGATTGCCACCTGCTGACTACCTGACTGCCAACTGGTGTAGAAGCCCTTGCGGCCGGGTGTCGCCATTTCTGCCAGATACACCGACACCCCGCCCAATTCCGCACCGGCAGAGAAGCCTTGCAGCAAGCGTCCGACCAATACCAGGGCCGGTGCCCACAAGCCGATGCTCGCGTAACCGGGCACCAGAACGATCAGCAACGTACCACTGGCCATGATCGACAGCGTCACGATCAGACCTTTACGGCGGCCCACGTCATCGATGTAGGCACCGAGAATGACGGCACCCAGCGGACGCATCAGGAAGCCCGCCCCGAAGACCGCGAAGGTCATCATCAGCGAAGCAAACTCACTGCTGGCCGGGAAAAAGGCGGAAGCGATCTGGGTGGCATAGAAGCCGAACAGGAAGAAGTCGAATTGCTCGAGGAAATTACCGGAGGTGACCCGAAATACCGCGCCTGCCTTCGACCGGGAGGATTCTTTTCGTAATGAGGATGAGCCGTGCATCAGTGTTCTCCAGCGATCTTATTAGAGTGTTGTAAGCGCTTGTGAGGAAGGAGTCTGCCGGACACACTTTGAAACGATAAGTGCTATGTTTTCATCGATTGATGCCCGTTGGACATCAATCGAAACTCAAGCTGTTGCGCCCTGACCCCGCATTTGCGGGTCAGCACGCGCCAAACTCACACGCCTGCCGTTGAATTCTTTATCATTGCGCATGTTTTGTTGGCAGAGCCGATCATGAAATTCGCCATCTCCCTTTTTTCCGCCGCCCATGCGCCCTCCTCTCGGCGAGCCTTGCAGTTCGCCAGGGCGGTGCTGGCAGGCGGGCACGAAATTGTCCGGTTGTTCTTCTACCAAGACGGCGTACACAGCGCGTCGGCCAACGTCGTGACGCCGCAGGACGAGCAGGATGTGGCACTGCAGTGGCGTGACTTCATCGTCGAGCACAAGCTGGACGGCGTGGTGTGCATTGCCGCCGCGTTGCGTCGCGGTGTGCTCGACACGCAAGAGGCCGAGCGTTATCAGCGGCCGGCGGCAAACCTGCGCGAGCCGTGGGAATTGTCCGGGCTGGGCCAGTTGCACGATGCCGTGCAATCGGCTGATCGCCTGATCTGCTTCGGAGGGCCATGAGATGCCCAGATCACTGTTGGTTGTCACCCGCCAGTCGCCGTGGTCCGGCCCCGGTGCCCGCGAGGCGCTGGATATCGTACTGGCGGGCGGTGCATTCGATCTGTCGGTGGGCCTGCTGTTTCTGGACGACGGGGTTTTTCAGTTGTCGCCACGGCAGTCGCCCGACGCCCTGCAACAGAAAGACCTGACTGCAAACCTGAAAGCCCTGCCGATGTTCGGTGTCGAAGACCTTTACGTCTGCGGACAGAGCCTGGCCGAGCGCGGCATCTCCCTTGGCGCATTGAGCGAAGAGATGAGCCAGTTGACCACGCGCGCGGAATTGTCAGCACTTTTTGACCGGTACGACGAGGTGATTACCATCTGATGGCTACTTTGCACGTTCTCTCTCACTCGCCGTTTGCCGACACCCGGCTGGACAGTTGCCTGCGCTTGCTGGGCAATGATGATGGCGTACTGCTCTGTGGCGATGCCACCTATGCGCTGATGCCGTCCTGCACGCAGCTCAAAGCCCTTCAGCCTCTGGTCGAATCATCGCAGTTGTTCGCCCTCGACGAAGACCTCCGCGCACGCAATCTGCCTCTCCCTGCCGGAGTCAACAGCATCGACTACCCGGCGTTCGTTGAACTGTCGCTGCGCTTCGACAAGGTCAATACCTGGTTATGAAACAGTTGAACATTGACGGGCGCAGCATCGAACTGGACAAGGATGGTTTTCTGCAAGACCTCAGCGACTGGTCGCTGGACGTCGCCCACGCCCTGTCCGCCGAGGAAGGCATCGAGCTGAGTGCCGAGCACCTTGAAATCCTCGAACTGCTGCGCGGTTTTTACGCCGAGTTCCAGCTTTCGCCCGCGACACGACCGCTGATCAAATACACCGCGATGAAGCTGGGTGCGGAAAAAGGCAACAGCATGCACCTCAACCGCCTGTTCAACGGCACTCCCGCCAAACTCGCCGCCAAGCTGGCGGGCCTGCCCAAACCGACCAATTGCATATGAATGATTACGCTGCGCTTGTCACTGAAACACCTGAAGAACATCCCTTTGCGGCGTTCGTTCGCATTCTGGGCAAAGGCAAACGTGGCGCGCGCAACCTGACTCGCGAGGAAGCACGGGAAGCCATGGGCATGTTGCTCGATGAAAAAGTCGAGGACACCCAACTCGGGGCGTTTCTGATGCTGCTGCGTCACAAGGAAGAAAGCCCCGAGGAGCTGGCAGGGTTTACCGAAGCGGTGCGCGAACGTCTCAACGCTCCTGCCATGCAAGTCGACATCGACTGGCCAACCTATGCCGGGAAAAAGCGTCACCTGCCGTGGTATTTGCTGGCGGCCAAATGCCTGGCGCAAAACGGCGTCAGGATCCTCCTGCACGGCGGCGGCGCGCATACCGCAGGGCGTCTGTACACCGAGCAACTACTGGACCTGCTGAAGATTCCTCTGTGCCGCAACTGGTCAGCGGTCAAGACCTCGCTCGAGCAAGAACAGCTGGCGTTCATTCCGCTCACCGACTGGGCACCGCAGTTGCAGCGCATGATCGACCTGCGCAACACGCTGGGGCTGCGCTCGCCCATTCACTCGCTGGCGAGGATTCTCAATCCGCTGCAGGCGCGTTGCGGCCTGCAAAGCATTTTTCACCCGGGCTATCAAAGCGTGCATCGCGATGCCAGCAGCCTGCTCGGCGACAACGCCATCGTGGTCAAAGGTGATGGCGGCGAAATCGAGATCAACCCCGACACCATCAGCCACCTGTACGGCACCACCGGCGGCCAGCCGTGGGATGAAGAATGGCCAGCGCTCTCACCGCGCCGCCACGTAAAACCGGCAACGCTCGACCCGCAGCAACTGCTGGCCTTGTGGCGAGGAGAAATCGAAGACAGTTACCCGCAACTGGCCTTGATATCGACCATGGCGCTCGCCTTGCGCGGCCTGGGCGTCGATCGCGACGAGGCCTTCGCCCAGGCGCAGGTATTCTGGGATCGCCGCAAGATGAATCTGTGACCCGCCGGCCTTTCGACAATGAAAGGCCATAATCCAGTCGAACCGATGCACCCGCGCTGACCTCCAAGCTCTATCACCTGGAAATGGGAGTCAGACATGGGCCTTCTGGTCGAAGGACACTGGCAAGACCAGTGGTACGAAAGCAGCAAAGATGGCGCATTTCAGCGCGAAAATGCTCAGCGACGCAGTTGGGTCACGCCCGATGGACAGCCGGGACCGTCCGGTGCAGGCGGTTTTGCTGCGCAGGCGGGCCGCTATCACCTGTACGTGTCTCTGGCGTGCCCGTGGGCACACCGCACGCTTATCTTGCGCAAGCTCAAAGGCCTGGAAAGCCTGATCGATGTTTCGGTAGTCAGTTGGCTGATGCTGGAAAACGGCTGGACCTTCGACCAGCAGAAAGGCTCCAGCGGCGATGCACTGGATGACCTGCAGTTCCTTCACCAACGCTACACCGCCGACGACCCTCGGTACACCGGCCGTGTCACCGTTCCGGTGCTGTGGGACAAGCAGCAGCAATGCATCGTCAGCAACGAATCTGCGGAAATCATCCGCATGTTCAATTCTGCATTCGACGAGCTGACCGGCAATACGCTGGATTTCTACCCGCAAGCGTTACGCGCGAGCATTGACGAGCTTAACGAGCAGATCTACCCGAAGGTCAACAACGGCGTATACCGGGCTGGTTTCGCCACCTCGCAGGGCGCGTATGAGGAGGCGTTCGACGATGTGTTCGCTGAACTGGACGTGCTGGAAAACCTGCTCGGCGAAAAGCGTTACCTGACAGGCAAACACCTCACTGAAGCAGACATACGCCTGTTCACCACCATCGTGCGCTTCGATGCGGTGTATTACAGCCACTTCAAATGTAACCTGCGGCGCATCGCGGACTACCCCAATCTCAGCAACTGGCTACGCGAGCTGTATCAGTGGCCGGGGATCGCAGAGACGGTGAGTTTCGAGCACATCAAAGGGCATTACTACGGGAGCCATCGCACCATCAACCCGACCGGCATCATACCGAAGGGGCCCGCACTCGATCTGCAGGCCGATCATGACCGTGAGCGACTGTCCGGTGAAGGTGTCTGGAACAACTGACGTATGGGAAGAAGGGGTGGATAGCCCGGACGGGCTACCCACCATTGGCATCAGAGAGTCGCCTGAGCGCCCTCGAACCACGCCAGCTTTTCACGCAATTTGACCACCTCACCAATGATCACCAGCGTCGGCGCATGAACATCATGCTCGGCGACCAGTTGCGGCAGGTTTGCAAGGGTACCCGTGAACACACGCTGATTGACGGTGGTGCCCTGCTCGACCAGTGCAGCAGGCGTGTCGGCAGAGCGACCGTGCCGGATCAACTGCTCACAGATGACTGGCAAACCGATTAGCCCCATGTAAAACACCAGTGTTTGCGCAGGCGCTACCAGGTCTGACCAAGGCAGATCGGTCGTGCCGTTTTTCAAGTGCCCGGTGATAAAACGTACCGATTGCGCGTGATCACGGTGCGTCAGCGGTATACCCGCATACGCCGCGCAACCGCTGGCAGCGGTGATGCCAGGCACCACCTGGAACGGAATGCCATGCGCCGCCAGCTCTTCGATTTCCTCGCCGCCACGGCCGAATATGAACGGATCACCGCCCTTCAGACGCACCACTCGCTTGCCCTGCTTTGCCAGCGCAACCAGTTGCTGGTTGATCTGCTCCTGCGGAACGGCATGTTCCGCACGGCGCTTGCCAACGTAGACCCGCTCGGCATCACGACGGCACAGGTCAAGAATCGTCGGTGCAACCAAGCGGTCGTACAGCACCACATCCGCCTGCTGCATCAGGCGCAAGGCCCGAAAAGTCAGCAAATCCGGATCACCGGGACCCGCACCGACCAGATAGACCTCACCGGTCTCGGGAGGCGGCTCGCCGGCAATCTTGGCGATCAGCATGCGCTCGGCCTCGGCGCCCTGCCCGGCCAGTTGGCGATCGGCGATGGCCCCCTGAAAAACTTCTTCCCAAAACGCCCGACGCTGCTGCACGTTCGGAAACAGGCCTTTGACCTGATTGCGAAAACGAGCGGCCAGCCCGGCGAGCTGACCGTAGGAGGACGGAATCCAGGTTTCCAGCTTGGCGCGAATCAAACGTGCCAGCACCGGCGCATCGCCGCCACTGGACACGGCGATCACCAGCGGCGATCGGTCGACGATGGCCGGAAAGATCACCGTACACAACGCCGGGGCGTCGACGACGTTGACCGGAACGCAACGCAAGCGGGCATCGCGGGACACCTGAGCATTGAGCGGCTCATCGTCCGTCGCAGCAATGATCAGCACGCAACCATCGAGGTCGCACTCGCTGTAGCCGCGCAGGATCATCTCACCGCCGCTCTGGACAACCAGTTCGCTCAGTTGTGCCTCGATTTCCGGCGCAACCACGCGCAGCACTGCCCCGGCGTCGGCAATCAGACGTGATTTGCGCAGGGCGATTTCACCGCCGCCAACCACCAGCACCCAGCTGCCACGCAGGTTATGGAACAGCGGCAGAAATTCCATTTAACCGATGACCTCAAGGCCGCCCATGTAAGGCTTGAGCACCTCAGGCACACGAATCGAACCGTCCGCCTGCTGATAGTTTTCCAGCACCGCCACCAGTGTGCGGCCTACCGCCAGGCCCGACCCGTTGAGGGTGTGGACCAGCTCCGGCTTGCCGGTTTCCGGGTTGCGCCAGCGAGCCTGCATGCGGCGCGCCTGGAAATCACCGCAGTTGGAGCAGGAAGAGATTTCGCGATATTTGTCCTGGCTCGGAATCCAGACTTCCAGGTCGTAGGTCTTCACCGCGCTGAAACCCATGTCGCCGGTGCACAGCGCCAGCGTGCGATAAGGCAGTTCAAGCAGTTGCAGCACGCGTTCGGCGTTGCCGGTCAGCGACTCGAGCGCGGCCATGGAGTCGTCAGGCGCAACGATCTGGACCATCTCGACCTTGTCGAACTGGTGCTGGCGGATCATGCCGCGGGTATCACGCCCGGACGCGCCCGCTTCACTGCGGAAGCAAGGGGTATGGGCGACAAACTTGAGAGGCAGCTGTTTGGCGTCGAGGATTTCACCCGACACGATATTGGTCAGCGACACTTCGGCAGTCGGAATCAGGTACAGGTCGGCTTCACCTTCGCGGGAGATCTTGAACAGGTCTTCCTCGAACTTGGGCAGCTGACCTGTCCCCTGCAACGCTGGAGCCTGCACCAGATAGGGCGTGTAGGTCTCTTCGTAGCCGTGCTCGTTGATGTGCAGATTGATCATGAATTGTGCGAGGGCACGGTGCAGACGTGCGATCGGGCCACGCAGCAGCGCAAAACGCGCGCCGGACAGCTTGGCGGCGGTCTCGAAATCCAGCCAGCCGAACTTCTCGCCCAGCGCAACGTGATCCTTGACCTCGAAATCGAATGACGTCGGCGTACCCCAGCGACGTACTTCGACGTTGCCTTCTTCGTCGGCACCGACCGGCACGGACTCGTGAGGCAGGTTCGGAATGCTCAGCACCAGTGCATCCAGCTCGGCCTGAATGCCGTCCAGCTCGACCTTGCCTTCGCTCAGCTCGTTGCCCATGCGCTCGACATCAGCCATCAACGGCGCAATGTCTTCGCCGCGCTGCTTGGCCTGACCAATGGATTTGGAACGGGCATTGCGCTCGGCCTGCAGCTGTTCGGTGCGGGTCTGCACTACCTTGCGCTGGGCTTCCAGCGATTCAATGCGCGCCACATCCAGCGTGAAACCACGGGAAGCCAAGCGATCCGCTACGTCCTGAAGTTGAGTACGTAACAGTTTGGAATCGAGCATATCGTTCTCTCGTCTATCAAAGTCTGGTCAGGGACAGGCCAGCCCAGGTTGCGAGCAGCCCGCCGAATACACTGATACCGGCATAGCCGAGGGCCAGCGGTACCTGCCCGCTTTCCAGCAGGCGCAAAGTATCCAGTGAAAAGGATGAAAAGGTCGTCAGACCGCCTACAAAGCCGACAAGTAAGCCGGCACGAATTTCGATGGGTACTTCCGGACGCAGCAGGAACAGTCCGTACAGTACACCGATGATCAGGCACCCGACGATGTTGACTGCCAGCGTCGCCGCGTAAAAATAACGTGGCCAGTTGGCGCTGACCCAGGTGCCTGTTGCAAAGCGCAATAATGTACCAGCGATCCCGGCAATCGACACCGCAAGAATAGTCTGAATCATCACTTTCTCCGCTTGCGAGGGCTGGCATCGTCCAATGCGTTCAGATGCCTGAGCTTTTCACCGATCTTGAGCTCCAGACCGCGAGGCACAGGCTGGTAATACTGCCGTGGCTCCAGCTCATCTGGAAAGTAGTCTTCGCCAGCTGCGTAAGCATCAGGCTCATCATGGGCATAGCGATATTCTTCGCCATAACCGAGCTGCTTCATCAGCTTGGTAGGCGCATTGCGCAAGTGCAGCGGAACCTCCAGCGAACCGTGCTCACCCGCTTCACGCATGGCCGCCTTGAACGCCATGTAGACCGCGTTGCTTTTCGGCGCACAGGCGAGATAGACAATGGCCTGTGCGACCGCCAGCTCGCCCTCGGGACTGCCAAGGCGTTCCTGTACATCCCAGGCGGACATGCACAAGGGCAGCGCACGAGGATCGGCATTGCCGATATCTTCACTGGCCATGCGCACCACGCGGCGCGCCAGATACAGTGGATCACAGCCGCCGTCGATCATCCGCGCAAACCAGTACAGCGCCGCATCGGGATTTGAACCGCGAATCGACTTGTGCAAGGCCGATATCTGGTCATAGAACGCCTCGCCGCCCTTGTCGAAGCGGCGTCGACTGTCACCCAACAGACTTTGCAGCAGCCCGACGTCGATTTCGCTGCCGTCTTCGGCCAGATCCGAAGCGTTCTCCAGCAGGTTGAGCATGCGCCGACCGTCGCCATCGGCGGCAGACATCAGAATCGCAAACCCCTCATCGCTCAGGGTCAGTTGCCGCTTGCCCAGCCCGCGCTCTTCGGTCAGGGCACGATTGACCAGCTTGCGCAGCGCCGCTTCGTCCAGGCTTTTGAGCACGTAGACACGCGCCCGGGACAACAAGGCGTTGTTGAGTTCGAACGAGGGGTTTTCGGTGGTCGCGCCGATAAAGATCAGCGTACCGTCCTCGACGTAAGGCAGGAAGGCGTCCTGCTGTGACTTGTTGAAGCGGTGCACTTCGTCAACGAACAGGATGGTGCGCTTGCCGTACTGTCCGGCCTGCTGCCTGGCCACTTCCACTGCCTGACGGATTTCCTTGACCCCGGCGAGCACCGCCGAAACCGTCTCGAAGTGCGCGTCCGACACCTTGGCCAGCAGCTTCGCCAGGGTGGTCTTGCCCACGCCGGGCGGCCCCCAGAAAATCATCGAGTGCAGTGCGCCTTGCTCCAGCGCCTCACGCAGAGGCTTGCCGTGGGCAAGTACATGTTCCTGACCGACATATTCATCCAGGTTGGTAGCACGCAAACGTGCAGCCAGAGGCTGGGCTATCGGTTCGCGGCTGAACAAATCCATGGTCAGAAATCGGCCCTTTTACTCTTGAATGACATCAGCGCCCTTGGGAATCTGGAACTGAAACTTGCTGGCTGCGATCGACTCGTTGGCCTTGACCCCGGTGAACAGGATATTGGTGCGCTGCCCGACGCTGTCGATCAACTGCATGTCGTTGATGATGCCGTTGCGAAACGACAGGCGCAGGCTGTCGAACAGCGTGTCCTTGGTTTTGGGCTTGAGCGTGAAATCGATCACGCCACCCGCTTCTTTCGCGGTGATGTCGAAGCTTTCGCTGATCTTCGATACGTCACCGGACAGCAGCAAGGCTGGAGTCTGGGTCAGGCGCTGATCGAGTTTCTTGATCGTGACCTGCTCCAGATCAGGGTCCCACAGCGAAACTTTCTTGCCGTCCGAGACCATCAACTGCTCCTGTGGCGCATCGGTGTGCCAGTTGAACAAGCCGGGGCGCTGCAGGGCCATTTCGCCGGTGGTTTCCTGCAACTGCGTGCCGCTACCGTCCAGCGTCAGTTGTGAGAAATGGGCGGTCAGGGTCTGGGATTTCTCCAGCAACTGGGTCAGGCGTGCCACGTCCTTGCTGTCGGCATGGGCGGGAATCATGGAGAAGGTCAGTGCGGTGGCCAACAGCATGCGGATAAGGCGCATTGGATTCCTCTTTGAAGTCGATGATGATGCGACGGCGTGGCGTGCACGCCGTCGCCGCAATACGGGGTGGTAAAAAATCAGTCGCGCACCGGCCCGGGGGCCAGGACTTCACGCGAACCGTTGGTATTCATGGAGGTCACGACCCCTGCCATTTCCATCGCTTCGATCATGCGTGCTGCGCGGTTATAGCCGATCTTCAGCTTGCGCTGTACGGCGGAAATCGATGCACGGCGGCTTTCCAGCACAAACTTGACGGCCTCATCGTAAAGCGCGTCGCTTTCGCTGTCTTCACTGCCCTCGCCACTACCGCCATCAAAGCCGCTGCCGGGCTCTTCGACGCCAGCGAGAATATCGTCGTTGTAGTCCGGGGAACCTCGCAACTTCCAGGCTTCTACCACACGATGCACTTCTTCGTCGGAAACGAACGCGCCATGCACACGAATCGGCAGGCTGGTGCCTGGCGGCATGTACAGCATATCGCCGTGGCCCAACAGCTGTTCGGCGCCACCCTGGTCGATGATGGTCCGCGAGTCGATCTTGCTCGACACCTGGAACGCCATACGCGTCGGAATGTTGGCCTTGATCAGACCGGTGATCACATCCACTGACGGACGCTGGGTCGCGAGAATCAGGTGGATACCCGCAGCACGCGCTTTCTGGGCGATACGTGCGATCAGCTCTTCGACCTTCTTGCCGACGATCATCATCATGTCGGCAAACTCGTCCACCACCACGACGATGGTCGGCAGCTTGCTCAGCAGCGGCGCTTCGTCATGAATGCTTTCGCGCTTGTACAGCGGATCGGCAAGCGGCTCACCGGCGTCCTGGGCTTCCTTGACCTTCTGATTGAAGCCGGACAGGTTACGTACACCCATCTTCGCCATCAGCTTGTAACGACGCTCCATCTCGGCAACGCTCCAGCGCAGGGCGTTGGCGGCGTCCTTCATGTCGGTGACCACCGGACACAACAGGTGCGGAATACCTTCGTAGATGGACAGTTCGAGCATCTTCGGGTCGATCATGATCAGCTTGGCGTCTTCCGGGCCGGACTTGAACAGGATCGACAGGATCATGGCGTTTACACCCACCGACTTACCGGAACCGGTCGTACCGGCTACCAGCAGGTGGGGCATCTTGGCCAGATCGGTAATCACCGGCTTGCCGCCAATGTCGTGGCCCAGCGCCAGGGTGACGGGCGACTTGGCGTTATCGTATTCGGGGGTCGACAACACTTCGGAGAAGCGCACGATCTGGCGGTCTTCGTTGGGGATCTCGATACCGACCGTGGTCTTGCCCGGAATCACCTCGACCACACGCACGCTGGTCACGGCAAGCGAACGCGCAAGGTCCTTGGCGAGGTTGGAAATGCGGCTGACCTTGACGCCGGCGGCTGGCTGGATCTCGTAACGAGTAATCACCGGACCGGGATGGATGGAGTCTACCGACACCTCCACACCGAATTCCTTGAGCTTGATTTCCAGCAGGTGGCCGACAGCCGCCAGAGACTCCGGCGAATAGTTGAGCTGTTTCTTCTCCGCAGGGTCGAGGATGGAAATCGGCGGCAGAGTACCCTCAACTGCGCTGTCCACGAACAACGGGGCCTGCTTTTCCTTCATCACACGCTTGCTGGGCTCTACAGGCTTCGAAGGCGCTGGCGCGATGACTGCGGGCACGTGCTTTTCGCGCTCGGTCATGTGTTTGCTCAACGACGCTTCACGCTCCACCAGACGCTCTCGGGCCTTGGCCTGCTCGCGCCGATCGGGCGCTACAGGCGCGACCACATCGTTGACGCGCATGTCCACTTCACGCAGCTGCGCAACCATCTGCTTGCGCTCGGCGCGGGCAGTCCACCAGCGGTTTGCAGCGCCCTGAAACAGTTCGAACAGGTCGAGGGTGATCTTGCCGGTGACATCCATCACCTTGAACCAGGACAGGTCGGTAAACACGGTCAGACCGAATAGAAACAGGGCGATGAATAGCAAGGTGCTGCCTTGAATATTCAGCGCTTTCTTGGCCAGATCGCCGAGCACTTCGCCCAGTACACCGCCTGCCGAGCCCGGGAAGCCGGCCGAGAAATGGAAGTGGATATGCGCCAGCGCAGCGCCCGCCAGGATCAGGAACACCAGCCCGATCAGACGCCAGGAGAAAAGCCAGCCGCTCCATTGCCAAGGCTCATGGCGATGGCGAAACACCTGCCAGGCCTTGATCGCCAGCAACAGCGGGAAGATGTAGGCGAAATAGCCCAGAATCATGAACAGAATATCGGCACAGAACGCACCTGCACGTCCTGCGGCATTCTGCACCTGTGCCGCATTGCTGCTGGTGTGGCTCCAGCCGGGATCGCTCTGATCGTAGGTCAGCAAGGCCATCATCAGATACAGGCACAGTGCGCCAAAGGCGATCAGGGCCCCTTCCTTGAGCCGGTAGTGCAATTGCTGTCGCCAGAGCGGGACAGCGCTGGGTGCTGGGGTGGATTTCTTCAAAACGCTTTATTTCCTGCGCGGTAGCGCGAACATCTCGTTGATTGACCAGAAACGGCTGTCGGACGGCACTGACTGCTCCCGCATGGACAGGGAGTACAGACAGCGGGAAAGCCTGTCGACAGACGCTTGAATGATAACGCCCAAAACAGGCATTGTACGGTTTTACAGCCACTTGAGTCTGTACGAAAACACACCAGATCCACTTCAGACGGTTCCGCAAGCCGGAACATGCCTTCACCTTCACTGACGATGTTCAATTTGAGCATGCATTACGTTTTGTGACAAAGGCTTATGACGTGTTTCTATCAACAGTCTGCAACTTGAACGGCCACATGACCGCTGCGCGGCTCGCGCCCTACCGCATGCACAAGGTACGCGCCATAATGACAACCGCTTCTGACCACACCTGTCGCACAGAGTTGCACTCACAGACAGGTGCGCCCTCCCCTTCCGTAAAGTTGTGATGCCATGCTGACCTGGTTGAACCGCAACAGCCTCGATTTTCCCCCATTGGAAGAAGCCCTCCGTGAACCCAACGGTTTGCTCGCCGCAGGCGGAGACTTGTCAGCCGATCGCCTGATCAGCGCCTATCGACACGGCTGCTTTCCTTGGTTTCAGGACGGGCAGCCGATTCTCTGGTGGTCTCCCGATCCGCGCACGGTGCTGTTTCCCGAAGAACTTCATATTTCGCGCAGCCTGGCCAAGGTTCTGCGCCAGTCGCGCTATCGGGTGACCTTCGATCAGGATTTCGCCAGCGTGATCAAGGCCTGCGCCGCCCCTCGCAGTTATGCCAACGAAACCTGGATAACCGGCTCGATGCAGGCGGCCTATGTCGAACTGCACCGCCGCGGTCACGCACATAGCGTCGAGGTCTGGGATCAGGATGAGCTGGTCGGCGGGCTGTACGGCCTGGCAATGGGCCAGCTGTTTTTCGGCGAGTCGATGTTCAGCCGGGCAGACAATGCCTCGAAAGTCGGTTTTGCCACCCTGGTGGAACATTTGACTGCCTGGGGATTTGTCTTGATCGACTGCCAGATGCCCACGCAACATTTGCATAGCTTCGGCGCGCGCTCCATTCCCCGGCAGACCTTCGCCGATTACCTGTCCCGCCATCTGGATCAGCCGACCGACGCCGACTGGTCAGCTAGGCGAGTTTGACAGGCTGGCATACACTCATGGGTAAGGATTCACCATTAGGCGACGACCATGACAGAGCTGGCGAGGCTGAAGTTTTATGCCACTCAACCGCACACTTGCAGTTACCTGCCCGAAGAGCAGGCGACGACCCTGTTTCTGGACCCCAGCCAGCCGATGGACGTACAGGTCTACGCTGACTTGTCGGACATGGGGTTTCGCCGCAGCGGTGACCATCTCTATCGCCCGCACTGCCAGAACTGCAGTGCCTGTGTGCCTGCGCGCATTCCGGTGAACCTCTTCGTACCCGACCGTCAGCAAAAACGCATTCTGAAACGCAATGTCGACATTCAGGTGCAAAGCGCCAAGCCCGCGTTCACTCAGGAATACTTCGATCTTTATCAGCGTTATATTGAACAACGTCATGCTGACGGCGACATGTTTCCGCCGAGCCAGGAGCAATTTTCGACATTCCTGGTTCGCGATCTGCCTTTTTCGCGCTTTTACGAATTTCGTGTCGATCAACGTCTGCTGGCAGTTGCCGTCACCGACCTGCTGCCCAACGGACTTTCCGCGGTCTACACGTTCTACGAACCCGATGAAGAACGCCGCAGTCTGGGCCGTTACGCCATTTTGTGGCAGATCGCCGAGGCTGCCAGACTTCAACTGCAGGCGGTGTACCTGGGCTACTGGATCAAGAACTGCAAAAAGATGAATTACAAGACCCAATATCGCCCCATCGAGCTGCTCACCAATCAAAGATGGGTCACTCTGTATTGAACCCCTTGGCTTAAACTGGTTTTTTCGGGCACAATGCACGCCGCTTTTGCCTGGCGCCACTTGCACCGGGCCACTCATTTGTATACCGAGGGCTTTACTGCATGTCGAAAGAAGACAGCTTCGAAATGGAAGGCACTGTCGTCGACACCCTGCCCAACACCATGTTTCGCGTGGAGTTGGAAAACGGGCACGTCGTAACCGCGCATATCTCCGGCAAGATGCGCAAGAACTACATCCGTATTCTGACCGGTGACAAAGTGCGTGTAGAGCTGACGCCCTACGACCTGAGCAAAGGGCGCATCACCTACCGCGCTCGTTAAACAGGCATTAACAAAAACGCCCGGCATAAGCCGGGCGTTTTTGTATGCCTGTTTTTTACGTCCGATGCCCTCGACCTGCCCCGCATCGATCAATGATGCGGGGCAAGGCGTCGGCTATCAGGCCATTTCCGCCGTGGTTTCGAAATCGAAGGTGATCTCGCCATCCTTGATATCGATGTGAACCACGCCGCCATGCTCTGACAGTTCGCCGAACAGGATCTCTTCGGCGAGTGGCCGTTTGATCTTGTCCTGAATCAGGCGAGCCATCGGTCTGGCACCCATTGCTGCATCGTAACCACCCTGCGCCAGCCAGCTTCTCGCCGCCTCGGACACTTCGAGCAGTACGCGCTTGTCTTCCAGCTGGGCCTGAAGCTCGGTGAGGAACTTGTCGACCACACTCTTGATGACTTCGTGGCTGAGGCGACCGAACTGAATGATGGTATCCAGGCGGTTGCGGAACTCTGGCGTGAAGCTCTTCTTGATCACTTCCATCGCGTCGGACGAATGGTCCTGATGCGTGAAACCGATCGAAGCCCGCGCAGCAGACTCGGCCCCGGCGTTGGTGGTCATGATCACGATCACATTGCGGAAGTCCGCCTTGCGCCCGTTGTTGTCGGTCAGCGTACCGTGGTCCATCACCTGCAGAAGCAGGTTGAAGACTTCCGGGTGAGCCTTTTCGATTTCATCGAGCAACAGCACGCAATGTGGCTGACGGGTAATGGCCTCGGTCAGCAGACCGCCCTGGTCGAAACCGACATAGCCCGGAGGCGCGCCGATCAGACGGGAAACGGTGTGCCGTTCCATATACTCGGACATGTCGAAACGGATCAACTCGACGCCCAGTGCCTTGGCCAGCTGACGAGCCGCCTCGGTCTTGCCGACGCCCGTAGGACCGGCGAACAGGAACGAACCGACCGGCTTGTCAGGCGACTTGAGACCTGCGCGAGACAGCTTGATCGCCGTCGACAACGAGTCGATCGCCGCATCCTGTCCGAATACAGTGAGCTTGAGATCGCGCTCCAGGTTACGCAGCAGTTCCTTGTCGGAGCTGTTGACGTGTTTTGGCGGAATACGCGCGATCTTGGCAACGATGTCTTCAACCTCGGGCACATCGATACGTTTGGCGCGCTTTTCGACCGGCTGCAGACGCTGGTACGCACCCGCTTCATCAATCACGTCAATGGCCTTGTCAGGCATATGACGGTCGTTGATGTAGCGCGATGCAAGCTCGGCGGCAGCGCGCAGGGCTTCGTCGCTGTATTCGATACTGTGATGCTGCTCGAAACGGCTTTTCAGGCCACGCAGGATACCGATGGTGTCCTCGACCGAAGGCTCGGACACATCGACTTTCTGGAAACGACGCGCCAAGGCACGATCCTTCTCGAAAATCCCGCGAAACTCCTGGAAGGTGGTCGAACCGATGCAACGAATCTCGCCGGAAGACAGCAGCGGCTTGAGCAGGTTGGAAGCATCCATTACCCCGCCAGAAGCTGCGCCGGCACCGATGATCGTGTGGATCTCGTCAATGAACAGGATCGCCTGGGGACGCTTGCGCAGCTCGTTGAGCAACGCCTTGAAGCGCTTCTCGAAATCGCCGCGGTATTTCGTCCCGGCCAGCAACGCGCCCAGGTCGAGCGAGTAGACGACGCTGTTGGCAAGCAGGTCAGGCACCTGATTGTCGACGATGCGCTTGGCCAGACCTTCGGCGATGGCCGTTTTACCGACACCCGCTTCACCGACCAGCAAAGGATTGTTCTTGCGACGACGAGCCAGAATCTGTGCCACCCGCTCGACTTCGCTTTCGCGGCCGACCAGTGGGTCGATGCGTCCCTGACGCGCCAACTCGTTCAGATTGCTGGCATAGGCATCCAGAGGATTGCCTGAGGAAGATGCTTCACCGCCCTCGTCGTCCTGCATATCCTGCTCACCTTCAGAAGAGTGTTCGCCATGCCCTGGCACCTTGGAGATACCGTGGGCGATATAGTTGACGACATCGATCCGGGCCACGCTCTGCTGTTTAAGCAGAAATACGGCCTGGCTTTCCTGCTCACTGAAAATCGCAACCAGCACATTGGCGCCGGTCACTTCGCGCTTGCCGGAGCTCTGCACATGGAAGACTGCCCGTTGCAGCACGCGCTGGAACCCGAGCGTCGGTTGTGTCTCGCGATCCTCGTCATGAACGGGGATCAGCGGGGTGGTGGAGTCGATGAACTCCTGCAGATCATGCTTGAGTTTATCGAGGTTTGCGCCGCAGGCACGCAGGACAGTGGCTGCAGCCTCATTATCCAATAGAGCCAGCAGGAGATGCTCGACCGTCATGAACTCATGACGCTTCGAACGTGCCTCCTTGAAGGCAAGATTGAGGGTGACTTCGAGCTCACGGTTTAACATAGCTTCACCTCATACCCAAGTGGTCGGCGTTTAACCGTCCTTCTCGATCTCACAGAGTAGCGGATGCTGGCTCTCCCTGGCGTATTGATTGACCTGCATTGCCTTGGTCTCGGCGATGTCGCGGGTAAACAATCCGCAGACTGCCCGTCCCTCTGTATGGACGGCCAGCATGACTTTGGTGGCCAGCTCACGATTCAGGTTAAAAAACACCTCGAGCACTTCTACGACGAAATCCATCGGGGTGTAGTCATCGTTGAATAAAACCACCTTGTACATCGGTGGCGCCTGCAGGGCCGGCTTGGCGTCCTGCACCGCAATGCCCGCCGAGTCGTCCTCGTGCGACTGCGGATCATCCTGATTGAATGTTAGTCGAATCTTGCTGAATGCATGCATGGAAAGAAATGTTCGTTTGAGGGCGGATTGAGCAATTTAGTCGCAGTCTGGACGGTTTTTAAATGGGCTGCCACATGACCTTGACTATCAGCTAAACGGTGTTACAAACAATAGAGCCCACATTGGGTAAAAAGGGTCCGCGCAGTCAACCAAAATTTTTTTGGGTGGGGAGCGGATTGAAGTGGATGATACTCCTGACGGAGTCCTTTGCAGAGGGAGATGGTGATGATTGAAGGAAAAGTCAAGTGGTTCAACAATGCAAAAGGGTTTGGGTTCATAAACGCTGAAGGCAAGAGTGACGAGGATCTGTTCGTTCATTTCTCGGCCATCGAAATGGACGGTTACAAAACTCTCAAGGCTGGCCAGAAAGTCAGATTTGAAGTCGCCCACGGCCCAAAAGGGCTTCAGGCGATAAAAATCAACAGCTCGGAAGAAAAAAAGCAGGATCCGGCAAAAGATACCCAGCCGCTGCTTCAGCAGGACCACGCTCACGCGGACGCCTGATGCTCGTGTGGAAAAAATCAGTTGATGTATAACGGCAGCCATCAGAGCCCGCCGAATTGGCAGAAGCATGCAATGAGCTTTGCCGGACACATAAACAGACAGAGACATTGGTCTGCTTTATACCCGTCGCGCTCCCCGGGGTATCGTATTAGCGGTTATTGCACCGCGGATGCCCAGACTCCAATCCAGAACGTTCACTTCGTTTATCCCGAGCCATCCTGAGCAACGAAACTCTGCCCTTCCCCATCTGATCCCCCCCCTCAAGGCGTGCACGCCCGCATGCAAGCATTCCCGAACCCGGCCTGAAAGACCGCGCGTTCGACCAACGGCGGATATTCATTTTTCGATAGCTCGCATAGCATTAATGCTTGGTGCCAATGGTTTGATATACTCGCGCCGTGACCGCAGAGTCATCAAGGCCGACCCGTCTGGATTCTGACCCTCGGCCTTCCTTATGCGTCGGGCTGCTACCTGACCCGACAGCTTGACGCTCGACTGATGCACCCAACATCACCGCGAATAAACCTCGACCTGGCTCATGGCCGAACCGTGGGCAAGCGCGCCTACAATGCGCGTATCGAGATTTTGTGCATGCTCAGCAAAAGAGAGTTAATACGAATGTCCAACCGCTCGAAGATCATCTACACCTTCACCGACGAAGCTCCGGCCCTCGCCACCTACTCCCTGCTGCCCATTATCGAAGCGTTCACAGCGACCTCCGATATCGACGTGGAAACACGCGACATTTCTCTGGCGGGCCGTGTTCTTTCCAGCTTCCCGGAATTGCTTGCCGACAAAAAAGTGCCGGATCATCTCGCCGAGCTGGGCAAACTGGCTACCACGCCAGAGGCCAACATCATCAAGCTGCCTAACATCAGCGCCTCGGTCCCGCAATTGAAGGCGACCATCAAGGAGCTTCAGAATCAGGGCTACAACATTCCTGACTACCCTGAAAACCCTGCCACTGACGCGGAAAAAGAAACCCGCGCACGCTACGACAAGACCAAGGGCAGCGCCGTGAACCCGGTTCTGCGCGAAGGCAACTCCGATCGCCGCGCCCCGCTGTCGGTCAAGAACTACGCGCGCAAGCACCCGCACAAGATGGGCGCCTGGTCGGCTGACTCCAAGGCTCACGTTGCACACATGAGCAACGGCGACTTCTACGGCAGCGAAAAAGCCGCCGAGATCGCGGCCGACAATACCGTCAAGATCGAACTCGTCGCTCAGGACGGCACCACCACCGTCCTGAAGGAAAAAACCGCCGTCAAGGCTGGCGAAGTCGTCGACTGCTCGGTCATGAGCGCCAAGGCCCTGCGCAGCTTCATTGCTGCCGAAATCGAAGACGCACGCAAGCAGGGCGTGCTGTTTTCGGTGCACTTGAAAGCCACCATGATGAAGATCTCCGACCCGATCATGTTTGGCCAGATCGTCGACGAGTTCTATAAGGATGCGCTGACCAAGCACGCTGATACGCTCAAGCAGATCGGCTTCAGCCTGAACAACGGCATCGGCGACCTATACGAGCGCATCACTGCCCTGCCCGCTGACAAGCAGGCAGAGATCAAGGCTGACATCGAAGCGGTCTACGCCGTTCGCCCACAGCTGGCGATGGTCAATTCCGACAAGGGCATCACCAACCTGCACGTGCCGAGCGACGTCATCGTCGACGCCTCGATGCCGGCAATGATCCGTGACTCCGGCAAGATGTGGGGCACAGACGGTCAGTTGCACGATGCCAAGGCCGTCATTCCGGATCGCTGCTACGCCACCATCTATCAAGCGGTCATCGAAGACTGCAAGAAAAATGGCGCATTCGACCCGACCACCATGGGCAGCGTACCGAACGTCGGCCTGATGGCTCAGAAGGCCGAAGAGTATGGCTCCCACGACAAGACGTTCCACATTCAGACCAACGGCGTGGTTCGCGTAACCGACATCCAGGGCAACCTGCTGATGGAACAGAACGTCGAAGCCGGCGATATCTGGCGCATGTGCCAGGCCAAGGACGCACCGATCCAGGACTGGGTGAAACTGGCCGTCAACCGTGCCCGCGCCAGCAACACCCCGGCTATCTTCTGGCTGGACTCATCCCGCGCCCACGACAGCGTGATGATCGAAAAAGTGCGCAAGTACCTAGGCGACCACGACACCTCGGGCCTGGATATCCAGATCCTGTCACCTGTCGACGCGATGAAGCTGACCCTGGAACGCACGCGCGCAGGCAAGGACACCATTTCGGTGACCGGCAACGTTCTGCGCGACTACCTGACTGACCTGTTCCCGATCATGGAACTGGGCACCAGCGCGAAGATGCTGTCGATCGTTCCGCTGATGAACGGCGGCGGTCTGTTCGAAACAGGCGCCGGTGGTTCGGCTCCGAAGCACGTGCAGCAGTTCGTCGAGGAAAACTTCCTGCGCTGGGATTCGCTGGGCGAATTCCTGGCCCTGGCGGCGTCCCTCGAGCATCTGGGCCATGCCTACAACAATCCGAAAGCGCTGGTTCTGTCCAAGACCCTCGATCAGGCCACTGGCGAGTTCCTGGACCGTAACAAGTCGCCTTCGCGCAAGGTCGGCGGTATCGATAACCGCGGCAGCCACTTCTACCTGACCCTGTTCTGGGCCCAGGCACTGGCTGCTCAGAACGACGACGCAGACCTCAAGGCGCAGTTCGCGCCGCTGGCCAAGACCCTGACCGACAACGAAGAAAAAATCGTTGCCGAGCTGAACGCCGTTCAGGGCAAGCCGGTGGACATTGGCGGCTACTACTTCCCTAACCCGGAAGTCACCAGCAAGGCCATGCGCCCGAGCGCCACGCTCAACGCGGCCATCGCCGCGCTGTAAGAGGCAATCCAAGGCGGCGCATAAAAAATGCACCGTCTCACAAAAAAATCCCCGGCCTGTTGCCGGGGATTTTTTTATCCATGGAAAATGTCAGCTACCTGTGTAAGCCCGGGCACCAGGGAGATGCCTGCTCAAGCACACCACCACTCCGCTCAGCCTTTCAGCGTGCGCGAAAGAAAGTCGCGAATGTATTCGGCGACCTCCGGCGCGTGTGTTTCCAATGCAAAGTGGCCTGCATCCAGCAGATGCACCTCAGCAGCCGGGACGTCCTTGCGATAAGCATGCGCGCCCGGAGGTATAAACGCCGGATCGTGCTTGCCCCAGACCGCCAGCAAGGGAGGCTGATATTTGCGCAGGTATTCCTGAAACGAGGGGTAAGCCGCTACGTTACTGCGGTAGTCAAGAATCAGGTCAAGCTGGATTTCCTCTGCGCCCGGCCGCGCCATATACAGGATGTCGAGGTTGTAGCCATCGGGAGAAAGCTTTTCAGGATCGGCTCCCGTACCGTATTGCCAGTCCCGGATGACTTGCGGTGACAACGAGGCGCGACAGGCTTCGCGATTGGCTGCCGAAGGCTCGCGCCAATAGGCTTGCCACGGGCCCCATTGATCGCTGAATCCTTCCAGATAGGCATTGCCGTTCTGACTGATGATTGCAGTAACCTTCTCCGGGTTCGCCGCTGCGAGCCGCAAGCCTGTCGGTGCGCCATAGTCGAATAGGTATAACGCGTATTTCTTCAGGCCCAGTGCCTCGGTAAAGCCCTCGATCACCGTGTAAAGGTTTTCGAATGTGTAATCGAACTGCCCGCGCGGTGGTGCTTTGGTATTGCCGAAACCGGGCAGATCGGGAGCGATCAGGCGGTACTGACTCGCCAACAATGGCATCAGGTCACGAAACATGTGGCTGGAACTCGGAAACCCATGGAGCAGCAGAAGCACCGGGGCGTCCCTGGGTCCGACTTCGCGATAGAACACATTTACGTCTCCTACCTGCTGAGTGTGAAACGTCACGCGGAAAGCATCATCACTGTTCATTGCATTTTCCCTGAGAGGTTTATTGCTTGCAGAAGCGGCGCTCACCAACGACGCCCCGAGAGCAGAAGCAGCGCCTATCGCGGACGCTTGTAAAACCTTGCGCCGACTGACACCGGATGGGGCGTTTTCAGCGTCGACTGAACCGAAATTTTTCATAGGAGAGTCTGACCGGGCTGGATGAATGAGTTGCTATCCTAGTCATTGCATGTAAGCTGCAGAATCACCGTAAAAATCAATTCACCATTTCAATTTCTGAAATACTGATACGACTCCACATCTCTCGTGGCAGGCAGGCGGACCATGGACCGTATTCAGGAAATGACGCTTTTTGCCGGACTTGCCGAGCAAACCAGTTTTGCCGGGGTAGCCCGCCACTTTGGCCTGTCGACCGCCACGGTAACCCGGGCTGTCGCGAGTCTGGAGAGTCGCCTGGGCATCCTTCTGGTGGTGCGCACCACTCGCAACATGCGGCTCACCGAGGCGGGCCAGCGCTTCGCCGCAGATTGCCGCCGACTGCTTGCCGACCTTGATGAGGCTGAAAGCGCGGCGGGCGGCTTGCATGCGTTGCCAGGCGGCCTGCTGACGGTCACCGCACCTCAGATGTTCGGCGCGCTGCATGTCGTGCCCGTAATGACGAGCTTTCTCGAGCGGTTTCCGGCTGTGGACATCCGTGCCATTCTGGTCGACCGGGTCGTGTCCATGCTCGATGAGGGCGTCGACGTGGCCGTCAGGATCGGCACCCTGCCCGATTCGTCTCTTACCGCAATCCAGACAGGTAGCGTGCGGCGTATGGTTTGCGCATCCCCTGGCTATCTCGAAAAGCACGGAGTTCCGCAGCATCCCGACGATTTGCGACAGCATTCGACAGTTTCGACCAGCACCGCCGAACGCTCGCCTCACTGGCTTTTCCGGATCGACGACAAGCATTACTCAGTAGACGTCGCATCGAGACTCAGCCTGACGTCGTATCAGGCGGCTATCAGCGCAGCATTGCAGGACTGGGGACTGACCCAGGTGCCGTACTATCAGATACGCGAGCACCTGCAGGAAGGCAGGCTCAAGTGTGTTCTGGACACGTTCGAAATAATGCCGGAACCGGTTCACGTTGTTTACCTGGAGGGCCGTCGTCGCTCATCCAAAGTGCGAGCCTTTGTGGACTTCTGCGTCAGCGCGCTGAGGCATGATCTGCAGTTCGAACACCCATAAGCTGCTAAGGCTGACTCAATCCCCTGCAAGGAGCCCCATTATCATGACCTGGCAAGCCCACGTTACCGTCGCCACCATCGTCGAAGATCAAGGCCGCTTTCTTTTTGTCGAAGAAATCAAAGGCGGACGCGCCGTACTCAACCAACCCGCCGGGCACCTCGACCCGAACGAAAGCCTGCAACGCGCCGCCGTGCGTGAAACCCTGGAAGAAACCGGCTGGGACGTCGAATTGAGCAGCGTGGTGGGCATCTACCTGTACACCGCGCCGAGCAATGGCGTGACCTACCAGCGAATCTGCTTTGCCGCCAAGGCCCTGCGCCACCATCCGCAATATCAACTCGATGAAGGCATCGTCGGCGCAGTCTGGCTGACTCGCGATGAACTGGTGGCCCAGCAGGAGCGCTGGCGCAGCGAGTTGGTATTGCGTTGCCTGGACGACTACCTCGATGGCGAACGTTTCAGTCTCGACCTGCTGCGCGACAAGGCGTGAGACTCGACGCCCTCAGCCTGATAGAATCGCGTCCTTTTACAGGTCAGCCGTTGAATCCCCATGCGTGATCCAGCCCCCTCGAACTCAGAAATGAAGCGCGTCATAGTCGGCATGTCCGGCGGCGTGGACTCTTCCGTTTCCGCCGTACTGCTCATGGAGCAGGGTTATCAGGTGGAAGGCTTATTCATGAAGAACTGGGAAGAAGACGACGGAACGGAATACTGCACCGCCCGCGAAGACCTGGCAGATGCCCAGGCCGTGTGCGACAAGATCGGCATCAAGCTGCACACGGCCAACTTCGCAGCCGAGTACTGGGACAACGTTTTCGAGCACTTCCTCGAAGAGTACAAGGCCGGGCGCACGCCGAATCCGGACATCCTGTGTAACCGCGAAATCAAGTTCAAGGCGTTTCTCGACTACGCACTGATGCTCGGCGCCGACCTTATTGCTACCGGTCATTACGTACGTCGCCGCGATATCGATGGACGTACCGAACTGCTCAAAGGCCTGGACCCGAACAAGGACCAGAGCTACTTCCTGCACGCCGTTGGCGGCGAGCAGATTGCCCGCACGCTGTTCCCGGTTGGCGAGCTGGAAAAACCGGAAGTGCGTGCCATTGCCGAAAAGCACGGCCTGGCCACTGCCAAGAAGAAGGATTCCACCGGCATCTGCTTCATTGGCGAGCGCCGCTTCACCGACTTTCTGCGTCAGTACCTGCCTGCCCAGCCCGGTGAGATCAAGACCACCGAAGGCGAAGTCATCGGTCGTCACAGCGGCCTGATGTACCACACCATCGGCCAGCGTCAGGGCCTGGGCATTGGCGGTCTCAAGGACGCCAGCGACGATCCGTGGTACGTGCTGGTCAAGGACCTGGAAAACAATGAACTGATCGTCGGCCAGGGCAACGATCATCCCTGGCTGTTTTCCCGTGCGCTGGTCTCTTCGGAAATCTATTGGGTCAACCCGATCGATCTGAGCAGCCCGCGCAGGCTCACCGCGAAGGTCCGTTACCGCCAGGGCGACCAGCCATGCACGCTGGAAAAGACCGCTGACGGTTACCGCGCCACATTCGATGACCCGCAACGCGCTGTCACTCCCGGTCAGTCCGTGGTGTTCTACGACGGCGAAATCTGTCTGGGCGGCGGCGTGATCGAAATTGCCGAACCCTGGACCAGCAAGGACAAGCGTTGATGAGCCCGACTCAGGAACAACTGATCGCTCTGGGCGGTGTATTCCAGGCCGCCGTGCTGGTCGACCGGATCGCCAAGACCGGTCAGATCAGCGAAGCGGCCCTGAGCTGCATGCTCGGCAGCCTGCTGGTGGTCGACCCCAAGGATACGCTTGACGTTTACGGCGGCGACGACCTCAACCTGCACGAAGGCTATCGCGCCATGGCCAGCGCCCTGGAGCGTGACCCGGCAACCTTGCAACGCGAACCGTTGCGCTACGCCCTGTCGATGCTCGGCCTTGAACGCCAGTTGGCCAAGCGCGATGACCTGCTTGAAGTAATCGGCAAACGCATTCCGGTCATTCAGTCCCAGGTCGAGCATTTCGGCATCGCCCACGAGAACGTGATTGCCGCGACCGGCGCACTGTATCAGGACACCCTGAGCACCTTGCGCCAGCGCATTCAGGTACAAGGCGACATGCGCAACCTGCAGCAGCCGAACAATGCCTCGAAGATTCGCGGCATTCTGCTGGCCGGTATTCGCTCTGCCCGGCTGTGGCGGCAAGTTGGCGGTCATCGCTGGCAACTGGTGTTCAGCCGCCGCAAGTTGTTGAAAGAACTCTATCCATTGCTGCACGGCTGACCCGCCGCGCGCCAATGACCTTCACCACCCCAGGCACGACGCTGTCTACGCTGGTCAGCGGGCTCCGGTCCGACTGACTTTTCATGTATGATATGCGCCCTTTTCGTCGCCCGACTGTCCGAGAGCATCCTATGCAGCTTTCTTCGCTCACTGCGGTTTCCCCTGTTGATGGCCGCTACGCCGGCAAAACCCAGGCCTTGCGCCCTATTTTCAGCGAATACGGCCTGATCCGTTTCCGCGTGATGGTTGAAGTTCGCTGGCTCCAGCGTCTTGCGGCTCACCCGCAGATCACCGAAGTCCCGGCCTTCTCCGCGCAAGCCAACGCCATCCTGGATGCCCTGGCTGAAGACTTCTCCGTGGAGCATGCCGAGCGCGTCAAGGAAATCGAGCGCACCACCAATCATGACGTGAAGGCTGTGGAGTATCTGCTCAAGGAGCAGGCTGCCAAATTGCCAGAGCTGGAAAAGGTCAGCGAGTTCATCCACTTCGCCTGCACCAGCGAAGACATCAACAACCTGTCTCACGCATTGATGCTGCGCGAGGGCCGCGACACTGTCGTGCTGCCGCTGATGCGCCAGATCGCCGACGCCATCCGCGAGCTGGCGATTCGCTTCGCAGACGTGCCGATGCTGTCCCGCACCCACGGCCAGCCCGCCTCCCCGACCACACTGGGCAAGGAACTGGCCAACGTCGTCTACCGCCTCGAGCGCCAGATCAGCCAGATCGCGGCGGTCCCGTTGCTCGGCAAGATCAACGGCGCAGTCGGCAACTACAATGCCCACCTCTCTGCCTACCCAGACATCGACTGGGAAGCCAACGCGCGCGCCTTCATCGAAGACGAACTGGGCCTGGGCTTCAACCCCTACACCACGCAGATCGAACCGCACGACTACATTGCCGAGCTGTTCGATGCCATTGCGCGCTTCAACACCATCCTGATCGACTTCGACCGTGACATCTGGGGCTACATCTCGCTGGGCTATTTCAAACAGCGCACCATCGCTGGCGAAATCGGCTCCTCGACCATGCCGCACAAGGTCAACCCGATCGACTTCGAAAACTCCGAAGGCAACCTGGGCATCGCCAACGCACTGTTCCAGCATCTGGCGAGCAAGCTGCCTGTCTCTCGCTGGCAGCGTGACCTGACCGACTCCACCGTGCTGCGCAACCTGGGCGTCGGCTTTGCCCACAGCGTCATTGCCTACGAAGCCAGCCTCAAGGGCATCAGCAAGCTGGAACTGAACGAACAGCGCATTGCCGCCGATCTGGACGCATGCTGGGAAGTTCTGGCAGAGCCGATTCAGACTGTCATGCGTCGGTACAACATCGAAAACCCGTACGAAAAACTGAAAGAACTGACCCGCGGCAAGGGCATCGGTCCTGAAGCGTTGCAGACTTTCATCGACGGTCTGGACATGCCCTCCGAAGCCAAGGCCGAGCTCAAGAAGCTCACGCCAGCCAATTACATCGGTAACGCAGCCGCTCAGGCCAAGCGCATCTGACACGCAAAAAAATTGCACACGCCCGGCTGTGCCGGGCGTTTTCATTTCAAGGGCTTACACATGAATCCTGATATTCCTCTACAACTTCTGGGCGGCATCAGTGCTCGCGTTTTCCTGCGTGACTACTGGCAGAAAAAACCGCTGCTGATCCGCCAGGCTCTGCCGGACTTTCAAAGCCCGATCGACGCGGACGAGCTTGCCGGCCTCGCCCTGGAAGAAGAAGTGGAGTCGCGCCTGGTCATCGAAAACGGCGAGCGTCCGTGGGAGCTGCGTCGTGGCCCGTTCGCTGAAGACGAGTTCAGCAAGCTGCCCGAGCGCGACTGGACGCTGCTGGTCCAGGCCGTGGACCAATTCGTTCCGGAGGTCAGTGAGCTGCTGGAAAACTTCCGTTTTCTGCCCAGCTGGCGGATTGACGATGTGATGATCAGTTACGCTGCGCCTGGCGGCAGCGTCGGCCCGCATTTCGACAACTATGATGTGTTCCTGCTTCAGGGACACGGCAAGCGTCACTGGCAGATCGGCCAGATGTGCGATGCGGAAAGCCCGCTGCTGCAGCATGCCGATCTGCGCATCCTTGCCGAATTCGAGAAGACCGAAGAGTGGACGCTGGAACCGGGCGACATGCTTTATCTGCCGCCGCGCCTGGCGCACTGCGGCGTCGCCGTCGACGACTGCCTGACCTACTCGGTCGGTTTCCGGGCGCCAAGCGCTGCCGAAGTCCTGACTCACTTCACCGACTTCCTCAGCCAGTTCATCCCGGACGAAGAGCGCTATACCGATGCTGATGCCCAGCCGGTCAGCGACCCCCATCAGATCCAGCATGACGCGCTCGATCGCCTGAAAACGCTGCTGGCCGAGCACATGAGTGACGAACGCCTGCTGCTGACCTGGTTCGGCCAGTTCATGACCGAGCCGCGCTACCCGGAACTGGTAACCGGCCCCGAGCTCGACGAACAGGACCTGCTCGACAGCCTCGAGCAGGGCGCGGTGCTGATTCGCAACCCGAGCGCACGGCTGGCCTGGTCTGAAGTCGATGACGATCTGCTACTGTTTGCCAGTGGCCAGAGCCGCCTGCTGCCGGGCAGCCTGCGTGACCTGCTCAAACTGATCTGTGCCGCCGATGCGTTGCACAGCGAAAACCTCGGCCAATGGTTGGCCGATGACGAGGGGCGCAATTTGCTTTGCGAACTCGTAAAACAAGGAAGCCTGGGATTTGCCGATGAATAAAGTCACTGTAGCTGTCGCCCAATGGCAGAAGAACAACGCCGATATCCGGCGCATACGCGATTCGGTATTCATTGCCGAACAATCGGTGCCGCCGGAACTGGAGTGGGATGCCGAAGACGCAGGTGCCGTGCACTTTCTTGCGTACGAGGGTGAATATGCGGTGGGCACTGCCCGACTGCTGCCCGATGGCGAGATCGGTCGCCTGTCAGTCCTGAGAGACTGGCGTGGCCTGAAGGTCGGTGAGGCTCTGTTGGATGCCGTGATCCATGAAGCCGAACAGCGTGGCCTCAAGCCGCTCAAGCTGAGCGCTCAGGTGCAGGCCGTCGAGTTTTATCAGCGCTTCGGCTTTTCGGTTATCAGCGACGAGTTTCTCGAAGCCGGCCTGCCACACGTCGATATGCTCCGCGAAGCGTGATCAACGCCGTTATGTAGGCGCTCACCGCGGCACTACATAATGATCGCCCTGCCCTTTTTCGCTAGACCCTCTCAAGGTCGAACCGAAAAGCGGCAGGGCTTTTTTATGCCTGACCATTCAGCTTGATTGCCTGCAGCCGACACAGTGGCACAATCATGCTTTACGCGCTTACCGCGGAGAATGAACATGTCAGTACGCAACTTGCTCAATGCAGCGCTCACCTCGATGCTGATCGCCTTCAGCGCTCACGTCTTTGCGGCGACTGAAGTCGTGCCGCTCAACTACCGCACCAGTGCCGATCTGTTGCCGGTCGCCAAATCCTTTCTGGGCGACGAAGGCACCGTCAGCGCCTATGGCAATCAACTTATCGTGAACGCAGAGTCCCGCAAGATCGAAGAACTTCGCACCTTGATCTCGCAACTCGATACCGCGCCGAAACGCTTGCTGATCAGCGTCGACACCAGCGACAGCGCGACGCGCAGCAGCAGCGGCTCGCGAGTAATCGAGTACGGTACCGCCAGCCGTGAAGGCGGCGTGCAACAAGTGCAAACCAGCGAAGGCACTCCTGCACTCATCCAGGTTGGCCAGAGCGTACCGCTGACCTCCTCCTCCACGGACACGTACGGATACTCCCGAAGCGACACCGAGTACCGCAACGTAACCCAAGGGTTCTACGTCACGGCCAGCGTGACCGGCGACACGGTTCACCTGAGCATCAGCACCAATCATGATCGCATGAGCCAAGAGCGCCCTGACGCTATCAAGGTGCAAAGTACCGACAGCCAGGTCAGTGGCCGACTGGGAGAATGGATCACGCTGGCGAGCAACAGCAATGAATCCGTCGCTGATCAGAGTGGCCTGGCGCAGCGCTATTCCACCCAGGGTCGCGACGACATGATTTTGCGCGTAAAGGTTGAAACCCTCGAATAGCCTGCCCGGGCTGAAAACCCAATACTTACGGGCCTTTTGATGACTGGCCGGTCGACTTTTCACAAATATGTAGTGATCTAAAAAAAGCACTACAAAACGTTTGACGCCCCCATAAGTGCGAGGCATGATTGCCTCGCTCCCGCTAATCAGAGGCTTTGCAAAAAGCCTTCGAGTCGCCGCTCTCAATCACCCCGCAGAGCCGATTCGTGTCCGCACCGCCCACAAGGCAGTTTGACGAGGTTGCGACTGGAACGAAGTTGTCCCGAGGGACGGAAGCGTAAACGGTAACCCGGCAAGGCCGACGGTGATGCACAACGCCACTGCAGGCCCGACTGTCCACCTGACAGCCTCATGTCCGGACGCCCGCTCTCCCCTCGAGCACATCGTTCACCCGTCGCGACCCACGTAACGTGCGGCTTCAAGCAAAACCCCGGATCAGCGAGCAGCCATCTACCGTGCCTTCGATAAACGAGGCGTTTTGGCGGAGCAGGACTTTCCAGCGAGACCTACTTCTAGAGGTTTATCACCATGGCACTGACACGCGAACAACAAATAGCGGCTCTCGAGAAAGACTGGGCTGAAAATCCGCGCTGGACAAACGTGACCCGTACTTACTCCGCTGCAGATGTGGTCCGCCTGCGCGGCTCGGTTCAACCCGAACACACCTTTGCACGACTGGGTGCAGACAAGCTGTGGAATCTGGTGACCCAGGGTGCCAAACCGTCCTTCCGGCCGGACAAGGATTTCGTCAATTGCATGGGCGCCCTCACCGGTGGCCAGGCCGTGCAGCAGGTCAAGGCCGGCATTCAGGCCATCTACCTGTCCGGCTGGCAGGTCGCTGCCGACAACAACTCTGCCGAGTCCATGTACCCGGATCAGTCGCTGTACCCGGTCGACTCGGTGCCGACCGTGGTCAAGCGCATCAATAACTCGTTCCGCCGTGCCGACCAGATTCAGTGGAAAGCCGGCAAGGCGCCGGGTGACGAAGGCTACATCGACTACTTCGCTCCGATCGTCGCAGATGCGGAAGCCGGGTTCGGCGGCGTACTCAATGCCTATGAGCTGATGAAAAGCATGATCGAGGCCGGTGCCGCCGGGGTGCACTTTGAAGATCAACTGGCGTCGGTGAAGAAATGCGGCCACATGGGCGGCAAGGTGCTGGTCCCGACTCAGGAAGCCATACAGAAACTGGTCGCTGCACGCCTGGCCGCCGACGTGGCCGGTGTACCGACCATCATTCTGGCCCGGACTGACGCCAACGCTGCCGACTTGCTGACATCCGATTGCGATCCGTATGACAAGCCATTCGTGACCGGCGAACGGACCCATGAGGGGTTCTACAAGGTTCGCGCCGGCCTCGATCAGGCCATCGCGCGCGGCCTGGCCTACGCGCCTTACGCTGATCTGATCTGGTGCGAAACAGCCAGGCCGGACCTCGACGAGGCACGCCGCTTCGCCGAAGCGATCAAAAAGCAATACCCCAATCAGTTGCTGTCCTACAACTGCTCGCCGTCCTTCAACTGGAAGAAAAACCTCGACGACGCAACCATCGCCAGGTTTCAGCGCGAGCTCTCGGCCATGGGCTACAAGCACCAGTTCATCACCCTGGCGGGCATTCACAACATGTGGCACAGCATGTTCAACCTGGCGCACGACTACGCCCGCAATGACATGACCGCCTATGTGAAGCTGCAGGAACAGGAGTTCGCCGACGCTGCCAAGGGCTACACCTTCGTGGCTCACCAGCAGGAAGTGGGCACGGGCTATTTCGATGACATGACGACCGTGATCCAGGGTGGCGTATCGTCGGTAACCGCACTGACCGGCTCAACCGAAGAAGAGCAATTCCACTGACACACCGCGCAACGCGTTGAAAATACAGGCCGTCCGTAAGGGCGGTCTGTCTGTTGTGTCAGAGGGTTCCGGTATTGACTTCGGACAATATGCAGTTGCCGAGCGACTGCTATAAAAGGCGCACTTTATAAGCAGTCCCGTCACCCACTATGCGCCGACTACCGTACTTTGAACTATCAAAGCCTCTTCAAATGATATTAATTATCATTCAAATTGCCTTTTATTCCTTTTCGTCATCAAGAAACATAATTAACGAAAACCCTGCTGACGCCCGCCTCACAGGCCCTGCAGCCTTCCCGACAGGTCTCGGGCGATTGATTCCGTAAATAAATTTGATGTAGAAAATTTACTTGCCAACTGTTTGCACATAAAATCAATCCGTTGACCGCACTGCGACATTTCGTCACTGCCTCGACTCTTTATCAAGCACAGAGACCTTTGCTCTCTAACAAGGACTGACAGCATGCCCGAATCGACAGGTCTGATTGCCCACAACTGGGGCTTCGCCATTTTCCTTTTGGGTGTTGTCGGCCTTTGTGCCTTCATGCTCGGTCTGTCCAGCCTGCTCGGAAGCAAGGCCTGGGGCCGCAGCAAGAACGAACCTTTCGAATCCGGCATGCTGCCCACCGGCAGTGCGCGTCTGCGTCTCTCCGCAAAATTCTATCTGGTCGCGATGCTTTTCGTGATCTTTGACATTGAAGCCCTCTTTCTCTTTGCCTGGTCTGTGTCCGTCCGCGAAAGCGGCTGGACCGGATTCGTCGAAGCTCTCGTTTTCATAGCAATTCTGTTGGCAGGTCTTGTCTACCTATGGCGGGTTGGCGCTCTTGACTGGGCTCCTGAAGGTCGCCGTAATCGGCAAGCGAAGCTGAAACAATGAGGCTTTGGCGATGCAATATAATCTCACCAGGATCGACCCGGACGCTCCTAACGAGCAGTACCCCATCGGCAAACGGGAAACCGTTTCCGATCCGTTAGAAGATCAAGTCCACAAAAACATCTACATGGGCAAGCTGGAAGACGTGCTGAGCGGTGCGGTCAACTGGGGGCGTAAAAACTCCCTGTGGCCCTACAACTTCGGCCTGTCGTGCTGCTATGTGGAAATGACCACCGCTTTCACGGCCCCCCACGACATCGCGCGCTTTGGCGCTGAAGTCATCCGGGCGTCGCCACGGCAGGCGGATTTCATGGTTATTGCCGGTACCTGCTTCATCAAGATGGCGCCGATCATCCAGCGTCTCTACGAGCAAATGCTCGAACCCAAGTGGGTCATTTCCATGGGTTCGTGTGCCAACTCCGGTGGCATGTACGACATCTACTCAGTGGTCCAGGGGGTGGACAAATTCCTTCCCGTGGATGTCTACGTGCCCGGCTGCCCGCCCCGCCCCGAAGCGTTTCTGCAAGGCTTGATGCTGTTGCAGGAATCCATCGGCAAGGAGCGTCGCCCTCTTTCCTGGGTCGTTGGCGATCAAGGCGTATACCGCGCCGAGATGCCATCGCAAAAGGAACAGCGCCGCGAACAGCGTATTCAGGTGACCAACCTGCGCAGCCCCGACGAAGTCTGATCCAGCCCGTTCTTCTTATAAAAAAGACAAGAACCGGGGTTGATTCTGTACGTTGACCGAAGTGATTGAGACCTATGACTGCAGACAACGCTCTGTACATCCCGCCTTACAAGGCTGACGACCAAGATGTCGTCGTTGAACTGAATAACCGTTTTGGTGCCGAGGCTTTCACTGCCCAGCCGACTCGCACCGGTATGCCCGTGCTGTGGGTCGAGCGCGCCCGACTGTTTGAAATTCTGACGTTCCTGCGCAACGTGCCCAAGCCCTACTCCATGCTCTATGACCTGCATGGCGTGGACGAACGGCTGCGCACAAACCGTCGTAGTCTGCCCGGCGCAGACTTCACCGTGTTCTATCACCTGCTGTCGATCGAGCGAAACAGCGACGTGATGATCAAGGTAGCGCTTTTCGAAAGCGACCTGAGTGTACCGACCATCACCAGCATCTGGCCGAACGCCAACTGGTACGAGCGTGAAGTCTGGGACATGTTCGGTATCGATTTCCCGGGCCACCCGCACCTGAGCCGCATCATGATGCCGCCGACCTGGGAAGGCCATCCGCTGCGCAAGGACTTCCCTGCCCGTGCGACGGAATTCGACCCGTACAGCCTGACCCTAGCCAAACAGCAACTGGAAGAGGAAGCCGCACGCTTCCGTCCGGAAGACTGGGGCATGAAACGCTCTGGCGCCAACGAGGACTACATGTTCCTCAACCTGGGCCCGAACCACCCTTCCGCTCACGGTGCGTTCCGTATCATTCTGCAACTGGACGGTGAAGAAATCGTCGATTGCGTTCCAGACATCGGCTACCACCACCGTGGTGCCGAGAAGATGGCCGAACGTCAGTCCTGGCACAGCTTCATTCCCTACACCGACCGTATCGATTACCTGGGCGGGGTGATGAACAACCTGCCTTATGTGCTCTCGGTCGAGAAGCTGGCAGGCATCAAGGTGCCGGAAAAGGTCGACGTCATCCGCATCATGATGGCCGAGTTCTTCCGTATCACCAGTCACCTGCTGTTCCTGGGAACCTACATTCAGGACGTGGGCGCCATGACACCGGTGTTCTTCACGTTCACCGACCGCCAGAAAGCCTACACCGTGATCGAAGCCATTACCGGCTTCCGTCTGCACCCTGCCTGGTACCGCATCGGCGGGGTCGCTCACGACCTGCCGCGTGGCTGGGAAAAACTGGTCAAGGACTTCGTCGACTGGCTGCCCAAGCGTCTCGACGAATACACCAAGGCGGCCCTGCAAAACAGTATTCTCAAGGGTCGTACCATTGGCGTCGCCGCCTACAACACCAAGGAAGCCCTCGAGTGGGGCGTCACCGGTGCAGGCCTGCGCTCCACAGGTTGCGACTTCGACCTGCGCAAGGCTCGCCCTTACTCGGGCTACGAGAACTTCGAATTCGAAGTGCCACTGGCCGCCAACGGCGATGCCTATGACCGCTGCATGGTCCGCGTCGAAGAGATGCGCCAGAGCATCAAGATCATCGACCAGTGCATGCGCAACATGCCGGAAGGCCCGTACAAGGCGGATCACCCGCTGACCACGCCGCCGCCGAAAGAGCGCACCCTGCAGCACATCGAAACCCTGATCACGCACTTCCTGCAGGTTTCGTGGGGCCCGGTCATGCCGGCCAACGAATCCTTCCAGATGATCGAAGCGACCAAGGGTATCAACAGCTATTACCTGACGAGCGACGGCGGCACCATGAGCTACCGTACCCGGATCCGCACCCCGAGTTACCCGCACCTGCAGCAGATCCCTTCGGTGATCAAAGGCAGCATGGTCGCGGACTTGATCGCGTACCTGGGTAGTATCGATTTCGTTATGGCCGACGTGGACCGCTAAGCATGAATAGCCCGCTAATCCAGACTGACCGTTTCGCCCTGAGCGAAACCGAGCGCTCGGCCATCGAGCATGAGATGCATCACTACGAGGACCCGCGCGCGGCGTCCATCGAAGCCCTGAAAATTGTTCAGAAGGAACGCGGCTGGGTGCCTGACGGTGCCATTTACGCGATCGGCGACCTGCTGGGCATCCCCGCCAGCGACGTCGAAGGCGTTGCCACCTTCTACAGCCAGATCTTTCGCCAGCCGGTCGGGCGTCACATCATTCGTGTCTGCAACAGCATGGTGTGTTTCATCGGCGGCCACGAAAACGTGGTCGACGAGATCAAGAACTCACTGGGCATCGGCCTGGGTCAGACCACCGCCGACGGTCGTTTCACACTGCTGCCGGTCTGCTGCCTCGGCAACTGTGACAAGGCGCCGGCCGTGATGGTCGACGACGACACTTTCGGCGATGTACAGCCTGCTGGCGTTGCCAAGATGCTGGAGGGTTACCTATGACCATCACTTCCTTCGGCCCTGCCAACCGCATTGCGCGCACGGCAGAAACCCATCCGCTGACCTGGCGTCTGCGCGACGACGGCGAACCGGTCTGGCTCGACGAGTACCAGACCAAGGACGGCTACGCTGCAGCGCGCAAGGCGCTGACGCAGCAGGCGCCTGACGATATCGTCCAGTCGGTCAAGGATTCCGGCCTCAAGGGCCGCGGTGGCGCAGGCTTCCCCACGGGGGTGAAGTGGGGCCTGATGCCCAAAGACGAGTCCATGAACATCCGCTACCTGCTGTGCAACGCGGACGAGATGGAGCCCAATACCTGGAAAGACCGCATGCTGATGGAGCAACTGCCCCATTTGCTGGTCGAGGGCATGCTGATCAGTGCCCGCGCGCTGAAAGCCTATCGCGGCTATATCTTCCTGCGCGGCGAATACGTCACCGCAGCCAAGCACCTCAATCGCGCAGTGGCTGAAGCCAAGGCCGCCGGTTTGCTGGGCAAGAACATTCTCGGCACCGGGTTCGACTTCGAACTGTTCGTGCACACGGGTGCCGGTCGCTACATCTGCGGTGAAGAAACCGCACTGATCAACTCGCTGGAAGGCCGCCGCGCCAACCCGCGTTCCAAGCCGCCCTTCCCTGCTGCGGTGGGCGTGTGGGGCAAGCCGACTTGTGTGAACAACGTCGAGACTTTGTGCAACGTGCCTGCCATCGTCAACAACGGCAACGACTGGTACAAGTCGCTGGCTCGCGAAGGCAGTGAAGACCACGGCACCAAGCTGATGGGTTTCTCCGGCAAGGTCAAAAACCCCGGTTTGTGGGAACTGCCCTTCGGCGTACAGGCTCGCGAACTGTTCGAGGACTACGCCGGCGGCATGCGCGATGGTTTCAAGCTCAAGTGCTGGCAACCCGGAGGCGCCGGTACGGGTTTCCTGCTGCCGGAGCATCTGGACGCGCAGATGTACGCAGGCGGTATCGCCAAGGTCGGCACCCGGATGGGTACGGGGCTGGCGATGGCGGTCGACGATTCGGTCAACATGGTCTCGCTGCTGCGCAACATGGAAGAGTTTTTCGCTCAGGAGTCCTGTGGCTTCTGCACGCCATGCCGCGACGGCTTGCCATGGAGCGTGAAGATGCTTCGCGCCATCGAGAACGGTCAGGGTCAGCCGGGGGATATCGAAACCCTGCTGGGTCTGGTCAATTTCCTCGGCCCTGGCAAGACCTTCTGTGCCCATGCACCGGGCGCTGTTGAACCCTTGGGCAGTGCGATCAAGTATTTCCGTTCCGAGTTCGAAGCCGGTATCGCGCCAGCCAGCGCAGCCACGCTCGTTCCGGGCAAAAGTCCGACAGTGGTCGGCGCATAACAAGACACAACGGTCGGCGGCTGTTCGGGCTGCCGTCCTCGTACCTGCTGACGCCCTCCGGGCTGAACGATACGGGTACTACCGAGATTCCATTAGCCACGCCCGCTGACAACGGGCCAACGAAGACCTTTGAACCATGGCTACTATTCACGTAGACGGCAAAGCGCTCGAAGTCGATGGTGCAGACAACCTGTTACAGGCATGTCTGTCGCTGGGCCTCGATATCCCTTATTTCTGCTGGCACCCCGCCCTTGGCAGCGTTGGCGCCTGTCGCCAGTGCGCGGTCAAGCAGTACACGGACGAGAACGACACACGCGGTCGTATCGTCATGTCCTGCATGACGCCAGCCACCGACAACACCTGGATCTCCATCGAAGATGATGAATCCAAGGCCTTCCGGGCCAGTGTCGTCGAATGGCTGATGACCAACCACCCGCATGACTGCCCGGTCTGCGAAGAAGGCGGTCACTGCCACCTGCAAGACATGACCGTGATGACCGGCCACAACGAGCGCCGTTATCGCTTCACCAAGCGTACCCACCAGAATCAGGAGTTGGGGCCGTTCATCGCGCACGAGATGAACCGCTGCATCGCCTGTTATCGCTGTGTACGCTTTTATAAAGACTACGCGGGCGGCACCGACCTGGGCGTCTACGGTGCCCATGACAACGTGTACTTCGGTCGCGTTGAAGACGGCACGCTGGAAAGCGAGTTCTCCGGCAACCTCACCGAGGTCTGCCCGACCGGTGTGTTCACGGACAAGACCCACTCCGAGCGCTACAACCGCAAGTGGGACATGCAGTTCTCTCCAAGCATCTGCCATGGCTGTTCCAGCGGCTGCAACATCAGCCCGGGTGAACGCTACGGTGAATTGCGCCGCATCGAAAACCGTTACAACGGCTCGGTGAACCAGTACTTCCTCTGCGACCGCGGACGTTTCGGCTATGGCTACGTCAACCGCAAGGACCGCCCGCGTCAGCCATTGCTCGCCAACGGCCAGGTCAAACTGAGCCTGGACGAGGCGCTGGACAAGGCGGCGGACCTGCTGCGCGGCCGTAACATCGTCGGCATCGGTTCTCCTCGCGCAAGCCTCGAAAGCAACTACGCACTGCGTGAGCTGGTGGGCGCCGAGCATTTCTACAGCGGTATCGAAGCCGGTGAGCTGGAGCGTATCAGGCTGATCCTCAAGGTCCTGAACGACAGTCCGCTGCCGATCCCGACCCTGCGTGACATCGAAGATCACGATGCCATCTTCGTCCTCGGCGAAGACCTGACCCAGACAGCAGCGCGTATGGCCTTGGGCTTGCGCCAGGCCGTCAAAGGCAAGGCTGAAGACATGGCAGCGGCGATGAAAGTCCAGCCGTGGCTCGACGCAGCCGTGAAGAACATCGGTCAGCACGAGCTCAATCCGCTGTTCATCGCCAGCCTCGCCGAAACCCGTCTCGACGACGTCGCAGAAGAATGCGTACATGCAGCGCCCGATGACCTGGCGCGTATCGGTTTTGCCGTGGCCCACGCCCTGGACGCCAGCGCACCGGCCGTCGAAGGTCTGGACAACGAAGCGCTGGAACTGGCGCAACGCATTGCCGACGCACTGCTGGCTGCCAAACGACCGCTGATCATTTCCGGCAGCTCGCTGGGTTCGACAGCGCTGATCGAAGCCGCTGGCAACATCGCCAAGGCCTTGAAGCTGCGCGACAAGCAGGGTTCCATCAGCCTGATCGTGCCTGAAGCCAACAGCATGGGCCTGGCGATGTTCGGCGGCGAGTCCGCAGATGCCGCGCTGCAAGCCGTGATCTCCGGCAAGGCCGACGCTATCGTAGTGCTGGAAAACGATTTGTATCGTCGTGTGGACGCCAAGATCGTCGACGCCGCGCTGAGCGCTGCGAAAGTCGTGATCGTCGCTGACCATCAGAAAACCCCGACCAGCGACCGTGCCCATCTGATTCTGCCAGCAGCCAGCTTCGCTGAAGGCGACGGCACACTGGTCAGCCAGGAAGGCCGCGCCCAGCGCTTCTTCCAGGTCTTCGATCCGACCTATCTGGATGCCAGCATTCTGGTCCACGAAGGCTGGCGCTGGTTGCATGCCCTGCGTGCCACCTTGCTGAACAAGCCGGTCGACTGGACGCAACTCGACCACGTCACCGAAGCCTGCGCCGGCAGCACGCCGCAACTGGCGGGTATCGTCAACGCCGCGCCGTCTGCATCGTTCCGCATCAAGGGCCTGAAACTGGCTCGCGAACCGCTGCGTTATAGCGGCCGTACAGCGATGCGAGCCAACATCAGCGTGCATGAGCCGCGCACCTCGCAAGACATCGACACCGCGTTCTCTTTCTCCATGGAAGGCTACTCGGGCTCGGCCGAGCCTCGTCAGCAGGTGCCATTCGCCTGGTCGCCGGGCTGGAACTCGCCGCAGGCCTGGAACAAGTTTCAGGACGAAGTCGGCGGTCATTTGCGTGCCGGCGATCCGGGCACTCGCCTGATCGAAAGCCAGGGCGATGGTCTGTCATGGTTCTCCAGCGTGCCACGCGCGTTCTCTCCAGAACGCGGCACCTGGCAGGTCGTGCCGTTCTTCCACCTGTTCGGCAGCGACGAAACCTCGTCTCTGGCCGCGCCGGTTCAGGAACGCATCCCGCAGGCCTATGTCGCCCTGGCCAAATCCGAAGCCGATCGTCTCGGCGTCAACGACGGTGCCCTGCTCTCCTTGAGCATCGGCGGCGAAACGCTGACCTTGCCGCTGCGCATCAGCGAAGAACTGGGCGCGGGTCTTGTGGCATTGCCGGCAGGACTGCCCGGCATTCCGCCAGCACTCTTCGGCAAATCCGTTGACGGTCTGCAGGAGGCAGCGCAATGACCTGGTTTACCCCTGATGTGATCGACGCAATCATCGCGGTGGTCAAGGCCATCGTGGTGTTGCTGGCCGTCGTGATTTGCGGTGCCCTGCTGAGTTTCATCGAGCGTCGTCTGCTGGGTTGGTGGCAGGATCGTTATGGCCCGAACCGCGTGGGTCCGTTCGGCATGTTCCAGATCGCAGCCGACATGTTGAAAATGTTCTTCAAGGAAGACTGGACCCCACCGTTCGCCGACAAGGTGATCTTCACCCTGGCGCCAGTGGTTGCCATGAGCGCCTTGCTGATCGCCTTTGCGGTCATCCCGATCACCCCGACCTGGGGCGTCGCGGATCTGAACATCGGTCTGTTGTTCTTCTTCGCCATGGCCGGTCTGTCCGTGTATGCGGTGCTGTTCGCCGGCTGGTCGAGCAACAACAAGTTCGCCCTGCTGGGCAGCCTGCGTGCTTCGGCACAAACCGTGTCCTACGAAGTGTTCATGGGTCTTGCGCTGATGGGCATCGTGGTTCAGGTCGGCTCTTTCAACATGCGCGACATCGTTGAATATCAGGCGCAGAACCTGTGGTTCATCATTCCGCAGTTCTTCGGCTTCTGTACGTTCTTCATCGCAGGCGTCGCGGTGACTCACCGCCACCCGTTCGACCAACCGGAAGCCGAGCAGGAACTGGCTGACGGCTACCACATTGAATATGCCGGCATGAAATGGGGCATGTTCTTCGTGGGCGAATACATCGGGATCATCTTGATCTCGGCGCTGCTGGTGACGCTGTTCTTCGGTGGCTGGCACGGCCCGTTCGACATTCTGCCATCGCTGGCTTTCTTCTGGTTCGCCTTGAAAACCGCGTTTTTCATCATGCTGTTCATTCTGCTGCGCGCCTCCATCCCGCGCCCGCGTTATGACCAGGTCATGGATTTCAGCTGGAAGTTCTGTCTGCCGCTGACCCTGATCAATTTGCTGGTGACTGCTGCGATTGTGTTGTTGAACACACCGGCAGGCTCGGTTCAGTGAGGATTTGACCCATGTTCAAATATATTGGTGACATCGTTAAGGGTACGGGTACCCAGTTGCGCAGTATGGTCATGGTCTTCGGCCACGGCTTTCGCAAGCGCGACACCCTGCAATATCCCGAAGAGCAGGTTTATCTCCCTCCTCGCTATCGCGGTCGCATCGTACTGACCCGCGACCCCGATGGCGAAGAGCGCTGCGTAGCGTGCAACCTGTGTGCAGTAGCCTGCCCGGTTGGCTGTATTTCGTTGCAGAAAGCCGAGACAGAGGACGGACGCTGGTATCCCGACTTCTTCCGCATCAACTTCTCGCGTTGCATCTTCTGCGGCCTGTGCGAAGAAGCCTGCCCGACTACCGCGATCCAGCTTACGCCGGACTTCGAGATGGCCGAGTTCAAGCGTCAGGATCTGGTGTACGAGAAGGAAGATCTGCTGATCTCCGGTCCCGGCAAGAACCCTGACTACAACTTCTATCGCGTTGCCGGTATGGCCATTGGCGGCAAGCCCAAGGGCTCCGCACAGAACGAAGCCGAGCCGATCAACGTCAAGAGCTTGCTGCCTTAAGGAAGTAAAGATGGAATTCGCTTTCTACTTCGCATCCGGTATCGCTGTTGTGTCCACCCTGCGGGTGATCACCAACACGAACCCGGTGCACGCCCTGCTCTACCTGATCATCTCGCTGATCGCCGTAGCAATGACGTTCTTCAGCCTCGGCGCGCCGTTCGCCGGTGTGCTGGAAGTCATTGCCTACGCGGGCGCGATCATGGTCCTGTTCGTGTTTGTGGTGATGATGCTCAACCTCGGCCCGGCCTCGGTTCAGCAGGAACGTGCCTGGCTCAAACCCGGCATCTGGATAGGCCCGGTCATTCTCGGCGCGCTGTTGCTGGCCGAGTTGCTGTATGTGCTGTTCGCCAACCCGACCGGCGCTGGTGTCGGTCACACCACGGTCGACGCCAAGGCAGTCGGCATCAGCCTGTTCGGGCCCTATCTGCTGGTGGTGGAACTCGCCTCGATGCTGCTGCTTGCAGCAGCCATCACGGCCTTCCATCTGGGCCGCAACGAGGCCAAGGAGCCAAGCCAATGAATGCTATCCCTCTTGAGCACGGTCTGGCGGTCGCCGGGGTCCTGTTCTGTCTGGGTCTGGTCGGCCTGATGGTGCGCCGTAACATTCTCTTCGTGTTGATGAGCCTGGAAATCATGATGAACGCCGCTGCACTGGCATTCGTCGTTGCCGGCAGTCGCTGGGGACAACCGGACGGGCAGGTGATGTTCATCCTGGTGATCAGCCTTGCGGCAGCCGAGGCCAGTATCGGCCTGGCGATCCTGATGCAACTGTATCGCCGCTTCCACACTCTCGATATCGATGCTGCCAGCGAGATGCGCGGATGAATCTTCTCTTTCTGACTTTCGTATTCCCCCTCATCGGCTTTCTGCTGCTGTCGTTCTCCCGTGGACGCATCTCGGAAAACCTCGCTGCGCTGATCGGCGTCGGCTCCATCGGCCTGTCAGCCATTGTCACTGCCTGGGTCATCTGGCAGTTCAACGTGGCACCCCCCGAAGGCGGTCACTACACCCAGGTGCTGTGGCGCTGGATGGACGTCGATGGCTTCCAGCCCAACTTCGCACTGTATCTGGACGGGCTGTCCGTCACGATGCTGGGCGTCGTGGTTGGCGTCGGCTTCCTGATCCACCTGTTCGCGTCCTGGTACATGCGCGGTGAAGCGGGCTATTCGCGCTTCTTCTCCTACACCAACCTGTTCATTGCCAGCATGCTGTTCCTGATCCTGGGCGACAACCTGCTGTTCATCTACTTCGGTTGGGAAGGCGTAGGGCTGTGCAGCTACCTGTTGATCGGTTTCTATTACAGCAACCGCAACAACGGCAACGCAGCGCTCAAAGCGTTCATCGTCACCCGTATCGGTGACGTATTCATGGCTATCGGTCTGTTCATCCTGTTCCAGCAACTGGGCACGCTCAATGTGCAGGAACTGCTGGTCAGGGCGCCGGAACACTTCAAGGTCGGCGATTTCTGGATCGTGCTGGCGACGTTGATGCTGCTGGGCGGTGCGGTCGGTAAATCCGCCCAGCTGCCACTGCAAACCTGGCTGGCTGACGCGATGGCCGGTCCTACTCCGGTTTCGGCGCTGATCCACGCAGCGACCATGGTCACGGCGGGCGTTTACCTGATCGCGCGTACTCACGGCCTGTTTGCACTGGCACCCGACATTCTGCATCTGGTCGGGATTGTCGGCGGCGTCACGCTGGTTCTGGCGGGTTTCGCCGCATTGGTGCAGACCGACATCAAGCGTATCCTCGCCTACTCGACCATGAGCCAGATCGGCTACATGTTCCTGGCACTGGGCGTCGGCGCCTGGGAAGGCGCGATCTTCCACCTGATGACCCACGCCTTCTTCAAGGCGCTGCTGTTCCTTGCTTCCGGTGCGGTGATCGTTGCCTGCCACCACGAGCAGAACATCTTCAAGATGGGCGGTCTGTGGAAGAAACTGCCATTGGCCTACGCCAGCTTCATCGTCGGTGGCGCTGCTCTTTCCGCTCTGCCGCTGCTGACGGCGGGCTTCTACTCCAAGGACGAAATTCTCTGGGAAGCATTTGCCAGCGGTAACAACGGTTTGCTGTATGCCGGCCTGGTGGGCGCGTTCATGACGTCGCTGTACACCTTCCGCCTGATCTTCATCGCGTTCCACGGAGAAGCCAAGACCGAAGCACACGCAGGTCACGGCATCGCTCACTGGCTGCCACTGTCGGTGCTGATCGTGCTGTCGACGTTCATCGGCGCGCTGATCACTCCGCCGCTGGCCGGTGTGCTGCCGCAGAGCGTCGGCCATGCCGGTGGCGAAGCCAAGCACAGTCTGGAGATCGCCTCCGGCGCCATCGCGCTGGCCGGTATCCTGCTGGCAGCGTTGCTGTTCCTCGGCAAGCGCCGCCTGGCAACGGCTATCGCCAACAGCGCTCCGGGCCGTTTCCTCTCGGCCTGGTGGTTCGCGGCATGGGGCTTCGACTGGATCTACGACAAGCTGTTCGTCAAGCCGTATCTGGCAATCAGCCATGTACTGCGTAGTGATCCGTTCGACCGCACCATCGGCTTGATCCCACGTCTGGTCAAAGGCGGTCATGACACCATGAGCCGCACCGAGACCGGCCAGTTGCGTTGGTATGCTGCCTCGATCGCCGTGGGTGCCGTTCTGGTACTCGGTGCCGTCGTTCTGGTTGCGATCTGATATGAACCTTGCGAATTTGCGAAAGGAATTGAGCCCGTCATGATTCTGCCCTGGCTAATCCTGATCCCCTTCATCGGCGGCCTGCTGTGCTGGCTGGGTGAGCGCTTCGGCTCTACCCTGCCGCGCTGGATTGCGTTGCTGACAATGACCCTGGAACTGGTTCTCGGCCTCTGGCTGTGGGCTACCGGCAACTTCGGCTACGCGCCGGTGCCGGGTGCCGATCCGACCTGGACCCTGGAATTCCACCACCCGTGGATCACCCGCTTCGGCATCGATGTGCATCTGGCACTCGATGGCCTGTCGCTGCTGATGATCCTGCTGACCGGCCTGCTGGGCGTGCTGTCGGTGCTCTGCTCGTGGAAGGAAATCCAGCGCAAGGTCGGTTTCTTCCACCTTAACCTGATGTGGATTCTGGGCGGTGTCGTCGGCGTGTTCCTGGCCATCGACCTGTTCATGTTCTTCTTCTTCTGGGAAATGATGCTGGTGCCGATGTATTTCCTCATCGCGCTCTGGGGTCACAGCTCTTCGGATGGCAAGAAAACCCGTATCTACGCGGCCACCAAGTTCTTCATCTTCACTCAGGCCAGTGGCCTGATCATGCTGGTGGCGATCCTGGGTCTGGTGCTGGTGCACTTCAATCAGACCGGCGTGATCACCTTTGCCTACGCCGACCTGCTGAAGACCAAACTGGCACCAGGCACCGAGTACATCCTGATGCTGGGCTTCTTCATAGCCTTCGCCGTCAAGCTGCCGGTGGTGCCATTGCACTCCTGGCTGCCGGATGCGCATGCCCAGGCACCGACTGCAGGCTCCGTCGACCTGGCGGGTATCCTGCTGAAGACTGCGGCTTACGGCCTGCTGCGTTTTGCCCTGCCGCTGTTCCCCAACGCATCGGCCGAGTTCGCACCGATTGCAATGACGCTGGGCCTGGTCGGTATCTTCTACGGCGCATTCCTGGCGTTTGCCCAGACCGACATCAAGCGTCTGATCGCATTCTCCAGCGTTTCGCACATGGGCTTCGTACTGATCGGTATCTACTCGGGCAGCCAGCAAGCGCTGCAAGGCGTACTGATCCAGATGATCGCCCACGGTCTATCGGCTGCGGCACTGTTCATTCTCAGTGGCCAGTTGTACGAGCGCCTGCACACCCGCGACATGCGTGAGATGGGCGGTCTGTGGTCACGCATCGCCTACATCCCGGCCATCAGCCTGTTCTTTGCCGCCGCCTCTCTGGGTCTGCCGGGCACCGGCAACTTCGTCGGCGAGTTCCTGATTCTGCTGGGCAGCTTTGCCAGCTCACCCTGGATCACGGCGATTGCCACTTCCGGTCTGGTATTTGGTTCTGTCTACTCGCTGATCATGATCCACCGCGCCTACTTCGGCCCGTCGAAGTCCGACGAGGTTCTGAAGGGCATGGACGGACGGGAAATGATCATGGTGCTGGGCCTTGCCGTGCTGCTGGTCGTGCTCGGGGTATTCCCGCAGCCGTTCCTCGACACATCGGCGGCGACCATGCACGGCGTGCAGCAATGGCTAGGCACTGCCTTCACTCAACTCGCTTCGGCCCGGTAAGAGCGCTATGGACCTGACGATTCAACACTTTATTGCGCTTGCGCCACTGCTGATCACCAGCCTCACCATTGTCGTGGTGATGCTTGCGATCGCATGGCGCCGCAATCACTCGCAAACGTTCCTGCTTTCGGTAGCAGGCCTCAACCTGGCCCTGCTGTCGATTTATCCGGCATTGAAAGTCGCCCCTCTGGTCGTGACGCCACTGCTGCATATCGACAACTTTGCCTGCCTGTACATGGCGATCATCCTCGCCTCTACCCTCGCTTGCGTGACCATGGCGCACGCCTATCTAGGTGACGGCAAGGCCGGGTATCCGGGCAATCGCGAAGAGCTTTACCTGCTGATCCTGCTGGCAGCTGCCGGTGGACTGGTTCTGGTCAGCGCTCAGCATCTGGCGGGGCTGTTCATCGGCCTGGAACTGCTGTCGGTGCCGGTCTACGGGTTGGTGGCTTATGCCTTCTTCAACAAGCGTTCGCTGGAAGGCGGCATCAAGTACATGGTCCTGTCGGCTGCAGGCTCGGCGTTCCTGCTGTTCGGTATGGCGCTGCTGTACGCAGAGGCAGGCTCGCTGAGCTTCGACGGTATCGGCAAGGCCATCGCGGCAACCGGCATGCCGAGCCCGATTGCCAGCCTGGGTCTGGGCATGATGGTCGTCGGCCTGGCCTTCAAGCTGTCACTGGTGCCGTTCCACTTGTGGACCCCGGACGTTTACGAAGGCGCCCCTGCGCCGGTCGCTGCCTTCCTGGCAACTGCCAGCAAGGTGGCAGTGTTCGCGGTACTGGTGCGTCTGTTCCAGATTTCTCCGGCAGCCAGCAGCGGTGTCTTGCATGATGTACTGGCAGTCATCGCCGTCGCGTCGATCCTCGTCGGCAACCTGCTGGCGCTGACTCAGACCAACCTCAAGCGTCTGTTGGGCTACTCCTCCATCGCCCACTTCGGTTACCTGATGATTGCGCTGGTGGCCAGCAAGGGCATGGCGGTCGAGGCGATCGGCGTCTACCTGGCGACTTACGTCCTCACCTCGCTGGGCAGCTTCGGTGTGATCACCATGATGTCTTCGCCTTACAGCGGACGTGATGCCGACGCGATGTTCGAATACCGTGGACTGTTCTGGCGTCGCCCTTACCTGACGGCAGTCATGACCCTGATGATGCTGTCGCTGGCAGGTATCCCGCTCACCGCAGGTTTCATCGGCAAGTTCTATATCATCGCCACTGGTGTCGAATCGCAGTTGTGGTGGCTGGTCGGGGCTCTGGTAATCGGTAGCGCCATCGGCGTGTTCTACTACCTGCGCGTGATGGTGACCATGTATCTGGTCGACAACAAGCTTCCTCGCCACGACGCAGCCATCAATTGGGCGCAGCGCACGGGCGGCGTGATGCTGCTGGCCGTTGCGATCCTGACCTTCGTGCTGGGTGTTTACCCGCAACCGCTGCTCGATCTGGTGCTCAATGCCGGTCTGCACGTAGCGGGCTGATCCTGCGCAAACAAAAAGCCCTGCTCTTGAGCAGGGCTTTTTTTTGTCTTCGAAAACGGCTAATGCCTGACGTCATGGGCAAACGTGGCAATGCGTCCTTGCAATATCAGCCAGGCAGTTTTACGGGCTTCTTGGCGCCGCTGAACAATCCCCAGCTGGACATGAACAGCGCCGCCACCAGAGGCCCGATCACAAAGCCGTTCAGACCAAAGACCGACATGCCGCCCAGCGTGGAAATAAGGATCAGGTAGTCCGGCATTTTGGTGTCCTTGCCCACCAGGATCGGACGCAGGACGTTATCCACCAGGCCGATCACCAGGACGCCAAACAAGCCCAGTACCACACCTTGCCAGATCATGCCGCTAAGCAGGAAGTAGATCGCCACTGGCGCCCAGACAATCCCGGCTCCCACCGCAGGCAACAGCGACAGGAACGCCATGATCACCGCCCAGAGCAACGCACTCGGGATGTCCAGCACCCAGAAGATGAAGCCACCCAGCGCACCTTGCGTCACCGCGACCACCACGTTGCCTTTGACAGTGGCACGTACCACTCGGGTGAACTTGAGCTGCAGACGACGCTTCTGCTGTTCGCCCAACGGGAAGGCCGTGCGGATCTTGCGTACCAGCTCCTGTCCGTCGCGCAGGAAGAAGTACAGCAGGTAAAGCATGATGAAGACGCTGACGACAAAGTCGAAGGTGCCCTGCCCGAAGCTGAATGCCTGCGTCGCCAGGTACTGACTGCCCTGCATCGCGCCCTTGGCGATCTTGTCGCGTAACCCCTCCAGGTCGCCCATGCCCAGACGATCGAGCAGCGCCTGCATGGAGTGCGGCAACAGGTCCTTGAACTCGGCCAGATAACCGGCGATATCAAGTTGCCCGGTCTCGACGTTCTTGTACAGCGTGGTGCCCTCCTGAACCAGCAAGGCGCTGATCACGATCACCGGCAGAATCGCGATGACCAGACAGATCGTCAGGGTGCACAGGGAAGTGAGATTGCGTGACCAGTTGAACTTGATCTGCAACTTGCGCTGCACAGGCGCGAAGATGATTCCAAGGATGACCGCCCAGAATACTGCGCCATAGAACGGCAGCAGAATCCATATGAAGGCAATGGTCACCAGTACCAGTAGCAGAATGAGGGTTTTGTATTGCAGCGTGGTTTCGTTCATGTCCTGTCCATGTCATTAGACCGCGCATCGCGCCCGGTCTAGAGCTTAGTCAGCACGCGAGCGCACGAGTGCCATCTTCCATGAAGGCAATATGACGGCGATGCCAGTCGCGAGTGATGGCAGGGGTTCAAGCCCCTGCCAGACAGGCATCAGACCCGGACCTGATCGACCAGACTGTCCAGGCGCGCGCCCGGTTTTGCCAGGCTGCGGGAGGTCTCTGCGCTTTGCCGGGCTTCATCGGCGACGCTCTCGACAGCAGCCGCGAGCTGATGAACGCTGCGATTGATTTCTCTGAAAGATACGGGCTGACGTACTACGGGGCAGTCCGTTCTGGCAGGTCTATGCGTACCCGCAATCCCCCTGCCGGGCTCTCCTGCAATTGCAATTGACCGCCCCACGCTTCGACGATGTCGCGCACGATGCCCAGGCCCAGCCCGTGGCCGGTAATCTGCTCGTCAAGACGAGCGCCACGACTGAACACTTCTGCGCGTTGCGCCTCGGGAATACCAGGGCCATCGTCATCCACCAACAGGCAGAAGCCCTGAGCCTGACTCAAAATGTTCAGACGTACCTCGCTGTCGGCCCATTTGCAGGCGTTGTCCAGCAGGTTGCCGAGCAGCTCGAGAATGTCTTCCCGATCCCACGGCAGATACATGCCCGCCTCGACATCGTTGACCAACTGGAGGTGAGCACCATGGATCATGCCCAGCGTGGAGAAAAGCCCGGGCAGTTCGGCATCACAATCGAAGCGGGCTCCCGGTAGAGCGTCACCGGAGAGGCGCGCGCGATTGAGCTCACGCTCCAGACGCAGACGGATATTTTCCAGCTGTTCCTGCAGGGTCCTGCGCAAGGCCGGGTTGGCGTCCAACTGTCCGCTGAGGGCCAGGCTGAGCAACACCGCAAGTGGTGTCTTCAAGGCATGTCCCAGATTACCCAGCGCATTGCGCGAGCGCTTCAGGCTGTCTTCAGTATGCGCGAGCAAGTGGTTGATCTGCGCCACCAGCGGCTCGAGTTCGAGGGGAACCTGATTGTCCAGCTGTGAACGCTGGCCCTGCTGAAGCTGAAAAATCTGCTCGCGAACGGTTTCAAGCGGACGAAGCGCTCTTCGCACGGTGATGCGTTGCAACACCAGTACCAGGATCAGCGCGGCAAGCCCGAGCCCCAGCCCGATCTGCTGCATGAGACGAAAACTTGCCCTGACCGGCGTGTAATCCTGGGCGACGGTGATTGAAACCTGCTTGCCGAACTTGCGGTATTCGCTGGTCAGCATCAATAGCGATTGCCCGGTCTTGCCGAGCTCAAGATTGGCATGCAAACCCACCCCGGGCTGGGGCAGCTCGAAATCCCACAGGGAGCGGGAGCGCCAGTGTCCCTGCGGCAAGTCCATACGGAAATAATGGCCAGACAACGGACGCTGGTAGGCACCCGACAGGCGATGGTCATCCAGTTGCAGCCCGGCAGGACCTCGCACCAGCGCTACCAGCAGGTTTTCACTCTCGTTGCGCAGACCTGACTCCAGGTAGCGTTGCAAGCCCACTTCGAACAGCCACAGACTGGTCTGTGCCATCACCAGACCGACAACGACCATGACGGCGATCAGACCCAGACTCAGACGTCGCTGTATGGACTTCAACCGCCGGCTCCGCCGTACAGATAGCCTTGGCCGCGGCGTGTCTCGACAACTGCACGGCCCAGCTTGCGCCTCAGGTGATTGACATGGACTTCAATGACATTGGAATCACGCTCGTTTTCGCCATCGTACAAATGTTCCGACAGATGGCTTTTCGAGAGAATCTGTCCCGGGTGGAGCATGAAATAACGCAGCAGACGAAACTCAGCCGAGGTGAGCTGGATATCCACGCCATCCCGGCTGACGCATTGCCGGCCTTCATCCAGATTAAGACCGGCCGATTCCAGCGTGGGCTGGTTGGCCAGCCCGTGCGAACGTCGCAACAGCGCCTGAATACGCAGCTGCAGCTCTTCAGGATGAAAAGGCTTGGTCAGGTAATCATCAGCGCCTGCCTTCAAACCTTCTATACGCTCTGACCAGGAACCCCGCGCGGTCAGAATCAACACAGGGGTCGCCAGACCTTTGCTGCGCCACTGCTGAAGAACCTCGAGCCCTGGCATGCCGGGTAAGCCCAGATCCAGAACAATCAAGTCATACGGCTCGCTTGCTCCTTGATAAACCGCATCGCGCCCGTCAGCCAGCCAGTCGACCGCATAGCCTTGACGCCCCAGCGCAGCGAGCAGCTCATCGGCCAGGGGAACGTGGTCTTCAACCAGTAGCAGGCGCATCAGTCATCATCCTCGTCTTTCAACAATCGGCTATCACGCGCATCGAACTTGAGCTCGCGAACAACGCCCTCAGGGGTCAGCAATTCAAATTCATACACGTACACATTATTCTTTTCCTCAAGCTCGGCCTCCAGCAAACGAGAGCCCGGATGAAGGCCCATCGCGCGCTCAATGAACTGTTCAAGAGGCAATATGACTCCGCGCTGCCGCAAACTGAGCGCTTCATCCTGATTCAGATCTCTGGCGTACACAAAGGAGCAGGTCAGGCTCAAACCAAGGATGACACAGAGACGCTTGTCGACATTCATTAGTTGTCCTGATGATTCCTGTAGACCTGGCCCGTGGCGGCGTCCATTTCGAGAACCCACTCGATACCCTGTTTGTCACGCAGCTCGACATTGTAAACGTACCTGCCGTATATGTTCCTGAACTGCGTGCCAATGATACGGGCATCGGGGTGTTTGCTCAGCGCTTTGGCATCGAGCTTTTCAGCCGAATGAAGCGTACCTGCATCACTGAGGCGCAGCACTTCCTGTGGGTCGACCTCACGCGCCTGAATGAAACAGGACGTCAAACCAAATGTAAGGGCCGCCAGCAGGGTCGTCAGCGTTTTCATAGGGGTATCCATAGCGATCGGTGCTTCTATGGCATCCACCTTAACCGGTACAACTTAACTCAAACTGAATAGATCTGGCCGAGTGCCACCAAGCGCTCCTGGCATGGAGTTTCAGGCCATTGCTGTTAAACTCCCCGATTGCATTTATCGCGTCAGCGATCGCCATTTTTCCGGGGCCAATACACAGTGGAAATCTTCAAAATTTCCACGGCCAGATCCCGCGCCTTCCCGACCCGCCCCAAAAAATTCTCAATCCCCTTATTTATAGGGCTTTCGCGTACCATCCTGTATCACTGCCAACCTTCCCTGCCTACGCTAATTAGTACATCATTCAGTACATTTCACACGATTAGTCTGAGGATGTACTGGTGGCACTGACAGACACAGCTTTAAGACAAGCTAAGCCGAAAGACAAAGCGTACACGCTGCCCGACTCCCTTGGGCTGAGCCTATACGTGGCACCCACCGCGATTAAGAGCTGGCATTTCCGCTTCACCTGGCTGGGCAAGCAGGCTCGTATTTCGTTGGGCACATACCCAGAAATCGGATTGAAAGAAGCGAGGATGAGGCGTGATGAAGCACGCGAAGAGGTGGCGCGTGGGATAGATCCCCGCGATTCAAGGAAGGACAAGAAGGCACAGCTCATAAACGCTCAAGAACATACCCTTCGCCGCGTTTACGAGGAATGGCTGACATTCAGGAAAGGAAGCTTGAAGCCTGGATCACTGCGGATTATCAGTAATTCAATGGAGCTTGACTGGCTCCCTGCCTTTGGTAATCGCCAGATGAGCTCCATCACTCGCTCGGAAATTGTCGGCGTGATTCGCCGAATTGAAAAACGAGGTTCCGTGACAACGGCCGTAAAGACCCGGCAGCGACTGGGTCAGATATTCCGGTACGCGATCGCAACGGGCATCGTGGATACCAATCCAACCTTGGAAATGCATACCGTCACAGAGCGCATCACCCTCCAGCGTCACTTTCCGTTCCTGCCTTTTAGCGAGTTACCGAAAACGATCTCCACTATTGTGAGTTGCTCTGCTGGGCAGCAGTACAAATCCGCCTTCATGATGATGATTTACTGCGCATCCCGCCCAGGAGAAGTGCGGCATGCCATGTGGAAGGAGATCGATTTCGACAATGCCACTTGGACGATTCCGGCCGGTAAAATGAAGATGCGTCGTGATCACGTCGTGCCGCTGCCCAAGCAGGCGATTGAACTGCTGAAGGCCATGCTGCCGCTGACCGGCCACCTTGAGTACATTTTTGTGCACCGCAGTGACCCGACAAAGCCGGTTAGCACCAACTACGCCAACAACGTAATCGAGCTTTCTGGCTTGACCGGAATTCAATCCCCGCACGGATTCAGGCACCTGTTCTCTACGGAGATGAACGGACGTGGGTACAACCGCGACTGGATCGAACGGCAGCTAGCGCACGCAGATACGAGCACTATACGAGACACCTACAACCATGCCACCTACATAGAACAGCGGCGGGAGATGATGCAGGACTGGGCGGATCTGGTCACTCCTTGACGCCACAATGCCATAGCGACCCTCACGAATCAGGCCGACGAACACCACTCCTCAAACTCAGACAACTCAACCACTGTATGCATATACATATATTGAGAATCATCCACCATGAACATTGACTACGCCGAAGACTGGCCGCTCTGTCCGACTGAGGACCAGATGATGAAGCAACAGGTCCACCTAGTGTCGGAAGAAAACAGGCTGCTGCGCGACGAAGTCGATCGCTATCGGATGCACGTCACGAAGCTGATCGACATCCACAACGATGCAGCGCTCGAACGTGACAAGCTCAGGATTAAGCTGCGGGAAGCGGACAATCGTATATCTGATCTGCTCCGTACCGAATGCGAGTCTTGGAAGCTCAAAAATTCTCTGGAGCGCGTAATCGAACAACATCGAGTTTTGCTCCGTGGTGCCGGAGTCAGCCCCATTATGTGGGGTGGTGTGCAGGACCAACACTCACAGCGTTCAAGCACGGGGTCTACCCCATAATAAAAAACACTTCTGTTAGGTTTTTTTGCTCCTATTTAGTCGCATCCTTGGCACGTATCTGAGCTACCCTAGTGAGTGGCGCAATTACGCCGCCACAATATGACAAGGATCAGTTATGAACAAAGGTGCCAGTGAACGCTGCATGAGGGTGGACAGGTGTAGCCTGTTGAATGAGCAACAGGTCATTTGGGCTGGTCGATGGTGCCTCATGGCAGACTTCGTTGTTTGCAGCAGTTGCCTAATAGCTCAGCCTATAGACATGGCCGGTCAGTCATTTGAGCACTCACCTGACTGCGATGCCAAGTCACCAGGACTTCATCCATGGCATGAGTTGATAGCCGTTTTAAACCAGATCCGAGACCCCAACCTAGCTGCTTAGTCTCAGGACCTGTTCAGTGCGTCAGACGTGCAATCGGCGTGCTACCTCTCAATTGAATCATAGCGTCCATAGCTGTTGAATATCTGTAATATAGCTCTGACTTGTCATATCCCAGAGCACCTGCACTCTAGGGGCAGCATGCACCCTTCTAGCTCTAAAATCCCCCTTCCACCTCGAGCATTGATCTCGTCAAGCACGATCATTGATGTCTCTGCAGCGATCGGCAGAGGCGCTGAAGAGGGATCATTCGTAAATTAGAGAGACTACCGTAAATCCAACAGCATGAACTTTGCTGTATTTTTGGCTGACGTACTAAGTCTTCGGGCAATACTTGAATCTTTATATGTATTCTGCGAGAAGGCAAATTTCTGAAAACTAGCTAAGGAGGAGCGGTAAAAACATTACGACTCCCATAGCCTACCTATACCTGCAACTGCGCCAAAATCCAAGGAAGAACTAACTTCACGAACGCATCTGCCAGGAAAGAAAAAATGACAAATACAGCTAGGAGCAGCACGAAAAATTGACCAGGTTTATGGGCCCATTTAAAAGTAGGCTGTTCTTTCATATTATGCATCGTCCAGCGGAGGTTTTCCCAAGCCAGGTAAGCTACCGTTATGATCACATACAGAGATAGTCCAACCTTAAATATTTCGTGCGTCCAAGCTGCTTTCTCCAGTAAAGCTGGAAGCCCTAGAAGCATAGCTATACATATGCCCATGTTTCTCAAGCTGTCGAAGGCTACCTTTATATCTTCGAGCCTGGCCTTATTGACGAGCTCTTTTTTTATACTTGATCCGTCGGCTGAGGGGGCCTCGGAGCTAGCTGTGGCGTTTGCTGAGCTTGGAGGGTCATTGCCGTCGCCAGGCAGCTGCCCTAGATCGCAGATTGAAGGTGTTTCATGGGTTCCGTTTGACATACATCTTCCTAAAACATGAATCAGATAGAGGTGGCACAATGCTATATATCAGAAGATGATTGAGTCAGGCAAGTCATATCCAATATTAGACGCATCGTTTTTCCGTTTTGCAGACTGATCGAAGCCTAATTGAGTGACGCATAATCACCCTAGGCCGTGCATACCGGCCACCGTAATCGACATTGACTGCTCAGAGCACTGGCCATCCTGACTCAGGAAATCACCAGTGCCGTCTCTATTCACCCCGAATGGAAGTGAAAGAAAGTCCCCCAATACAAAAAGCATTTTCTCTTGAGGCAGGCTGGGTCGAGCGCTGCGATAGATCTTGCGCAGAGGCATCAGCGGCTGCATGCCTCTGCGGTCGTAGTATTGTCACAGAACTTGGCTGTCATGCCCTTTGTCGGCAAGCACATCACCGCAACGCTCATGCGGGCAAACCTTGCTGCCGGGAAGACTGACCTGATCCAACAGCGGTACAAGTAGTGCAAGTCAGTTTATCGCTAGGCGACCGCATGACTATCAGCAAAAAACTATATATCGCGCGCGGGTGAGGTGTATTTCAATGATTCGGCGGTAAGTACGTCCGCTTCGGCCCAGACAACGGTGCTGCGCCTCCTACAAGCCGATTTTTCAGCATCGCTGTACGCTGAGGTGAAACGAATGGGAGTTGAGACGACCATCGAACTCTCCAGATCGATGAAATCTTCCTCTCACAAAGAAAGATGAAGGTGACGCAGGATCTGCTCGAACGTGCCATTGCCACCCCACTATCTGAAAACGCTGGCAAACGGTCTTCCAAGGTGTGTAACGTCCTGAAACACTCCTACATCCTCCAAATCGCAAGCGTGGATCGGCAGTGGCAATGTGACTCGACAAACCGTTCCGAGTGGCATAGATTGTCAAACGTTTTTATATTACAGTCATAATAATACTAAAAGGATTTATCGATGAGCATATCCATAAGCGAGCTAACCAAAAGGCTAACCCCAGAGAGCACGGTGCTTTTCTTTGGTGCCGGCTCGTCGATCCCTTCAGGTGCTCCGGCTGTTGCTAAACTAATAGAGATATTTTCCTCCAAATTTGGCTTGAGCAGTGAGGGGTACTCACTGAGTGAAATCACTAGCTTAATAGAGCAAAAACGTTCACGCAGGGAAATGATCGATTGCCTGCGTTTAGCATTCAAAAATCTTAGCGTAACTGGGAGCTTGTTAAACATCCCACTATATAACTGGAAAAACATTTATACCACCAACTATGACACACTGATTGAACAATCCTACGCAAAAAAAAATCGTCCAATTTCAGTAACCTCATCTAATTTCGACTTCACACTACAAAAAATACCAGAAACCACAAAGCTATTTAAGATCCACGGAACCATAGACAAAGACGAAGTAGATGGTATACATAGCAGAATTATAATTTCGGAAAACGACTATGATCTGACAAATGAATATAGAGATCACTTATATGAATCTCTAAAATTAGACTTATCCGGGTCTGATTTAGTCATAATTGGATACTCATTAGCCGACCCACATATAAAAGACCTCATAACTAAAGCACTAGACATAAACAGCAAGAGCCACAACCCCTCTACTATATACTTACTACTATACACCGAAGATGAAGACCGCGCCATACTGCACGAAAGAAGAGGTATAAAAGTTGCATTCGGCGGACTTGATAATTTCTTTATCGAGCTAATGAAAAACACAGAGATAACTAACACTTATTCATCAACAGGAGATCCGCTAGATTACAGCCATATACTAAGACCTGTTACAAAAGACGCATCACATGAAATTAAAAACAGTTTAAAAGATGCAAGTTCGATGTTTAATGGATGGCCTGCGTCCTATGCAGATATTTCGGCCAGCCTGACATTCCGCCGAACTTCTGGGCATCTGATTCTTGAACAACTCGACCAAGAAAAAATAACAAATATAGTAATATTGGGTGCTAGCGGAACAGGTAAAACCACATTAGCAAAACAAATTATACATCAGCTAAGTGTGAAGAAATGGCATGCCTGGGAGCACAAATCAGATCACACCTTGCTTTATAGTCACTGGGCTGAAGTAGCGACACATCTTGCAGGAAGCAAAGAGCGTGGCGTGCTACTAATTGATGATGCACACAACCATATCTTTGAAGTTAACGCACTGATTGATCTGCTAGCAGCCGCCAACAATAAAATCTTTAAGATCATTCTAGTTTCAGCGAGAAACCAATGGAATCCCCGCGTAAAAACTCCAAATATATTCAAGCATGGAGCGCAACATGTACTTAAAGGATTAGATGCTTCGGAAGTCGATGAACTACTAACCCTGGTTGATACGAACCAAGATTTGAAGCCATTGGTAGAAAACAGCTTTTCCGGCTTTTCAAGAACTGAACGTAAAAGACGGCTTATGGTCAGATGCGAATCCGATACATTTGTATGTCTCAAAAATATTTTTGCTTCTGAAAAATTTGACGACATCGTTCTTCGTGAGTTCGCGTCTCTACCGGAAGACTATAGAGAAGTCTATCGCCTAGTGGCAGCGATGGAAAGCTCTGGAATCAATGTTCACAGGCAGCTTGTCATAAGACTTTTAGGAATTCCCGCTCAAAATGTTACTGCATCTCTAACCAATCTTGTTGATATAATTCATGAATACGTTATCAGCGAAAAAGACGGAATTTATGGATGGAAGGGACGTCACCCCGTTATAACTGACATCATTTCACAATATAAAATGACGGACATAAAAGAATACTACTCTTTATTTGAGAGAGTTATTGACAATATTGTCCCCACATATGATGTGGAGATACGGACAATTAGACAACTGTGTGGTTTTGAAAAAGGTATCAATAGAATCACCGACAAGCATGTTAGAAATAAACTGCTTCGAAAAATGATATCTGTTGCACCGGGAGAGAGGGTCCCACGCCATAGACTCATAAGGAACCTTATTGATGTAAATGAGCTAGAGAAAGCGGATACGGAGATACGTCTTTTTGAGAATGATTTCAAAGCAGACGGCCCCGTTCAGCGTTTTAAGATTATGCTTTTGCTAGCTAGGGCTGAACGAACTCCCGGAATACTTGATGAGGATCGAATCGCAATTCTTGATAGAGCTAGAACATTGGCGAGTAGCGCTGTGGAAAGATACAAAGACAACAAGGACGTAATGAGAATATACTGTGATGTCGGTATTGAAATTTTTAAAAAAACTAAAGACATGTCTGTCTTTGATGATGCAATGAGCAAATTCAGGCTTGCTGAGGAGCGAATTGGTGATCCTGACATCACTGGCTTGATCATTCAGTACCAGCGCAAAATTGCTGGGTATGACTATGGCTTGATCATCGACTCAGAACATGAGAGCGAACTATAGATAACCACATAGATTTAAACAGCGCCCGGATAGATTATAAAATCTTTATCTAGGCGCAACGACTGTAAGTAGATTAGACCAGCATATTTACCGCAAACTAGAGGCTGATCTTATATCTAGAACAGCCCACGCAGCACCGCTGGTTCCCAGGTCGTGATGACCAGCTCGCCGCTGACATCAGCTTTTCCCTTTCTCTGATTGGCCGTGCTATAGCAAATGTCCACAGTTTCAAAATGAAAGCCTTCAAATACTTGCCGTATGTCTGGATGATCATTAATGCTCACCATGACCTTTCCCTTGCAGTGGCGCATGAAGTCAGCCATTCGCTCGTAATTCTCAAATGGAAAATCTACCCCGTACCCTGCGGTCTGCCAGTACGGCGGATCCATGTAATGGAAAGTGTGAGGCCGGTCGTAACGCTCTGCGCACTCAAGCCACGGCAGGTTCTCCACATACGTACCGGACAAACGCTGCCAGGCCGCAGAAAGGTTTTCCTCGATCCGCAACAGGTTGATGGCCGGGCCGGTCGTGGCAGTGCCGAACGTCTGTCCAGTGACCTTCCCTGCGAAGGCGTGGTGCTGCAGGTAAAAGAACCGGGCGGCGCGCTGGATGTCGGTGAGGGTTTCGGGGCGGGTCATCTTCTGCCACTCAAATACCTGGCGCGAGCTGAGTGCCCATTTGAATTGGCGGACGAATTCTTCAAGGTGGTTTTGGACAACGCGATACAGCGTCACCAGGTCTCCGTTGATGTCGTTCAAGACCTCAACCGGGGCTGCCTGGGGACGCATGAAGTAGAGGGCCGCACCGCCAGCGAACACTTCGACGTAGCATTCGTGGGGCGGGAAAAGCGGGATCAGGCGGTCGGCTAGGCGGCGTTTGCCGCCCATCCAAGGGATGATGGGTGTGGACATAGAAAGCAAGACCTTTACTGTATATATAGACAGGTGCTAGGCTCGCTCCGCTTTGTGCACGAAGCGAGAGCCTTGGCTGGACTTGCAGGGGTAATCTGCGGGATCAGTGACCAGCCGGGATGTTGGCGCATCTCGACTGGTCGCTCTTTTTCAATTTGCTGCTGGGGCTCTTTCGGCTCAGGTCTGAACGGCCCATCGCTCGATCAGGGCAAGACCTTCAAGGCACGCTCGTAGAGCATTTGCCGATCTGCCTGACCATTGGTGCCGCCATTGATACGTTTGGTGATCGTCAGAAAGTCCCCTTTATCCGCCAAAGCATTGAGCCCCGAACGGTGCCAGAACCAACCTGCAGACATGGCTGCATGCTCTGGGCGCTCCAACAGTTCGGGATGTTCCAGCAGATCCAGCCCTAACGCCTCTGCGCACGCGGCGTAATTGTCTCGCCCGGTGACTTGTATAAGTCCCCTGCCCCTATACAACTGCCCATCATCGTCGTCCTCTGGCGTGTTACCAAGGCGCTCAGCCAGCCGCCCGGTGTCGTACTTGTCGAGATATTGATCGCTGCCCAGCTCGCGCACGTAACGAAGCTGGCCGGACTCGTGCCCGACCTGCGCCAGAAACGCAGCAATTCGCAATCTGGTGATAATGGCGTACTTGCTCATCGCAACGTTTAGGACGGGAACAAAAACGCCAGCTCGGGAGCTGGCGTTGGGAAGTATCTGCAGCAATTGCTGCGTGGTTATCGACATGCGTGGTTCTCCTGATGAGTAGATGTTGATCTGGTGGGTTAAAGCTGTACGACCTTGACCGGTTTTTTCTCTTTCTTTTTCTTGCCTTTCGCCTTGGCCTTGCCGGACTTCCCACCATTGCATTCAATAGCCGTGGTCCAGCCAGACTGGGTGAATACCTGTTCAACCGAGTCAACCAGGTACTCGCCATCAAGGCCGACTTTGAAGTCCAGTGCATTGATCAGTCGCTCGGCGAAAAGATCGGTGCGCCCCGCCATTTCCAGCCGAAGACCTGCGGTACTGCGGTTAAATGCCGCGAGGCGTGCCTTGGCTGCCTGCTCAGCAGCGGACTTATTGGGATGGATATGGCGGTCGGTATGAACGGGCGGGAGGCCGTTAGGGGATTGATCGTTGCTAAGCTCAACTACCTGAAGCTTTCCAGTTTTCTTATCCAGATGTTTGGCCTGGACAGCTTTCTGTGTGGTCTTGTCGCTGAGACGAAACTGCCAGCGTGCTACGTCATGACGACGGATCGTTACCACCTCGAGGGCCTTACCGCTCGCGCTCAATCCGTCTTGCCGAGGCAGCACCAGCAACTTACCGTCGGCAACTTTAGCGGTGCAGTCATACTTCTTGGCCACCCGGGTGATGAAGTTGTAATCCGACTCGTCGAGTTGATCGACGCGAGGCACTTTTGTGGTGACGGTACACACCGGCTTCCAGCCATTACGTGTAGCAACTTCGCTGACGATCTGCTGCAGGGTGACGTTCTCCCAACTGCCTGACCGCGTGGTCCGGCCGCTGCCGCGCATATCGCTGGCCTTGCCGCGTATGACCAACGTATCGGGAGGACCGGACGCCTCAATGTCATCAACGGTGTATAGACCCAGTCGGGTCAGTCGATGCCCTTCGTAACCGAGGTATATCTCAATGTCTGCACCACGCGCAGGCAGTGAAACGGCCCGATCCCTGTCGTCGATGCGCAACTCAAACTCATCTGACTCCATCCCAGGCTTATCGCTTGTGCGCAGCAGTAACAGACGGTCGTTTATTAGGGAAGTGATGTCGCTCCCTCCGGCGAGAATGCGGAAAGTAGGCTGCATGAACGAAGTACCCGTCATAAAAAGCCCGCACAAGGCGGGCTTTGACAATTCTTTATGAGGTTTACAGAGTGGAAACTCTGAGTTAGAAATCCAGTGGAGCGCTGGGGTCGACTCTTTGGCCACGGAACAATCCGAGCGTAACTGTTTTCTTGGTTGCACCTACAATCGCGCGACGACGCGCTTCGTCCTTGGTAACGCTATAGGCGGCGGATAGCTCATCCAAGCCCGCGCCATGCAAGCGATCCTCGGCTATTTGGAGGTCAAGATCATGAGGCTCTAGCGTCTTGATAAAATGCACGCCGACTAACGTAAGATCTCCCCCGCCATAAATAGATTCGAGTTCTTTTTTTTCCTCGTTAAAGATTTTTCGAACAAGCTGAGGATCAATGCCTTCGCTGATCAAATTTTCAATGACCGTCTCAGACCAAGAAGCGTATTCCATGCTACCGATTCCTTTCATGACTATTTGAATGTTGCGATGCAATACATACCATATTTCTCAGTTCCAGAGCTGGATCATCTCCTCTGTCTGGATAAGCAGATCCGGCAGCACGATCTGAACGCCCGCCCGATAGGGCTGAGGTTCATCTGCCAAGCCCTGATTGGCATCCAGCACCGCCTCAACACTACCGTTCAGGTGCCCGTAATACTGGTGGCAGATAGTGTCCAGCAGATCTCCGTCAGACGTTCTGCAGATCGTCGCCATAGCTCACAAACTCCAATGAGAAGCCCTGTTTTCGGGGAATTCCGCCGGCGAGCAGGTTGCTCTGTTCTTCATCCACACTGAGCAGGCACCAGTTGCCCAACACCTCCCCGTAACCAGTTGTCAGGCTCAGCGGCTGCAAGTTGCGCCCCATGCTGCGCAAGGTATCCAGTTGCTTGAGACCGCCCTTGAAGCCGGGGAAAATGGCTCCCTTTAAACTCAGCTTATCGTCGCCCAAACCAACTGCCTGTTGCGCAATGCTGCGGGTCAAACGTTCTTGCCCGGCCCACCGGAACGCGGTCTGCCTGCGAAGCTCATCGAAGGCCGCAGTGTCCAGGTTGAAGTAGTAAGGCTGCGCCTCGGGCTTGAGCGGCTGGACGATCAGTAGATGCGGGAATGGCTTCACTGCCTCGGGTGCCGGTGTCATCTGCGCTGCGAAGCTGCCCGTCGGTACGATGTTGCCCAGCGCAGGACTGACATTCCCGGCCACCCTGTTTATGGCGGCAACGGCTTTGGACGCTTGCTCTTTGAACGTCCCCAGGCGCTCTTGCACCTGCGCCGCCGCACTGGTCGCCTGCCCGTACATCGCCGCCACCTGCCCAACCTTTGTCTGCGCGACACTGATGCCCCGCATGGTGCGTTGCAGTTTTTCACCAATGGCCGGGCCAATGAACGGAATGTTCTCCAGCTCCGACGCGGCCCCTGTCATATCGCCAATGGCCCCGTTCAAGGGGCCGAGCATGTCATCCAGGCTACGGCGTCCCACCTCTCCCGCTGCAATCAGGTATTTCAACGATGACTGCAGCTGTTCTGCATAAGCCATAACCTTTCCTCAACCCACGTGCGGGGCATCAAACAGTTGGCGGGCAGCCGCCTGCCGACTGAACTCTTCAAATTGGCGCTGCAGAAACGGTGCAATGTCACGCGCCAGCTGTGCCGGGTCCTTTACATCACCTTGTACGTTGACGGGCATATTCGGCGAGAAGGTGAATTGCTGGTCGACCTTGGCGGGTTCAGGCTTGCTCTGCTCGGCAGCCTTGACTACAGCAGGCAATGCCAGCGGGGCAGGTGCGACTGCCGCCATCGCCTTGACCACATCGCCAGGTGCAGCAGAAGGTTTGGTGTCCCCGGTCTTGCCAGCGATGGCCTCGGTTTTTTCATCTGAGCCAAACAGTGCTTTGCCCAGAAAGCCACCGATATCCTGCCCGCCCATGCCACCAAGAAAGGCACCCACCGCCCCCCCGATGGCCGTACCTATCACCGGCACGATAGAGCCAATCGCGGCACCCGCTGCACCACCTGCCAATGCGCCAGCCAGGCCACCTGCCGCGCCACCGTAGCCTTCCGCTTTCTCGTCCTGGGTCTCGGCGTTTTGGTACGTATCCAGAGCGAGCATGCACGCATCCAGAAACTTCGCGCCGGGGACCATCTTGGCAACGCCGCCCAGCTTTCCTGCGGCACCGGCCAACCGCGCCAGTCGGCCTGCTGGTACAGGAGGGGCTGGCGGCATCGGAGGGCGCGGAGGTCCTGCGCGTCGACCACCAGCACCACCTGCAGCACCACGCCGACGGCTGCGGCGTGACCGACGTTGATCACCCGGTGCATCCGAACCGCCACCGAATGCACTGGCGTTGACCACAAAGACCTTCTGCGGCTCAGAGCTGCTGCCGCCCTTGGCACCGTCAGAGTCATTACCACCCTCACCAAACAGATCGAGGATCTTCAGACCGGTATCGACCGGATCAAAGCCGGTCTTGCCGGTTTCCTCTGCGTCGTCATCAGCATCGTCAGCGCCGCTCTTGCCGTCGGCATCAGCTTTGTCCTTACCCTTTACTTTTGCTTTGTCCTTGCCTTTAAACGCTTTGAGACCGGTTTCCAGCAGGCCTTTGACCGCGCCCACCTTCCCTTCGGACTTATCGTCTTTGTCGCCAGAGTTGGTGACGTAGACTTTCTGGATCTTGTTCGGATTGCCGCCCAGCGCGCCACGTCCGAGATTGAGCAACCCCTTTCCAATTTTGAAAGCACTGGCCGCAGACTTCAGCGCGACCAGCCCTCCGCCGAGTAGCGCAATGGCAAGAACGACAGGTTTGGCATTATCAGAAAGCGTTGTAAATTCCTTGGCGGTTGCCGTTATACCCTTTGCAACCGCATCAGTGACCGGCCGTATCGCGTCACCAATGCTGCGCATGGAATCGTTGACGGCCTGGAACGTCTCGGCCCAGATCTGCGACGATGCACCGCGGCGCTCGGCAAGGTTCTTGTCGAGGATCCCCGAAGCATTCTGTGAGTCTTTTTTCAGCTGCTCATACAGCGCGCGGTTCTGTGTGTAAGCGGTCAGTGCAGCCTTGACCTGCATGTCAGCAAACAGATCGCCAGTGCGCAGCGCCTGCTCCAGCGAGTCCAGCATCTCTTTGGCTTTCGCCGGATCAGCCTCCTTACTGATCTTGGCCGTTGCCTCCTTCATTTTCTTGGCTTTTTCAGGGTCTGTCTTTTCGATGTAGCGCTGGGCCAGCGCGAAGCTGGACTCAAGGGTCGACATTCCCTTTTGGATACCGGTGTTCAGCGATCCCTGATAATCGATACCAACGTCCTTGTACGACTTCACCACGTCGGTGGAGCCGATCTTCTCCATCCAGTTCTTCAAGTTGTTGGCGGCCTCATCCGAACCACCGGCCGTTTTCATCTGGACCTGCAGCATTGCGCCGAGCTGGCTTACCGAATCCATGCCGGTGACACCCAACTTGCCCATGCCCGCCAGCAACTGCGGAAACCAGCGAGCCATGTCGCTGGCTTCAAAGCTGCCCGCCTGCCCCTGCATGGCAATTGCCTCGAGGGCTTTTTCCATGACCTTGGGGTCGGTGATCTTGGCGTTCTGCTGCAGTGCCTGAATCATGTTGGCCGTATCGTTGCCGCTGGCCCCCTGCCCGACTGCAAACTTCGCTGCCACCGGCGCGTAGGACAGTGCCTTGTCCAGGCTCATGCCTGCGCCAACCAGCTTGTTGACCAGGTCGGCCACGTCATTGCGTGCCATGCCGGTGTCTTGCGAGGTCTTGATGACAGAGTTGGTCAGCTCCGCTTCCTGCGGCTGATTGACTACACCGGCCTTGATGGCGATGTCCCGGATGATTGCCTGATAGTCGGCACTGATCTTCGTCGGTACAGCCATTGCGCCGACACCCGCGACGGCGGTGCCGATCCCCGACTTGAGCCCGGCCTTGCCCTGCTCGATCTGTTGATGCCCCTTGACCTTGAGGTCCATGCTTCTGGCCACACGGTCAAGGGACTGATATTCCTGCCTGAGCTTACCGACCTGAACACCCTGCTTACGCAGGGTATCGAGGTTGTTCTCAAGCTTGCGCAGCAAACCAGAGGCCGATGCGGCACCACTGTCATGCGCTTTCTTCCACTCATCACGCAGGCGCATGGTTTCGCCAATCGTGTTTCTCAGCACCTTGGCCTGATTACCGCGCTGCTCCAGCTTCTTGATGCGGTTTTCAACGGTGTTGAACGCTGCACCCACAGTCGGGCTGACAGCGCCGCCAATCACCAGGCCCAATGCCAGATTGTTCGCCATCACTCACCTCTGATGTTGGGATGGGCTCAGTCCGTGAGCCACCAGATCATGTCCGAGAAAGACATGGACATGATTTCCGCCGACGAAAAACCCAGCTCTTTTGCGAGCCGCTTCGCCGCGAGCCTCTGCAATGCGGGGTCAAAGCTCGTCGTCGCGCACCAGGCGAAAATAACCGGCCTGCAGGCGGCTGTAGTCTTTGAGGGACAGCCCTTCAAGATCGCGGACGCCCATCTCGGCCAGGGATGCAAACAGGTTCAGCTCGCGTTGTTCGTCGTCGCCGTTGGCAGCCGCCTGGGCGGTGCGCACATCGCGCACGGTAGGCGCGCGCATGGTGATGGTGTCGACCTGAACGCTGTTAACCTCGGCAGGCTTGGTCAGCTTCACCGACACGCTCTCGGCCGTCAGGGTCATCCACTTCGGATTGGGATTTACTTGAGACACAGATTTTTTCCTTCTATCAGAGGCCAAGGGCCGAACGTTCTGCAGCGAGTTGATCGACACCGTTGATCACACGCTTCATGCCCAGCGTATCGATCTCGTAGACCACACGGCCATCCACTTCCAGCTTGTAGTAAGTGAGCGCGACTGCGTGTTTGATCTCGGCCTTGTCACCCGCTTTCCAGTCCCCCATGTCGACCTCTTTGAGTCGGCCACGCTGGGTCACCACGACCGGGGTGATCTTGCCTTTGAGCCCTTTGAAGGCACCACGGAACACACCGTTGAAGGCCGTACCGTCCGCCAGACCGAAGAACTTCAGGGACTCACGACGCACGCCTGTGGTGGTGAAATTGGACTCCTGCTTTTCCATGCCCATGTCCAGCTCAACCGGCAAGTCCATGCCACCGCCACGGTGCTCTTCAGTCTTGAGCGTCATTTTGGGCAGGGTCAGGCTGGGCACGTCGCCCTGAAAGCTGACACCGTCCACGAACAGGTTCAGGTTGCTCAGTGTTTCGGGAATCATTGCCATCGTTGCAGCTCCTTAAGCGGCAGAGTCGAGCACTTCGGTCAGCCATTGATTGGTGACTTCAACGCGGAAGTTTGGGTTTTCGGCAGGCGGCACATCGGTGAAACGGATGTTCCAGTACACCTTGCCCTGCTCCAGCTGAGTGGCCGTGTTCAACTCGGTGTCTGCGAACACTTCAAAGTTGATGATCGCGCCCTGATTCTTCAGGTCACGCATGAACGCCTGCAGGCCCTCGGTCACATCCTTGACGTAGGTGGCAGTGATCGAGCGGTCGACCGCCCATTTGTGTCCGAAGAGGATCGCGTCCATGACGATGTCCATGGTGCGCACGCGGGTCACGAACGCCCATTTGGGATCGCTGCTGAGCGTGCGGTTGCCCCACAGGCGATAGCCGTCGTCGCGGATGATGGTGGCGATATTGGCGTTGTTGAGCAGGTTGGCCCGGCAGGTTTCGTCACCGTCCAAAAACTCGATGGGCCGCTTGGTGCCCGTGATGCCTGCGAACTCTTTGTTCGACGGCGAGGCCCAGAAACCGTACTCCGCGTCGGTCCAGGCGAATAGGCCCGCCACCCAGGCAGAGCCCGGTGCATCAACCGTCTCGCTGGCCGTCGTATCCCAATACTGGACACCGGGGTCGACCATGAAAGAACGCTTGCCGCCGAAGTTTTTGGCATATGCCATGACCGCTTCGTCAGTGGTGTTAGGGCCATCAATGATCGGCAGCGCTCGCAGCTTGTCTGCCAGGGCCGTCAGGGCTTTACCGACTGCAAGGATCGAACTGTGCTTGGGCGCGATCAGCAGTCGAGGCTGGGCATTGAAGCGGCTCTTGCCGTCGAGCAGTGCCTGGAGCCCGGTGCGGGTACCATCGGCTTTGACACCGCCGATGATGGCGGAGGTCTGCAGGGCCGCGTCGTCCAGCTTGGCGACGCCGCATGCAACGATCACAGCCTTGGCTTTGACGTAGATCGCCTGACAGGCTTTGGTGATCGCCGAGTCAGGACCAAACGCTGCAATAGCCTCGCGCTCGGAAGTGATAAGCACCAGGTCATTGACCTTGGCGCTGTAAGCAGGCGCTTCCGTGAACGTATCCACCAAGCCAATGATCGAGGACGTGGGGAGCGAAATGGTGCGTGCGCCGGTATCGACGTTCGTCACAGTCACGCCGTGGAAGAAACTCATAGGACAATCTCCAGAAACGAAAAACCCCGCATGGCGGGGTTGGGTGGTGCTGCGTTATGCGTAACGGGCGAGCGCTTAGACGAGCGCCGACACCCAGTCAGGAGGCTGGGGGCGACTCTCTGCGCTCGGGAATGCAGGTAACTCCGGCCAGTCACGAAGATCCAGCCGCCAGGCTTGAAGTGCTGAGTACTGATCATCATCCAGCGTGGTCGCGCGCTTAGCTTCCTTTTCGTCGCGGTGACGCACGATCAGTGGGTCGGTGGTTGCCAGCCACTGGTCGCGCCAGTAGCGAGCGCCCTGTCTCAGTTGCTCGTCACTGGCCGGGGGCGGATCTTCGAGGATCGGGAAGCCAGCCGCTCCCGTGACAATGAGCTGGCCCTCGCCCTGTCCGCCCAGCAACATCGAATAGTCCTGCTCTGACACTTCCACGGCGTCGTCAGGCATATCGTCACCTAGGATGTCAGGGCGACAAAAAGCACCCAGCGAAGCACTCCAGTAGTTGTTCATTTATTCACCTATGGCCCAAACACGAATAATGCGCGCACCCGTATCCTCACTGAAGGCAAAGCCGTTGACGGACCCGAGGCCAAGCCCCTCCGTGGTGATTTGAAACTTGTTGATCCCCGCCCCGTTCCCTTGGATCGCAAACGCCTGATGGCATGCGTTTAGAAAACTGGTTGGGAGAACCGCAGTCCAGGCTATTGACGCCCCTGCTACGGGGGTCAAAGCAATCTGCGTCCATTGAAGTATCTTTCCACTCAACAAGCGGGTCCATCCGGATTGTGCTCCGGACTTCATCTGCCCCTTGATGCGGCCGGCCTCAACTTTATCGATCCGGAAAACCAAATCAGAACCGGAGTTCTGCCCTCCACCTTCCGCAAACATGCCACTGTCGCCATCCTCGGCGAACGTGTAGCCCGCCACCGATGAGTTGTCCTCAGTATTAGGGGGACCTTTGGGCACCCTCACGCCCCGGAAGAACTGGGCCGCGCCGCCAGCGATGTGCTGGAAAATCAGATCGCCATTTGCCGCAAGCTGAATAACGCCGTCTGCAGAGCTAAACATCCCGGTATCGTCATCAAATACAAAACCACTGTCGTTCGTGTTGCCCGCAGTGGCCGCGCCTACCTTGGCCTTCAACCTGCCCTTGAGTTGTCCTCCAGACAGGCTGAGCTTTTGCGAAAGCCCAGCCGCCAGCGCGGCCTGCACAAATTCGGTGTTGGCAGCCAGCTTGTTGTTGGCACCTACCGCAGCCGTGGGCACCGTAGGTGTGCCCAACAGAGCCGGAGACAGCAATGGAGCAAAGCCCGCCGTGATGTTCTGGAAAACCAACGGGGTTGTTCCAACACGAATCTGCCCCCCTGTAAGCAGTTGCCAGATTGTGTCGGCCAGCAAAGTCCCCTCTTCTACGGAAACAATAAGCGCGGCAGTTACCTCAGGATCACTGTCTGCGTCTTGCGAGCGCAGCCAGTTGCCGCTGGCAACTACCGTATAGAGGCCATTCTCTTTTCCAGCGGTCTGCGACTTGACCAAGACCCGGTCACCGTCGACAAGCTCAATGCCGTCCACGGTCTGCAGACCGGACAATTTGATGTCTGTCGAAGTCGCAACCCGTACCGACTGCTTGTGATCGAGCTTGTTGAGTTCGTCGGCGACTTTATCGTCAACGTAAGCACGCGTTGCCAGCACGACAGAAGGGTCAATTTTCAGCTCAACGTTGCTGGTATTGCTGACCAGCAGGTTGATACGAACTATCTGGGTACGGCCGGACCCTTGAGTCAGCGCCGGTTTGTATGATGGCGCACAGTTTGCGACCGCCACCATGTCTCCATCGGAGTCGTACAAGGCGATTTCACGAATCCAGAACCCGCCCACTTCAGCCGGGATGACCTGCTCGGCGATGATGATTGCGTTGTTGGCAGGGTCAACCTTGAGCTGGTTGAGCGGTGCTCGACGTCGCTCGTTAATCAGTTTTTTCTGCGAGGCATCCGGAACAGGATCGGCTCCGTTGGCATCCCCGACGCCCATTTGTGCAATTTTCCATGCGATGCCCAACGCATCGGCGTTCGCCTGTTTGGCAGCACCGATGTTGGTCAAGATGGCAAAGAATTGCGAAGTCTGATCGATCATGCGAAGACATCCAGAGTATCGATAGTGGTTTCACGTCCACCCAACCCGACAAAACCCGTGACATCGATGTCACGCTGCACAGGTGGGTAAACATCGATTTCATCGCCTTCGGAAACCGACAAGGCCATGTAAAACCTGCCGGTCGTTTCCAGGCTTATAGCCAGCTCCCGCATGTGCCGACTGACCGGCTTGGCGTCGTCAATCAGTGCAGTCAGCTCTTGATACATCTCTTCGGTAATACCGGTATCCAGCACTCCGACTTTCAGAGCAAAGGTTCCGGGTATGCCCTGTGGCACTGTCTCCCACCACTCCATCACGTCAATCAGATAACCCAACGGCTCAACTACGCGGCGGATAGCACCAATGGTGCCTTTGCGGGCATGGATGAAAAACGAAGCGGCAATAGCCGCACGCTTCACCGGCTCGGACCATTCATCATCCCAACGATCCACGGACCAAGCCCAGGCAAGGTGGTACAGCAGGTGTGCAGGACAGGTCTGCGGGTTGTACAACGTGCGCAATGGAATCTGGGTGACTTCATTCGTAGCCACTTCAATGGCGCGTTCCAACTGGGTGCTGTTGAGGGGGAGCAAGCTGATCATCTCAACTACCCCGCGTCACAGTGAATGCTTCGCACCAGGCTGCCTGCGCCTTCGTCGGGCGGATGTCGGTCCAGCCTTGCAGATCAACCCGGCTGACACCGCTGATGTGCAATTGCGCATCTACGCCTGACCGAGCGACCTCAAGGCCAAGCCGTCTTCGGGGATTGATCCAGGACTGCAGACGGCTTTTGCATTCGGCCAGAGTCGCCTCGGTTTCAGGACCACTGCCGACCATATGAACAACCGCATTGATCCGATAAGGCAGGATTTCTGCGCTCTGCACTGTCAGGCGGTCACCCAGCGGGCGTACATCTTCGTCACTGAGATTGAGCCGAACGGTCTCCAGCAGATCTGCACTGGCCACACCGCTGCCTTCCAGTGCGAGCACCGTGACAACCACCACCGCCGGAGAAGGACTCTCGGCGGTCGCATCGGCCACCAGCGCCGAAGCATTGCGTGCATGCAGGATGTAGCTGTTTCGTGGTCCCGCCGTGGTGAGCCCTTCATAGGCCAGTTGGACACGTTCCTGCAAGGCGTCATCTTCTTCCATGACTGCAGCGGTTGGCGGCACGGCGTTCGGATCTGCCGCCTGAATCTCCAGACGCCTGAGATTAACGTTGGCTGCCAACTGATCGAGATCCGCTTTTCGGGCATAGGCCAGCAGCAGAGCCTTGGCCGCATCGTTGACTCGGGCGCGGTTCTGAAGCCGTCGATAAGCGCCCAGTTCAAGCAGTTTTGTCACCGGGTCACTTTCCAGCAAGGCGCTCCAGTTATCGCCCATGTACTCACGAAATGCGCTCAGCTCGCCCTGATAGACCTCTTCAAAGTCCAGGTCTTCGAGCACCTGTGGCGCGGGCAGCGCCGACAATTCGATCAGGCTCATGCCGTTACCTCCAATACTGCGTTGTCACCGAGGTAGGTGCCTGTCAGTTGCAAGGTGACCTGTCCGTTCAGAACGGCAACCACCCTCACCCGCTCAAGGCGCAGGCGCGGCTCCCAGCGTGAAAGCGATCTTGCGACCTCGGCCTGCACTGCGCTCTTCCAACCATCGTTGACGGGCAGGTCCACGAATCGCCTGATCTTGCTGCCGTACTCTGGCAGCATGCGCCGGCTGCCAATCGGTGTCGTGAGGATGTCTTCGATGGACTGCCGCAGGTGCGCCAGGCCGGAGACGGGCTGACCGGTTCGGCGATCCATTCCGATCATGACTTACTCCAACGACTCAAGGTCGGGATGCGTGCTCAGACACTGCACCGCGACCGCGTCATCTGCCAGCGCGGTGACAATGCCTTTGGCGACCGCCAGCGTGCGGTCATCCGGCAGGATAAGCGTGCGGGAGGTGTACAGCGTGTCACGGTAGGTCCGAACCGCCACCGGGGGCACGGGAGGTGAAACGGCATCAGCTACGGATGCAGTCGCAGGTGTGACCTGATTTGCTTGTACGGCCGGCTCATCACCAGAAGCCTTGTCGCCTTTCACTGTCGCCATCGAATAATCTCCAGACATTAAAAAGCCCGCAGTGCGGGCCGGGTCAGTGCTTGTGGTTCGGGGTGTTGCCACCCGTGTCGATAATCTGCCCGCCGCCATGGATATCACCGACTACGGCGAGCGTTCCGCTGATCGTGACGTTGCCATCCAGCGTGATCGTGGCTGCCTTGGCAGTGATCGTTCCGGAGGTCGCACTGATAGAGTCGTCGGTCACAACGGCCGAGCTGGCTCCGACTGTGACAGTCACCGTTCCAGAGGGCAGATCAATTGTGTAGGTGTTGGCCTGCCAGTCGTAGATCAAGGAACCGCCGTCGTCAAAGCGCCAGACTTCGACGTGGTCACGGTTATCAGGCTGGGCACCGGCATTGCCATACAGCCCCGGAATGAACGTGCCCTGCGACACGTCACCGCTGGCACTGATTAAGGTGCCCTGCTCGTTCATTGACGGTGCTCGCCAGTGGCGCGCCTTGCCAGCTGCAACGCTGTGCCAGCGAACCCAGGCACTCACCCAATTTCCGTCTGAAACACGACAGACCGGAGGTGATGCGGCAAGGTCCAGCGCTACGACGTAGCAGTCCTTCACCACACCGGCCAGCATGCGGTCATGTTCAGCCAACGCGAAACTCATCACATATCCTCAGGCGCTTGGTAATGGTCATCGCTGTCGCGCCCGGTATCGGAAGTGAACGCGAAGACCAGCGTGCCGGGTGGCTCATTCGGCCACGGCCATTCCTCCTCGCCGAGGTAGATCCCTTGAGTCCACTCGACGACCCAGACTGCGTAGCCGTCCAGCTCGGGACGCGACCAGTCCTGCGCGGCACGGACAAACTCGGAAGGCTCGACTTCAAGCCCCCAGGTTTGCAGCCTAAGCAGTACAGCAAGTTGCGAGGCTGCAAAGGCTGCCTGCTGCTGACATTGCTCGCGCTCTGACCCCACGATGACCCGTGCTTCGAACCGGGCAATCAAGGCCGTTTCCCCAGTGCCCTGATCAACGCCCGGCTCCAACTCCACCAGCTCGATCAGCACGGCCGGGACGGCGATCTGCTGGAGCATGTCCGGCATGGTGCCGACGTACTCAAGCCCGACTATCGCGTCCCTAATGTGTTGCTCAATGGCTTCATACAGCGAATCAAGATTGAAGGCTTCGTCAGACACGGGCGGTTCCTTTCAGGTACTTCTGCAACTCGTAATTGAATTCCTGCTTGAGAATCTCCAGCAGGCGTTCATCGGCCTGTTTCACCCAGCTATCGAAGTGGGGTCTCGCCTCTTCCAGTGACACCTTGGCTTTGGCCAACGGGAAGCGGCTGCCGTTTTCTTCGATGAAGCCGGAGCGGCGTTTGCCTTGCCTTGTTTCGGCGTACGCGCCTGAGTCGAAATGCTTGCTCGCAGTGCGTATCCAGATATCAGGACTGCCGCCGTAAACCGTTTTGAAGAACGCGCCCTGATAACGGCGACCGGCAACTGATACGCCGGTGCGGCTCTGCCGCGCACGGCCGATACGACTAGCAGAAATGGCATCCAGACCAAACCAAAGCTTGCCGCGCATCGTGCCACCGCTGACCGGGTAGGCCCGAAGGCGTTGCCGAACAGCCGTGACTGCGATGCGCTCTTGCCGCCCAACGGCCCTGGCAATGTGCGTGCGCAACCAGCGCAGCGTCTTGTTGATGGCTCGACGCTGGGCTGCTACCGCCGCTTCGGGAACCGCCGCCGCAAAATCCTTGAACGCTTCCAGATCGGCCGAGGATGGCTGCAAGGTGATCATGCCGTCCTTGGCCGACTGCTTGTAGAAGCTGCCTACGCTCATGGGTTAATCCTCAGAATCAACGTGACCAACGCATCCCCTCCAGGCTCCTGACGGATCAGCGTGTAAGTACCTCCACCGTCCTGCACTGGCAGATCGATGCGTACCTGCTGACGCTCAACAACGCCCTGCGCGTCGAGAACGCGGATGACCAGATGCGGCTCACGCAAACCCGTGTTGATGCGACCCAGCTTGGGCTGTAGCCAGGGTGCCGAGAACATGCCCGACACCTCGCGCCCCTCAATAAACGCCGTGTCGCTCAGTACATCGAACACGGCGTCATCTAGGGTTTCGATCAAGTCACGGAACGCCATGACTACAGCGTCAGGCGGATCTGCGCCCGAGGTCGGGTGCAAAGGTGCAGCGGGTTGGACTGAGCTTCACCCGCCACGCCCTTGCCGAACGGCAGCGTTTCCAGCTTGCTGTAATAAGGGATGCCTTGCGTGTTGACCGTTTCCATGTAGTCCGCTGGAGCGAAAGCCGAGATGTACAAGTCCGGCACGCCCTCAGGTACGAGCAGCGCCTCGTCGTCATTCACGAAAGCGATACCGGCGACCTTGCCACGGTAGCGTTCCCAAACGATGCCACCGAACTCGAAACTTTCGCGGGCATCACCGCGCAGCTCCGACGCCTGCGCCGAGTTGAGATAGGTCTCTTTGACCGACTTGTGAACGATCAGCTTGTTCCAGAAGTTCTTGCCGCAGAACGCTCGTGAGCCGGTGCTGGTCACGCTGCCGAGTGCGTCCTCTTGCATGTCCAGCGCTTCGCCCGCTTTGACGCGCAACTCGGTGCCTGCGTCGTTCAGGCCCATGGACAGGCTCTGACGCTTCACGCCAAAGGCTGCGTATATGTCCAACAGCACGGTTTTGCCGTCAGCATCCAGCACCTGGCCGTTGAGCGCACCCATGCGCTGAAACTCGTGGGTGGCGTCGAGCTGGCGGCGGGCACGGGCCAGCCGGGTGTTGATCACGTCCTGAACAGCCTGCAGTTCAGTGCGGGAACCGAATGCGCGAATGCCTTGAATCTCATCCGCCCGGATCGTGAAGCGCTCCGGCAGGTGGACGGTGTTGAACGGAATCATGTGACGCTTGGTGCTGGTGACGACAAGACCAGAGCTACCACGCTCACCGGCCGGGACCAGCGCCAGGGTGTCGCCGTCCTTTTCGATCTGCACAGTCAGGGTCGCGATGCCCTCTTCCTGAAACAGGCCGAGACCGCTGATGCGCCCCGGCAGGTAAGGTTGCTCGTTGATGGCGGCGGTAAGCGTGGCGACGCTGAATGCTTCGTCGTCGAAAATGGCGATATCGGCCATGGGGGTATTCTCCAGAAAAACGAAACCCCGCAAATGGCGGGGTCGGATAAACGAAAATGAATCGGGGCTTGTGGCCGATAGAACGATCAGCGAAGGATGATGAACTGCTTGGCCAGCGCTTTCTCAGCGTCCAGATCCAGACCGGTCAGCAGCGTTTCAGCAACCTCGGCCAGCCGCACTACGGCGCGACCGCGACGAACGATGTCGGACTCAGGAAGAGGTGCGAAAAGAATCGCAACAGCGATCTCGCTACCGTCTTCGGCGGTCGGGTCGTAAGGGGCGAACTCACCAGACGCTGTCACCAGGCCCAGCAACTGGCCCGCATTCAGGGCCTCACTGGCGGCCACGTTGATCGACTCTCGCGAGATGTTTCCGGCACCTTCGGAGAGAAGGAATTCACCGGCATGGATAGGCTCCATTTTGATGGTCATGGACGTGCTCCTGTAGAGGTCGGTTTCTTGCCACCCTGCGCCGCCCTGCGGGCCGCATAGATGTCGTGGTGATCGGGTTGCTTGGCCTGAACCTTGGCCGGTGGATCGTCCTGCAACGGCAGGCTGTTATCGATTTCAAAGCCCTTGCCGCTACTGACCAGCTTCTCAAACAGACGCGCCTGCACGGCCTGCTTGTCCAGCCCTGCGCTGACGAATTCGGCGGTCAGCTCCGGCAAGCGAGCCGCAACACACAGGTCGCGCACACCCTTGGCCTGGGTGATCGCCGCCTGCACCGTTGCGTGATCAGCGAGCTTGGTGGACGCAATCAAAGGCTCGATCAGGTTGTTGATGCCCGCTGCGCCGCAGGCTTTCGTAATCATCAGCGCCAAGGCGGATGCATCAGCCGGTTCAGGATCAGTTGGTGGGTCAGTTCGTTCTGGCTCGGGCTCGGGCTCAACGGCGTTGAGCTGATCCAGCAAGGCCTTTGGCGTCTGGCGGAACCGCTGTATGGCAGCACCCTGCCCCAGGCAGGCTTTGACCTCTACTCCCGCCCCGATCTCGTCGGCCAGGCCAAGCGCCAGTGCTTCCGGCGCGGTGAGCCAGGTTTCAGCGTTGACCATGCGCCGCAGCTCGACCTCGTCGATGTCCGGCGATTTGGTCTTGTACGCCGCGATAATGGCTTCCAGCGTCTGGTCCAGCACATCGGCGACCTTGCGCAGGTCCTCGGCATCACCGGCTGTGTAGGTCCACGGGTTGTGGATCATCAACATGGCGTTGGACGCCATGACCATGCGATGTGCGCCACAAGCCGCAACGCTCCCGGCACTGGCCGCCAGCGCATCGATCCGCGCCGTGCAGCGCTCACCCAGCCGGTTCAACGCGTTGTGAATTGCCAGCCCGTCGAACAGATCGCCACCGATGGTATTGAACGCCGCCACGATGGGCGACACGCCGTCATCAATGGCTTTCAGGTCCTGAATGAACTGGTTGGCCGTAATGCCCCAGCCGCCGATCTCACCGTAGATATAGATCTCGATGGTGGTCTGCTCGGCCTGGGTTTCAGCCTTGATGCGGTACCAGTTCTGGTCCTCGACCGCCAAGGCAACCGGGGCCTTGTTGAAAATGCGAAACGGCAACAACGGTTTCATGGGTTCTCCTTCTCGTCGGGGTCCTCATCGAACGCCGACAAGGTGCTGTAGTTGAGGCCCAAGCCTCGGGCGCGAGCCGCATCAGCGGCGTTTTCTTCGTCCACGATCTCGGCATCGGTGCCGGTGCGCAGGCACATCTCACTGCGCGAGGCTAGGCCCGCGTTGATCTCCATCGTTCTTGATTGCACGTCCTGCACTGGGTGGATGTAGGACCAGCCTTGCGGTACCCAGCGCGTGCGCAGGTATTCGCGACGGCGTGCGGCGTAGTCGTCCAGTTGCAAAGCACCCGACAACACCGCCATGTCCATCCACGCCGCCCGGACGGGACGGCACAGTTGGTGGACATACACGCTGAACTGCAGCTGCTCCAGACGCCGACGAAACTCGTTGAGCACCACCCGGATGGTGCGGTCGTTGACGCCGCGCATGTCGCCGGTCATCAACTCATAGGGCAGCCCCGCACCGGCAGCTGCAGCCATAAGCTGCTGCCGCATGAAGTCGGGATAGTTGTTGCCGCCATCAGGCGGTGTCGAGAATTCGACCTCCTCCCCCGGCAGCAGCTCCTGCATCGTGCCTGGCTCCAGCGCGACCATCGGCGTGAAGCCGTCGCCTCCGACCTTGATCGGCGCGCCCGTCAACGGGTCGAGCATGGGCGGACCGTCAGCAGAAGGCTTGCGGATGAAGCCCGCGAACAGGTTGGCTACCTCCTGACGAAACAGGACAGCATCGTCGAAGTTGTCCAGGCTGCGCAGTCGCTTGAGCACTGGTGCAAGCCGAGGCACACCGCGAAGCTGGCCGGGCTCCACCGGCTCAAAAATGTGCAGCATCTGGCTGGCCGGGATACGCACCAGCATGTTGTAACCGGCGTTGATAGAGGTCATGTCACTCGGGTGGGAGCGATAACACCAGTAGGCCACCCGCTTGCCGAATCCGTTGAATTCGATCCCGGCGCGGATGATGTTGCCGGTGCTGGTCACCTCAAACTTGTCATGCGGAACGAACTCAGGTGCCAGGCATTGCAACTGAAAAGGAACCGCCAGGCCGTCGTCCATGCGTCTCGGGCGCAACCGGACAAAGCATTCGCCCGACTGCTCAACCGTCCGGGCGATCAAAGCTTGCTGACCGTAGAAGTCCGTCAGTTGATCGGCATCGGACTCATCCACCCAGTCCTCCCACGTCTCTTGAAAGATACGGCGCAATTCCTTGTCCGCGATCCTGGGCTGCGGGGTGATGCCGGTGCCGATAAGGTTGCTGACCCTGCGATCAATGGCATTGGCTGCATAAGGGTCATTGCGCACTGCGGCTCTGGAGCGGGATCGCAAATTGCGCAGCGCGGGCATGATCAGGCTGTTGACGCCTATATCAGGTGCGTCCCAAGTGGCAGACCGGCGACCGTCGGCAGCGCCTTCATAGCTGGCCTTGATGCGCTCCGGCACCAGAAAGCCTGAGCGTGACAGCGTAGGGTAACGAGTGCTCACAGGCCTTTGCCCCCGTGGTATAGGCGGACAACCCGCGAGCGTGGACCGGCAGCATTGGTCAGGCTGGTGCGGATCAGATCGCGAGCCTGGATCAGCTCATCAACCGAGCGGTATTCGACCGTCCGATCTGCGTAACGCACGATCTTTTCGCCACGCCCTATCGCTGCCTCGACGGCATCAAGGTGCTTCTGGGTGTAAGCCATATCAACGTCTCTTCAGATAGCCGCTGGTGGAAGCACGGCGTTGCATGGGTTGCTGGGGTTGCTGGGGTTGCGGAGTCGGACGATCTGGCGCTCGAACGGCAGCAGCCACAGGCTGAGGTCGAGGTTCCGGCCTAGGCTCAGGTTTTGGCTCCACACTCAGACGCTCTGCCATAGGGGCTTTTGCGTGACCTGTGTCGTCGAACAGACCGGCTTGCGCCAAGGCATTTTTGAGCCTGGCCCAGTCGTGCTCACCGTAGCGATGCAGCCCCAGGTAATGCGCCATCGCGAGGCTGTACACCAGCAAGTCCAGCGCTTCGTTGCGCTCAGCCTTGCCCTTCACCCACTCGATGCGCTTGAAGCCTTTGACGTAGCGAGTGACCTTGCGCTCAGCCACGCATTGGCCAAAGAAGTCATCGGGTAAATCTTTGGGGAAGTGCAATGCGCCCGGCCCGTTTTCCAGGTGGTAGCGGTTGTAGATCCAGTCCTTTGCCGTGTCGGTGCCGACCATCCACAGCTCAGCACCATTGCGCTCGGTCTGGCCCTTCCACGTCACGTCAACCAGTGAGGGCCGTTGAGCGATAACCGGCTTGCCGGGTTTGCTCGCGCCTTTGATGGCGAAGACATTGCGCCAGCGTCGCACGCGACAGAACTGATAGACCTCGTGAGTGTGGTGTCCACCTGAGTCGACACCCGTTGCCAAGATCGCTAGGCTTACCCCACATGGGTGGCGGTAGCGCTCTTTGAGCTTTTCATCCAGCACCTGCCAGGTCCGATCATCAGCCGGATCGCCCATGATCACTTGAAAGTCGACGATCCAGCGCTCCATACCTTCGCCGATGCCCACGACCATCATTTCAAGACGATTAGCCTGCACGTCGACTGATGACACTAGCGACAACACACCAGCAGGCATGGTGCCCAGCACGTAGTTTTCCAGCAGCGCTCGGGCTTGCAGGACATCGGCTTTGGTTTGCTCTTGTGCGCTGTCCCAGACCTTGGCGAGACGAGTGTTGTAAAACACCTGCATCGGTTCAAGGTCGCCCCTATCCTGAGCTTTCTTGGCCTTCTCATATTGCTTGGCCAGTGATGACCAGTCCTGCCACCCAAGCGGGGCGTACAAAGCGTTGAGGTGGAAACCCACCGTCTCACCATCGCCTTGGGCATGTGAGCGCCATTCGCCACGGGCGAGCATGTCACCCTTGTGAAACTCCTCGATCAGGACGTCGCAGTCCGGACCGGCGCACTGGTAATGCACGGTGGTGAAGTCCGGCGAGTAAAGCAGACGTTCCCACTCCAGCGTTTGCATGTACCCACACGTTGGGCATGGCACGTAGTAGTAGCGCTGGTCGCTGGTCGAGAAGAGGTCATCGATTCGCGAAGCGCCTTTGATGGTCGGCGAGCTGGAGAAGTAAAACTTAGCGTTGCGCCCGAAGGTACTGCCCCGCGTTTCAGCCAGCTCTATCGGGTCACCCTCATCATCAACATCCACGTCCCAGCGATCCACTTCATCGCCGTAGACAAATCGCGCCGACAGTTCGGCAAGGTTGGCCGCAGAACCGGCTGTTGTGGCGAACAGCGCTCCACCTTCGAACTCTTTGGTATCCATCGTGTTGCGAGCATCCCGAGAACGCGGCGAAGCCACACGTTCACGCAGAACCGGCGTTGCGTTGATGGTCTTGCTAATCCGCGCGGACACCCGCTTGGCCAAGCCAAGGCTGGGCAACAAGGTGAGGATGTTCGACGGTGACATGTGGATCAACGCCCCGATCCAGTTGAGTGCTATCTGCGTCTTCATCAACTGCGAGGCCACCATGGTGACCACCCGCTTACAGGGATGACCAGGCGACAAACAACGCATCGGCTCTCGGGCGTAAGGGGTACGCGCCGTGCGGTATTTGCCCGGTTCGGCAGCACCTGTATCTCGCGGGATACGCATGTGCTCGTCGGCCCACTCATCTACCCACAGTTCCGGGTCAGGCTTAAGTCCGCGCATATACGCGTCATGGTGAACTTTCACACCATCGGCGTATGGAAAATGCATATGAGCGCTCTATGAATGAATAGCGTTGTCAAAGTCCGCAGCTGTCATCGACGCCGCGTCATCAAGAACACGTCGTAGCGAAGCAACTAGGTATTTTTCAATCTCCCAAGGGTCTGACATTCCGGACAGTTCGGGAGCAATCTGGGTGGGCAAGGACAAAATTAGATCACGGAGCATACGACCGGCTGCAAATGCGGCAGCGTCGACTACCGCTACTTCAACCAGAGACTTGTTCGTTTCAAGAAGAGTGGTTTCAGCGAGCCTCGCTTGGGCCAATGCCAAACGTGCTTTTGATTGCTGGTAGCCAACAACCATTGACGACGACTCTGCCGGGTTAACCGGTTCGATAACATGCGAAATAGGACTGGGTTGAGCAGGCGTACTCGCTGGCCGTCTTGAAGGGTCGCTGGTAATACCCAAAAACTGTTCGGTGGCATAGACATCAACTAGCCCGTCAGCGGTCTCAACCAGTCTCCCGTTTTGAGCAAGCTTGCCCACGTACTGTCGAGACCAACCTTTGCTTTTTGCGTAAGCAGTACGTGAGAGAAATGTCATGTAAACCTCTGTCAACTAAAGCGCTGTCAACTGTCAACCACTGTCAACCAACGTGGGAAAACTGTCCGCTAACAGACTTCCGCGAGTCCGCAGCCCCGTATGCCCCGAATACCCCCAGGGTCCCCCCTCTCTCGGGGCGCACCAAAACAGGTCATTCGACCCGAAACGCCGAGATCACGAGCCAGGGTGCGGGTGGCCGTGGGTAGGTCCACGACCTACTTGCTCTGGCTGCGCAGGATCTGGGCGTCGACCTGATCGGCACAGGTGTCGAGCAGCTTGATGGCCTGATCCTTCAGCTCCCAGACGTCGCCGTTCGAACGAAGGTCAGCCTCATCGGCGTTGATGCGTTCACAAGGAATCAGCTCAGGGGGTTCGATTCGAACCGCTGACGTCTTTGTGACCACCACCGGCTTTGCCGCGCAGGCCGTCAGGCAAAGGCTGAGAAGCCCAATCACGAACGGGCTTGCTGTTGCGCTTGAGGTCTTCAAATTCTTTCCTCGCCTGTTTGGCTTTGTTTTCGCTGGCCTTGATCCGTTGATTCAAGTCCTTCAGATAGGCAGCGTTACGTTGGGCCTCGGCGCGCAACGTGGTGATGGTGGCCTCGCTTTCGTGATTGGCGTCGAGTGCTTTCTTCTTGGCCGTTGCTTCCACTTCCACCTCGCCGCGCAACGCGACGACCCGGTACTGCTGAATGCCGACGAGCAGTACACCCACCAGCGCAATGATGATTGCAGCGGCGATAGCCTTCATAGGGAATCCACCTTCCGGCCTATGAAACGGGCCACCAATTCGCGAATGGCCGTAACGCCAAGAAAGCCAATCGTTCCACCTGCAGCTACCGATAAGCTGGGCGGCCAAGTCATCCACTCAATCAGGCTGGACGCGACCAGACTCAACGACCCGCAGATCAGCGCTTCGAATAAGATCCGGCGCTTACTGGTTTCTTTGGCGTCGTAGAGGATGCGCAGTAGAGAAACGACGATGGCCATGATCATGCCCTGCCACAGTGGATTTGAAATGGCCGCCACGATCCTGGCCCACGTATCTGGTTTGTCGGGCATGGTGCGCATCCGGTTGCCACCCTTCCGGGGGAGCTGAAATGAAAAACCCCGCCGAAGCGGGGTTAGTGACAGCCTTGGGGATGGCTGGGTGAAGCATGCACAGCAGGTGCTGTTGACTGTGATTCAGGCGCAAATCGCAGATCGTGCCCACGTTGTACCGGCGTTCGGAAAAACCGAAAAGGGCTGTTTAAAGGTTGGGCCAAATGTGGCCGCAATACAGCAAAGATACGACCACAATGCGACAACTCACCCGGACGAACGGTTAGAGTGCGTAACTGCAACCGTGATGCCCAACAGTTTGCATTCGACTTGACCAGCCTACGCGGTAGCCGCCGAGATTCGACGCGCCATATTACGAGCGGCTTCATGAACGCTCCGGGCGATATTTTGAATACGACGTGCTCGGGCATGACTACCGCTTTCAGACGCTCATCGCACGAAGAGATATACGCCCGTCGGAGTATGTAGCGGATTTCCAGGTGCCCGCTATGGTCAAAGCTCCCTACCAAGGATCAAGAGAACATGGACGTCACCAAAGTCAGGCTCTGCATCTACGGCCAGAACGACACCTTGCTGGGCACTATGGATAGCGAAGGGGTCATCAGGTCGGATCGAGCGGTTATTTTTCGAGTCAGGGATGGCGCTGTCTACTCAATGCACGAGAGCTATCTCGGGAAGCTGGTAGGCGGGGTGTGCCGTACGCCAAGGGGCGAGGTGATATTTACAGTGCGAGACATGTAAGTGTCGCGGCCGCAGAACTTACCGCAAATGAGGGGATATATATCTGCTCGGGGGGGGGAACGGCTGTAACGATGAAATTAAATCAGAGCTAACAGGTAATTGCATCAGCGAAGTGTGAATTGCTGCCTACACTCCGCAGGATGTAGGTCTTAGGAATTCTCCTGGCTTGCGACAGGGATGCCCGAATGACTTCCAGCTTAGATATAAGGCCTATCATTGAAGCTGCGTTTTTGCCGATAAAATGCATATGTGAGGTCGCCCCGGGTGGCTCGATGACGATCCGGATATCCGGCCCAGCCACCGAGGCGGAAGAGTTTACCGTTACAGGCATCGATATGAAGGCGCTGGTTACAATCCGCGACATCGTCGGGCTGGTACTTGAGGTGAAAGCGGAGATGAGGCTGCGGCGCTCGGCGTCCTATCTGCACCCAGGAAGGCGATAAGGCGCAGAACGAAAAAGCCCAGCGCCAAGCCCTACACCATTCAAGCGACACCCATCAACTGCAAACAACTGGTCAGCAAAATGGAAATGACTGGCCAAGTCCAATGCAAACAGGTGGTCGTGAACGCAATTCCACAGTCAGAGCGCGCGAGGGATTCCAATCGCTCTTGAGGCACCTGTCGCCACCTTCAGATGGCGGTTGGTATGCGGTCCAACCGAATAGCCACGGGTCGAGCCGCTCCGGAGCGTGAGAATCAATAGGACTTGCTGATGCAGGCGATCCACCCAGTTGCGATAAGTGCGATCAGCGCCTTCGGCAATACCGACAGCTTTCATCTGATCGCGGACCGTCGCCATGGCGCAATAACGCTCCAGTGCCAACCGTGCCAGCGGCGCGCGGCCTGACCGTTCCAGCTCTGCAACTGCTGCCTGAACCTCACTGGCAATGTGATCAATTCCACACCCAGCACCGCCAAGTATCCGAGAACCCGGTGTACCACGCGGCGGCGCACCGCCCCATTCGATGATCGCCCCCATCTGGCTGCCCAATCCACCGCCTTGGCCGCGCTCGCGCATCTGCTCGCCCCAATGCACCATCAACGCTTCGATTTCCTTGATCACTGCCCTTTCCTCTCGAAATCTAAACCCAACACACAAAACGCCCTACCCAACACAGACCCAACACAGCGAAAACCTTTTAAAAACAATGAATTAATAAAGAGTGTGCTAGGTGTGTCGGGTTTGTCGGGTTTATAGGTCCTCGCATGGAGAAAAAATAACTGCGCTTTAACCGGCATAAATAACGTCACGCATGCGCGCACGCGACGCCAAACCCAGCACACCCAACACACACGTCTGCACCCCGCGAAAAATGGGCGTTTGATCTGTGTCGGGTTGCCAAAACCAACCCAAAACATACCCAACACACCCGACACACTTTTAGAGGTACTCATGCTGCGACCGCCTTCACGTGGTCCCAGCTGTCGACGTTCCACCCCGCAAGGCGCGCCTTGGCCCGCCAGGCATCGACGGCAACGCCCAAGTCCGGCGCTCTCATTGATGGGGGAAGGGAAGCCTCAGGATCATCGGGCACAAAGAAAGCGCCGAAGCGCCGATCATTGCGTTCAGTCCAGGGTATTGACCGGGTCTTCTCCACCTCCGAGCTGATGAACAGTGAGAACTTCGTCTGGCTCATCACGTGTTCTTTGTTGCGCTGACACCACTCAAGGAACAAGGCGTAGAGGTCCGTTGAAAGACATACGCCCCAAAGCCCGCGACCCAGTTCGCCATACCGCCAAAGGTACAGAAACGTTTGCCACCCGGCCCGACTGAGCGCAACAAGCCGCTCGCGTGACGCAGTGCTAGGCGGGCGGGTGCGTTCATTGAAGTCCCCCAGATCCACACGTAGCAGCCAACCGTAGAGCGCGGCGACACCGCCATTCTCCAGCTCGCGGCCGATGGCTTTCTGTCGGGCGACCGGTAAGGTTTCCATCGGCCACATGACCAACATTCGCCGGTCACTGTCGCTGATCGGCCACGGCAGGATCTCGTTGCTTAGGAACACCGCGTTCATGTGGTTGGCCTCCTCCCAGCCGTTGATGAACTTCGACTCCATGCGCACGGTCTTGCCGGTGACCAGGTGCTTGATCTTGCCGACTTGGTTGTAGCGCTGGTCACGGCTGACCACCTCTTCGAACACGGCCCACATCTTCCTGCTTTGCCAAGCGTTGAAGTTGCTCTCCAGCTGGGTCTGACCAACCGTAGCGGCGTACTGCCCGTAAAGCGCACCGAAGGTGTCGGCGAACAACAGGCTTTTGCCCGAGCCCTCCATGGTGGAGTGCATCAACACCGCCGTGTCCATCTTGGCCCCGAGGTGTTGCAACGGGTATGCAAGCCACCGAGTGAGCCACAGTGCAGCAGCCTCATCACGGTTGCAGAGGAATGAAATCAACCAGCGCAGATTGGCGCACGCCGCGTCGTCATTGACCGGCTCCAAAGGCAGGCCGTCAAAGGTGTTGATGTATATGCTGGGGTCTTTGGTCATGGTCGGGTCGAAGACAATGTGTTCGACGTCCACCACCCGCCGCTCGCTGCTGTTCAACCAGAGCGCATAGGTGTCGCCCAAGGCCATTTTGACGGCCCCCTCGGCGATACGCCGTTTCTTCTCTCGATCCCAAACGTCTTTGGTGCCGTCGATATAGACGTAACGTTCCGTGGGGCGCATGCCCAGAGCACCGCCCTTCTTGCCCGACATTTTCCGGGCCTGTTCGATGTCCTTCACCTGATCGTCAGCGATCAGCTTCTTGTCCGTGGCATCGAGCCAAAGCTTGGCAATGGGCTTTCCCACGCGCGCTTCAAAAGCCGACTTCTTCATCGCCCGAGACTTATCGAAGTCCCAGACATGAGTGGTGCCTTCTACCAGTGCAAAACGCCGCAGCACCTGCTCGATGGTCAGCTCCTCCCCCGCGCCCCCGTCAGGTGCAGGAGCCGCCTCACTTGGAGCGTCCGGTGCTGCTGCATCTGGCCTGTCGCTACCCTCAGTTGGGGCCGGGGGAAGATCGCTTGCGCTGGGTCGGGTCGACTGCATGCCGAGCATCCGCGCCGCTTCCTTCACCGCCTTGGACTGATCACCGCCATGCTCCAGTAGACAGAACACTTCGAACGCGTCGTTTTGGTGACCGTTGGCCAGAGGATCAGCTGCATGATGTGAATACACCTTGCCTTCCGCCACGGTGATCCCAGGGAGTCCGGTACTACTCTGCGGATAAAGCCATTTCCCCCCGCGCTTGGTATAGCCGTGGCTGCGCAAAATCTCTTCGACGTCGTGGCAGTTGTTGAATTCGTCGATGACAGACGGCCGCTTGCCCCCTGCAGGGGCTGGCTTCGGTTTCGGCTTTTGTTTGCCAGCAGGCTTGGCGTCCTTCGGCAGCCATGGGCACGCAGCCTCCGCTCCCCGCTTGAAGACGTCCCAGTTGTTCCAGACATTCAGCAGATCGCTGATCAGAACCGGAAGCCCCGAAGCATCAGGCGGCGTGCGCCAGGTGTATGGCTGGCCGGTGCCTGGATGAATGGAGGGAGGCAGTACGTCCTGCACTAATCCTGCACGCAATTCAAACACTGTGAACCGCTTGTACTGCTCGGCATCTGCACGATACAAGGCCTCTCTGGCTGTATCGCCTGCCTCCCGAGCAGCGTTTGCCTTCAGCATGATTGACTTGTGCTTTGACCCATCCGGGTCGTTTTCATTGGGCCAAGACAGGGAGTGCCGCGTCAGTTCCAGCCCTTCCGGTACCTGAAACAGAACCCGGAACCTCAGAGGATTACCAACGACAGTCGGAAAAGCCAGTGCAAGCGCATCCAGATCAACGCCCAGCAGTTCGTACAGGACGAATCGTGTCCACTGGACATCGTCGACGTCCAGCGAACACACCCGGCTCGGCCCCAGCACAACGCCGAGGTTATGGTTGGGATTTTTCGTCCAGAACGCCTCGGCCTTGGCAGGATCAACGATGTACTTGCCGGGCTGGTTCCATCCCCTTCCCTTCGGGCCTTTCTCGCCCGGTTGAATCGGTACTAACGCAAAATTGAATGTCTCACAGTAACGACGTGCCCAAGCAGAAAGCGGGATTGGACGATCACTCATCTACGCTGCTCCCGCAGCGACTGACAGTGAATACACGTCTCGCAGCCAAAAATGGCAGCACGGCGTGGCTCCGGGATCGGATCGTCACAGTCTTCACAGAACTGTGAGCTGACCAAACTGGTCGGGATTCGGCGATGCTTAAACAGAGCGACGTCCAACAGGTACTGAGCCTGTTCCGTGGCGCGGTCGATATCGTCAGCCATTGGCACGATCCTCCATCGCCAGACGAGCGCCGGCCATGATGCCCAGCACCGCACGAATGATGTCGTTGCCCTGTTTCTCCAGCAGAGCGACTTCGTGCAACTCCCATACCCCGTCGGCAGCACCGTTATGCATGCCTGAAACGAACTCGCCCGTTTCGGTCAGCAGCTTGCCAACCGACTTGAGCGCATCCTGCGTCGCTGCGACGGGCTCTGGCTGATACCAAACAGCCCCGGCGGGACGCATCAAGGCATCAAGCAAAAGCGGGCTGCCAGTCAGCCGGACGATGTCTTCCAGTTCGTCGGGATTGAGCCAGCGCCGCTCCTCATCAAGCTTCAGCTTTTTCTGAAGGGCGTCGTTGTCCAACACCATGTCGTGGGCAAGAGCAGTAACTCCGCCCTTGTAGTCGCGTCCGGCGCGATAAAGCGCTTGGCGCAACGAAAGCACCTGACCAGCGTCAGGCAAAAGATCCATGCGACTCATAACCGTAAAATCCCCGTTTACGGTGTAGCCATAGGCAGGGGCACCCCCTATCCTACGACCACGACCGATGTGCTGTGCTAAACGTGCTGTGCGGCACGGTTCATCGTTTGAGCCAACCAGGTGAATCTTGTGGTGAGAGGACCTGGTCGGCGGAGTTGGCAGTGTTTTGCACTGCCGTTGCTGGGTCGGGGGAATCTTGTGGTGAGAGGTCCCCGGCCCTGCGACTTTCAAGCAGCGTGCGACTTGTGCAAGTCTGTAGACTCACCAAATACATCGGGACGAAGTCGATACCGAGATACTCCAGTAAGAAGCTCAGTGCGCAGCACCAGTTCAGCTGGGACTGAGCCGCGCTTTATCCAATACGAAACGATTTGCTGAGATACGGGCCTTTCAGGCGATGACATTGCCGCAGCGAACGCTACCTGCCCACTGGCCTTCTCTACAGCCTCGAGCAGCGCCTCGCGCATGTCTTTTGATGGGGTCATACGAACCTCGAAGTAGAAATTCCGAAATTAATTTACAGGCTAATTTGTATTTAATCAACAAGCCATCCTGTTGGATGTTGTACAAATTGATTTGTAAAATTCACATATGAAAAAACCTACCCGCTCCCCTTCACCTGCTGCCGTTCTGTTCAAGACGCGACGGAAGGCCCTTAAGCTCAGCCAGACAGCTCTCGCGGACCGGGTGCGTGAATTACTGGGCCCCGATGAGACTTTTACACAGCAGACCTATGCAGCCTTTGAAGCCGGGGTTGCTCAAAACACACGATTCGCGTTGCAGATCGCCCAGGTATTGGGCTTGTCAATGGAGGACGTCGCCGCTTGTCACGGAGTCCAGCCTCACCCGGAGACGTCTGAGGCAATTCTTTTAGGCGCTATTGAGGTCTGGGACGACGAGACGCCACTTGAGGGTGATGAGGTTGAGGTGCCACTTTTGAAAGAGGTGGAACTGTCAGCTGGTAACGGAAGCATTGCTGTTCAGCAGCATTCCAGCTCAAAACTTCGATTCGGTAAGCTAACGTTGCGACGCCAGGGCATTGAGCCCGCAGCAGTTATATGTGTGTCGGTTACCGGTTCAAGTATGGAGCCAGTCCTACCAAGCGGCAGTACGGTAGGCGTGGATCAAGGCAGAAAAGAGATAAAGGACGGGGACATTTACGCGCTTAGCCACAGCGATCACCTTCGAGTGAAAATGCTGTATCGGCTACCCTCAGGAGGTATAAGAATGCGAAGCTTCAACCGAGAGGAATACCCGGATGAAGAGTACTCCAAAGAACGAATTGTACTTGAAGATATCAAAATCATAGGAAGAGTATTTTGGTATTCAGTGCTCAGATGAAAAACGGGTGAAAGGCCGTCGAAACGGCCTTTATTTGAATCTATATTAGAATTTCAAAAAGTCGAGATTGACGCAAGAACAGGCTCCGAATTTGACAACCGTCGAAAAACAACACAGGTGATACAAATAGCACTTCACCCCCTCATGAGCTCACATGCTCATACACATAAGGGTTACCCATACCTCGGGATTCGTGCCAAGAATTCACCTCAGTATAGATTTTTGATTTAGCGAAATCCGAATCTCGGAGAGCCTGTCTCAGCACAGGTTCAATTATGTTCGCACCTACTGACGCTCCACGCCCCAAAACAGACTTAAGACCGCCACACAGTATATCTATGGCATCATGGCCACGGACGTAATACCAATCGTCGACAGGCGGAAGCTGCGACATCTGCTCAAGCAGAAACTCTACCGAATCGCAAACCCCTAGTTCAACCGCACGCCTTAAAGCCCAATCCTGATCATAACTCCAATCATCCCGAAAAAAAGTTAAAGGCTTAAATTTTTTTAAACATACCTTTTTTGTAATATTATTAACAGCGCGAATTTTTCCAAAAAAAATGGCTCTTTCAACAATAGCCTCCGACACCGACAAGCCTTTCGCCTCGAAAGCATCAACAAGTGCAGGATTAGCAAACTCAGCTAAAACACAGGAAATACTGTTCGCTCTAAGCATCAAACCTTCGAGGTCTCGCGGCTCAGTAGAGACAACATTATCAGGCAATTGGTAGTTCGTTAACCAGTCGTAGTCATTATCCACCACCCCTAGTATATTAATACCTGAAAATTTATCATCGGAATTTAGCAAATCCATCGCACGAAGCAGTTTGTACTTACCTGTAGTATCTATGAGGCATAATCCAGGCTTTACTCTGGGCCTGAAAAACTTTATATCGGTTATGCCTTCCAGCAACCAAAATACTGTCTCTGGGTCAGTTGACACCGTCATCAATACTTCCGCTGCGATATCTCCGGGTTCTCTCTCAGTAATCATCTTGCTCACCAATCTCGTCAAGAGACTCCATAAGATCGAAAAAGTCTCCGACAATGAATGGTGAATGAGTTGCAATTATGGCGTCAAAGCCGACCAAATCTCTTATACGCTTTAGATCTTTAATAAAGCTTTTCTGCCATTTAACATGTAAAGAGATTTCAGGTTCATCTATTAGCAAAAGAGAGTTTGGTGAAGTCTTGAACAAAAGCTCGTACATCAAGACTATTTCGTGCTGCTCCCCTGATGACAAAGATGAAAGAGGAATCTCCCCCCCCAAATCACTAATCACTGACAGCCCAAACTCTTTGTTTATAACAAGTCGTTTGTGTGCAAGCTTTAGCTTAAGAAGATCAGTTAGGACAAAGCACTTTTCGGCGAGGGTACTGAAAACGCTTAATTTTGATTCGCTGTCCTGAACGAACAGACTCATTGTCTCTATTTTCCCAGGCGACAACGACTTGACGTCCGAGGGAAATGATGGCCCTTCAATAGATGCCAGCAATCCCATGGCGCTCAGCCAAGTTTGATAACGTTCAAGACTACTTAGGCGCTCGCTTACAAGATTAGCGGTTAGAAACACATGATCACCAGCAATCAGTCTGTGAGGAAATGACTGATCAAGTGTTTGACATCTTTTAGCATAATCGGAACTTACTGATTCAATTTGCGAAAGCATATCTGCAGCACATAAATCGACAGTCAGCCTAGAACTTTCTCGCCCACGAGTGGCCAGCCGATATGTATCTATCAGTTTTACGTTCAAGTCACGCCGTATTTTTTCAAAAAACGGTGATCTAGTCTTTCGTTTTCGGTTCTTAGCAGGTATGTATTTTTGCGTTAGATCCCAGACATCTACCGGCTCACCACTATTTTCGTCGAACCAAAGCCCTTGCTTTATCTCCTTCAACCAAGGTCTAGACGAAGCCATAGCTTTTGCAACATGTAGTAACTCAGGATCTATCGAAGAAATTGTTTCAACATGCGAAGTACCCGATTTAAAAAACGATATCTCTAACGGACTGGTAAGATAGGTTCGATCTGTCTTATCCTTGTCCTTGCTACTACCCTGTCGCGAGATCGAAATTTTTACATCATCCGAAAGGCCTACGTGAATGGTTCTAAACGGTATATTACTTAATAACTCGATATCCCATTCGAATATATATTTAAGACACTTGAGAAGTGCGGTTTTTCCAACACCGTTCGCACCGTGGATGATTGTGACCCCACCATCCTTGAGTTGAACTTTATGATTGTAGATACCATATAGTTTAGAAATAAATATCTCTTCAATTTTCACAGAGTCGCCCATCACCTACTCCTTTAGTAATGGACAGATAATGTCATGATGAATGGCAATCGGCCAGCCCCGAAATCAGGCTGCAGATGTTTTTTTCCCATGATTATTGTGTCCCTAAGCGACTCGTCAGGATCTCATTACCCCTGCACGCTTGGAGATCATAGATTTAGGCATCCAGCTAACGGGGCAAAACGAGTGCCTCACATGCCAAGCTTTTTGAGGTGGAATCAGCTCCAAAAGCATGGATACAAGCAAGACTGTTGACTTTTTTACAAGTTAAATTGTAATGTTTTCTCGTACCCTCCCACCACAGAGTACGAGCCATGCAAACCACTAAGCGCAACACCCGCTGCCCGGTGTATCTCCACCCGGCAGCGGCCTCAAACCGCGAATCTATCGCCAGCATTCAGCGCCAAACCGGCCCGCTGTTGATCGTCCAGCCGAAAAGCAGCGCCGCGAAAGCAGCAACTGCACCGGCATTCGATGACTTCGGTCCATGGGGAGGTGACGCGGCATGAAGCAGATCCTGATCGGCCTCACCGGCCCTGCCCGCTCCGGCAAAACCACCGCCGCCCACCACCTGGCCCACGAGCACGGATTTGAGTGCTACGCATTCGCCGACCCGTTACGCGACGGCATCATGGCCATATTCAACCTCAGCCCTGAAGACCTTGAGGGCGACAAGAAAGAGCAGCCCATTGACTGGCTGGGCCGCTCACCTCGCCAGTTGATGCAACTGCTCGGCACAGAGTGGGGCCGATACATGATCAGCGCGAACCTGTGGATCGACCTCGCCGAACAAAACCTTGATTGCCTCAGTGCGGTTTTCGACGGCGTGCCTGGCTTTGTGGTGAGCGATGTCCGCTTCGAAAATGAGGCCGACTTCATCCGCAAACGCGGTGGGACGGTCATTCACATCTACCGACCAGACGCAGCCGAAGTTAATCCCCACATCAGCGAAGCCGGTGTGTCAGTCCACCCGGACGACTTGGTACTAACCAACGATAGCGGCCTTCAAGAGCTGTATGGCGCACTGGACGAGCTTTATCGCGCCATCCGCTCACGCGGTTTGCTGGCCGTGGCCTGAGGCACTCGTCATGAACAGAACCCTCGACGCTACAGCAACGATTCTGGGCATGAAGCCACGGACATTTCGAGCGAAGTTGCGAGAAATCGGCGTGCTGACCCAGGCAGGCGAGCTCGCACCCAAGCGCCGCGACCAAGGCTACCTGTACGTAGATTCGCGCAGCCGCTGGAACAAGAATATTCACGCCTACAGCCACTATGCAGTGGTGATGGTCAAGGAGGCAGGTGTTACCTGGCTTTCGGACCAGCTTGGCATCACGACCACGAAGAAGGACGCCGCAGCATGACTCTGAACGCAATTACTCACGCCGTATGCGCGCTGAAACTGGTTCCTTTGCACCTGAACCACCCAACCATCGTAAGTCGCTCGACGTTGATCGGCGCATCGTCAGAGGCCCTCAGCATGCTGGACGGCTTGCCGCCTGTTACTGCCGAATTGGCGGAAGTATTTCGAGCTGTGGACGCTGTACTGCTTGAGGGCCAAGTCGCTTATGTGACCCCCACGCGATGCCCCGAGCGACCATATGGCGCAGTGGTGGCGGACGCAAAGGGACGGCTTTGCGCGACTGCAACCGGCAAATCGAAAGAGGGTCTCGCGGAGCTGATTCGCCTTCAGTTGGTGCCCCAAAAGGAGGGGCACGGGGAGGACGCTGCGTGAGTGAGACTTTAAGTCAGCTCCGGGAAGAGTTCGCCACGCCCTGCCCCACCTTGGGCACTGTGCGGGAACGGTACTTCTCGCACATATCGAGTGACCGCTACCTGCTTCGTAAGATCAACGCGGGCCGTATCGACCTCAAGGTTACTCGGCTGGGCGGATCGAATAAGGGCCAGCCGGTGGTGTATCTGCACGACCTAGCGACCTATCTCGATGCACAGGCCAAGTTGAAAGCGGCCTGATTCAAAGGTGGTCACTGCCTTCCAGTGACACAACGCACCAGCCCGTCGCCGTCCTCTCACCACCGATCCGGCGACGGGCTTATTCCCAAGGACACAGCACATGCAAGCACAGCACATCATCATTCTGGTAGGCATAGGGGTCTGCTTTCTGCTCCTCACCGTCTTCATCGTGAGAGCAATCAAGCGGGCAATAAGAAGGTCGTACTTGGCGGGAAAATCCGCAGGCATCGCCGACAGCAGCGCGCGAATTGATACATTAAATGCAGATATAGCAATGCTCGCAAGCGAACGCGAGCACCTTCTGCTCAGCATTGAACTCAAAGACCTCGCTATCGAGCATCTCAAAGAGCAGTTGAGCTCGGGCAATACCAGCTCCCTCACCAAAGCCGACCTTCAGGTCATGTCAGACACAGCCATCACGCTGGGGCTGGCCCATAAAACGTGGGTGCACGTCAAAGGCACAGAGCCATGGCGCACTCGGGCAACAACCCAACTTCAGCAGTTGAACGCCATAGTGCTCCGAATCCTTGGCGAGATTCGCGACAGCAACAAACCGACTGAAAGCCCGATTGACGTGGGGGAGGCGGCATGACCTCACTCAATCGCCCACCATTCGATTTCAAAACCCAATACAGCTTGGGCTTCAACGCGCAAGACGACGAGATTGTTGTCGATTTCTTCTGCGGCGGTGGCGGCGCTGGTACGGGGCTGGAAATGGGTCTCGGCCGAAAAGTCAGCGTAGCCAAGAACCACAGCGCGGCAGCAATCAGCATGCACACAGTCAACCACCCAGGCGCGAAGCACTTCACCACTGATGTGTTTGACGGCGATCCGGATACGGAATGCGGCGGCAAGGCGGTAGGCTGGTTCCATATGAGCCCAGACTGCACCCATCACAGCCAGGCCGCTGGCGGGCAGCCACGCAAACGCGAGATCCGTAATTTGTCTTGGATCGGTTTGAAGTGGGCAGGCAAGAAGCAACCCCGCGTCATCAGCCTGGAGAACGTGAAGCAGATCCTGCAATGGGGACCACTGGTGGCCAAGCGTTGCAAGTCTACCGGGCGGGTGGTAAAGCTGGCCGGTGGCGTTGCAGCGCCAGGTGAGATTGTGCCGGTCGAGCAGCAGTTTCTGGTGCCAGACCCTGCCCGGCGCGGCCAGACATGGGCGGTGTTCGTGGCCGAGCTGGAGCGCTTGGGCTATGCCGTCGAGTGGCGTGTGATCCGAGCGTGCGACTTCGGCGCGCCTACCAGCCGGGAACGTTTGTTCATGATTGCCCGGTGCGACGGCCAAGCAATCGTATGGCCAGAGCCAACACACGCCAAGCGCCCTACTAAAGGCCAGAAACCTTTGAAGACCGCCGCCGAGTGCATCGATTTTTCCGACCTCGGCAAAAGCATCTTCGAACGCAAGAAAGACCTGGCTCCAGCCACCCTACGCCGAGTAGCGAAGGGCATGAAAAAGTTCGTCATCGACAATCCGACGCCCTTCATCGTACCGATTGCGAACTGGTCGGGCGAGACGGTGCAATCGGCCAACGAGCCGCTGCGCACGGTGACGTCATATCCAAAGGGCGGCGCATTCACGGTGGTAAGCCCGGTCATCGCACCAGCGACCCACCAAGGCAGCGACCGCATCAATGATCCGCTGGAGCCATTGCCGACGATCACCTGCGCCAACCGTAGCGAGCTGACGCTGATCAGCCCGACCCTGCTCCAGTCTGGTTACGGCGAGCGCGAAGGCCAACAGCCCCGCGTGCCAGGAATCGATCAGCCGCTGGGCACAGTTGTTGCTGGCGGCGTCAAACACGTGCTTGCAGCAGCGCACTTAGTCAAGTTTCGATTCAATGATGCGGGCAAAGCGCTGGATGAGCCTTTGGCAACGATTACCAGTGGAGGCAACCATCGGCGGCCTGCAGGTGCAGCCCACGCTATGGGCGTGTCCACGGTGTTCATGGCTCAGATGAACGGCGGCTTCAACACCACGCACACCAAGGGCGTCGACGAGCCAATGTCAACGGTCACCAACACCGGAAGCCAGCAGCAACTAGTGGCCGCAAACCTGGTGCATCTACGCGGCAACTGTGATGCACGGACCGTGAACGATCCTCTACACACCATCAGCGCCGGCGGCCAGCACCACGGTTTGGTCACGGCATTCATGGAGCGGCAGTTCGGTGCCAGTGTCGGCCAGCCGCTTGACGAGCCTGCGCCCACCGTCACGGCCGGAGGCGGAGGTAAAAGCTCTGTCGTATCGCTCAGACTCTCCCCAGAGCATGAGGAAGGCGCACTGCGCGTCGCCGCGTTCCTGATCAGCTATTACGGGACCGAGAACGTCAGCAGCGCGGGCGAACCAGCGCCCACGATCACGACCAAGGATCGCTTGGCGCTGGTCACCGTGATGGTCAGGGGCACTCCCTACGTGATCGTCGACATTTGCCTGCGGATGCTCAAGCCGGCCGAGCTGTACAAGGCACAGGGTTTTCCCGATGACTATGTCATCACTCACGGAGCCGACGGCAAGCGATTCACAAAGACCCAGCAGGTGCACATGTGCGGTAACAGCGTCAGCCCTCCGCCGATGGCCGCACTTGCCAAAGCAAACGACCCATGGCGGCAGATCGAACTCTGCAGGGAGGCAGCATGAGCCGCACAGGAGCGCGTGATAGAGCGCGCAGACAGCTCACCGAGACACTGGCTGTATTGACTCAAGCAGTTTCGCTATTGGGCAAATCTCGAGTGGTTCTCAAGCGCTCGCGGTCTGCAGATGCTGCCGAGTGCCTAGCAATGATCGAATCATTTTGCAGTCGTCCGCTGCCCACGCATCCTAATCAGCACCCTGACAACCTGGCCGTAGACCGGTTTGCTGCTGCGATGAAAACGAAGCTTGCCGAGTCTCGAGCCAAAGGCCGGGGTAGCTGGGACATGCCGTGGGTGAAAGACCAGCAGCTCGCAGAACATCTGGTTAAGCATTTGCCAAAGGGTAACTCTGGCAATTTTGAAGACATAGCCAACTTCGCAATGATGCTGCATCAACGAGGTGCCGATCCCCATGAGCTGACTGTGGCCTACGCCGCAATTCGGCAGGGCTCAGATCAATGACTCCCAACGCATCCCAGCAACGCCAGAGGAAACAAATCATGGCAGCAGCCCAGAACATAGATCGCCTTCTGCGCCTTGACGAGGTACTTCACACTACGGGCCTCGGTCGGAATACCGTCTATCGCAGAATCAGGGAAGGCACCTTTCCGAAACAGGTTAGAATAGGCCCTAACTCAGTTGCCTGGCGGCAGTCAGAAATCGCTCGATGGATCACAGATCTATCACCCAGCAACGACTAACCAGTACATTGATTAGTACATTTAAAACGCGGCCTAGCCTAGAGGCCGCGTAATTCAAGCATTGCAGGTCATAAATTGGAAATCTTCAAAGAGTTTACCTTCGAGTCAGCACACCGCCTCCCCCACGTTCCGGAGGGGCACAAGTGTGGACGTCTGCACGGCCATTCGTTTCGTGTTGGCATTCATCTGGCCGGAAAGGTTGATCCCCATACCGGCTGGATCCGGGACTTCTCGGAAATCAAGGCGATCTTCAAGCCGCTTTATGAACGCCTCGATCATAATTACCTGAATGACATACCGGGCCTTGATAATCCAACCAGCGAAAACCTGGCGAAATGGATCTGGAATGAATTAAAGCCTCTGCTCCCGGAGCTGTCGGCAGTCCGTATTCACGAGACCTGCACCAGCGGATGTGAATACCGCGGCGACTGATTGCCCTGACAATAAAAAACCACCTCAGCGGTGGTTTTTTTGTGCCTGTAGACCGGCAGCACGTATTGAATGAGGCACTTCACATGCCGGATTTCTGTTAGCCGAAAAAACAAAAACCCTCAACGCGTAAGCGATGAGGGTTTCTGGAATTCAATCTTGACGATGACCTACTCTCACATGGGGAAACCCCACACTACCATC
>NZ_JAGPYS010000003.1:0-480734 GCF_020312195.1 Pseudomonas sp. P129 | reverse complement strand
ATTCCTGACGCAGGAAATGCATCGACTGCACCACCCTCTTCGCGAACAAGTTCGCTCCTACAAAAGCTCGCGGATAACCTGTAGGAGCGAACTTTTTCGCGAAAGCGCTATTCCTGACGCAGAAAATGCATCGACTGCACCGCCCTCTTCGCGAACAAGTTCGCTCCTACAAAAGCTCGCGGATGCCCCCTGTAGGAGCGAACTTGTTCGCGAAAGCGCTATTCCTGACGCAGGAAATGCATCGACTGCACCGCCCCCTTCGCGAACTTGTTCGCGGCTACAAGGCCATCGGAACATCAGCGTGCCTCGCCCACTGTCCACATCAGGCCGCTGGCTCTGGCGCGCTCGTCGCACAGGCCGAGCACCACGCGGCGCTCGTCGTTGCTCATGCGGCTCCAGCGGGTGATTTCGGTGACAGTTCGCTGGCAACCGGTGCAGATATCCTGCTCATCCAGTGCACAAATACTCACACACGGGGAACGGACCGGTTTTTCGATCGGGGTATCAGTGCTCATCAATCTTCCTGCACTACCAGGTCACGGGCGTAACGCTGGGCATTGTGTACGTAATGGGCTGCGCTGGCTTCCAGCATCTTCTTCTGCACATCGGTGAGCTCGCGCACCACTTTACCCGGCGATCCCATGACCAGCGAGCCATCAGGAATGACCTTGTTTTCTCCGATCAGCGAATTGGCGCCGATGATGCAGTACTTCCCGATCTTCGCCCCGTTGAGGATGACCGCATTGATGCCGATCAGGCTGTAATCGTCAACGCTGCAGCCATGCAGCATGGCGTTGTGGCCGATGGTCACGCCCTTGCCGATACTCAGCGGCGACCCCATGTCGGTGTGCATCACCGTACCGTCCTGCACATTGCTGTTTTCACCGATGTGAATCAGCTCGTTGTCGCCACGCAATACCGCGTTGAACCACACACTCGCACCCGCCTCTAGCCTGACATTGCCGATCAGCGTTGCATTGGGAGCCACCCAGCTCTGCGGATCGGTCTGAACACGGGATTCTCCCAGGCGAAATTTCATGCAGCCTCCTCGGGCGGGTCGTACTCATGGGGACGAACTATAAACAGTGACGCTTCAGATACCGGTGGCTCAGATTGTCGAACGTTCGGGCGGATGATGCAGGCTGATCCTGGTGTCGTACAGCACATTGACCAGCTCGACGATCATGATCGCGGTAAGCCCCCAGATCTTGTACTCGCCATAACGGTAACTGGGCACGTACCAGCTGCGGCCTTCGTAATCGATACGGTGCGTGTGCTCGCGCGTGTCCTGACGAAAGAATTCCAGCGGTACGCTGAAGACTGCAGCGATCTCGGCGTCGTTGGGCTGGTATTCGACGAAGTCAGGTATCACCCCTACATAAGGCGTGACCTTGATACCGTGCTTGGAGATCAGCGGACTTAACGGCCCGATCACCTCAACCAGCCCGGGAGGCAGGCCGATCTCCTCCTCGGCTTCGCGCAGCGCAGTGAAAATCAGATCAGGGTCGCCCGGGTCGCGACGGCCACCCGGAAACGCCACTTCACCGCCATGCGTCGACAGGCCACTGGCGCGCAGGGTCAGAATCAGCTCGGGTTGCTCGCTGCGGGTAATCGGCACCAGAACAGCCGCCTCGGGGAACTTTCGATCCGAGTCGAGGGTTTCTGGCGTGTGACTGACTACACGGCGAAGTAGCTCATCCAGCATGGGAAATCTCGATCTGTTGCCTGTCTGGCATCATGCACCAAAGCAACGCTGCGCCCAAGCCCTTGCAGGACAACTCCTGTCACACAGAGGGTTGCCGAGCCGCCGCACGACAGGCCAAGATAGCGACTGCGTTCACTATCGACTGATCCCATGAAATTTTGCAGCCAGTGCGGCAACCCTGTTATCCAGCGCATTCCCGAAGGCGACAGCCGTTTGCGCTATGTCTGCGAGCATTGCCACACCGTTCATTACCAGAACCCGAACATCGTGGCGGGCTGTCTGGTGACGCTGGGCGGCAAAGTGCTGCTGTGCCGCAGGGCGATAGAGCCGCGCCTGGGTTTCTGGACGTTGCCGGCCGGCTTCATGGAGAACGGCGAAACCATCGAACAGGCTGCACGGCGCGAAACCATGGAGGAAGCGTGCGCCACTCTGAGCGAACTGCATCTGTACACCTTGATCGACGTACCGCATATCAATCAGGTGCATGTGTTCTATCGTGGGGAGATGGCGAATGAGGCATTCGCCGCAGGCATCGAGAGCCTGGAAGTGCAGTTATTCGACGAAGCAGACATTCCGTGGTCGGACCTGGCTTTCATGACGGTCGGGCGTACCCTAGAATACTTCTTTGCGGATCGGCGTCGGCAGGCCTACCCGGTTCATACCAGCGCCCTTCCCCCGTCACGTCCGTTGCTGGACACCTGAACGCCAGGGTCGCACACAACATCGGCGCTTTTGTCAAAGAAGTATCTTCAGGGAAATCGTAATGCGCTGGTTGCTCGCACTCTTTTGCATGTCGTTCATGCCGCTTTCGCAGGCCGCGTTTACTCAAACCATCGTGCCCAAGGGCAGCGAACAGAAAATCATCAATAACAAGGTCATCAATACCGAGAGTATCGCCAGCAAGCCGATCGACAAGGTGCTGGTGCTCAAGTCAGCGCGCCAATTGCAGCTGATCAGCGGTGGCGAGGCTTTGAAGACCTACCGAATCTCGCTGGGCAAGAACCCCAAGGGCACCAAGCTGCAGGAAGGCGACCAACGCACGCCGGAGGGTTTCTACTGGATCGACTGGCGTAAACCCAGCAATAACTACAACCTGTCGATGCACATTTCCTACCCGAATGTTTCGGACTCGGCACGCGCACGTTCCGAGGGCGTGAAACCGGGCAGCATGATCATGCTGCATGGCACACCGGTGGATGAAGAGTATCCGGAATGGTATTTCCACACGCTGGACTGGACCAACGGCTGCATTGCGCTGAAGAACAACGACATGCGGGAAATATGGGATCTGGTGAAAGACGGGACGATGATCGAAATTCGACCTTAATGTGCGGCGTTGCGCATTCGCGAGCAAGCTCGCTCCCACGAGACTCAAGATGATTATCGTCCCCACGCTCCAGCGTGGTGACGCATTTCCGGACGCTGCGCGTCCAGCCCTGGAGGCTCCTCAGAACTCTGCCAGCCGCCATACTTCGTAAGCAGGCGTTTCGTAGGGATGGCTCTGCTTGAGCGCCATCACCACTTGCTGAATCAGCTCGTCCGCGACGACCAGCTCGACCTTCCACTCTTGCACCGACTCGACCACACCGCTCTGCCCGATAAATGGCTGACTGCCATCCAGCGGGCGGAACTGGCCCTGGCCGAGCACTTGCCACGCGCAGTGATCGTAAGCGCCGATTCGCCCTGCACCAGCAGCGAATACGGCGTTCTTGACCTCGTCCACATGGCTCGGTGGAACAAAGAAGGCGAGCTTGTACACGCGCCTTAGTTAACCCAGGCCCGCGCGTTGCGGAACATGCGCATCCACGCACCGTCCTCGTTCCAGTCCTCGGGACGCCATGAGTTCTGCACAGCACGGAATACACGCTCCGGGTGCGGCATCATGATGGTCACACGACCGTCGAGGGTGGTCATGCCGCCAATACCGCGTGGCGAGCCGTTCGGGTTGGCCGGGTAGGCTTCAGTGACCTTGCCGTGGTTGTCGACAAAGCGCAGTGCAACGGTGCCGGAAACGTCCGCTTCAAGCAGCGCATCGTCATTGCGGAACTCCGCGTGCCCTTCGCCATGCGCGATGGCGATTGGCATGCGCGAACCGGCCATACCCTGCAGGAAGATCGACGCCGACTCCTGAACCTGGACCATGGCCACGCGCGCTTCGAACTGCTCGGAACGGTTACGCACGAAATGCGGCCAGAACTCGCTGCCCGGAATCAGCTCGTGCAGGTTGGACAGCATCTGGCAACCGTTGCAGACGCCGAGCGTGAAGCTGTCGGAACGCTCGAAGAAGCCCTGGAACGCATCACGCGCGCGACTGTTGAACAATGCCGACTTGGCCCAGCCTTCACCGGCACCCAATACGTCACCGTAGGAGAAGCCACCGCAGGCGACCATACCCTTGAAGTCGTTCAGGTCGACACGACCGGCCAGGATATCGCTCATGTGCACATCGATTGCGTTGAAACCGGCACGATCAAAGGCTGCCGCCATCTCGACCTGACCGTTGACACCCTGCTCGCGCAGAACGGCAACCTGAGGACGCACGCCCGTCTTGATGTACGGCGCGGCGATATCGTCGTTGACGTCGAAGCCCAGCTTGACGGTCAGGCCCGGGTTGTCTTCTTCCAGCAGCGCATCGAATTCCTGATCCGCGCATTCGGCGTTGTCACGCAGGCGCTGGATCTGATAGCTGGTCTCGGCCCACTGGCGTTGCAGCAGACGGCGCTGGCCACTGAATACCGGCTCGCCATGGAAGCTGATCGACACTTCATCGTTGTTGATCGGCTGACCGATCACTGCCACGCAGTCTTCCAGACCGGCCGCGCTGAATTGCGCCAGCACCAGTGGAGTAGCGTCCTGACGGACCTGGATGACCGCGCCCAGCTCTTCGTTGAAGAGGATCGCGCTCAGTTCGGAGACGTTGTCCGCCACACCGTCGAGGTGCAGGTTCAGACCGCAGTGACCGGCGAAAGCCATTTCCAGCGTGCTGACCAGCAGACCACCGTCGGAACGGTCGTGATAGGAGAGGATATGACCGTCGGAATTGAGGCCCTGAATCACGGCGAAGAAGGCCTTGAGGTCTTCCGCGTCGTCGACGTCCGGAGCGACGCGGCCGAGCTTGCCGTGAGTCTGCGCAAGAATCGAGGCGCCCATGCGGTTCTGGCCACGTCCCAGATCGATCAGGATCAGGTCGGTGATGCCCTTGTCCATGCGCAGCTCGGGCGTCAGGGTCTGACGGATGTCGACCACTGGCGCAAAGCCCGTCACGATCAAAGACAGCGGCGAGGTCACGCTCTTTTCGGTGCCCTCGTCGCTCCAGCGGGTCTTCATGGACATCGAGTCCTTGCCCACTGGAATGGTGATCCCCAGTTCCGGACACAGCTCCATGCCGACCGCTTTCACGGTGTCATAAAGACGCGCGTCTTCTCCAGGGTGACCAGCCGCCGACATCCAGTTGGCCGACAGCTTGATGTCAGAAAGCTTTTCAATACGCGAGGCCGCGATGTTGGTCAGCGTTTCGCCGATTGCCATACGGCCCGACGCCGGAGCATCCAGCAGCGCCAGCGGAGTACGCTCGCCCATCGCCATGGCTTCGCCGGTGTTGACGTCGAAGCTGGTGGCGGTGACGGCGCAGTCAGCCACAGGCACCTGCCATGGACCGACCATCTGATCGCGAGCGACCAGACCGGTAATGCTGCGGTCACCGATGGTGATCAGGAAGCTTTTGCTGGCGACGGCCGGGTGGCGCAATACGCGCTGCACGCTTTCTTCGATGTCCAGTGTGCTCGGGTCGAAATCATCGCCGATCTCTTCTTCGCGTGCGACCGAACGGTGCATGCGCGGCGCCTTGCCCAGCAGGACTTCCAGCGGCATGTCCACCGGACTGTTACCGAAATGGCTGTCGGTGACGGTCAGTTGCGGCTCTGCAGTGGCTTCGCCGACAACCGCAAACGGGCAGCGCTCACGCTCGCAGATAGCCTTGAAACGCTTGAAGTCTTCAACGCCCACGGCCAGCACGTAACGTTCCTGGGATTCGTTGCTCCAGATTTCCAGCGGGGCCATGCCCGGCTCGTCATTGGGTACGTTACGCAGTTCGAAACGGCCACCGCGATCGCCATCGTTGACCAGTTCGGGGAAGGCGTTGGACAGCCCCCCGGCACCGACGTCATGGATGAAGCTGATCGGGTTACGGTCGCCCAACTGCCAGCAGCGGTCGATGACTTCCTGGCAACGACGCTCCATCTCGGGGTTTTCACGCTGAACCGACGCGAAATCCAGGTCTGCGGAGCTGGTGCCGGTCGCCATCGAGGAAGCCGCGCCGCCACCCAGGCCGATCAGCATCGCCGGGCCACCCAGTACGATCAGCTTGGAACCCACGGTGATCTCGCCCTTCTGGACGTGATCTTCGCGGATATTGCCCATACCGCCCGCGAGCATGATCGGCTTGTGGTAGCCACGAACCTCGTCACCGTGCGGCGTGGTGATGGACTGCTCGAAGGTACGGAAATAGCCGGTCAGCGCCGGGCGACCGAACTCGTTGTTGAACGCCGCGCCACCCAGCGGGCCTTCAATCATGATGTCCAGCGCCGTCACGATGCGCTCGGGCTTGCCGTACGGCACTTCCCAGGGCTGCACGAAACCGGGAATCTGCAGGTTGGAGACGGTGAAACCGGTCAGCCCGGCCTTGGGCTTGGCACCGCGACCGGTTGCACCTTCGTCGCGAATCTCGCCGCCGGAGCCGGTCGCTGCACCAGGAAACGGTGCAATGGCGGTCGGGTGGTTGTGGGTCTCGACCTTCATCAGAATGTGCACCGGCTCCTGAACCGCGCCGTACTGACGGGTTTCAGGGTCCGGGAAGAAGCGACCGGCGACGTTGCCGACGATCACCGAAGCGTTATCCTTGTAAGCGGACAGCACGCCTTCGCTGTGCATCTGGTAGGTATTCTTGATCATGCCGAACAGGCTTTTTTCCTGGCTCTGGCCGTCGATGTCCCAACTGGCGTTGAAAATCTTGTGGCGGCAGTGCTCGGAGTTCGCCTGGGCAAACATCATCAGCTCGATGTCGTGCGGGTTGCGCCCCAGACCGTTGAAGCTAGTGATCAGGTAATCGATTTCATCTTCGGCGAGGGCCAGGCCCAGCTCGACGTTGGCTTTTTCCAGGGCCGCGCGGCCGCCACCCAGAATGTCCACGGCGGTCAGCGGCTTGGGCTGAGCGTGGCTGAACAGGTTGGCAGCCTGCTCGAGGTCGCCCAGGACCAGTTGCGTCATGCGGTCGTGCAGGCTGTCGGCGATTGCCTGAGCCTCGGTCTCGCTGAACTGGCCTTCTACATAGAAGGCAATCCCGCGCTCGAGGCGCTGGATTTTGCTCAGGCCGCAATTGCGAGCGATGTCGCTGGCCTTGCTCGACCAGGGTGAAATGGTGCCAAAACGCGGCAACACCAGAAACAGACGGCCGCTCGGCTCTTGAACCGGCACGCTGGGGCCGTATTTCAAGAGACGGTCGAGAACCTGCTGTTCTTCGCTGGTCAGAACGTCGTTGACGTCAGCGAAGTGGGCGAATTCGGCGTACAAGCCACTGACAGCTGAAACTTTTTGTTTCAGTTGTTCTAGTAATTTGCTGTGGCGGAAAGCAGAAAGGGCAGGAGCACCGCGCAGGATCAACATCTTCGGGACAGCCTCGAGAAGGGGGTGTGCTTTGAGGCCGCGTATTCTAGCCTAAACCGGGCATTTGATCACCCAAAACGGCGGCATCCGCTGCGCCCGAATGTCGCCCCAGGCAAAAAAACTCCGGAAATGCCGGTAAAAGCCAGTCGCCTATCAGACGCAAGCTTCACTGTCGAGATATGGCGCCCGGTGCGCTTTGCGTATACTGCACCGATGTTCTTCAAACCAGATTTCCGCCCACGTTGCGCCAAATGGCTCATCGCAACCGGACTCTTCCTGATGCTCGGCGCCTGTGTGGAAAAACCCACCACACTGGAGCGAGTCAAGGAGGACGGCGTACTGCGGGTGATCACCCGCAACAGCCCGGCGACTTATTTCCAGGATCGCAACGGTGAAACCGGCTTCGAATACGAGCTGGTCAAGCGCTTTGCCGATGATCTGGGCGTCGAACTGAAGATAGAAACAGCTGACAATCTTGACGATCTTTTCGACCAGATGAACAAACCGGGCGGTCCGGTACTCGGTGCCGCCGGCCTGATTGAAACGCCACTGCGCAAGCAACAGGCGCGTTTCTCGCACTCTTATCTGGAAGTCACCCCTCAGGTGGTCTATCGCAACGGCCAGTCGCGACCGACCGATCCCGGCGATCTGGTGGGCAAACGCATCGTGGTGCTCAAAGGCAGCGCGCATGCCGAGCAACTGGCGGCGCTCAAGGCGCAGAATCCCGGCATTCAATATGAAGAATCGGACGCGGTCGAGGTCGTTGATCTCCTGCGCATGGTCGACGAAGGCCAGATCGACCTTACCCTGGTCGACTCCAATGAGCTGGCAATGAACCAGGTCTACTTCCCCAATGTACGCGTAGCCTTTGACCTTGGCGAAGCCCGTGCACAGCGCTGGGCCGTCGCGCCGGGTGAAGACAACAGCCTGCTCAACGAAATCAACGCCTACCTCGACAAGGTCGAAAAGAACGGCACCCTGCAACGTCTGAAGGACCGTTACTACGGCCACGTCGACGTACTCGGCTATGTCGGTGCCTATACCTTTGCCCAGCACCTTCAGGAACGCCTGCCCAAATACGAGAAGCACTTCCAGACATCGGCCAAGAAAGAACAGGTCGACTGGAGACTGCTGGCCGCCATCGGCTATCAGGAATCGATGTGGCAACCGACCGTGACCTCGAAAACCGGCGTGCGCGGCCTGATGATGCTCACCCAGAACACCGCGCAAGCCATGGGCGTGTCCAACAGGCTGGATGCGCGCCAGAGCATTCAGGGCGGGGCAAAGTACTTTGCCTACATAAAGGATCAGCTGGACGATTCGATTAAAGAGCCGGATCGCACATGGCTCGCTCTCGCTTCCTACAACATTGGCAGCGGTCACCTTGAAGATGCGCGCAAATTGGCCCAGAACGAGGGGCTGAATCCTGATAAATGGCTCGACGTAAAAAAAATGCTGCCGCGTCTGGCACAGAAGAAGTGGTACAGCAAAACGCGTTACGGCTACGCCCGAGGCGGTGAGCCGGTGCATTTCGTGGCCAACATTCGCCGTTATTACGACATTCTGACCTGGGTGACGCAGCCCCAGCTTGAAGGCAGTCAGGTCGCCGATGGCAACCTGCATGTTCCTGGCGTCGACAAGACCCAACCGCCCGTCCCGCCAGCCTCTCCCGTCCCCTCGTCCAGCAGCACGGACGAATCTCCGCTCTAAACGTTGCCCTGGCCTTTGTCAGCGTCCTTGGCTGCCCGGCGCATTCTGAAAAACTCGCTCAGCATCGTCCCGCACTCCTCGCCCAGCACCCCGCCTTCGAACAGTACGCGGTGATTGAGAAATGCCTGACTGAAAAACTGCCCCTGGCTCTGCACGATGCCCGCCTTGGGTTCGAGCGCCCCGTAGACCACACGCGCCACCCGTGAGTGCACGATCAGCCCCGCGCACATGCTGCACGGCTCCAGCGTCACGTAGAGCGTGCTGCCCGGCAGGCGATAATTGTCCAGCGCCTTGGCGGCGTCACGAATCGCGACCATTTCGGCATGCGCGCTCGGGTCGCTGCCGCTGATCGGGCAGTTGTAACCACGACCGATGATCTCGCCGTTCTGCACCACCACTGCCCCGACAGGCACCTCGCCCAGCAGTGCGCCTTGCGCGGCCAGTGCCAGCGCCTCGCGCATGAAATCCTGATCCTTGCTGCGGTCGATGATCTGCGGTTGCCGCATCATGCCACCTCGATGGCGGCCATCAGGCCGGTTTCCATGTGATCGATAACGTGGCAATGGAACATCCATACACCGGGGTTATCCGCCACCAGCGCCACTCGCGCCCGTTCGTTACGGCCCAGCAAAAAGGTGTCGGTGAAGTACGGGATGATCTTGCGCCGATTGGAGGCGATTACCTTGAAACTCATGCCGTGCAAGTGAATCGGGTGCTGATACTGAGTCATGTTCTTCAACTCGAAGATATAGCTCTTGCCCAGCTTCAACCTGGCGATAGGCCGATCGGCGCAGGTCTTGTCGGTAATGTCCCACGCTTCGCCGTTGATCTGCCACAGGCTGGGCGGTTTGCCATTGTCGGTGTTGACCGACATCGAGCCCACCCACTCGAAGTTGAAATTGATCTTTTCGGCGTTAGCCATATCAGGCTCGGCCACCGGATTGGCCGGCAGCTCGGGCGGCCACTTGCCGGGCGCGTCGTTATTGGCGACCGAGCGGAACGTCCCCAGGCGCACCGGACCGTTACGCAGCGAGATTTCCTCGCCTGCCGGCGGGGCCTTGATCGCCAGACAGATGCGCATGCCCGGCCCCAGCCAGTATTCGTCGCCGAAGGGACGCGGTTTGACCGGGTTGCCATCCAGCGCATAGATCTGCGCCTCGGCGTCCGGCAGATTGAGTCGATAGGTCACGGTATTGTCGAGATTGAGCAAGCGCACGCGAGTGATCTGCCCGGCAGGCAACTCAATCACCGCCTGCGGAATACCGTTCAGCGTTGAAAGCCGCCCCGCCGTGCCCTCCCGTGCCGCTTCACGCAACACACTGAACTCGGTAAAGGCGCCCTGCTCGTCCACGTGCCAGCTTTTCAGGCTGACCGTGCGCTCATAGGCAAAACCGGTCGGCTCGCGTTCTTCGACAATCAGCGGCCCGACCAGCCCGCGGCCCAGCTCTTCGCTGCTGCTGACGTGCGGGTGATACCAGTAGCTACCCGCGTCCGGCACACGGAATTTGTAATCGAAGTATTCACCCGGCTTGACCGGCAACTGCGACACGTACGGCACGCCATCCATCTCCAGCGGCAACCTAATGCCATGCCAATGAATGGTCGTCTCGACCGGCAACTGATTGATGAAGCGCAGCCGCAGCCACTCACCCTGCCGCACGCGCAGCTCCGTACCCGGCGCAGAACCGCCAAAGGCCCAGGCTGGCGTCTTGTGGCCCGCCACCAGTTCCACATCCAGCGGAGCGGCGATCAGCACGAAGTCCGATCCCGCTTCAGACTCGCGACGCCCCATCCAGTAACGCGAAGCACCACCCGCGCCAAGGCCGACTACGGCCAGACCGGCGATGCCTGTAAGGATTTGACGACGGGTAAAGGACATGAACGGCGCAACCTCGAAAACGACGACTGAGCGCATCTGCGAGCAAATGCGAGGGGCGAATACGATACACCTGCATTTGGGGAAAGATAAGGGTGGATACCACGAACTGAAGTCGAGGCGTAAAAAAGCCGGGCAAGGCAGTGACGCCCGCTCCGGCTTTTTGCATCGATCAACCGCTATGCCTGGCTCACCCGCTCCAGCCATTCGATATAGGCCGGCTCTACATCAGGCGGTAGATTGGCGCGGTAATCCTCCAGCTCTGCCTGCATGCCGAACACTTTCCATACCAACGGTGCAAGGCGCCATGCCGGGCTGTTTGCCCGCTCCAGTTCGCTCAGCACTTGCAGGCTTCGTTGCTTGTGCTCGACCACTGTCTCCGACTTGTAACCGAACGCCTTTCCCAGCCCGGAGATGTACATCAGTTTTGCGGTCTCCATCTCAGGCCACTGGAGCGCCATATTCAGAGGCCACTCGAGCATGGCCCGCTCACCCCACATTGATGACTTGGGCAAATGGTCGTTCGCAAGCAACGTCAGCATGAATGATTGGCCCAACTGGGTCAGATACACCGGCAGTACTTCGGCGGTGGGCTGCTGGTAAAAAACATCCAGTGGCTGCTCGCGCTTGAGTCCGATACCGACCAGCAAGCGCTGTTGAAGATCAAGTACCAGCGCACCAAGTTCTGCCTTGCCTGCACTACCGCTTTCAACGGTTTGCCGGGTGCGAGTCGCACAATTCCATAGGCTCAGTGAAATCCGCCACTGGGCCTGATCGCCCTCACCCGAACAACCCACTTCGCCCGTCACGAAATACTTCGTCGTTGGCGGGACGATATCGAACAGTGTGTTGCCGTCGACCTCAACCCCCGATACAACCGGCCCCGCACCCTCCGCGACCTGAACATAGCAATTGGCTACATAGTCATGCCAATAGTGAAGCGACTCCGCCAGGTAAAGAGGAATGGCACGCGTATAGCGCCCGACATCATCTTCGCGCTGCGATTCGGCAGGCTCTGCTTTCTCCATGATTTTGGACAGGGCGAAGAAACCGATTTCTGGCGCACCTTCCGGTTTTTGCGCGAAGAGCCAGTCAGCATTGCGCAAACCGTAGTGCCAGACCGGCTTGTTCAGCGCCAAGGTATTGATCGTCACGCTGGCAGGGTCAATCGGAATGCCTTTGTCCTCCTGCCTGCGCACGTCCTCGAAAGCATGCGCAAACTGGTCAAGGTGACTTTTGATTGGCGCAAAGCCGAGTGCATACAAGCGAGTAAGCAACGCTTCGCCTTCATCCACCCTGCCAAGCTCCTGATAGGCACGCAGCAAGTTGAGACCTGCCGTCGAATCATGTTTGTGCTCATCATAAGCAGGCCCGACAAGCTCAATGATCAGCGGGATGTGGCCATTGTTGCCCAAGTCGCCCGATATCATCTGCAAGGCACTGCGGTCGAAATGACCTCCTGCCAGTACCTCCTCATACAACACACGCGCCTGCGCGACGTTCTGCTGCTGCAGGTAATGCCGCGCCATCCACAACTGCGCACGCCAACTGCCCGGCAACGCCGCTACAGTGCGTAGAGCATCGAGATAGGCGGCCTCACCACCCCGCTCCTGCTGAATGCTCAGCCACCACAACAGGCCGTTTTCCTGATTCGGATCGGCTTCAACCGCCTGCCAAAGCGTCGCCTCTGCACCTGATTGCTCACCACGCTCGGCAAACACCTTGGCCAGATTGGTCAGGATGATTCCCGACACGCCGACTTTAGCCAGCCCTTCGCGTAGCGAGGCCTCTGCTGCATCGAGCCGCGCGTTATGCATCAGCACGATGCCATTCACCACATGGCTGCGCTCGGGATTAGCGTCGATCTCGACCAGTCGTTCGGCGGCAGACATCAGGTCAGTCGCAAATCCATCGTTCAGCCCCGAAACGATTAGGTTGTAGAGCTCGTCAGCATCACCCCACTGCTGTTTCAGATTGGGCAGGAACACCTTCTCGCGCCACTCGCTCCGAGTGATCTTTATCTCGCGTCCGTAACTGTCGTAGGCAGTGATTAACTCGCCGTCGTGAGCTTCTGGCGGCGTTGTATCAGCAGGCGAGTTATCTGTTGAAGCTTGAGATTTCTTGCCGCTGAGGGCGGACAGAATGCGTTTGAACATAAATGGAGTCGCCGCGGTTTGGGGTTAGTGGGCAAGTGGCTTCAGGTCATAACGTGTGCGGAGGGCCAGCGTGTACATGCGCAACTGGTGGTGATGTGGCGTTTGGGACGTGACATGGCCTGCCGCTTACTCGCCGAGTACGCATGACTCGGCTGCGAGTTTTCATTCACCGCCTCAAAGCGGGCGGTCAAGAAACAACAAGCGTGCCGCCAACGCTGCCATTATCCCGGCAAAGCCATAAATCCCTAAACATCTGGCAATCTTGCCGCCGCCCAGTTTCCCTCTTAGCTGCCCGGCAAATATTCCGAGTGCGGTGTGGAAAAGTAGCGCGATCAGCGCAAGCAGCGCTCCGAGAAACATCAACTGGAGGCTGACATTGCCACCAGTTACGCTGACAAACTGAGGCAGGAATACCATAAAGAACAAAAGCGCCTTGGGATTCAACAGGCTATTCAGTGTGCCTCTGGCGAATATTTTCCGGAAGGAAGCCAATTGGGGCTGCCCGCTGGCAGTCGCGGCTGGCGCTTTTAAAGCTTGCCAGGCGATCCATATCAGATAACACGCCCCTGCCAAGCGTAGTACTTCAAATGCAGGTGCCCAACTCATGACCACAGCGCCAATACCTGCACTGACCAGAGCGGTCATCAGCACGTCGGCGAAGGAGATACCGAGAGCGGCAGCGAAGCCAGCACGCCAACCGTGGGCCAACGCATGACTGGTCACAAAAGCCATGTTCGGACCCGGAACGATTAAAAGTAACGTGGCGGCGACAATGAACAGGTAGAGATTGGCTGCATCCGGCATGACTGTCACTCCGTAGTACAAGCACGACGATAAGCGGATTATTGATGGGGAGATAGTTACAGTCGGGGCTGATCTGATAGCAACAGTTGATGCTCAGGGGGACTTGTGTGGTAAGAGAGAGGTAACTGCCGAGCGCAGCCCTTAGTACCAATAGCCGATGTTCCGCCTCAGTTGTACTGATTGCAACGCAGGTTACTTTTTCAGGAGACCCTTCACAGCGCTATGCGAAGGGTCTGTGCGTGATCAGTCTCGCACGAGCTTCAGCAGTCCGCCGTCATACCAGGAAAGAGCTAACGACCCGTCCTGTGCCAGGAAAAATGCCGGAGTTTCTTTGTCAAAAGGACCCCAGCTCCCAGATTTGCATTCAACGCTATAGCGCACAGCTTTTTCGATGCCAAGCTTATGGAGTTGCGGCTCCAGTTCAGCTCCACTCATCGCCGGAAGCTTATGAAAAACAGGCCCCTTGCACACATCTTCCGTGGAGTCTGTGGACGCTTTCCATGCAAGCTGGTCGTGACTGAAACTGAGACGTCGCCCCATAAAGCTCGGATCATCATCCCCCAGTGCCTGCACGCCCGAGTCTGATACCGCTACACCTGCAACATGCCAACTGCCGTAAAGCGCGCTTTCTCCAGGCTGATCGTGCTTTGGAGCATCCATATTCGCTGCGCATCCTGTCAGCGACAACATGATCAGGAAAGATGAACTGAGAGAAAATCGGGATTTCATGAATGGGGTCCTTGGTTTTTAGGGATGCGGATATCGAATATTTTTTGCTAGGCTACCCCGGCGTTGGGGCTGGGGCTGGGGTGCCTTTGAGCGGGTTGTCCGTAACGATTTTCCTCGAACTTCAGATCAGTATCAAATGAGGTGTTTTGCGGTCGGTAAGGAGCTGAGACGCCCGTCACGAAGGCAGCCTCTTGCGTGAAAGTGCTCATTGGGACGTATCACCAGCGGGTAACGTAGCGCTGATTCCTTTGCGTTCTCGGGCCGTTTGATAGATCACATAAGCTCCAACCCTGATTGATTTCTGCCCAGCATCTAGCGTGAAGTTCGAGGTGGTGATTGGCGGAAGTGCCGTTATAGCTCACCTGTTAGAAATTGAGCGCGCCCCAGACCGAAACTCCAGTCTTCGTCACTGTTGATCACTATCGAAACCATGACGTCCTCTGCTGCGATGCCACAGTTGCGCTCCAATCCTTCTGCTATCAGGGCATAAAACCGCTTTTTCATCTCTGCTGGACGCGGCCTGCTAATGGCGGTGATGACAACGACTTTGTCGGACCGCGTAAATCCAAGACCCGTATCCTGAATGATCAGTCGATTTCTTTTGTGTTCATTCAACACCTGGTAGCGGTCACGTTCAGGAACCTGGAATGCGTTCACCATCGCGTCGTGGATCGCATCCAGCAACGTCTCGATTTCCTGATCCGAACGGCCCTCTATTACATCAATTTTCAGCAATGGCATTGATTGTCTCTCTACAGGAAGGTTGTGGATGTAGACGCTGAACGCATCTCTTCCACCAGGGTTTTGATCAATTCTGCTGCAGGGAGTGCGCGTGCGAGTGGCGCCCCTTGCCCGGCCCATTGAGCGGCAAAATCATGACAGCCTTTTAGAACAGCGGCGGCGTGCAGTGCTTTGGCCACATCATAAGCCAAGGGATATTCGGCTGGGACAGGGATCTGTTGTTCGGTGTTTTCCAGGTACAAACGATTCGCCAAGCCACGGGCAGGACGGCCGGATACATAGCTGGTTACGCGAGTTTCATGGGCTCTTGCGGAGACAAGCACTGCGCGATGCTCGGGCGTAGCTGAGGACTCGGGACACAGGATAAAGGCGGTTCCCATTTGTACACCTATGGCCCCCAATGCCAATGCCGCGTTAATGCCTACGCCGTCCATGATCCCACCGGCTGCGATCACCGGTAAGCCTACGTGTGTAGTCAACATCCGGGTCAAGGGGAACAACCCAAGCTCGTGGTCCTGGTTGGGCGTATCGTCGAATACACCACGGTGCCCTCCTGCCTCATAGCCTTGCGCGACAATGGCGTCCACGCCTGTCTTCTGAAGCATTTGTGCTTCCTTGAGCGTGGTGGCACAACCCAGCGTAACAATGCCCGCCTCTCTTAGCTCAGCTACCCAGGCCGCGTCGGGTGTGCCGAAGTGGAAGCTGACTACGGCGGGCCGCTCGGCTAATAGCACTTCAAGCATCACCCGGTCACTCAGAAAACTTTTATAAATTTCGCGTATTTCTTGAGGAGGCGCTGCATTGAATTCGGAGAACCATTTTGCGGTATAGGCCAGCCAGGCATCGTTCTGCGTATGGCTAAAACGGGCAGGTCTATGGCAGAACATGTTCACGTTGAACGGTTGGTCAGTCAGTTCGCGCGTCTGTTTTATAAGGGCTCGTGCCTGATCCGGGGTGCTGGCGCCAAGGCCGATCGATCCCAGGGCTCCTGCGTTACTAACCTCGGCAGCAAGTACTGGAGTTGAAACGCCAACCATCGGCGCCTGAATAATGGGTAGCCGAACCCCTATGCTGGACCAGAAATTCGTGGTGTTCATGTCACTACCTGTCTGTCTGGAGTGGTGAAGGAAGTCGAACGGTCAGCAGTGTCGAGAGCAGCAGGCCAACGCCTGCGGCGATCAGCGAGGTGTTAAACGAGCCGCTGTATGCGAACAGGTAGCTCGCTAATAACGGCCCAATGATTTGGCCTGTGCCATAGGCAGCAGTCATGACAGCGATAAGGTTGTGCTTAATAGTGTGTGAAACGCGTTTTGCGGCGGGCATGGCTATGGTTACGGTGCCCATGAATGTTCCGCCAACAATTAACGCGCTGCCCACGTATCCCACCTCGGTAGGTGATATAACTGGCAGAATGACGCCGAACGCTTGAAGCAGAAGGTTTGCACGGAGCGCAACGTGAGTGCCAAATCTCAGGTGAAGTGTGTGCCAGAGGTAGCAGGAGGGCGCGGCTCCAAGACCGAAAATAGCCCAGATGTGAACGGGGTTCATATCTCCAAAGGCGCTTTTCACCAGCATCGGAAGGTACGTCGCCGTAATAATGTAGCCAAAACCCGCCAACCCGTAGACCGCAATTAAAGGCCATGCGCCTAACGCCATATGACGCCCAGGAGCATCACTGGCTGATGGGGCTATTAAATGGGTGGAGCGCTTATCCAGTTTCTTTATGGCAATGCCGCTTAGTACGGCGCTGCTCGCGCCCAGCGTAAGCCACAGACTAAAACTGTTAAGTCCGACGCCTTGAGCAATGGCCAGAATTTCTGCTGACAAGAAGATTCCTATGCCCACTCCTGAAAAGAGTATGGGGGCTCCCTCATGATGCCCCTTGTGCTGCAACAACCACTGCGATGCGGCGATCATGGACAGCGCACTGAAGAGCCCTGCCACGCCTCGAATGCTGATAATTAGCCAAGGCAGCGCGGTATAGGCCAGCGCAATCAGGCACGCCACGCTGGCGAGGATAGAGACCACTATCCACCTGCGTGAATGACCGCTTGATAAGCGCGCAGCCAGTAAAGCGCCTAACAAGTATCCGGCATAATTGGCTGACGCAGCCAAAGTGCCATCATGCAGGTTCACTATGCCCTCGTGAACCATCACAGGATAGACGCCGGTATAAGCAAAACGTCCAAAGCCCATGCCAATGGCCATTACCATGGCCGCAGCGACCGCAGACCATAGCAAGTTCTGGTTTTGATTATTTCGTGCCGGTAACGCCTGGTTATGCATCACTCTGGTCTCATTTATTGTCTTTGAGCCGAATCTGCCAAAGCAAATACGAACTCTTTAGCCACTGCCCTAGGCTCTGTACGAAAAGTCGGCGAGCGAAGGTCAGGCGAGGCAAAAACAGGCGAGGAAGCGGAGTCTACGTGTTGTAAATGAGCATTCCGATTGGACTCGCATCCGAGCCTGTTTTTAACGAAGCATCACCGAGCGCAGCCACTTTTCGTACAGAGCCTAGAGTTGCCTTGCAACCTCACGCCAAGGCTTGCGCGGGACCGAAAAACTCATACCGGGCCTGTTTCTCTGGTACTCCCAGATCCTTTAAGGCCCGTTTCATGAATGCCATGAATGGTTTGGGTCCCAGGAAATAAACGTCGACATCGCGGTCAGCCGGCAGCCATTGTTCAAGGTGAGTGATTAAGGGAAAGCCAATGGCGTCTGGCGTGTAGACCTCATGATCGGCCCGCTCCGCATAGACGACACGAGCCTTGAACAGCGGGTAGCGTTGTTGCCAGCTTCGCAGGAGGTCTGAGAACGCATGCACCTGACCATTACGTGCATAGTGAATGAAGGTTACTGGTCGCTCCCCGGACTCCAGCGCTTGCTCGGCCATTGCCAACGTTGGCGTGATCCCGACGCCGCCGCTGATAAGTATCAGTGGCTTGATATGGTCGTTAAGCGTGAAATCCCCGGAAGGAGGAAACACATCGAGCGAGCTTCCCGCCTCCACATGATCGTGCAGATAGGTAGACGCGAGTCCCCCCAGCTCGCGCTTGACGCTGATTCGATATCGAACACCGTCAGCCTGCTCACTCAAAGAGTAGTTACGCCGCACTTCCTTACCATCGATCATGAGCCGTAGGCCGATGTACTGTCCGGCTTTATGCCGGATAACGGGCTGATGATCAGTGGGCGCAAGATAAAATGACGTAATTTCAGCGCTTTCGGCCACCTTTCTAAGGACTGTGAATTGACGGCCACCCCGCCAGCCGCCCGGTGCTGCAGCAATGGCGTCGTAGACACTCTGCTCACCGGCGATGAGGATATCTGCGAGCTGTTGATAGGCTGCGGCCCACGCTGCGATGACTTCATCTGTCGCGATTTCTGCGCCCAGCACCTCGCGGATAGCCTGCAAAAGGCAGGAGCCGACAATAGGGTAATGCTCGGGAAGGATCTGCAGCGCCACATGCTTGTTGATTATCTGGCTCGCCAGCCCGCCCAGGTTTTCGAGCCTGTCGATATTCCTGGCATACATCAGCACGCCGTTGGCAAGCGCGCGGGGCTGCGACCCGTTAGCTTGATGCGCCTCATTGAACAACGGACGCACTTCAGGGTGCGTGTCGAGCATGAGTTGATAAAAATAAGTGATCAGCGCTTCCCCTCCAGTTTCAAGCAGAGGCACAGTTGCTTTGATGATGTCGCGCTGGGTTGAGGTCAGCATGGTGGGCTCCAGAGGGTAGGAATCTATACCCTTGGTTAGAGCAACCGCCGTGCCAGGCATAAAAGCCTTGTAAAACAGCAAGCCGAAGGCGTATAGAGTCTTTATGACTGTGTTATTAAGACCTGATCCGTGAAAAAAGATGTCATTTCGACTCATCAACTGAATGCGTTGCATGCCCTTCTTCCGCTCTTGGGTGATTTAGCAGTAGAGCTGCCTGCAGAGCATCGTTACTACCGTGTTCTGAACGCATTGCGAGAGCTGGTCCCCTCGGATGCTGTGGCATTACTGCGCCTGGAGCAGGGCGAACTCATACCGGTTGCCGCGCATGGCTTGGCCAGTGACGCAATGGCCCGACGCTACCGCGTGGCAAGCAATCCGCGACTGGAGGCGATCATTGAAGCGCAGGGAGCCGTTCTGTTTCCACCGAACTGTGATCTTCCAGACCCCTATGACGGACTGATCGGTTCAAGCGCCTTGCCCGTACACGACTGCATGGGCTGCTCGTTGCGGATCAATGACAAAACCTGGGGGGTTCTGACACTGGACGCCCTGACCGTGGGGCAGTTCTCTGAGCAGGATCTTCAAACCGTCGAGACCTTTGCCATGTTCGCTGCGGCGACCGTCGTAGCGGCATCCCGATTTGATGATCTATTGCGCACCGTTGCCGGAGAACGGAAACGAGCAGAAGCGTACCGGCTCTCTGCACGCAGGCCCAAGCCTGAAATGATTGGGAACAGCGAAAGTTTCAGGCAACTCCTCTCTGAAATCGATCTGGTCGCTTCAAGCGACCTCACGGTTTTGATTACCGGCGAAACCGGAGTAGGTAAGGAACTGGTTGCCCAGCGGCTGCACGATCTCTCGACGCGAGCGGACAAACCATTCATAACGGTCAATTGCGCCGCCCTTCCTGAGCACCTGATTGAAAGCGAGCTTTTCGGACACGTCAAAGGCGCCTTTTCGGGAGCCATCGAAAATCGGCTGGGTAAATTTGAAGTGGCCAGCACTGGCACACTATTTCTGGATGAGCTCGGCGAGCTGCCGTTGGCCGCGCAAGCCACCCTGCTTCGCGTACTTCAGGGTGGCCAGCTTCAGCGGGTCGGTTCAGACAAGCTCCATGTCGTCGATATTCGTTTGATTGCCGCCACCAACCGAGACCTGATTGAGGAAGTGCGTGCGGGTCGCTTTCGAGCAGACTTGTATCACCGACTAAGCGTCTACCCATTACGCGTCCCCTCTTTGAAAGAACGTCGGGACGACATCATGTTGCTCGCCGGAGCATTCGCGGAAGAAAACCGCTGGAGGGTCGGCGTACCTTCATTGCGATTTTCCGACTCTGCCCGCCAAGCATTAGTCGGCTACTCGTGGCCAGGGAATATCCGGGAACTGGAACACCTGATGGCGAGGGCCGCGCTGAAGGCAAAAAAAAGAGCGGCGTCTTTGAAAAGGCAGAGTGTTTTGTCGCTGGAATTGCAGGACCTTGACCTACTGGAATCGCCCTCCGAGCGGGTTGCGGAAAAATCAGGCTCTATCCTTGCACAGCAGCTCCCGTCTCACGATTTCAAATCATCTGTCGACGGATACAAGAAAGCGATATTGGAAGAGGCTCTCAGGCTTTCAGAAGGCAATGTTTCTGCTGCAGCTAGAGGTCTTAATCTGGATCGCGCGAACCTGACTCGGCTCGCAGGTAGGCTGGGGGTGAGCATCTTGCGTGAAAAGTAATCACATCATTCTCAAAAAGAGATCGGCCAGAACCAAAAAGCCCGCAATTAAGCGGGCTCCAGGGCATTTCTTGCTAGTGGGCGCCGGGCAATGCCGGACGTCCAATCATTCCCACTCTATTATCAATTAACCCTAAAACCCTATATTTTTAGGCACAAATTCAGCCAATCTTTAAACGATACCATGAACTATACCATTCTCGGCTTTCAGGTTTATGATTTGGGTTCTTGATTTAGCTTTTGCGGATATTCGAACGGCTTACCTAACTGTCTCAAAAGTATGGCGAGCTCGGCAACATCACCATCACGACGCACACTTGCTAAAAGCTCAGCTGCATAGATTGGATGGGTGAGCAGATACTCGGCCATAGCCTCGTCATGCGACCTGTCTTTCATAGGAAGTTCTCATCCTTCAAAGGCAGCCGACCTGCCCTGCACGTGTGCATAGCTCTCGAATGTCTACGAAGCGCTTCCATCGGCGATCTGCGGTTAGACAGATTCGCTAAAGCGCTCAAACAGATCACGTTTGCCTCCATAACGGCCCTACTTCTAAATCATTGATAAATAACAATAAATCCAGAAACTGCTGTTATATCTCAGTGTTCAGCTACAGATTAAATTGCCATCCGTTTCAACGGAGAGGCATGATGGCGAAGAGTTATCATAACGCAATCAAGGATAGATCGTATGCGATTACATAAGTTGGACATTGCCGGCTTTAAACGTATCCACTCTGCCAGTGTTGATTTTGGCGAAGCCACGTTTCTTATCGGAGCAAATAATGCAGGAAAAAGTTCTGTATTAAAAGCCATAGAATGGCTACTTTCTGCACGAACTAGAATGGAGCCATCCTTATACTGCTCGGAGGTTGACGCTGAAACAGGTGAGAATAAAATCTCCTGCAAAACGATCATACTTGAAGCAGAGTTTCGCAACGTCCCCGACCAAGCTTTAGATTGGAGAGGTTTCAAGGGTAGAGTATTCAACTATGATCCTAAAGACTCTGGCGAAACCGGAAAAAGCATCTTCTATAGGAAAACATATGAACTGGGCGAGGATGTAATCACAGAACTAAAGTCATTCGCCCGAACCATCAATGAAAAATATGCAACACTTACAAAACCTTCGGAATTCGTCGAAAAAGGCATAGATGCTGCCTTAATTTCTGAACTATTTAAAGATATAGACAAAAAAATCAGCGCCGGAGATCGTAGCAAGCTAGAGCTCATCAACGACATCTGGGATTTCTCAGAACAGGAGGTCTGGGATAAAAACCCTGGAGGCATTCCAGCAGTTGTATTATCTAAGCTTCCGAACTTCCTATTAATACCAGCAGAAGCCGCAGCTCATGAGTTCGACAAAACTGGAGTTTTACATAAAACATTAAATGAGCTCTTCAAAGACGTCAGAGAAACTTCGCAGCACTTTAAACTAGCACAGGAAAGTCTAAATCTTCTTGCAAAAGAACTAGATCCTTCCGATTCAAACTCTGAGTTCGGCAAGATGATGATCGAACTTAATTCGATCCTATGCGGAGTGTTTCCTGAATCTAAAATTTTTGCATCCGCCGATCTGTCTGGACCAGAATCCTTAAATCCAACATTCGCAATTGAGATGTCCAGCAATATACGAACGTCTATTGCCAACCAAGGAACAGGGATGGTCCGAGCCGCAGTATTCGGACTATTGCGCTTCCGGCAACAGTGGTTGAAAAAAAGAGGGGGGAACGACAGTCGCGGTTTAATTATAGGCTTTGAGGAGCCCGAGATATTTCTGCATCCGAGTGCAGCTAATCAAATGCGTGATTTGATTTACGAGCTTTCTGATGGCACATCACAGATAGTCGCAACCACGCACTCACCATACTTGATAGATTTATCTCGAAAACCGAAACAGGTACTCAATCGGTTTCATTACGAAGAGGGCCATTCGACGATACATCCTTTTTCAGTCTCCGAGAAATTCCGTGAACTTCAAGGAAACGATAAAGATCAAGTTAAAATGCTAATAAAACTTGATGATCACGTATCACGAATATTTTTCACTCGAAAGGTCATAGTAGTCGAAGGTGACACCGAAGAGGTTTTGCTAAAAGAAGCCATCAGACGAATGCCTCCTGAACTGCGCGCAAGAGTGCTATCAGGCAGTGAAATAGTTAAAGCCCGAGGAAAAGCCTCAATCATCGGGCTAGCGAAGTATTTAACAGCTCTTGGTGTAAACTTTTTTGTAATACATGACAGAGATCAAGGCACCGCAGGCGCCGAGGTATTTAATCAACCTATCGCTGACGCCGTGGGTGATGCCAGCAGAGTCATAATGCTCCAGGAGTGCGTAGAAGATCTACTAGGATATCCGGCTCCTAGCTCTGAAAAACCGTTTAATGCCTATAAGAAAACCCTAGAATGGGCTGATAATTGGGACGGAGTTCCTGCTGCGTTGAAAGAGGTAATGCAAAAAGCATTTTACCCCTTTATAAAACCTTAACGATGCCAACACATCTAAAGCTTTGATTCTCACTACTACAACCAGAGGCGGCTTCTTTATGGCCGCCTCACACTTAAAAAGCATCACACCCCATAGAGTCGCGCTAAAAAACGCTCAACAATCAATGATCACCTATAGATTGTGACCTCGGCTCTGTCGATCTCAGACGCTGGCACTAATTTATAATGACGCTCTTCCACAACTTTTATTTCATCGTCATCTATAGTTAATTCAAATAACGCAATTAAATCACTTGAGAGAAACTGAGCAGAAATCGGACGACATCGTAGTCCCGGGTATTTCTCAGCACAGCAGCGCATATCTTGAGACGTCTGCACAACCGAAATTTGATCACTCCCACCTTTCGCCTGCACTGGTATTACGTAGTGACTTCCAAACTTATCAAGACCGATATACATCTCGTCAATCTCAATTTGGCCAACATTTTTTACGGAAGTTCTGAGGTGATTCTGCAATGAATACGTCGTAAGACCTAAAAATATGTCAATTAGACGATTGTAACGAACTTTTGCCAACAAGGCTTGCTCATCATCAAGCGCGTAGGCAGTGATAATCTCCGGCGTACTATCAGGAATCCGAATCGTGACCAAGTTCTGATTTGGAACAATTCGATTAGCCTTACGGAGCCGAAATTGATAGAGCGCTCGTCCGGCCAATTCTATCAGCCACTCGTAACCGTCTGGTTGCGTCCTAAGGATGGATGCTGGCATAGGAACACGAAAACGTATTGCATAAATAACATCCCCGAGATTTTCAGGCAGGACGATGTTTAAATCAGTAGCAGCACCTTTTAAATCGCTCCTCTTAAAATCAATTGATGTTGCACCTTCCTCGTAGTGATCAAAAAAAATCTTTTCAATTAATGCGTGGTATCGGTTCTGCGAAATAGTTTTCTCTACTACGCTTCGCTTACTCATACATTCGCAGCCTCTTTGCTACGCTCTTTTTTCTCGGGAACGACTGGAACTGCCTCAATTAACTCAGCGCTATCTAAAGAAGAAGGACGTGTGCGTTTTAAAATCACATCACTCGGAACACCAAACATCCGTGACGCATCTGCCATTGATATTGATAGCAAAGCCTCATCACCTAAAGCGATAGCTTCGGCTGGCTTCTCTGGCTTGACCCCTAGAGCTTTAATTAGCTGAGCAGCAACAGCACGCCCTAAATAAGGCGGAACAGAATTCCCAATTTGGCGAAACCCGTGCCACTTAGTCACATGAAACCGGAACCAGTCGGGATAAGAATGCAGCCGTGCAGCCTCGCGGACAGTAATAACGCGGGGTTGTGAAGGATGAATCGGCCTTGGAGAAGTAAATGCACCTCTATCGCTCGCCGTACCCGCACGCAGCGTATTACATACTCCGTTTGGATCAAGCTTTAAAAAGCGACTAACGGGTTCAGTTTGTCCGTTAGGTGTTGCGGCGAAACGCTGCTTCGATAAGTCAGTATGCACAGTCCAAGTGCTCGACGTTAATAAAGAAGAGTCAAAAATACGAGGATACGAATAGTCTTCTGGATCTACAACTTTCCCTCGTAACACGGCAGCATATGGAGACGGCTTGCCAAACTTTGCTTTGACCCAATCACGGCCTAGCAACTCGGGGAAATTCCCTGCTTCCGGAATATCACTAATAGCCTCATTAACAGTAACTCGATTGGTCGGACCAGGATAGGAAGGAAGGGGGATACCCTTTCGCGCTCCAATCAGAAACAACCTCTGCCGGGATTGAGGAACTCCGTAATCGGCAGCATTTAACACTTTGTAAGGCAGTTGTATCTCGTAATCACACGATTGAAAAGCCTCAACAATCTCCTGCAGGAATCGACGATGCGTACCTACCGTTAATCCCTTTACGTTTTCAAAGACGAAATATTTGGGCTTCAGCTCTTGAACCAAACGCACAAAGTGGTGAACTAGCTGATTACGTGGATCGTCCATCGCTCGTTTACCGATCAACGAAAATCCTTGGCAAGGTGCGCCACCGAATATAACGTCGATTTCCCTGCTGCCAATTCCTGCTCGCTTTCGCAGTTCCTCACCTGTCACATCCACAACACTCTTACAAATGGTTGCCGTGTGAGGGAAATTGAACTTGTGGGCAGAGGAATGGATCGGGTCAATTTCTACCGCAGCAACGATATCAAAACCTGCAGATTCAAAGCCTAGGCTCAGCCCTCCAGCACCTGCGAATAAGTCAATTCCGATAGGCCTTTGCATTTGAGCGCTTCCTCTGGTGTCGGCATGGGCCGAAAAAGCGCACAGAGTAAGCGATTACGATCGCTTTGTCGATCGTTTTTTAACGTGAAATGGGCTTAAGAGGACTCCTAGCTCATGCCGCAACGTCCAAGTATCAGCCAATCACCAACTGCGTAATTCGTTCATGCGCTGATTTCTGAACTGCATGATGAGGTTTGAGAGCTGCCGTTCACGACCAGTGCTATCGAACCATACAAGGTAGGAAATGCACCATTCTGGCAACCGCCAGAACTGAATTGGATTGCACAATCCAGAGATTTCCAGGGGTCAGCCCTCACGCTTTCGAGTAAAAACTACAGCGCTCATTTTTTCCCGAATACCGGCTTGCAACTCACGAAACTCGACCATCATCCGCTCCACCTCGACTGAACTTGCTCCCTGGCCGTTTTTCTCCGCAAGCCACAGCTTCAACAGCCCGGCGACCCGTCCGAGGTCGCCATTTACCTTGGCCAAATCGGCAACAGCGGTCAGGTCAACAACAGACCGTATCGGCGAGTTCAGGCCAAGGGCGCGAAGGTAACCAGACCGCGACATGCCCGCCTCGTTGGCGCGTTCGCTGATCATGGCTTTTTCCTCGTCAGTAACCCAAACCTCGATTGGCTTGCCGCGTCGGCGAGCCGTGGTTTTTTGTTTGGTGCCGCTTGTCATAGGTGCTCCAGGTGTTGCGGTGTTTTTGCCCTTAGACGCGGCAGCGGCTGTGCGGCTCGCAGAGCAAGATACGTTGAGCCGAAGGCGAATAAGTGGCGGTGGTGGGGGGGAGCAGGCGAAGCCTGTGGGCCCACAACACACATCTTGCCGTCTTAATCTATGCGTGTGCGTGCGTTCGAATCGATCACGATCCATCGGAGCCTCAAAACAGAGGGCTAAACGCATAAGGACGCATTGACGCGCATACCAGCGCACTTTGTGTGTGGCAAAAAAGCAAAAAGGCGCATAGAAACGCACCCAGACGCGTAACAACGCAGTTTTTAGCTAGTGCGGATTCCATCACGGCCTACCTGCTCAATGCGCAAAACAGATACAGAAGGTGCGCATGATATGAACCAAGCAAAGGACGATGGGCACCAAAGAAAAAGTGGCGAGCAAATCACTCCCCCAACCCATCCTTTACCGGAGGCCCAGGAAGTCAACCAAGACCACCCTCTGCGGCCGCGCGAAAACCGGCGAAAAATGCCCCGGATTTCAGCGGCGATCCACATTGCGGCAATCCCATCTAGCTTTTGGCTAAACCTTTTAGCTGCAAAGCCCACGTCGCTAGGTTTTATTTCTGTCCGGAAACTACCCGTTTGTGGGACACATTTTTCTTGACCTTTTTGACGAAAAAACTCCTGAAAGAACAACGACATCGGGTTGTCTCTTTTGTCCGGAATTATACGTTTGTCGGACAGTAAGATACTGATTTTGAAAGGATTAAATCCATAAATATGAGTGGAATGCTCTGGAAATATGGGGCAATAATCGAATCTTGGACTATGACAAAACGAGGTATTCGTTATGAATGCAGAATCCCTAAAACCGCCGATTTCATTAGCTCGAAAATCCAGAAGACGCACTGCATTGGTTTTAGCAATGATAAGCACAGGCGTTAGTGTGGGTCTCTACTTTGCATCGCCTCCCGCCTATGCAGTTTACTGCTCAAACTGCTCGACGTTCTATCAACAGATGTTTGAGTACGCTGAGGCAGTCAACACGGCGCTGACTACTGCCGAGCAGCTACAGACGCAGATTCAGCAGTATCAGAACATGGTCACCCAGGGCACGGGCTTGCCAAGCACCATGTTTGGCAGTATCGCGTCGGACCTTAAAAACGTGGCCAACATTTACACCCGCTCACAGTCCCTAGGCCGCAAGATCCAGAATATGGACTCGCAGTTCAACACCGCTTTTCCTGGCTTTCAGTCCTATCTAAATCAAGCTGCAAACTCGGCGGAAGTACCGGCGCGTGAGCGCTATCAGAAGTGGTCAGAGCAAAACCGCGACAGTGTAAAAGCGGCCCTTGAAGCTGCCAACCTCAATACCAGAACTTTCGAGTCTGAGGATACCCAGCTCGATCACATGGTGGCTCGCTCACAGTCGGCCGTGGGCCGGATGCAAGCCATTCAGGCAGGCAACGAGATAGCCTCTCAGAACGTGCAGCAGTTGCAAAAACTGCGCGATCTACTGGCTACGCAAATAAATATGCAAGGTAACTATATGGCTCAGCAGGGCGACCGAAAGGCTGCTAGCGAAGCCGCCGAGCAAAAGTTTGAGGCTCGTAGAAACAACTGGGGGCCCTCCGAGGATTTCTAACAATGTTCATATCCAAAAATCTGATCGCTGGGTTATGCATCGTCTCTGCTCTTAGTGGTGCTGCTCTGTCCGGATTCATTGTCTCTATCCGCACCGACTGCGTGGCTACTGAGCGTTCGATGCAATCAGACACGGATAAAAACTATGAAGCCCGGAAAAATAACTGGGGCTCGTCTGAGGATTTCTAACTATGCAACGTTCAACATTTCTAGCACTCGTCAGTGCAACACTCTTTCTTTCGGCCGGTAGCGCGATGGCAGCAGGAGATGTAACTCAAAGCAATGAAATGAACGGGCTTTTGCGGATGCTTTATCAAGCCGCAAGTGAATGGTCACCACGGCTACAAGGGTATGCACTCAAATTGCTGGCCTCTCTCGCTCTCATTCAATTGGTTTGGACGTTCATGCCTTTAGTGATGAAACAAGCTGACTTGGGCGAAGTTGTCGGCGAGCTGATCCGCTTCTTCATGGTCATTGGCTTTTTCTACGCAGTCATTGAGCATTCCGTTCCATGGGCGACAGCCGTAGTGGACAGCTTTCGAGAAGCAGCGGGCACAGCTAGCGGTCTGGGCCGTGCGCTTCAGCCCGGTGATATGTTCGCAGTGGCTGTCAACTTCTCACGCACCATCGTGGAGGGAATATCACTTTTCTCTCCGGGTAAAGCAGTCCTTATCGCTCTTGTTGGTTGCTTGGTTTTACTGTGCTTCGCCTTTATTGCGGCATTCATGTTTGTGACGCTCGTAGAGTCGTACGTCATCATCAATGCCTCCGTGCTTTTCTTCGGCTTCGGTGGTTCGCAATGGACACGCGATTTTGCAATTGCACCACTCCGCTTCGTTGTTGCCGTAGGTGCCAAGCTGTTCGTCTTAACATTGATCGTAGGAATTATTGTCACATCGGCGAAGTCCTGGTTAGCCGCTTATACCAATGACGAAGCATCGCTGATGACATTGGCAGGTTTAGCTCTGGTATGCGCCTATCTGACCAAGACTATTCCCGAACTGATTGGCGGGATGATAAGCGGCACGTCTATGGGCGGCGGTTCGGCCCTCGGCGGAATGGCTGCGGCCGGTGCTGCTGCCGCAGTCGCCACCATCGCCACGGCCGGTGCCGCTGCGCCCGCCGCCGCGGGTGCGCTTGGCGCTGCCAGTAGTAGTGCTAGTGCTGCAGGGGCTGCCGGTAGCGGAGGATTGGCTGGCGCTATCAACTCAAGCTTTGCCGGTGCGGCAAACTCCGGCACCGGTGCAGTAGCTTCAATGGGCAATGCCGCATCCTCTGGAGTGGGTGCCAGCACTGGTGACGGCGGGGCCCTCAAGGGATCTACATCAGCGGGATCGAGCGTAGGGGGCAGTACGGCTAATGCGAGGCCTAGCCTTGCCCAGCAATCTAACAGCAGCGTACAACAGGCCGCCAAGCAGGCTGGAAAGCCAATGCAAGACAACGACGACAAAGACAAACAGCAAGAGACACCAAAGAGAGGTACTGAAGGCTCTGGAAATGCCCTTTCTCAAGCGGCGAATGGAGGTGCAAAGGTGCTTGGGGTGATGGCTTCAATGGCTGTACCGGGTATGGAGAATGCGCATGGCCTGTCCTTTGGGGCTGGATCAACCCCGCCTTCAAATAGCGAGGTCAATTCGACCCCGATAAATAGCAGTGGAGATTTAGCCGGTGATTCCGAGCTGGGGGATTCCAACGTGATCCGTCCGGCCTCAGAAGCAAGCTCTGCTAATGGTCGCCTGGCCTCGCTGAGTGTGCCGGGTACGGCCTCCAACAACGAAAAAACGGAGAAATAGTCATGATGGACTTTCTGATGTTCGCTGGATTCGTAGTATTCGCCTTCACGTTCGCAGTCGGCATGTGGGCACTCGGCCGGTGGCTGCGAAGCAAAGGTTACGGGCCGCAGCTAGATAAGCTGGATCGGCAGTACACGGCGTTGCAGCTTCGCGTTAGCCCGCTCGCAATGTCTGCGTCATATCGCATGTTTGTCGGGGCAAATGCTCTGAATCGTATGCCTTTGCTGGGTAGCAAAACTAACGCTAACTTGAACCAGGAGGTTTTGACGGCCATCCAAGCCGCGCGGCAAGCACAGCTGCAGGAAAACCCTGACAATCGTTAATCACTACCCTGTCCTACAGACAACCCCGCCCGAGTGCGGGGTTTTGTTTGCATGTCGCACATCAGGAAGGCCTCTGTGCTGCGCTCAGAGCGCTTTTGACACCTTAGGCCTCCAAGGCATTACACCTTCCATGAAAAGCGGGTTCGGTGGCTCCCGCGACGCTTGAAGCAAACTCAAATGACAAGCCAGCCAGCGGCTATCCCCTTTTGGTGTCAAGCGGCCGCAGGCCAACCTGCAAGGGGAACTCGAAGAATGTGGAAAAGTCGTACGCCAAGGTCGCGCGCTCTAGTGTCGGCCGAGTGAAGTGGCTTACCATTTCCATCTGGATGGCTCGCGCAGACAGACGGCTGCGGCTTACACTGAATCGGTCAAGGTATTCGCAACCAACGTGCGGTAATGAAAGGAGCCCATCAGTAATACGCATGGACTTGTCTCACCCTCTTCTATTCGGACACCAATGCAATACGCATGGACCTTGAACACCTATCATACGAACGTTGGCAACTATTAATATTCATAGATTTTTAGCAATTCTTTGCCATAACACTTTTTAAGCGCACTGACCCTGACACTCCCTTTGGTGCCCATCCTCTTACAGGTTATTTATAGGACTTTATCTATAGGATAATCCTAGAGGTTTAGGGGGGGGCCGATTTCACGTTATTTAGGGGTCTGATTTCACGTAAGAAATGGGGTCCGATTTCACGTCGTTAAGGGGTCCGATTTCACGCATGCAACCTGCCATAGGCCAAGGCTTATGAGCGCCCATACGGATAATTTTCTTCCGTATCGCAGCGTGTGTAATTGCACCGACTTGACCACCTATTTGCATTCGGCTTGACCAACACGCTGCGTGTCTTTGACCGACAGACGTCGGCCAGAAGGGGACGTTGCGAGCGCATTTAACAAATCTGTCCCCTTTTCGAACTGCGGACGCCGTTTCCACAAAGTCGTCAGCTATCGCGCTGTGGGAATTGATGCTGCGCGATGACGTTGCGCTTCTTGCAATGCCTGGTCTGCATAACAAAGCGTTACTCCAGCAGGCTTATGCGCTATACGAAAGCCACATTATTAATGCAGACGACCTAAGCGATCTGTTGGAATCGGCAGATGCCGCGCTGGCGTTCGCAGTCGAGGCGTTGCTTGATATTAAAATTGGTGAGTAACAAGCCTTGCACGTACTGGTCACACCAATGCGCAAACGCGGTGTCGCGCTCGATCCCAAAGAGCGACGTCGGTATCCAGCTATACGGGGCAATGTAATGGTCAACTCAACCGTGTGTCCGCAGCTGGGTCGAGCTGCAAACATTGCTCGCGTTGAGGTAGGCATGCCCCTCGACCCCGATTCACTACCGCCTCTACTGGATGCCACGCTCGCCGGGATGGCCTTCACCGGCTTTGTATTGAGCGAAATCGAATACATCGACGGCTGTGCATATGCGCAATCTTGGTGGTGTCGCCAAGGTGAAACGTTACACAACCATCGGATTCCTGCTAGGACAATGATAGCCAATAGCTTCTAGTGCTAGACTCGAAAAATAAGATTTTCCGCAGCCACAAGGGAGTCGGTCATGGCGTCACATATTACTCTGAGCTTAACCCGTCTATTGGCGCAAAACGGTGGTGCTCCGTTCTTATTCGTGGGATCAGGCTTTTCACGACGATATATAGGGCTTGAACAGTGGGATGAGCTTCTTAAACGATTCTGTGATGGAATTCAGGAATTCGGGTATTACTCTTCTCAAAACAATCAAGATCTCGCAAAAGCTGCAAGTGCAATAGCGAAAGACTTTAATGAAATGTGGTGGAAGTCTGAAAAATACTCAGAATCCAGAAAAAACAACTCTGACAGCATCACAAGTGTTTCTTCAGCCTTAAAGCATGAAATGGCAAGTTACCTCACCAACATAAGCCACAACAAAATATCAGCAGACGGACTTAGTGACGAGCTAGAAGCACTTTCTCGCCTCAACGTAGATGGGATAATAACAACAAATTGGGATTTATTTATAGAAGAGCTATTCCCGGATTATAAAGTCTTCATAGGACAGGAGGAGCTTTTATTCTCCAACCCGCAATCAATAGGTGAAGTTTACAAAATTCATGGTTGCGCGAGTCAGCCTAACAGCCTAGTGCTAACGAATGAAGACTACGAAATCTTTGAGGAGAAGAACCCATACTTAGCAGCAAAACTCATCACTATATTTATTGAGCACCCGGTAATATTTATCGGGTATTCGATAAGCGATAGAAACATCCAAAAAATCATTGAGTCAATTGTAAATTGTCTTGGCCAAGACAAACTTGACTTATTCGGCAGAAATCTAATCTTCCTCCAAAGAACAAAACAAGATGAGGAGCCAAGCTTTCAATCTGCATTAATGTCAATCGGCGAAACTCGACTCAACATAACAGTAATACGAACCTCAAACTACCTTGATGTATACGAAGCCATTGAAAGCACCAAGAGAAAAATTCCTGCTCGAATTTTAAGGTACTGCAAAGAACAAATGTACGACTTGGTAAAGTCCAACGATCCGGAAACAAAGCTCGCTGTTCTCGACATAGATCAAATAGACAATAAAGATGATGTTGAGTTTGTCGTAGGCGTTGGCGTAGCCAAAAGCCATGAAGGCATTTCAAAACAAGGCTACAAAGGCATAACGATTGACGATATATTTTCAGATATCATCTCAGTAAAAAGCCAATACGACCCCGCAGAACTGCTCAGAGAGGTTTATCCACCTCTATTAAAAAGACCAAACAAATACATTCCGGGCTTTCGGTATCTTCATACACTTGGTATTACTTCGCATGACGAACTTATGAAATCTGAGTTCTCGGATATAGAGGGAATAATCTTCAAAGCCAACAGAAAAGATTATCGAATAAATCAATACAGAAAACACTATGAGTCAAACTATAAGAATCTATCCACTCGAGAAATCATTGCAGAGACCACTGCAGAAAAGGCGACCTTAATAATTCCTTTTCAAGATGATGGTGATATCGACATTGCAGCCGTAAAAGAGCTATTAGAAAACAATAAAAATAATCTCAAAACCGAGCACTCCTCCTACTCCACATACTTCCGCAAGCTTGCTTGCCTGGTAGATAGGTTGGAATTTGGATTTAGCAAACCTACGCAATCTTAAAATAGAGATAACACAATGATCGCAGACTGGAACTGGTTCTTTAGCTCTTTATCTCAATCTGCCGCAGCTATAGTGGGTATCTTCGGCGCATTCATAATCACTAAGATATTCTCTAATCAAACAGCCTTCTCAGAAAAAAATGCCAGGCTAAACAACTATCTGATTGAAGCAAAAAAAATTGCTGACGACGCCAAAAGTTACAACATGGAATGGCACAACAAACATTATAACAATAACGAATACCGGAAATTTCACGACTTCTTAGATGAACACTTTCCTGCAAACGAATCAATGGAAAAAATCACCAATCAAATACTGGAAGACTTTATTGATAAAAGCGATTTCTCTCGATACTCTGAAAAAGAGAAAATCAAAAAAGAGTTGATGTATATCGCTTCAAAAGTATGTGAGGCTAACGTGACAGCAAGGGAGGAGCAAGAAGCGTCTGACCGTGCAGACGAGATATTCAAAGACACCCCTATCTTAAAACTTCTCGGCGGTTCGGAAACTCTATCGGCAATGCGTAACTACAACGCCTTTGCAAACGGAAACAGCAGATCACTTTACTCAACATACGACCCTATTTATAAAACCAACTGGGATGAAGTTACCAAAGAGCGAGAAGGACTCGAAAGAAGCTATCTTGTAGCAAAGCACCATGCAAGATTGGTTGCTGACTTACTCCAATCGACAGAGGGAAACCCTGAATCTCCTCGTCAAATCTCTACAGCCTTAGCGTTGGTGCTATGCATCTTTTTTATTGGAGTAATTTATCCACTGAGCTTCATGCCTGCTACACACGCCCCAGAAATTAGCTTTACTCTTGAAACAGTGCTACTTCAAATTTTATCTTTCAAAGGGGCATTACTGAGCGTCATTAGCACAGCATTCACTGTCATTGTACTTATCTTTTATAGAACTCACTCCGGAATGAAATACCCTCCCAAAAAGCTTGATGAACTGACTAAATTGAAAAACGCAAAAAACTACTGTACTTATTTCAGGTACATCAATGATGATGATTTTTGATTTATCCGGTGCTTGAAGAAAAAGGGGACATATTATTCTTCTGATAATAAATCTACCTCTTTTTCTATCACTCGATTCCAAACTAAATTGTCAGCACGGTCACAGAGGGAAGCGCCGACTGAAAAAATGAATCGCCCCCAGTTTGTTAGGCGGGCTGAATCACCGCTCTTGGCCGACTTCTGCCGGTCAAGAGCACGCAGTGTGCCGGTAAAATCCTATGCAAGAATTTGGGCAAGTCGAATGCAAATAACTGGTAAGCAGCAATTCAAACAGGTGGTGAAGTGGAATGCAATCACGCTAGCAGCGTGGGTACGTAGCAAAAAAGGGGCTCAGCTGTGCGTATGAATTGGCGGTATTAAAGGGGGGTCCGATTTCGCGAGACGATTATGGGAAACACAGAAACAGCATCATTTGAGCGGGCCACCTTTATAGGGGATCGGCGGCGGCGATCCGCCGAGAAGAAAACCTCCCCTAATTTGACTAACCTTGGCTTGCGGGTATACCGCAAGCACCTTGCGTAACGCCGGAACGAATTTTTTCTTAAAGTCCTTATCCGGGTCCTTTCCAGTGTATTCCTGCGCAAACTGCTCGCGCAGGGGCTTCCAGTATAGCTTTGTCCCCCTGCCCTCGATCCGATGCAACCGGTGAGCCAGCCAAGCATATATGTCCAAGGCCAGCGCTGAGCCCTTGAGGGCAATTAGCGCTCGGTTGTCTAGAGGTACGGCGCTATCAATAAGGGAATTGAAATACCCCTCGGAAAGCACCATCGTGCCGGGCCATAGTAGCCGCTGTTTACTATTGCGGTTCGCTATCCAGGCATCAAATTGCTCAATGGGCTGGCCATTGTAGGTACGTCCCTTGAATCCGAGTTGCAAGCGGCACGCCGCTAGTGCGTGCATCTGCTTACGCAGAGTGGAGTATCGGCGCCCGTCATCGCCCATCCCCATCAGACGCAGAAACTCGGCCGCACTATCGCCTATCCTGATTTCACGCTCTTTGTTGCGCACGGCGATGGTAGACACCCAAGCTAGCGCAAGGCGGGGCATCACGCCATAAGGGATAGGCTGCAATACCGGACCGTTACCCTCGTCTAGGTAGCCAGACTGTATGGTGACCCATGCCGCGCCGCTCTGGCGCATGAAAACCTGTCCTTCTACCTTGGAGCGGGGCAAGCCAACTTGGCAAAGTACTGCATGGGTAAAGGCTATGTCTTCAGGCGGGAAAGCCGCAATGTTGGCGGCAATGTTCAATAAATCAATCGCCACAATTCAGGCCCCCATTCCGGGACGAAGCGCCGGGCCCGAATGCCTGCACGTATCAATCCAACTCTCGACCTCATCCAAATCCCAAACGACCTTCCGGCTGCTAACGGCAATACGACGAGGGAATTTCCCCTGCTTTTCGAAGTTATAAATGGTCCGCTCACACAAGGGGATCATTGCCAGCAATTGCTTTTTGCTGATGAGCACTTTGCTCGACTTCCTCGATTCTTTCTCCACACCGAACTCCTCGTTTTGTCGTATCTCGATGTTCGATTATTGCCCCATATTTCCAGAGCATTCCACTCATATTTATGGATTTAATCCTTTCAAAATCAGTATCTTACTGTCCGACAAACGTATAATTCCGGACAAAAGATACAACCCGATGTCGTTGTTCTTTCAGGAGTTTTTTTCGTCAGAAACCTCAAGAAAAATGTGTCCCACAAACGGGTAGTTTCCGGACAGAAAAAAAACCACGAATGTGGTTTTTTGATAGAGAAAAATAGATCACCTTCCGCTTATCCCCTCACGAAAAACGGAATCAACTCTCTGAACGCGTTTTTTTGCGCGTCCATTCATCAATCATATCCGCCCAATCCTGCAACATCGCCCGACGCTGATCACGGTATTCAGCCTTGTTGTAGACCGCCCGTACGCCCTTCTGCTCGTGCGCAAGGCACTTCTCAATCCAGTCGGAGTTGTAACCCGCCTCATGCAGCAGCGTGCTCGCTGTGCGCCTCAAATCATGCGGTCCGAACTTACTCAGTGGCTGCCCTTCTTTTTGCGCAAGCCGATAGCTCAGCGTCAGCACCTGATTGATCGTCGCGGTGCTCATTGGCAAATCTGAATCGTACCGGGAGGGAAAGACGTAATCTGAACCACCGGCAAACGTCTTCAACGCAATGAAGAAATCCAAAGCCTGCTGAGATAAGAACACCAAATGGGAGTTGCGGCGCTTCATCCGCTCTTTCGGAATTGTCCACAAGGCTTCGCTGAAATTGATCTCGTTCCAGGTCGCATTGGTCAACTCACTTTTGCGAACCATGGTCAGCAACAATAACTTAGCGGCCACCCTCACGGAGGAGGCAGTGCCGATGCGGTCCAGGTACTGATACATCAACGCGATTTCGTCAGGCCCCAAAGCACGGTCACGTGGCTCGAATTTAGCGATGCTTGTAGGCCGAACCAGATCAGCCGGATTCTCGACCTTCTGGCCTCGCTCTATCGCCCATCGGAACACCTGCATCACAATCTCGCGGGAGTGCACGGCCGTGGCTGGAGCTCCACGCTCCACAATTGCATTAGTCAGCGTTCGCAGATCCTCATGATTGATTTCCACCAGTTTCTGATTACCGAAGTGCGGCTTTAGCTCGCGCTCGTAAACCGATCGGCGCATGTCACGCGTCGAGTCAGCCATCTGATACCCACGCAGCCATTTCTCAGCCCACGCATCAAACGTCTCTGCCCCTTTGGTGCGTGCCTTGGCACGGGCTTTCTCTTTGGCAGGTGACTTACCCGCCGAAACCATCTTTTTAGCCTCGCCCAGGCGCTCTCTGGCTTCCGCAAGTGTGATGCCACCCACGCCATAACGACCGAACGTGATGGTCTCCTGACGGCCATTGATTGAGTAGTTGTAACGAAATGAGATGGAACCGGCAGCAGTGACGGCCACGTACAGCCCGTCGCGGTCGTTCACCTTGTAGAGTTTTTCTTGCGGTTTGAGGTTACGCAGCTTGGTATCGGTCAGCATGGCAGTTACGGATTCCATGGAAAAAATACCATGCTCAGAAAAGCACTCATGCACCACGATAAAACCCAATGAAACCGGGCTGATGATGAGATTTGATACCATGCCCTTCCCTACTAGGACGACATGGTATCGAGCACCGAACATGGCATTTGGCTCAGTCAATGCCCCGTACCATGCCATACAAACACGGTGCTTGGCGATGCACAAAGCTGCCAGAATTTGCCAGACCCAAAAAGCCAAAAGCCCGCAATTACGCGGGCTCCAGGGCATTTCTTGCTAGACATGCCGGACAATGCCGGACGTCCAATCATTCCCACTCAATCGTAGCCGGCGGCTTGCTCGACACGTCGTAAGTCACCCGCGAAATCCCTTCGATCTCGTTGATGATCCGGCCGCTCACTGTCTCCAGCAGCTCATAAGGCAGGTGAGCCCAGCGAGCGGTCATGAAGTCGATGGTTTCGACAGCGCGTAGCGCAACGACCCAGGCGTAGCGGCGGCCGTCGCCGACGACGCCGACTGATTTGACCGGCTGGAACACTACGAAGGCCTGGCTGACCTTGTGGTACCAGTCGGCCTTGCGCAGTTCTTCGATGAAGATGTGGTCGGCACGACGCAGGAGGTCGGCGTATTCCTTCTTCACTTCGCCGAGGATGCGCACGCCCAGGCCTGGGCCTGGGAATGGGTGGCGGTAGACCATGTCGTAGGGCAGGCCGAGTTCGAGGCCCAGGCGGCGGACTTCGTCCTTGAACAGCTCGCGCAGTGGCTCGACCAGCTTGAGGTTCATTTCTTCCGGCAGGCCGCCCACGTTGTGGTGCGACTTGATGACGTGGGCCTTGCCGCTTTTCGCGCCAGCCGACTCGATGACGTCCGGGTAGATGGTGCCTTGCGCCAGGTACTTGATGTTGTCCAGCTTGCAGGACTCGGCATCGAACACGTCGATGAAGGTGCGGCCGATGATCTTGCGCTTCTTCTCTGGATCGCTCTCGCCTGCCAGGTTGTTCAGGAACTGTTCTTCGGCATTGGCGCGGATCACCTTGACGCCCATGTTCTCGGCGAACATGGCCATCACCTGCTCGCCTTCGTGCAGGCGCAGCAGGCCGTTGTCGACGAATACGCAGGTCAGTTGATCGCCAATGGCCTTGTGCAGCAGCGCCGCGACCACGGAGGAGTCAACGCCGCCGGACAGGCCCAGCAACACGTTGTCAGTACCGACCTGAGCGCGAACCTGAGCGATAGCGTCTTCAGCAATCTTCGAAGGGGTCCACAGTGCTTCACAGCCGCAGATGTCGAGGATGAAGCGCGACAGGATGCGACCGCCCTGCTTGGTGTGGGTCACTTCCGGGTGGAACTGCACGCCGTAGTAACCGCGCGCGTCGTCAGCCATACCGGCAATCGGGCAGCTCGGGGTGCTGGCCAGAATGTGGAAGTCTTCCGGCAGTTTGGTGACCTTGTCACCGTGACTCATCCATACGTCGAGGCCAAACAGGCCGTCGGCATCGATATGGTCTTCGATACCATCGAGCAGACGGCTTTTGCCGACTACGTCAACGCGAGCGTAGCCGAACTCGCGCAGCTCGGAACCGGCAACCTTGCCGCCCAACTGCTCGGCCATGGTCTGCATGCCATAGCAGATACCGAAAACCGGCACACCCAGGTCAAATACCGCTTGCGGGCAGCGCGGACTGTCGGCTTCGTGTACGGACTCTGGGCCGCCGGCGAGGATCACGCCTTTTGGAGCGAATTCGCGAATCGCTTCGTCGTCCATGTCAAACGGATGCAGCTCGCAATACACGCCGATTTCGCGCACGCGGCGGGCGATCAGCTGGGTGTACTGGGAACCGAAGTCGAGGATCAGGATACGGTGGGCGTGAATGTCGAGGGCCATGGAAACTCTCTGAGCAGCTGCAAGCTATACGCTGCAAGCGGCAAGTTGTCGGAATCAATGCGGTAGTTACATGTGCGTAACTACCGCTTGTAGCTGATTGCTTGGGGCTTGAAGCTGGAGGCTTTAGCCGACGCGATAGTTCGGCGCTTCCTTGGTGATCTGCACGTCATGGACGTGGGACTCAGCCATACCGGCACCGGTGATGCGAACGAACTCGGGCTTGGTGCGCATCTGCTCGATGTCGGCACTGCCGGTGTAACCCATGGAGGAACGCAGGCCGCCCATCAACTGATGGATGATGGCCGACAACGGACCTTTATAGGCCACACGGCCTTCGATACCTTCCGGCACCAGCTTCTCGGCACCGGCGGAGGAATCCTGGAAGTAGCGATCGGAAGAGCCTTGCGCCTGGGACATCGCACCCAGCGAACCCATGCCGCGATAGGCCTTGTAGGAACGGCCCTGAAACAGTTCGATCTCGCCTGGCGCTTCTTCAGTACCGGCGAACATCGAGCCCATCATCACGCAGGAGGCGCCAGCCACGATGGCCTTGGACAGGTCACCGGAGAAGCGGATACCGCCGTCGGCGATCATCGGCACGCCAGTGCCTTCAAGGGCAGCGGAGACGTTGGCGATGGCGCTGATCTGCGGCACGCCGACACCGGCAACGATACGCGTGGTGCAGATGGAGCCCGGGCCGATACCGACCTTGACTGCATCGGCGCCTGCGGCAACCAGTGCCCTGGCCGCTTCGCCAGTGGCGATGTTGCCACCGATGACCTGCACCTGAGGGAAGTTTTCCTTGACCCAGCGGACGCGGTCGATCACGCCTTTGGAATGGCCGTGAGCGGTGTCGACGACAACAACATCAACGCCAGCCGCGACCAGTGCGGTGACGCGCTCGCCGGTGTCCTTGCCGGTACCGACTGCAGCGCCGACACGCAGGCGAGCCTGATCGTCCTTGCTGGCCAGCGGGTAAGCCTTGGCTTTCTCGATGTCCTTGACGGTCATCATGCCCTTGAGCGCGAAATTGGCATCCACGATCAGGACTTTTTCAAGACGGTGCTTGTGCAGCAGTTCGCGCACTTCGTTCTTGTCGGCGCCTTCGCGCACGGTGACCAGACGCTCTTTGGGCGTCATCACTTCGCGGACAGGGACATCAAGACGGTTTTCGAAGCGTACGTCGCGGGACGTCACGATGCCGACCAGGTCGCCATTGTGCAGGACCGGTACGCCGGAAATGTTGTGCATGCGGGTGAGTTCGAACAGATCGCGAACAGTGGCGTCGGCTTCGATCGTGATCGGGTCCTTGACGACACCGGCCTCGAACTTCTTGACCTTGCGCACTTCGGCAGCTTGCTGCTCGATGGTCATGTTCTTGTGGATGATACCGATACCGCCTTCCTGGGCCATGGCAATTGCCAGACGGGCCTCGGTGACAGTATCCATTGCAGCAGAGACCAAAGGTATATTCAGCTCGATGCCACGGGTCAAACGGGTTTTCAGACTGACTTCGTTAGGGAGTACCTCGGAATAACCGGGCACAAGGAGAATGTCGTCGAATGTAAGGGCTTCTTGACTGATACGCAGCATCGCGGGGGCTCCCGGGCGGGAAATTGGAAGCGCGCCATTATACCCACAGACCCCGCCCGGCTCAATGTAAACCTCAGCCTATTATCAAAGCTGTTTATAGAAGCACATTAACGCAGGAGACCGGGCGATCCAGACGTTCGGCGAAGTCATCCAGAAAGGTCTGCGTGAACGACGCATCCAGCCAGTTATTGAAGATGAAACCGAGGTTGGAAAACCCGCAGGCGTCGAGAAAAAGAAAGCCGTTGATGTCATCTTCATGGCGGCATTCGGGGCAGGTGAAATTATCGGTGTGACCGGGCATCCAGTCTTCCAGACTGTCGAACAGCGCCTCCCCCACTTCGCGGCGACACTCCGGGCAACCGGCCTCTTCGGCGAAGTCGTTCAGCGGGGTATAGATGCAGCGTTTGGTGACGATTTCCAGGCCGTTGACGACCTGCCCGAACGGCAACGCATCGGGATTCTTGACCACTCGCTTCGCTCCCGATGCCACCGCGTAGGCCATCTTGTTATAGGTGCGTCCGCAGGTGGTCAGCTCCGGCTCGACCACATCGAGCTTGACCAGCCAGCGCAGAATGAGCCGCGCTCTGGCCTCGTGCCCGGGAAAGGTGGAGATTTGCGAGACGATGATGCTTTGGGTGTTCATAACGGAGCGTCGCTTAAAGCTGTTCGAGGCCGCAGCTTAATGGGCTGGCCATTCAGGTCAAGAAGCAATCCTGCCTTTACCGACGAGACAGACCTGTGCGCCAGACCGGCATTGCCATTATGATGCCCGACATGATCAAAGACCCTTTCGCAAGACTCGGCCTCGACCGGGAAGTCCTTACTGTCAGCCAGCTCAACGGCCGCGCCCGCGTGCTGCTGGAAGACGTATTCAGCAGCATCTGGGTCGAAGGCGAGATCTCCAACCTCTCGCGCCCGGCCTCGGGCCATGTGTACTTCACGTTGAAGGACTCCGGCGCGCAGGTCCGCTGCGCCTTGTTCCGGCAGAGCGCGGCGCGGGTGCGTCAGGCGCTCAAGGACGGCTTGCAGGTCAAGGTGCGCGGTAAGGTATCGCTGTTTGAAGGCCGCGGCGACTATCAGTTGATTCTCGATACGGTGGAACCTGCCGGTGACGGTGCATTGCGCCTGGCGTTCGATGCGCTGAAAGCCAAGCTCAGCGACGAAGGCCTGTTCAGCGCCGAGCGCAAGGTCGCTCTGCCGCTGCACCCGCAACGTATCGGGATCATCAGCTCACCGACCGGTGCGGTGATCCGCGACATCATCAGCGTGTTCCGTCGTCGCGCGCCGCGGGTCGAGCTGACCTTGATTCCCACCGCCGTTCAGGGCCGCGAGGCGATCAACCAGATTGTCCGCGCACTGAAGCTGGCCGACAGCAGAGGCTTCGATGCGCTGATCCTGGCCCGTGGCGGCGGCTCGCTGGAGGACCTGTGGTGCTTCAACGAAGAAGCCGTCGCCCGCGCCATCGACGCGTGCGTGACGCCGATTGTCAGCGCTGTCGGGCATGAAACCGATGTGTCCATCAGCGACTTTGTCGCCGACGTGCGCGCACCGACGCCCTCCGCTGCCGCCGAACTGCTCGCCCCGGATTCCAGCGACCTGCATCGACGCGTCGACAACCTGCACCGGCGACTGGTCAGCCGCATGCAGGACCGACTGATGCGCGAGCGGCTGCGTCTCGAGGGTATTTCCCGGCGTCTGCGCCACCCTGGCGAGCGCTTGCGTCAGCAGTCGCAGCGGCTGGACGACCTGGACATGCGCCTGCGCCGCGCCCTTGAACAGAACATGCATCAACGTCAGCTGCGTCTGGCGCATATGCAGAGCCGCCTTGCTGCCCAGCATCCAGGCCGGACCCTGGCCTTTTTGCGCCAGCGTCTGGATACCCTGGCCGAGCGTCTGCCGCGAGCCATTCGCGAACAGATCAAGGCGCGCAAGCTGCAACTGCAAAGCCAGGTGCAGACCCTCAACGTGGTCAGCCCGCTCGCCACACTGGGACGCGGTTACAGCATTCTGCTCGACGAGCGCGGCCACGCGATTCGTAACGCTGCACAGACGCAAACGGGCCAACGACTTACCGCCAGGCTCGGCGAAGGCGAACTGCAAGTACGCGTCGAAGACAATCACCTCACACCTGTGACCCTCTCCCTTCTGGACTGACTGCTTGATGCTACGTTTTATCGCCCCGCTGTTCGCCCTGCTGCTCTGTCTGCCCGCCCACGCCGACAGCTTTATTGCCCGCGCACTCGACAAGCCGGTGCCCGGCGGTGTGGCGGTTATCGATCTGGGCACAGGCGCCCAGGCACCGACCGCCACCTATCAAGGCAAACCGGTGCTGGTGGTCAAGGAACAGGGCACGCGCTGGCTGGCCATCGTCGGCATTCCTTTGACCGTCAAACCCGGCACCCAGCAGGTCACCTCCGGCGGGCGCACGCTCAACTTCACCGTTGGCAGCAAGAAATACCCGGAACAGCACATCACGCTCAAGAACAAACGTCAGGTCAATCCCAACCCTGAAGACAACAAACGCATTGAGGGCGAACTGGCCGAGCAACTGCGCGCCTACCGCAGTTTCAGCCCAGGCACGCCAAGCAACCTGATTCTGGACAAGCCGGTCAATGGCCCGTTGTCGAGCAAGTTCGGCGTGCGTCGCTTCTTCAATGGCGAAGAGCGCAACCCGCATTCGGGCCTCGACTTCGCGGTGCCGGCCGGCACGCCGATCAAATCCCCGGCAGCGGGCAAGGTCATCCTGACCGGCAATTACTTCTTCAATGGCAACACGGTATTCGTCGATCACGGGCAAGGCTTCATCAGCATGTTTTGCCATATGTCGAAGATCGACGTGAAGGTCGGCGACCTCGTCCCGCGTGGCGGAGTGGTCGGCAAAGTCGGCGCCACAGGTCGCGCAACCGGGCCGCACATGCACTGGAACGTCAGCCTCAATGATGCACGCGTGGACCCGGCGATCTTCATCGGCGCGTTTCAGCCGTAAGCCTGTTGGTGAGCGAGCGCTATGGCGCTCGCTCACACGGCCCCTCACTTGCGCACATCGCTTTCGAACAACAATAACCCACACATAACGCTTCAGATGCCGCTATAAAAACTCGCCAAAGACATATTTTCGAGAATTTATTCCAATCTTTTTCAAGTGCTTGCCATCATCCATGCCAATGGTTACGGTTGGCCTCATGAAAACCTCTCAAACCCTTATTCTGTTGCGCCAACACCGGTGCCTCAGCCTGGTCAGCGCCCGACTGCCTGGCTAGCATGCTGTGCCTCGTCACTGTGTTCGCAATTCCCTGTGCTATCTATCCAGAACGGCAGGCCGCCTAACCCCGGCCCCGTGAATACAAAAGGATTTCCTGATGACCATGCTCAAAGACCCGTCGAAGAAGTACCGCGCGTTCCCGACCATTGATCTGCCTGACCGTACCTGGCCTTCGAAGACCATCGACGCAGTGCCGATCTGGTGCAGCTCCGATCTGCGCGACGGCAACCAGTCGCTGATCGAACCGATGGACGCGGCCAAGAAGCTGCGCTTCTGGAAAACCCTGGTCAGCGTCGGCGTCAAGGAAATCGAGGCATCCTTTCCATCGGCTTCGCAGACTGACTTCGACTTCGTGCGTACCCTGATCGAAGACGGTCACATCCCGGATGACACCACCATCCAGGTACTGACCCAGGCTCGCGAAGACCTGATCGCCCGCACCTTCGAATCACTGCGCGGCGCCAAGAAAGCCATCGTTCACCTGTATAACGCGACCTGCCCGTCGTTCCGCCGCATTGTCTTCAATCAGGACAAGGCCGGGGTGAAGGAGATCGCGGTCAACGCCGCCAAGCTGTTCGTCAAATACGCAGCGCAGCAGCCGGAAACCCAGTGGACCTTCCAGTACTCGCCGGAGACCTTCAGTGCGACCGAACTGGAATTCGCCAAGGAAGTCTGTGATGCGGTGATCGAGGTGTGGAATCCCACGCCAGAGAACAAGGTGATCCTCAACCTCCCGGCCACCGTGGAAGTGGCGACACCCAACATTTACGCCGACCAGATCGAATGGTTTGGCCGCAACATTACCCGCCGCGACAGCGTGCTGATCAGCCTGCACACCCACAACGACCGTGGTACGGGCGTTGCCGCGACCGAGCTGGGCCTGATGGCCGGCGCGGATCGCGTCGAGGGCTGCCTGTTCGGTAACGGCGAGCGGACCGGTAACGTCGATCTGGTCACCGTGGCGCTGAACCTCTATACCCAGGGCATCAATCCCGGGCTGGACTTCTCGGACATCGACGGCGTGCGCAAGGTCGTCGAAGAGTGCAACCAGATCCCGGTGCACCCACGTCATCCGTACGTTGGCGACCTGGTTCACACCGCGTTCTCCGGCTCGCACCAGGATGCGATCCGCAAGGGTTTCACCCAGCAGAAGGAAGGCGAGTTGTGGGAAGTGCCTTACCTGCCGATCGACCCGGCCGACATCGGTCGCAGCTACGAGGCGGTGATTCGCGTCAACAGCCAGTCAGGCAAAGGTGGCATCGCTTACCTGCTGGAACAGGAATATGGCATTTCCCTGCCACGCCGCATGCAGATCGAGTTCAGCCAAGTGGTTCAGGGTGAGACCGATCGCCTGGGCCTGGAGATGACGGCCGAGCAGATTCACTCGCTGTTGCGTCGTGAATACCTGCAAGCCAACGTTCCTTATGCGCTGATCAGCCATAAGTTGCAGGAAGAGAACGGCAACAGCTCGGTAGATGCCGAGGTGCACGTCGACGGCGAAACCCAGCACTGGCGTGGCAAGGGCAAGGGCGCCCTGGAAGCACTGGTCGCCGGTCTGCCAGTGGCCGTGGAAATCATGGACTACAACGAGCATGCGATCGGTTCGGGTACGACCGCCAAGGCGGCCGCCTACATTGAGCTGCGCGTGAATGGCGAACGCGCCGTGCATGGTGTGGGCATCGATGAAAACATCACCACGGCGAGCTTCCGCGCCCTGTTCAGCGCGCTTAATCGCTCACTCAGCCAGACTCAGGCCAAAGCTGCCTGATTTGACAGCCGGATGGCGGACGCAGGTCCGCCATCCGCAGCGCCCGCTTCCCTCCCCCGCCTCACGCTGCACCTGCCTCTTGCATTCCGCGCATGACCCTGCCTGTTTCGGCATAATCTTTTTCATTTATGCTGTGGTAGCATGCTGCCCTTACTCCAGAGTTCGCCCAATCCAACAGCAATTCATATGCTGACGATGCCTGCTCGGACTTACCTGCCAGCTGCACCTTTCCTATAAAACCAAGACGACTATTGCATTGATTTCCGGACGAAAAGAATGCTCGGGCAGACCCACCGTGCATTGAAATTACCATCGGCCTCGGTACGCTGAGCTGATCCAATCACATTTGGAGCGATTATGCCCAAGGCTTCCCATCAAGATTTGCGCCGCAGCTTCCGTGCGCTCACCTCGTCGAACGCTTGCTTTCACACAGCCTCGGTGTTCGACCCCATGTCAGCGCGAATCGCAGCGGATCTGGGCTTTGAAGTAGGCATCCTCGGCGGCTCCGTGGCTTCGCTGCAAGTCCTGGCAGCCCCTGACTTCGCCCTGATCACCCTGAGTGAATTCGTTGAACAGGCCACGCGCATCGGCCGTGTCGCACAGCTCCCGGTCATCGCGGACGCAGACCATGGTTATGGCAATGCCCTTAACGTCATGCGCACCGTTGTCGAACTGGAACGTGCCGGTATTTCTGCACTGACGATTGAAGATACCCTGCTGCCGGCGCAGTTCGGACGCAAATCCACGGACCTGATTTCCACTGCAGAAGGTGTTGGCAAGATCCGCGCAGCGCTGGAAGCACGTGTCGATCCGGAGATGTCGATCTTTGCCCGCACCAATGCGGCAATTATCCCGGTTCAGGAAGCCATCAGCCGTGTGCAGCAATACCAGGCCGCTGGAGCTGACGGCATTACCATCGTCGGCATTCGTGACTTCGATCACCTGGCGCAGATATCCGAAGGTGTGACCGTGCCGCTGATGCTGGTGACGTACGGCAACCCGGAACTGCACGACAACGCGCGCCTTGCCGAGATGGGTGTCAGGGTCTGCGTACATGGCCACGCAGCGTACTTCGCCGCGATCAAGGCCACCTACGATTGCCTGCGCGAACAGCGCCAGATACTGGGCAACGAATCGAACATGAGCGCAACCGAACTGACCCACACCTATACGCAGCCTGAAGACTACGTAGAGTGGGCCCGCAAGTTCATGAACGTGAACGAGTGACAGGCAACGCCGGACGCTGCGCCGCCTGATCGGAGGCAGACGCAGCTGAATGCCCACGCAACACTGTGAGTGGGCATGATGAGCGTCACTTCGGACGCTCATCAGGAGGGATCACGCAGTGGTGTTCACGCCACCTTCAGTCTCCAATTGCAACAACGAGGCCTGCAAGGTCTGCAGGTTGGCACTGGTGCTCGCTATCTGACCCTGAATCGCCATGGATTTCTGGGCCTTTTCTTCCGCCGTGCCTTTGCTGCTTTGTGCGGCAGCCAACTGCGCTTTCTGCTCGGCGAGTTGTTTCTGAGCGTCCTTGATCTGCTGCTTTATTTGCTCGATGGTCTGATTGAGAGACGACTCGCTGGAGCCACCCACGCTGCCGCCGCCACCCGCCGCACCGGCCTTGCCACCTTCGGTGGATGCCTGATCAGAGCTTTTCTCTGTTTCGGTAGTCGTGGTGGCGGCAGCAGCAGTGGCCTTGGCTGTTTCAGCCTCGGTAGGTTTAATCGCTAACGTCAACGAGCTCGAGTAACTGTTCAGCGTGGATGTATTGATGGTAGTCATGGCGGTCTCCAGGAATTCTGGAGAAGCTATCGGCCGACCAGAAACATTCTGAAGTACCTTTATTCAATATTAAATGAATCAGCATCCAGCCCGGCTGGAAACCGTGTGCGATAGGTATGCAAGTCTGCCGCGCTGAGCGTCGCCTTGAACACTCCGTCCGCTTCGCCCACGCTCAACAGGCTCTCGCCCTGGAAATCCAGAACCTGACTGTCACCAGTGTAAGCGAAGCCCTTGCCGTCCGATCCGACCCGGTTGACTGCGGCCACATAGCACAGGTTTTCAATGGCTCTGGCAGGCAGCAAGCGATTCCAGTGCAGACGCCGCGCACCCGGCCAGTTGGCGGTGTACAGCAACAGGTCGGTGTCCTGAGCGTCACGGCTCCAGACCGGAAAGCGCAGGTCATAGCAGATCAGCGGCCGTACACGCCAGCCGTTGAGTTCAAACATGACCTGGCGATCGCCCGGCGTGTAATGCTCGTGCTCTCCGGCCATGCGAAACAGGTGGCGCTTGTCGTAATGCAGCAGCGCACCATCCGGTCGCGCCCACAGCAAGCGGTTGCGATGACTGCCATCGGCAGCGCGGATCATGACGCTGCCGGTCACTACGGCGTCGATACGCCTGGCCTGCGCCAGTAGCCATGCCGATGTAGGCCCGGCTTCCGGTTCTGACAGCGCCTCGGACTCCATCGAGAACCCGGTGGTGAACATTTCCGGCAGGATCACCAGGTCCGCGCCGCGCGCCTGATCCAGCAATGGCTCGAAATGCTCGAGATTGGCCTCGCGATCATGCCACGCCAGCGTGGTCTGGATCAGCGCGAGGTTGAGGTTCGGCAGCCCGCTTAGATCGCGCATAGTTTCTCCGCCGCCTGACGCAACGTCTCTTCCTGTTTGGCAAAGCACAGGCGGATCAGGCGCTGCCCTGCTGGCGGGCTCTGGTAGAACACAGAAATCGGAATGCTCGCCACACCGTGTTCACGGGTCATCCACAAGGCCATGTCGACATCGTTGAGGTCGGGCCTGATCTGCGAGTAATCGACCAACTGGAAATAAGTCCCGCCCACCGGCCGGAAGCTGAAACGCGACTCGGCCAGATGACCACAGAAAAAGTCGCGCTTGGCCTGATAAAAGCCTGGCAGTTCATCGACATGCTCCGGGTGTTCGGCCATGAAGTCGGCCAACGCGTACTGCAAAGGCGTGACACCGCAGAAGCTCACATACTGATGCACCTTGCGCAACTCGGCGCTCAATGCTGGCGGCGCGACCACATAGCCGGTTTTCCAGCCAGTGACGTGATACGTCTTGCCGAACGAGCTGACGACGAAGGCGCGCTGATACAACGCTTCGTGATCAAGCACACTGACATGGCGTGCGCCGTCGAACACCAGGTGCTCATAGACTTCGTCGCTGAGCAGGTAGATGTCGCGATCGGCAATCAACGCGGCCAGCCGATCGAGCTCTGCACGATTGATCAACGCGCCGCTGGGGTTGTGCGGGCTGTTGATGACGATCATGCGGGTGCGCGGGCTCAGCGCATCGCTGAGCTTTTGCCAGTCGATGGAGAAGTCATCCAGCCCCAGTTGCACATGGACACAGCGCCCACCGGCCAGTTCGACGGCGGGCTCGTAGCTGTCATAGCAAGGGTCGAAAATGATCACTTCGTCACCAGCGCGAATAACGCTATGGATCGCGCAGAAAATCGCCTGCGTGGCACCCGGTGTGATGGTGATTTCGCTGTCCGGATTGACCATACGCCCATAGCTGCGGGCGATCTTTGCCGCGACTTGCTGACGAAGCGCAGGCAGGCCGGTCATCGGTGAGTATTGGTTATGGCCTTGAGTGACGTGTCGGCAGACTGCATCACGCAGCGCCTGCGGCCCGTCAAAATCGGGAAACCCCTGGGACAGGTTGATAGCGCCGGTTTCGGCGGCCAGCTGTGACATGACGGTGAAGATAGTGGTGCCCACGTTGGGCAACTTGCTGTCGATCATGGAACCCTTTCCCTGCAATCTCCCGGCACCGGGCGGCACGGGTCAAGCAGGATAGCCCATTAAACGGCCACAAAAAAAGGCGCCGAAGCGCCTTTTTCCCGATGCTGACTCAGCGCTTGTCGCGGCGCTTCTTGTCGGCCTTCTTGTGGTGCGACATCATCCGACGCTTCTTGTTGACCTGACGGTCAGTGAGCGTGTTCTTGTTGCCTTCATACGGGTTCTCGCCGCCCTTGAACTCGATACGGATCGGCGTACCGACCAGTTTGAGCACACGCCGGTAGGTGTTTTCCAGGTAACGGACGTAGGACTTGGGTACCTTCTCGACCTGGTTACCGTGGATTACGATCAGCGGCGGGTTGGCACCCCCCAAGTGAGCGTAGCGCAGCTTGATGCGGCGGCTGCCGACCATCGGTGGCGCATGCTCGCTGACCGCATCTTCGAGAATCTGGGTCAGGCGGCTGGTTGGCCAGCGCGTTACCGCGGACTTGAACGAGTTCTGTACCGACTGATACAGGTTGCCCACGCCCGTGCCATGCATGGCCGAGATAAAGTGGATGTCGGCGAAGTCGACAAAGAACAACCGGCGCTCCAGCTCGATCTTCACGAAATCGCGTTCGCCCGGCGTCATGCCGTCCCACTTGTTCAGCGCGATGACCAGCGCACGACCCGCTTCAAGGGCGAAGCCCAGCAGGTTCAGGTCGTGGTCGACCACACCTTCGCGGGCGTCCATCACAAAGATCACCACGTTGGCGTCCTTGATGGCCTGCAGCGTCTTGACCACCGAGAACTTTTCGACTTCCTCGTGGATCTTGCCGCGCTTGCGCACACCGGCGGTGTCGATCAGCGTGTACTTCTCTTCGTTACGCTCGAAGGGAATGTAGATACTGTCGCGCGTAGTGCCTGGCTCGTCATAGACGATAACCCGGTCTTCACCCAGCATGCGGTTGACCAGCGTCGACTTGCCGACGTTGGGACGACCGATGATGGCGATCTTGATGCCGTCTTTCTCGCTCGGGCCGGGGATGCGCTTGGCTTCCTGACCTTCGGCGACTTCTTCGACCTCAACGCCCTCTTCAGGCTCGTCCTCGTCCCTGGGGAATTCCCGCAGGGCGATTTCGAGCATCTGCGAGATGCCACGGCCATGGGCACCGGCCACCGGAATGGCATCGCCCAGACCCATCGGGCTGAACTCGGCACGCGCCAGGTTCTCGTCGATGTTGTCGATCTTGTTGGCAACCACGTAGGAACGCTTGTTGCGCTTGCGCAGGTGCTCACCAATCATCTGATCAGCAGCGGTGTAGCCCGCACGGGCGTCCACCAGAAACAGCACCACATCGGCTTCTTCAATGGCCAGCAGCGACTGCTCGGCCATCTTTTCGTCCATGCCATGCTCGTCACCGGAGATACCGCCGGTGTCGATCAGAATATAGGAGCGCCCTTGCCACTTCGCCTCTCCGTATTGGCGATCACGGGTAAGACCGGACAGATCGCCGACAATGGCGTCGCGAGTCCTGGTCAGGCGGTTGAACATGGTGGACTTGCCGACGTTCGGTCGACCCACCAGGGCGATTACGGGAACCATGCGGCTCTCCACTTCGTTATTTCAGAAAATACAAAAGCCGCTGCAGGGCAGCGGCCGGAGTTCGGGGCGATGCCACAAAGGCACCGCAGCCTTGCCGAAGCAAGGGCACCCGGGGCCATTGGCCCCGGGCATGGACACTTATTGCTTGATGGTCAGGGCTTCCAGTTTGCCGCTGTTGCCATACACGTAAATCATGTCCCCAACCACCAGCGGACGCGCACGAAGGCCGTCGCTGTCGATACGTTCGCGACCGACAAAACGACCATCCACCTGGCTCAACAGGTGCAGGTAGCCTTCCATGTCACCGACCGCTACGTAGCTGGAATACACTTCCGGCGCGCCGAGCTGGCGGCGAGCCAGTGATTCGTTGCTCCACAGTGCAGAGGACGAACGCTCGTCGATACCTTCGACAGTACCGGAGGCCAGAGTGGCATAGACGCTGCCAAAGCCCTGGGCGACACCCGAGTAGCTCGAAGCATCACGCTGCCAGAGCACACGACCGCTTTCCAGATCGAGACCGGCGACGCGCCCCTGATAGGTAGCGACGTACAGCGTACCGCCGGACAGCAACAGGCCGCCGTCGATATCGACGACACGATCCAGTTCCGAGCGGCCTTGCGGGATGGCAACACGCTGTTCCCAGATCGGCACGCCGTTGGTGATATCCAGAGCGACGACCTTGCCGGTCGACAGACCCGCTACGGCAAGACGGTTGGTTGCCAGCGGAGCACCCGTGCCGCGCAGGGTCAGCACCGCCGGCGTACTTTCGTAGATCCAGAGCTGCGAACCGGTAGAAGCGTCGAAACCGACGATGCGGTCATCCTGAGTCTGGACAACGACCACAGAACCGTTGGTGGCCGGCGGAGCCAGCACTTCACTGGTCACGTGGGCGCGCCACTTTTCCTCACCGGACGTGGCGTCCATGGCAATCACTTCACCCTTGAGGGTGCCGATCATTACCAGGCCATAGCCCACGCCGACTGCACCGGAGACGGGCAGATCGAGATCCTTCTTCCAGATCACGTCGCCAGTCAGACGATCCAGCGACACGACTTCGCCCGTGACGTCCGCCGCATAGATGCGGTCGCCGTCAATGGCTGGCACGAGCATGTTGTAAGTCTTGCCCTGGCCGTCGCCAACGGAACGGCTCCACTGCTTGTGCAGAACCACTTCTTCTTTGAAGTCGGTCAGCTCGGCCGGAGGCAATTCCTTTTTGCTGTTGCTGCTGCAACCCGCGGCCAGAATGGCCAGAGCCAGCAATGCTGCATGTTTCCAACGAATCACGTCACGCATCCCCTTTCGCCAGATCGTCGAGCTTCATTTGCAGGCCACCCACTGCTGCGTCTTCGGACAGAGCAGATTTGGCCTTTTGGTATGCAGCATACGCCTCGTCGGTACGACCCAGCTGTACCAGCAGGTCACCCTTGAGTTCTTCACGACTGGCGAGGAAAGCCTTGTCGGCATCGCCGTCGAGCAGCTTCAGCGCGTCATCGGTCTTGTTCTGCGCAGCCAGCACGCGTGCCAGACGCTGACGGGCGATCTCGCCCAGCGTGTCGTTGGCAGGCTTGTCGGCCACGGTTTTCAGCTCGGCTGCAGCATCATCCAGCTTGCCGGCATCGACCGCCACCTTGGCGACGAACAGGCTACCGAACTGTGCGTAGGTAGTGCCACCGAATTCGCTTTTCAGTTTGCCGGAGATCTCGGCGACACGTGCGGTGTCTGCCTGGCCACTGGGCGTCAGTGCGGTTTCCAGCAATTGCTGATAAAGCATCGAGGCGCCTTGCGACTGGCTGGCCTGATACCTGTGCCAGAACTGCCAACCCAGAACCACGACCAGCGCAAGCAGACCGCCGGTCAACAGAGGTTTGCCGTTGCGCTGCCACCAGTCCTTCATTACCGCCAGCTCTTCATCTTCGGTACCCGACACCCCAATACTCCTATTCGCTAAACGGCTGTTAAATCAGCTTCAACCCTGCACGACGCAGGAGGCCAGGTGCTCCGACAGAGCATCCCAGGCAATATTTTGTTGTTCACCCTGACCGCGCAGGGGTTTGACGCCAATGACCTTCGCCGCCAGTTCTTCTTCGCCGAGGATCAGCGCGTAAAGCGCACCGCTCTTGTCGGCTTTCTTGAACTGGCTTTTGAAGCTGCCGGCACCGGCGTTGACCTGCAACCGCAGAGTCGGCAGCTGATCACGCACCTTTTCGGTCAGTGCCAGCGCAGCCAGCTCGGCGGCTTCGCCAAATGCGCACAGGTAGACATCGACCTGACGGGCAATCTCTTCCGGCACCTGCTCAAGGGTTTCGAGCAGCAGCACCAGGCGCTCGATGCCCATCGCGAAACCGACGCCTGCAGTAGGCTTGCCGCCCATCTGCTCGACCAGACCGTCGTAACGACCGCCCGCACAGACCGTACCCTGGGCACCGAGCTGGTCGGTGACCCACTCGAAAACGGTCTTGCTGTAGTAATCCAGGCCACGCACCAGCTTGGGATTGATCACATAAGGAATACCGGCGGCGTCCAGACGGGCCTTCAGGCCTTCGAAGTGAACGCGGGATTCGTCATCCAGGTAGTCCGCCAGTTTCGGCGCATCGACCAGCACAGCCTGGGTTTCAGGATGCTTGGTGTCCAGCACGCGCAGCGGGTTGGTTTTCAGTCGGCGCTGGCTGTCTTCGTCCAGTTGGTCGAGACGTGCCGAGAGGTATTCGACCAGCGCCTCGCGATAACGCGCACGCGCCTCGCTGGTGCCCAGGCTGTTCAGCTCGAGCTTGACGGCGTTGCGAATGCCCAGCAGGCCCCACAGGCGCCAGGTCATGACAATCAGTTCGGCATCGATATCGGGACCGTCCAGGTTGAAGACCTCGACACCGATCTGGTGAAACTGACGATAGCGGCCTTTCTGCGGACGCTCGTGACGGAACATCGGACCGATGTACCACAGTTTCTGAACCTGGCCGCCGCCAGTGATGCCGTGCTCGAGGACCGCACGCACGCACGCGGCAGTGCCTTCAGGGCGCAGGGTCAGAGAGTCGCCGTTGCGGTCGGCGAAGGTATACATCTCTTTCTCGACGATGTCGGTCACTTCACCGATGGAGCGCTTGAACAGCTCGGTGAATTCGACGATAGGCATACGAATCTGCCGGTAACCGTAGTTATCCAGCAGACGGGCAACGGTGCCTTCGAAGTGACGCCACAGCGGCGTCTGCTCGGGCAGAATGTCGTTCATGCCACGAATGGCTTGTAGAGACTTACTCACAGAAAATCCTTAGCAATCCGGGTTAGCCGCGCACGATGACCGAGGCGTCGGCTTCGGCTTTTTCAGCCGCTTTCTCGCGAATCAAGCGTTCCAGCTCATTCACGAGATTATCATTGGTCAGTTTCTGCGCGGGTTTGCCGTCGATGTAGATCAGGTTCGGCGTGCCACCGGTCAGGCCGATGTGCGCCTCTTTGGCTTCGCCCGGACCATTGACCACACAACCGATCACCGCGACGTCGAGCGGCACCAGCAAATCCTCGAGTCGACCTTCCAGCTCGTTCATGGTCTTGACCACATCGAAGTTCTGCCGCGAGCAGCTCGGACAGGCGATGAAGTTGATTCCACGCGAACGAAGGCGCAACGATTTGAGAATGTCGTACCCGACCTTCACTTCCTCGACCGGGTCAGCCGCCAGCGAGATGCGGATAGTATCGCCAATTCCTTCGGCAAGCAGCATACCGAGACCGACAGCCGATTTCACCGTACCCGAACGCAAGCCACCGGCTTCGGTGATGCCCAGGTGCAGCGGCTGAACGATCTCCTTGGCCAGCAGCCGATAGGCCGCGACCGCCATGAACACATCGGAAGCCTTGACGCTGACCTTGAAGTCCTGAAAGTTCAGGCGTTGCAGATGCTCGACATGGCGCAGCGCAGACTCTACCAGGGCCTCTGGCGTGGGCTCGCCGTACTTCTTCTGCAGGTCTTTTTCCAGCGACCCGGCATTGACGCCGATGCGGATCGGGATGCCCCGATCACGTGCAGCATCGACCACCGCCCGCACACGGTCTTCACGACCGATATTGCCCGGGTTGATACGCAGACAGTCGACGCCCAGCTCCGCCACACGCAAGGCGATGCGGTGATCGAAGTGAATGTCAGCGACCAGCGGCACCTTGACCAGTTGCTTGATGCGGCCGAATGCTTCGGCAGCGTCCATGTCCGGCACCGAAACACGCACGATGTCGACACCCGCCGCTTCCAGACGATTGATCTGTGCCACGGTAGCGGCGACATCGTTGGTATCGCTGTTGGTCATGCTCTGCACCGCGATCGGCGCATCACCGCCGACCGGTACGGAACCGACCCATATTTTCCGGGATTCGCGACGCTTGATTGGAGATTCGCCGTGCATGACTTATTGCCCTAGCTTCAGGCGAGCAGTTTCGCCGCTGGTAAAAGGTGCTACATCCACAGGCTGACCGTTGTAGCTGACCTGCGCACCGCGCGCGTAGCCCAGACGCAGGGTCAACGGCGGCTTGCCGTTGACATCCAGACTCTCGCCCTTGCGCTTGAGACCGCTGACCAGCACCTTGCCGTTCCCGTCAGTGACCTGGGTCCAGCAGTCGGCAACGAACTGTACGGTCACCTGACCGGCACCCGCCGCGACAGGCGCTGGCTGCTCGGCAGGTGCAGTCGGCATCGACGGCACGGTCGGCGCGGCAACAGGGGCTTGAGGCGCGCTCGCCGGTGGCGTGGCAGCAGCAGGTGTCTGTGGTTGTGCGGTTGCGTGACCTGTGACGCTGGAAGCCGGGGCCGCAGGCGCAGCAGCGGGCGCCTCACTGGCAGGCGCACCGGTATTCAACGGCAAGGAAGTTTGTCCAGAGGCAGGCGTTTCGGCCACAGCAGGCTCTTCCGGCTCATCAAGCGGGTGAATCTGCGTGGTGCCGTCCGCGCTTTCGACTTCGACGTGCTCCATGTTCAACCCGGACTGATCCTTGCCGCGCAAGGTCGCCTGATCCTGCCACCAGAAGAAACCGCCGCCGACCAGAATCACCAGCAACAGCAGGCTGACGATACGCAGAATATTGTGCGACAGCCTGACCGGCTCTTCGATACGGCCCAGCGCGTGAACCGAACTGCCTTTACCGTCGGTGCCGGTGAACTGGTCGAACTGCTCGACCAGCGCCGCCTGATCAAGATCAAGCAGTTTGGCGTAGGCACGCACATAACCTCGGGCAAACGTATGCCCAGGCAGCTTTTCAAACTGGCCGTTCTCCAGATTGGTCAGGGAGGTCACGGTGAGATTCAGTCTCAAGGCCACATCTGGCAGCGACCAGCTCCTGCTCTCGCGGGCCTGGCGCAGGGTCTCTCCAGGATTCACGCGATTGGTTGCTACAACTTCGGGATGCGCCGCTTTCATCATTGCTCCGACAGGTATTGCTGATATTCCGGCGTACCGGGATAGAGTCTTTTCAACAGCAGGCCAAAGCTGGCCGCCTTGTTACGATCATCATATATCTTCGCCAGCCGCGTACCGAGCAATAGACTACGTGCATTTTGCTCGCTGAGTTGGCTAAAACGGTCGTAATAGTCACGCGCCGGCACATATTGCTTGTCTTCGTAGGACAGCTGAGCCATTTCCAGCAAGGATAACGGCAACTGACGGTCCAGGCGCAATGCCTTGGTAAAATGCTCGCGAGCCTGCTCGCGGTTGCCCAGTTTCAGCGAGGTCATGCCCAGGCTTTCAAAAACCCGTGACCGCTCAGGATACAGGTTGTCGGCAGCCGCCTGCTCAAAACGCTCGTAGGCTTCCTTGTAACGCTTTTGTTCGAACAGAAAACTGCCGTAATTGTTGACGATGCGTGTTTCGTTATTGCTGGCGGCCAACGCCTTGCGAAAGTACTGCTCTGCCAGCTCCGGCTCCATCTCTGTCTGGAACACCAGGGCCAGCGCGGCGTTGGCCTGCGCATCGGAACTGTCGAGCTCGAGCGCCTTTTTCAGCGGAACCTTGGCTCGCTCGGTCTGCCCCTGCTGAAAGTAACCCAGCCCGAGCTGCACGTAAGCCTTGCGCGCTTCCTCGCGCCCCTGGGCTGTCGTCAGCGGGTTGACGTTGCCGGTGGACACGCACGCTGTCAGCAAGACGACAACACAGAGCAGCAGCGAGGCACGCACAGGCATGGGGTCTCTCTCGGTCAGGTTCGCAGTCAGGTTCGAGTCACCGCGACAGGGGCCGCATCGGCCTCGGCGCTCAACTCACGCACGGCTATATAGCGTTCGCTACGGCGTGTGCGGTCCATCACCTGCCCGACCAACTGGCCGCATGCAGCATCGATGTCTTCACCACGCGTGGTGCGCACAGTGACGTTATAACCGGCCTGATGCAACAGGTCCTGAAAACGACGGATTGCGTTATTGCTGGGACGCTCGTAACCGGAGTGCGGAAACGGGTTGAACGGGATCAGGTTGATCTTGCAAGGCGTGTCCTTGAGCAGTTCGATCATCTCGACCGCGTGCTCTACCTTGTCGTTGATGTCCTTGAGCATGGTGTACTCGATGGTGAGCACACGCTTTTCGCCCAGACTGGACATGTAGCGACGGCAGGACTCGAGAAGCATTTTCAACGGGTATTTCTTGTTGATCGGCACCAGCTGGTTGCGCAGCGCATCGTTCGGTGCGTGCAGCGACAAGGCCAGGGACACGTCGATGTGCTTGGAAAGCTCATCGATCATCGGTACCACACCGGAAGTGGACAAGGTCACCCGGCGTTTGGAAATGCCATACCCCAGGTCATCCATCATCAGATGCATGGCGGCAATGACATTGTCGAAGTTCAGCAGCGGCTCACCCATGCCCATCATCACCACGTTGGTGATGGCACGGTCGACGGTCGCCGGGACGCTGCCAAAGGATTTGTTGGCAATCCACACCTGACCGATGACTTCGGCGGCGGTGAGGTTGCTGTTGAAGCCTTGCTTGCCCGTGGAGCAGAAACTGCAATCCAGGGCACAGCCCGCCTGGGACGAAACACACAAGGTGCCGCGCTTGCCCTGCGGAATATAGACGGTCTCGACACAGCTGCCGGACTCTACGCGCACCACCCATTTACGGGTGCCGTCGCTGGAGATGTCCTCGCTGACCACTTCAGGACCGCGAACCTCAGCACAGGCCTTGAGCTTTTCGCGCAGGGCCTTGCTGACGTTCGTCATCGCGTCGAAATCGTCGACGCCGAAGTGGTGAATCCACTTCATGACCTGACCGGCACGGAAGCGCTTCTCCCCGATAGAGTCGAAGAATTTCTCCATTTCCTGTTGAGTCAGCCCCAGCAGGTTGGTTTTACCAGTCGATGCAATCATGAATTCACCCTTCACTCGTCAGTCAAAAATAACTTAGCGAGCGGTTACTTCGGTAGCTGCGAAGAAGTACGAGATTTCGCGAGCGGCGGCTGCTTCGGAATCGGAGCCGTGAACAGCGTTGGCGTCGATGGAATCAGCGAAGTCAGCACGGATGGTGCCGGCAGCAGCTTCTTTAGGGTTGGTAGCGCCCATCAGCTCACGGTTCAGAGCGATAGCGTTTTCGCCTTCCAGAACCTGAACGACAACCGGACCGGAGATCATGAAAGCAACCAGGTCGCCGAAGAAACCGCGAGCGCTGTGCTCAGCGTAGAAACCTTCAGCTTCGGCCTTGGACAGTTGCTTCAGCTTGGAAGCGACAACGCGCAGACCGGCTTTTTCGAAACGAGTGGTGATCTCGCCGATTACGTTCTTGGCAACGGCGTCAGGCTTGATGATGGAGAAAGTACGTTGAACAGCCATGGTGAAACTCCAGAAGCAGTGATTGAAGCGAAAAATTAAACCCGCGAATTATACGCGGGTTCTGGTGTATTGCCTAACTGCGCGCGTTACTGAACGTCAATCCAGCTCTTCGATCCACAATGTCTGGATCGCTTCCAGGACCTTTTCCCCGCTGCGGTCTGGATGGTCATCGAATTCAGGCAAGGCCATGACCAGACCACGCAGCCTGGGGAAGCTCACGGTGAGCGGATTTACCTCCGGGTGGCTTTCAGCCAGCTGGATGGCGATTTCCTGAACATCAACCCATTTGAGACTCATGAGCAATCCTTGAATCAGTGCGGCGCTTCAGCGGCGTGGTTGAGCGAATACTTGGGTATTTCGACCGTCAGGTCTTCGTTGCCGACAATGGCCTGACAGGACAGACGTGACTGCCGTTCCAGCCCCCACGCCTTGTCGAGCATGTCTTCTTCCAGCTCATCGGCCTCATTCAGCGAATCGAACCCTTCGCGAATGACGCAATGACAGGTCGTGCACGCACACACGCCACCACAGGCGCTTTCAATCTCGATGTGGTGCTCGTGGGCAATGTCGAGAATAGACGTGCCGGGCTCCACTTCTACAACCAGCCCGTCCGGGCAATGCTCGGCGTGGGGCAGAAAAATCACCTGCGGCATCAGTTATTCCTCAATCTCATTCAAGTTGCGCCCGGCCAGTGCGGCTTTTACCGTCGAATCGAGGCGTCGGGCAGCAAATGCATCGGTCACCTGCGACAGACGCTTGGTCTGCTGCTCGATGGCATAACCATCGGTGCCTTGCATCAGCTCACGGAGTTCGTCCATCTGCAGGTTGATGACCAGGCGCTCTTCTTCGTCGAGAAGACGCTCGCCATCGGCATCCAGGGCACCCTGAACAGCTTCGAGCAGGCGCTCGGCATCAACCTGATGCTCACGCAGCACACGAGCGACCTTGTCGTCGCCGGCATACTCGAAGGAGTCCTTGAGCATGCGAGTGACCTCGTCATCGGTCAGCCCGTAGGACGGCTTGACCTGAATGCTCGACTCGATGCCCGAGCCCATTTCACGCGCCGAGACGCTGAGCAGACCGTCAGCATCGACCTGGAAGGTGACACGAATCTTTGCCGCACCCGCGACCATCGGCGGGATGCCACGCAGTTCGAAGCGCGCCAGCGAACGACAGTCGCTGATCAATTCACGCTCGCCCTGCAGGACATGAATCTTCATGGCCGTCTGGCCATCCTTGTATGTGGTGAATTCCTGACCACGTGCCACAGGGATGGTGGTGTTGCGCGGAATGACTTTCTCCATCAGCCCGCCCATGGTTTCCAGCCCCAGCGAGAGCGGAATCACATCGAGGAGCAGCAGTTCGCCACCGTCACGCTTGTTGCCGGCCAGGGTATCGGCCTGGATCGCAGCCCCGATGGCCACCACCTGATCCGGGTCGATCTCGGTCAGCGGCTGACGACCGAACAGCTCGGCCACCGCTTCGCGCACTCGCGGAACACGGGTCGAACCGCCGACCATGACCACCGCCTCGACTTCTTCAAGCTCGATACCAGTATCACGCACCGCACGACGACAGGCCTTGAGGCTGCGGGCAATCATAGGTTCGATCAGCGCATTGAGCGCCTCGCGCGTCAGCGTGCCACGCCACTCACCGTAGACGACCTCGACAGACTCGGCGTCAGTCAGCGCTTCCTTGGCCGAGCAGGCAGCCTGCAGCAGGCTGCGCTGCGCGGAAGGGTCAATATCGGCTGACAGACCGGCATCCGTGACAATCCAGCTGGCTATCGCATGATCGAAGTCATCGCCACCCAGAGCGGTATCGCCGCCAGTGGCCAGTACTTCAAACACACCACCGGTCAGGCGCAGGATCGAAATATCGAAGGTTCCGCCACCCAGGTCATAGATGGCAACCACGCCTTCGGCCTTTTGATCCAGGCCGTAGGCCACCGCCGCAGCCGTAGGCTCATTGAGCAGGCGCAGTACGTTGAGGCCCGCCAGTCTGGCAGCGTCCTTGGTCGCCTGACGCTGAGCGTCATCGAAGTAGGCAGGAACGGTGATCACCGCGCCTACCAGCTCGCCACCCAGTGAGGCTTCTGCGCGCTGGCGCAGGACCTTGAGGATGTCGGCAGACACTTCGACCGGGCTTTTCGGCCCCTGCACGGTGTCGATGAACGGCATGTGCGACTCACCGCCGACGAACCGGTACGGCAGTTGCTCGCCCAGTTGCTTGACGTCGGTCAGACCACGGCCCATGAGACGCTTGACCGACAGAACGGTATTGAACGGGTCCTGGGAGGCGGCGATCTTCGCTGACTGCCCTACTTCGACACGATCAGCGTGATAGCGCACGGCAGACGGCAGAATGACCTGCCCCTCTGCATCGGCCAGCGGTTCGGACAGGCCGCTGCGTACTGCAGCAACCAGAGAATTGGTAGTGCCCAGGTCGATACCCACAGCCAGACGACGCTGGTGCGGTTGAGGACTCAGGCCGGGTTCGGCGATCTGCAGTAAAGCCATGCTGTTCAGAATAATCACTGGCGCGCGACCGAAGCCGCGCGGGGTTAATCGTCGAGGCGCTCTTCTAACTGGCGCACTTCGTGAGAGAGCTTGTCGAGAAACTGCATACGCCGCATCAGCTTTTCAGCGTGCTCGCGTTGTGCAGCATCATTCCAACAGGCTGCGAAGCTCTGGTTCAGTTCGTCCTGAGCGATCTTGAGCTGACGTTTGAAGGTCGCGACGCCGGCCAGATCAGCCTCGTCCTGCAAGTCCTCGAGGTCTTCGCGCAATTGCATCTGCTGCAGAAGAAACTCGGGATCATGCACCGTGACTTCGAGCGGCACTTCGTTGCCGTTCATTGCCAGCAGATAACGCGCCCTTTTCGGCGGGCTTTTCAGGGTCTGATAGGCCTCGTTGAGACTGGCCGAGCGCTCCAGCGCCACACGCTGCTCACGCTCGGGGGCATCCGCAAAACGATCCGGATGCACGTTGCGCGCAAGCTCACGGTAGCGCGTGGCCAGCTGGTCAAGATCAAGCTGAAACTCGGGCTTGAGGTCAAACAGGGCGAAGTGACAGGGAGTACCCACAATAAAAGCCTCAGACGTTGAAGCTTTCGCCACAGCCGCACTCACCGCGCGAGTTGGGATTGTTGAACTTGAAGCCTTCGTTCAACCCTTCGCGCACGAAGTCGAGCTCGGTGCCATCCAGATAGACCAGACTTTTCGGGTCAATGATCACCTTGACGCCGTGCATTTCAAACACGGTGTCTTCGCTGGCCGCCTCATCGACGAACTCGAGCACATAGGCAAGACCTGAACAGCCTGTGGTGCGAACACCCAGACGAACGCCGTCACCCTTGCCGCGCCCCTCGAGGGAACGTCGTACGTGGTTAGCGGCAGCTTCTGTCATGCTGATAGCCATCGGAACTCCTTAGCCTGTTGCATTAGCCTGTTGCAGTTGACTCTGTTGCAAGCTTCTCTTGAAAAGCCTGCTTACAGCAGACCTTTCTTCTGCTTGTAGTCGCGAACGGCGGCCTTGATGGCGTCTTCAGCGAGTACCGAGCAGTGAATCTTCACTGGCGGCAGTGCCAGCTCTTCAGCCAGCTGAGTGTTCTTGATGGTCTCTGCTTCATCCAGAGTCTTGCCTTTCATCCACTCGGTCGCAAGGGAGCTGGACGCGATGGCCGAACCGCAGCCGTAGGTCTTGAACTTGGCGTCTTCGATAACGCCCTGCTCGTTGACCTTGATCTGCAGACGCATCACGTCGCCGCACGCAGGAGCGCCGACCATGCCGGTGCCGACGTCAGGATCTTCCGCGTTCATCTTGCCGACGTTACGTGGATTTTCGTAGTGGTCGATGACCTTTTCGCTGTAAGCCATGATTCTATTCCTCTCACATCAGGGAGTCGCTCTGCAGGTCACGCGCAATTGCGCATGACCTGTATTGGAGGCGACTTTAAATTAGTGCGCCGCCCACTCGATCTTGGAGATGTCGACGCCGTCTTTGAACATGTCCCACAGCGGCGAAAGGGTGCGCAGCCGGGTAACCGCCTCGCAAACCTTATGCGCGGCATAATCGATTTCTTCTTCGGTGCTGAACCGGCCGAAGGTGAAACGAATCGAGCTGTGTGCCAGCTCATCGTTGCGACCCAGGGCACGCAGCACGTACGAAGGCTCAAGCGAGGCCGAGGTACAGGCCGAACCGGACGATACCGCCAGATCCTTGAGCGCCATGATCAGCGACTCGCCTTCGACATAGTTGAAGCTCAGGTTCAGGTTGTGCGGTACGCGGGCAGTCAGGCTGCCGTTGACGTACAGCTCTTCCAGATTTTCGACCTGCTTGAAGAAACGATCGCTGAGTGCCTTGATGCGCACGTTTTCAGCAGCCATTTCTTCCTTGGCGATACGGAATGCTTCGCCCATGCCGACGATCTGATGGGTCGCCAGGGTGCCGGAACGCATGCCACGCTCATGACCGCCGCCGTGCATGGTCGCTTCCAGGCGAACACGTGGCTTGCGGCTGACGTAGAGCGCGCCGATGCCTTTAGGGCCGTAGGTCTTGTGCGCAGAGAACGACATCAGGTCAACCTTGAGGCTGGCCAGATCGATTTCAACCTTGCCGGTCGACTGCGCGCCATCGACGTGGAACAGCACACCGCGCGAACGGGTCAGTTCACCGATCGCGGCAATATCGTTGATCGTGCCGATCTCGTTGTTCACATGCATGATCGAAACCAGAATAGTGTCGTCGCGCAGTGCCGCTTCAATCATGGCAGGCGTGATCAGACCGTCTTCACCGGGCTCGATGTAGGTCACTTCGAAACCTTCGCGTTCCAGCTGGCGAGTGGTGTCGAGGACAGCCTTGTGTTCAACCTTGGAGGTGATCAGGTGCTTGCCTTTGCTGGCATAGAAATGCGCAACACCCTTGATAGCCAGGTTGTTGGATTCGGTAGCACCCGAGGTCCAGACGATTTCGCGCGGATCGGCGTTGACCAGATCAGCGACCTGACGACGGGCGTTCTCGACCGCTTCTTCGGCTTTCCAGCCAAAGACGTGGGAGCGCGAGGCCGGGTTGCCGAAGTTTCCTTCGACGGTCAGGCAATCGATCATTTTCTGCGCCACGCGCGGATCGACCGGGGTCGTCGCGGAGTAGTCGAGGTAAATTGGCAATTTCATTGAAGCTCTCCTATCAGGCAGGCGCACCGCTCATTCATCTGCGTTCATTCGACGGCGGACGTTTCGATCTTACCCAGTTGCGACATGTGATTATGACCACGGCGCATATCCTGGCGCTGAGCGACTTCTTGTACCTCACGGCGAGTGACAAGATCCGCCAAGCTGATACCGCTTAGAAATTCGTGAATCTGCTGGCTCAGGTCGCACCACAAGTGATGGGTCAGGCAGGTATCGCCGGCGTGGCAATCGCCCAGACCCTGACACCGCGTAGCATCGACCGATTCATTGACTGCATCGACAACCTGAGCAACCTGGATGCCTTTCATGTCGCGCGACAGCTGGTAACCACCACCCGGACCACGAACACTGGAAACCAGATTGCCGCGACGCAGCTTGGCGAACAGCTGCTCGAGGTAGGACAGGGAAATACCCTGCCGCTCGGAGATGTCGGCCAGAGACACTGGCCCGTTCTGCGCATGCAACGCCAGGTCAAGCATGGCTGTTACAGCGTATCGGCCTTTAGTAGTCAGTCGCATGGCGTATACCGCAGAGGTTCGGAATGAGAGCGAGTATGCTATTCCCGAGTAAAAGAGTCAACTATTAGACCAAGTAAAACAGTCGGGATTAGCGAAAAGTGCGGGCTGCATCATAGCAAAGGTGCGGCGTAATGGCACGCACCTTGCCCGTCGTGAGCGCTAGCCGACCTTGCCTTCCTGGCAGTCCTTGACGCAGTCGAAAACCTCGTCGCGCAACTCCGGCAGCTCCTTGGCGCGGTAATCGCTGCCAAGCCTGCCGAGCGCATCGCACATGCCTTCAAGACGGCCGTCGACAGCCTGCAAATGGTCAAGCAGCTGGCCAATGGCGCGCGCGACCGGATCAGGCATATCTGCACTGACACCGTACGCGTCGAAGCCGAGCTTCTCGGCCATGGCTTTGCGCCTGGCCTCAACCTCGTCGTCCGACTTGACGATGATCCGCCCCGGGATGCCCACTGCGGTTGCGCCCGCAGGCACAGCCTTGGTGACCACTGCGTTGGAGCCAATCTTGGCGCCGGCGCCGACAGTGAACGGCCCAAGTACCTTGGCACCCGCCCCGACCACCACACCGTCTTCCAGCGTCGGATGGCGCTTGCCGGCATTCCAACTGGTGCCGCCCAGGGTCACACCCTGATAGAGGGTGACGTCATTGCCGATCTCGGCGGTCTCGCCAATCACGATGCCCATGCCGTGGTCGATAAAAAAGCGGCGACCGATGCGCGCACCCGGATGGATCTCGATACCGGTCATCCAGCGGCCGAAGTTCGAGACTACCCGCGCTGGCCATTTCCAGCCGTTGCGCCACAGAATGTGGGCGAAGCGGTGCAGCCAGATCGCGTGCATCCCCGGATAGCAGGTCAGGACTTCAAAGGCGTTGCGCGCTGCGGGATCGCGGTGGAACACGCTTTGAATGTCTTCTCGCAGACGCTCGAACATCACTGATCCTTTCGCTTGTAGGGTTCACCGCGTGCGGCTTTCTGGGTTTCGGTGAGCACACCGCGCAGGATACTCAGCTCGGAACGTTCGACTTCGCTACGCCCGTACAGTCTGCGCAGCCGGGCCATCAGATGCCGCGGCTTTTCCGGATCAAGAAAGCCGATAGCCACAAGCGTGGCCTCAAGATGGGTGTAGAAACCTTCCATTTCGTCCATCGTCGCCAGCTCGGCATTGTGCGCCGAGGCGGGCTTGGAAGCCTCGCCCTGCTCCGCCGCAGCCAGCCAGGCCACGCGCACCTCATAACTGAGCACCTGTACGGCAGCCGCCAGATTGAGCGAACTGAACACAGGGTCAGACGGGATGTGCACATGGAAGTGGCAGCGCTGCAGCTCTTCGTTGGTCAAGCCCGCGTGCTCACGACCGAACACCAGCGCCACCTCGGCGCCCTCACCGGCCTGCTCGATGACTTTTTCACCCGAGGCGCGCGGATCCAGCATGGGCCACGGCAGGCTTCGATCCCGCGCGCTGGTGCCCAGCACCAGACGGCAGCCGACCAGCGCTTCTTCGAGGGTCGCCACCACCTGCGCGCCCTCGAGGATGTCGGTAGCGCCGGACGCACGCGCATCGGCATCGGGCGAAGGGAAGATCCGCGGATCGACCAGCACCAGACGCGAAAGCCCCATGTTTTTCATGGCGCGAGCCGCCCCGCCGATATTTCCGGGATGGGTAGTGCCGACCAGGACAACACGAATGTTCTGCAACAAAGCGAACGCTCACTGACACGAATTAGGGGGGCAAATCTTACAGAAACGGCTCGGCTAACGCTATGAAGCTGTGCGGACCGCAACCGCAGAAGCGACCGCGCCGGACGCAAAAAAACACACACGAACCCGACAACCGTAACAACGCAAGGCTGGAAATAATTCGAATCAGCCCATAGAATGCCCGGCTCTCTTTAACAACCTTAGGTGAATTATCCATGCAGCCCATGCTGAATATCGCGCTGCGCGCCGCCCGCAGCGCCAGCGAATTGATTTTCCGCTCCATCGAGCGCCTGGATACCATCAAGGTTGACGAAAAAGAAGCCAAAGACTACGTCACAGAGATCGACCGCGCTGCCGAGCAAAGCATCATCACCGCTCTGCGCAAGGCCTACCCGACTCACGGCATTCTCGGCGAAGAAAGCGGCCTGCACGAAGGCAGCGGCGAAGGCACCGACTACCTGTGGATCATCGATCCACTGGACGGCACCACCAACTTCGTTCGCGGCATCCCGCACTTTGCTGTCAGCATCGCCTGCAAATACCGCGGCCGCCTCGAGCACGCCGTGGTTCTCGATCCGGTCCGCCAGGAAGAATTCACCGCCAGCCGTGGTCGTGGCGCAGCCCTGAACGGTCGCCGCCTGCGCGTCAGCCAGCGCAAGAGCCTGGAAGGCGCCCTGCTCGGCACCGGCTTCCCGTTTCGTGACAACCAGATGGACAACATCGAGAACTACCTGGGTATGTTCCGCAGCCTGGTAGGCCAGACCGCCGGCATCCGCCGCGCAGGCGCTGCCAGCCTCGACCTGGCTTATGTTGCTGCTGGTCGCTTCGATGCGTTCTGGGAGTCAGGCCTGTCCGAGTGGGACATGGCTGCGGGCGCCCTGCTCATTCAGGAAGCAGGCGGCCTGGTCAGCGACTTCACCGGCGGTCACGACTTCCTCGAGAAAGGCCACATCGTTGCCGGCAATACCAAGTGCTTCAAGGCGGTTCTGACCGCGATCGCACCGCACCTGCCAGCTTCGCTCAAGCGTTAAGCGGCAGGCATAAAAAAACCGGCGCAAGCCGGTTTTTTTTATGTCTTGTGAAACTCAGCGACTGGCGTTATTGCGCCTGACCCAGTATCAGCTGACCGTTCTTGTCGACCGGAATCTGGCTACCCGGATCACGCTCCATACGAACCTGACCGACCTTCTCATTCAACTTGTATTTGACGTTGTAGCCCACAACCTTGTCGCTCACATCGTTGACCGTCGTGCAGCGGTTCTGCGTAGTGGTGTAGGTGTCACGCTCCTGCATGCCTTCCTGAACCTTGTTACCGGCATACCCACCGCCGAGCGCGCCCGCGACCGTGGCGATTTTCTTGCCATTACCACCGCCGACCTGATTGCCGAGCAAACCACCGGCAACCGCGCCAATCACGCTACCGACGATCTGATGCTGGTCCTTGACCGGCGCCTGACGGGTAACGGTTACGTCCTTGCAAACTTCACGGGGGGTTTTGATCTGCTGGTTGATCGGCTCTACCGCCAATACATCCGCATACTCAGGACCACCCTTGACCAAGCTATAGGTGGCAACGGCGCCGCCAGCAGTCACGACAGCAGCACCTAACACAGCACCAACAAGCATAGACTTGTTCACTTGAACCTCCTGACCAATCGAAACGCAGCATGGCTGCGCAATGCCTAGCCTTGGAGCATAAAAAAAGGCGCGAGTTCAGCACTCGCGCCTTTTTTATGATGGCCGGATCTACGGCAGGTCGTCAGCCTTCTCGACGACCACTGGAGGAATCAGGTCCTCGGTGGTCAGGTTCAGCCAGATCAGCACCACGTTGGCGATGTAGATGGACGAGTAGGTACCCGCCAGCACACCGATGAACAACGCGATGGAGAAGCCTTCCAGGCTGTCGCCGCCAAATGCCCACAATGCCACGATCGCCAGCAGGGTCGAAACCGAGGTGGCAATGGTGCGCAGCAGTGTCTGGGTGGTGGAGATGTTGATGTTCTCGATCAGCGAAGCCTTGCGCAGCAGGCGGAAGTTTTCGCGTACCCGGTCGAAGACCACGATGGTGTCGTTCAGCGAGTAACCGATGATCGCCAGCACCGCCGCCAGCACCGTCAGGTCGAAGGTGATCTGGAAGAACGACAGGATACCCATCGTCACCACCACGTCGTGGATCAGCGAGATGATCGCCCCGACGGCGAATTTCCACTGGAAGCGGAATGCCAGGTAGATCAGAACACCGCCCAGCGCCATCAGCATGCCGAGGCCGCCCTGATCGCGCAGCTCTTCACCCACCTGCGGGCCGACGAATTCGACACGCTTGACCACTGCCGGGTTATCGGCACCGGCCTTGCGCAGCGCCTCGGCAACCTGAGTGCCCAGTTGCGGGTCTTCACCCGGCATGCGCACCAGCAAGTCAGTGGTGGCGCCGAAGCTCTGTACAACGGCTTCGTGATAGCCCGCCGAAACCAGCTCCTGACGGACCTTGCCCAGGTCGGCGGGACGTTCGTAGGTCAGCTCGATGAGCGTACCGCCGGTGAAGTCCAGACCAAAGTTGAGCCCTTTATGGAACCAGCTGAACAACGCCAGTGCGGTAAGGAGCATCGTGATGGCGAACGCAACATTGCGAACGCCCATGAAGTTGATGGTACGTAACATGGCAGCCCCTTAAATCCACAACTTCTTGAAGTCACGACCGCCGTAGATCAGGTTGACCATAGCGCGGGTCACCATGATGGCCGTGAACATCGAGGTAAAGATCCCGAGCGACATGGTCACCGCAAACCCTTTGACCGGGCCGGTGCCCATTGCAAAGAGGATGCCGCCGACCAGCAGCGTCGTCAGGTTGGCGTCGAGGATCGCCGTGTAGGCACGATCGAAACCTTCGTTGATAGCACGCTGGACCGTCATGCCGTTGGCGATCTCCTCACGAATCCGCGAGAAGATCAGCACGTTGGCGTCCACCGCCATACCCATGGTCAACACGATACCGGCGATACCCGGCAGGGTCAGCGTTGCCCCCAGCAAGGACATCAAGGCCAGCAGCATGACCATGTTCAGGGCCAGTGCGACAGTCGCGATCAGACCGAAGAAACGGTAGATCGCCATGATGAAGATCGAGACGAACAGCATGCCCCACAGGGAAGCGTCGATACCCTTGGTGATGTTGTCGGCACCCAGGCTAGGACCAATGGTGCGCTCTTCGGCGAAGTACATCGGTGCCGCCAGACCACCGGCACGCAACAGCAGCGCCAGCTCGGAAGATTCACCCTGACCGTTCAGACCGGTAATCCGGAACTGACTGCCCAGTGGCGACTGGATGGTCGCCAGGCTGATGATTTTCTTGTCTTCCTTGAAGGTCTGCACCGGCACGTCTTTCTCGACACCGTCGACCATCTGCTTGGTGTAGGTGGTGGTCGGACGCTGTTCGATGAAGATCACCGCCATGCTGCGTCCCACATTGCTGCGGGTTGCACGGCTCATCAGTTCGCCACCATGACCATCGAGGTTGATGTTCACCTGTGGACGACCATGCTCGTCGAAGCTGGCCTTGGCGTCAGTCACCTGATCACCGGTAATGATCAGACCACGCTCCACCGCCGCTGCCGGACGACCGCCTTCGCGGAATTCGAACATCTCGGTGGTGCCTTTCGAATCATCCGGGCCTGCACCCAGACGGAATTCGAGGTTGGCGGTCTTGCCCAGAATACGCTTGGCTTCGGCCGTATCCTGCACACCCGGCAACTCGACCACGATGCGGTTGGCACCCTGGCGCTGAACCAACGGCTCGGCAACGCCCAGCTCGTTGACCCGGTTACGGACGGTGGTCAGGTTCTGCTTGATCGAGTATTCACGAATCTCGGCCAGCTTGGCCGGCGTCAGCGCCATGCGCAGTACAGGGATACCGTTCAGCTCGGCAGGCGTGATTTCGAAATCGGTAAAGCTCTTGCGCACCAGTGCACGAGCCTGCTCGCGCTCTGCATCGTCGGTGAAGCCCAGCTGAATCACATTGCCCAGCTGCGGCAGGCTGCGATAACGCACCTTTTCCTTGCGCAACAGGGATTTGACTTCGCCTTCGTAGACTTTCAGACGTGCATCGATCGCCTTGTCCATGTCGACTTCCAGCAGGAAGTGCACACCGCCGGACAGGTCGAGACCGAGCTTCATCGGGCTTGCACCCAGGTTACGCAACCAGGTCGGCGTGGTACGCGCCAGGTTCAGTGCAACGACATAGTCGTCACCCAACGCCTTGCGCACGACATCCTTGGCTGGCAACTGGTCTTCCTGCTTGCTCAGACGCAACAAACCGCCCTTGCCATTCTCGGCCAGAGAAGAAGCCTTGACCGAGATGCCGGCATCGGCAAGCGCCTTGGCTGCACGATCCACGTCCGCCTGATTGACTTGCAGCGCAGTGCTTGCGCCGCTGATCTGGATGGCAGAATCATCAGGGTAGAGATTGGGTGCGGAATAAATAAAACCGACCACCAGCACCGCCAGGATCAGTACGTATTTCCACAGAGGGTATTTGTTCAGCATCACGCCGCCCGCTTAAAACGCGGGGCGCCTTGCGCGCCCCGTCGATGGGTAAAAAGTTGTTGCTCAGATCGCTTTCAGGGTGCCTTTAGGCAGAGTGGCCGCGATGGCGCCTTTCTGGATTTTCAGCTCAACGGTGTCAGACACTTCGATAACCACGAAGTCATCGGTCACTTTGTTGATCTTGCCCGCGATACCGCCACTGGTGATAACTTCGTCGCCTTTCTGCAGGTTACCCAGCAGGTTTTTCTGCTCTTTGGCACGCTTGGCCTGTGGACGCCAGATCATCAGGTAGAAGATGACCAGGAAGCCGACCAGGAAAATCCACTCGAAACCACTGCCCGCAGGACCGGCAGCCGGTGCAGCAGCATCCGCAAAAGCGGGAGAGATGAAAAAGCTCATTTGTCGCTCCAGTTACATAATTAGTATAAAAAGCAGGAAAAACTCGTTCTGTTTCAGCCCAGAGGCGGCGTTGGGAGGCCGCGTTTGGCATAGAAGGCATCGACGAAGGCGGCCAATGTACCCTGTTGAATAGCCTCGCGCAAACCAGCCATAAGCAGCTGGTAGTGCCGCAAATTGTGGATTGTATTGAGCATGCTCCCCAGCATTTCCCCGCACTTGTCCAGGTGATGCAGATAAGCGCGCGAGAAGTTCTGGCAGGTGTAGCAATCGCAGGTCGGATCCAGCGGCGAATTGTCGTGACGATGGAACGCGTTACGGATTTTCAATACACCGGTATCGGTGAACAGATGGCCGTTGCGAGCGTTACGGGTCGGCATCACGCAGTCGAACATGTCGACGCCACGGCGCACACCTTCGACCAGATCTTCCGGCTTGCCTACACCCATCAGGTAACGAGGTTTGTCTGCCGGCATGAGGCCTGGCAGGTAGTCCAGCACCTTGATCATCTCGTGCTTGGGCTCGCCCACCGACAGACCGCCAATCGCCAAGCCGTCGAAACCGATTTCGTCCAGGCCTTCCAGCGAGCGCTTGCGCAGGTTCTCGTGCATGCCGCCCTGAACGATGCCGAACAGCGCGGCGGTGTTTTCGCCGTGGGCGATCTTGGAACGCTTGGCCCAGCGCAGCGACAGCTCCATCGAGACACGCGCCACATCTTCGTCGGCCGGGTACGGCGTGCATTCGTCGAAGATCATCACCACGTCCGAACCCAGATCACGCTGGACCTGCATCGACTCTTCCGGCCCCATGAACACCTTGGCACCATCGACCGGCGAGGCAAACGTCACGCCCTCTTCCTTGATCTTGCGCATGGCGCCCAGGCTGAACACCTGAAAACCGCCGGAGTCGGTCAGAATCGGCCCCTTCCACTGCATGAAATCGTGCAGGTCGCCGTGGCCCTTGATGACTTCGGTCCCCGGACGCAGCCACAGGTGAAACGTATTGCCCAGAATCATCTGCGCGCCGGTCGCCTCGATATCACGGGGCAGCATGCCCTTGACCGTGCCATAGGTGCCCACCGGCATGAACGCCGGGGTTTCCACCACACCACGCGGAAAGGTCAGCCGACCGCGACGGGCCTTGCCATCGGTGGCCAACAACTCGAAAGACATACGACAGGTGCGACTCATGCGTGATCCTCTGGTGCCGATTCCTGTGGGGCCGTCGGCGCGGGATTGCGGGTGATGAACATCGCATCACCGTAACTGAAGAAGCGGTAGCCGTGCTCGATGGCCGCCGCGTAGGCCGCCATCGTCTCGGGATAACCGGCGAACGCCGAAACCAGCATCAACAGCGTGGATTCAGGCAAATGGAAATTGGTCACCAGGGCATCGACCACGTGAAACGGCCGGCCTGGATAGATGAAGATGTCGGTATCGCCACTGAACGGCTTCAGTTCGCCATCACGCGCGGCACTCTCCAGCGAGCGCACGCTGGTGGTCCCGACGGCAATCACCCGCCCGCCCCGTGCACGGCACGCGGCGACGGCGTCGACCACGTCCTGGCCAACTTCCAGCCATTCGCTGTGCATGTGATGATCTTCGATCTGCTCGACGCGCACCGGCTGGAACGTCCCTGCGCCGACATGCAGAGTGACGAACGCGGTTTCCACGCCCTTGGCAGCAATCGCCTCGAGCAGCGGCTGATCGAAATGCAGGCCGGCAGTCGGCGCAGCCACCGCACCGGCACGCTGCGCGTAAACGGTCTGATAGCGCTCGCGATCCGCACCTTCATCCGGACGGTCTATATAAGGAGGCAACGGCATGTGGCCGACACGCTCCAGCAACGGCAGCACCTCTTCGGCGAAACGCAGCTCGAACAGCGCATCATGCCGCGCCACCATCTCGGCCTCGCCACCGCCATCGATCAGAATCGACGAGCCAGGCTTGGGCGACTTGCTCGATCGCACATGCGCCAGCACACGATGGCTGTCCAGCACGCGCTCGACCAGAATCTCCAGCTTGCCGCCGGAGGCTTTCTGCCCGAACAGGCGTGCAGGAATGACCCGGGTATTGTTGAACACCATCAAGTCGCCCGGGCGCAAATGCTCGAGCAAATCGGTGAATTGACGATGTGCCAGCGCGCCCGTCGGCCCATCGAGGGTCAACAGACGACTGCTGCGACGCTCGGCCAGTGGATGGCGAGCAATCAGGGAATCGGGGAGTTCGAAGGTAAAGTCAGCGACGCGCATGATCGGGTTCGTTTAGCAGGGCCGGGAAGTTTATCCGGTTTGACGGCATTAGTAAAAAACCTGCGTAAATCCCTGTTGACCAACAGAAAACTCATCCTTATACTTCGCCGCCATTGAGCCCTGATGGCGGAATTGGTAGACGCGGCGGATTCAAAATCCGTTTTCGAAAGAAGTGGGAGTTCGATTCTCCCTCGGGGCACCACCTTAAAAAAAGACCTTGAATTTCAAGGTCTTTTTTTTCGTCTGGTGGAAAGTGTCTTGTTGTCGTTTACCGCATGCATCTCCTGAAAAAAATCTGCCTGGCTCAATCTCTAAAAACGCCTTTCTCTGTCAGGGCAGGCTGCCTGAAACATGAAACAGATTCACGGCAAGCCTGTGTTCGAGCAAGGGACGGATACGCCTGAGAATGGCCCCTCAGATCCGTCGTCCTGGGCCCGCGACTTTTGGGATGTTCAGCAATTCATACTCATTCCAGTCTGAACGCCGGGTTGTCGGGATTGTATCCGGCGCTCTTGAAAGCATTGCGCAGCTTCTTCTCCAGTGACGACCTGCTGGTGTCTGCCAGTGCCGACTCGATTATGCTGGCGCGCGACATTCCGTGGCTTGTCCTGTCCTGCGGTGTACGCTCGGCGTAACACAGCCCCTTGCCCATGGATTGCATTCCAGCTGGCGTATGATTGATAAACGCATCGTCAGGGAGCAGTGCCTGAAGCTCTTTTACAAGTGTCTGCGCAGCGGAAAAATCTCCGCTTACATAGAAAACCGCTGCATCTGTAATCGTGCCAATCTTTGCAGGACCTGCCACTTTGGCAGTAATGATATCGTGACGCTCAGCGGTCAACCTTACCGCTGCGTCGACCATGGCCTTCTGGAATTGAGGTTTGACATTTATCGTCAGGCGCGCCTTGACAGCCTCATCCGGAAATTGCGTGCCCGAACGTTCGATCTTGTAGAACTCGTCCGCTGCTTTGGGGTTGTTCATCATGAACACTTTTGTGTCATGTTTTAGCTGCAACCCGCGCACGCCATCCAGAAACTGCGGCCAAATACTGATACCGTCCTTACCGTTCAGCTTATACATATGCGCCAGACACGCCCGGTGCTCAGTGCGTGGCAGCAGTTCTACACGCGGGAGTTCTTTTGCGTAGATCTGATAAAGAGCACTGGTACTTGTGCTGCCATTGGCTTTCGCCTTTTCGGCCCATTGCAAAATACTGCTGTTTACCAAGCGGCCATTGGGCAGCCTGCTGTTCTGGACGGACGTGGCGGCCGAACTGCCTTGCCCCTCTTCGATGTTGAATTGCATACGGCCCAGATGGGTCTGCCCCTGGCGTATAAGACGGGGAACGGAAGAGCCGCGCTTGTCATTCAGTACCTGCGCAATTTGATCGGACTGACTGCCGGAACTCCCACTTAACCCTGCTTTTTTGAAAAACTTGCTCATCGCCATCTGTTTGTCAGAACGCTGGACAGTCAGGTCGTTATTGGCAGCCGCGCGAATGTCGTAGCATTTGCCACCCACTTCTATTTGACCGTGTGCTTTGAGCTCCTGTACATCCACCTCTGAATGTCTAAGTGCTTCGACGTTAGAGAAACGCGTTTGTATCGGGTTCATGACTCATCCTCTTTCAATGCGCGTCGCGCCACGTTTTTATCCACTCTACAAGTTCAGCGATCGCCTGCTTGAGCGTCACCACACTCACATTTTCTCTGGGAATTGCCTTAAAGCCGATATACAGCTCGCTGCCTGCATGCCACCCCAACCCGGGGCCATCATTGAACAGAGGGTTAAGTGCGCCACTCAACAAACGCTGCAAGGGAAGATCGGGGGAAATGTCCATCAGTCCGATCAGCAACAGACGCTGGAATACGGGGTCCACGACCACTTTCAGCGCAATCTCTTCATCGACCAACACGTCGCAAGCGCCTGTGTCGTCGAACATCAAAGGTTGCATCGTCAAAGACGTTGATAAGTCGGCAAGAACAGTTTTGTATAATCGGTCAGTCATTAATACACCTCGGTGCCCTGAACACTGTACGAATGGACGAGGTCGATAAATCACTTCCCCAGGCGGGGTATTAATCATCGAAGTCTGCAAAACAACGCATTCTCGGAACAGGATGGAAGATAAGGCCGCCGCCCTGCTCCATTGCATCAATGCGCCCTGTCAATCCCGAACTGATCCAGCACCGGGTCAACGTTATGATCAAACGCCTTCTGCGCCTTGTGCTTTTTGACTGCGTCGATAATCGCCGAAATACCAAAACCCAACGCCATGGCGCCGTCGATGGCCCAGCCGATGACCGGGATTGCAGCGCCCAGCGCCGCGCCTGCAGCAAGTCCTGTGGCTTCGCCGGCAACCAGGCCGACAGCGCGGCCGATCATCTGTCCGCCCAGACGACCAAGGCCGGCGGACGCCTCGCGACCCATCATTTTCGCGCCGGTGTCTATGCCGCCCTTGATTGCCTCCGCGCCCAACCTGGAACTGTCGATGATGCTCTGAGCCGCGCCCAGCTTGTCGCCGCTGGCGAGTCTGTCAGACACTGACGCGAAGCCCATGACCGATTTGAATGCCTTGCCTCCGATACCTTGCTCGGCGAGCTGCGCGGCCAGCGAAGGGCCGCCCTCTTCATCGGTCTTGCCCTCCAGCAACTTGCGGCCTTTTTTGGAGTTCTGCAGCTCGGACAGGGTGCTGGCCGTGTAGCTCTCACGCTCACCATTAACGAAATCAGCGGGCAGAACACTTTCATACGCCGCTTTCTGGTTATCTGCGGTTTGCAGAGACTCACCGGCGTCAGACTTTTTCTGGCCAAGCAGTTGTTTCAGAGCGCCGCCCTCGCTGAAATTGCGAACGTAGGAGTCGGCGATCTTCGTTTGCAGTTCATCAGGCTGATTGTTGAAGACTTGCTGGGCAGTGGGCACCTGAGCATCGGGAAACAGGTCTTTTTGCAGTTGCAGTTGAACCGACAGGCCGGTGATGGCGCCGCTGTAATCGGGGTTGGGGTTGTGTTTGTCGACGGCCTTGTCCGCGGTTGCCATGTCGGTTTGCAAGGCCTTTCCGCTATTGACGTTTTGAGCCTGCTCAGTCACGGCCTTTTGCAGCGCTGAATCGCTGCGAACCAGACTGCGCTCCTGTTCAGGAATGCTTTTGTTGAGGTACTCCTGAACGTCGGGATCGGCTTGCAACTGGGCGATTCGCTCGTTAAGGCCCGCCTCGGTCTTCACGGTATTGCGCAAATCCCGCCCGGCTATCACGCTTTGCTGAGTCTGCTGCAACTTGATCATCACAGCGGCTTTCTGCGCGCCGGTGTAAGCCTTGGGCTTCTCGAACACCTGCGCGTTGAGCTTGCTGATATCGATACCGGCTACCGAATTCAACGTCGCGGCGTCGCTGAGCATGCTGGCGAACTGGCCACCATTTTTGGGGGCGCTCTTTCTGATCCACTCGCTCATATTGGACGCATCGAACACTTGGTCGGGGCTATGCGCAGCCTTCTTGCGCCCGGTCAGCCCAGCTTCATCCACCTGGCTGAGGAAGCCCGCCTGCGACCACATGTTGGACGACTGTTTGAGCGTACCTGACAACCCGGGGTTACTTTTAATCAGCGCTTTCAGACCCTCGGCGCTGACATTGCCATCGACATCGGTCTTGTCCGCCGCTCCGACTGCATGATGAGGGTCGGCAGCCGTCGCCAACGGCATATTGGCGCGCATCACCGCTGCGCTGCGCACCATTTCAAGGGACTGAGGATCGGCGCCGGGGTTATCTTCCATGTACTTGGCCACGTCCTTGTCGGCATTGCCGGCAGCCTTCTCCATGTTTTTGGCGAACGCCTTGAGGTCTTTGTTGGTGATTTTGCCATCCGCATTACCGCCGTCCTTGCCGACGTCGACCGCCGTCTTCAACGCGGGATTGGCATTGATGAACGCCATCGCCTTTTCGGCGTTGGGACCATGCTCTCTGGCCATCCAGGCTGCGGCGATGGGCCGGTTGAGTTCTTTGGCGGCCTGCTCGCGCTCTTCGGGCGGCAGGTTGGCAACCATCGGTTCCCAGCGCTTGAGCGCCTCGGGCGAAGAGTATTCGGAGTTATCGAGAAACGCTGCATCGGTAGCGCTCGGGGCATTCGCCGGATTGGAGGCCGTCGTGGGTGAAGCACTCGCGGTGGCCGAAACCGATGTCATCGGAGACACCTGATCACTGTCCTGATCGACGCTGGAGGTGCTGTCACTACTGCTGCTACGAGTCAGCAGACTCATCAGTGATGAGCCGCTTTGCTCGGTTCCCGAAAAGGAAGAGGGGCTGTCGTTGGCCTGGCCGAACTGCACAAAAGCCTGACCACCACCTGCGCTGCTCTGCGTGAGCGAGGCTTTGGCCAATGGCGTCTCAGCAGCCAGTTCGCCAGAGGTGGGTTGATTCACGATGCTGCCAAGGGCAGGACTGGGAGAACTGGATATACGCATGGTTGCCATCCAAGTGGTGGTGTGGGATGGCAACTGTGTGGTTTTGCGTGCAAGTTGGTTCCAGACAGATGAGCACTCAGGCGAACGGATCTATGTGTTGCTTGAGCTGCACCCGCGCCCGGGACAGTCGGGAGCGGACAGTGCCGATCGGAACACCGAGCGTGTTGGCGGTTTCCTGATAATTGCCGTCCATTTCCAGCGAAACTTCCAGAACCTTCTGCATGTTCGTCGGCAGGCAATCGATGGCCTCTATAACCCGTGCCAACTGCCGGTGCCCGTCTACCTGATGAGTAATATCGCCGTTCCACTCCAGATCGGTATGGACTTCGTCTTCCCAGCTTTCCTGATAGGGCTGGCGATACATTTTGCGGAAGTGATTGCGGATCAGATTCAGCGCAATGCCACATAACCAGGTTTGCGGTTTGCTGGCGTGCTGAAACTTGTGCTCATTGCGTAACGCCTCGAGAAACACGCATTGCAGGATGTCATCCACATCATCGGCGTTCTTCACCCGCTTCTGGATGAACGCCCTGAGCATCTGGACCTGATCGGCCGTCAATTGCCGGATACCGGCGGACGACGATGGTTGGCGTGGTTCGGTTGCATCAAGGATCACAAGATTCGGGAGCATGGGCTTGCCTCAATTGATGGAGTGCAAGTCCTATAGCGATAACCATGCCAGCCCAAAAATAATCATAACCACATGATTTATATAAATATTTTAAAATATGAAATTCTTTGTAATACATTTTTTTGCGCAACACGATTTTTAGCTCTGCAGCTTTTGGCACAAACGCCTGAGCCTTCGCCACCAGGGAACCGAACCGGGCCAACGACCCACTCAGCGGTCACACCAGGCCCAGAATCGTCCTATGAAAATTGTCGCCCCGCCTACATTGCCCATTCGTCCGGTAGCGCCAATCCGCGCCATCACACCGGCTGTGCGAGCGATTCCCGGCGGCGGGTTGCCTGATGAAAAAGGCACCTCGTCACTGCAGGTTTCGCGCTTCGCCGCAGCACTGGTGCAGCACAGCCGGATCCTGCGTGAGCGAGAACTGATCGCGAGCAGGAACGCGCTGCAGTCGCGGGCCGTCAAGCTGGGCGAGCTTTATCAGCTGCTGATGAGCGCCAGCGACACCGGGCTGGATAACGCCGCCAGACTGCTGCGCAAAAAACTGCTGCAGGACAACGACGCCGATCTGGAACAGGTTCTGGAGTTCGCTGACGGTGACGCTGCCAAGGCTCACGTGGTGTTGCAGGCAGCGCGTAAACAGGCAGAAGACGATGGGGCGGAAGCAGAATATGTAGCGCTGACCCAGACGCTTAAACATCTGCGCCGCCAATTCGGCCCGCGTACCCGCGCCGGAATCAATACCGCAAGAGCCTTCGGGCGCCAGAACATCGATAACAAGCGCCGCACGGCCTTGCGCAATCTGTATGGCGTAGCGGTTTCCGGACAACCCAATGTCACGGGCTTGATCGAAGCCTTGATTGGCGAGCAACAGGAACCCGGCGAGTTCGACCTGAACCTGCGCGACATGCGCATCGCCATCGCCGACGATCTTTCGGCGATTACCCCGTCGGCTTCCCATGAACAACTGCGCACGCTGATGCATGGCCTGACCACCGCGCGCCATGTCACTACGTTGCTGCGCGGCTGCGAACATCTGCTGGGGCGCATGCGCAAAAAGAATCCCAAACTGACGGTGGACCCGCCGGCCTTCCTCAAACACATGCTGACCCTGACGGCCAATGGCATGAATGTGAATCAGACCTTGCAACTGACCCAGCACATCGGGGGCAACAGGCTCGAACACCAGCTGGCCTTTCTCAATGGCCTGCGGCCGATGCTGATGCAGTTGCCGATCCTGCTCTGGCGGGACCTGAAAAGCCGCCAGGCCGCGCTGAATAATCTACTCACGCTGATGGCCGAGCTTACGCAGAAGGAACAGAAGCAACTATACGAGGGGCTTGCCTGATGAACCGGGTCATCAACTTTCTGAACATGGTCGCGCTGTCGGCCATGCGCCGCTCGGAACTGGTCGGTGCGTTTTTTGTGATCGCCATCGTGTTCATGATGATCACGCCGCTGCCAACCGGCTTGATCGACGTGCTGATCGCCGTGAACATCTGCATCTCCTGCCTGCTGATCATGCTGGCGATGCACCTGCCCAGGCCACTGGCGTTCTCGACCTTCCCTGCCGTGCTGCTGCTGACCACGATGTTTCGCCTGGCCCTGTCGGTTTCCACCACGCGGCTGATTCTGCTCAACCAGGACGCCGGGCACATCGTCGAGGCGTTCGGGCAGTTCGTGGTGGGCGGCAACCTGGCGGTGGGTCTGGTGATCTTCCTGATCCTGACGGTGGTCAACTTTCTGGTGATCACCAAAGGTTCGGAACGGGTCGCCGAAGTCGGTGCGCGTTTTACCCTGGACGCGATGCCCGGCAAGCAGATGTCCATCGACAGTGACCTGCGCGCCAACCTGATCACCGTCCACGAGGCCCGTAAACGACGCGCCGAACTGAACAAGGAAAGCCAGTTGTTCGGTGCGATGGACGGCGCCATGAAGTTCGTCAACGGCGATGCGATCGCCAGCCTGATCATTGTTGCCATCAACATGATCGGCGGCATTTCCATCGGCGTGCTGCAACACGATATGGCGGCGGGCGACGCCTTGCAGCTGTATACCGTGCTGACCATCGGTGACGGCCTGATCGCGCAGATTCCGGCGCTGCTGATCTCCGTGACCAGCGGCATGATCATCACCCGCGTGCCCAACACCGAGGCGGGTGTGGAAGCCAACATCGGCCGCGAGATCGCCGAACAGATCACCAGTCAGCCCAAGGCCTGGATCATCGCCTCGGTGGCCATGCTTGGCTTCGCTGCCCTGCCGGGAATGCCGACCGGTGTTTTCATCACCATCGCGATCATCTGCGGTGCCGGTGGACTGCTGCAGTTGCAACGGGCAAAACCCAAGGCCGATGAGCAACGTACAGCCACTGTGGCGCCAGAAATGAACGGCAAGGAAGACCTGCGTACTTTCTCGCCCAGCCGCCAGTTTGTGCTGCAATTCCACCCCGGTCAGGACAGCGCGCAGATCGAAGCGCTGGTCAGCGAAATACGCAAGCGCCGCAACCGTCTGGTGGTGCAGTACGGCCTGACCCTGCCTTCGTTCATCATCGAGCACGTCGATGACATTGCCCCGGACGAGTTTCGCTTCACCGTCTATGACGTACCGATGCTCAAGGCCACCTTTACGCAGAGCCATGTCGCCGTGGAAGCGCGCCAGCTGGAAGGTGAAAACCTTCCGGCAGCCATCCCGGGCAATACCGACCGCCAGGAAGATCAATGGGTCTGGCTGCCTGCCGAGCAGTCCGGCGAATTGAACCCGGTCAGTTCCACGACCCTGATCATCGAACGCATGGAGCGCGCATTGCAGTCCTGCGCACCGCAGTTCATCGGCTTGCAGGAAACCAAAGCCATCCTCGGCTGGCTGGAGTCCGAGCAACCGGAACTCGCTCAGGAAATGCAACGGGTCCTCACCCTGACGCGCTTCTCGGCTGTCCTGCAACGCCTGGCCTCGGAGTGTGTGCCGCTGCGGGCGATCCGGGTCATTGCCGAAACCCTGATCGAGCACTGTCAGCATGAACGCGATACCAATGTGCTGACCGACTATGTGCGCATTGCGCTCAAGTCGCAGATCTACCACCAGTACTGCGGTGCCGAAGGCCTGCAAGTGTGGCTGCTGACGCCGGAAAGCGAGGGGTTGTTGCGTGATGGCCTGCGCCAGACGCAAACCGAAACATTCTTCGCGCTGAGCAACGAGATCAGCCAGATGCTCGTGCAACAGCTGCACATTGCCTTCCCGGTACGAGCTCCCGAACAGGCGGTTCTACTGGTGGCACAGGATCTGCGCAGCCCTCTGCGTACCTTGTTGAGGGAGGAGTTCTACCATGTACCCGTACTATCTTTCGCGGAAATCAGCAACGCGGCCAAGGTCAAGGTCATGGGTCGATTCGACCTTGAAGACGATCTCGAGGCGCTGGACAACGAGCACGCTGCCTGAGCCTGCAAGGCCTGAATGCACGGAGACTTTCAGATGTTTGAATTACGCGTACTGAACGGCCAGCACCAAGGCGCGGCATTACCGCTGATCGGTGAGCAATGGTCGATTGGCTCTGCCGGGCAACACGATCTGGCGCTGGACGATGCGGGCGTGGAAAGCCTGCATTGCCGCCTGCAACGTGTCGACGACAACTGGACACTGAACGCTGAACAAGGCGCGGTCTGCGACGAACAGGGCAACGCCCGGCCGAGCATCGACCTGACGCTCAATAACGCCTTCATGCTGGGTTCGGTGTGGCTGTGCGTTTCGCCTGCAGGCGATGAGTGGCCCTCGGTGCCCGCCGTGATTCCCAAACAGCCTGAGGCCGAATCCGGGCAGGCACGCAACGACGTGCCGCTGGAGAAGGTCAAGTCCCGCTCGCAGTTTCTCAACCGCACCACGGGCATCATCGCCGGGCTGCTGGTGGGCGTCATCGGCAGCGCCTGGAGCCTGACCCGCCCGCCCGCTATTGCGATGGATCAGAGCCCGGCGCACCTGGCGGCCGCCACGACAGAGGCCTCGCCCGATACACCCAAGGCGCCAGCCAGGGCGGCAAACCCTGTGACCGACAACCGCATACGCCTGAGCAGCGCAGATGCCGTCCGCCACCAGTTGAGCACCATGCTCAGCGACCGCCTGCTGACCGACGTCAGCGTGGAAGAGACGCCCGACGGGCTGATTCTCAACGGCGATCTGAAAGAAGAATCGCTGCTGGTCTACCAGCGCATGCTTCAGCGCTTCAAGGCCCTGTACGACTCGCCGGTCACCGTTCTGGACAACGTGGGCAGCAATCGCAACACCCTGCCCTTTGTGGTGGTTCAGATCATGACCGGGCCGCATGCGCACCTGGTGACTGCCGACGGTCGACGTGTGTACGTAGGCGATGAAGTGGATGGCCTGCGCCTCACCCGTATCGACAATCAGCGTCTGCAATTCGACGGTAATCGCCATATCGAGGTGAACTGGTGAATGCAGCACTGAACCTGTGGAAAGACGCCCACGCCAGGCGTTTGAGCGAGTACTGCGCGGTGCGCGTCATTGGCCGGGTCAGCGCCGTGCGCGGGATTCTGCTGGAGTGCAAGATTCCGTCGGCCAAGGTCGGCGATCTCTGTGAAGTGAGCAAAGCCGACGGCTCGTTGCTGCTGGCCGAAATCGTCGGTTTCACCCAGGAATGCACGCTGCTCAGCGCCTTGGGGCCACCCGACGGTATTCAGGTCGGCGCGCCGATCCGCCCGCTGGGCGTGGCACACCGGATCGGTGTCGATGACAGCCTGCTCGGCTGTGTACTGGACGGTTTCGGGCGCCCGCTGATGGGCGATTGCCTCGGCGCTTTCGCGGGTCCCGAGGATCGCCGCACGACGCTGCCGGTGATCGCCGACGCCCTGCCGCCGACCCAGCGACCGCGTATCACCCGGGCGTTACCCACCGGGATACGCGCCATCGACAGTGCGATCCTGCTCGGCGAAGGCCAGCGTGTCGGGCTGTTCGCCGGTGCAGGCTGCGGCAAGACCACGTTGATGGCCGAACTGGCGCGCAACATGGATTGTGACGTCATCGTTTTCGGCCTGATCGGCGAACGGGGCCGCGAGCTGCGCGAGTTTCTCGACCATGAACTGGACGAAACCCTGCGCCGCCGCTCGGTGCTGGTCTGTGCGACATCCGATCGTTCCAGCATGGAGCGCGCCCGCGCTGCGTTCACCGCGACCGCCATTGCCGAAGCCTTTCGCGCCCGCGGCCAGAAAGTGTTGTTGCTGCTCGACTCGCTGACCCGCTTCGCCCGCGCGCAACGGGAAATCGGCATTGCCTCGGGCGAGCCGCTGGGGCGCGGCGGTCTGCCGCCCTCGGTGTACACCCTGCTGCCACGCCTGGTGGAACGCGCCGGGATGAGCGAAAACGGTTCGATCACCGCGCTTTACACGGTACTGATCGAACAGGACTCGATGAACGATCCGGTCGCCGACGAAGTGCGCTCGTTGCTCGACGGGCACATCGTACTGTCGCGCAAACTGGCTGAACGCGGGCACTACCCGGCGATCGATGTGTCGGCCAGCATCAGCCGGATCCTGAGCAACGTCACCGGTCGCGAACATCAACGGGCGAACAATCGCCTGCGTCAGTTGCTGGCCGCCTATAAACAAGTGGAAATGCTCCTGCGCCTGGGCGAATACCAGGCCGGGGCCGACCCGGTCACCGACTGTGCCGTGCAACTGAACGAGGCTATAAACGCGTTCCTGCGCCAGGACCTGCGTGAGCCCGTGCCGTTGCAGGAAACCCTCGACAGGCTGCTGCAACTCACCTCTCAACTGCCGGAGTAGCCATGGACGAACCACTGGAAGACGACCCGCAACAGGTCGCTCTGCAGCAGGTGATCGGGCTGCTCACGCCACTGCGCCAACATCGTCAGGCCAGTGCCGAGCGCGCCCATCGCCAGGCGCAGTTGGAACTGAAATCGATGCTCGACCACTTAGCAGAGACCAGGGCGTCGCTGAATCAGGAACGCGACAACCATAAGCGCCGCCGCGAGAGTCTGTCCCATGCGCATTTGCAAAAGACGCTCAGCCTGACTGATGTCGACGCCTGGCACGAAAAGGAAAGAACCATGCTCGACCGCCTGGCTTACATCCGCCAGGACGTGGAGCAACAGCAAATGCGAGTAGCTGAACAACAGGCGTTGCTTGAACAGAAACGGCTGCAAGCCAAAGCGTCTCAGCGCGCGGTCGAGAAACTCGCCTGCATGGAGGAGACGCTCAACGAAGAAGGTTAAGTGACGATGACCGCACCGATCAAAACCCCTGCCAAAGCGCCACCCGTGCCGAGTGCCCCGCCGGCCACCTCGCGCGCCCTGCCTTCGCTGCGTCAACCCGCCAGGTCCGATGACCAGCCGCCAGCCTTTGCCGGGGCGCCTCGCGGCGATGTACAGAAGGTTCGTTTCGCGCTGAACCGTTCAGTCACCGACAGCCCGATGAGCGCCGACGGCATGTTCTTCTCGCAACTGCTGATACCGCAGGTAGGTGAAGAGCCGGATCAGCAGGGCTTCGGAGGCAGCGGTGTGGCCTTCTCTGCACAATCCGAAAACGTACCGACGCAGTTGATCGACGAGCTGGCGCAGCGTTTGCCCGATCAGCCGGACGGTCCGCTGGCCTTCAGCCTGCTCATGCCCAATCTGGGGAGCGTGCGGGTCAACGCCAGCAAATCCGAAAACCGCTGGAGCATTCAACTGGGCTTTGGCCGACGTGACGTTCTCAAGCGCTTGCAGGGCCAGGTCGGCGCATGCCGGGACTCGCTGGCGCAGGCACTCGGGCAGGATGTCGAGCTGGACATGCATGAAGACTTCACAGCATGAGCGCCCTGCGTCTGCGCAAGGTCGACGCTTTGCTGGCGCAAGCCACACGCGCACTTGGCGCCGGACGACGCCTGGGCTTCAGCGCCCGCGGTCAGCACGCCGAACTGAGCCTGCTGCCGCAGCTCGAAGACGGACGGATACCGGCAGACGGTGTCTGGTTGAATACTGCGGTCGGCCCGTTGTTACTGAGCGATGCCGAAGCGTTGCTCAGCCTGCTGGGCGAAATACCTTTCACGCTTGGCGGCGAGCACCAGGCTTGGTACTGGCAGCTATTCAACCAGCGCCTGAGCCCGGTGATTGCCGACCTGCTCGCGCCTGTTGCGCCGTTTTCCGACGCCCCGACCGAGCCGGCCATCGGCTGCCGGGTTCACGTGCGGCTGGGCAGCGAACGACTGGATGCCTACCTGCACGCCGCACCCGCCACCCTGCTCAGGCTTCTGGGTTCGGCTGACTGGCAAGTCTTGAAGCGTGACGTGGACCAATCCTGGTCGGTGGCGACACCGCTGATCGTCGGCGAACTGTCACTGACCCTGGAACAAATCGCCGCGCTACGCCCCGGTGACGTGGTGCTGCCCGCCCGCTGCCGGTTCGACAGCGCCGGACAAGGGACCGTGACACTCGCTGGCCGTCAATGGGCGGCCTGCACCGACCAACAGGCACAGCATCTTTTTCTGCAGCTCAGTCATGAGGAGCACAGTCACCATGAGTACTGAAGACCTGTATCAGGACGACGTCGAGATGCTCGACGACTATGAAGAACCGGTGCCTGAACAGGCTGATCAGCAACCGCATGACGACGAACACGCCGAGCAGGCATTCGGGTATGCGGACGAACCGGAGCATGAAAAGCAGTCAGGAGACCACCATGAGTCGCCGATGCTCGACTCACTGGAGCTGGACCTGACCTTGCGCTGCGGCGAGCTCAGATTAACCCTTGCCGAACTGCGCCGACTGGACGCCGGAACCATTCTCGAAGTCAGCGGCATCGCGCCAGGCCACGCCACGCTGTGCCATGGCAAGCAGGTGGTTGCCGAAGGCGAACTGGTCGACGTCGAAGGCCGCCTCGGTTTGCAGATTACCCGGCTGGTGGCGCGCTCATGATCATGGAGGGCATCAACCCGATCATGCTGGCGCTGTTTCTCGGCTCGCTGTCGCTGATCCCGTTCCTGTTGATCGTCTGTACCGCCTTTCTGAAGATCGCCATGACGCTGCTGATCACCCGCAACGCGATCGGCGTTCAGCAAGTACCGCCGAACATGGCGTTGTATGGCATCGCCCTGGCCGCGACGATGTTCGTCATGGCCCCGGTGGCGCATGACATACAGCAGCGGGTCCATGAACACCCGCTGGAACTGAGCAACGCCGACAAACTGCAGAGCAGCCTCAAAGTCGTCATCGAGCCGCTGCAACGCTTCATGACACGCAACACCGATCCGGACGTCGTCGCCCACCTGCTGGAAAATACCCAGCGCATGTGGCCCAAGGAAATGGCCGATCAGGCCAGCAAAGACGATCTTCTGCTGGCGATCCCGGCCTTTGTGCTGTCGGAATTGCAGGCCGGTTTCGAGATCGGTTTTCTGATCTATATCCCCTTCATCGTCATTGACCTGATTGTCTCCAACCTGTTGCTGGCACTGGGCATGCAGATGGTCTCGCCGATGACACTGTCGCTGCCGCTCAAACTGCTGCTGTTCGTGCTCGTATCGGGCTGGTCGCGTCTGCTCGACAGCCTGTTCTATTCCTACATGTGAGGCGGTCATGGAAGCGTTGGCGTTGTTCAAGCAAGGCATGTTTCTGGTCGTCATCCTGACCGCCCCGCCGCTGGCCGTTGCGGTGCTGGTGGGTGTGGTCACCTCGCTGCTGCAGGCACTCATGCAGATTCAGGATCAGACATTGCCCTTCGGCATCAAACTGGGTGCCGTCGGACTGACCCTGGCCATGACCGGTCGCTGGATCGGCGTCGAGCTGATCCAGTTCATCAATATGGCCTTCGACCTGATTGCCCGCTCCGGGGTCAGTCACTAAATGCCCTTCGACGCGCACAGCGCCTTTCAATTCATGCTGGGCATGGGACTGGCAATGGCGCGGCTGATGCCCTGCATGCTGCTGGTGCCAGCCTTTTGCTTCAAATACCTGAAAGGCCCGTTGCGTTATGCCGTCGTGGCGGTGATGGCGATGATCCCGGCACCGGCCATCAGCAAGGCTCTGGAGTCCCTCGACGACAACTGGTTCGCAATCGGCGGCCTGCTGATCAAGGAAGCGGTACTCGGCACGCTACTGGGGCTGTTGCTGTATGCGCCATTCTGGATGTTCGCCTCGGTGGGCGCGCTGCTCGACAGCCAGCGCGGTGCGCTCAGCGGCGGCCAGTTGAACCCGGCGCTGGGCCCTGACGCCACGCCACTGGGCGAACTGTTTCAAGAAACCCTGATCATGCTGGTAATCCTCACCGGGGGGCTTTCGCTGATGACTCAGATCATCTGGGACAGCTACAGCGTCTGGCCTCCGACGGCCTGGATGCCGGGCATGAACGCTGGCGGCCTGGATGTCTTTCTGGAGCAGTTGAACCAGACGATGCAGCACATGCTGCTGTACGCCGCGCCCTTCATTGCGCTGCTGCTGTTGATCGAAGCGGCGTTCGCGATCATTGGTCTGTATGCGCAACAGCTGAACGTTTCGATCCTCGCCATGCCGGCCAAGAGTATGGCCGGCCTCGCTTTTCTGCTGATCTATCTGCCGACGCTGCTGGAACTGGGCACCGGTCAATTGTTGAAGCTGGTTGATCTGAAGTCGCTACTGACGCTTCTGGTGCAAGTGCCGTGAGCGAAAAAACCGAAAAGGCCACGCCCAAGCAACTGCGTGATGCGCGGGAAAAGGGTCAGGTCGGGCAGAGTCAGGACCTCGGCAAACTGCTGGTGTTGATGGCCGTCAGTGAAATTACCCTGGCCCTGGCTGATGAAAGCGTCAACCGACTGGAGGCGCTGTTGTCGCTGTCCTTTCAAGGCATCGACCGCAGCTTTGCCGCGTCGGTCGAGCTGATCGCCAGCGAAGGACTCTCGGTACTGCTCAGCTTTACCTTGTGCAGCGTCGGTATAGCGATGCTGATGCGTTTGATCAGCAGCTGGATGCAGATCGGTTTTCTGTTCGCGCCCAAGGCGCTGAAAATCGATCCCAACAAGATCAACCCGTTCTCCCACGCCAAACAGATGTTTTCCGGGCAAAACCTGCTCAACCTGCTGCTCAGTGTGCTCAAGGCTATTGCCATCGGCGCGACGCTGTATGTGCAAGTCAAACCTGTGCTGGGCACCCTGGTGTTGCTGGCCAACAGCGATCTGACGACCTACTGGCATGCCCTGGTCGAGCTGTTCAGGCATATTTTGCGAGTGATATTGGGGCTGCTGCTGGCGATCGCGATGATCGACTTCGCCATGCAGAAATACTTCCATGCGAAAAAACTGCGCATGAGCCACGAAGACATCAAGAAAGAGTACAAGCAATCGGAAGGCGACCCCCACGTCAAAGGCCATCGTCGGCAACTTGCCCAGGAGATCCTCAATCAGGAGCCCAGTGCTGCGCCCAAGCCGGTGGAAGATGCCGACATGCTGCTGGTCAACCCGACGCACTACGCGGTGGCCCTGTATTACCGACCAGGCGAAACGCCTCTGCCGCTGATTCATTGCAAAGGTGAAGACGAGGAAGCCCTGGCATTGATTGCCCGCGCCAAAAAAGCCGGCATCCCGGTGGTGCAGAGCATCTGGCTGACCCGGACGCTGTACCGCGCCAAGGTCGGAAAATATATCCCCCGCCCCACCCTGCAGGCTGTCGGCCACATCTACAAAGTGGTTCGGCAACTGGACGAAGTCACCGATGAAGTGATTCAGGTTGAAGTCGAGCTGTGATGGCTTATTGTCCACTGACGAACCAAAATGCAGCTGTACTTGTTTACGGCATGTTCGAGCATCTCTGCCATGCCACTGTCCATTAAACTATCCAGATCCATGAGCATCCCCTCGAGGAGGCCTTCATGACTGACCTCCGCGAAGAACAGGAGTCGCTGACGAATCAAGGAGAAGTGTGGCCAGGTCCATGTATCGGTAAATCGTTGTATTAGGACTAAGCCCCTCGGGAGCTGTGTATGCCATGAAAGCGCCTTGAATGATTGATAGTGGCAATCCATACCAGGTGTCGGCGGTGGGTCAGTTGACGCTTGCACAGAGACTCAACCTGGATGATAAAGCGTCGTTCTAATTGGGCTGGACGATTGGCGGATAGTAAAGGGGTCGTTTGAATACCATTGCGCGCTATGCTGAGAGGTCAGTATAGTCGGCGATGGGGCACCCGCTTGATGCATTGCAAAGGGCTTGCAGTGGAATATTGCCAAGCGTAGGCTGTTTTAAAGTAGTTGGGAAAATTTTTAAAAGGACTTATGCATGCCAGGGATAGAGTTTTACTTTTCAACCGCACTTAACATTGACAACATTGATGGCATCCATCTACTGCAAGATCACATTGGCACCTATTATTCCAAGGCCTGGGATGACTTTGGTTATATCGTCACCTTTCAGGTCTATCATGTAGAGCATGGCAGGCGCGAGTCCTTGGGGCGCACCAAGTTACTTGTGAATGGTTATGATGACTCTTCAATTTATTTTTTAACATCCCATGATAAAGTCGGAGAAAGCGTTCGAATTACGAAACTGTTGGATCATAAAAAGGTGGTCTCGCTATCATCCGACATTGATTATTATCGTAGGATCCACGCTCTCATTCCCCAGAGGGCAGAAGACTACCTGCGTCAGATTTGTGACGGGAGTTATAATCTGCATGCGTACGGAGATTTTTCAAACTGGGAGGGTTTCGAGCTGTCCCTGTTCAGAGATCGCCTTGCTAAGGCCATCTTAAAAAAAGGCTATCAGATAGCGCTAGGCAGCTATGAAGCGCAGGAACAGTTCTCGTTCAAGCTGGAGGGGCTTCCGGATAACTTTGACGCTGTCGAATTTAATTTTGACAACGCCAGGCAGTTAGGTCGTACCAATATCAACTTACTCATTGGCCGGAACGGTGTCGGAAAAAGCCACGTCCTCCGCCACTTGATAGATTTGGTTACGGGAGTGGAAAAACATGCTGAGAGCTGGCCCTTCTTCCATAAAGTCATTGTGGCAGCCTATTCACCCTTTGAGTCGTTCAAAACCGAGGTTGAGCTGTCAAATGCCTTGCCAAACCAAGCCATGGCCCAGACTGACGACAGTCACGAAAGTGATCTGACAGCTAAAGATGAGCAAGAACGACGCAGGCGACTGGTCAATGAATATGTCTACATTGGTTTCCGTGACCCTGAGGGTAAGTTTTCCCTGACGTGGCCTAAAGAAAGTAGCGCTCGAGCACTCCATCGTATCGTTCAATATGATGCAGATAACGAATGGACTGGCGGTAGCCGTTTTGAGCTGCTGTTTGATACGTTGTTCCACTCCATTGATTTTGATGCAGTTCAAGTTTTCAATTCAGATGATTCGTCGATAGTGCTTAGCCGCACCACGGAAGCGGTGCGGCTGAGTCTCGCTACGCGTAAGGATTTTAATTACGCGGCGGGTATCGAATTCCTAAAAGGAGGTAGAACGGTTCCTCTGAGTTCCGGGCAGACCATCTATTCCTACCTGCTGCCGAACTTAGTCGCCGAAGTGGACGAGGAGAGCCTGCTCATCCTTGACGAGCCAGAACTGTATCTCCACCCGTCAATGGAGGTCGGGCTTTTGGATATGCTGAAGCAGTTGCTTGCCGCGACAAAATCCAACGCGATCATTGCTACGCATTCGACGATATTAGCGCGAGAGGTGGAGCGGTCTGCGATTTCGGTGCTGCGAAAGGTGGAGGATAGGACAGATGTTTCGAGACCCAATTTTGAAACATTTGGTCAGACCGTGGAAGTCATCATGGGACTGGCGTTTGATGACTATCAGACGCGCAAGCCCTATGAAGACTCAATTGACGAAGCTGTCGCCGATTGCGCGAGTCCGGAGGAGGCCCTTGAGAAGCTCGGTCCCAAGGTAGGAGACGAGGCACTGGCGTATCTGAGCGGTAAACTTATCGCGGGTGAGAATGATGTGGAGCCGGATATTGAGCGGAGGCCGAAATGAAGGACCTCTCATACCTTCGCACTGGACCGGGTTGCTCTTGGTTTGAATTGGCTATTGGCTCAGCTAAAAAAAACACTGCCATACTTGGATTTATTAAGTATGCCGTTCGCGAGCGCTATGAAGAGTTTGACGGTTTTATTGAGGACTATCAAACAGAGCCACGAAAAAGCGGGATCTCACTTTCTGGCCACGTACTGATAGACTTTTATGAGCGCCCTCCAGCTGCGTTAAAAACACTGTTAGAGGCTCGCCGTCATGATCATACGCTGGATGAGTGCCCCTATTGTGGATTTCCTCGAGCGCCGGAAACGCTCGACCATTTCTTACCGAAAGAGCGTTGGCCGGAATATTCGATTTTTTCTGATAATCTGGTGCCTCAATGTCGTGACTGCGCCCCAATAAAAGGGGTGAAATATTTTTGTGAAAATGAAAATCAGTCGTTCTTTCTTCATCCTATCTATAGCCCTGCGTTGTCGACACTGAGGTTTAAGATTGAGGTAACGATCGTGAAGGGAAAGCTTGTTTTCTCACCGGCCTTCAGTATTCCAGAAAGCATTACAGATGTTGATGAGAAGAGAATAAGTTCTCACTTAAAAAACCTGCATATCAAGCAGCGAATCGTGGACTACTGCGATGAACAATACCGCCATTGGATTAGGATTGCCCAGAGCAAGCCCTGCGATATAAAATCTATATTTGAGTCCAGGCTCAGCGAGCGAGAATGCGATCCATACCCTAATAATTGGGCGACGGCCTTCTATCAAGGTGTTCTTAAAAACCAGGATGCTGTGCGGGAACTCCAACGGCACGTTGTGAGCAAACCGCTGAGGTCCAATGGAGCGCATCGGCTTATCTAGACCCCATTCACCTACTGGGAGCCCGTCATGGCATTTGCGCAATAGATTAGATCATGCAATGGCTGACGGGCTTACCGTCAGCCCGAAAAGATAGCCCACGTATGTTGTGGATGTTAGTACGGTAGGGAGTTGATCACTCATCTTTCAGGTCAATCAAATACTGTTCGTTAAAGCGGATATGAATCTGAAATCAGGTCTCGAACTACGTCGAGGGGTTCATACCACTTTGCAATCTTGACCTACTGACTTTAGGCTCTGTACGAAAAGTCGAGGAGCGAAGGTCAGGCAAGGCAAAAACAGGCGAGGAACGGCCGGGGTCGCGTTCGACTCTACGTGTTGTAAATGAGCATTCCGATCGGACCCGCGCTCGAGCCTGTTTTTAACGCAGCATCACCGATGCGAAGCCACTTTACGTACAGAGCCTGGTGGTTGCTTATGCACCAGCCCTCTCCCATTCCCTGCGTATTATCTCCTGCTACTGACTGCGTCCTGCAAGATGCCCCAATACTGCTTGAGGCTTGCCGCTCGCAGCTTTCAGCTGCCCCAAAAAAAGACCGCCCCATCTGCACTGGGGCGGTCTTTTTTTCACTCGGGTGTTATCTCCTAAGCCAGATGATCCAGGCCTGCCAGTATCAGTTCGTTTCGGCGGATATCATCCAGATTGGTGACGGCATGGGGGGCGTCGCTCACCGCGTGCCACACGACGAAATCACGCCGCATATCCAGGAACAGAAAGTAGTCATTGAATCGTTCGGCTTCTGAAAACCTCAGTTGCAGCGCCTCTCTGAGTTGTTCGGGACGCAGCGCTCGACCCTCGATGTGCAGCGCAATGCCCCAGTCATGGTGCTCGCGGCGGCTGACGAAGGAGACTCCGTTTGCCACCGGCCAGACCGCAGGGCTCTGTGCCGCAACGTTGTAGTAGAACGCTGTTTTCTCCTCGACCTCAATCATGTCTAGTCCCTTAACTTCACGACGGTGTAATCGCGCTCGTGGTCCTGATCGTCAAGACCGTCACGCATGTCCGGGGGCCACCAGATGACCAGTTCGCGGCTGGTGGAGTCCGGACGTTTGCAGGCAGTGCCCGAACAACCGTGTGTGGCGCACCCGGTCAGGGTAGCGAACACCACCAACACGACTGCAACGCTGCTGATCTTCATGGCTTTGCCCCCCGGAGCAGTGATGGCCGGCTCTCTTTGGCCATTTTCGATATCTGTGGCTGACGTACCGCGATATACACTTCGCTCTCCTCGCCCGGTTGCAGCCATGCGTGGGGCCAGGCGGCGACGCCGATGACCCAGCGACCACCGCAGCGACTCTCGTCGATGCGCACCGGTTTTTCGGTATTGTTACGCGCTACCACGACGGCCACACCCCAGTCCTTGCGTGCATACCATTGCGAGCGCTGGCCATCGAGGCTCAGGCCCTGGCCCGGGTCACACAGGCTGTCGGTTTCAAAGGGCAGTGTTTCGCCATCATGCATGCCCTCTGGCGCAGCGCCATCGACCATCTGCGTGAAGACTTTCTGAATGTCGCCGCGGGTAGGCAGCTCACCGCCGTCACGCCGTTCCTTGATCCTTTTCATCTGATCATCGACATCGTGAGGGTTGCCGTTCTGCACATAGCGAGCCGGGTTGACCTGGTCGCCAATCAGTCTTGGCGTCAGAATGAACAGGCGCTCGCGCTGGCTCAGTTCGCGGCTGCGGGACTGGAACAGCAGTTTGCCGATGTAGGGAATATCGCCCAGCAACGGAACCTTGTGGACCTTGTCGTTGGCTTCAAGGCCATGGAAACCGCCGATGACCAGTGAACCGTGTTCGGCTATGACGGCCTGGGTACTGACATTGCCTTTGCGCACACTTGGCTGCGTGTCATTGATGTCGGAGATGTCGATCTGACCATCCTCGATATCGACGATCAGTTGCACCTGAGGCTTGCCATCGTGGTCCAGCGAGCGCGGAGTCACCTGCAGACTGGTGCCAGCGGTGATGGGCTCGATATTGGCCACGCGTTCCGACGTCGCGGTGAGGTATTCGGTGCGACTGAAGTCGATCACGGCCGGCTGGTTTTCAAGGGTAAGAATGGACGGGTTGCCGATCACCGAGGCTGAACCGTTACCTTCCAGCGCATGCAGTTCGGCAGCGAACTTGCCGGCGTTCTGAATGAACAGGGTGGAGCTGGTGCCAGCGTCGAACATGTTGGCGCCCCCGTTGACACTCCCGGCATTGAAGTTCCAGCGGCTGGACAGTTCTGCCAGCTCGTTGCGATCGATGTCGAGGATCACGGCGTCGATTTCGATCAGGTTGCGCGAAACATCCAGCTCTTTGATGAGCTTTTCGTACATGGCCTTGCGCGAGGGCAAGTCGTAGATCAGCACGGCGTTGTTACGGACATCGGCCGTTACACGGATGTTGGCCCGACCGCCAGAGCGGCTTTTTCCAGCGCTTTTGCCGCCGCCGCCATAATGCAGCACCTGATCGAGGCCCTGCTCCAACGCATTGGTATCGAGGCCGCTGGAGCTCATCGGCAGACTCGGAGCGTCCGGGCCGCCACCGCCCGCCAGGCCGTTACCGCGACCGCCTCGCCCCAGCAGATCCATGCCATTGATCGACCCGCCACGAGAACGGGTATCCAGCAAATCCTGGAGAATACTGGCCACCCCGGCGACCACCAGTTGTTGATCGCGATAGCGAATGGTGCGGTCCGCGGCACTGGCGTACTTGAGCGGGAATACGATGATGTCCTGCTTGTCGCCCTTTTCAGGTGCTTCGACTTTCTTGCTGTAATCGCGCACCAGTTCCACATATTTTGCAGGGCCGCGAACCAGAACCACGCCTTCGTTCGGCAGTACCCCCCAACCGAAGCGCTTGTCCAGCAGCCCCACATCGGTCAAGGCAGTCTGCAGGTCATCTACCGCGTCGGATGACACTTCGATGCGTGCCGAGGTGTGCTCGCTGGAGGGGCTGACGTACAACGTGTCGTTATACACAAACCACTGGAAGTGATATTCCTGGCCCAGGCGGTCGAGAAACTCTTCCGGGCTCTGAGCGCGTATCCGGTCATCGAGGACCCCGGGAATGGGCGGCATATCCAGCGCCATGCCGAATTCCTTGGCGAAGTCGGCCAGCGCTGTCGCCAGCTCGGTCTGCCGGGCATCGTAGGCGTAAGCCGTATGTTTCCAGGCTTCGGGGGTCACCGCCCACGTGGCGGGGGACAGCCCGATCAACAATAAAGGCAACCACATCAAGGCCTTGCGCATTTCAAACTCCCGGTTGCCGGTGATTGAGGGTCGTGCGCCCGGCTAAGGCGGGCACGGAATTGACCAGAGTGGTGTGCATCAGGCTGAGCAAGGCCGCGCGCTGATTGGCCAGGCTTTCCAGACGGTTCAGCAGATCGGCAAGGCTGCAGGGGCCAGGCATCCAGCTGACCAGCACCATGCAGCGCGTTTGCGGATCGATGGCGAACGCGCCGTCACAGGCACACGCCAGGCTGGCACCGCCGTGACTGAGCAATGCTTCGATACGCTGAGGGTCGTTGGCGTCATAGGGGTCGAGTAACTCGATGCTGCAACGGACTCCGCCACCCACCATTTCCAGCCGTGCGTTGGCGTCGTCGACCCAGCAGTCGAGCGGGCTCGCCGGACGCTGATCACGCCACAGGCCGACGACCTCCTCGAACTCACTGAAATCCATCGATGACATTTTTGGTCATTTTATAACCAGCCTGCTGGCATTGATCAGCGATGTTGGAGCTGACCGCAGCCTGCTGGCTCGCCTCACTGAAGGCATCGATGTCGTCGGCGGTGAAATGCCCATTGCCCCCGTCCAGCACGTCATCCACGTCGGACAACGCGCGGGTGAGCGTGGAATCGAGGTTATTTTGCAGGGATTTGAAATTTATCATGTCCTGACACTCCAGCAGAAAGGTTCAAACCTTGAGTGGAGCAAACAGGTGGAGCGGTTCCATTTTCGCCGCAAGAGTCTGTTTCAGGCAGCCGGCTCCGCGCCTGCCAGCCCATTGCGCAGCGTTGCCCAATCGATTTCGAAAGCGCCGTTGGCGTCGCTCAGGCGCAGGCTTTCAGTGGCCAGCGTCGCATCCCGTTTGAGCGCCCAGTGCTCGGCAAAACGGCTCTCTGCCAACCATTCGGCGACCGGCTCGGCCATCTCTGGATGAACGCTGAGTGTGGCCACTGCTTCGTTGAGCTGGCTGGCTGCCAGGTTCCTGACCAGTGCCCGAGCACGCTCGGCAAGGGTCGTTTCGTCGAGTAACTGGCTCAATGCCTCAGTCAGCAGTTCCTCTACAGCAGTCATGGCCTGCTGCTGCAAGGCTTCGCGCTGGACGTGCAGCTCGTCCAGAAAGGCATTGGCGCGCTCCCAGAACTGCGCAAGCGCCTCCTGATGCCGACGATCGGCTTTAGCCTGCTCAAGTACCAGCATCTGCTCCGCCTGACGTTGCGCGTCAGTCAGAATATCGCGAGCCAGCAGGCTGTTGGCGATGTCTTCACGGCGCAATACCGGCTCGGGCAGCACCGCGTCGGCAGTCAGGGTAATACTGCGTTTGGCAAGCATGGTGCGAATTCCTGATGCAGAGGGAAGCGGATATTCAGGCCGCGGTGACACGCCATAGGACAGCCTGCCACAGCGTCTGAAGTTTATTTTCGGGGGCCGCGCAAGGCCTCTCGGCGACCTCATCGGGCGCCCAGGCCAGACGCAATCGCGGCCAATACTCAGGCCCGAGCCAGGCACCCAACAGCAAGCGCGCATCTTCATGCTCCAGCTCCAGCCAGACACCGGGGCGCAACGCCTTGGTCAGCGCCCAGCACCACTGCCCGTCATGGCCGTCGCTTTCGTTACGGGAAAAACAGATGCGCTGCGCCAGATCCAGCGCCTGATCACGCTGCGCGGGTGTCAGCGCCAGCCAGTTCAACACCGGCTCTGCAGGTATTGGCGGTTGACTTGGCATGATGCCGACACTCTGCAGAAACACGCCGTGACGGCTGACCATGAGGGCTTCACAGTCGCTAACGGTCAGTCCGCAGCGCTCGGCGAACCGGCTTTGCCAGCCCGGATGCGCCCATGGCCAGGGATTGCACCACCACTGAGTCCAATAGTCCTCGGCGGTCAGGTCCATCAGGCGCGCGCCGGTACGGTCGAGCGGCTACGGCCGGCAAGGCCGATCCGCCCAAGGACCGAGGCGCGCCAGTCACTGCGCAACAGCAGCGCGATGATCAGCAGCAACACCGCCAGGCCAACCGGCACCAGCCAAAGCATCAGATTCCAGAACGGCAGATTGGCGCTGTCCAGCTTGAACGGTCCGAAACTGACCCACTGTGTGGTTTCCTGAAACTCGGTAGCCGGTACGAACACGATGGAGAACTTTTTCGACTCTGCCGATTGCGTCGACATGCCGGGGATACTGCTGGCGACCATCTGTTGAATGCGCCCACGCACGCTGTCCGGGTCAAGCGCTGCGGAGTGTTTGATGAACACCGCAGCAGAGGCAGGTTGCACCGGTTCACCCGGTGCGATGCGTTCCGGAAGTACCACGTGCACCCTGGCCACGATGACGCCGTCTATCTGCGAAAGCGTCGCTTCGAGTTCCTGAGACAGGGCATAGATGTAGCGGGCGCGCTCTTCGAGCGGGGTCGAAATGACCCCTTCTTTCTTGAAGATATCCCCCAGACTGGCGCGAGACTGGCGTGGCAGGCCGGCAGCGTTGAGCACCCTGACAGCGCGGTTCATGTCGCTGGTCGCGACGGTGACGACAACGCCGGTTTTCTCCAGACGTTTGCGCGCGTCGATATGCTGATCGGCAAGACGGGCAACGACCTCGTTGGAGTCCTGCTCGGACAAGCCGGTGAACAGATCGGTTTCATCACTGCAGCCGCCGAGCAACACCATGCAAATCAGCAGCAGCCCTGCGCTCAGAAATTTCACGGAAACCTCTACTGCAAGTTAGTCAGCTTGTCGAGCGCCTGCGCAGTCTTGCTCACCACCTTGGTCGTGAGCGCAGTCTGCAACGAGCATTGCGACAGGGTCCTGGTCATCGCCGCGATATCCAGCGCGTCTCCCGTCCCGGAGGCTTTTTTCATCGACCGCATCGCTTGCTGAGACATTTTTTCGGTTTCGCCCAGACCGCCGGAAATTGCGCTGGCGATATGCTCGGAAAGCGGCGCTCCGCTCGAAACGCCGTCCGGCTGCGTGGCAGCGGTGAAGATGTCGACATCCGCCTGGGCCGGTTCTGAAACGAGCCCCTGTGGCACATCCTGCCCGAGTTCCGGCGAGATGCTTTTAACATTACCAAGGTGGGAAATGGTCACGTGAGTTCTCCGTCAGGCGGGTGTCGGTCAGGCCGCGGCCTGATTGCGGGTGCCTTGCAGCAGCGTACTGACCAGCAAGGTGGCGATTTGCGCAGCGCTCGACTGCACGTCGGTAGCGGTTTGTCCGGCGTCCTTTAGCGTCGCTTCAAGGCCCTTGAGCAGCAAGCCGCCCAGCAACTGGTCAAGATCCTGAGCGGACTGTCCGCCATTCGCCGCCGTGCCGGTCTGCGGGGTGTTTACGGGTGTGCCCAGTCCACCACCGGCCAATACCGATTGCAGGCCACGGTCGATAAGCTCGCCGATCAGTTGCCCCGCTTCACTACTGGTAGTGCCGCTGTCACCGGGACCGGTATTGGCGTCGATCAGCGGGTCACCCTTCACACCGGACGAGTTGCTGGAAAAACTGCTCGGAGTGCCCAGACCTCCACCCGTCCCCGCCAGACCGCCAGCGCCACTCTGCTGATTACCCAGTTGCTGGCCAATGATGTCGAGTGCCGAGCGGAATGCAGCCGTTTCGTCGCCATCAAGGAAGTTGTCTTCCTTGAGTTCGTTCACCCAGGAACCCGAGTCCGGCTTGGGAAACTGTGCGGGATTGTCATCCATGAACTGCGCGATCTTGTTCAGCATCGGCATATCGTCTTCGGAGAAGCTTGTCCCGCCATCCTGCTTGGTCAGAAGATCATCGAGCATCGACTTCGCCAGGCCATTGAGCACCTGAGTCATCAGGTCCTGCTGTCCGGTACCCGAGGCGTTGTCCGCAGACGCGCCGAAGTTGTCACCCAGCTTTTCATGGATCAGCTTGTCCAGCGCAGCGATGACATCCTCGATACCGCCGCCTGCCTTGCCATCCGCGGCCATCGACTTGGCCAGCAGTTTGCCCAATGGCGAGCTGTCGTCGAGTTGACCGTTGCGCATCAGTTCCTCGGCCAGCTTCACGACAACTTCCTGAAGCGCCTTGCTAGACGAACTGGCGCCAGTCGTCTCGGTTTCAGGACGTACCAGAACAAGGGCCATTGCCGGGGTTTGCAGCGAGCTGCTGTTAAGACTGAGACTCTGCATCACAACCTCCTCAAAGTAGCAGCCCCCTCAGGTACGAAGGGGCTTCAAGAAATCAGAACTGGACGACCGAGTTCCGGATCTTGCTTGCGACGATCTGGTTGGAAAGCGCCTCTTTCTTGTCCTCAAAGCCCGCCAGCATGCTCGATTCGCGCAGCAGGCCGTTCTCTTCGTTCGCGGTGCCGTCAAGCTCGGCACTTTTTGCATCGCCTTTGCTGATGCTGGAGCGAGTCGCGTCGATACTGTCAGTGCTGCCGGTGTTGCTCACCAGTGCAGCATTACGGTCGGCGCTGCTCTTTACGCTGTTGATGCCCTGAGCGGCACCACCGATCGTGTTGACGACACCGCGACCTGCACCCGCCAGAGAACTCATGATAGTCATAACGTCATACCCCTTCGTCTGTACCAGCGTAATTGCTTGGTACAGCTAGGTGGCATGCGTCCGCGAATCGGTTCCAGAACTTCTGCAAAAAATCAGATGCTCAATTCCTTGATGCGGCGGTAGAGCGTACGACGTGGGATATCGAGCTCCAGGCTGGCCGCGTCGATGCAATTGCGGTGGCGCTTGAGCGCTTGCTGAATCAAGGCCTTTTCGATCGCCCGCAGCTGGAACTTGAGCCCGCACGCCAGGTGCTCTTCGGTCTGCGAGTCAGCCCCAAGCAGAGGAAAGCCCAATACATGGCGCTTTGCAGCGGCCTTGAGCTCGCGGATATTGCCGGGCCAGTGATGCCCCGTCAGTACCTGCTGAAGCAACGGACATACATCGGGAATCGGGACGCTCAGTTCTTTGGCCGACGCCGCCACAAACCGGGTGAACAGCGGCAGGATACGCTCGGGCTGATCGCGCAGCGGCGGCAGTTTGAGGGTCAGCACGTTCAGGCGAAAGTACAGGTCGCGCCGAAACTTCCCCTCTTCGACGGCGTCGTCCAGACAGGCCTGGGCCGAGGCAATCACACAGATATCCAGGTTGATCGTGGAGGTCGAACCCAGACGCTCCAGTGCACGGGTTTCAAGCACCCTCAGCAGCTTGGCCTGGAGGGCGAGCGGCATGCTATCGATCTCATCCAGGTACAAGGTTCCGCCCTGCGCCGCCTCGATGTAGCCCATTCGGGAGCGGTCGGCGCCGGTATAGGCCCCACTCACCACTCCGAACAGCTCGCTCTCGGCGAGCGATTCCGGAATGGCTGCGCAGTTCATCGGGACGAAACGACCCTGGCGCCCGGACATGTTGTGAATGCGCCGGGCAATGGTGTCTTTACCGGTACCGGTCTCGCCCGACAGCAAGACATCAATGCCGAGCTGCGAAATACTTTCGGCGACGATCCCCAGATTGGGTACGCGCTCCGCATCCAGGTGATCGTCAAACTCATCGTCGAGATTCATTTCATGACTCCAATGGCATCAGCGTTGCGCGAGCGCAGCAGCGATTCAGGACTCGGCTACCAGGTCGATATGCGAAGCAACCCCCAGCTCTTTCATGCGGTGGTAGAGGGTGCGCCGGGGCAGTTCGAGCTCCTCGAGCACAGCGTCGAAATTGTGCCGATGTCGCTTCAAGGCATCCTGAATGAGCATTTTCTCGATGACGCGCATCTGCATGCGCAGCCCTGTTACCGGGTCACGCGCTTCGACCGGCTCAGCGCCCAGCAACGGCAACCCCAGGACAAAACGCTTGGCAGCCGACTTCAGTTCGCGCACGTTGCCGGGCCAGTCATGGCTCAACAGGATCTGTACACGTCGATTGTCGAGCGTTGGAACGGAGCGGCCGGATTCTGCGGCGATGTCCTGGGTGAACTGGTCGAACAATGGCAAAATCTGCTCGCGACGCTTGCGCAAGGCTGGCAACTGCAGTGTCAGCACATTGAGCCTGAAAAACAGGTCACGACGAAAAAGTCCTTGTTCCACCAGTTCATCCAGCGGACGCTGGGCCGAAGCAATCACTCGCAGATCCAGTGGTATGAAATCGGTCGAGCCGAGCCGCTCGACGCCCCTGCTTTCCAGCACCCGCAAGAGCTTGGCCTGAAGGCTCAACGGCATGCTGTCGATTTCATCCAGATAGAGGGTGCCGCCGCTGGAGGCTTCGATGTAGCCCTCGCGAGCCCGACACACGCCGGTGAACGCACCATTGACCACGCCGAACAACTGGCTCTCTGCCAACGATTCGGGGATGGCCGCACAGTTCATGCCGACAAAGGGCCCGGTCCTGCTCGACAGCTCATGAATCCGGCTGGCCAGGGTATCTTTGCCGGTGCCGGTTTCCCCGCAAAGAAGCAAGTCCATATCCAGTAGCGCGCTGTTCATTACAATTTGATGACCAGCCGATAATGCAGTTACGTTCCAACACGTTCGAACGTCGTTATCAATGTCTGTGCTCATCGATCACTCTCATGGCGGGAGGAAGGCGGGATATTAATACCACGTCTTACAAGGCACACATATAGTAATTTAGTTCCCCACAGACGGTGAAAAATTTCACAAACTCGAGAATCACTATCAAGTAGCGCCACCCCCCTAAGACCCACTCGGTATAGCGCAAGCGCTTTGAAATGACTCTGTTAATATATCCTTATTCCAAAATTATCATGGACTTACGCTAGCCAAGCGTCGCTGCAGCCCCCATGGCTGCGGGGAATCCAGACGTATGCCCGATCATGGGTCATAATGAAATCGAAAAATTTGTAACTTGCCAACCGCAGAAAAAACAGATAGCCACCCCATGAATCTGGTAGCACACTTAATAGTCGCCGCAGCACGTTAGTTCTTTACAGCAATAAAAAATGAGCAAACCAAAACAGCCATTTGTACGAACGTATTGTATTAACTTCCCATACACCCACAACTAACACACTCAAGAAAAAACCGGTTAACGTTCAACTTACTCCATACGTCCAAATAGGGAGAACCGGTTGCAAGACAGAACCCGGCAACTGGGCTGATACAAACAAGACCACAGTCGGATTTCCGAACGATGGCGCATCTCTGATCTGGTTGGATCCATAACCCTCCCATTTTTTGGGCTCATCTCGCGATAGCTTTTTGCCACCCATGCATTCGGTAATCCGAACGCGTGGCCTTTTCAGAATGCGTATTTGCAGGTTTTGAAAATGGCTAATTCGCTGAAAGGATTCACTGTAGGACAATCTGGCAATCCAGGCTTATAGCGTTATGAACGCCTCTCACCATAAGCAGCGCTGATACCTCATCATCACTGAGATTGTTTCTAGATATGTGTAAGTATTTCCTTACAATTCTTTACAAAGTTTGCATGAGCCATTGAGAAACATATTTGGTAAAGCTTGGTCCGCCCCCCTTTTTACGCCCCTATAAAGGCAAAAAAAGGAGCAGAATTTTTCATTCGCAGGTTTCGGGCACGCGCTGGTAACGCGAAAAAGCACTAAAAAAGGGCAATTTTCAGGTGCTTTAAGCGCTCAGGAGAAAAAAATCGAGAGGTTATTGGCGTGGATCGCTTGCGTACACCACGACACGAGGACCGTTCGGCAGCTCACGCGGCTCATCGCGGTACGCGATCTCGTCGCGCTTGCGTGGCGACGAACGGTCATCGATGTACAGCCTCTTTTGAATCCGGCGGTCCAGTAGCGAACGCTCGTTTGTCACCTGCGGTGGCGCCTGACGCGCGGGCTGGATGGATTCGGACACAGTCACCTGTTCGGCAGCCTGAACGGGTTGCGCTGGGCCGGGCAAAGGCTCCTGCCTGGCAACCTGGACGACTTTCGGTTGCGGTTCACGTCTGACCGGTTGTACCGATTCCGGTGCTGGCTCGCGCTCAAGCACCTGCATCAGGCCTGCCGTCTGCTCGCGCCCTGCTGCTTGCAACGGTCCAGGAACCGGAGCGCGCTCGGCCACCTGTGACGCTGGCTGACGCTCGATCACGCGCGTTGGGTGGCTTGGCGCAATGACAGCGGTTGTCGGCGACTCTCCGGTGATCCGCTCGATACCTGCCGTCAACACCTGCGTGTGGGTCTTGGGGATCAACAGTCGCCCCGGCCCATCCGGGGTCTTTTTTCGCAGGAATGCCGGGTTGAGGCGCAACAACTGTGCCTCGTCTACCCCGGTGGTGGCGGCGAGCTGAGTCAGGTCTACCGTGTGGTTGAGCTCAACCACATCGAAATACGGCATGTTGGCGACCGGCGTCAGTTGCACGCCGTAGGCGCCTGGATTGCGCACCACCAGCGAAAGTGCCAGCAGGCGCGGAACGTAGTCCTGGGTTTCCCGGGGTAAATTCAAATGCCAGTAGTCGACAGGCATGCCACGTCGACGGTTGGCGTCGATCGCTCGTGCAACCGTGCCCTCGCCTGCGTTATAGGCCGCCAGTGCCAACAGCCAGTCGTTATTGAACTGATCATGCAGGCGAGTCAGATAATCCATCGCCGCCTTGCTTGACGCGACGACATCGCGGCGGGCGTCGTAGGTAGCGCTCTGGTTCAAGTTGAACTGGCGACCGGTGGACGGGATGAACTGCCAGAGGCCCGCTGCCGCCGCCGGGGAGTTGGCCAAGGGATTGTAAGAGCTCTCGATCATGGGCAGCAGCGCCAGCTCCAATGGCATGTTGCGCTCATCGAGACGTTCGACAATGAAATGCAGGTAAGGCGTGGCGCGCTTGCTGGCCCCGGTCAGAAAACCGCGATTGTTCAGCAACCAGTCACGCTGGCGAGCGATACGTTCATTGACGCCCTGCCCGTCCACCAGCCGGCATCGCTGCGCCACCCGTTGCCAAACGTCCTCGCCGTTGTAGACGGGCAAATCGGCAACAGTCGTTGCAGCCAGGGGGTCGGCCTGCGCGTCGGCCGAGCGATACCCCAGCCCGGCGACCAGTCGCGGCAAGCGGTCCAGGCGCGACGGTGAGTCATCGACTGACTGACAGCCCACACACAGCGCCCCCAGGGCCAGAACGGCGATCTGTACCGAACGAGCCAGCAAACGAGGAGACGAAACGTGGAGGGCAACGGCGGCCATGTGCGGAATGTCCTGAACGTGTCCCCCTACGTGGCACGCCCGCCTTTCCAGTTCCCTGCAAGGCGTATTTCGCTTGCGTACGCACAAGCCTGAAACGTTTCAGCCAGCTGTTTTTCTGTGGAACCGGTGCCTTCCCCATGCCACACAGGAGCTGAAGGACTTTTCAAAAGGGTTACACAATCGCCGTCGTCGGGCGGCAAATGGAAAGGGAGATGCACCGTGCAGGCACCAACGGTCAACCGCAATACCGGAAACGTCATTGCGCCAGAAGCGACAGCAAGAGCCGACAACCCTTCAAATATCCGGCAGCAAACCGAACAGCCGACCCAGCGCTCCTCACATTCGCTGGGCAGTATGGGAAAACGGCTGCTGAAAAGCGTCGGTAAGGTGTTCCAGAAATCCAGGGCACCCCGGCAGTCGGCAGCCAGACCGCCCAGTACGCAACCCCCCTCAAGCTCACCACCGCGCTCCAGTCGCGAGGCGGGCAGAAACACCAGTCGTGACACTCGTCTGCCAGATAACCCGCCGCCGCGCAACGATCCTCCCCCCAAGTCAATTCTGCGCACCCGTGCGAACACCTCAGGAACGACGAAGCATGAAATAGAACAAGGATCGACGCGGGCAGACACTGCCCCCCGCAACAATCGCCGTGTCACGTTCAATCTTCCGCAGGATCAGCTCACACGCAGCGCCTCAGAGCAGCTAGCCGCAGAGCCCATGACTGACGAAGAGGCGGTCGCCAGCGCTATGCGCGAACGCCGTAACCCCGGTGGCCGTCTGCAAGGCCTCGATAGCACACGCCAGTCAATGCAGCCTGTAGGCCCGAACACGGCAAGCAGTTCCGGTACCCAAGCCGACGATCCTGATGGGCCGCTCGCGCGCCGCAATACCGGGCTGGAAAGTAGCACCGGCGGGAGCTCCGAGCTCAGGAGCGAGCAACTGATGCGCGATACGCGACCACAGGCCACTATCAGGCTGAGTGCCGATGGCAAGCCGGATTTCTCTTCGTTCAAGACGCCCGGCATGGCCGCGTTGCTGAACGACATACTCGCCAAGCCCGGACAAACCTATCTGGCGCAGCAGAGTGAGCAAGGCGTGCAGGGCCATCAACTGTTGCAAGCCAACGGGCATCTGCTGCATCTGGCGCAAGGTGACAGCTCGCTGGCGGTCATCCGCAGCAGCGAGCCAACACTGCCGGTGGCAGGCGGGAAACCTCCGCCGGTGAACATGCAGCGTGAAGAAAATCACATTCATCTCGACACCCTTGACGGGCGGCGCAGCCAGGAGTTGCCAGGCAAGGCCCATATCGCCCACCTCACCGACGTCCATCAGACCACCAACGGCGACCGCCTGCGCGTGCACGAAGACCGGCTGTACCAGTTCGAACCGCTCGCCGCACGCTGGAAGCCGGTGGATGAAATCGAGAACATCGCCTTCAACCGCCTGATAACCGGAGGCAACGGCTCGGTCTACGCCAAAAGTGACGATGTTGTCGTCGATCTCTCCAGCCCGTTCATGCCGCATGCCGATTTCAACAACCTGAAGTCATTTTCGGTCGCACCTGACGATACCGCGGCACTGCTCAGCGGCTCGGATGTGCAGACCGTCCTGCTCACCGACATGAGTCCGGTGATTGGTGGGCTGACCCCGAAAAAAACCAAAACCCTGGAACTCGACGGTGGTCAGGCACAGGCCGCCGAAGTCGCCCTGAGCAACGACAGGCTATTTATTGCCGACACGCAGGGCAGGCTTTACAGCACTGATCGCAGCGCCTTCGAAAGCAACGAGCCAACGTTGCGCCTGATGCCCGAACGGGCCGGCTACAGGCTGGACGATCAACCAATGGGCGGCCACAACAGCGTCAGCGGATTCATCAGCGGCGATGACGGTCGCGTGCACGCACTGATCAGGAATCGTCAGGGCGAGGTGCACTCCCATGCGCTCGACGAGCAGGGTGCGAAGCTGGAAAGTGGCTGGAATCTGACCAATGCGCTGGTTCTGGACAACACACGCGGCCTGACGGTTATGCCAGCGCCCGTCGGTGCCGACCGCCTGCACCTCGACCGTGCCGGTCTGGTCGGTTTGAGCGCCGGTCGCATCCAGCGTTGGGACGCGACGCCGCAGTGCTGGAAAGACGCAGGCATCAAGGATGTCGATCGCTTGCAGCGCGGAGCCGACAGCAACGCCTACGTGTTGAAAGGTGGCAAGCTGCTCAGGCTCGACGTGGCCCCTAAACACCCCAATGTCGCCTTCGACCACAATACGGCACTGGCCCAGATAGCGCGCTCGACCAAGGTGGCTATGGGCAAGGAAATCGCAGGGCTGGAGAATCGGGTCGTGACCGCCTTTGCCATGGTCAGCGACAAGCGCTTTGTCGCGCTCGATGATCAGAACAGACTGACGGCCCATAGCAAGGACCACAAACCCATTGATCTGGATACCTCCGCAATTGACGGAGACATCAAGGATCTGGCCCTGGACGAAAAGCATAATCTTTACGCGTTGAGCAGCACCGGTAAGCTGTATTGCATGCCCAGAGAGGCATGGCAGGCAACCCGATTCGGAGGCCAGTTGGCCGCCAAATGGACGCCGCTGGCAGCGCCCGACGGGCAACCGGTCAAAGCGCTGTACAGCAATGATGACAATCGCTTGAGCGTCCAGGTCGAGGACGCCGCCGGTCAAGGCCTGATGCAACTCAAAGAGGGTCAGTGGCAAGCGTTCGAGCAGCGTCCCGTGGAAAAAAACGGCTTGAACGACGTTTACAACCGCATCACGCGCGCGCACAAGACCTGGCGGATTCCAGGCACCGGGTTGACAGCAAAGCTGGACATCAATGCATTCGGGCGCAGCGGCATGGAGAAAAGCAATCGCCCCTCCGCCAGCGAGGCCATGCGGGCCAACGTTTACAAGAACACGCTGGAACCGCCTCGCTGGATGAAGAACGTCGGCAACAATATCCAGCATCGCTATCATGGTCGCGAGGGCCTGAAGGAGCTCTACAAGAAAGAGCTGATCGCGTTCAAACAACTTGAACTGATTCATGAAGCCGGCGGCACACCGCCGACCCCGGGCAACGATCTGAAAGCGCGAATTGCGCGCCTGCAGCTTGGCCCTGAAGGCGCTGAGCTGGCGAAAGAACTCGAAGTATTCCGCGACGAACTGGAAAAGCACGCCAGGACGGCGTTGGAGAACATTGGCAAGGATTACGGCAAGCTCAAAAACCTCAGGCAGAACGACGGTGTGCTCAACCAGCACAGCGCATTGGCAAAGTCATCGAAACGCACTCAGCTAGGCAAGAAGCTGGCTGAACTGGGGTCGATGCTCAACTTCAAAAGCTCCGGCCATGATTTCGTCAATGAGCTGGATAACGCCCTGACCCGTGTCGCCCCGTCCGCAGAAAACCCGACGGCCACAACGCTCAGGCTGCTGAAAGACAACGGTGTAAAGCTTTCTCACACCAAAACCGATATCGGTATGGGCCAACGCCGCGACGCCAATGAAGATCACGGGCTGAGCAAGGCCCGCCTGGCGCTCGATCTGGTCACCCTGAACGACCTCGGTGCGCTGATCGGCAAGGTTGAGCTGCTGGCACGCAGCAGCGACCTGCCCAGGCTGCAAGCGGAATTGACCTCGTTACGCGATGTGACCTATGGCGAGAATCCGGTCAAGCAGGTCACTGACATGGGCTTTACCGATAACGCAGCACTGGAAGGCGCGTATGACGCGGTCAAGGCGTTCTCGAACGCACTCAAGAAATCCGACCACGCGGTCAGCGTCAATATGCGCGCGGCAACCGGCAGCCAGGATCAGTCCGAACTGGCCGACACGCTCAAGGCCATGCTCAAAAACCTGGAGCATGGCGACGATGAAATCGGCGTGCAACGCAGTTACGGCCTGAACCTGACCAGCCCGTTCGCCGTCCTTGCCGACAAGTCGACAGGCCCGTGGCCGACCGCCGGCGCTACCGGCAATCGCAACTACCTCTTCAGTGCCGAACGTTGCGAAGGCGGCGTGACCCTGTACCTGATGAGAGAAGCGGCCGGCAATATCAGCGGCGGCGTGGGCGGCGGCAAGGACTACTGGCCTGGCTTTTTCGACGAAAACCACCCTGCCCGCAGCGTCGATATCGGTAACAACCGCAAGATGACGCCGAACTTCCGTCTTGGCGCAGACGTGACCGCAACCGCTGCCGCCAGCCAGCGTGCCGGGGTGATCTTCAATGTGGCGGACGACGAAATCGACGGGTTCGTCGACGACCTGTTCGAAGGCAAGCTCAACCCCTTGCAGCTGTTGAACAAGGTCAAGGACCACGAAACCTATGAAGCGCGCCGCTTCAATTTCGATATCACCACAGGCTTCAGCGCTGATATGCGCGTCGGCTTCGGCCTGTCGGAGGCCGACAGCGCGCCGCTTTCCGCGGTTGCGCGTCTGGGCGTGGCGGCGAATGTCACGGTCAACCTGCTGAGCTACACCGATTACTCCCTGACCCAGAAGAACGACAAGACAGAGCTGCGCGAAGGCGGCAAGAACCGGCCGCGCTTTTTCAACAGTCTGATCTTCGGCGGGCAGGCACGCGGGCAGATCAGTGGCACGCATAGCAACTCCACCGCGACCCCGGCCTCCGCTGCCGGGCCGACACCGGCGACTCAATCGGCGGCCAATAACCTGGGGGTCGCAGCGAACGTGACCATTGATGACAAAACCGTCAAACGGGTCAAGTTCCGCTTTAACGTAGCGACCCCGATGACCACCGAGAGCCTGGACAAACTGTCTAAAAGTCTCGGTGCAGCCTTCAAGGACAAAGCCACGACAGTCCGCCTTGCAGCGCTGCAGAATCCGCTGAACGCTCTTTACGTCGACATGAACCCTGAGCAGGCCATTCAGGCACGACTTGACGGGCTCAAAGCGCTGTTTGCCGAGAGACCGTCGCAGAACGACACGCAATACAAGGCGCTTCGGGACCTGAAACGGGCAGGCGTGCAACACGAAGCGTCGATCAACAATCACAGTGTGCTGGACAATGCCCGCTTCGAAACCAGCAAGACCAGCCTGTCCGGCCTGAGCAAGGAAAGTATCCTCACCAGAATCATGGGTTCGATACGCGAAGCCAGTGCGCCCGGCAACGCGGCCAGGGTCGCCGAGTACATGCGTCAGGACCCGACGCTCAGCGCCATGGTCAAGCAACTTGAAAACAGCCAGGGCACCCTCGCCCGGGTACGCCTTGAACCGAAAGACTCGCTGATCGACGACATAGACGAAGGCAGCCGCAGGGGGACGCTGACGCAGACCGAACTCTCCGGCCTTCTGGAAAATCGCAACAACATGAGGATCAAAAGGCTGGTGGTGTTCCATGCCCCACCGCAGACCGAGAACTTCACGTCACCTACGCCACTGATCAGCTACAACAGCGGCGCCTCGTTGAGCGTGAACAAGACCCTCGGGCGGATCAATTTCATCTATGGCGAAGACCAGGACAAACCCATCGGCTACACGTTCGACGGGGAACTGTCGCGGCCCTCGGCGTCGCTGAAAGAGGCGGCAGGCGAGTTGAAACTGTCGGGCTTCGAAGTCAAAAGCTGATAGTTGAAACACCGTAAAAAGCGCCGCATGGAAGCGGCGCGTTGGCGGGCAATCCCGTCTGTTCAGGCGTGCAGAAATGCGCGGGCTTCGCGTGCCTGAGCAATAAAGCCACGCGTCACGTCGCAAAAGGCTGGCTCATCGAGCGACACCAGCTCACGTTGCGCACACAGGCGCACATCGCCCTGATCGACGGCAAACCAGCAACCGTGCAAGCGGGCGACGTCGAAGTTCAGGCTCAACAACTGCTGCAAATCGGCAGAGCGTTCAGGGCAGCGCCCGACACGGCAATGAAAGATGACCATCTCACTGTGCTCGGGCAACTCGATGATGGCGGCTTCGTTGTCCTGGCCGTCATACAGCGCGCATACCCCGTTATGCCAGGTAAGCGAAGTGCCAAGCTGGGCACCCAGCGCAGTGATGAAACGGGAGAACTCGTGTTGCGAGGTATTCATCGTCATAGTCCTTTAGGAAAAGCCTGAGCTGACCAGGCAGTGAGTGGCTGCCTGGCGCTGCAGGTTCCACAAAAAGGGGCCGCCAGGGACACAGCCCCCGTGTGTTTATGAGCCTCGACGGCCCTCCTCCATCGAACTCAGTTCGACATCGACGGGGTCAGCGTTGTCCGCAGGCAAGGGTGTCTCTGGCGCGTTGCGTGAATTGCGCAAAGCCGAAACACCTTTCGATACGCCCTCTTCCACCCCGCGGAGTGTATCCACCACCAATTGGGTCGGTAATTGCAACGCCCCTCTGCCCATGTGATAGGCGCTTTCAACGGCTCTGGGGATACCAAGCGCAGTCTCCGGCTGGAACGTGTGTGGCAGTGAAGCTCTGTCTGGATGGCGAATAGTGTTCCAGGCGCTTTCAGTACGCGGCAGCATCGGCATTGCGCCGCCCATGCCTGCCTCTTTCAGGGCCTTGGCCTCGGCCGTGACCGACTGGTTGGCATACAGGGTCGACAGGTAAGACACCGAACCGGTTGCCGCCAGCGCCATGTTGCGCAGGATATTCCTCGCGCTGAGCGTGCCGGATGCACCTTGGGGCTGGACGGCAACCGGTGGTAGCGCACCGTTCAGCGCTGCACTTTGCACACCTGAAACAGCCTTGCTGTAGAACGCGGTGCGTACCGCCGGTTCGCGAAGGTCCAGGCCTTTGGCCAGGTCCTTGCCCAGGTCGGCATTGGCGCGGTCCGGGGTGAAGACCGGGATCTTGCGCCCGCGCGGATCGACATAGGTCGAGTTCAGCTGTGCAATGGTCTGGGTGGTGGCTGATATGGCCCCGGCGATCCCGGAGGTCACCGCTCTGGCCGACAGGGTCTGGCCATTGAGCAGATTGAAATCATTGAGCATCTGGCGTACCGCCTGCCCGCCACCAAAGGCGCCGTAGGGGATCATCTCACCCAGTGGATGGGTAGACGAAACCTGAACCTTTTTCTGATTCAAGACCGCTCGCTCGCTTTCGACGAAGGCTTTGTCCTCAGCGGCTTCCTCAGGCGTTTTTCTGACCAGTGCGCCGTTGTCGTTCTTCAACTCGAAAGGGTCGGGAATCACCGAGTCGGTATCAATCCCCTTGAGCGGCACCATATTCAGCCGCTCGTTGAGGCCGGCTTTCTGAAACCCGGCCTGCACCATCGGCTTCAACAGGTTGGTAACGCCCTCGTGAGCCACCCCGGCAGTCAGTCCTACGGCCAGGGCCCTCTTCATGCTGGCGTCGGCGCTTTTTTCGGGAACGGCATCTTTCATCGCGTCACCGGTGGCCGTGCGGATATACCCCAGGTGGAGCATGGACACCATAAACTGCGGCACCGCTGCCGCGACGATCGGACCGATCCCTTTCCAGCCGCCGACCGAGTTGCGATCGACGTTCAGCTTGTCGATCAGAGCATCCATTTGCGTGTGAGCGGCAACGGCACTCAACCGCTTGGCTTCAGGCGATTTGCAGAAGTCGGCGTGCAGGTCGCTCAGCATCGCCCTGGCCGTTTCCAGCGCCTGCCTGTCCATCAGCAAAACCGGTCTGCTGTCCTCAGTGGCGCCCTCCAACTGGCTGTCCAGCGCGGCGATGCGTTCGTCCAGCACCGCGAGACTGTGGTTCAGCCCCGCTTCGATGGATTTACTCGCCCGACCGGCGTATTCGCCAAGCGCCGCCTGACTGACCGCCAGTGTGTTGCGGTCGCGCAGCCCTCCGGGGCCGAATGCCTCAGCCGTCGCGTCATGCATGAGCTGGAAGTGCTCCAGCTGGTCTGCGAGCGACCGGGCAAAGCCCTTGATCAGTTGTTCGGTCTCGGCCTTGCCTGGCAGATGCCCTGGCTCAGCGAATCGTCCGAGCATTTGCTGTAAATCGGAGCCGTGAAACTGTTGCAACGCATAACGCTCAGGCGACAAACGGGCGGCCATGACCTCGAAGGGCAGTTTTTCAGACTGCAACAGACTGCCGATCAGCAGGGCCGCGTTAGCGCTGATAGTCGGCGTGGAAGTGCCTTGTACGGTGGGCTGTTCGGCACGAAACTTCTCCAATGTCGGCAGATGTCGCGGCGCGACTGGCAGGCGAGCGGCACCGGCCGCCGAGCTTTCCGGCGCTTGAGCGGCCGACTGGCTGGCGGTCAGCGGCGGGTTGCTGCTCGGGCTTACCGCGAGAGGATGAGCCTGGGCGACAGCGGCAGACGGCTGCGGCTGGTTCGCCTGAACGATTTCGGTACTGCCTGATCCGCCGACTCGTGTGCCAATCATTGGAACCTCCCGGAACTCGCAGGATTGTCACGCGTGGTTGCCTGAGAAGCAGGCATATTGACCGGGGCGCCCGCAGCACCCACCGGCCCCATGAAACCGTGCTCGCGCCACTCTCTGGCCAGGTCGGCAAAGGACTTCATCAGCAACAGCACGCCCTCGGCTGTCGCTCGTTCAAGGCCTATCGATCCCATCAGCAGCACTCGGCCGGTCTGGGCATTCCAGGAGAAAGCCGGGCTGTGGGCCCCCGAAAACATATGAAAGTTGATGTCCATCAGCGCCAGCAAGGCGCTGTCACGATTGCGCGCGGGCAGCGCGCCCATATCCCCGTAGATGAGAATCGCACGCCCCTCGTCGCGGTCCTGATAGTGAAGGGTGAAGTCGACGTCGCTGATTTTGAAATTGGCTGACTCGTAAAAACGTTCAGGTTCGGAGATCAGACTGAGCGCGCAAATCTCATTGATAAGCGATTGATATTCATCATTTTTGTTCATTTCACGGCCTCTGAGTGCGATGTGAGTCCACACCATTTTTTTGCTGGCGTGTGCGCACTGAGTCGGAGGGCAAGGGGTTTTGGTTCCTTGGGGCGAGGTGACCTCTCCAGAGCGGTGCATCGGGATCATCGTCCGTCAACGCACACAAACGGGAACCCATCCCCCCGTGCTGCCACTCACTTCGGGCAACGCCAAGGCAGAGTCCTCATCGACCTATAGAACCCGACAAGGACGCGGCGATCAACGCCGGTAAATCCGGAAGACGACGCTGGTTCATATGTCCATCCCATCGAGGTAAAGCACCATGAGCATCGGTATCAACTCATCCACCTCCTACCAACCCGCTTCAACCCAGCTGGACTTCTCGGCGCTGAGCGGCAAGAGTCCGCAGACCAATACGTTCAGCGATGAGAGCACTGCACAGGGCGTCGACCCGAGTGCCCTGCTGTTCGACACTGCCAGACAGAAAGACGTCAGCTTCGGACAGCCCGACAATACGGTTCAAAACCCCACCGACAGCAGCGCTGCAACTGACCCTCAATCCAACGTCGTCAAGCTGCTCAGTGCACTCGTCACATCGCTGCTGCAAATGCTCATGAACCTCAATAAAAAACAGGACACGGGTCAGGACTCCAACGAGTGGCAAGACCCGTTTCAAAACGAGGGAGGACTCGGTACGCCATCGGCCGAAGGCAGTGACGGTGGTACTCAGGAGGCTTCAGGCGGTGACGAGGGCGGCGGTACAACGGCGGCGACGGGTGGTGACGGTGGTGGCGGTACATCCCCGACCACTGAAGGTGACGGCGGCGGTACATCTCCAACCGCTGAAGGTGACGGCGGCGGTAGTTATGTGTCGACTGGCGCAGACGGCAGCGGCGCGCCTTCGACCGAGGACGGAACCGGCGGAGGCGGTGGCAGTGATGGCGTGACGCCTCAAGTCACCCCGCAACTGGCCAATCCCGGCCGCAACTCGGGCAACGGCACGGTTTCGGATACAACGGGCTCTCTTGAGCAATCCGGCGAAGTCAATGTCGTGAAAGACACCATCAAAGTCGGTGCTGGCCAGGTGTTTGACGGCCACGGTGCAACCTTTACCGCCGACAAGTCGATGGGCACCGGCGACCAGGACGAACATCAGAAGCCCCTGTTCGAACTGGCCGAAGGCGCTGTGCTGAAAAACGTGAACCTGGGCGAGAACGAAGCCGACGGCATCCACGTGAATGCCAAAAACTCGGAGCAAGTCACCATTGATAACGTGCATGCCCAGAACGTCGGTGAAGACATGATCACCGTCAAGGGTGAAGGCGGCGCAAAGGTCACCAATCTGAACATCACTAACAGCAGCGCCAACGGTGCCGATGACAAGGTCATTCAGCTCAATGCCGATACCCACCTGAAAGTCGACGGTTTCAAGGCCACCGATTTCGGTACGCTGGTCCGCACCAATGGTGGCAAGCAGTTTGATGACATGAGTGTCGAGCTCAATGGCGTGGACGCGACCCATGGCAAGTTCGCACTCGTCAAAAGCGACAGTGACGATCTGAAACTGGCCACTGGCGACATCGCCATGACCGACGTCAAGCACGCCTATGACAAGACCAAGGCGTCTACCCAGCACACCGAGCTGTGATACGACGCATACATGAGAAACAAGCAAAGGGGCGCACTCCGTGGAAGGCGCCCCTTTGCTTTACCGGCTATGGGTCGAAACGCTTATGAGCGCCCTGGCTGGAACGGCACCGCGCTCGGTGAACCCGCTGCAATGCCACCCTCTTCGATGTCCGGCTCACGAGCATTGCGACGACGTAATGTGTCAAGCAAGGATGCCCCCGTCGCAGCAATCGCCTCACCACTCGCGTCAATGCCCGCCTTGGCCAGCTTGACAGTCTGGTCAGCTACATAGCTGGTCGAACTCGACGCCGCCGATTTGACCGTATCCTGCAAGAACGACTCAGCTTTTTTCACCGCGGGATCGGTTGCGACCGCTGCGGTGGTCCAGGCCGCAAAAACGCCTGCCGAGGCGGCCATATTGGTCAGTTGGCTGACCGCCGCCTTGGTGGCCGGATCAGTGATATTTTTGGTCGCCATCTCCTGCAATTTGCCCACGCCGGCAAAGCCGCCTGCCAGGGCCAGCCCGTTTTGCGCCAGACCGGTGGCCGACACCAGGCTTCTCACCGCTTTCAGGCCGTCGGTGGCGACGTCCAGCGGCAGGCCAGCCACCCGCTTGCCGGCGTTCAGTGCAGCGCCGGAGTAGCTGGCTGACTTGATCGCATTGTAGGCCACGAGCCAGTCGGTTTCTTCACTCAAGTCTGCCTTGGGTTCCTGGTCCTTGATGCCGAGCACGAATGCACCGCCGCGCAAGTGATCACGCGCCTGCACACTGTGCATACGATTGCCGAACCCCGCGTTGGCCGCCAGGCCACCTGCCGCCGACACGCTGATGTCGACCGCACCCTGCACGGCGGGTCTGGATGCCAATGCTGGCGCCAGCACGGTACGCACCGCATTACGCGCGCTGTAAGTCTGGACGGCAATACCCAGATCCACCGCCTGACGCATGACACCCGGCGAGTGACGCTTCACGGAAGCCGCCATCGCATCATGCAGTTTCTCAGGCGGGGTACTCAGGTAGTGCAGGTTGCCCGTGGCGCGATTCATGACCGTGGTGCCGACCTGATCCATGATCCCGGACAGCGCTCCGGACACAAATGGCGTCAGGGGTTTGAGCGGCGTCGGCAGCCAGTCGCCCTTGTTGATGGCAGGCTGCATGTATTGCAGCACCGACGCAGCGGCAAACGGCGTGGCGCGCAGCGCGGTCGAAGCGGTGGTTGCCATCCTGTCGAACTTCTCCGCCTTGGCGAAGGTGTCGGCAATGGTGGCAGGCGTTTCGCCCTCGTCCAGCAAGCGTCTGGCGCGAGCATCGATGATGTTGTCGAGTTGCTCGTTGTGCGCATGAACGGCATCCTGATCGACGGCCGACTCACTCAACGGCAGTTTGTGCGCAGCGAATACATGATCTTTCAGGTAATCGGTAATGGCTTGCAGATTAGCGTGTTCGGCAGGGCTGAGCTCGCGTACGGAACTGGAGGCCAATGATTGCGATGCGGAATAAAAGCGCTCCAGCTCGATGCTGGGCTGCGAGCTGCCGGTTCGGTTGATGTGCATTGAAACTCCCTCTCTATTGCTTAAGTTGCGTAGCAACGCGCCGAGACGAGTCTGGCCGGACGACTTGCTTGCGAACAGGCAAGGCAATGAGGCGTCGGTCCGAGAGTGATAGCAATTGCAAACGTCCGGGGGCCCGTCAGCGAAGAGGACCGACAAGGCTGTGTGGTCGCAACAGTGCCGGGGGTTCCAGCTGTTGGTAGGGGTCGCCATGGTCAAGACAGGCGTGACTGTTTCGCCACCATGGAGAATTAAGCGAGCTTTAAGCCTCGGTCAGTAAGTTTGCGGCGTGGTGTGTTGATTGACCGCGCCAAACCCCTTCCAACCCAGCAAAGGAGTGCCGCAATGTCTGGTCCTTTTGAAAAAAAATGGCGGTGCATCAGCAGAACGGTCACCTACGTTGGCTGGTCATTGTTCTGGCTTCTGCTCTGGGACGTGGCCGTGACCATGGACTTCATGTTGATCCAGGGTGCGGGGATAGATCTCCCGCTGATGCCGCTTACGCTGTTGTGCTCGGCGCTTATCGTACTGATCAGCTTTCGCAATTCCAGCGCCTACAACCGCTGGTGGGAAGCGCGCACGCTATGGGGCGCGATGGTCAACAGCTCGCGCAGCTATGGCCGCCAGGTACTGACCTTGATTGAAGGCAGCGCCAATGAACGTGGCAACCCGGTGAAAGAAGTATTGTTCAATCGTCACGTGGCTTACCTGCGGGCACTGCGCGCTCATCTGAAAGGCGATGTCAGCACAGCAAAACTCGAAGGGCTGTTATCGCATTCCGAGATTCAACGCGCGCGTGAGAGCAATAACTTTCCCAATGACATTCTCAACGGCTCGGCAGCCATGATCTCCGAAGAGTTTGCCGGAGGGCGAATCGACAGCATCCGCCTGGCGCGACTGGAGTCGACCATGGTCGAACTGTCCAACTGCCAGGGCGGCATGGAGCGCATCGCCAATACGCCGCTGCCCTACCCGTACGTCTATTTTCCCAGACTGTTCAGTACCCTGTTCTGCATCATCATGCCGCTGAGCATGGTGACCACCCTGGGCTGGTTCACCCCGGCAATCTCGACGGTCGTCGGCTGCATGCTGCTGGCAATGGACCGCATCGGTACTGACCTGCAAGCCCCGTTCGGCGCCAGCCAGCACCGGATTCGCATGGAAGACCTGTGCAACACCATCGAAAAGAATCTGCGCTCGATGTTTGATGCACCGGCCAGGCAAAGTCTGGTAATTGACTCGCAAGACCAGCAGGGCAGCGCCTGGCAACCGCATCGACTGGTCGTTTGATGCCAGGCACGCTCGTCGCTATTTATAAGCGCTGAATATAACTTGCGTGCTGCAGCCGCTGACGTTTAAGACAGTGGCAAGGCGACGTTGCAACCAGCCATCGCAGTTATGCCTGAACGTACCGGGCTCAGAGGTTTTGCTGTCGGTTCCCGACAGATCGCGAGCAAGCTCGCTCCCACTGAGACAGCGTTGTTCAGGCAGATCGCGCAACGCATTGCCTGAGCTGTGGGCAGGATGATCGGAGTACCCCATGCATCTGCTGTCGCTCACTGCTCGCTTGTTCGGATGCTCTAGAGTCGCCTTTTTTGATCCAGACTCGACGTCGCCTGGTTCCCTGTCAGGGCAGTTGGGTAGAATGAAGCACACTTTGCGTCGACGCCAAAACAAGGGAATGTATGTTCAAGCAATGCCTGTTACTCGCTACGGCCATCTCACTGAGCGGCTGCTGGAGCCTGATGTATCACCTCGATGGTGAGCGTTGCGTCTATCCCGGTACACGGCACGGCTGGGCATGGGGTACTAAAGATGTGACATCGACCTGGCCCTGGTTGATAGACGTGCCGTTCTCTCTGGCGCTGGACACGCTGTTTCTGCCCTACGACCTCACCGCTTTCCTGCCGGAAAACCTTGGCGGTGATGATCGCGAGTGCCATTTCAATGATGGGCTGAATGTGCTTGGTTGACAGGCTCCCGCTGGGTATGGGCTCACCTCTGCTTACGACTGGAAAAGGACACGACTTGATGCTCGCCCCCAAACTTCACCTCCTGTGCGGCAAGATCGCATCCGGTAAATCGACACTGGCAAAATCAATCGCGACCGAGCATTCAGCGATCCTGTTGAGTGAAGATCAATGGCTCTCCCGGCTCTACCCTGACGAGATCAAATCAGTGGCGGACTACGTGCGCCTGGCCCATCGGATTCGCGACATCATCGGCCCTCTGGTCATCGACATGCTGAAGTCCGGCATGTGCGTGGTTCTGGATTTCCCTGCCAATACGCTCGCCGACCGCCAGTGGCTTCGCAGCCTGGCTGAAGACGCGCAGGTTAAGCATCGACTGCACTATCTCGACGTGGAAGATGATATTTGCCTTGCCAGACTGCATGCTCGCAACCAAAGAGCCGAGCATGACTTTGCGGCCACAGATGCGGAGTTCAGGCTGATCACACGCTACTTCCAGATTCCACACACTGACGAAGGGCTGGATATTCTGGTTCACCGCCTGTAATTCATCAGAAGGCGCGTGGTGATGTCCTTCAAACAGTCTGATATCTGATGTTCCTGCAACAGGCACCCTGCGTAACCGGTCGGCGAAAACCGGAACAAATGGATGCCTTAACGCCACTACACAACGAAGCCTGCCATATGAACCTTCGGCCGATATGGCGCTCACTTTATAGGTTGCCTTGTCTCATTGCCGAAAGGAATTCGCATGCTTTCGACCTCACCATCGACCCCTCTTGCCAGCCCTGTCGAGCGTGAGCTCAGTCTACGCGCGGTACTTACCGGGGTTGTGCTCGGTATTCTGTTGACGCCTTCCAATGTGTACGCCGGGTTGAAGATCGGCTGGTCGTTCAACATGTCGATCATTGCGCTGTTGATCGGTTATGCGATCTGGCAAGGGCTGTCGAAGCGCTCTTCCGGGCAGCTGCCGTGGACGCTGCATGAGAGCAACATCAATCAGACTGTCGCCTCCGCCGCTGCGTCGATCATTTCCGGCGGGCTGGTCGCGCCGATTCCGGCTTATACCCTGCTGACGGGTCAGCAACTGGATGCCATCCCGATGATCGCCTGGGTTTTCTCGGTGAGCTTTCTGGGGATCTGGATTGCCTGGTATTTGCGCCCGTCACTGCTCAATGACGCATCGCTAAAATTCCCCGAAGGCATGGCCACTCTGGAAACCCTCCTGCACATCTACAATCACGGCCGTGAAGCTGCGACGCGCCTGAAGGTGCTGCTCAGTACCGCGTTGCTGTCAGCGCTGGCCAAGTGGGTCGACACGTTCATATGGGCGTTCCCGCGCTGGTCGCCGAGCGCTCAGTTGGAGCGCCTGACTTTTACCGCTGACCCTTCGCTGCTGCTGGTGGGGTTTGGGGCGATTATCGGTATTCGCGTCGGCCTGACTCTGCTGATCGGTGCCTTGCTGGCCTGGGGTGGCCTGGCGCCGTGGCTGCTGGAACAGGGGCTGGTGACGTTACCGGCCGACAGCAGCGGCCCGCAGTTCGCCGCGCTGGTGGAATGGTTGCTGTGGCCGGGCGTGAGCCTGATGGTTTGTTCGACGCTGGCCTCATTGGCCATCCGTCTGTGGACACTGCACGCCTCCACCAAGGCCAGCGGCGGGACGCCCTGGTCAATGCCCAAGCCCGGGCCGGCCGCCGGGTTTGCGCTGGCGATCTTGTTGGTGGTCAGCCTGCAGGCACTGTTGTTCGGTATCAATCTGTGGATGGCCTTGCTGACCATTCCTCTGGCGATCTGCCTGGCGGCCGTTGCGGCGCGCGTGGTCGGTGCCACGGGTATTCCGCCCATCGGCGCAATCGGGCAGTTATCGCAATTGAGCTTCGGCATCGTCGCGCCCGGTCAGGTGCCGATCAACCTGATGAGCGCCAACACAGCCGGCGGTTCAGCCGGGCAATGCACCGATTTGATGAACGATTTCAAGGTAGGCCGGGCGATCGGCGCCACGCCGCGCAAGCAATTGATTGCCCAGACACTGGGGATTTTCGTCGGCAGTATCGTCGGGGTTCTGGCTTATATGGCGCTGATCCCGGACCCGCAATCGATGCTGCTCACCGAGGAGTGGCCAGCCCCGGCGGTGGCGACCTGGAAAGCCGTGGCGCAGACCCTGACGCACGGTCTGGATTCGCTGTCGGCGAGCATCCGCTGGGCGATTTTCATCGGCGGTCTGGCCGGCTTGCTGCTGGGTATCCTCGACAGCACACTGCCCGCGCATCGCGCCCGGTACCTGCCCAGCGCCGCAGCACTGGGCCTGGCCTTCGTGCTTCCCGCCTCGGTGTCGTTGATGATGGCGCTCGGTGCAGTGCTCACCTGGCTGGTGAACTGTCGCTGGCCGTCACTGACCGAACGCTTTGCCATCACCGCAGCGGCTGGCCTGATTGCCGGCGAGAGCATTACCGGCGTCGGTGCATCGCTGTGGCAGATGGTTCAGAACGGCGGGTAGTCGTGTGTCTGGCGCGACAGGCAAACTGCTATGCTTCGCGCCTGTGCAAACGGGTTGAAGAACATGAATCGTCGCAAGAAAATCCAGCAGTTGCTCAAGGCCCATGCCAAAAAGGCCAGCGCCAAACTGGCCCCGCAAAGCAAAGACAAATACATCAGCAAGGCCGACCGCTTGAAGCTGGCGGCCGAAGCGGATCAGGACTCGACCCGCCCGTCTGAAGGCTGATCCTCCATGTCAGCGCCATCGTGAGGCGCTCTGCGTCCTCTTGGCGACGCAGAGCGTCGAGAACTGCATCCCCACGCGGAGCGTGAGGAACGATCATCGCAACTATCGTGCGGCGCTCTGCGTCGTATGCCGTTCCGGACGCTCTGCGTCCTCTTGCGACGCAGAGCGTCGAGAACTGCATTCCCACGCTGGAGCGTGAGGAATGATCAGCCCGAATATCGTGCGACGCTCTGCGTCGTATGCCGTTCCGGACGCTCTGCGTCCTCTTGACGACGCAGAGCGTCGAGACCTGCACTCCCACGCGGAGCGTGCGGAACGATCATCGCAACTATCGTACGACGCTCTGCGTCGTATGCCGTTCCGGAGGCTCTGCGTCCTCTTGCGACGCAGAGCGTCGAGAACTGCATTCCCACGCGGAGCGTGAGGAACGATCATCGCAACTATCGTGCGACGCTCTGCGTCGTATGCCGTTCCGGACGCTCCGCGTCCTCTTGCGACGCAAAGCGTCGAGAACTGCATTCCCACGCTGGAGCGTGAGGAACGATCAGCCCGAATATCGTGCGGCGCAAGCGCTTCAGGCACGGCGGTTACTTGGCAAAGGAATATTCGCCGCCCTGCTCCAAAGCCTTGCGGTACGCAGGTCTGCCCTGCAGTCTTTCAACCCATGCGGTCACATTCGGGTAGGACTGCAGCATTCCCTGGGCCTTGGCGAACTCGCCAATGAAGCTCATCTGAATGTCCGCGCCGCTCAGCTCGTCGCCAAGCAGATATGGCGTCAGCCCCAAAGCCTCATTCAGATAGCCCAGATAGTTGGCCAGCTCCGACTGGATACGCGGATGCAGCGGCGCGCCCGCGTCACCCAGGCGTCCGACGTACAGGTTGAGCATCAGCGGCAGAATCGCCGAACCTTCAGCAAAATGCAGCCATTGCACGTATTCGTCGTAAGTAGCGCTGGCAGGGTCCGGCTGCAGGCGACCGTCGCCATGGCGGCGAATCAGGTAGTCGACAATGGCACCGGACTCAATGACGACGTGCGGACCATCTTCGATGACAGGTGATTTGCCCAGCGGATGCACCGCCTTGAGCTCGGGTGGCGCAAGGTTGGTTTTCGGGTCGCGCTGATAACGTTTGATTTCGTAGGGCAGGTCGAGCTCTTCGAGCAGCCACAAAATACGCTGCGAACGTGAGTTGTTCAGGTGATGGACAGTGATCATGTCGGGCTCCGCCGGGTGAGAGTGTCTAAAAAAGACTGCGCTACCACCCCGGAGTGCCCTGAAATGATTTTACGTTCGATGAACGTACCCGACTCGCTCAGGCGCCTCTGTCACTCGAAGCACCCGCTGGTTCGCCACGAAGCTCGCGTTCCACTGCCGCTTTATCAATGACCGACCAGACCCCGACGATCTTGCCATCACCAAAGACTGAGTCTCAATGACGGAAAAAGAGACAAATCCAGTCATCAGGACAAGAAAAAGTTAATCGTTTCAGCAGCCCCATGCTCAAGGCTTTCGCCAAAAATGCAATCCTGAGTGGGGTTGTAGGGAACTAGCGCGACCGACATCGCCCTAAGCGTGACATCCATGTACTGGCGCAACGCTGGTTTCAAGCCAAGGACTTCAGATTCATGTCTTCTAGTAGCACCTCAGCAGCGGCGGGTCAGCAAGGCCGGCAACGCGCTGCATCGAATCGACTCATCTTTATCTCCGTGCTTGTGGCGACCATGGGCGCGCTGGCGTTCGGGTATGACACTGGCATCATCGCCGGCGCCCTGCCGTTCATGACCCTGCCCGCCGACCAGGGCGGCCTGGGTCTGGATGCGTACAGCGAAGGGATGGTTACCGCGTCACTGATTGTCGGCGCCGCGTTCGGCTCGCTTGCCAGCGGCTATATCTCCGACCGCTTCGGACGCCGCCTCACATTACGCCTGCTGTCAGTGCTGTTCATCGCCGGCGCACTGGGCACCGCCATTGCACCGTCCATTCCGTTCATGATCGCCGCGCGCTTCGTGCTGGGTATCGCGGTGGGCGGCGGCTCTGCAACAGTGCCGGTGTTCATCGCCGAGATCGCAGGCCCGTCACGGCGTGCGCGGCTGGTCAGCCGAAACGAACTGATGATCGTCAGCGGCCAGTTGCTCGCCTATGTGCTGAGTGCGGTCATGGCCGCCTTGCTGCATACACCGGGGATCTGGCGTTACATGCTGGCAGTCGCCATGGTGCCAGGGGTGTTGCTGCTGGTAGGCACGTTCTTCGTACCCGCGTCGCCACGCTGGCTGGCCTCCAAAGGCCGTTTCGACGAAGCGCAGGACGTGCTGGAGCAACTGCGCCCCAGCAAACAGGACGCACAGCGCGAAGTCGACGAGATGAAGGCGCAGGACGAAGAAGCTCGTCATCGTCCCAAAGCAAGAGAATTGCTGCGTCAGCGCTGGGTCATCAAGTTGCTGCTGATCGGTGTAGGTCTGGGCTTTACCGCGCAGTTCACCGGGGTGAACGCGTTCATGTACTACACGCCGATCATTCTAAAGAACACCGGGATGGGCACCAACGCTGCGTTGACCGCGACGATCGGCAACGGCGTGGTGTCAGTCATCGCGACCTTGCTGGGCATCTGGGCCATCGGCCGCTATGGGCGTCGGCATTTGCTGATGACCGGTCTGGTCATCGTCATTCTGATGCAGGCAGCGCTCGGTTGCGTGTTGCAGTTCATGCCGCAGAACATGACCCAGAGCTATACCGCCCTGGCCTGCATTCTGGTGTTTCTGCTGTTCATGCAGATGTGCATCTCGCCGGTCTACTGGCTGCTGATGTCAGAACTTTTCCCGATGCAGGTGCGCGGTTTGCTGACTGGCACGGCCGTATCGATGCAGTGGTTGTTCAACGCATCGGTAGCGTTCACTTTCCCGATCGCAGTCGATACCATCGGCAACCCGACGTTCTTCATCTTCGCCGCCATCAACATTGGCTCGTTGATTTTCGTGTTCCTGTGCCTGCCGGAAACCAAGGGCAAGTCGTTGGAGCAGATCGAAAAGCATCTGAAGAAGGAGCTGTAACGGCGACCGGATGAGGCCTTCAACGGCCTCATCTACCCTCCAGGCAGATCAGCGCACCAGCATTGAAGCTGCCGCCGCTACCATGATTGCTGCCGCACCGCGAAACAGTTTTCTTTGCGCACGCTCACTCGACAGCAAATGTCGAATGCGCAAGGCGGCAAATATGAACACGGCCCCGACCGCCAGCAGTACCAGCACCGTCAGCGGCACCAGAACCAGCCCCCATGTCTGCAAAGAGACCGTTTCAAGATTGATGACCAACGGCAAAAGCGCCAGATAAAAGGCAATGGTCTTGGGGTTGCCCAAGGTAATGGTCAGTCCGGACGCGGCCGCGGACAGCAACTCTTTTTTCTTCGCTGATTTTCCGATTTCTATGGCTTGATGATCTGCGAACCAGAACTGCCAGGCCAGGTAGCACAGATAAATCGCGGCCCCCCATCGCACTACCTGAAACAACGCATTGAAGTGTTCGGCGATCATGGCAAGGCCAAATACTGCAAATGAAAGATAGGTCAGGTCACCGAGGATCAGCCCGGACAGCAGGCAAAAGCCTGACACCGCACCGCCGCTGACACTCCGTGCGACCAGCGCTGCCATACCGGGGCCAGGAATGGCGGCGGCAATACCCAACGCTGCCGAATACGTAAGAACCTGAGTCAGATCAAGCATGTTGCACTCCTTGAGACTTGACGCTGATTAATGAGCTTGCTTGAGATCCAGAAGGCAAACCCCTGTGTCGAAAAATATTACGTGTTTCCACGCGGAAAGAATCATCTGTTCTTACTAGCTGGATGGCTAAAACCGGTATAAATTTCCTGCAACATGAGGAGTAACGGTATTTATGACCCAACCGACATTAAGCCCGATAGATGTAAGGATCCTCACGGCGCTGCAGCAGGATGGCCGTATCACCAACCAGACCCTGGCCGACCAGATCGGCATGTCTGCCTCGCCCTGTTGGCGACGGGTCAGGCAGCTGGAAGAACATCGCTATATCCAGGGTTACAGAGCCGTACTGGACCGCCGCAAGATCGGGCTTGGCGTCATGGTGTTCATTCGTATCAGCATCGACAGTCATAGTGAGGCCGAGGCCAGAAAATTCGAGAAGGAAGTCATGCAGCTGGAAGATGTAGTGGCGTGCTACAGCATCGGTGGCGATGCGGACTTCCTGCTTCAGGTCGTAGCGCCCGATCTGGATTCCTTTGCTGACTTCGCCATGACCGTGGTCAGACGATTACCCGGCATCAAGGAAATGCAGAGCATGTTCGTCCTCAAGGAAATAAAACCGTTCGTCTCGTTCCCGGTAAAGCAGCCCGCATAGCATAAATGCGTGCATCGGCATCAATGACTGCACGCCCATCATTTCAAATAAAGGAATAGCCATGCCCACGACCGAGCCAGCCACCGTGACCTTCACCAGCGCCATCCCGATCCTGCGGATGTTCGATGAACGCAAAGCGCGTGAGTTCTATATCGACTTTCTCGGTTTCAGCATCGAATTCGAACACCGCTTCGAAGCGGATCTGCCGTTGTATCTGGGCGTCAGCCGTAACGGGCTGAACCTGCACCTCTCCGAGCATCACGGTGACGCCTGTCCAGGTGCGGCGGTGTTCATTCCGACGCAGAACATCGAGCAATTGCGCGATGAGCTGATCGGCAAGCAGTACGGCTATGCCCGCCCGGACATTGTTCAGCAAGGCTGGGGGAAGGTACTGGAAGTCTGCGACCCGTTCGGTAACCGGCTCAGGTTCTGCGAGAGCTGAGAAACCTGCATTGATGTCAGCCGTGCGGCGATACTATTCGCCCTGCGGCTGACACGACCCATCTTTGTGCACACAGACGCATTCAAGCGCACACATGACGCATGATTGCAGCGCAACTCCCCGCCAATAGCCAGTAATCCCGCCGTAAATCGCCCTCCGGCCGACGTTGGCCCATAACGTGCAACCGCGTCAGTTCATCTTGTATACATGAATGAACACCACCATGACCGCACTCGATATTCCTGAACTTCAGTCGGCGCTCCGCTCCGGCGAAACCACGCTGACGACGCTGGTGCATACCCTGACTGCGCATATTGATGCGGATGACCGGGCAGAGGTCTGGATTCATCGCGTTCCCTTGGCACAGCTTGTCGAGCGGGCAAAGGCGCTGGAGGGCATCGCCGAAGAAATGGGCGATGCGCTGTATGACCGGTTGCCGCTGTTCGGCGTGCCCTTTGCGGTCAAGGACAATTTCGACGTGGCGCAGATGCCGACCACGGCTGCCTGCCCGACGTTCGCCTACGTACCCGAGGACAATGCTCACGTTGTGCAACTGCTGCTCGACAGCGGCGCAATCCTGATGGGCAAGACCAATCTCGATCAATTCGCCACAGGCCTGGTGGGCGTCCGCTCGCCTTACGGCGCGGTACGCAATGCGCATGATCCGGCCTACGTCAGTGGCGGTTCGAGTTCCGGTTCGGCAGTGGCGGTGGCGCGTGGCTACGTCAGTTTTGCACTGGGCACGGACACCGCAGGTTCAGGCCGCGTGCCAGCCGGCTTCAACGGCATCGTCGGGCTCAAGCCCAGCCTTGGCCTGTTCAGCAGCCGCGGGGTCGTGCCTGCCTGCCGCACGCTGGACTGCCCATCCATCTTTGCCAACGATGTGATGCAAGCCTGGCAGGTGGCGCAGGTCATTGCAGCTTACGACCCGCTGGATGCGTCCAGTGTGGCCGTGCAGGCATTGCCGGTGCAGCGCAGGGTTCGGCGTGTCGCCGTCGCACGGCACTGCGAGTTCTTCGGTGACGAGCAGGCACAGGCGGCTTACCTCAAAACTCTGGAAGCCCTGCAAAACGACCCGCTGGTGACGGTCAGCGCTATCGAGTTCGACGTGTTCGCCGAGGCAGCTGCCCTGCTGTATCAAGGCCCGTGGGTGGCGGAACGCCGCGCTGCCATCGGCGAATTCTTCGCCAGCAACGCGGCCGACATTCATCCCGTGGTGCGCGGCATTGTGCAGAGCGCTGATTCATTCGACGCCGTGGACACGTTCAACGCGCGCTATCGCCTGGCAGAGCTGACCCGCGCTGCGCAGCAACTGCTGACCGACATCGATGTGCTGGTGGTGCCAACCGCGCCGTGCATGCCGACCATCGAAGCGGTGCTCGGCAACCCGGTCGCGCTCAACTCACAGCTCGGCTATTACACCAACTTCGTCAACCTGATGAACATGTGCGCCATCGCCATCCCGACAGATCGTCGCGCGGACGGGCTGCCTGCGGGTATCACGCTGATTGGCCCGGCCGGTGCCGATCAACGCCTGGCAGAGATCGCCGCCGCCTGGCAGCCGCTGTTCGGCCAGGCTGACCAGCGTGACGCCGTGGCAATGGCTCCCCTGCCCTATAACAGCCCGACCGTACAGGTTGCGGTCGTCGGCGCGCATCTGGTCGGCCAACCGCTCAACTGGCAACTGCTTGAAGGTGGCGCTCGCTTGCTGCGAAGCACAACCACCAGCGCGGATTACCGCCTGTATGCGCTGGCAGAAACGTCGCCGCCGAAGCCGGGACTGGTGCGCGTCGCTGAACAGGGCGCGAGCATCGAGATAGAAGTCTGGGAAATGCCGCTGAACCAGTTCGGCGCTTTCGTCGCAGCCATTCCCGCGCCACTGGGCATCGGCTCGCTGCAATTGGCCGACGGCCAGTGGGTCAAGGGTTTCATCTGTGAGCCTGGCGGCCTTGAAGGCGCGCTGGACATCACTGACTACAAAGGCTGGCGCGCCTACCGCGCCGCGCACACATCTTCCATCGCTCAATGACCCGAGGTAGCACACATGTCGAATGTTGATCGTCGCAGTTTCATCAAGTTGGCGGGCATTATCGGCCTGAGCGCAGCGCTGCCTTTCGGTCGCGCCTATTCAGCCGATGCGCCGCTGGTAGTGGGTTTTATCTACGTCGGCGCTCGCGACGACTTTGGTTACAACCAGGCCCACGCCCAGGCAGCGGCCATCATCAAGACACTGCCCAACGTCAAAGTGATCGAGGAAGAGAACGTTCCGGAAACCGTGGCCGTACAGAAGACCATGGAAGCCATGATCCGTCAGGACGGCGCCACGTTGATTTTCCCGACCTCGTTCGGCTATTTCGAACCGCATGTGGTCAAGGTCGCCAAAAAGTACCCCGACGTCCGTTTCGCACACTGCGGCGGTCTCTGGCAGAAAGGTCGCGACCCGATGAACGCGGGGAGCTTTTTCGGTTACATCGACGAGGCGCAATACCTCAACGGCGTGATCGCCGGGCACATGAGCAAGAGCAAAAAGCTCGGTTTTGTCGCCGCCAAACCAGTGCCTCAGGTGCTGCGCAACCTCAACGCCTTCGCCATGGGTGCCCGCTCGGTCGACCCGAGCATCGTCACCACGGTGATCTTCACCGGTGACTGGTCGCTACCGGTCAAGGAAGCGGAGGCCGCCAACGGCCTGATCGACCAGGGTTGTGACGTACTGACCTGCCATGTCGACGGGCCCAAGGTCATCGTCGAAACGGCTGAAAAACGCGGCGTGATGACCTGTGGCTACCACGCCAGCCAGGCTGCGCTGGCGCCCAAGGGCTACCTGACCGGGGCCGAATGGAACTGGGAGACGCCTTATCGTGCTCACGTCGCGGCAGCCCAGAGCGGCGCGCCGATGATCAACTTCCTGCGCGGCGGGCTCAAGGAAGGCTTCGTCAAAACGTCCGCTTACGGGCCTGCGGTAACAGCCGACGCCAAACAGAAAGCGGATGCCATCAAGGCGCAGATGATGGCCGGTCAGTTCGTGATTTTCAAAGGCCCGCTCAAGGACAACAAGGGCAACGTGGTGATTGCCGATGGTGTTGCCCAAGGCCAGACCGACATTGCTCTGGAGAGCATGAATTACCTGGTCGAAGGCGTGCTTGGCCAGCTCTGAGGAACATTCATGAGTTCATCGATAAGTCTGCGCCGCCTGGCCAGCGCGTTGTTGCCGGGGCTGCCTACGGTGCTGGCGGTGTTTTCCTCGTGCGTGCTGTTCGGGCTGTTTCTGGCGGTTCAGGGCAAGCCTGCCTGGCAGGCGCTGCACCTGGTCGGCGAAGGCGCGTTCGGCTCGTGGTTCGCCCTGGAAAACACCTTGCAACGCGCCGCGCCGCTGATGCTCACCGCGCTGTGCGTCGCCCTGCCCGCACGGGCCGGGCTGATCATCATCGGCGGTGAAGGCGCGCTGGTACTGGGCGGTCTGGCTGCCGCAGTGACACCCTTGTGGCTCAGCCATCTGCCAGCCGCTTTGATGCTTGCCTGCATGGCGGTCGCGGCAATGACCGTGGGCGCACTGTGGATCGGTCTGAGTGGCTGGATGCGCCAGCGTCGCGGGGTCAATGAAACGATCAGCAGCCTGCTGCTTTCGTACATCGCCCTGGCACTGTTCCGGCAGTTGGTGGAAGGGCCGCTGCGCGACCCGGCAAGCCTGAACAAGCCTTCGACGCCGCCGCTGGACGATGCCTATATGATCGGCACGATCAGCGACAGTTTCGAGGTGCACTGGGGACTGGTGGCGGGCGTTGTCGCCTGCCTGCTGGCGTATGTGCTGGTGCGCCACAGCGTCAAGGGTTTTGCCCTCGCCGTGGTCGGCGGCAACGTGCGTACCGCGCTGATGATCGGCTTGCCCGTGGACCGGCTGATCATGCTCAGTTGCCTGCTGGGCGGTGCGGCGGCGGGTCTGGCCGGTATGTTCGAGGTCACCGCGGTGCAAGGCAGCGCCAACGCCGCGCTGATCGCAGGCTATGGCACCAGCGGCATCCTCGTGGCTTTCGCCGCTCGCCATCATCCGCTGGCCATTATCGTCTGCGCCATCCTGCTCGGCGGGCTGGAAGCCAGTGGCGGACTGCTGCAACGACGGCTCGGTCTGCCGGACGCCACCACGCTGATTCTTGAAGGTCTGCTGTTCACCAATCTGCTGCTCTGGGAAGCCCTGGGTGGGCGTATCGCCGCCTGGAAGATCAGGCTGACGGCGGCGCCTGCGCCGCTCGGCAAGGGAGCACTGCAACATGGCTGATATCGACCTGACTACCTTTCTGCTCGCTCTGCTGGCCGGCGCTATCCGCGTCGGCACGCCTTTTCTGTTCGTCAGCCTGGGCGAATGCCTGACCGAGAAGAGCGGCCGGATCAACCTGGGGCTGGAGGGCATTCTGGTCGCGGGCGCCATGTCCGGCTATGCCGTCGCATGCCTCAGCGGCTCGGCGTGGCTGGGCGTCGGCGCGGCTGCCGGGGTCAGCATTCTGCTGGGCCTGCTGCATGGGCTGGCGTGCTCGTTGCCACGGGTCAACGACATCGCGTTCGGCATCGCACTGATCCTGCTCGGCACTGGCCTGGCGTTCTTTCTCGGCAAAGCCTTTATCCAGCCACAGGCGCCCATGCTGCCTTCACTGGCGCTGGGTGCCTGGAGCAGCGAAGAACGCGTGCGCTCGGCGCTGAACATCAATGTGCTGTTCTTCGTCGGTGCAGCGCTGGCGTTCGTGCTGCACTGGGGGCTGCGCACCACGCGCTGGGGGCTGATGCTGCGTCTGGTCGGCGACCATGCCGAAACCGCTCAGGCGCTGGGCTATCGACCGCTCAAGGTACGCATCGTGGCCACTGCGGTGGGCGGCGGGCTGGCCGGTATCGGCGGTGCCTATCTGTCGCTCTACTACCCCGGCAGCTGGAACGAAGGGCTGTCCAGCGGTCAGGGGCTGATGGCCGTGGCGCTGGTGATCTTTGCCCGCTGGCGCCCGTTGGCGTGTCTGTGGGCGTCGTTGCTGTTCGGCGCTGCCGGTGCCATCGGCCCGGCCCTGCAAGCGGTCGGTATCAGCACCGGCTATTACCTGTTTGCCGCAGCACCTTATGCGCTGACGCTGGTGGTGATGTACGCCACCTGTCGCCGTGGTCGCACTTTGAACGGCGCGCCGGGCGAACTCAGCCTGACGCGATGAACTGATCTTTTTTCGAGGAGACATTGCATGGCCAGTGGTCTTGGTGGTTTGAACAAGTCGCCCAATGGCGTGGTGATCGGCCTGGCGCAACTGGCGCTGCCCGATCCGCATACGCGCGAGGCGTTGTGGATGCAGACGCAGAAAGTGGTCGGCATGGTTGCCAAGGCTCGGCGCAGCAATCCGGGCATGGATCTGATCGTATTCCCCGAATACTCGCTGCACGGCCTGTCGATGAGCACGGCGCCGGAGATCATGTGCAGCCTCGACGGCCCGGAAGTCATGGCACTGCGCGAGGCGTGCAAGACGCACCGGATATGGGGCTGCTTCTCGATCATGGAAGCCAACCCGCACGGCAACCCGTTCAACAGTGGCCTGATCGTCGATGACCTTGGAGAGATCCGCCTGTACTACCGCAAGCTGCACCCGTGGGTGCCGGTCGAACCGTGGGAGCCGGGCGATCTGGGTATTCCGGTCTGCGACGGACCGCGCGGCAGCAAGCTGGCGCTGATCATCTGCCATGACGGCATGTTCCCGGAAATGGCCCGCGAGTGCGCCTACAAGGGCGCCGACATCATGCTGCGCACCGCGGGTTACACCGCACCGATCCGCCACTCGTGGAAAATCACCAATCAGAGCAACGCCTTCACCAACCTGATGCAGACCGCAAGCGTCTGCATGTGCGGCTCCGACGGCACGTTCGACTCCATGGGCGAGGCGATGTTTGTCGACTTCGACGGCACGATCATGGCCGAAGGGGGCGGCCGGCCCGACGAAATCGTCTGCTGCGAACTGCGCCCCGACCTGGTCCGCGAAGCCCGTCTGCACTGGGGCGTGGAAAACAACATCTATCAATTCGGGCATCGCGGCTATGTGGCGGTCAAGGGCGGCGCACGCGACTGTCCTTACACCTACATGCACGATCTGAGCGCAGGCCGATACCGTCTGCCGTGGGAAGACGATGTCGTGCATACCGATGGCAGCTCGTGCGGTTTTGCGGCCCCCGAGCGCGACTTCAAACCCACCCCCGGCAGCTGGAAGGAGTAACGCCATGAGCGAACGTCATATTGCATCGGCGCCCTACCCCTGGCCCTGGAACGGGCAATTGCATGCGCACAACACGGCCTTGATCGTGATCGACATGCAGACCGACTTCTGCGGCGTCGGCGGCTACGTGGACAGCATGGGTTACGATCTGGCGCTGACCCGTGCGCCCATCGAGCCGATCAAGGCGCTGCTCGCCACAATGCGCCCGCTGGGCTTCACCATCATCCATACCCGCGAAGGTCATCGCCCGGACCTCAGTGACTTGCCCGCCAACAAACGCTGGCGCTCGCAGCGCATCGGCGCGGGGATCGGCGACCCCGGTCCGTGCGGCAAGATTCTGGTGCGTGGCGAGCCGGGCTGGGAAATCATCGACGAGCTGGCACCGCTGCCCGGCGAAATCGTGCTCGACAAGCCCGGCAAAGGCTCCTTCTGCGCCACCGATCTGGAACTGATTCTGCGCACTCGCGGCATCGACAATCTGATCCTGACCGGCATCACCACCGACGTCTGCGTGCACACCACCCTGCGCGAAGCCAATGACCGTGGCTTCGAGTGCCTGCTGCTGGAAGACTGCTGCGGGGCGACCGACCCTGGCAACCATGCGGCGGCCCTGAGCATGGTCAAAATGCAGGGTGGCGTGTTCGGTGCGGTCGGCCACTCCTCGATGCTTCGCGACCTGTTGGGAGCATGATCATGCGCGCCCCGAGCCTTGAGACGATTGGTGCGAGCAAATATTTCGGCAGTTTTTGCGCGCTCGACGAGGTGTCCTTCAAGGTCCGCGCCGGCACCGTCCACGCCCTGCTCGGCGAGAACGGCGCCGGCAAGAGCACGCTGGTCAAAGGCATCATCGGCTACAGCCCGCTGCAGTCGGGCAGCATTCTGATCAACAACCGCGAACACGAGATTCGCACCCCGCGCGACTCCCATCAGTTGCAGATCGGTATGGTGTATCAGCACTTCACCGTAGCGCCGGGCCTGAGCGTGGCGGAAAACCTGGTGCTGTCGCGCGGCGATCTGCCGTGGCGTATCGACTGGGCCAGCGAGCACCAACGCCTGGAAGCGTTCATGGCAAAAATGCCTTTTCGTCTGGACATCCATCGGCCGGTCAGCAGCCTGGCGGCCGGCGAAAAGCAGAAACTGGAAATCCTCAAGCAGCTGTATCTGGAACGTCGACTGGTCATTCTCGACGAACCGACTTCGGTGCTCACGCCGCAGGAAGCCGACGAGGTGCTGGGGCTGATGCAGGCGATGGCGCATCGTGGCGAACTGACCGTCCTGATGATCACCCACAAGTTTCGCGAAGTCAGCACCTACGCCGATGACGTCACTGTGTTGCGCAAGGGTCGCTGGGTGGGCAGCGCGGCAGTGGCTGACACCACCACGCAACAGATGGCGGCGTGGATGATGGGCGACGCACAGGTACGCGGGGTGAGCAGCGAGCGCCCGGTGATGGCGGCCCGCCCGCCGCAGTTGCAGGTGACAGGCCTGGATGTGCCTGGCGACAAAGGCACGCTGGCGGTGAAAAACCTGTCTCTGGCCGTTCACCCGGGTGAAATCGTCGGGGTTGCAGGCATCTCCGGCAACGGTCAGCGTGAACTCACCGAAGCGCTGCTCGGCCAGCGCGCCTTCAGCGCCGGGCAGATAGCGGTCGACGGTCAGCCTTACCACGCACGGCGTGAACAGATGCAGCGCCTGCGCGTGTTCAGCCTGCCTGAAGAGCCCCTGCGCAACGCCTGCATCGGCACGTTCAGCGTGGCTGACAACCTGGCCCTGCGCAATTTCGACCAGCCGCCGCTGTGCCGCCAGGGCTGGCGCCTGGATCGTCGCGCAGCAGGTGTCCAGGCACGCAGCCTGATTGAGCAGTTCCAGGTGTCGCCCAACGACCCTGACCGGCCGATCGGCACCTTGTCCGGGGGTAACGTGCAGCGCGCTGTTTTGGCCCGTGAACTGACCCACGACGTCGCGGTACTGATCGTCGCCAACCCGGTATTCGGCCTGGACTTCGCCAGTGTCGCGCTCATTCACCAGCGCCTGATCGACGCTCGCAACAGCGGCACAGCGGTCCTGCTGCTCAGTGAAGACCTCGACGAGCTGCTGAGCCTGGCAGACCGTATCGTGGTCATTCACGACGGCGAACTGGTGTTTGAAACCCGTGCAGCGGACGCCGACCGTACCGAGCTGGGCCGACACATGGCCGGTGCCGAGCATCTCGCGGGGGAACCGGCATGAACAAGGTCAATGCGCGCCCTGACCGCTTCGCCTTCGACACGTCCCGTACCGCTGTGGTGATCATCGACATGCAGCGCGATTTCCTCGAACCCGGCGGCTTTGGTGCCGCACTGGGCAACGACGTCGCTCCGTTGCAGGCCATCGTACCGTCCGTGCAACGCCTGCTGTCGCTGGCGCGCGATGAAGGCATGACGGTGATCCATACCCGCGAATCACACCGCCCGGACCTTGCCGACTGCCCGCAAGCCAAACGTGACCATGGCTCGCCGGGCCTGCGCATCGGCGATCCCGGCCCCATGGGGCGCATCCTGATTCGCGGCGAACCCGGCAATCAGATTATCGACGCCCTGGCACCACTCGCTGACGAGTGGGTCATCGACAAACCCGGCAAAGGCATGTTCTTCGCCACCGACCTGCAGCAGCGGCTGAGCCAAGCCGGGATCACCCATTTGATCTTTGCAGGCGTCACCACCGAAGTCTGCGTGCAGACCAGCATGCGCGAAGCCAATGACCGGGGTTATCGCTGCCTGCTGATCGAAGACGCGACCGAAAGCTATTTTCCCGCGTTCAAACAGGCCACGCTGGAGATGATCACCGCACAAGGCGGGATTGTCGGCCGGGTTGCCTCGTTGACAGACTTGGAGCAGGCGCTACAGAAGGAGCACACATTGATGGACATCAACCTCCCCCACGTGGTCGCTGAAGTGACCCACGCCTTTCACGACTACGAACGCGCCCTGCTGGCCAATGAACTGAGCACACTGGATGCGTATTTCTGGAATTCCGAACAGACCGTTCGCTACGGCGTCGCGGAGAACCTGCATGGTGCCGACACGATTGCGCGCTATCGACGCCAGTGTCAGCCGGTGGGACCGGGCCGCACGCTGCTGCGCACCGTGGTGAGCACCTTCGGTGAAGACTTCGCCACGGTCAGTACCGAGTTTCATGATGGCGTCACCCAGCGCCTTGGTCGGCAGATGCAGACCTGGGCGCGACTGGAGGGCGGCTGGAAAGTCGTTGCCGCACATGTCAGCATTGACCTGAGCAGCCTGGAGCCACGCCCTTGAATTCCCCGAACACCACCAACGCGCTGGCTGAAGACGTCTATCGGCGGCTCAAGCAGGAGATTTTCGACTTCTACCTGCTGCCCTACGACCGCTTCACCGAAACCCAACTGGCCGACCGTTATCAGGTCTCGCGAACGCCGGTGCGTGACGCACTCTACCGCCTGCAACGCGAAGGCTACCTGGACGTCGAGTTCCGGCGTGGCTGGTCAGTCAAGCCTCTGGATTTCAACCAGATCGACCAGCTCTACGATCTGCGCATCGTGCTGGAGTGCGCGGCGGTCGAGCGCATCTGTGCCTGCGCCGAAGTGCATCCGGAACTCACTATTCTGCGCCAGCACTGGTTGATCGATCGCGATTGCTGGCAGATAGATATGCAAGTGGTCGCCGACCTCGATGAACAGTTCCACACCCAACTGGTGGCCGCTTCAGGCAACCTGGAAATGGCCCGCATCCACCAGGAAGTGACCGAGCGCATCCGTATTGTGCGCCGCCTGGACTTCTTCAAAAGCGCGCGTATCGAACATACCTACCTCGAACACGCCGCGATCCTCAATGCCCTTCAGGCGCGCAAACGTGACGAAGCCTTATTGCTGCTGCGTTCCCATGTAGAGATCAGCAAACTGGAAGTACGCAAACTGACGATCTCCATGCTCAGTGATGCGCGGCGGCGGTATGAGGCGTGAGGTTTCTACGCTTCAAATCAAAACTTCTGGGGGGCAGGTCTGATACGTGAGCGCCTGTGCGCCCTGCGGTGGGCAGTCAAGAGTTTGTACTGCGATAAAGCGCACTTCTAAGGTTCCGGATCGATAAGCCGTTCAAGCCCTTCAATGGCCACTTTGCACCACTCCGGGACTTCGTCAATTTTGTATTCGACAATCGAAGCGTCTGTGATTTCTGCTTCGAGTTCTGCAGTATCTCCAGAGTTATCAAACAAGTATGCTCGACTCGTTGCCTGGATAGCCTCCGGCAGTAACGCCAGGCATCTGTGATAACGGGCATGCACTTTCTCAGGGGTGACATTGTGCCCGCCCTCGCCAACACGAATCGCGATCCGGTTGATATTGATACTCGGGTTTTCAGTGGCAACGAAATATAAATAAGTCCGGTATCCCATCGCCTTGGCTTTTTTGATGAACTCCACTTTGGAACGGTCCGACATGACTGTCTCAAACGTGAAGCTGGCGGACTGAACAAGCAATTGATGCCTGATGAAATCAGCAACGACCGAGGCGTGGTAAGAAGTGAATGTGATGCCTTCAATCAATACTGATTGGGCGGTGATGAAGAAATGCTCAGCCTGACAAGCCAACCGTTCTCTTTCAATGAGGGGGTGCGAGGAGAAAAACGCCCGGAAAGCTTGCTGATCATCTTCAATCGAAAAAGGGGAAAGATCTATAAACCCATTATCGCCCGCCTCACGCTCAAGGTCGTCGGCATTGACGTAAATGTAAATCAGGTCAGGATCAAGTATGCGCTTGATGGTGCTCTTGCCTGAACCGTTAGGGCCGGCAAATACGCGTAGCCTAGGTACGGGCACTGGTAGCGGACCTTGGGCCGATCCTGAAGGAGCCGGTCGCTACCTTGCGTCTCGGCGTGGAGGCACAAACGACTTCTTCAGTGCCGTCCGCACATTCGGCGACGATAAATCCTCCTTTGGACAGCAACACTGTCTGCCCGGAGGATTTTGCCTTCTCATAGGCCATTCTGGTGGCAAGGGACGCTTTGGCCGGAATCTGAGCTTCCAGCTCCTGAATAGCTTCTTCGGACAGTACATCTTCTGAAGATCTAGGCATTAATCCTCCTCGTCAGCATGTTCAGCGTAACCTCAATGGCCAGATCATAGACCGAAAACGCTTTTTTCGACACCAACCGATACTCGTCAGTGTTACCAATCATGAGAAGCGCCACGGTCTGACGGATCATGATGTGGGCGAAAGTACTTAGACAAAACCGCAAGCAAGAGCCCACTGAATTGAGGCGCATCAATCAGCCCATCCGGACATCCAGCCTCCCATGCAACCTTTTGAAACCTGCCCTGTCGTAAGCATTAGCGCGTAATAGCACTTAGGCATCAGCCTGTATTTGCTGTATTAATACATGAACCTCCACTGTTTATTCGGCCGGTGACTGACAGTCTGGCTCGTTATGCAATGGGTCAGTCGTCGCCTCGACTAAACGTCTTTTAGCAATATCAAGTCTGTACGTGGTCCTGGTTGAAAAATCAGCTGAACCCATCAGACCATCTCTCCGCGCAGCTGGAAGAGGTCCACGGAACGGGTCCACGGCTTATGCGCTGCCGAACATGATCCGGGCCACACATGCAAGCCATTCAGGAATAGCGATCGATGAACCCACAGGGCTATGAGCACGACCACGTCATACCGACGAATGTTGAAGATGTTGCCAAGGTATTGCAGGCAGCTGCTCACTCCGCCTCGTGCACCGCCGCTTTGCTGATGGTATCCAGCGCTACAGGCTGGGAACAGTTGGTCAGCTGCGGCCAAAGCCTGCTCAAAGCGGATGAGGCATGGTTGAGGATGGTCTCGTCGTATGGCGACGTGGTGCTGGTCGGTCAGGACAGTCCGGCGAATGCGATCCAGACCAACAGCCCGGGGACTACCCTGATCTACGTTGCTATCCGTGGCTTCAGGCATGAGTTGCTGGGCGCGATGCTGTTGAGCAACAGCGATGGCGCAATGGTGCTGAGCGCTGCGCAACGCTATGCGCTGCAGGCCCAGGCGGTTCATATTCGTACCTACCTGCAACCGGGACGTGATCCCGAGGCCAACAATCCGCTGGTCACCTCGTTCGAACGCCTGCGCTTGCTTGAATCGGTGGTCATCAACGCCAATGACGCGATTCTTATCACCGAAGCGGAACCCATCGATCTGCCCGGCCCGCGTATCGTCTATTGCAACCCTGCGTTTCTGGCAATTACCGGCTTCACGGAAGAGGAAGTCATAGGCCGCACGCCCCGGATCCTGCAGTGTGAGGACACCAGTCGGGCAACGCTGGACATTATTCGCGAGGCTCTCAGTCACTGGCGACCGGTTGAAGTCGAATTGCTCAACACCCGCAAGGATGGCAGCCAGTTCTGGGTCGAGTTGAGCATTGTGCCGGTGGCCAACGAAAAAGGCTGGTTCACCCATTGGGTATCCGTGCAGCGCGATATCACCGAGCGCAAGGAATCTCAGCAACTGGCTCAGCGAGCTCGTCTGGAGTGGGAGGAAAAGCTTGCGTTACAGAGCCGGCTGGAGGAACGCGAGCGCATGTCCGAAGAGCTGACCTATATCGCTTTTCACGATGAGCTGACCTCACTGTTCAACCGCGCTTACCTGATGAACGAATTGACCACGGCATTTGAAACCCGTAAGTCTCGTTACGAACGGGCAACGGTACTCTTTCTGGACCTGGACGGTTTCAAGGTGGTCAACGACAGCATGGGGCACCTGGCCGGTGACCAGTTGCTCAAGGGGGTCGCGAACCGATTGCAGACCTGCGTTCGCTCGAATGATGTGTTGGCGCGAATCGGCGGCGACGAATTTGCGATCCTGCTGATGGGCAAGGATCAGCCGGAGACTGCCGTAAAAATGGCTGAACGCATCGTGAGCCAGTTGAACACGGCAATCCAGATCGAAGGCCAGGACATTTTCATCTCCTGCAGCATCGGCATCGTCAGCGCAGGCGAAAGTCATACCAAGCCCGAAGAGTTGCTGCGTGACGCAGATGTGGCCATGTACTCCGCGAAAAAACAGGGCCGAGGACGCTGGAGCATCTTCAACACCTCAATGCGCGAGGCGGCGATCGACACGCTGATGATTCAGAACGCGTTGCGCCAGGCACTGGAAGACAAGGATTTCCTGGTCTTTTATCAGCCGATCTACAGCGGCAACTGTGAACACCTGGTCGGGGTCGAAGCCCTGGTCAGATGGAACCATGCCACCATGGGCATCATTTCTCCCGATGCGTTCATCCCGATTGCCGAAGACCTGGGGATTATTCATGAGCTGGGTGCCTGGGTAATGCACAAAGCCTGCAGCGAAGTGCAGGCCTGGCGCAAGGAGTTCTCTCATCTGGACCTCAGGCTCAATGTCAACGTGTCCGGAAAAGAGTTGAGCCATCCCGGATTCGTCGATCGGGTAACACGGATCATTGCCTCCACCGGCCTGCCTGCTACACAACTGCAGATCGAGGTCACCGAGTCGGTGTTTCTCTATCAGCCTGACGCGATCGCGGAGATTCTCCGGCAGATCAGGCAGCTTGGCGTGAGAGTGGCGCTGGATGACTTCGGCACGGGTTACAGCTCGCTCGGCTACATCGACCGTTACCCGATCGATGCCGTGAAGATCGATCGGTCCTTCGTGTCCCGAATGATGACGTATGAGCGCAGCGAAGCCATTGTCAGCAGCATCCTGTCGCTGGGACGAGCGCTGAACCTGGATATCACGGCGGAAGGTGTGGAGACAGCAGAACAATACAACCTGCTGCGCAAAATGGGCTGCCCTTACTTTCAGGGTTATCTGCTGAACAGGCCGATGCGCTCAGAGGCATTGCTGCATATCATCAAGTCCGCAGCCGAATGCACTGCCTGATTTACGCCGACGTTGATGGGCCGGACTGACTCCCGGCCATTCCGCAGCATTTCACGTCAGCCAGTGCCACAACAGCAATGTCCCGACCAGCCCGACCACCGACACGATGGTCTGCAACACCGACCAGACCCAGATGGTTTGCTTGAGTTGCAGGCCGAAGTATTCGCGGACCATCCAGAAGCCTGCATCGTTGACGTGGCAGAAGAACACCGAGCCGGCACCGATCACCAGCGCCACCAGCGATGCCTGCACCGGCGCCAGCCCGGCCATCATCGGCGCAAGGATACCCGCCGTCGTCGTGGTCGCCACGGTCGCAGACCCGGTGGCCTGACGCAGTGCCACGGCAATCAGCCAGGCGAGCAGCAGATAAGGCATGTGCGCACCTTCTGCCACCTTGCTGATGGTCTGGCTGACACCGGCATCCAGCAGCGTCTGCTTCAGACCACCACCCGCGCCGATGGTCAGCAACAGCACAGCGATGGGCGCGAGGCTTTTGCGCAATGTACCGCCGACGTGCTCACGGGAAAGCCCGTTGGCCCAGCCCAGGCAAACCGTTGCCGCCAGCACCGCGATGCCTAGCGCCACCAGGGGCTCGCCTAGAAACTTCAAGGTCAGCGCGATGTTGCTTTCAGGTTCCAGCGCTATCTTGGCAAAGGTGCTGCCGAGCATGAGGATCACCGGTAAAAGGATGATCAGCAGCGAGATGCCAAACCCAGGATGCCGGCTGGTTTCAGGCTTGGCACTGAACAACTCACCCAGCTCGGCGGGCTCTTCAACGTGCATGCGCCCGGATAGCCAGTTGCCGTACAGCGGGCCGGCGAGAATCACTGCCGGCACGGCAATGCACAACCCCAGCAGCATGGTCAGCCCCAGATCGGCATGCAACGCGCTGACCGCAATCAACGGGCCGGGATGCGGGGGCATCAGGGCATGCAAGGTGGTCATGCCCGCCAGTGCCGGAATCGCGATTTTCAGCAGCGGCTGACCGGACTGACGCGCCATGACGAAGATGATCGGCACCATCAGCACCAGACCGACCTCAAAGAACAGCGGCAAGCCGATGACCATCGCCACCAGCGCCATTATCCACGGCAACGTGCGGCCCTTGCCCAGCCTGAGCAAAGTGGAAGCGATGCGATCCGCAGCCCCCGACTCGGCCATCAGCGCGCCAAGCATTGCCCCCAGCGCGATGATGATTCCGGCCTCGCCGAGAATGCTGCCCGCGCCTTTGCTGAAGGCCTTTGCGACAGCCTCGGCTGGCAAACCTGCGCCGATGCCGGCGATGAACGTGCCGACGAGAATGGAGAGAAAGGGGGGCAACCTGGTGGCGCTGATCAGCACGATGATCGTGGCGATGGCAATCAGGCAGCAGATAATCAGGCGGGTGTCGTGAAACACCCAGGCAGCAGACGACAAATCCAACGCGGACCTCCTGGCGTTCGTTTTTTCAGAGTGCTTTTCAGCACACTCCTCGAAAGAATCAGAAACAATTAGTTTCAATTGACCGAACGATACCGGAATGCGACATCGCGTCGCAGTTAATATTTGCCAAACCGGTCAGATACTTGGGCGCTGCATGGGGGCGTTATGCACCCGTTTATTCATGGAGGTATAGTGCCTGTGCAACCAGTGCTCAGTGCCTGCGGTCCAACCCACGGCATCCATCGTCCAACCGGCATTGCGTCACACATTATCTGATCAGAGCCGCGATCAATTAACGGATCACTCGACAGGAAATCAGATGACCTCATCCAGCCAGCGTCTTGCCTTGCTTGAAGCAGTTGTTGAACAGTCATTCAATGCCGTATTGATCACCGACGCCAATCTGGCCAATGGCGGCCCCTTCATTGTGTACGTCAATCCGGCATTCTGCGCCATGACCGGCTACACGGCCGAGGCATTGATCGGAGCCTCGCCACGGATCCTGCAAGGCCCGGACACCGATCCCCAAGTGATCGAGCGGATGCGCGAATGCCTGAGCGAAAGTCTTTTTTTCGAAGGGTCGACGGTCAATTACCGCGCGGACGGAAGTCCTTACATCGTCGAGTGGAAAATTTCTCCCGTGCGCGACGATGCCGGTACGGTGTGCAACTTTGTCTCTGTGCAGCAGAACATCAGCCCGCGCATCCGCGCCGAGCGTGAGCAACACCTGCTGGCGCAGGCGCTGAACGCTGCGCTTGATCCGATTATCATCACCGACTGCAATTCCACCATCGTGTTTGCCAATGAGGCCTTTCAGCAGATCACTGGCTACAGCAGCAGCGAAATCCTCGGCGAAAACCCGCGAATGCTGAGCTCTGGAAAACACGATGAGGCGTTCTATGCGCAATTCAAGGAAGCGCTGAAGAGTGGCGCCCCGCTTCGCACGACCTTCATCAACAAGCGCAAGGATGGCTCGCTGTTCTATGCGGAACACAGCATTTCTCCACTGTGTAATCTGGAGGGCGCAATCACCCATTACGTCAGCATCAGCCAGGATGTGACCACACGCCTGGGCCGTGAACAAAAGTTGCTGGAGATTGCGCACAGCGATCCGCTGACCGGGCTGGATAATCGTCGCTCGGCCGAGCATACGCTTGAGCGGCAAATACCTGCGGTGAGCATGTCGGGCAAGCCGTTCAGCCTGATCATCTGCGATATCGATCATTTCAAGGCGGTCAATGACCGGTACGGCCATCCTGCCGGCGACAGCGTAATCACCAGCGTTGCGGCCATCCTCAAACAGCGTATCCGCCTCTTGGATGTCGCCGCTCGATGGGGAGGAGAAGAGTTTCTGATCCTGGTGCCCGACAGCTCGTTGAAACAGGCTGCCGAACTCGCGGAACGCATTCGCAACAGCGTTGAAAGCCTGGTGATTCCGGAAACCGGGTCGGTGACCATTTCTCTGGGCGTTGCAGAGCTCAGCGCCGGGGAAACGGCCGCCAGCCTCATTCAGCGTGCAGACAAGGCGCTTTATCAGGCCAAGCGCCTGGGCCGCAACCGGGTGGAATGCGCTTAGACCAAGACTTGGTTTTACTCGTTGGCCGCCTCGTTTGCCTGCGCATTGAACCCGGGCCTGTCATTGCAACAGGCCCGGAAATCGTGTCAGAGCTTTGGCAGTTGTCCGATACGCCCCATCATCTCGGTGACGATCTGCAGATCCAGCAAGAACTGCCCGGTGGTCTTGAACTCGTTATCCGTATGACCGGTGTATTTGACTTCGGGTCTCGCCAGACCGAACTGCACACCGTTGGGTAATGAATGGACCGACGTCGCGCCAGCCGACGTGCCAAAGGTGTGTTCCATACCGAGATTTTCACTGGCGACAGCGAGCAGCGCCTTGACCCACTCACCCTCGGGATTGCGGTACATCGGCTCGGCAATGGAATAGTCGAACGCTGGCTTGATCGCGGTTTTCGTACTCCAGGCCGCCAGCTTTTCGGCGATTTCGGATTTGAGCACCTGTGGGGACTTGCCCTTCGGCACGCGCAGATTGACCGCAAGCTTGAATGCCTTTTCATCCATTGCGACGTACGTCAGTGATGCGGTCAGAGGCCCCATGAAGTCGTCGGAGAACCCGACGCCCAACTTGCTGCCCAGGTAATCGAGCCCCCAGTTGTCGGCGGCATAGCGAGCAGCGTCGGTGATCTGGTTATGTTTGAGCGCCACCTTGCCCTGCAGGCTGTTGATGAAATCCAGCATCCTCGCGACCGGATTGACCCCGGACTGGGGCGCCGATGAGTGTGCGGATACGCCGGTCACGGTCAGTTTGACGTCCTTGCCGTCGACCCTGGCATCGACCTCGAAGTCACCGCCATTGCTTTTCACGTACTCGGCTCCGGCCTGTTGCAGACTGGCAGCAAGCTCGGCAGGTTTGTCGGTCAGCAGAGTGGCGACCGACTTCGATGGAATCTGATTGGTGGCCATACCCCCGGTCATTGAAACGATCTCGGCACCCTCGCCTTCTGCCTGGCGTCGGGCAAAGCTGGCCATGACCGTGCCGTAACCTTTTTCTGCGATCACAACGGGATAACCGCCATCCAGCGCCAGGTTGTAGGCAGGCGTCGGGTTACGCTCAAAATAGTAAGGGATGGCGTCGCCGGCGGTTTCTTCCGTGGTATCGATCAGCAGCTTGAAGTTTCTGGCCAGCGGCAGTTTTTCTTCCTTGATGACTTTCATGGCATAGAGCGCCACCACAATACCGTTCTTGTCGTCTTCGGTACCGCGCCCGTACATGCGATCACCGATCAACGTCACCTTGAACGGGTCCAGACGAGTGCCGTCAGGCAAGACCCAGTTGTCCAGCGTGACCGGTACAACATCGGCATGCACATGAATGCCCACCACTTCATCACTGGCCCCGTCGAGCGACACTTCATACACACGGTTATCGACGTTACGAAACTTCAGATCGAAGCCTTCGGCAAGGCTCTTGATCTTGTCGGCAATCTTTATGAACGCCGGGTTTTCGTGCTGGGCAACGCCGTCGACACGAACCGTGGGAATCGCCACCAGCTCACGCAGGGTTTCAGTCGCCGCGCTGCCGTACTTCATGCGGGTATACAGACCGAGCAGGCGATGAATATCGTTTTGTTGCGCTGCGGAAAGTGGTTTGTTATCGAGAAAGGCACTGATGGCCGGGCCAAAATCGGCAGTTTTAACCACATCAGCGTTGGCCAGACTGTTCAGAAACTGCCTGAAATCCTTTACCGACGTATCACTGAACGTCTTGAGGATGACGGCGCTCTGTTGTGCAGTGACAGTGGCGTTTGCCAGACTGGCGAACGACGAGAGACTGGCCAGGATCAAGGTGGAGGCAGCCAGTTTTTTGAGTGACAGATTCATTATTGAAGGCATTCCTTGGCAAGCAAAGCGCGAATGTTCTGATCGTTTGATCAGCAAGCTTTTCAACTTACACCAAGAGCAATGATGCGAGAATCCCTGTTTTCCTCTTTCGCCTCGGACAATGCGCGGCCGTGTTGCATGACGCCGTCAATAACAGCCCGGGTTTGATCATTGGTAATCTGTGCGCCTGTAAGCCACTTCCTCATGTCATCACTTCCTTGATAACGGACTGCAGATACATGAGCAAGATAAAGGCCAACCACATGATCAACCGCAGTGAATTCTTGCCGCGCCGAACACTCCGAACAGTACCGAGCGAACGCTGCAGATCAGTCGCTCCCCACTCGAGGACATCTGAATGACCACCGCATTCAAAGTTGGCGACGCCGTACACTGGAACTCCGAGGCAGGCCAGGTGCATGGCAAAGTCACCAAAGTACATGTGCAGGACGTGGAGTTCATGGGCAAACATCGGCCCGCTTCAAAGGACGATCCGCAGTACGAAGTGAAGAGCGACAAGACCGGTCATTCGGCGATGCATCATGGGGGTGCACTCAAGCGCGCGTGATTGCTCAGCGCCGAAACAAACGGAGCACGGCGCAGCGCCCGACTTACTCAGGCGATAAAGAAAGCTTTAACCATTGGCGCGCCTGCACCCTAAACGGATGCAGGCACGCTGCATCAGATCACGCCGCAGGCAGCACGATCACCACCACCGCCCAGGGGTGCGGGGTGGTCGGAATGGTTGTCGCCGCCGGCGTGAACCATCAGCGCATGGCCTTTGATTTCCGAGAGCTTCTTCAGGCGTGGGGCAAGCACCGGATAACTCGCGGTGCCGTCAGCAGCCACGTACAGCGCAGGCAGATCGCCTAAATGGCCATCGGCGTAAGGCCCCAGATGCTTGCCGGTCTTGGCCGGGTCGAAGTGCCCGCCAGCCGCGAGGGCTGCGACCTTCTTGCCGTCCTTGGTACCCGCTTCGCAACTGCCGTTTTCATGCACATGAAAACCGTGGATGCCCGCAGGCAGCTCTTTCAGATTCGGAGTGAACAGCAAGCCGTATTGGGTTTCGCTTACCGTAACGCTGCCGACAGGTTTGGGGGCGCCGTCAGCGCTGACCAGATTGATCGGAACGTCCAGCGATGCAGCCTGAACACCGAAAGAGAAAACGCCAAGCAGACCCAGCAAAAGGTGAGGTTTCATAATTCAATGCGTCCCTGATCTGATAATCGAAGTGAACGTGGCGCCAGGCAGCGCTGACGCTGCACAGCACGAACGTCTTTCATGCCACAGAGGATGTGACCACAGACCTGCGAACTTGATGCAAGGAAATGAGCGGGGATCGCCAAGGAAAGTAATGCAAGACTTCACGACTGGCCCGCCGACACCAGGGTCGGCAGGCCAGCGCTGTTCACCTGTGCTCAGTTAACAGCACAGTGTTGCGGATCAGATATCCAGGCAGATCTTGCCGAAATGCTGATTGGTTTCCTGATAACGGAACGCTTCGACGATGTCGGTCATCGGGAAGGAACGGTCCATGACCGGACGCATGCCGTTGGCATCAATGGCACGGATCATGTCCTGTTGCTGGGTGCGACTGCCGACCAGCACGCCCTGCATGCGCAGCTGTTTGACCAGCGCCGGGACGAACTCCAGTTGACCGGCAACACCGCTCAGAATGCCGATGACCGAGATGTGCCCAGCGACCCGTGCCGCATTCATGGAATGCTGCAGGGTCGATGGACCGCCCACGTCGATGATGTGATCAACACCACGGCCGCCGGTCAGCTTGCGGGCAGTCTCGCCCCAGTTGCTGTCCTTGCGGTAGTTGATCAGGTGGTCGGCGCCCATGGCTTGCAGACGCTCCAGCTTTTCATCACTCGACGACGTCGCGATAACGGTCGCACCGACCATCTTGGCGAATTGCAGCGCGAAAATCGATACACCGCCAGTGCCCTGTACCAGAACGGTATCGCCGGCTTTCAACGCGTCATCGACCATCAGCGCACGCCATGCGGTCAGGCCAGCGGTGGTCAGCGTGGACGCTTCGGCATGGCTGTAGCCCTTTGGCGCCAGGGTGAACGAGGTAGCACGGGCAGTCACCTGCTCACGGGCATAACCGTCGACGCCATCACCCGGCACCGTGACAAAACCTTCAACCAGCGGCTCGCCGCTGATCCATTCCGGGAAGAACGTGCTGACCACGGAGTCGCCAACCGCGAACTCGCTGACGCCCTCGCCTACTGCGGTGACTACGCCTGCACCATCGGCCATGGGAATGCGTTTTTCCGTTGGTGCCCACATGCCGGTGACGACCGCAAAGTCGTGATAGTTGAGCGAGTTGGCGTGCAGACGCACAGTGATCTCACCGGCTTTCGGTGCAAGCACTTCGCTTTCGCCCACGCTGACCTGATCGTAGCCGCCGCCAGCCTGCACATAGATGGTTGTATTGCTCATGGTCAATCTCCTATCAATTCAACATTACGCAAAATGACGAAATGTATAAATAACGCTCAAAGCCTAGAGTTCTTTCTTGAGCCTGTCGGCAAACCGGTCGATGGCCTGCTCGTCACGGCGAAAATAGGTCCACTTGCCAATCCTCGTGGCCTGAACCAGCCCGGCACGTTGCAGGATGGCCAGATGCGCAGACGCGGTAGAAGCCGACAGGTTGGCCTTGGCCTGAATGTGCGACACGCACACGCCTATCGCCGGATCACCGTGGTCCTGGGGAGGGAAATGGGCTTGCGGGTTTTTCAGCCACTCCATGATCAACATGCGAGTGTCATTGCCGACCGCTTTGATTTGCTCAAGAATCATGGAGGACAACATTACGCTTTTTTACGAAATGTTCAACCCCTGATTTACGCTGCCCCGTCAACGGCATGTTTTGATTACAGCTTCACATCGGCCTGACAAATGAAGCAATCTGTCGACTTCAATAAAACCGACTGCACCGCTGCGAGTATCCAGACTCATGATGAATCTTAAATACAGCGCCCTGACCGCCTTGTTGCTGGGCATCACAGGCATGGCTCAGGCTCAGGACTACACCTCGCATCTGGACAAGGTGCTGCAGGCTGGCCAGCTGGCTGTGTGCACCACTGGCGACTACAAGCCCTACTCCCTGCTGCGCGAAGACGGCGAATACGAAGGCATTGATATCACCATGGCCCGCTCACTGGCCAAGAGCCTGGGGGTGAACGTGCAGTGGGTGCCCACGACGTGGAAAAACCTGATGCCGGACATGGTGGCCGGTAAATGCGACATCGGTATGGGTGGCATCTCGGTGAGCCTGGAACGCCAGAAAAAAGCGTTTTTCAGCAACACGCTGGACGTCGATGGCAAAATCCCGCTGGTCCGCTGCGCCGATCAGGCCCTGTATCAGACTGTCGAGCAGATCAACCAGCCCTCTGTGCGTTTGATCGAACCTGCCGGTGGCACCAATGAAGCCTTCGCTCGCGCTCATCTGCCAAAGGCGTCGCTGGCCTTTCATGACAACAAGACCATCTTTCAGGAGCTGCTGGACAAAAAAGCTGACGTGATGATCACCGATGCTTCCGAAGCGCTCTACCAGCAGAAACGCATGCCGGGCCTGTGTGCCGTCAACCCGACCCGCTACATGCAATACGGCGAAAAAGCCTATTTGTTGCCACGCGACGATGTCGCCTGGAAAGCCTATGTGGATCAGTGGCTGCACCTGAGCAAGGCCACTGGCGAGTATCAGCAGGCGCTGAGCGAGTGGCTGGCAGTACCCGCCACCCCTTGATAGACATTATTTAGCCATCACCTAAAGTCAGGATTTTCTACGCCGATACTTATTTGTTCCTCGGTATTACTGACGAGGCCATCAATAGGCTTTCACAGGGAAATCCCATGTCCCAGATTCAAACGACGGCTACCAGCGGCATGACCGTAAAAAACAGGCTGATGGCGTCTACATTTGCCATCATCGCTGCATTTATCGTGCTGTCGGTTTTCATGATCCAGACGCTCAAGACATCCACCGCGAATGTCGACGCCCTCTACAACAGAGATTTTCTGGCTACGGAAGCGGTCAACAATATCGATGGTGCGCTTACGCGGGTGGATATCAATATTTTACGCATGATCGCCATCGGCAACCCGGAGCAGACGGCAGGCTGGAAGAATGAAAACGAAGCGGCCTTCAGCAAGCTGGATGAGCTGACCGTCCAGTTGAGCAAGAACACCGCAGAAACCCTTGATGTGACCTTGACCCAACAATTGCAGCGTGGCTATGTCAAGTTGCGGGACGGCATGCGGCACCAGACCAGCGTGATCCAGACCGGTGATATCGCCGCCGCCACCAACATTAACCGCACCGAAGTCAAACCCTTTGCCGAGCAGGTGTTCAAGACCCTGCAAACGCTGCGCGAACAAGGCAAGCAACGTGCGGGCGAGCGTTTCGATGCGCAGGAATCAAGCGCCACTCAAGCCAATAATCTGTCCATCGCCGCCACGCTGACAATCGCGATACTGGGCGTGATCGTGACCCTCATGACCATACGCAGCATCCTGTCAGCCATTGGGGGCGAACCGAGCACCGTCGCGACGATCACACGCACCATCGCCCGAGGCGATTTGAGCAGCACGATCAACATCAGCGCCAATGACACTTCCAGCGTTGCTGCTGCGGTCGTTGCGATGCAGACTCAATTGCGCGACACCCTGCAGCAGATCTCCAGTTCTGCAACTCAACTGGCCGCCGCTGCCGAAGAGATGACTGCAATCACCGAAGACGGTGTGCAAGGCATCCAGCGTCAGAACAACGAAATCGACCAGGCCGCCACCGCAGTCAATGAAATGACCAGCGCAGTGGAAGAAGTCGCGCGCAATGCCGAGCATACGGCGCGCTCGTCCAGTAATGCGACCAGCGCCGCGCAAGACGGTCTGGGGCTGGTCAAAAAGACCGTGACCTCAATCAACACCATGAGCACGGATGTGCAGAAAACCGCGACCCTGATTGGCGAGCTGGCAGGTCAGTCCCGCGACATCGGCAAGGTGCTGGATGTTATTCGGGGCCTTGCGGAACAGACCAATCTGCTGGCGCTCAATGCGGCGATCGAAGCGGCTCGCGCGGGCGAGGCTGGACGCGGGTTTGCCGTGGTGGCGGATGAAGTGCGTGCTCTGGCTCACCGCACTCAGCAATCCACCAGCGAAATCGAACGTCTGGTGACCAATATTCAGAACGGCACCGAACGCGCAGTAGGCTCCATGCGCGGCAACACCGAGCTGGCCAGCGAAACGCTTGGCATTGCAGAGGGCGCGAACGAGTCTCTGACCGTCATCAGCGCTGCCGTGAGCGAGATCAATGATCTCAATCTGGTGATCGCCAGTGCGGCCCAGCAGCAGGCCCATGTCGCCCGGGAAGTGGATCGCAACCTCATGAACATCCGTGACCTTTCGGCGCAATCTTCGTCTGGCGCGCAACAGACCGCCAGTGCAAGTCGAGAGCTGTCAACGCTGGCGCTGGACCTGAACAACATCGTGGGACGCTTCCGCCTGTCCTGATTCAATTTGCACCCTTTGCACCCCTTGCGTCATAGCGCAAAGGGTGCAGCCGGGTATTTGATTTATCTCGCCCTGCCCGCCGTTTTTCACGCCATTTCACATATTTTGTTGCAAGCGCTCTACGCCTGAAATAGCGTGTTGTCCTGAATGTACAAGGACGATCCGCATGAAGCCCAGCAAGCCCATCACCCGCGCATTCTGCGTTGAACTGCAGCAAGAGCTGTCGATTGCCGCTGCCCGACGCGAATACTTTTCCCAGGAGCCACCACGTACGCGCTTCGAGTTTCTCTGCTCGAACGAAGCCTGCCGGGCGCTGGGTGCCAAAGTGACGGGCGTGCGCTACGACGTGAAGCCTCAGGACAACCCGACCTTTGTCGCCGCGCACTTCCGTGCCAATCCGCATTACGACCACTCGCCGGGCTGTGAATGGGTGGACGAGGACGAAGACGACAAGGCCGCAGACCCGATTGAAGAAACCGATGTCCAGACGCGTCTGCGCAAGGCCAAGCGCAAACTGGATGATTACATCGACGTTTTCGACCCGACGATCAAGGAGCCGGCCAAGGAGAAGTCCGGCCTGGAAAAGGCTGGCGCACCGGTGCAACGTCCACCCGCTGCCAATCCGCCAATAGAGCCTGCTACGCCGAAGGTGCCCCGTTACAGCGAGACCCGCACCAATAACCTGGAACGGTTGGTGGACAGTTATCGGCAGGCCAAGGCTGAGCTGTCACTGGAAGACTTCAAGCTGCTGAAACTGAAAATTCCGGGCCAGGACGAAGTGTCGCTGCGCTCGTATTTTCGCCATATCAAATACGCACAATCAGGCGATAACGGACGGGTGCTGTTCGGCGGCGGTCTGATCGAACAGCGATACGGGCTGGGTTTCAAGTTCAGGTTCTTCGACCGTCTCGACGGCAAACTGGTGACGCTCTACGTGTCGCCTGCGCAGATGCAGGCCTATCGCTCCAGCCGCTACATCAGTGAGCTGCTGAGCCATGCGGAGGACGTGAAGTTCTTCACGGTGTATGCGCTGGGAACCGTCACCCTGAGCCCTTCAGGCAAGAGCTATAGCCTGGAGGTCGACGACTTGCGGCATCTGGCGATTGTGCTGGGGCCGGCGAAAGAGCCGCTTGAGGAAGAAAAAACACCTGAAGCCTGAACCTGTGGTCAATGATCGTTCCAGCGTTCGACGCTGGAACGATCCGGGTCAGCTCATCACACCTTGACGATCCAGCCGGCTGGCGCCTCGATGTCACCGGACTGAACGCCGGTCAGCTCCTTGTACAGACGCTGAGTCACAGGACCGACTTCGGTCTGGCTGTAGAACACGTGCAGGTTGTCCTTGTAGGAAATCCCGCCGATCGGAGTAATGACCGCAGCCGTACCGCATGCGCCGGCTTCCTTGAACTCGCCGAGCTGGTCGATGAACACATCACCCTCTTCGACCGTCAGGCCCAGACGGGATTTCGCCAGTTCGATCAACGACAGGCGGGTGATACCCGGCAGCACCGATGGCGACTTGGGCGTCAGGAACACATCATCCTTGGTGATGGCAAAGAAGTTGGCCGAGCCCACTTCCTCGATCTTGGAATGGGTCTGCGGATCGAGATAGATGCAATCTGCAAAGCTGTGCTTCTTGGCTTCGGAACCGGGCATCAGGCTGGCGGCGTAGTTACCGCCGACCTTGGCTGCACCTGTACCGTTGGGCGCAGCGCGGTCGTAGCCGGAGATGACGAAATTGTTCGGCTTCAGGCCCCCCTTGAAATAGGCGCCCACCGGAATGCAGAAAATCGAGAAGATGAATTCAGGCGCCGTGCGCACGCCGATGTTGTCACCCACACCGATGACGAACGGGCGCAGGTACAGCGCGCCGCCAGAACCGTAAGGCGGGATGAAGCGTTCGTTGGCCTTGACCACCTGCTTGCAGGCTTCAATGAACACATCAGTCGGGACATGGGGCATCAACAGACGGGAGCAGCTGCGCTGCATGCGCTGGGCGTTCTGATCGGGACGGAACAGATTGATCGAGCCATCCTTGCAGCGGTAGGCCTTGAGGCCCTCAAAGCACTGCTGGCCATAATGCAGCGCGGTCGACCCTTCGCTGATATGCAGCGTGTTGTCCTCGGTCAGTGAGCCCTGATCCCAGGCACCGTCGCGCCAATGAGAAAGGTAGCGCTTGTCGGTCTTGATGTAGTCAAAACCCAGAGTGTCCCAGTTGATGCTTTCTTGACTCATAACGCCCTCTATCATTTTAGCGACTGCCTGGTCGAGTCAGGCCAATGCCTTATTCTGCCAGATCATTCAGGCCATGAGGCTCGAAATAAATGCAAACCGACATGGCATTTCTGAAGCAGACATGCGGGCAGACGCCTCATGAGTCCAGCGGTCACCCGACCGGTAGCGGCGGCGATGCCTGGCGCTGGCGGATATAGTCGATAAATGTGTCCATATCCGAACTGCACAATGTTCGTGCGACGGACTTGACCTCTTCGACAGGCCAGTCCCACCAGGCTGCCTGGAGCAGCAACTGGCGAATGTCCTCGTCGAATCGCCAACGGATGAATTTGCAGGGGTTGCCGCCCACCACCGAATAAGGAGCCACGTCCCGAACGACCATCGCACCTGCCGCGACAATGGCGCCATGGCCGATGGTGACACCCGACACAATGGTTGCATTGGCGCAAATCCAGCAGTCGCTGCCGATCACTACATCGCCCTTGCTTGGCGCGTAATCCTGAATATCTGCGACTTGCCCGACCATCGCCGGGAATGGGTACGTCGTAATCCAGTCAGTGCGATGCTCACCGCCCAGTAGAATTTTCACGCCCTCGGCAATGGAGGTGTAAGCCCCAACCCTGAACACCGATTCGTCACCGAAGTCGACAATATCCGGAATGCCATAAGTCCCGACGCCGACTACCGCACGCGGGTATTTCAATCTGATTTTTTCGGCGTGCCTGTCCAGTTTGTCCATCTTGCGCAACTGTTTGCGTATTTTTCTATTTTTCAACAGCTCGATGAATTTCATATCTTCAATCACATTTTTTTTGGACAGCCAGGCCGCACTTATCGATAGCTCAACAGCAAACGCTTGCAGCGCCGCAAGGTCGTTCTGTTGATCTGCCTCCATGGGATGGAAAACAACAGACTCCAGGCATATCGCTTGTCCGCAACCGCGGCGTATTTCAAGGCTTTGTTGATGGCCTGAGTTCGACCGCTCTGGTATTCGCGATGATCCCGATAAGGCTCGATGCTTTTCAGGTCAGCCTCAAGCAACACCTTGTACTTGCGTGAAAGGTTGTTCGGGTGACGTCGATAGCGCGTGACGATCTCGGGGAGCACATGAATTTCATAGCCCAGATGAGCGATTTTCAGTGTCGCCTGAAAATCCTGAACCTTTATCTGCGGGTCATAACCGTTTGCATCCTTGATGGCCTTCATGCGGTACAGAGCAACCGGCGCACCGACGACCACCGCGTCGCGCAATATGTCGTCGAACGTCAGCCGCTCGATGTAATCGCGCGACTGACGTTTTATTTCCTTGCCGTCACCATCCATGTAGCTGACCAATGCGCCGACACAGCCTACTGCGGGATGCTCATCGAGGTACTCGGCACGGATACGCACCGAAGAGGGAAGCATGATGTCATCCAGGTCCGGCGTGGAAAGGTAAACGCCTTTGGCGTAACGCAGACCATGGTTGAGGGCAGCACTGACGCCCTGATTGGCCTGGCGGTAGAGCTGGAACGGATAGCGTTGCTGCAGGGACTCGAGCATGGCGATGCTGTTGTCGGTAGAACCATCGTCGACGACGATGACCTCGAAATTCTTGTAGTCCTGAGCAAAGATGCTCTGAATCGCGACCTCAAGAAATCGCTCGGCGTTGTAGCAAGGGGCTACGATGGAAACCAAAGGGCTGGGCGAGAGGTTTTGACTTTCTGAAGACATCATGGATAGCAGCCATAATCATGATCAGCCCTGACGGGCTCGGAAACCGGATATCTGTAACGGGTCGCTTGAAAACGGCACATCATGGGGCAAGCGCTCCTGTTTTTCCATGAAAGGTCAAAAACGCCCTGCAAACAGGCGTTTACAGCCGCCAAAAAACTATCGGCATGCCATTTCCTTCAACCAGTGTAGATCGACACTCAAAAAAAACCCCGTTCTTCGCAGAACGGGGTTTATCAGGTCGCGTATCAAGTGGAATCAGAAGGCGTAAGTCACCAGCAATTCTTTTGTCACCTGAAAGTCGACCGACATCATCACGCTCAAGGCAGTAATGGTGAAGATCGAAAACACGAACAGCTTGCGAGCCCAGACAGTATCGTCAACGGCCTTGTAGCCCTTCCAGGCCATGTACAGCCAGTACATGCCCATACCCGCTGCGACAGCCAGGTAGTTGAGGCCCGCATAGCCACCGACGGTCAACATCAGGGTCGCCACGAGGAACGCCAGGATGTAGAGCATGATGTGGCGCTTGGTGACCAGAATGCCGCGCTTGACAGGCAGAACCGGGATCTTCGCAGCACGGTAATCGTTGAAGCGGAAGATGGCGATCGCATACGAATGCGGCATCTGCCACAGGCTGAACATCACCAGTAGCGTCAGGGCCGCAAAGTCGAAGCTGTTGCTCACTGCGCAGTAGCCAATCACCGGCGGCATGGCCCCCGAGAGACTGCCCACCAGCGTGCCGTGAACGGATCTGCGTTTCAGGTACAGGCTGTAAAGGCCGACGTAGATCACGAACCCGATCACTGCAAACAGTGCGGCCAAGGGATTGGCCTCGGTGTACAGCAGGCCAACGCCTGCAATACCGAGCAGGGTTGCGTAGAGCAGCGCCAGTTTCAGTGAAACCAGGCCCTGCACCAGAACCCGGTTACGGGTTCTCTCCATTCGCTGATCGATATCGCGATCGATGCAGTTATTGAACACACAACCGGACGCAACGACCAGGGAAGTACCGATGACTGCAGCGAGGAACACGCCGAAATCGATATTTCCCTTGGAAGCCAGAAAAAAGCCACCTGCCACCGAAAGCACGTTACCGAAAATGATCCCCGGCTTGGTGATTTGGATAAAGTGCTTCAGTGACATCTGGTATTCCTCAATGCGCCATCATTTCGCGGTGGACGCTGAAAATGATCCACAGCGACAAGCCGACCAGCAGGACGATAACCATCGTGGTAAAGGCGAAGGCCATCACGTTGTTACGCTGCACGCTCGTGAAGTCCAGATGCAGGAAGTAATGCAGGTGCACCAGAATCTGGATGATCGCGAAGACCAGAACGATTGCGATCGTCATGTCCTTCGGCAGTGAAGGTGACATCACCAGGGCAAACGGAATGGCGGTCAGGATGATCGACAGTACGAAACCGATGACGTACGACTTCACTGAGCCGTGACTATTGTCTTCAGCGGAGTGATGCGAATTTGACATTACAAAGCTCCCATCAGATAGACAACGGTGAACACGCCGATCCAGACAACGTCCAGGAAGTGCCAGAACAGGCTCAGGCAGCTCAGGCGCGTCTTGTTGGTGTTGGTCAGGCCCTTCTTCTGGACCTGGAACATCATGATCGCCATCCAGATCAGACCACTGGTCACGTGGGCGCCGTGCAGACCTACCAGCGCGAAGAACGCTGACAGGAAGCCGCTGCGGCTCGGACCGTAGCCCTCTTCGATCAGGTGATGGAACTCATAGATTTCCATGCCGATAAAGGCAGCACCGCACAGGAAGGTCAGTGCCAGCCAGCCCAGTACCTGGCTCTTATTGCCCTTGTACAGTGCCAGCATGGCAAAGCCGTAAGTGATACTACTGACCAACAGGAACGCGGTTTCCACTGCCACGAATGGCAGCAGGAAGATGTCCTGGCCCGACGGGCCGCCCGCGACACTGTTGACCATCACGGCGTACACCGCGAAGAACGAGGCGAACAACACGCAGTCGGTCATCAGGTACAGCCAGAAGCCGTAGACCGTCATGCCACCGCTGTCGTGGTGATCGTCATGCCCATGATCATGGTCGTGACCGTGATCGTGGGCTCCGGAGTTGATTGCAATATTTGACATTGTTTAAACCTGTTCCAGCGAGGACTTGACAGGAGTGTATGCACCGTTGGCCGCCAGGACCTTGTGATGCTCACCTTCAATACGCGCTACATCTTCAGCAGGCACCATGTAGCCCTGGTCGTCACGGACAGCGTGAGCAACGAAGACGGCAATGGTCGCGACCAGGCTTGCGCCTACCAGCCACCAGATGTGCCAGATGAATGCGAAGCCGAAGACCGTCAGCAACATACCCATGTACAGGCCGGTAGCCGTGTTGTTAGGCATGTGGATCGCCGAGTAGCGGGCAGGAACCTTGTAAGCGGTACCGGCACGTTTCGCATCGGTGAACGGATCGATGTCGTCAGCTTTTGGCAGCTCGGCAAAGTTGTAGAACGGTGGAGGCGAAGAAGTGGACCATTCCAGGGTATGGCCATTCCATGGGTCACCGGTCAGATCGCGGTTGTTGTCGCGGTCACGGATACTCACGAACAGCTGGATCAGCTGCGAAGCGATACCCATGGCAATCAGCACGGCGCCGAACAGCGCGACGTCCAGGTAGATGTTCCACTCTGGCATGTCGGTAGCGTTCAGACGACGGGTCATGCCCAGGAAGCCCAGCGCGTAAAGCGGCATGAATGCGACGAAGAAGCCGACGATCCAGAACCAGAACGCTGCCTTGCCCCACTTCTCGTTCAGGGTGAAACCGAACGCTTTAGGGAACCAGAACGCGAAGCCGGCGATGTAACCGAATACCGCACCGCCGATGATGACGTTGTGGAAGTGAGCGATTACGAACAGGCTGTTGTGCAGCACGAAGTCAGCACCCGGGATCGCCAACAGAACGCCGGTCATGCCGCCGATCGAGAAGGTGACCATGAAGCCCAGGGTCCAGAGCACCGGCGCAGTGAAGCGCAGACGGCCCTGATACATGGTGAACAGCCAGTTGAACAGCTTCACACCCGTCGGGATCGCAATCAGCATCGTCGCCAGACCGAAGAAGGCGTTGACATTGGCACCCGCCCCCATGGTGAAGAAGTGGTGCAGCCAGACCATGAAGCCCAGGATACAGATCGCACCGGAGGCGAAGATCATCGACTTGTGGCCGAACAGACGCTTGCCGGAGAACGTCGAGATGACTTCCGAGAACACGCCGAAGGCCGGCAGGATCAGGATGTACACCTCAGGGTGACCCCACGCCCAGAACAGGTTCACGTACATCATGGGGTTACCGCCCATTTCGTTCGTGAAAATGTGGAAGTCCAGGTAGCGGTCAAGGGTCAGGAACGCCAGGGTAGCGGTCAGGATCGGGAACGAAGCCACGATCAGGATGTTTGCCCAGGTGCAGGTCCAGGTGAAGATCGGCATGTCCATCAGTTTCATGCCAGGGGTACGCATCTTCAGCACGGTCACGAGGAAGTTGACCCCCGTCAGCGTCGTACCCAAGCCGGATAACTGTAGCGCCCAGATGTAGTAGTCAACCCCTACGCCAGGACTGTATTGCAACCCGGAAAGAGGCGGATACGCGACCCAGCCGGTCTTGGCGAACTCACCGACACCCAGGGAGATGTTGATCAGCAGCATACCTGCGACCAGCAGCCAGAAGCTCAGGGAGTTCAGGAACGGGAACGCCACGTCGCGAGCGCCGATCTGCAGAGGCAGAACGATGTTCATCAGACCCGTGAAGAACGGCATCGCCATGAAGATGATCATGATCACACCGTGAGCGGTGAAGATCTGGTCATAGTGTTCAGGCGGAAGGAACCCTTCGGAACCGTTCTGGGCCATCGCCAGTTGGGTACGCATCATGATCGCGTCGGCAAAACCGCGCAGCAGCATGACCATGGCAACGACGATGTACATCACGCCGATTTTCTTGTGGTCGACAGAGGTCAGCCACTCAGACCACAAGTACGTCCACTTGCGGAAATAGGTGATCAACCCGACAACCGCAATGCCGCCGAGCGCGATCATGGCAAGTGTCACCATGACTATGGGCTCGTGGAACGGCACCGCTTCCAGACTTAATTTGCCAAACATCGTTTACTCCTCTGCCCCAGCAGCTGAATTTTTGCCTTTTTCCGCACCAGCCTCACCGGCTACTTCCTTCTCACCAGCAACAACCTTCTTGCCCGGATTCATACCTTCATACTTGTCGATGACGATCTGGAACAGGTTCGGGGTGACCGAGGAAAAGAGTTCGACAGGGTTGCGTTCGCTTGGCTTGATCAACTCGGCGTATTCGGCAGTGCCAAGCTTTTTGGGCGAGCTCTTGACTTCGCTGACCCAGCTGTCGAAATCAGCCTGGCTGGTAGCGATGGCCTTGAACTTCATGCCGGTAAAGCCTGCGCCACTGTAGTTGGCCGAAATACCGTTGAATTCGTGATTCTCGTTGGCGATGAGGTGCAGCTTGGTGTGCATGCCCGCCATCGCATAGATCTGACCACCCAGACCCGGGATGAAGAACGAGTTCATCACGCTGTCCGAGGTCACCTGGAAGTTGATCGGAGTCTTGGCCGGGAACACGATCTTGTTGACTGTGGCAATGCCGTAGTCCGGGTAGATGAATACCCATTTCCAGTCAACCGAGATCGCCTGGATGGTGACCGGCTTGACGTCCGAATCAAGCGGACGGTAAGGGTCCAGCGAGTGAGTCGAGACGTAGGTGATGTACCCCAGGAAGACCAGCAACAGCATGGGTACGCCCCAGACTGCGATTTCGATCTTGGTGGAGTGAGACCAGTCCGGCGTGTACTTGGCAGCCTTGTTCGATGCGCGATACTTCCAGGCGAAGATCAGGGTCATCAGGATGACCGGAATCACGACAATCAGCATCAGCAACGTTGCGATTACGATCAGGTTCCGCTGCTCGATACCCACCTGCCCTTTTGGATCGAGCAGAGGTACGCCATCGCATCCACTGAGCAAAAGCATACAGAAAAGGGCCAAGAAGCCAAAAAACCTGGGGTACCTTTTTTTACTCATTTCACGACCTCTAAAAGCAGCTTGCGCGGTGCAGTTGGGTTTCGACCGCCAACACTTCGCCCTGCCAGTGCCGGCTAATTTTTTTGAATTGAACAAGGGCCGCCGGTACGCACAGCGGCGTATCGACAAGTCCGGGTTTAGCTATGGATTCTTGTTTTTTGAGTTGCTGGAACTGCCCAAAACTTCGGGCAGACGCTTTCGACGCGGCCATTATACGCCCTCAGAGGCAAGCGTTGCGCTGCCTGTTCAGAGTGCACAGGGGACGCTCCAAGCCTCAAAATGCTGATCGTTCGGCCAAGCTGAACGACAAGTGACGGGGATTGTAGATACGTAAATTTTTAATGACTATGCCTAATTTTGTAACAGTTATTCTCTATATGCGTAACAATCGCCCTCCAAACGCCTCATCGTACTCGAAAAAAGCCCCGTATTCACGGGGCGTTTTTAGCGAAAGCCCCTGAAGTTAGTAAGGTTTGCGGCGATTGCGAATGATGCACGCCGGTACCAGAACTGCGGTCAGGACAAAAGCCGTCAGCGCCCATTGCGCGAGTGATAATCCGAGAACCGGCGGATATGGCGTCGTGCAGAAACCGCTGACCTGAAACCCTGTAGGAAACAGTGTAGCCAATGGCAGGCCATCGACAATCGGCTGCAGCACGTCGATACCGCAGCTGTCGGACGGATGGGCAAGGATCCAGACATGCCGGCCGGCAGCGGCAATGCCGCCAAGGGCGCTGAGGGTCACCAGGGTTTCAAACGCCGTGACGCTGCGACGCCCGGGCATGGCGGCGCCAATGAACGCAAAAATGGCGATGAACAACAGTGCGTAACGCTGCAGGATGCACAGCGGGCAAGGCGCTTCGTCCAGGACGACCTGCATGTACAGGGCGCCGCCGATCAGGGCCAGGCAGATAATACCCAGCAAAACCAGAAAGCGCTTTTCGCGTCTCAGGTACAACGTGTTGTCGCTCATTCACATACCTTACTGAACTGATGAAAGGGTTGGTCAACGCCATGCAGCGTTCGCAGCCTGAACGGAGGTACGGCCCGACTGCGCCAAGACGTGCGCGATGATCATCTGTCTGATTCGGCAACTCAAGCGTTGGCCAGCCATACGGACGCATTTGCCGGTCAGGTGGTCTGCGCGGCAGCACATCCACAACCGGCAGGACGCTTTTGCAGGAACCGGGTGCAAAGCCCTTCTATATATAGAAGGGTGCGTCAGTTTGTCGCAGCTCTTCTTCTATATATAGCTGCGGTATTTTGTCGCAGGGTGCCTTTCTGTCAAAGCACTATGGCGTGCGAAACCGCGACGCAGGTCGTCGGAAGGCAGAGAGCGACAATGTGCCGCCCTCTCCCGGTTTGACGCAACCGAAGCCAGACTGCCACTATCGGCACATGGGCAGCCAGTTTGTCGGGCCCGCCGTGGTGTGGTGCAACGGCTTTCAATGGCAAGCGAACGGACGCGCTCGGCTGTCGGTTAAAAATCCTCAAGCCTGCCGGCCGCAGGTCGATAACCTGTCATAGAAAGTTGTTTGCCGCTACCAGGCGACGAAATACCTACAGCCAGAAGGTTCATATGTCCAAGAACGTCCGAGCAGATTCACTTTCGCTGCTCCTCTTCACGTTGCGCAGCGGCAAGCTGATGGCGATCAACCTGCTCAAGGTCAGCGAGATCATTCCCTGCCCGCCTCTGACCCATCTTCCCGAATCGCACCCACACGTCAAAGGTATTGCGACGCTACGTGGCTCGTCACTGTCGGTTATCGATCTGAGTCGTGCGATCGGCGAGCGTCCACTGGCCGATCCCGACGGTGGCTGCCTGATCGTCACGGATGTCAGCCGCTCGAAACAGGGCCTGCACGTTCAGGCCGTCAGCAAGATTGTGCATTGCCTGACCACCGATATCCGTCCGCCGCCCTACGGGTCTAGCAGCAAGTCGTTCATCACCGGGGTCACCCAGGTCGACGGCGTGCTGGTGCAAGTACTGGACATCGAAAAAGTGATCCACGGCATCGCCCCTGCACAGATCGTCGTGCAGTCGACGGAGCTGGCCAAAGAGGATGCGGAACTGCTGAGCAAGGCGCGGATTCTGGTCGTCGATGACAGTCAGGTTGCCCTGCAGCAGTCGATCATTACCTTGCGCAATCTCGGCCTCGAATGCCACACGGCGCGCAGTGCCAAAGAGGCTATCGACGTTCTGCTCGACCTGCAGGGTACTGCGCGACAGATCAACGTGGTGGTGTCCGATATCGAGATGTCGGAGATGGACGGCTATGCCCTCACCCGCACGCTCCGGGATACGCCGGACTTCAGTGATCTGTACATTCTGCTGCACACCTCGCTCGACAGCGCGATGAACAGCGAGAAGTCACAGATCGCCGGGGCCAATGCCGTGCTGACCAAGTTCTCGTCACCCGAGTTGACCAAATGCCTGATCGAGGCCGCACGTACGGTGGTCGCCCAAGGGCTCTGATCCCTGAGCGCACGGCGACACAACGTCCGAACCTGACCGATGCATCCGCCGCGCATTACTGGCTGATGCGTCGGGATCTTGCAGTGCCAGTGCCCATCCCGGCCTGGCCGCCTGGCATCCAGCCACATCCCTTCACGCTTGAGCGAGCCGCAGAGGTTCACCGCCTGCTGACTCTGGGTTATGGCAGCGCCGCAGGCTGTGTGGCGGATTATCCGGACTGGCTGGCTGCATTCGAACACGATCCCGAATGCGATCCGTCGCTGTGCTTTCTGGCCATGCGTGACGAAACGGTAGTCGGTGTGATCGTGTGCTGGACCAGCGCATTCATCAGGGACCTGGTTGTGCACCCTGATGTGCGACACAGCGGGATCGGCCACGCCCTGCTCAATCATTTGTTCGCCCACCTGCATACGCGCAATGAAGCAGCGGTCGACCTTCACGTCATGGAAAACAACCTGGCGGCGCGGCGGCTTTACGAAAAATCCGCAATGGCCTATCTCAAGCGTTTCGACATTCCTGCAGCCTGAACCCGCTGTTCACGGCCCGGCGACTGGCGCGCAACTTGCTTCCCGAGACACATCAAGCGAGTGAGTGACCAATTGTTGTCGCTTGCCGCCTACCTGTTGGACGGGTCATCGAGATAATGGACACCAAGTTTTCCTGCGTGGGTTGTGGCGGCTGTTGCACCGACCATCACGTACCGTTGACGCTCAACGAAGCCGCGCAGTGGGCGGCCGATGGCGGCAACGTCATCGTGCTGACCGAGGCATTTTTGAGCAATGGTTATGGGGTTTCCGAGGCGCAGCTCACCCATGCCAGCCGTCGCTCGACCGAGGTCAGCAGTGGCAGTACGACAGCCTTTGTGGCGATCACCTTCGCAGCCTACAACGTCGGGCGCTGCCGGAATCTTGACGAGAAGAACCTGTGTCGCATCTACGAGCGCCGGCCACTGGTGTGCCGGATCTATCCGATGGAGATCAATCCACACATTCCGTTGCGCCCGGAGAACAAGGGCTGCCCGCCAGAGTCCTGGGAGCAGGGTCCGGACCTTATCGTTAACGACAGGCTGGTCGATACTCAACTGATGGACCTGATCGAACGGTCGCGTCAGGCCGATCGGGATGAAATAGACACCAAACAGCTGATTTGCCAGAAGCTGGGCATTCGCACCACCGCCCTCAAGGGCAACGGTTTCGTCGCCTACCTGCCGGACATGGGCGCGTTTGCTGCCGCCATCGAAGAGGTCAAAAACCCTGCGCAGGAGGGGCAAGCCCAAGGCTCGAAGTGGGAATTTCACGTCGCCGGCCAGCACGTTCTGGACACCCTGCAACAGGAAGGTGCCGAGGTGACTGACCGGCAGCCGGTTTCCTACCTGTTCATTCCTTTGCAGGCGGCCTGACAGGATCTCTCAGGCAATCAGCGCTTGCCCATCGACCTGCGGGTGCCAGCCGGCGCGACGCCCGGGGTCTTGTGGTGGCCGTGCTTGTTGTTTTTCTGATGCCACGCCGGCTCTTTTTTGGCCCGGGCAAACTCCGAAGGCTTGAACGGAAAGCTGAAAGGCGCAATGACAGCCCTCTTTTCAGTGTCTGCGACGGAGTCGGCTGCGGCGTCTTGAACAGGAGGTTGTTCAGGCGTGGTCATGGTGTCACCAGAAAGTCGAATTGGCCGGGCAAATGCCCGCGGCCGCGCAGCATACATTAATCGCCGCACAACCGCCCGAGCCTCCTGTCGCCGTCATTTGTAGAACAGATCGACCATCACCTCGGCATTGAACGGTCCGGGCCTTGGCATGTTGGTGTTCCACAGCAGTTCGGCATTGAAGTCCGCCCTGGCTGTGTTGGTTTCGCCGAGCAATTCCGCCAGATGGAATGGCTCGTTGTAACGTAGCGGCTGACCGTTTACTGCGCTGGTAATGCGTATCCCCAATGAATCATTACCGACGGGGATCAGCAGCTCGCCAGACAGAGTGCCTGTCACCGGCCTGAAACGCGCATCAATGCTGAACGGCGAATCACAGCTGCGGCTGGTCAGCAGGGAGAATGTCTGGGTAGCAGTCACTTTGCCAATCGCCACCTGGTGTATCGCAACGTCGCCAAATTCCACGGTTTCCGGGAGCACCTGCAGATCGGCATCGCAGGCCACGAACCTCAGCCCCCGCAGGTTATTGATCACATAACTGAGGCTGCGCCCTGACAGCCGACTCGGGTCTGTCGCGCCGCCCAGTTGAAAGAACCGGTAATCCAGCAGGTCACTGGCCAAACCGGAGGGCGGTGTAGCGCCGAACTTCTGGATGAATACCGAAAACGCCAGGCTGAAACGCACCTTCGGGCAGTTTTCGAGCGTGTTCTCACCCTCGCGACACATCGGCAGGTAGCTGCCGGTACTCACTCGTCCACTGCCTTGGATGTGATCGATACCCTGTAACGTCATTCCGGCACGAATCCCCTGACCGATCGAACGATTGTCCGGATTCAGGTAGATAAAAATCTCCTGCGCTTCGGACTGCCAGCCCTCTGTGGCGCATTCGACCTGAACGTTCAGAGGTTCGGAACGCCATACCACTTCCCCGTCGGGAATCGACTCCGGGATTGCCACCGTACTGCTCAGGTCATCGTGAATTTCGGTTTCGCCCGTCCCTTGAGTGGTACAGATCAGCGCGAAGGTGGAAGCCGGATGCAGTAACAACAACACGGCAAGGGATCGCAGCCAGCCTCTGGCAGAGAGATGTTTCATATCAGCATTCGTCCTGAATGGAATTGTTTTTCGGCAGCCTGGCGGTAGTGGCCGCCTGCCCGGTGAGCTGTGCGCAATGGGTCCGTCGGCCGCCGTAGTCGGTCAGCGCCTGGTAGGAAAAACGATGTGTGGCAGAGCGCTCGACACTCGCCGGCACAACCATCGCGACCTGTGCGCCCGGCGCCAGCAACAGATGATCGCCAAGCTGCACCCCGTCGATACGCAGCGCTTGCAGGGCAGCGTGATAGGGCGTCGGGTTACTGACCGTCAGCAACAAGGCGTGAGACGGGTCATGAGTCAGTGTCCACAGCAGCCGCGCGGGAGTGTCGGCCGGATCACCGTCAAGGCCGGGGGGCCGGTAGAACACGTTGATGCGTTGGCGCACGGCGATGTTCAACTGCCCCGCACCGTCCTGGCGTCGGGGTATCTCAAGCACATACAGGTGCAGCAGCGACTCGTGTTTCTGCGGCATGCCTGTGCCCTGATAGAGCACGCGCAAGGCCTGCCTGCCGCCCACCGCCAAGCGTGAAAGCGGTGGCGTGACCACGAATGGCAGCGCCTTGCGAAGCTCACCCGGGGCGTCGTCGTCATCCGCTGCGTCACTGAGCCAAGCCTGTAAAAGTGCCTCGGACTTGCCGCGATTGCGCACCTCGAGCGTGACCTCGCGATACTGCCCGTCGAAAATCAGCCGCGTTCCGCTCAGCGAAACAGCCCCGTGCGCCGCCAGGCCGCTCGTCAACAGCACAGCCGTCAACAGCGCCTTGCATGAGCCAGCGAAAGCGCTCATCGGCATACCACCCTGATCCGCTCGTAGGCTCGCGACGGGTCTCTGGGCGGTAACGAGAATGTCGCCTGGCAACGTTGATCTGACCAGCGCACCCACAGGCTGCCGGCATCCTGCTCGCTGAGCACCAGCGCCTGACTGCCGGGATCGACCACTGCCAGCGCCCTGCCCTGCTCATCTTCGACACTGGCACCCAGCGGCACTTTGCTGCCATCGACGCGCACCAGTTCGAACTGGACCCGGCGGCCCACATTGGCCTTGAAGCGCACCACCGGTATCGCGCCCCTGCGCGGCACGATCTGGGTAATAGCGTTTTCCAGATCGACATCAGCGCCCAGTTGCCGGGTATCCAGGCTGACCCAGTTGGTGCGGTAGGCCTGCGCATAGGGCAGAACCGCATAGCCGTTGCCGGCGGTCTCGACGTTACTGAACGACTTCAAGCGGGCGCCACCGACGTCGGGCACCTGAACCAGAGCAAAGGTTTCTCCCAAGGTCTGCCCCAGGTTCACGCCACCGGCATGCGCCACCAGCGAACCTGCGGCGGACAGGCTGAATGCATCGTAGTCCTGGCCCTGGCTATAACCGGCCTCGAAACGGCCGAACGCCGTGCTGGTGCTGACCTTGCCTGCGCCGAAACTGCCGGAGCTGCTGTCACGTCCAGCCTGTACCGAATAGAACGTGTCGCGGTCGCCCGGTACCTGACCGTTGAGCCCGGCCTGCGCGTTGTACTCGCCGCGGCTGTCGCGCACCGCGTTGAAAGACAATCGCGACGAGCCGGGGCTGGAGCCGAGCGGCAGGGTCACGCTCAGGGCAACACGATTGTCGGTGCTCGCGTCACCGCTTCGCCCGAAATCCTCGTTGCGTTCGATGGACAGGCTGTAATTGAGCGAATACCAGGCCGCGTTATAGGACAGGTAAAGCTGCCGGGTCTTGCCGGACAGGTTCCAGTAGCGCTGCTCGGACGCCGTCAGGCTCAGCGACGCCGACTGGCCAGGCACTATCTGAGTGATGCTGAGTTCCAGCCGATCCCGCGCCAGCCCAGAGGCCCGCAATTGCCGCAGCGCGCCGCTGTCGCTGACGTGCTGGTTCAGGGTCCGGTATTGCTCGGTCGAATATCGATAACCGGCCACTGCCAACGTGGTGTCGGTGACATCCAGCGTATTGGCATAACGCACGCGCAGGCTCTGGCCACTGCGCGCCCGCTGAGCCACCTTGCTGACCGAGCGGGTAAGGTCCATCGACACCGCGCCCAGCCCGGTGTTGATCCCGGTGCCTATGTTCGCGGCCTGGTAATCCTCGGCCAGTTGCACCCCGGCAAACCCGGTAATCCGTTCGGAAAGACCGTAGATCAGGGCCGCACTGACAAATGCCGGAGAGGCCTGCTGATCGTCGTTGTTGTCGACCTGCCCGCCGGCCAGGCTGTAGCGCAACGAGCCTGCGGGAACCATGATCGGCAGCGACGCGTAGGCCTGAGTGAAGGTTCTTACACGCCCGTCGGCTTCGATGACAGACACCGACAAGTCGCCATTGGAGCCACTGGGATAGATATCGGCAATCTCGAACGGCCCGGGCGACACACCGCCGCTGTAGAGCAGAAAGCCGTTCTGGCGAACTTCCACGGTCGCATTGGTTTCGGCAATCCCGCGGATGACCGGGGCATAGGCCCGCTCGCTGTCAGACAGCATGCCATCGTCAGAGGCCAGCGCCGCGCCCCTGAAGCGGACACTGTCGAATACCTGCGAATCGGTGAACGTCTCGCCCAGCGTGAGCTGGCTTTTCAGGGTGGTGATGTCACGCTGCGCGAAGGTACGATTGCTGCGATAACGCCAGGGCCTGTCACTGCCGCCGACCAGAGAGGACTCGTTGCGCAAACGCCAGGCGCCGACGTTCAGCCCGTTTCGCAGCCCCACGTAGTACTGCTCCGTTTCCAGGCCCTTGTTACGCCGCCGGCTGCCATTGAAGTTGTAGTTGATAAAGCCTGCGGTCTCGCCCTGATCCCAAAGCTCCGGCGACACATAACCGCGAGCACCGCGTGACATCACCGCTTGCGGCACGCTGATTGTCAGTCGCAACGCACCGGGCTGATAGTCGACGCGAGCAAATTCGACACGCGCAGGCAGGTCGAAACAGGCTTGGGCAGATACCTCACCTGACGGTAGACGACTCAAGTCCAGACCAAAGCTCTGTAGCATCTCGAGCGACAGGCAGGGCTCGATCAGGCCTGACAGCGGATTTTTCAAAAAGCGGATGTCGCGCCTGCCGCTCAGTTTGCGATTGACGTAGATATCAACCCGGTAAGTACCGGGCAGTACGCTATTGGAGCGCAGAAACTCCTGAAGGTCAGCCGGCTGATCGCTTCCCTGGATAAACGCCGTATTGAATCTGGCTGCCCCGTCGCCACCCGACGAGGCGGCCGACGCGCTGACCGCACACATCAACGTCAATCCGAAACCGATACCCAGCGCACCGCGTCGGGGGTGAGGGAGCGCGCACTGGGCAATAACTCCCTTATTAACTTCTTTGCGCCATTCCATAGCGGTCTTCACTCTACTTCGGCTGTCGCGCGCGCCGTGCAATCCTTTTACACAGACGCAGGTCTGCCGGGCTGTCTTGTCACTGAGGCCCGACGGTTTGAATAGTGAACGCTGACAGTGGATGCGCCAGCTTATCGGGGCGACGCCTTGCCGGCGTTAACCGGTTGTTTGTTGCCAAGGGTTGCCTGATAAGGCACTTGTCCGCCGTAGTCATTGAGACTGACGAAACTCAGAACCAACGGCGCACTTGCCGGTGTGTGCTGTAACGGAATACGCAGACGCTGATGTGGCGCCAGCATCTGACTGTCCAGAAGGGCAAGTTCAGTGTCATGTTGACTTATGGAAATCCGGAGCATGGAGACATGGTAGGGGCCGGGATTTTCGACCTGCACACCGGTGTCATCGACCCGTTGCCAGTTCAGTTTTTCCGGCGCCTGCTGTGGATCACCCTGCAAACCATCAGGCCGGAAGAAGACTTTTATGCGTTGACGTACCGCGATCTGCAGCGTGTTTTCTGCTGCGCTCTGGGGTATTTCCTGAACATTGAGCCATAACACCGACTCACGATCGGTGGGCATGTCGGTACCGGAATGAATGATCCGCAATAGTTGCCTGCCACCACCGGCCATACGCGCAAGCGCGGGTGTGACAATAAACGGCAGGTTCTGCAGGCCTTCGTTATTGCTGGCCGCCGTCGTCGGAGATTCAAGCCAGGACTGCAGGAGAATCTCCCCCCCGCCACTGTTGTGCACCCCCAGACTGACCTCTTTGTCGTTGCCCTGGTAAATGACTCGCGTTGTATTCAATACGATGCCCGCCTGAACGGTGGATGCGCAGAACAACCACACAACAAACATCGTGTAGCGAAAAAAATCGGAAAACATGCTGGCGTTCGCCTTGAATTCGGTAGAGGACAGAGCGAGCACGGCCCGCCCTGTCCGACACGATTACTCGTAATCCATCACGAACGGCAGAAAGCCGTCGGCATTACCCGGATTGGTGGGCGTGCCGTTGAGCACATACACCGCGCCAAAATTGATTTCAGCGGTGGCACCGCTGGCGCCATCCTTGATGAGTGTGGTGTCGACGGTTTCGTCACCGCTCAGATCCATCAACACGCTGGAGGCATTGAGCAGGCCGATACCGACGCCATCTGCCGCACCGGTGGTGCGCAGGAGTTTCGCGTCGTTGTTGTCCAGGCCACTGCCGTTACGGGCAATAAGGCGCATCTTCACCATGTTGTATTGGTCGGCACCCGCACTGCAGTTGACCAGCAACTGGATGGGGGAAGCCGTTTCGAATCGGCTTTCGCTCGATACACCGATATCGGAGAAGGACACGTTGCCCAGGTCGATATTGATTTCGCCAGGGTTGGTCCCCGTACTGACACCCGTGCCCGGCCCCACATCGCAGGAGATATTGGTCAGTGTTCCGTTGAAGACCATTGTGCCGTTGTTCGCAGCACTGGCGGTACCTGCCATGCCAGCGCCCATTACGCCCAGAACTGCCAATGTAAGAGAAAGCTTTTTCATGCTAACGACCTTCCTTGTGTTATTTCGTGTGTGCCCGCTATCGGACGGTGAGCACTATAGAGCCAGGTCTATTTCAGTGCTGTCAGCTCGATAACTTTCACCCCGCAGACAACACAACACAACACGCAGGACAGGTCTGTAGGAATAATTATAAGTGGTGCCTTGCACACTGATAAAAACCCTTTTCAATACAGAAGCGTGCCCTTACTCAGGCACAGACTGCCGACGCCTTCACTGTGGCCGAGGTTATGTATCGTTCAAACTTTACAGGCACTGGACTGCCACTTGAAAGCGTGACAGTCCGGACGAGAAAACACGACAGACCGGTAGTTACTGATAGCTCAACGTGACCACTGCAGCACTTGCCTGCAGGGCTTCTCCGTCGATTAACACGGCGGCAGGCAGCACCTGATACTGCGTCACGAAGGGCATTGCCTGCTCACCACAGACATTGCGTTCGGTGCTCACATGAATAGTGACCCCGGGTGCAACTTCCAGCGTTCGCGAATGAACACCGGGCGCCGTCATCTCTGTACTGGAAATCATGCAACTGCTGTTGACAATACTGCCACGCAACGTAATTGCACCGTCCTTTGCCCATGACGAAGCGGGAGCAGCCAGCAGCAACGTCGACAGGATTGCGACCCACAAACGTTTATCAAGGGACCGTAACTTCACCATCACTTTTCCGTTCGATTTCTGACTGCTCATGGCGTACTCCATTCATAGACTCATACGATAATTTAAGTTGATGAGAGAATGACCTGCCAGAAACCTACTTAGGAAAATGTAGGAAAACTCCTAGGACTTTATAAACATCTGGACAACTATCTCTTCAACATAGATATCGTCCGATTCCGACTTTTCTTGACTGCACGCCACACCCGCTGGAGGCTTTCTGACAAACCTGACAGCTGAAAGTCATTCTGTTGACCGGGTTTGCAGGCTATAAGGAAGCTGTAAAAAACATCTCTCCCGTACCGACATTTGGCGTTTTCTTCATATGCGCAGAAAGACCCTGACCGTCACCGCCGTCGTCCTGGTGATCGCCTGTGCGGCGATTGCCGGCTGGAAACTGACACGCCCGGCCGCACTCCCCAAAAATGCCGCTGCCGCTGTGCCCGTCAAAGTGATCACGGTCAGCCTTGAAGACGTACCGCGTTTCGTCACAGGGATCGGATCGGTGCTGTCGCTGCAAAGCGTGGTGATCCGCCCCCAGGTGGATGGGGTGCTGACGCGTGTGTTGGTCAAGGAAGGTCAGCAGGTCAAGGCCGGGGACCTGCTGGCAACGCTGGATGACCGCTCTATCCGGGCCGCGCTGGAGCAGGCGCGTGCCCAGTTGGCGCAAAGCAAGGCGCAGCTGGACGTCGCGCAACTGGACCTCAAGCGCTATCGCCAGCTCACCCAGGACAATGGCATCTCGCGGCAGACATTCGACCAACAGCAGGCAATGGTCAGGCAACTCGAAGCCACGGCGAAAGGCAACGAAGCGAGCATCAACGCCTCACAGGTGCAGCTGTCCTACACCCAGATTCGCTCGCCGGTGACGGGACGGGTCGGTATTCGCAACGTCGATGAAGGCAACTTCCTGCGCGTCAGCGATGCTGCAGGGCTGTTTTCAGTGACCCAGATCGACCCGATTGCCGTGGAGTTTTCCCTGCCACAGCAAATGTTGCCGACCCTGCAGGGGCTGATTGCCGAACGTAACGCTGCGACCGTCAAGGCGTATCAGGGCGACGGCGCGGCCAACGGCCTGCTGCTGGGTGAAGGCACGCTTTCATTGATCGACAATCAGGTGTCGGCAAGCACCGGTACGATCCGCGCCAAGGCGCAATTCAAAAACCCCGGCGAGCAACTCTGGCCGGGGCAACTGGTGACCGTGAAGATCCAGACCGGTATCGAACTCAACTCGCTGAAAGTGCCGCCACAAGTGGTGCAGCGCGGCGTTGACCTGCACTTCGTCTATCGGCTCACTGCCGATAACAAGGTAGAAGTCGTACCCGTCAAAGTGCTCTATCAGGACAGCGAACAGACATTGATCAGCGGGCCGCGTGCTGGCGATGTACTGGTCAGCGACGGCCAGTCGCGGCTACGCCCCGGCGCAACGGTCGAAGTGATCACCGCGCCTGCTGCGGATGTCGCGAGCGCGCAAGTGGAGCCCGCACGATGAACGGCCGGGGCTCGGTATCGGCGTGGTGCATCGACCACCCGGTGGCCACCTTGTTGCTGACCTTCGCACTGGTACTGCTGGGGGTCATTGCCTTTCCACGGCTGCCGATCGCGCCGTTGCCGGAAGCGGAATTCCCGACCATCCAGGTCACCGCGCAGCTCCCCGGCGCCAGCCCCGAAACCATGGCGTCTTCGGTTGCCACGCCACTGGAAGTGCAGTTCAGTGCGATACCGGGCATGACCCAGATGACCTCCAGCAGCGCACTGGGCTCCACCAACCTGACGCTGCAATTCACGCTCAACAAAAGCATCGACACTGCGGCCCAGGAAGTCCAGGCCGCCATCAATACCGCAGCCGGACGCCTGCCTGCCGACCTGCCCAGTCTGCCGACCTGGCGCAAGGTCAACCCGGCCGACAGCCCGGTGCTGATCCTCAGCGTGAGTTCCAGCCTGATCCCCGGCACAGAACTGAGCGACGTCACCGAAACCATTCTGGCGCGCCAGCTCAGCCAGATCGAAGGCGTGGGCCAGGTCTTCATCACCGGTCAGCAACGTCCGGCGATTCGTGTTCAGGCCGCTCCCGAGAAACTGGCTGCGCTAGGGCTGACCCTGGCCGATATTCGCCTGGCGGTGCAGCAGACCAGCCTTAACCTGGCCAAGGGTGCGCTGTACGGCAAGGACAGTATTTCGACCCTGTCTTCCAACGACCAGTTGTTCAAGCCGCAGGACTACGCGCAACTGATTGTTTCCTACAAGAACGGCGCACCCGTCCAGCTCAAGGATGTGGCACGGGTTGTCGCGGGCTCGGAAAACGCCTACGTCAAGGCCTGGTCCGGCGATCAGCAAGGCGTCAACATCGCCATCTTCCGCCAGCCGGGTGCCAACATTGTCGACACCGTGGACCGTATCCAGGGTGAACTGCCACGCTTGCAGGAAATGCTCCCGGCCAGCGTCGATGTCTCGGTACTCAACGACCGCACCCGTACCATCCGTGCCTCGCTGCATGAAGTGGAAATGACCCTGATGATCGCGGTGCTGCTGGTGGTTGCGGTCATGGCGCTGTTCCTGCGCCAACTGTCAGCCACCCTGATCGTCAGTGCGGTACTCGGGGTCTCGCTGATTGCCAGCTTTGCGATGATGTACCTGTTCGGCTTCAGCCTGAACAACCTGACACTGGTGGCCATCGTGGTCGCGGTCGGTTTCGTGGTGGACGACGCCATCGTGGTGGTCGAGAACATCCACCGTCATCTCGAAGCCGGTCAGGGCATGCGCGAGGCCGCGATAAAGGGCTCAGGGGAAATCGGCTTTACCGTAGTGTCGATCAGTTTCTCACTGGTGGCGGCGTTCATTCCGCTGTTGTTCATGGGCGGCGTGGTCGGGCGACTGTTCAAGGAGTTCGCACTGACCGCAACCGCGACCATCCTTATTTCGGTGGTCGTCTCCCTGACCCTCGCGCCGACCCTGGCCGCCTTGTTCATGCGCGCGCCCACCCATCACCCGCATCAGAAACCGGGGTTCGGTGAACGCCTGCTCGCCTCCTACGAGCGTGGCTTGCGCAAGGCCCTGGCCCATCAGCGGCTGATGCTTGGCGTGTTCGGCCTGACCCTGGCGCTGGCAGTGGTCGGTTACATCCTCATCCCCAAAGGCTTCTTTCCGGTCCAGGACACCGCTTTTGCACTCGGGACCACCGAGGCAGCTGCCGACATCTCCTACCCGGACATGGTGGAAAAACACCTGGAACTGGCAAAGATCGTCGGCGCGGACCCTGCGGTGCTGGCGTTCTCGCATTCGGTCGGTGTTTCAGGCAGCAACCAGACCATCGCCAACGGCCGCTTCTGGATCTCGCTCAAGCCACGCGCCGAACGCGATGTGTCGGTCAGTGAGTTCATCGACCGCCTGCGCCCCAAACTGGCCAAGGTCCCGGGCATCGTTCTGTACCTGCGCGCCGGGCAGGACATCAACCTCAGCTCCGGCCCGAGCCGCAGTCAGTACCAGTACGTGCTCAAGAGCAACGACGGCGAACTGCTCAACACCTGGACGCAACGGCTGACTGAAAAGCTGCGCAGCAACCCGGCGTTTCGCGACATGTCCAACGACTTGCAACTGGGCGGCAGCGTCACGCACATCGACATCGACCGCAGCGCTGCCGCGCGATTCGGCCTGACCACGGCCGATGTCGACCAGGCACTGTACGACGCGTTCGGCCAGCGGCAGATCAGCGAGTATCAGACGGAAGTCAACCAGTACAAGGTGATCCTTGAACTGGACGCCCAGCAGCGCGGCAAGGCTGAAAGCCTGGCGTACTTCTACCTGCGCTCACCGCTGACCAGCGAAATGGTGCCGCTGTCGGCGCTGGCCAAAGTCAGTGCGCCGCGCATGGGACCGTTATCGATCAGCCATGACGGGATGTTTCCGGCGGCGAACCTGTCGTTCAACCTGGCACCCGGGGTCGCCTTGGGCGATGCCGTGCGCATGCTCGATCAGGCCAAGAACGAGATCGGCATGCCCGCCTCGATCATCGGCAGCTTCCAGGGTGCGGCACAGGCGTTCCAGAGCTCGCTGGCCAACCAGCCGTGGCTGATCCTAGCGGCGCTGGTGGCGGTGTATATCATTCTGGGGGTGCTCTATGAAAGCTTCGTGCACCCGCTGACCATCATCTCCACCCTGCCCTCGGCAGGTATCGGCGCACTGTTGCTGCTGTGGATGATGGGCCAGGACTTCTCGATCATGGCCCTGATCGGCGTGGTGTTGCTGATCGGTATCGTCAAAAAGAACGGTATTCTGCTGGTGGACTTTGCCCTGCAGGCCCAGCGCGAGCAGGGCCTCACGCCCCAGGAAGCCATTTATGAGGCCTGCATCACCCGCTTCCGACCGATTATCATGACCACCCTCGCCGCGCTGCTCGGCGCGCTGCCGCTGATGCTCGGTTTCGGCGTCGGTTCCGAATTGCGTCAGCCGCTGGGCATTGCCGTGGTCGGCGGCCTGCTGGTGAGCCAGATGCTCACGTTGTTCACCACGCCGGTCATTTATCTGCAACTGGAGCGGCTGTTTCATCGACGTCACCCGGCGCCCGACGCACCGGCGCTGGCCCTGCACAAGTGAGAGTCACCCGATGCGCGTGCTGATTATCGAAGACGAAGAGAAAACCGCCGACTACCTGCGTCGGGGCCTGACCGAACAGGGCTATGCCGTGGACGTGGCGCGCGACGGGATCGAAGGCCTGCACCTGGCGCTGGAGAATGACCATGCGATCGTCATTCTCGATGTGATGCTCCCGGGCCTGGATGGTTTTGGTGTGTTGCGTGCGTTGCGCGCGCGCAAACAGACACCCGTGATCATGCTGACCGCACGCGAGCAGATCGACGACCGCATTCGCGGCCTGCGCGAAGGCGCGGATGATTACCTGGGCAAACCGTTTTCCTTTCTGGAACTGGTCGCCCGTCTGCAGGCCCTGACCCGGCGCAGCGGTGGCCATGAACCGGTACAGATCACCATCGCCGACCTGTGGATAGACCTGATCAGTCGCAAGGCGACCCGTGCCGGCCTGCGCCTGGACCTGACCGCCAAGGAGTTTTCGCTGCTCAGCGTGCTGGCCCGACGTCAGGGCGACATTCTCTCCAAGACATCCATCGCCGAGATGGTCTGGGACATCAACTTCGACAGCGATACCAATGTGGTCGAAGTCGCGATCAAGCGCTTGCGGGCCAAGCTCGATGGCCCTCACGAGCACAAGCTGCTGCACACCATTCGCGGCATGGGCTACGTGCTGGAGAACCGCAGTGCGGGTTGATTCGATTGCTTTACGCCTGAGCGGGATGTTCGCGCTGGTGGCACTGGTGGTGTTCCTGCTGATCGGCTGGGCCTTGTACCTGCAGGTCGACAAGAGCCTCGACCTGCTGCCCCGCGCGGAAGTGGATGCGCGCTACAGCGTGCTGGAATCGGCGGTCAATCGTTTCGGCAACCCGGAGCACTGGGGCAAGATCAAGAACAAGCTCAGTTTGCTCAGCGAAGAGGACAAGCGCCTGCGCTTCTGGGTGGTGAGTGACAATCCGCTCTACGAGTTCGGCAATCCCGGTGCGGACATTCGTCGTTTTGCGCACGGGCCGCTGGGCATGCACGACCTGAGACTGGCAGATCATCCGTTTTCGTTCAAAGTGCTGGTCAGCGAGTTTCCCGCCAAGGAACAGCGTCCGGCACTGCGCTTTCTGACCGCCATCGACACCGAGACGTTCTGGCACACGCAACACTCGCTGCTGGTCGCCCTGATCAGCCTGGCCACGCTGGGCATTCTGCTCGCGTCGGCGCTGGGCTACTGGGTCGCGCGAATTGGCCTGCGACCGCTGACCAGCCTCTCGCAGGAAGTCCAGAAGCTCGCCCCGCCACGGCTGTCCGGACGCTTGCAGCTGTCGCCGCTGCCGCCGGAACTCGAGCAATTCGTCGCCTCATTCAACTCCACGCTTGAACGCGTCGAGCAAGCCTACTCGAGGCTGGAGTCGTTCAATGCCGATGTGGCACACGAGCTTCGTTCGCCGCTGACCAATCTGATCGGTCAGACCCAGGTAGCGCTGACCCGCGGCCGCTCTGCCGAACATTATTTCGAGGTGCTGCAGTCGAATCTCGAAGAGCTGGAGCGCCTGCGCTCGATCATCAACGACATGCTGTTTCTGGCCAGCGCCGATCAGGGCACCAGGGTCAAGGCACAGACCTGCACCTCACTGGCTGAAGAAGTCGCTACAACGCTGGATTACCTGGACTTCATTCTGGAAGACGCGCACGTGCAAGTCCGTGTCAACGGCGACGCCAGCGCGCCGATTGAAAAATCCCACTTGCGCCGAGCGCTGATCAACCTGTTGCATAACGCCGTCCAGCACACCGGCGCTGGCGAGGTCATTGAAGTCAACATCGAATCGCGCGATGCCCATGTCACTGTCAGCGTGACCAATCCGGGCGTACACATCGCTCAGGAACATTTACCCAGACTGTTCGAGCGCTTTTATCGGGTGGATGCCTCACGCAGCAACAGCGGCGCCAATCACGGCCTGGGGCTGGCCATCGTCAAGGCGATTGCCTTGATGCATGGCGGCACCGTGTTCGTGAACAGCGACAAGGGCGCCAATACTTTCGGCATCCAGCTGCCCCGCTGACACCTGAAAATACTGACTGCACTGACCGTTTTCACGGCCCTCAATGTGCGCCTGTTCGCAGCATTTTAAATACACTTGCTTTATTCACATTCCCTTCATATGAGGCTATAAGGAGCGTGTTATACACGCGTCATTAAGTTCCCCAAATAACTGATAATTTTATTAACCGATTATCAAGAATCATTCGTCTGCAGGTAGAACAACCGATGATGGTGTTTGCGTTTTCTCGGCAAGCCCGGCTCAGATGGACCCGTCCGGAGCTGATATTGATTTTCGGCAGCTCGGTTTCAATGCTCGCCATTCTGGCGATCGTGGCGTCTCTACTGGCCCGGGAGCGCGACGACGCAGCACAGACAGCAGCACGTGCAGCATCCAATATCGTGCGTTTGATTGATGCCGACGTCATGCGTAACGCAGAACTTTACGACTCTTCCCTGCAGGGTATGATCAGTGCGTGGCAGCGTCCGGACCTTCAGCAACTGTCGCCTGAACTGCGCCAACTTGTACTGTTTGATCGCGCCACTGCCGCCTCTTACAAGGGCGATCTGGTATTGCTCGATAACCGCGGCGAGATATTGGCTGATTCTTTATCTGTCATTCCTCGACAGGACAACTTTTCTGACCGCGCCTATTTCAAGGACCATGCAACCGACCGCTCTTTGACGCTACATGTCAGCGCGCCGTACAAGACGCGCTGGGGCTACAAGGACTGGTGCATCAGTTTCAGCCGTCGTATATCAGGACCCAACGGTGAGTTCATGGGCATCGTGAGTGCGGCGATGCGCCTGGTGTATTTCAAGCACCTGTTCATGAGCCAGAACCTGGGCAGTGAAAGCAGCATCAACCTGATCAATACCTCGGGCATTCTGATCGTTCGCTACCCGGAAATGGAAGGCCAGGATCTGATCGGCAAGGATTACAGCCACAGCCCCAACTTTCAGCGCATCCTTCAGGAAGGCGATGGCAGCTTTGCGGCGATGTCGACGCAGTTGAACGCTCGTCGGCTGTATACCTTCTCCCGAGTCGGCAACCTGCCGCTGATCGTCGTCATCGGGCAGTCCGAGGATGAGGTGTATGCCGTCTGGCGGCGCAATGCCTGGCTGGTCGGCTCGGCCACCAGCGTTTTGTGTCTGGGCATTCTGTGGCTGACCTGGCTGCTGTGTCGCGAGCTGCGAAGACGTCACCGTGCCGAAGATGCACTGGCCAGCCTGGCCGCGACCGATGGTCTGACCGGGCTCGATAACCGCCGTCAGCTTGACGAAGCCATGGAGATCGAATGGGCGCGAGCGCAACGCTCTGGCAAGCCGCTGTCATTGCTGATGATCGACGTAGACCATTTCAAGGCATTCAATGAGCGTCACGGCCATCAGGGCGGGGACGAGGCGCTGCGTCTGATTGCGCAGACCATCTCATACTGCATCCGCCGTCCGGGCGACCGGGTGGCGCGCTATGGCGGCGAAGAGTTCGTGGTGGTGCTGCCGGAAACAGATTTGCCGGGCGCCATGCTGATCGCGGAAAAAATTCGCAAGGCCGCAGAGTCACTGCCGCTGTTCAGGAATGCCGAGCATCCCATCACCGTGAGCATCGGGGTCGCTTCGGAGGTCGTTCGCCAGGGCGACAAACTGGAGGCATTTTTCGGGGTAGCCGACAAGGCGCTTTATCAGGCCAAGGACAATGGGCGTAACCGGGTCGAGTACCGCAGTTCGGTTGCCAGAAAGGTGACAGACCAGGTTTGACCGGCTGCCTTCGGGCATAAAAAAACGCCAGACTGGCTGGCGTTTTTCGGTTACCGCTGAGGCATCGAATTACGATGCGGCGCGGGCTGCGTCACGCAGCGCTTTTACCTTGTCGTGGTTGGCCAGAACGCCAGCCTGCTGCTTTTCGATCAAAGCAATCACGTTGGCAGGAGCGTTGTGCTTGACAGCTTTTTCCAGCGCTTCGCGATAAGCCTTCTTGGCAACGTCTTCGCCTTTTTCAACTTCTTCCAGAACGGCCTTGTCGTCGTCCGAAGTAACCATCGACTTCAGGTTGACCCATGCGCGGTGCAGTGCGCCAGATACGCTGGAAGAATCTTCAGGCTTGCCACCCAGTGCGGTCACTTCAGCTTGCAGTTCACGAACGGCTGCAGCGACTTCAGTAGAACGGTTTGCAAGGAACGATTTTACCTGGGCGCTTTTTGCGTGTTCTGCGCTGGTACGGAAACCTTCTTCACCGTCTTTGCTGGTTTCGATCAGGTCATTCAGGATAGAGATCGTTTCTTTGTTGATATCAGTCATTTGATAATTTCCTAATGGCAGGTTGATACGAAAGTGTTCGATGTATAGGTAATTGCAGACACCGTGCCAGTTTTTGAAATGAAAATAATTATTTAATATCAATGACTTACGAAATTTTCACATTTGCCCGTTCGTGACTTCTGCATGATCGGCGGTTTGGCCTGCATGCAGAATGCACGTATCGTACAAGCTGAGACAGAAACGCAGGCTTATCGCGAATGAACCCGGAAAAACTCAAGTTGCTGGTGACACAGGAAATGCCGTTCGGCAAATACAAGGGCCGGCTGATCGCTGATTTACCAGGGCATTACCTGAACTGGTTCGCCCGCGAAGGCTTTCCCAAAGGAGAGTTGGGCGGCTTGTTGGCGCTGATGCAGGAAATCGATCACAACGGCCTTGGCGCGCTATTGGACCCGTTGCGCACGCGTCCACGTCAGTCGTTCAAGGACAAGGGGTAAAAACGAAGAGAAGGTCCGGGGAGAAAAAAACGGTGCTCCGGACCAGGGAGCACCGAAAAGCCATACAACCAACAACAACTTCCTTGTCGGAATCAGCCGCAAGGGGCTGACGCCGAAATCCTGAAAATCAGTCAAACAGCGCCATGGCCTGCGCAGTCGCTTCCTGGATACGCCCCCAGTCGCCATTCTTGACCCAGGCGTTATCGATCATCCAGGTGCCGCCCACGCACATGACGTTGGGCAGGGCCATGTAGCTCTTGAGGTTCTGCTCGTTGACGCCGCCAGTGGGGCAGAAACGCACCTCGTTGAACGGCCCGCCAAGGGCTTTGATCGCTGCCACACCGCCGCTGATCTCGGCCGGAAACAGCTTGAAACGGCGATAGCCCATGGCGTAGCCGATCATGATTTCCGAGGCACTGCTGATGCCGGGTAGCAAGGGCAGCGGGCTGTCGAGCGCCGCCTGCAAGAGTTCCTGCGTGCTGCCGGGCGTCACGATGAACTGCGAACCGGCCGCTTCGGCGTCGGCCAGCATCTTGCGGTCCAGGATGGTCCCCGCGCCCACACACAACTCGGGGCGCTGTTCACGCAGGATACGAATGGCGCTCAGGCCGAACGCCGAGCGCAGGGTCACTTCCAGCGCAGTCATGCCGCCAGCGGCCAGTGCATCGGCCAGCGGCAGTACGTCCTGGTCACGGGCGATGGTAATTACCGGCAGAATCTTCGCCTTGGCGCAGAGTTCGTCGATCTGGGCAATCTTGTTCGCCATGCTGGTCAGCGGCTGATTATTTTCGTTCTGTGTCATGGCGACGGTTCCTTTGTTTGTGGGGCTTATCGGGGCTTATGGGCACCAGTAAATCTCGAGAGACGGGTTGAGAAAGGCACGCACCGGCATTTCGGCGAGGTCATCGCCTGCCAGCGCGGCGCGCAGGGTGTCGAGCTTGGCCTGACCGGACACCGACAGAATCGGTGAGCGCGCCGACGCCAGCAGTCGGCGGGTCAGGGTCAGGCGCTGGTGCGGCACGCTCGGTGCGAGCATGGGCAGGCAGCGGCGCTCGCCTTGCAGATCAAGGGCTTCGCTCAGATTCGGGCTGTTGGGGAATAGCGATGCGGTATGCCCGTCGTCGCCCATGCCCAGAATCAGTACATCAATGGGTGGCAGCTCGGCCAAGGCCTGATCGGCAGCCTGCGCGGCTTCCTCGACACTGCTCGCCACGCTGTACAGGCCGAGAAACTTCGCCTTCGCCACGGGCCCCTGCAACAAGTGGCGCTGCAACAGGCCGGCATTGCTGTCGGCGTGCTCGGTCGGCACGAAGCGCTCGTCCGCCAGACTGATGACCACCTTCGACCACTCCAGCGGTTGTGTCGCCAGACGCTGGAAGAAGGCGACCGGGCTGCGTCCACCGGACACCACCAGCGTCGCCAGACCGTTCTCGCTGATCGCCTGCTTCAGGCGCTCGGAGACATTTTCAGCCAGTGCATCGGCCAGTTGCTGCGCCGTGTCGAAATCGTGTGCTACCAGCCCTGCCGGCAGCTTGAGGTCACATGTCGCCATACCAGGATCTCCCGTCGCGAGTAATCAGGGCAATGGAGCTCATCGGCCCCCAGGTTCCGGCCGGGTAAGGCTTGGGCGCATCGCCCGCCTTCTTCCAGCCAGCGATCAATTGATCGCACCATTGCCAGGCGTACTCGATCTCATCTTTGCGGACAAACAGGTTCTGATTGCCACGCATGACTTCCAGCAACAACCGCTCATAGGCGTCGGGGACACGAGCGCTGCGGTAGGTGTCGGAAAAATTCAGTTGCAAGGGACCGCTGCGCAGCTGCATGCCCTTGTCCAGGCCCTGATCCTTGGTCATCACCTGCAAGGAGATGCCTTCGTCAGGCTGCAGGCGGATGATCAGGCGGTTGCTGATCTGCAAACGCTGTTCAGGCGCGAAGATGTAGTGCGGCGGCTCTTTGAAATGGATCACGATCTGCGACAGCTTCTGCGGCATGCGTTTGCCGGTGCGCAAATAGAACGGCGTACCCGACCAGCGCCAGTTGCGGATATCGGCACGCAACGCGACGAAGGTTTCGGTATCGCTCTGGGTATTGGAGTTTTCCTCTTCCAGATAGCCAGGCACCGCCTTGCCTTCGCTGTAGCCAGAGGTGTACTGGCCACGCACCACCTGGGTCGCCAGACGCTCCGGGGTGAAGGGTGCGAGTGCCTTGAGCACCTTGACCTTCTCGTCACGGATACTGTCGGCCGACAGGTCGCTTGGCGGGTCCATGGCAATCAGGCAGAGCAGCTGCAGCAGGTGGTTCTGAATCATGTCACGCAGCTGGCCGGCCTGATCGAAGTAGCCCCAACGGCCTTCGATGCCGACCTTCTCGGCCACCGTGATCTCTACGTGCGAAATATGGTTCTGGTTCCACTGGGTTTCGAACAGGCTGTTGGCGAAGCGCAGAGCGATGAGGTTCTGTACCGTGTCCTTGCCCAGATAGTGGTCGATACGATAAACGCGGTTTTCCGGGAAAAACTGCGCGACGGCGTCATTGACACGGCGCGAAGAGGCCAGGTCGTGGCCGATGGGTTTTTCCAGTACGGCACGCGTGCGCTCGGCCAGGTTGACCGACGCGAGGTTCTCGCAGATGGCGCCATAGACCGAGGCCGGTGTGGCGAAATAGGCGATCAGGGTTTCGGCATTGCCAACCCGCTCGGCGAGCGCAACGTAATCCTCGGCCTTGAGAAAGTCGACATGCAGATAGCTGAGACGCGCCAGAAAGCGGCTCAGGTTGTCCGGCTCCAGTTCCGTCTCGGGAATGAAGCGGCGCATGGATTTTTCGATGTACGCCAGATGCGACTCTTCGTCGCCTGGTTCACGCGCCAGGGCAAGAATTTTTGTGTCTTCATGCAGCAGTCCAGCGCGATCAAGCTGATAAAGAGCCGGGAACAGCTTGCGTACCGCAAGGTCCCCCAGGGCACCAAACAGGGCAAATGTGCACGGTTCAACCGTAATCAAGGGCATAATGTTGGTTCTTTTATCAAGTTAGGCTACAAATACCTTTTTTAAAGGCGTTACTCAAGGCCATATGTAGTAATAACCACAACATTCTGCCTGAAAGCATATTCCAGTGGTGATCAACACAGGCCCTCAGTACGATAGGCCACCTTTGCTACAGGCTAAAGGGCTAATAAAAGCCCAAGGCAAAACCGTTGGTAAATCAGCCCCGACAAGGACTTTGAATGGACCGCGTAAGAAACCTCCTGGAGCAAATCCAGGGCCGACTCGACGAGCTGAACAAGGCCGAACGCAAAGTGGCCGAGGTCATCCTGCTCAACCCGCAGATGGCCACGCGGCTGAGCATTGCAGCGCTTGCCCAGGCCGCCAAGGTCAGCGAGCCGACGGTCAATCGCTTCTGCCGTTCGTTCAGTGTCAGTGGCTATCCGGAATTGAAGCTGCAACTGGCCCAGAGCCTGGCCAGCGGCGCGGCCTATGTCAGCCGTGCGGTGGAAGCCGATGATAATCCGGAGGCCTATACCCAGAAGATTTTCGGCAGCGCCATCGCGTCACTGGACAGCGCGTGCCAGCAATTGGACCCGGCCTTGATCAGCAAGTCTGTGGACATGCTCATCCAGGCGCGGCAGATCCATTTTTTCGGGCTGGGTGCCTCCGCGCCGGTAGCCCTGGACGCGCAGCATAAATTCTTCCGCTTCAATCTGGCGGTGACGGCGCATGCCGATGTGCTGATGCAGCGGATGATTGCGTCGGTGGCTCATACCGGCGAGTTGTTCGTGATCATTTCGTATACAGGCCGTACCCGTGAGTTGGTGGAGGTGGCGCGTATCGCCCGGGCCAACGGCGCGTCGGTGCTGGGGCTGACGGCAGCCGGTTCGCCGCTGGCCCAGGCCAGTACGGTGAGTCTGAACATTCCTCTGCCGGAAGATACGGATATTTATATGCCGATGACGTCGCGGATCATTCAGTTGACTGTGCTCGATGTGCTGGCCACGGGTATGACGCTGCGCCGCGGCGTCGATTTCCAGCCGCATCTGCGCAAGATCAAGGAAAGTCTGAATGACAGCCGTTATCCGATCGAGGATCAGGGCTGACCGGGTGTCGTTGACTATCGTGCCGACGCTCCGCGTCGGCATGCAGTTCGTGACGCTCTGCGTCACACGGCGGTTTTTCTTTGTCAGGTGGATTGAGGTTCTGCTCAGGTCACCTTTGCGCCCTTACGGCGCCTTACTTTGAGGGACCAAAGTAAGCAAAGTCCTCGCTCCGTTTCCGGCCCGACTTCGTCGGGTTCCTTCGCCCTGGCACTGATCCGGGGGTCGCCGCAACGGGCCATCCATGGCCCGGTGCGGCTAGCCTGGCGTCCTGCCAGGCTACCCCCGGATCAGCGCCAGGACTCAGCCGTCACTTACGTCGCACTCTGCGTCGTCTGTGCCATCGGGGTTTGACTATCGTGCCGACGCTCTGCGTCACATGCAACTCACCCCGCCAGGCTGGCTTGCAGTTTGAGCTGCACGTGTTCTCCGGGCCGCAGGCTGAAGGTGTCGCCGGAGCCTGAGGCGGCTTCGACGCGGACAAAGCCTGTGGTTTCGCTGCCGCATACGCCGAGGAGCGGTCGGCTGCCGGGGTGCCAGACGACGGTATTGGTGCTGTCGCCGGTGTCGATGTTGAGCCTGCGCTGCCAGATCGGGTCCTGGAGCTGTACGGCGCCGGCATGTTCGAATACGCGTTGGCAGGCGCCCGCCACGCGCAGTTCGCCCTGTTGCTGACAGGCCTGGCGGCTGAGTTGGTCATAACCCTGTGCGCCGTCGAGCCCCTCCAGCGCGACCTCAGCCACATCACCGATCCGCCAATAAACATGCAGCGCATGGCTGAAGTGACACGGCTCGCTGTCCTCGTGACACGTGCTCAAACGCAGTTCCATGCTCTGCCCCAGCTCGGCATGCAGATCGACCTGCCAGTCCCACAATTGCAAGCGCCAGTGCAGGCTCACACCCTCCTCACTCTCACTGCTGTCGATCAGTTTCCAGTCCAGCAAACGTCCCCAGCCGTGCGCCGGCCAGCCGCTCTCGCCGGGATGTCGGCCATACCATGGCCAGCAGACCGGCACGCCTCCACGAATGGCGCCCACCTGGGGCCACTGCGCGGCGCACCAGAGCCAGGGTTTCTGGCCATGCGGCTGGAAGTGCAGCAATTGCGCGCCCTGACGACTGAATACGGCCTGACATTGCGGGTGGTCGATGACCAGTACCTCGCGCAGCTGATGGCGCTCCCACTCGAAAGTAGGTCTGGCCCGTCGGGATCGGAAGAAGCGTTGCAAGGGATGTTCAGGCAGTTGCGCGTCGTGAGTGGTCATCGCCAATCGCGTCCCTGAAAAATAAAAGGATCAAGCCATAAAAAAACGGGCAGCCAGGCTGCCCGCAAAGCACACACGACCCTTGATCGCGTTACGCGTCAGTCAATACTCAGAACTTCGACTGGATCTTGATGCCCGCTACCAGCGCATCATCAACCTGATCTACGCCACCAGGATGCTTGATGTACTGCAGGTTGGGACGCACGGTCAGCCAGTTGGTGACATGGAAGCCGTAGTAGATTTCAGAGTTGTACTCAGTGCTCTGAACCGGCAGGAAGCCAGGGTTGTCGTAGTCGTTGATACCGCTGATCTGGTTGGCCAGACGCACGCGATCCTGAACATCGTCGTTGACGTGGATACGGGCAAAACCGATACCGATGTCATCTTTCGGACGCGAGTTGAACGGACCTTTGTACGTGAAACCGATCTGCTGGTAGTTGTCGACGAAGTTGGTCGCCTTGTCATGCACGGTGGCGTTGGCGAAGATGCTCAGGCCGCGCGAGGCGTCGCCGTCATGAGTGGTCAGTTGTTGCTGAGCCACGACCCACCAGCCATGCTTGCTGCTGTGCGACTTGAACGCTGCGCCAGTCAAGGCCTGCGGCTGACCGTTCACGTCTTCATAGACATCGTTGGCGTTCGGCGTGCTCTTGTAGTAACCGACACGGTACTCACCAGGCAACGAGTTGAAGGACGGAGTCCAGACCAGTTCGACCGGCAGAATCATGCCTTCGGTGCCACTGCCACTGAGCTTGAAGCCGTTGCCTGTTTCCAGGTTGGACGGGTTCTGCTCGTACACGCCGACCTGGGCATAGACTTCAGGCGTGATGTTGTACTTGATGCGCAACGCCCACTGGCTGATAGGCCAGTTGTACCAGGTATTAACGTAGTTACCGACCTGCGAGCCGCAGAACGACAGGTTCTGGAAGTCGCACGGGAAGCTGTTGAAGTCTTCGCCCGGACCAAAGCGACCGGCCTTGACGTCCAGCGCGCCGTCGAAGTACTTCTGCTTGATCCACATCTGCGTCAGGCGCCAGGTCTGACCACGGCCCCAGACTTCCTGGGAGGAGCTGAGTGTACCGGCGCGAGGATCGCCGATACGGTCATTGGAGATATTGCGACCGCTACGTTCGGTGATTGCCAGCTTGAACTCCGCGTCTTGCCAGCCAAGAACCTTCTGCAAATCGACTTTCATGCCCAGCGCGAACTGGTCGCTGTAACGACCGGTGGTGTCATCGTTGTAGCCGCCCTTCAGGTTGCTGGCCATCTCGGAAACGTATTCCAGCGAGAAGTCATAACCCTTGTCCAGCAACTCGGTGCGCTTGCCACCCCAGTCACCCGTCATCCAGGGTGAATCCGCGGCAAATGGCTCGGCGGCGTGAACGCTGCCTGCCAGACCCATTGCACCCAACGCCGACAGCTTGCATACCAACTGGAGCCGGGAAAGCGATTTACCTTTGTTGATCTTCTTCATCCCATCAATCCTCGTTTTATTGTTATTAGCTTTGGTAGACATGTTGCTTCATTCACTGCCTTGTATTCGCTGATCGGCCGTGCGTTTTGGCAGCCAACGGCCAGCCAGCGGTGCTCATTGCTGAATCAATTTATCACTTGCGGCTGGACCGGTGACACATTGTTTTCCCGTTCAGCCGCCTGCCGCGCTCCCAACACCCCAAGACGCTCGCCGCTCTGGGCATCGAAAATCAGCACCCTGGCAGGATCGAACTGCAGGGTAAGGCTCTCGCCCACCTGTGGTGCGACATCCGGGGCAAGGCGACAGCAGACCTTGCTCTGGTTGAGCGTGACGAACACCAGCGTATCCGGACCGGTCGGCTCGGTCACCTGGACCTCGGCACGAATGGTCGGCAGCCCGGTCGATTCAGCGCCGGCCAGCATAATCTGTTCAGGGCGAATACCGAGAATGATTTCTCGATCTTCCAGGCCTGCATCGGACACACCCACCGGCAGTTCGCAACGCGCCTGGCCACTGTCGAGCGCAGCGATCAACTGGCCATCCTTGCGTTGCAGGCGCAGCGGGATGAAGTTCATCGGCGGCGAACCGATGAAGCTGGCGACGAACAGGTTGGCCGGATCGGTGTAGATCTGCTTGGGCGTACCGAACTGCTGGACGATACCGTCCTTCATCACCGCCACCTTGTCACCCAGCGTCATGGCCTCGATCTGATCGTGGGTCACATAGACGGTGGTGGTTTTGAGGCGTTGATGCATCAACTTCATTTCGGTACGCATCTCGACGCGTAACTTGGCGTCGAGGTTGGACAGCGGCTCATCGAACAGGTAGATCTTCGGTCGACGTGCCAGGGCACGGCCCATCGCGACACGCTGTTGCTGGCCACCGGACATCTGACCCGGCTTGCGATTGAGCAGGTGCTCGATCTGCAACAGCTTGGCAACGCGCGCCACTTCAGCGTCGATGTCGGCTTGCGGCATCTTGCGGATCTTCAGCCCGAAGGCGATGTTTTCACGCACGCTCATGGTCGGGTACAGGGCGTAGGACTGAAAGACCATGGCAATGTCGCGGTCCTTGGGGCTGGTGCCGCTGACGTCCTGGCCGTCGATCAGAATCTCGCCGCCACTGATGCTTTCCAGACCGGCAATGCAGTTCATCAGGGTGGATTTACCGCAGCCCGATGGACCGACCAGGATCAGGAACTCGCCATCCTTGATCGACAGGTCGATGTTCTTGAGTGTGTCCGGCAGGTTGCTGCCGTAGGTCTTGTTGACGTTGCGTAATTCGAGAGTCGCCATGATTACCCCTTGACCGCGCCGGCCGTGAGCCCACGCAGGAAATACTTGCCAGCCAGTACGTAGACCAGCAGTGTCGGCAGGCCGGCAATCATCGCCGCCGCCATGTCAACGTTGTATTCCTTGGCACCTGTGCTGGTGTTGACCAGATTGTTCAGGGCCACAGTGATCGGCTGAGACTCGCCGCTGGAGAACACAACGCCGAACAGGAAATCGTTCCAGATCTGGGTGAACTGCCAGATCAGGCAGACCATCACGATGGGCGTGGACATCGGCAGAATGATGCGCCCGAAGATGGTGAAGAAACCGGCACCGTCCAGTCGTGCAGCCTTGACCAGCGCGTCGGGAATGCTGACGTAGTAGTTACGGAAGAATAGCGTGGTAAATGCCAGCCCGTAGACCACATGAACAAACACCAGCCCGGTGGTCGTGTTGGCCAGGCCCATCTTGCCCAGCGTAAAGGATGCCGGCAGCAGGACGGTCTGAAACGGCAGAAAGCAACCGAACAGCAACAGACCGAAGAACAGCTGCGAGCCCTTGAAACGCCACATCGACAGCACATAGCCATTGAGCGCGCCGATTGCGGTGGAGATGATCACGGCCGGAACGGTGATTTTTATCGAGTTCCAGAAGTAGCCATCGACCAGATCCCAGGCTTTTAGCCAGCCGATTGCAGTCACTACGCTCGGCCAGCTCAACAGGTTGCCGGTGCCGATGTCCTCGGGGGTCTTGAAGCTGGTGAACAGCATCACCACCAGCGGCACCAGATAAATCAGACAGGCCAGCATCAGCACCGCGTAAATCAGAACACGACTGAAGCTGATGCCCGGTTTGCCAACATGACTAGTCATGGCGTTTGGTCCTCAGCTCGGAATACAGATACGGCACCAGAATCGCCAGGATCGCGCCGAGCATCAGAATGGCACTGGCAGAGCCCATGCCCATCTGGCCGCGGCTGAAGGTGAAGGAATACATGAACATCGCCGGCAGGTCGGATGAGTAACCGGGGCCACCGGCGGTCATCGCGGCTACCAGGTCGAAACTCTTGATCGCAATGTGCGCGAGAATCATCACGGCACTGAAGAATACCGGACGCAGGCTTGGCAGCACGACGCGCCAGTAGATCATCGGCAGACTTGCGCCATCCATCTGCGCCGCGCGAATGATCGACTGATCGACGCCACGCAGCCCCGCCAGAAACAACGCCATGACGAAGCCCGAGGACTGCCATACCGCTGCGATGACCAGGCAGTACACAACGCGGTCCTGATCAATCAGCCAGTCGAAACGGAAACCTTCCCAGCCCCAGTCGCGCAACATCTTGTCCAGGCCCAGGCCAGGGTTGAGCAACCATTTCCAGGCAGTACCGGTGACGATCATCGACAGCGCCATCGGGTACAGGTAGATAGTACGAATCATGCCCTCGCGACGAATCCGCTGGTCCAGCAGGACGGCCAGCAGGACCCCGATCACCAGGCTGATTGCAATGAACATCCCGCCAAAGACCGCGAGGTTCTTGCTTGCCACCCACCAGCGATCGTTGTCCATCAGACGCGCGTATTGCGCCAGGCCGACCCATTTATAGGAAGGCAGGAACGTCGAGTTGGTGAACGACAGTGCGAATGTCCAGAGGATGTAGCCGTAGAACCCCACCAGTACGATGAACATGCTGGGGGCCAGCACCAGTTTTGGTAGCCAGCGTTGCAGCGCATCCATTGGCGAGGCTTTGCTGTTCGCAGCGACAGAGCTCATCGGGAGTATCCCATGCGGTATATCGAATCCAGGCCGCAGCCGCAGGTGAAATCAACCAGGGATTTCAACACTGCGGACGACGGTTAAAGGCGGTTAAAAACGAATTACTGGGCAGATTTGATCGCAGTAGCCAGCTTTTTGGCGGTTGCTGCCGGATCGGCTGACGGGTCGTTGATGTAGTTGGTCACCACATCGAAGAACGCGCCCTGCACTGCCAGCGTAGTTGCCATGTTGTGCGCCATGCTTGGCTGCAGACCGCCGGTCTTGGAATCAGCCAGGAAGTCCTTCGCAGCAGTTTGCGCACACGAATCGAAACCGTACTTGCTCATGTCGGACAGCATGTCCTCACGAACCGGGATCGACCCTTTGTTGATGCTGAAGACCTTCTGGAAATCCTCACCCATGGCGACCTTGGCCAGATCCTGCTGTGCGGCAGTCGTACCCTCGTCTTTCTGCTTGAACACGGCCAGCGAGTCGATGTTATAGGTAAACGCCTTGTCGGTGCCCGGGAAGGCTACGCACTGGTAGTCCTTGCCGGCGACCTTCTTGGCCGCGGTCCATTCACTCTTGGCCCAGTCACCCATGATCTGCATGCCGGCCTTGCCATTGATGACCTTGGCAGCTTCCAGGTTCCAGTCCTGGCCCTTGCCGTCGGCATCCATGTAGGTCGCGACTTTCTTGAGTTCGGTAAGCGACTTGACCATGCCTTCACCGGTCAGCGCATCCTTGTCCAGATCGACCAGGGCTTTCTTGTAACCGTCAGCGCCCATGACCGAGAGCACAACGGCTTCGAACACGGTGCTGTCCTGCCAAGGCTGACCGCCATGCGCCAGCGGGATGAAGCCGGCTTTTTTCAGCTTGTCGCCCGCGGCGTAGAATTCTTCGAGCGTAGTGGGTGCCTTGTCGATACCGGCTTTCTTGAAGACTTCAGGGTTGATCCACAACCAGTTGACGCGGTGAATGTTCACCGGCACGGCTACGTAATCGCCCTCGTACTTCACGGTGTCGGAGACTTTCTTGTCCAGCAGGGAGTCCCACTTCTCGGACTTGGCGACCTCTTTCAGCGCCTCGGTATCGAGCAGACCGGTAGAGGCCCACTCCTGAATGTCCGGGCCTTTGATCTGGGCCACACCAGGAGGATTGCCGGCAACCGCGCGACTCTTGAGCACGGTCATGGCCGTGGAGCCGCCGCCGCCTGCAACGGCGCCGTCCTTCCAGGCGAAGCCGTCCTTTTCAACCTGAGCTTTCAGAACATCGACTGCAGCCTTTTCGCCACCCGACGTCCACCAGTGCACCACTTCAACAGTGCCTTTGGAGTCAGCGGCGTTAGCGCTCAGAGGGAACAACGAAGCGAGAGAGATGACAACAGCGAGACGTGACATGGAATTCATCGAATTGACCTTTCTTGTTGTTATGCATGAGCAAGTCTGGTGCTTGCGCTTCGTGGGAGTCTAACCAAGCCTGACGCGCCGACAGTAACGAAGGGACGCGCAATTGTCACAGGATGGTGACAATTTAAATCCGATTGCAACCATTAGCCAAAAGCCACTTCCCAACCAGTCATTCCGCAGTTCTCGGCAGGTACAACGTTACCCGCAACCCTCCGTCACGCAGGTTCTGCAGGCTGACTTCGCCGCCATGACTGTGGGCAATGTTGCGAGCGATGCCCAGGCCAAGGCCGTAGCCCTGCTGCTGATTGCCTGCCAGGCGGAAATGCGGTTCGAAAACGTGCTCAAGGCGCTGCTCGGGAACGCCAGGGCCTTCATCGTCGACATGCAGCACGAACGCGTGGGCATCGTCTTCGACCTTCAGGTGCGCGCGGTCACCGTATTTGAGCGCGTTGTCGATCAGGTTGCCGATGCAGCGCTTGAGCGCCAGCGGTTTGCCTGAATAGGCAGCCTGTGCCTCACCCTGCTGCGTGACACGTCCATTGCCATCAGCGAGCAGCCAGGGTTCGACCAGACATTCAAGCAGCGCATTGAGGTCCACCGGCTCGATGTTTTCATGGATATCGGTGTCCTTGACGCACTGCAGCGCGCCTTTGACCAGCAATTCCAGTTCGTCCAGATCGCGACTGAATTTGCGTTGCAGTTGCTCATCCTCGAGCAACTCGACCCGCAGGCGCAAACGCGTGATGGGCGTACGCAGATCATGGGAGATGGCACTGAACAACTGGCCTCGCTCGGTCAGGTAGCGGCTGATCCGCGTGCGCATGGCGTTGAATGCCCGGCTGACCTCGATGACTTCGCTGCCGCCGCCCTCGACCACAGGCTCGACATCCGCGCCCAGCGACATGTCCCGTGCGGCCCGCGCCAGGCGCTTGAGCGGACGGCTCTGCCAATGCACCAGCAACCCGATGAACAACAGCAGAAATGCGCTGGTCAGGACAATGAACGACACCTGCTGAAGGGGCAGTTCCTGCTCCTCCAGCGAGGTGTAGGGTTCAGGCAGTAGCGAGGCAATGTAGAACCACTCGCCGGGCGCCATTTCGATTTGCGTGACCAGCACCGGAGGGTTCACCGGCTCGAGTGTCAACGCGTAATGGGCCCAGGAACGCGGCAGCTCGTCGAGCTTCAGACCGCTGTTGAAGATCCTCAGATCTTCGGGCCGCGCAAACCATACGGTGATGTCCGGACCATTGCCCAGACGCTGGCGCAGCACTTCGCCCACCACGTCCAGCACCGCCTGCTTGCGAGGAGTGGGCTGCATGATCTGCATGTCCAACGGATGATCGTTGAGTGACACCACGAAGCGTGTGCCGCCCATACTGCGCAACTGGTCGAGCACCATAGGCCGGTAAGCCAGCGGCAATGAGCGAAAGTAGCTGACACTGGCCGCCATCGAGTACGCCAGGCTGCGCGCACTGGTCACCAGGCCCTCCATCTGCGTGGCACGTAGCTGTGACAGCCAGATCACACTGGACAGCGCCTGAGCCAGGAGAACCGCCAGCAAGGTCAGCAGCAACATGCGGCCCAGCAACGAGCGCGGCAGCGGCAGGCCGGTTCTCTTCGCGCCTGCCGCTGTCGGTTTAATAGCCGTTGCCCGCTTGCGAGTTGACGTTCGCGGCCAACAGGTAACCACTGCCACGAATGGTACGGATCAGACGCGGCGACTTGCCGGTGTCGCGCAGACGCTGACGCAGGCGGCTGACCGCCATGTCGACGATCCGCTCCAGCGGCATCAGCTCTCGCCCACGCGTGGCGTTGCCGATGGTGTCGCGGTCGAGAATCTGCTGGGGGTTGTCGAGAAACAGTTTGAGCAGTGCGAAGTCGGCGCCGGACAGAATCACCTCTTCGCCGTCATTGTGAAACAGCCGGTGGCTGACCATGTCCAGTCGCCACTCATCAAACAGGATCACATCGCCACCCGGACGCTCCTGACCGAACTGGGCACGTCGCAACAGCGCCTTGATGCGCGCCTGAAGCTCGCGCGGACTGAACGGCTTGCCCAGATAATCATCGGCTCCCAGCTCCAGGCCGATGACCCGGTCGGCCTCGTCAGAACTGGCAGTCAACATGATGATCGGCACATGCGGCTGACGCGGATGCTGGCGGATCCAGCGACACAGACTGAAACCGTCTTCATCGGGCAGCATGACGTCAAGGATCAGCAGGTCGCTTGGCTGGTCATTGAACGCCCGGCGGAAATCCGCGCCATCACCCACCGTGCGCACCTGGAAACCGGCGCGGCTCAGGTAGGTGTCCAGCAACTCGCGAATTTCCTGATCGTCATCCACCAACAGGATCGATTTACTGACTGGGCTCAAGTTGAAGCGTCCTTGTCTGGCTGTGAATTCTTGTTGTTATGCCATATCGCTCAGATCTGCGCACCAAACGCCTGTTGCAGGGCCACGCCCGACCCCATGAGGCCAGGGTATTCGGCCGTTACCAGCCACACCGGCAGACCTTTGAAATAGTCGCTCATGACGCCCTTCTCGGCCATGGCGCGCTTGAACCCGCTGTTGATGAAGAACTCAGTAAAGCGCGGCACCACGCCACCGACGATATAAACCCCGCCGAGGCTGCCCAGGGCCAGCACATGGTTGCCGACCACTCTGCCGAGAAACACGCAGAATTGCTCCAGCACTGCCGCGGCTACCGGGTCGCCCGAGAGCGCGGCGGTGGTGATCGCCGCAGGCGATTTGAGCACCGGCTCGATATCGTCCAGCGCGCAACTGACCTGATACAGCAACAGCAAGCCGGCACCGCTGAGCACGACCTCGGCGCTGACATGCTCGTGTTCGGCCATCAGCCGTGTCCACAGCAGCGCCTCGCGCGCAGTCCCGATGGGCAGATCGGCATGCCCGCCCTCGCCCGGCAACGCCATCCAGCTACTGCCTTCGAGTTTGATCAGCGTACCGACGCCCAGCCCGGTCCCCGGCCCCACCACCACGCGCGGCCGGTCAGGCTTGCCGACACCGTGGCAGACCGTCAGGTATTCATCGTCCTTGAGCCGGGTCATGCCCAGCGCCATGGCGGTGAAGTCGTTGATCAACAGCAGTTCATCGACCTGCAGGTCGGCGCAGAACGCCTCGCGGCTCAATTGCCAGTGGCTGTTGGTGAACTGAAAAAAATCACCGTCGACCGGTCCGGCGACCGCCAGGCATACATGACCGATATCGCCGCGCTGCAGCTCCAGGTCTTGCAGATAGACTTCGATGGCCTTCTCCGGACCCGCGTAGTCAATGGTCGGGAATACCCGGACAGAATGCAGCGTGCTGTTTTCCCAAATGGCAAAACGTGCATTGGTACCGCCTATATCACCGACCAGGGCCAACTTCACTTAAGCGTCTCCAGACTAGAGGTAAAGGCGCTGGCGCCTTGCTCTGCGGAGCTGAAGGCCATGCGCATGAATCCAAAAAGCTCGCGACCGCAGCCGACACTGTTGTCGATCTGGTTGATGGCCGGTTCTCTGGCGGCCAATTCTGACGCTTCGACCAGAACTTGTAACGTGCCTTTTACACCATCCACACGAATCACATCGCCATCACGCACGAGAGCCAATGGGCCACCATCGAACGCTTCCGGACAGACATGAATCGCCGCCGGGATCTTGCCCGAGGCGCCCGACATGCGTCCATCGGTGACCAGCGCAACCTTGAACCCGCGATCCTGAAGGACCCCCAGAAACGGCGTCATCTTGTGCAGCTCGGGCATGCCATTGCAGCGCGGCCCCTGGAAGCGCATCACCGCGACGAAATCGCACTCCAGCTCACCCGCCTTGAAGGCATCGGCCAGTTCCTTCTGATCCTGGAACACCTTGGCCGGCGCTTCGACGATCTGATGTTCCGGAGCCACGGCGGACACTTTCATCACGCCGCGCCCCAGGTTGCCTTCCATGACCCGCAGGCCACCTTCTGGCGAGAACGGACGGGCAACCGGCCGCAGGATATTTTCATCGAGGCTTTCGAGCGGCCCTTCACGCCAGACCAGTTTGCCGTCTTCCAGGAACGGCTCTTTGGTGTAACGGCTCAGGCCGTAACCGGCCACGGTGTTGACGTTTTCGTGCAGCAGGCCGGCAGCCAGCAGCTCGCGAATCAGGAACGACATGCCGCCTGCCGCCTGGAAGTGGTTGATATCGGCCTTGCCGTTGGGGTAGACGTGACTGAGGGTCGGTACCACTTCCGACAGATCGGCCATGTCCTGCCAGGTCAGCTGAATGCCGGCGGCCTGGGCAATGGCCGGCATGTGCAGCGTGTGGTTGGTCGAGCCGCCAGTCGCGTGCAGCGCAACGATGGAATTGACCAGCGAGCGCTCGTCGACGATCTCGCCGATCGGCATGAAGCTGCCACTTTGCTTGGTCATACGCGTTACCTGGCGGGCCGCCTCGGCCGTCAGCGCATCACGCAAGGGCGTATAGGGATTGACGAACGAGGCACCGGGAAGGTGCATGCCCATCACTTCCATCACCAGCTGGTTGGTGTTGGCGGTGCCGTAGAAGGTGCAGGTTCCCGGACCGTGATACGACTTCATTTCCGAGTCGAGCAACTCTTCGCGGGTGGCCTTGCCTTCCGCATAACGCTGCCGTACGTCGGCTTTTTCCTTGTTGGAGAGGCCTGAAACCATCGGCCCGCCGGGCACGAAAATGGTCGGCAGATGACCGAACCGCAAGGCGCCCATCATCAGGCCGGGCACGATCTTGTCGCAGATGCCCAGCATCATGGCGGCGTCGAACATATTGTGTGACAAGGCAATCGCCGTGGACATGGCAATCACTTCACGGCTGGCAATGGCCAGCTCCATGCCCGGCTCACCCTGGGTCACGCCATCGCACATGGCCGGCACACCGCCGGCAAACTGACCGACCGAACCAATGTCACGTAAAGCCTGTTTGATCTGGGCTGGAAAGTGTTCGTAGGGCTGATGCGCCGAAAGCATCTCGTTGTAGGAAGAGACGATGGCCACGTTGGCGGCGTTCATCAGACGCAGACTTTGCTTGTCTTCCGGTCCGCAGGCGGCGACGCCATGGGCAAAGTTGGCGCATTGGAGCTTGCCGCGCATCGGGCCATCGCTCGCTGCGCCGCGAATCAATTGAAGGTAGCGCTGACGGGTATCGCGACTGCGGGCGATGAGACGCTCGGTTACTTCAAGGACGCGGGGATGCATGTGATGAACTCCAGGCTAACGTCTAAGGTCACCCGTAAAGACGGCTCCGGTTTTCGAGCAGTGACTGTCAGGGAGCAAAACCCTGATCTCGATCAACTGGGAGGGCCTTTCAGGCTTGTAGTTGTAGATAAAACAAAATATTGCCACTAAAAAGGCTTGTTTTCTATTTCTATGAGAATAATCTTGTAATTCCAACAACAAATTCAGAAGGACGGCTGTATGACTCTTCGTATCGCAATCAACGGTTTTGGCCGAATCGGCCGCAACGTCCTACGCGCACTGTATACCCAAGGCTACCGCCAGGACCTGCAGGTCGTCGCCATCAACGATCTTGGCGACAGCGAAATGAACGCACACCTGCTGCGCTTCGACACCGTACACGGCCCTTTCAGCGGCACGGTCGAGTGCGACAAGGACAGCCTGACCGTCAATGGTGACCGTATTTCGGTCAGTGCCATTCGCAATCCGGCCGAGCTGCCGTGGAAAGCGCAGGACATAGACGTGGTGTTCGAATGCACCGGTCTGTTCACCAGCCGTGACAAGGCTGCCGCGCACCTCACCGCCGGCGCCCGCAAGGTGATTATCTCCGCGCCAGCCAGCGGTGCCGATGCCACCATCGTCTATGGTGTCAACCACGACACGCTGCGCCAGTCGCACCAGATCATCTCCAGCGCCTCGTGCACCACCAACTGCCTGGCACCGGTCGCTCAAATACTGCATCGCGAGCTGGGTATCGAAAACGGTCTGATGACCACCATTCATGCCTACACCAACGACCAGAACCTGATCGATGTCTATCACACCGATCCGTACCGCGCCCGCTCGGCCACGCAGTCGATGATCCCGAGCAAGACCGGCGCTGCCGAAGCGGTAGGTCTGGTACTGCCGGAGCTGGCAGGCAAACTCACCGGCATGGCTGTGCGCGTACCGGTCATCAACGTTTCGCTGGTCGACCTGACCGTGACCCTGAAGCGCGAAACCACCGCCGATGAAGTCAACGCGCTGATGAAAGAAGCCAGTCAGCACTCCAAAGTGCTCGGTTACAACTCATTGCCGCTGGTCTCCCACGACTTCAACCACAACCCGCTGTCGTCGATCTTCGACGCCAACCACACCAAGGTCAGCGGCAAGCTGCTCAAGGTACTGTCGTGGTACGACAACGAATGGGCGTTTTCCAATCGCATGCTCGACAACTGCCTGGCACTGCATAACGCGCAGTAAAGGACAGACGTCCAGACAAGCGCCTGCTCTCATGCCCATGCACTGCGTGGGCATGCGGCTTCGGGCGTCCTCGCGCGGTCTTGAGCGCGCCTCTGGCGGACAAATATTTACAGATCCAGGCTTGACCCTCCCAGAAGATGAGAAGCATTATCATTTGCTCGAATCTCCGGTCGGGCTCCTTCGTGTCGCACTCAGACTTCAACAACGTGTTTCTGGCCCAGCGCCCGGTCCTGTTACGTACTCTGCAACGCATGGTTGGCAATCAAAGCGCTGCTGAAGACCTGCTTCAGGAAACCTGGCTGCGCGTCAGCCGTGCATTGACCGAACACCCGGTCGCTCATCTTGAACCCTTCGTTTTCCAGACCGCTCGCAACCTGGCGCTGGATCATTTGCGTGCGCGGCGCATCCACGGCCGGACCATGCTCGAAGACGTGTCGCCTGCACGGCTCGAAAATGTCGTGGCCCAGCTGGGCTCGCCCGAAGATGCTGCACACGCCAAGCGCCTGCTGGAGAACCTGAGCGCCAGTCTGAGCACGCTGAGCCCGCGCCAGCAGAAAATCTTTACCCTCAGCCGCCTCGATGGCCGCAGCTATCTGGAAATTGCCGAGCAGTTGCAGGTCTCTGCCAGTACCGTACAAAAAGAATTGAAACTGATCATGGCGATCTGCATAGGCGTCCTTTCCAGGCTTGACCCGCCCTGAACCCTACCGCACGCTGCCACACTCATATCGATACAGTTTCAGGATTGCCGAGGAACACCGTGGCCCCGAAAACAGAACGTCCGCACGCGATCGCGCAGGACGTGTTGAGCAACGCTGCAATGGATCAGGCCCTGACCTGGCTGATCGAGCTGGAAGGCGCAGACGATGCGCACCAGGCGCGTTTTCAGGAATGGCTGAATGCCGATCCCGACCACGCTCGCGCATTCGAGAAGGCCCGGACGCTCTGGAGCTCGCAGCCGGTTCGGTGCGCAGCCGAAAATATCGCACCACCGCGCAAGCGCTCGGCATGGCAGCGTGCCCGTTCCCACTGGAAACCTCTGGCCACTGCTGCGGTGCTGCTGTTGGGGTTGTTCAGCTTCAGCAATCTGCCCTTGCGCCTGCAGGCCGATCATCTGACGGTCGTCGGTGAACGCCAGCGCCTGGAACTGGCGGACGGCTCGAAGGTGCTGCTCAATACTGATTCGGCTTTCTCCAGTCAGGTCGGAGAAAAACAGCGCTCTGCCCGCTTGTACCAGGGTGAAGCCTTCTTCGATGTCACGCCCAGGCCCGGGCTGCCCTTGGAAATCGAAGCAGGCCCGGTGCGCATGAGCGCCAACAGCACCGCGTTTTCGGTGCGCTACCTGAACGGCGTCGCGCAGGTACACGTGCAACGCGGCGCTGTCGACGTGCACGCCAGCCATGGCGACTCCAGCCTCAGTCTGGGCGCTGGAGACAGCGTTCGCGTGGGGCCTGACGGGTTTGGGCAGCGTGAAAAGCTTGACCCGGCCCGGGACCTGGCCTGGGTGCAGGGCCGACTGATCTTCGACAACTCCCCGCTGGGCGACGTACTGGCTGAGCTGCGCCGTTACTATCCAGGCTGGATCGTCAGCACCAATGCGCAACTGGACCGTGTTGCCGTAACCGGCAACTACCGCCTGGACAACCCGCTCGACGTGGTGCGTTCGCTGGCGCAGATCACGTCGGCAAGCATTCACGAAATGCCCGCGCTGGTGATTCTCAACTGAAGAAAAGTTTTTTTACTCGATAGCGACTGGCCGTTCGTCTAGTCATAGCCAATGCAACTGATTCTCATTGTGAAACAGCTTGTAAACACTATGACGAGCAACACCCCAGGGAGCGCTACCGATGTCATCCACGTTCACGCCTGTCGCCCGACAACGCGCAAGGCTTACGCTTTCTCTGCTGACGATTGCGGTACTGGGCGCCAGTCTGCAGCTGACAAACGCCAGTGCTGCCAGTGAAAGTACTCATGCGACCCGCCCGGCGGCCACCTACCCCTTCTCGATCAGTCAGCAACCCCTGGTATCGGCGCTGAACGAGTTCAGCCGCGTGACCGGCTGGCAGGTAGGCATGTCGGCGGGCCTGGCCCAAAACGTCATCTCCCCTGGGGCCAGCGGGGAACTGAGCGCTGCCCAGGCGCTGGACAGCATGCTTTCCGGAAGCTTGCTGAGCTACCGCAATCTGGGCAACAACAGCGTCGTGCTGGAAAAACGCGCCCCCACCGCTGGCGTCATGGCGCTGGATCAGATCACTGTCAGCGCCACACGCCAGGCCCAGGATGTCGCCACGGTGCCGAGCACTGTCAGCGTACATTCCCGTGAGGAACTGGACCGCGACAACGTCAACACGCTCCGCGACCTGGTGCGTTACGAGCCTGGGGTTTCGGTGGGTGGCGCAGGCCAGCGTGCGGGCACGACCGGCTATAACATTCGCGGCATCGACGGCAACCGGATCCTGACCCAGGTCGACGGCGTCGAGGTGCCCGACAGCTTTTTCACCGGTCCCTATGCACAGACTCACCGCAACTATGTCGACCCGGAGATCGTCAAGCGCGTGGAAATCCTCCGCGGTCCCGCTTCGGCCCTCTACGGCAGCAGCGCCATTGGTGGTGTGGTCAGCTACTACACACTGGACCCGGACGACATCATCAAGCCCGGCAAGGATGTCGGCGCACGGTTGAAAACCGGCTACAGCTCGGCAGACCAAAGCTGGCTCAACTCGGCCACCGTCGCAGGCCGTCAGGGCGAGTTCGACGGCTTGCTGCACCTCAGCCAGCGCAATGGCCATGAAACCGAATCCTATGGCAGCACCGGCGGTAGCGGATTGAGCCGCACGCAAGCCAACCCTGAGGATGCGCGCAGTACCAATGTGCTGGGCAAACTGGGCTGGAATTACGGCGACGGTTCGCGTCTGGCGCTGGCCTATGAAAAGTACAAGGACGACCGCGACAGCAATCTGAAAAGCGCAGTCGGCGGGCCATTCGCCAACGGCAGCGGTCTGGGGATGTATCAGGCGCGCGAAGGTAACGACACCATCACCCGCGAGCGCTTTGGGATCGAAAACAGCTTCGCCCTCGACAGCCTGCTGGTCGACAACGTCAAGTGGAGCTTGAACTATCAGATCGCGAAAACCGATCAGAGCACCCGGGAACGTTACTTTCCGTTCTCCCGCGATGTCATTCGTGAACGCGACACGCAGTATCAGGAAAAGCAGTGGGTGTTCGATGCCCAGCTGGACAAGGCATTCTCCGTTGCCAGCACCGACCACGTGCTGACCTACGGCACAACGATCAAGCGCCAGAAAGTGACCGGATTGCGCAGCGGCAGCGGCACTTGTGCGCGAGTCTTCGGCTCCTGCCGCGCTGTCGGTGCAGACAGCCCGAGTGACCGACTGGCCGCAACGAGTGATTTCCCCGACCCGACCATCACCAGCTACGCGTTGTTTGCGCAGGACCAGATCAGCTGGAATGACTGGACCTTCCTGCCCGGCGTGCGCTACGACCATACCCGGCTCGATCCGACATTCACCTCGCAATTCCTCAGATCGGTCAGCCTGACCGACCCAGACCAAGCGAACGATGAAACGCGAACCTGGCATCGCCTGTCACCCAAGCTGGGCGTGACGTACGCACTCAGCGATGCCTACACGTGGTACGGCCAGTATGCCGAGGGCTTCCGCACGCCTTCAGCCAAGTCACTGTACGGACGCTTCGCAAACCCGACCGCCGGGTACGTGGTCGAGCCCAATCCGAACCTGAAGCCCGAAACGAGTAAAAGTTACGAAACCGGGCTGCGCGGTCGCTTCGAGTCCGGCTCGTTCGACATCGCGGTGTTCTACAACAAGTACCGCGACTTCATCAACGAAGACGCCATCACTCCCGGCTATAGCGATCTCACCTTCCAGTCCAACAACATACGCCACGCCACCCTCAAAGGCGCCGAACTCAAAGGCCGTCTGAACCTCGACAGCCTGGGTGCGCCGAACGGTCTCTACAGCCAGGCCTCGGTCGCCTATCTGCACGGCCGCAACGACGACACGGGCGAGCCGCTCAACAGCGTCAACCCGCTGACCGGTGTCATGGGGCTCGGTTATGACCGCGATCACTACGGCGGTCTGTTGAGCTGGACTCTGGTCAAGCGCAAGAACCGCGTGGATGACAGCAACTTCCACACGCCGGACGGCACCTCCAGCCAGTTCAGGACACCGGGCTTCGGCATTCTGGACCTGACCGGCTACTACAAGGTCAGTGATGACGTGACCGTCAACGCAGGCCTGTACAACCTGACCGATAAAAAATACTGGCGCTGGGACGATGTGCGCGGCTACGACGGCGTGGGAGAAGCCGGCGTAACCGCACCCGCCAACCTCGATCGCCTGACCCAGCCGGGACGCAATTTCAGCGTCAATGTGGTGTGGGACATCTGAGCCCGAACGTCTCTGAAGGCCGCCGCTGGATGATCGAGCGGCAGGCTTTTTTTACGCTTTCGGGCCTGACTGTTCGTCTATTCAACAAGCCCTTTTTCAGCAAGGAAGACTACGATGCCCCTTGATCAGAACCGACCGACCCTGCGTTCGCAACGCCTGAGCCAGATCACCCACGCACCGCATGAACAGCTCGACAAGGCGGTCAAGGCACATGCGCCGTTTGACACCCTGGCCAGCTATTCGCGCTTCGTGGTTGCCCAGTACCTGTTCCAGAAAGAGCTGCAACCCCTGTACAGCGACCCCACGCTTCAAACGATCATCAGTGACCTGCCGGCCCGCTGCCGGGCCGAACAGGCCAGAGCAGACCTTGCCGACCTGAACATGGACCTTCCCCTGCCGGTGGCGGGCGCGGTACAAAAGCCGAGCAGCGCTGAAGCGCTCGGCTGGCTGTTCGTCTCCGAGGGCTCCAAGCTCGGTGCAGCATTCCTGATCAAACGTGCCCAGGCCCTGAACCTGAGCGACAGCTTCGGCGCGCGGCACCTGGGCGAGCCTGCCGGAGGCCGGGCTGCAGGCTGGAAAGCCTTTGTCCGAACGCTTGATGAACTGCCACTGACTGCCGAACAGGAAGCAGAACTCGATCGCGGCGCCATCGCCGCATTCGAGCGTTTCAACGTGTTGCTGCAGTGCGCCTACGCCGATGCTCCCGTTGCAGACATGGCACAGGCATGAAAAAGCGCCCGGTGCTGTTAAGCTGGCCGGGCTCCCCGAACCTGCCTGTAGAGACCATGACGTACAAACCACCCGGCTCAAGACTTTCACGCCTTTTATACGGCATCCTCGCCTACACCGCGCTGGGCATAGGCATCGTTGCGATCTTCGTTCCCGGCCTGCCAACCACCGAGTTCATTCTGCTGGCCGCCTGGGCGGCAACACGCAGTTCGCCGCGACTGAACGCCTGGCTGGAAAATCACCGGGTGTTCGGACCGATACTGTACAACTGGCGTAACGGCCGACTGGTCGCGCGCAAGGCCAAGATCAGCGCTACCATCAGCATGCTTGTCTGTGCCGTGGTGATGCTGAGCCTGATCGGCCATGCCTGGTGGCTGTACCTGGCACTCACGGGGATGGCGCTGGGCAATCTATGGATCTGGTCGAGGCCGGAGCCGGACAAGATAGAGCGTTGAGCGCAGGCATGATGCGCGTGGCACCCTGCGCAAGGCTGAACCGTCCTGTCTCGGTCAGTGTCAGACTGAGCACACTCACACCTTGATGGAGTCACTTCATGTACGAGCCAGGCCATCTGCACCTCACCCACGTGGCGCTTCAACCGTCGGATATCAGCTATGACATCCACTTGCGCTACAACGTGGAGGAAGATCCCAAGCAAGGCACGTCCATGCACTTCACCATGCAGGGCGAAATCAACGGCAAGCCGTTCGAGGAGCAATTCCAGTTGCCCCGTGACCTTGCCTTCAACTTCGCCCATGACGCGAGTCGCATCGCGATAAGGCACGGCTTGCCCAACTCGGCCGCACTGCCCATCGCCCAGCACAAGGACTATGACCGAATGTTCGCGGACATTCGCGACAAACTCCACGCCAAGTCAGGCGACCCGGTTAAACCGGAGCATCTGGAGTAAGCCAGCGCAGCCGAGGCCTGGAGAACACCAGCGGGCAGTAGCTGGAGGAATCAGGCATCGGAAAACACCATCGTGCCCATGCTCCGCGTGGGTATGCCGTTCTGGACGCTCTGCGTCCTCGCCTGAATAGGCGGCATGGCATAAATCCATGACGCAGAGCGTCACGAAGGGCATTCCACTGGGCCGTGAGGAACGATAGGTGCCTGCAGGAGCGTGAAGAGTGACAGGTGTCTGCAAGGACACCAGCGGATTTCACCAAACCTGCCGCCACAAGGCATACTTGCCGCCTTCTCATTCGCGAACCGTCAACGCCTCATGCGCATCCATGTCAGCTTCATCGACCGCGTCGGTATCACCCAGGAAGTGCTGGCGATTCTGGGTGGACGCAATCTGAATCTGGACGCGGTGGAGATGGTACCGCCCAACGTGTACATCGATGCGCCGACGCTCAGCCATCAAATGCTCGAAGAGCTCAAGGACGCGCTGTTTCGGGTCCGTGGTGTGGAAGCGATCACCGTGGTCGACATCCTTCCGGGTCAGCGTCGCCACTTGCAGCTGGACGCGTTGCTCGCCGCCATGACCGATCCGGTGCTGGCTCTGGATAGCGCCGGGCACGTGCTGCTGGCCAACCCGGCACTCATTGCACTGATCGGCAGGGAGCCGGCGGGCGAATCGATCGGTGAGCTGTTCAGCGACCCCAGTCTGCACGTCGCGTTGCTGGAAAACGGCTTTCGCCTGCCGCTGCGCGAGATCACCCTCAATGGTGAAGCACTGCTGCTGGATGCCACGCCGATCACCGAGGCCGGCGCGCTGATTACCCTGTACCTGCCCAGCCGAATCGGCGAACGCCTGTCGGCATTGCACCATGATCACGCCGAAGGTTTCGACGCTCTGCTCGGCGACTCGGCCGCCATCCGCACTCTCAAGGCACGCGCGCAACGGGTGGCGGCGCTGGACGCACCGCTGCTGATTCAGGGCGAAACCGGCACCGGCAAAGAGTTGGTCGCCCGGGCCTGTCACGCCAGCAGCGCACGCCACGGCGAACCGTTTCTGGCCCTCAACTGCGCGGCGTTGCCGGAGAACCTCGCCGAAAGCGAACTGTTCGGCTACGCCCCGGGAGCGTTTACCGGGGCACAGCGTGGCGGCAAACCGGGATTGATGGAGCTGGCCAACCAGGGCAGCGTATTTCTCGATGAAATCGGCGAAATGTCACCCTATCTGCAGGCCAAACTGCTGCGTTTTCTCAACGATGGCAGCTTCCGGCGCGTCGGTGGCGATCGCGAAGTACGGGTCAATGTGCGCATTCTCAGCGCCACCCACCGCGATCTGGAAAAGATGGTCAGCGAAGGCACCTTCCGTGAAGACCTGTTCTACCGCCTTAATGTCCTCAATCTTGAGGTTCCACCGTTGCGCGAGCGCGGTCAGGACATTCTGCTGCTGGCCCGATACTTCATGGAGCAGGCATGCGCACAGATTCAGCGCCCGGTCTGCAGACTTGCACCCGGCACCTACCCTGCACTGCTCGGCAACCGCTGGCCAGGCAATGTGCGGCAATTACAGAATGTGATTTTTCGCGCAGCTGCCATCTGCGAACACACTCAAGTGGATATAGGCGACCTGGATATCGCCGGCACCGCAGTGGCGCGCCAGAACGACAGCCCGATCGACAGCCTCGAAAATGCCGTCGAAGCCTTCGAGCGGAATCTGCTGGAAAAGCTTTACGCGGATTACCCTTCCACCCGCCAACTGGCCAATCGCCTGCATACTTCGCACACCGCCATCGCTCATCGCCTGCGAAAATATGGAATTCCTGGCAAGCGTTAGTCGATTGAAGTCGCTCATCGAAAATATATTCCGAAAGGATTCATTTAATAACTAGTTTGCCGATAACGATCTGGTATCGTCCATGAACCTCTTATCATCCATTTGAATGGATGTCCGTAGTGTGATTACGGCCGTAATGGCAAAAAGGTCAGGTAGTACCGGGAAGTCATATGCCAACCTCGCCAGTGGACCGCCCGCTTGTCGACGCTCAGTCTCGCGCTGAAAAAATCGTCGAATCTCGCCGTCAGAAAATCCTTCTCAAGACCGGCGCGCTGCAGGACGCAATTTTCAACAGCGCCTACTTCTCCAGCATCGCAACCGATGAGCACGGCGTTATCCAGATATTCAATGTCGGCGCCGAACGGATGCTCGGCTATCACTCCGAAGACGTGGTCGACAAGATCACACCTGCGGACATCTCCGACCCCGCCGAGCTCATCATCCGCGCGGCGGCCCTCAGCCATGAACTCAACACGCCCATCACGCCGGGTTTCGAAGCCCTGGTATTCAAGGCTTCGCGCGGCATCGAAGACATCTACGAACTGACCTACATCCGCAAGGATGGCAGCCGCCTGTCGGCCATGGTCTCGGTCACGTCACTGCGCGACAGCGCCGAAACCATCATCGGTTATCTGCTGATCGGCACCGACAACACCGCGCGCAAGCAGGAGGAAGAAGCTCAGGCCTTGCTCGATCAGCGCTTGCGGGACCAACAGTTCTATACCCGTTCGCTGATCGAATCGAACATCGATGCGCTGATGATGACCGACCCGCAAGGCATCATTTCCGACGTCAACAAGCAGATGATGGCGCTGACCGGGCGCACCCGCGACGAATTGATCGGCGCGCCCTGCAAGAACTTCTTCACCGACCCGGCGAGTGCCGATGCCGCCATCAAGCGCGTGCTCAGCGAGCACAAGGTCAGTGACTACGAACTCACCGTGCGCGCCTACGACGGCACTGAAACCGTGGTGTCCTACAACGCCGCGACCTTTCATGACCGTGACCGCAAGCTCAAGGGTGTCTTCGCCGCGGCCCGCGACGTGACCGAGCGCAAGCGTTTCGAGCGAACGCTGGAAGAAAAGAATATCGAGCTGGAACACGCCAGCCACATGAAGTCCGAGTTTCTTGCCACCATGTCGCACGAGTTGCGCACCCCGCTCAACGCCGTGATCGGTTTCTCCGAGGCACTCAGGGACGGCATGGTCGGCGACATGACCGATGCCCAGCGACGCTACATAGGCGATATCTTCAACAGCGGCCAGCACCTGCTGTCGCTGATCAATGACATCCTCGACCTGTCCAAGGTCGAGGCCGGCATGATGACGCTGGAGCTCGAGTCGGTCGATCTGGACGAACTGCTGAGCAACAGCCTGCTGATCGTGCGTGAGCAAGCCGCCCTGCAACACATTCAGCTGAAACTGGAAACAGAGGCCGAATTCGGTGAGCTTGAGCTCGATCGACGCAAGACCAAGCAGATCGTCTACAACCTGCTGGCCAACGCCGTGAAATTCAGCGAGCCCGGTGGCTGGGTGACGCTGGCGGTGCGTCTGGTGCCGGCTTCCCAGGCAGGTCTTATCGACGGTGACTGGCCGACCTACGGGTTTGCGCTTGCGTCCGGTGACTGTGAGCAGTTTCTGGAACTGAGTGTCAGCGACACCGGAATCGGCATCGCCCAAAGCGACATGAACAAGCTGTTCAAGGCGTTCAGCCAGATCGACAGCGGCCTGGCACGCAAATTCGAAGGCACCGGACTGGGTCTTGCGATGGTCAAGCAACTGACCGAACTTCACGGCGGCTGCGTCGCGGTCGCCAGCGTGAAGGACCTCGGCGCACGCTTCGTGGTCTGGCTGCCCATCCGCTCACCTGAATCAGCGGAGGCGCGATGGCCCAGATCCTGATCATTGAAGACAATGCGGCGAACATGCGTCTGGCAGAACTATTGCTGACCAGCGCCGGGCACACTGTGCTGTCGGCCGTCGATGCCGAAACCGGCCTGAAACTGGCTCGCGAGCGTCAGCCCGACCTGATCCTGATGGACATCCATCTGCCGGAAATGGATGGCCTGACCGCCACAGCGCTGTTGAAGAAAGACGCCGGCACCGCCGCGATCCCGGTGGTCGCACTGACCGCGATGGCCATGAAGGAAGACAAGGAGAAGATCCGCCTGGCGGGCTGCAACGCTTATGTCATCAAGCCGTTGCGCTACAAGGAGCTGTACCGGGTCATCGACACACTGCTGGAAAAAAATCTGCCTCAACAGCCCATTACCTGAGCATTCGATATGACCCAGAGCGCCGCGACCATCCTGATTATCGATGACGACGTCCATGTCCGGGACCTGCTGGAGGTTCTCTTGCAGAACCAGGGTTACCGGACACTGACGGCGGAATCAGGCGAGCTGGCGCTGGCCATGATCAAACGACAGGCACCCGACCTGATTCTGCTGGACATCATGATGCCGGGCATGGACGGCTATGAAGTCGCCAGCCAGCTCAAGGCCGAAAAGGGCACCGCCAATATACCGATCATCATGCTCTCGGCACTCGACGACCAGAGTTCCCGTCTTTCAGGGCTGGAAGCGGGGGCCGAGGAATACCTCAACAAGCCTGTGGACAGCGCCGAACTGTGGCTGCGCGTGCGTAACCTGCTGCGTCTCAAGGCGTTCGGCGACTACCTGAAGAGCCACAGCCTGATCCTCGAAGATCAGTTGCAGCAGCGCACCATCGATCTCGAGCGTTTTCGCACGGTAATGGACGCCTCCGAAGACGCGATCTTCCTGATCAACCGCAACACCATGAGCCTGATCGAATTCAACCGCCGGGCCTGCCAGTTGCTGGGCTACACCGCCGAGGAGCTGTCGCACAAGACACCTGCGGAACTGGGCGAGACGTCCATGGAGCAGCTTGAGGTCGTGTATGACCAGATCATCGCCGGCAAAGGCCCCAGCGAACCGCTGGAAACCCAGATTCGCGACAAGAGCGGCCGGGATGTCGAGGTCGAAATCCATCGCCAGGCCTACCGAACCGGCGAGGACTGGGTCATCGTCGGCATCGTGCGCGACATCACCCGGCGCAAGGAAAGCGACCAGCGCCTGCTGACCATGGCCCACTACGACACGCTGACCGGCCTGCCCAACCGGGATCTGTTTTTTACCAGCCTGCAAATGGGCATGACCCAGGCGGCCATCAGTCGCTGGAAGCTGGCGGCATTGACAGTCAATATCGACGGTTTCAAGAACATCAACGAAACCTGGGGGCATGTGCTGGGCGATGAGGTGCTGCTGGAAGTCAGCCGCCGACTGTCGAACTGCCTGAATGCCAGCGACACCCTCGGCCGCGTGGACGGCGATCAGTTCGCCCTGATTCTGATGCTTCGTCCCGGCCAGGCGGATACCCGGCAAACGCTCGAACGCATCCGCAACGCATTGCGAGCGCCCTTCCGCATAGAAGGCCAGAGCCTGGTCATGACCGCCAGCATCGGCATTGCCCTGTACCCGGAGGATGGCGAAGACTCGCGCGAGCTGATCAGACATGCCTACACCGCCATGAACAGCGCTCGAAAGATCGGCCCGGACAACTACCGGTTCTATACGCCGCAGATGAACGCCGACGTTTCGGCCCGTCTGGACCTTGAGGCCGCGCTGCGCGAAGCGGTGCGCAACCAGGCCTTCGAAATCGTCTACCAACCCAAGCTGGACCTGAACAACGACCGTATCTGCGGACTTGAGGCGCTGTTGCGCTGGCCACGCCCTGGTCATCCAGGCGTTTCGCCTGTCGTATTTGTCCCCGTACTGGAAAGCCTCGGCCTGATCGGTGAAGTCGGCAACTGGGTGGTCGACAGCGTCTGCGCCCAGATTGCGCGCTGGCAACGCTCCGGATTGGGCTCGTTTCAGGTCGCGGTCAACATCTCCGGGCAACAGATTTCCAGCAGCAGCCTGGTTGCCGACATCCGTCAGGCCCTCGAAAAACACAATGTTGCGCCGCAGTGGCTTGAGGTCGAGCTGACAGAAAGTTCGTTGATGGAAAATACCGCACACACCATCGCCACCCTGGGAGCACTGCGAGCCAACCGCGTGAGTATTTCCATCGACGACTTCGGCACCGGCTATTCAAGCCTGGCGTACCTGCGCCGCTTCCCTATCGACAAGCTGAAAATCGACATCGCATTCATTCGCGAGGTGACCAGCAACCCACAGGACGCGGCCATCGCCAGAGCCATCATCGAGCTGGCTCACAGCCTCGACCTGCAGGTGATCGCCGAAGGGGTTGAAACCCCAGAGCAACTGGCGTTCCTGCGCGAAAACCATTGCGATCAAATTCAGGGCTATCTGATCAGCAAGCCACTGCCGCTTGAAGAGCTCGAAGCGTTTTTGTGCTCACCGGCAAGCCGCGTCGGGTAACTGCCGACGCGCTAGCGACGGGTTCCGGGTGATAGCCATTGGTAGCCGGGTGCAATCATGCCGGCCCGATCGTAACGAAAACGCTCCAACGTAACGATTTCGCTCCAAAACAGCTCACTCCCCACGCATCAAGGCCTTGATCAGTCAGGTATTTTCAAATACCTGACGACCGTAGCGTTTTCGCTACACCCGATATCGTCAAGCGTAGCCAAATAACATACAAACCATTGATTTAAAAAGAAAAATAAAACATGGCCGCTAAATTGCTAGGTCATGGCTCATATTGTTCGCGTCCTGCGCGAGCCCTGTTCTCCGAGGAGTTTGTATGAGCGATTTGCGATTCACCGTTGACCATGAATGGCTGCGTGCCGAAACCGACGGCAGCGTGACGGTCGGCATTACGCCCTACGCACAGGAATCGCTGGGCGATGTGGTCTTCGTGCAGCTCCCGGATTTACAGGCCTACACTCAACACGCTGAAGTGTCGGTGGTGGAATCGGTGAAGGCCGCCAGCAGCATCAACATGCCGCTGGACGGTGACGTCGTCGAGGTCAATTCCGCCCTCGATGCCACGCCGGAGCTGGTCAATGAAGATGCCCTCGGTGCGGGCTGGTTCTTTCGCTTCGTTCCACAAGACGCCAACGCCATTCACGGCTTGCTGGATCAGGACGCCTACGACCGCCTGATCAAAGCCAACGCCGAAGCCTGAGGAGCACGCCATGACTGACCGTATCGAACTGACCACTGCCAACGAATTCATTGCCCGTCACATTGGCCCGCGCGCGGCTGACGAGCTGGCCATGCTGCAAACACTGGGTTTCGATTCCATCGAAGCGCTGAGCGAAAGCGTTATCCCGGAAAGCATCAAGGGCACCAGCGTTCTGAACCTGCCTGCCGGGCAGAGCGAAGCCGATGCGCTGGCGTCCATCAAGGCCATCGCCAGCAAGAATCAGCTGTTCAAGACCTACATCGGCCAGGGTTACTACAACACCCACACGCCAGCACCGATTCTGCGCAACCTGTTGGAAAACCCGGCCTGGTACACCGCTTACACGCCTTACCAGCCAGAGATTTCCCAGGGCCGCCTGGAGTCATTGCTCAATTTCCAGACACTGATCAGCGACCTCACCGGCCTGCCGATTGCCAACGCCTCTCTGCTCGACGAAGCCACCGCCGCCGCCGAGGCAATGACCTTTTGCAAACGCTTGAGCAAAAACAAGGCCAGCCAACAGTTTTTCGCGTCCAGCCACTGCCACCCGCAGACCCTGGATGTATTGCGTACCCGCGCCGAGCCGTTGGGCATTACCGTGGTCGTGGCCGATGAGCACGAGCTGGGCGATGTCGGCGATTACTTCGGCGCACTGCTGCAATATCCGGCCAGCAATGGCGACGTGTTCGATTACCGCGAACTGGTCGAACGCTTCCACGCGGCCAACGCACTGGTCGCCGTGGCTGCCGACCTGCTGGCCCTCACCCTGCTGACCCCGCCAGGCGAATTCGGCGCTGACGTGGCGATTGGTAGCGCGCAACGCTTCGGTGTGCCACTGGGCTTCGGTGGCCCGCATGCGGCCTACTTCTCGACCCGCGATGCGTTCAAACGTGACATGCCGGGCCGTCTGGTCGGCGTGTCGGTGGACCGTCACGGCAAGCAGGCCTTGCGCCTGGCCATGCAGACCCGCGAACAGCATATTCGTCGCGAAAAGGCCACCAGCAACATCTGCACCGCACAGGTGCTGCTGGCCAACATCGCCAGCATGTACGCCGTCTACCATGGTCCACGCGGACTGACACAGATCGCCAATCGTGTTCACCAGCTGACCGCGATTCTTGCCGAAGGCTTGAGCGCGCTGGGCCTGAAGGCCGAGCAGGCATTTTTCTTCGACAGCCTGACCCTGCACACCGGCGACAGAACCGCTGCACTGCATGCCGCCGCACGCGCCAGGCACATCAATCTGCGCGAAATCGATGACCAGCGTCTGGGTCTGTCACTGGACGAGACCACCTCGCAGTCGGCCGTCGAAACGCTGTGGGCAATCTTCGCCAGCGACGGCCAGAGCCTGCCGGACTTCGCCGCGCTCGCAGACAGCGTGCAGTCGCGCCTGCCGGCCGGGCTGTTGCGTCAGTCAGCGATCCTCAGTCATCCGGTGTTCAACCGCTATCACTCGGAAACCGAGCTGATGCGCTACCTGCGCAAGCTGGCCGACAAGGACCTGGCGCTGGATCGCACCATGATTCCGCTGGGCTCGTGCACCATGAAGCTTAACGCCGCCAGCGAAATGATCCCGGTGACCTGGGCCGAGTTCGGCAACCTGCACCCGTTTGCCCCGGCCGAGCAGAGCGCCGGTTATCAGCAACTGACCGATGAGCTGGAGGCCATGCTCTGTGCAGCCACCGGTTACGACGCGATCTCGCTGCAACCGAACGCCGGCTCGCAGGGCGAATACGCCGGGCTGCTGGCGATCCGCGCCTATCACCAGAGCCGTGGCGACGAACATCGCGACATCTGCCTGATCCCTTCCTCGGCGCACGGCACCAACCCGGCGACCGCCAACATGGCCGGTATGCGCGTCGTGGTGACCGCCTGCGATGCACGCGGCAACGTTGACATCGAAGACCTGCGCGCCAAGGCCGTTCAGCATCGCGACCAGCTTGCGGCGATCATGATCACCTACCCGTCGACCCACGGCGTGTTCGAAGAAGGCATTCGCGAAATCTGCGGCATCGTTCATGACAACGGTGGCCAGGTCTATATCGATGGCGCAAACATGAACGCCATGGTTGGCCTGTGCGCACCGGGCAAGTTCGGCGGCGACGTGTCGCACCTCAACCTGCACAAGACTTTCTGCATCCCCCACGGCGGTGGCGGCCCGGGCGTTGGCCCGATCGGCGTGAAATCCCATCTCGCCCCGTTCATGCCCGGTCATGCCCGCATGGAGCGCAAGGAAGGCGCGGTCTGCGCGGCACCGTTCGGCAGCGCCAGCATTCTGCCCATTACCTGGATGTACATCCGCATGATGGGCGGTGAAGGCCTCAAGCGCGCTTCGCAACTGGCGATTCTCAACGCCAACTACATCTCGCGCCGTCTGGAGGAGCATTACCCGGTGCTCTACACCGGCAGCAACGGCCTGGTCGCGCACGAGTGCATTCTCGACCTGCGCCCGATCAAGGACAGCAGCGGCATCAGCGTCGACGACGTGGCCAAGCGCCTGATCGACTTCGGCTTCCATGCCCCGACCATGTCGTTCCCGGTCGCCGGAACACTGATGATCGAGCCGACCGAGAGTGAATCCCGAGAAGAACTGGACCGCTTCTGCGATGCCATGATCAAGATCCGCGAAGAAATCCGCGCAGTTGAAAACGGCACCCTGGACAAGGATGACAACCCGCTGAAAAACGCGCCGCACACCGCTGCCGAAATCGTCGGCCAGTGGAGCCATCCTTACAGCCGCGAACAGGCGGTGTACCCGGTCGATTCACTGATCGAGAACAAGTACTGGCCTCCGGTCGGTCGTGTCGACAACGTCTTCGGCGACCGCAACCTGGTCTGCGCCTGCCCGTCCATCGAGAACTATCAGGAAGCGTGACAGCCGCTGCCTGGCACTGCCTGATTGCGCTGCACGCACAGGCAGTGCCACCGGTATGACCCGCTCAACAAGGAATCGAACATGTCCACAGAATCACTGCTGACCACTCCCCTGCACGCCCTGCACCGCGAACTCGGCGCGAAGATGGTGCCCTTCGCCGGTTACGACATGCCTGTTCAATACCCGGCGGGCGTAATGAAAGAGCACCTGCACACCCGCGCTCAGGCCGGTCTGTTCGATGTCTCGCACATGGGCCAGATTCGCCTCACCGGTGCAGACGCCGCCAAGGCGCTGGAAGCCCTGGTGCCGGTAGACATCATTGACCTGCCGGTCGGCATGCAGCGTTACGCGATGTTCACCGACGAGAACGGCGGCATTCTCGATGACCTGATGGTTGCCAATCTCGGTAACGACCAGTTGATGCTGGTGGTCAATGCGGCCTGCAAGGATCAGGACCTGGCGCACTTGTGCAGGCACCTGGCCGGGCATTGCAAAATCGAACCACTGTTTGAAGAACGCGCCCTGCTCGCGCTGCAAGGGCCTGCCGCTGTAACCGTACTGGCACGCCTCGCCCCGGAAGTCGCCAAAATGACCTTCATGCAGTTCAACAGCGTCACGCTGCTGGGCGTCAAATGCTATGTCAGTCGCTCGGGCTATACCGGCGAAGACGGCTATGAAATTTCGGTGCCTGCCGAACAGGCTGAAGCCCTGGCACGTCGCCTGCTGGATGAGCCGGAAGTGGCCCCGATCGGTCTGGGTGCACGTGATTCGCTGCGGCTGGAAGCCGGTCTGTGCCTGTACGGCCATGACATGGACACGCAGACCTCGCCGATCGAGGCCAGTCTGCTATGGGCGATTTCCAAAGTGCGTCGCGCCGACGGTGCGCGTGCAGGCGGCTTCCCGGGAGCCGAGCGCATCTTTGCCCAGCAACAGAGCGGTGTCAGCAAGAAGCGAGTCGGCCTGCTTCCGCAGGAGCGCACGCCCGTGCGCGAAGGTACCGAGATCGTCGATGAACAGGGCGCGGTCATCGGCACGGTATGCAGCGGCGGCTTTGGCCCTTCGCTGGCTGGCCCACTGGCCATGGGTTATCTGCATAACGATTACACGGCGCTGAATACACCGGTGTGGGCAATGGTGCGCGGCAAGAAAGTCCCCATGCTCGTTGCAAAAATGCCTTTCGTTGCGCAACGTTACTTCCGCGGTTAAATAGCGGCGTCAAAAAAACAGCAACACTTCGGTGTTGCTGGGGCACTGTTCCCCTGCAGTGTTTCGTGAGTATTTCAGCCGCGTGAACAGCCTGTCATATATGCAAAAAATGCACCTATAAAGTGCAAAATGTTATGACGGATCAAACACCGTGCACACCATGCAAACACTGCAGGTATAAGGCCAAAGCCCCGAAAACAGGGAGCCAGGCAAGGGGGTTGTATTTGCAACGAGAGTTGGCGTAGAGTTTCCGGACTGTGTTTGCATGGGTCGCCGAATCTGGACCTGGGCAGTAGCTCTAGGTTTGCTACAACCCGTTCTACGTTTCTTACTTCCTGCAACCAGCCCCAGTGCTCTTTCATGCGAAAGAGGCTGTAACCAATTCAAGTCAAGCGTCAAGGAAATAAGAAAATGGCTGAACGTCAGAGCGGTACCGTCAAGTGGTTCAACGACGAAAAAGGTTTTGGTTTTATCACTCCTGAGAGCGGGCCGGATCTGTTCGTACACTTCCGCGCTATTCAGGGTAACGGCTTCAAGAGCCTGAAAGAAGGCCAGAAAGTTACCTTCGTTGCAGTTCAGGGCCAGAAAGGCATGCAGGCTGACGAAGTTCAAGCCGAAGGCTGAGAACGACGCACCACGCATTTACAAGAAAGCCTCTGGCAGCGATGCCAGAGGCTTTTTTGCATGCGGGATTAGCAAGCGCCCATGAAAAAGCCGACCCGGGGGTCGGCTTTTTCAGTCCGGCTGATGCATTACCCGGCCCGGCGTAACAGAAGTACTCCGGCCAGCGCACAGGCGGCAGCTGGCAGCAGCACCGCCAGCAACGGCGGGAAACCGAACAGCAGGCTCGATGGACCGAGCAGGTCCTGAATGATGCGGAAGGTAAAGCCCACCACTACACCCGTAAATACGCGCTGCCCCAGGGTAACCGAGCGCAGCGGGCCGAAGATGAACGAGATCGCCATCAACACCAGCGCGACGGTCACCGCCGGTTGCAGGACCTTGGTCCAGAACGCCAGCCAGTAGCGGCCATTGCTCAAACCCTGATCAGCCAGGTAATGCGCGTAGCTCCAGAGGCCGCTGATGGACAGCGACTCGGGCGGCATGATTACCGTGCTCAGCAGTTGCGGGCTCAACGCCACGTCCCAACGCTCGACCGGGGTGTTGATGACCTCGGTGCGGCCGTCATTGAAGTGCGTGGTGGTGACGTCCTTCAATTCCCAGTAATCGGTCTTGAAGTTGGCTTCTTTGGCAAAGCTGGAGGTCTGCATGTGGCGCTGGTCATCGAAACGATAACGTGTCACACCGAGCATCAGGCCATTGGGCTGTACCGTGTTGATATGGATGAACTCGTCACCCTGGCGGTGCCACAGACCATGGCGGGCGCTCTGCGCATCACCTGAGCCCTGGGCCAGCGAGCGCGCGGCCTGAGCCTGGTTCTCGGCATAGGGAGCCACGTACTCGCCGACCAGCACGCCTGCGATCATCAGCACCAGCATGGGCTTCATGACCGCCCAGACGATGCGCCCGATGGACACGCCCGCCGCACGCATGATGGTCAGCTCACTGCTGCTGGCCAGCGTACCCAGACCGATCAGGCAACCGATCAGGGCGGCCATCGGCAAGGTGTCGTAGACGCGACGTGGCGCCGTCAGCATGACGTAGCTGAGCGCATCCGCCAGTGTGTAGGTGTCGCTGATATCGCCCATCTCGTCGATGAACGCGAACAGCGAGACCAGCCCCAGAATGATGCCCAGAACCGCGAGAATCGCCAGCAGGACGCTTTTGCCAATGTATCGATCAAGCTTGACCACGAGTCACCTCCGTGACGCTGCGACGACTCGCCATCTTCAGGCGCAGAGGCTCCCAATAGAACAACAGCAGTCCGATGGACAGGTAGATGGCATGCACCCACCACATCCCCAGGCTGAGCGGCAGCTTGCCTTTCTCCAGCGAACTGCGCACCGAAATCAGAATGGCCAGGTAAGACATATACAGAAGGATCGCCGGCAGCAGTTTCAGGTAACGGCCTTGACGCGGATTGACCCGTGACAGCGGGATGGCCATCAAGGTCACGATGAACACCGACAGCGGCAGCGAAATACGCCACTGCAGCTCGGCCACGGAACGCGGTGCCGGGTTGCCGATCAGCTCGCTGGTCGGAATGGCTTCACGGTCGGTGATTTCCTCACTGATTTCCGGCTTGGGCAGCATCGCCCCGTAGGTGTCGTACTTGATCACGCGGTAGTCGGCAGCCCCCGGATTGCCGTCATAGCGATAGCCGTTCTCGAGGATCAGGAAGCGACTGCCATTGGGCCGTACCTCCTGGTGGCCCTTCTCCGCGACCAGCACGGTGATGCCGTTGTCCTTGCTCTTGTCGCTGGACATGCGCTTTTCCGAGATGAACACGCCGGCCAGTTGCGAGCGGTCTTCCGACAGCTCCTTGGTGTAGGTGATACGCGTACCGTCACGCAGCGCCTGAAAACGGCCCGGCACCAGCGTGTCGAACTCGGTCATGGCGTCCTGCTGATTGATCAGCAACGAAAATTGCGTCGCACCCTGCGGAGCCAGGCTGAAGCTCAGCCAGGCGACCAGCAGACCCACCAGCGTGGCCGGCCCCATGGTGATAGCCAGCAGGCGCTGCTGACTCATGCCGGTTGCGGCCAGCACGGTCATCTCGCTTTCCAGATACAGGCGTCCGTACGCCATGAGGATGCCGAGGAACAGGCCCAGCGGCAGGATGACCTGCAGAAAGCCCGGCAGGCGGAAGCCCATGATCAGGAACAGTACGCCAGGATCGAGCGCACCGGACGCGGCCTGCGCCAGGTACTTGATGAAGCGCCCGCTCATGATGAACACCAGCAGTACGGCGCTGACCGCACTCAAGGTAAGCAGCACTTCTCGGGACAGATAACGGAAGACAATCAAACCAGACACTCCAGAGTTGTCAGGCTCAGGCAGCCAAACAGGGAAAATTTGTGAGCCACGGCAACCAGAGCTTCACGCCGACAAAAAGCGTGGGCCTCAAAAAATATGCGGCATTATCCTGTGATTGTGTGTTTCTGTCACTGCGCACCGGGGATAGTTCGCACATAGACGCCAGACAGGCAGCTCTGCGGGGTTGTCAGCAGTCGTGCAGCGGGGTCAAACTGCAAGGCTTAGCGCAGGCATCGCCCCTGAAAACACTCGGGCCATGCTGCGTACGACATTCATATTGCGACTCTCATCGTCTATTCGGGGACCCCACATGGAATTGGTTGTTAAAAGCGTAAGCCCAGAAACCTTGAAAACCGCAACTCTGGTGGTCACCGTCGGTGAAAGCCGTGTACTGGCCGGTGCTGCCAGAACTGTGGATATTCTCAGCGGCGGAGCCGTTTCGCTGATCCTCAAGCGCGGCGATCTGGCCGGCAAGGTCGGCCAGAGCCTGCTGTTGCACAATCTGCCCAACATCAAGGCCGAGCGCGTTCTGCTGGTCGGCACCGGCAAGGAAGACGAGCTGTCGGACCGTCAGTTGAAAAAGATCGTCGGCGCAGCGCTCACCTGCCTCAAGGGCCTGGGCGGCACCGATGCAGCGATTGCGCTCGATGACCTGTCGGTGAAAAACCGCGACACCTATGGCATGGCTCGCCTGCTGGTCGAAGCCCTGGCCGACGGCGAATACGTCTTCGACCGCTTCAAGACCCAGAAAGCCGAAGTTCGTGCCCTGAAGAAAATCACCCTGTTGACCGACAAGGTCAAGGCGGCCGACGTCGAACGCGCTTCGACTCACGCTCAGGCAATCGCCACTGGCATGGCGCTGACCCGCGACCTGGGTAATCTGCCGCCGAACATCTGCCACCCGACCTACCTGGGCGAAGAAGCCAAGGCACTGGGCAAGGCACACAAGAACCTGAAAGTGGAAGTCCACGACGAGAAGAAACTGGCCGATCTGGGCATGGGTTCGTTCCTCGCGGTAGCACAGGGCAGCGCCCAGCCGCCGCGCCTCATCGTCATGAACTACCAGGGTGGCAAAAAAGGCGACCAGCCGTTCGTGCTGGTCGGTAAAGGCATCACCTTCGATACCGGCGGTATCAGCATCAAGCCTGCTTCGGGCATGGACGAGATGAAGTTCGACATGTGCGGCGCAGCCAGCGTGTTCGGCACCCTGCGTGCGGTGCTCGAATTGAAGCTGCCGATCAATCTGGTGTGCATTCTGGCCTGTGCCGAAAACATGCCGAGCGGCACTGCGACACGTCCAGGCGACATCGTCACGACCATGAGCGGCCAGACCGTCGAAATCCTCAACACCGACGCCGAAGGCCGTCTGGTGCTGTGCGATGCACTGACCTACGCCGAGCGTTTCAAGCCGCAGGCGGTGATCGATATCGCAACCCTGACCGGCGCCTGCGTCGTTGCACTGGGTGGCCATACCTCCGGCCTGCTGGGCAATAACGACGCGCTGATCAATCAGTTGCTCGACGCGGGCAAACAGGCCGATGACCGTGCCTGGCAGCTGCCGTTGTTCGATGAGTACCAGGAGCAGCTCGACAGCCCGTTCGCCGACATCGCCAACATCGGTGGCCCGAAAGGCGGCACCATCACCGCGGCCTGCTTCCTGTCGCGCTTCACCAAGGCCTACCACTGGGCTCACCTAGACATCGCCGGCACCGCATGGCTGAGCGGCGGCAAGGAAAAAGGCGCCACCGGGCGTCCGGTTCCACTGCTGACCCAATACCTGCTCGACCGCGCCGGCGTATAAGAAAGAGACCCTGGCGTATCGGCTGCACAGTCGATACGCCTCCGGTTCTGGAACCCACATGACTCAAGTCGACTTCTACATCCTGCCCAGCGCCGATCCTGCGGCCCGCCTGGATTTTGCCTGCAAGCTGACGGAAAAGGCCTGGCGCCTGGGTCACAAGGTCTATCTGCATTGCAGCGATGCTGCGCAGCGTGAGGACCTCGATGCCCGGCTCTGGCGTTTCAGAGGCGAAGTGTTCCTGCCCCATGGCGACGCCGAGAGCGATCACGATGCGGCCGTGGTACTGGGTCTGGGCGACGACTCGGGCGAACACAGCGACCTGCTGGTCAATCTCGACCTGAGCATTCCGGCCTTCTTCAAACGTTTCGCCCGCGTGGCCGAAGTCGTTGTCGAAGACCCGGCCATACGTCTTGCCGCACGCGAGAGTTTCCGTTCCTACCGCGAACAGGGCTATCCTCCGCAAGATCACCGACTGCAGCGCCTTTGAGGACACGATGGATACTTCAAAAAAAGCTGAATCCGCGCACTTGCTGAACGACCTCGAGTCGATCCGCCAACTGCTCGGCGATGACCCCGCACATTCCCCCCAGTCGAACGACACAGCTCGTCCCGAAGGTCAGATTCCCCTGTTGTTCGATGTTGTCGGCGCTCGCCCCGACGCGGCGTATCAACAGGACTTCGACGAAGACGACATCCCGACGCTGACACCTGATGCGCACACAGCACCCGCCCCGCAGGCGCAGCAGGCAGCCCAGCCGCAAGCGCTGCCCAACCCTGATGCACTGCTGCACCTGGACAACGAGTTGCGCGCAGCCGCGCGATTGATCATGCAGGACGTCATCGACGACTTCGCCCCGCATATCGAAAACGAAATCAAACGCCGGCTGGAGGCAAGGCTGGAGCGGTTATTGGCGCAGCAGCAGAAGTGAGCGTGTGATCAGGAGTCCGGAATACACGCACATAGAGACGCTGTCAGGGAGTATTCAATAGGGAGCGGATATCTGCTACGCGCCGCTCCATTTTCCCCTTGAGACCAATTTGGGTGTACCAGGCTCCCATGAGCGTCGTGCGTCTAGCCACATCTCTATTAATATTTAGCAGCATTTCGAGAGACCCTTCGTGCTCCTTGCGCTTACTAACCAATGCTTTCTTGAAATCGTCGTAACTGGTATTGGGTTTACCCGTGAATTTATCAGAGAATGATTGCTCGGCATGCTTGGCCTCCTTGATTCGATCACTCATTTTTTGGCTGGCGTTCGCCACGACCTCATCAAATCGTGTTTTGAAGTCTTCACTCTTGAATACACTGGGCAAAACACCCGTTTCGCTTTTTATAGCGCTGCGAAGGTTCGACAGTACGCCTGGGTCACTGGCGTCTACAAAACGCTTATTTAACTGCAAGGCTATCAGCCCGGCTCCTCTCTCATTCAATGTATTAGACGCTCCACTCACTGCGGCCATGTCCTTGAAAGACAAGTGCCTGAATATTCTGCCAAGCGCCAGGTCCGGTAACTTGTCGAGAAAGAGTATGTGGACCCCGACGTGCCCACCCGGATCACTCCGATTAACCGGATCGCCCTGACAGTAGGCATACGCATTCAGGCCTCCCCGCCCAAATGGACTCAGCGAGTCTGGTCGGTTGAAACGCATCAGCACCGGGTTGAACGCGCGGTAGCCGTTACCCAGCAGGTAATGCCCGGTCACAGGGTCCGCGCCCTCGCCGTTGAAGCCGGAAAACGGGCCGCCCTGCGCGCGATGTCCGTAAGGGCTATAAGCCAGCGGCTGCCGCCCCTCTGAACTCAGGGCATGCAGCACACTGCTTTGCCTGTCGGTGCCCAGCAGGTCCACTCGCTCGGCAGCGCCGTCAGCCTGATATTCCGCCAGCAAACGGTCTTCACCGAGAAACACACGACGGCGCATTGCACCCTGTATCTCGACCGTCAAACGTTTCTTTTGATAGAACCGCGACACTGCTTCCTGTGCATCGGGATCGACAACCGCAACCCGGTCCAGCGCGTCATAGCGATATCGACACAGCACGCGTCTGCCTTCAGGCGTATCGTCCATGGCAGCATCCGCCCTGCAAGTAAAGTCTGAATACCGATCATGCCGTCTGGAAGACACGCCGCCTACTGACAGAACTACCAGCTTGCAGCTTGAAGCTTGAAGCTCACAGCTGCTCCTGTGGCTTGTCGCTGGCCGTCAGGTCTATACTTACCGGTTTCCGAATCAATGCCACAGGTTCCCGCCGCGCATGGACAAGACTTACCAGCCGCACGCCATCGAAACTTCCTGGTACCAGACCTGGGAGTCCGAGAACTACTTCGCTCCGCAAGGCGTGGGTGACTCGTACACCATCATGATCCCGCCGCCGAACGTCACCGGCAGCCTGCACATGGGTCACGGTTTCAATAACGCGATCATGGATGCATTGATCCGTTTCCGTCGCATGCAGGGCCGCAATACGCTGTGGCAACCGGGCACCGACCACGCGGGTATCGCCACGCAGATGCTGGTCGAGCGTCGTCTCGAAGCGCAAGGCGTAAGCCGTCATGAACTGGGCCGCGAGAAGTTTCTGGACAAGATCTGGGAATGGAAAGCCGAGTCCGGCGGCAACATCAGCCGCCAGATCCGCCGCCTGGGCTCGTCCGTCGACTGGAGCCGCGAGCGCTTCACCATGGACGACGGCCTGTCCGAAGCGGTAAAGGAAGCTTTCGTGCGTCTGCATGAAGACGGCCTGATCTACCGTGGCAAGCGCCTGGTCAACTGGGACACCAAGCTGCACACCGCCATTTCCGACCTCGAAGTGGAGAACCACGACGAGAAAGGTCATCTGTGGAACCTGCGTTATCCACTGGCTGACGGCGCAAAGACCGCCGAAGGTCTGGATTACCTGATCGTGGCTACCACGCGCCCGGAAACCATGCTCGGTGATGCCGCCGTTGCGGTGAACCCGCAGGACGAGCGCTACAAGGCGCTGATCGGCAAGTTCGTCGAATTGCCTCTGGTAGGCCGCCGCATCCCGATCATCGCGGATGATTACTGCGATCCCGAGTTCGGCACCGGCTGCGTGAAAATCACCCCGGCCCACGATTTCAACGACTATGAAGTCGGCAAACGCCACAACCTGCCGCTGCTGAACATTTTCGACAAGAATGCCAACGTATTGCCCGCCGCTCAGGTGTTCAACCTTGATGGCACATTGAACGAAAGCGTCGACGGCAGCCTGCCTGCAGCCTATGCCGGGCTGGATCGCTTCGAAGCGCGCAAACAGATCGTTGCCGCGTTCGACGCCGCCGGGTTGCTGGTCAGCGTTGATGATCACGCACTGAAGGTGCCGAAAGGCGACCGCTCCGGCACCATCATCGAGCCGTGGCTGACCGATCAATGGTACGTCTCCACCAAGCCGCTGGCCGAACCTGCGATTGCCGCTGTCGAAGACGGCCGCATCGCGTTCGTGCCCAAGCAGTACGAAAACATGTACTTCTCGTGGATGCGCGACATCCAGGACTGGTGCATCAGCCGTCAGCTCTGGTGGGGCCACCGCATTCCGGCCTGGTACGACGAATCCGGCAAGGTTTACGTCGGCCGCGACGAAGCCGAAGTCCGTGCCAAGAACAACCTTGGGCCTGAAGTCGCGCTGCAGCAGGACAACGACGTGCTGGACACCTGGTTCAGCTCGGGCCTGTGGACCTTCTCCACGCTCGGCTGGCCGGAAAAGACCAAGGCACTGGAAACCTTCCACTCCACCGACGTGCTGGTCACCGGCTTCGACATCATTTTCTTCTGGGTCGCCCGGATGATCATGCTCACCATGCACTTGGTGAAGAACGAGGACGGCACGCCGCAAGTCCCGTTCAAGACCGTCTATGTGCATGGTCTGGTGCGCGATGGCCAGGGCCAGAAGATGTCCAAGTCCAAGGGCAACGTGCTTGACCCGCTGGACATCGTCGACGGTATCGACCTCGAAACGCTGGTAGAAAAACGCACCAGTGGCCTGATGCAGCCGCAACTGGCGAAGAAGATCGAGAAGCAGACCCGTCAGGAATTCGCCGACGGCATCGCCAGCTACGGCACCGATGCCCTGCGCTTTACCTTCTGCTCGCTGGCATCCACCGGTCGCGACATCAAGTTCGACATGGGCCGCGTCGAAGGCTACCGCAACTTCTGCAACAAGATCTGGAACGCGGCGCGCTACGTACTGGACAAGGGCGAAGACTGCGGCCAGAACGGCGAAGCGGTCGAACTGTCGCTGGCTGATCGCTGGATCATCTCGCAGTTGCAGCGCACCGAAGCCGAAGTGACCCGCCAGCTGGATCAGTTCCGCTTCGACCTCGCCGCCCAGGCGTTGTACGAGTTCATCTGGAACCAGTATTGCGACTGGTATCTGGAACTGTCCAAGCCGGTACTGTGGGACGAGACAGCGCCGGTCGAGCGTCAGCGCGGCACACGCCGCACACTGGTTCGCGTTCTGGAAGTGGCGTTGCGTCTTGCGCACCCGTTCATGCCGTTCATCACCGAAGAAATCTGGCAGCGCCTCGCGCCGCTGGCCGGTGCGCAAGGCAAGACCATCATGCTGCAACCCTGGCCGGTGGCCAATGAAGCACGCATCGATCAGGCGGCCGAAGACGACATCGAATGGCTCAAGGGCCTGATGCTCGCCGTGCGTAACATCCGTGGCGAGATGAACATCGGTCCGGGCAAGCCGCTGCAACTGTTCCTCAAGAACGTCAGCGCCGAAGATCAGCGTCGTTTGAGCGAAAACGATTACCTGCTCAAGAAGCTCGCCAAGCTCGAATCCATGACCGTACTGACCGAAGGCGCAGAAGCACCGCTGTCCGCCACCGCCCTGGTCGGTGACATGGAAGTGCTGGTGCCGATGGCCGGGTTGATCGACAAAGGGGCCGAGCTGGCGCGCCTGGACAAGGAAATCCAGCGCCTGCAAGGCGAAGTGCAACGCGTCGGCGGCAAGCTGTCCAACGCCGCCTTCGTCGACAAGGCGCCGCCTGAAGTCATCGCCAAGGAACGCGCCAAGCTGACCGAAGCCGAACAGGCACTGGGCAAGCTGGCCGAGCAACACGCACGCATCGCCAGCCTGTAAGGTGGCCAGAAAAGCCAGCCCGATCATGGGCTGGCTTTTTGTTATCTGAACGTCTGTACTGACTTATTCGCGAGCAACGCGTACTACGCCAAAGGCGACGCTGCGCTTGCTCGCGAATAAGCCAGGCAACTCAACCTCACGGCTGACATCGAATCCATGACCGATACCCGCAAACCACCGCGCAAGAAGCCTCAGCGGCCAGCCAAACCTGCTGCGCCGCGTGAAAAGGCCACCTTGCACCCGCGCAATCGGCATCAGGGCCAGTACGACTTTGCGAAGCTGATCAAATCCAGCCCCGAACTGGCAGCGTTCGTGATCCTCAATCCTTACGGCAAGGAAAGCATCGACTTCGCCAATCCGCAGGCGGTACGGGTGTTCAATCGCGCGCTGCTCAAGGCGTTCTATGGCATCGCCCATTGGGACATTCCGGCCGATTACCTGTGCCCGCCAATTCCCGGGCGTGCGGACTACCTGCACTTCCTCGCCGACCTGCTGGCCGAAGACAATGAAGGCGTGATACCACGCGGCGCCTCCATCAAGGCGCTGGACATCGGCACTGGCGCCAATTGCATCTACCCGTTGTTGGGGCATAGCGACTATGGCTGGCAGTTCGTGGGTTCGGACATCGACAGCACCGCCATCGCCGCAGCCACCACGATTGTGAAGGCCAACGGCCTCAGCAAGGCCATCAGCGTGCGCCAGCAGGCCAATCGCAGGCAGATCCTGCTCGGGCTGCTCGACAGCAGCGAACGCTTCCACGTCAGCCTCTGCAACCCGCCCTTCCATGCCTCGCTGGAAGAAGCGCAGCGTGGCAGCCAGCGCAAGTGGCGGGCGCTGGGCAAGGCTGATCCCAAGCGCAAGCTGCCGGTGCTCAATTTCGGTGGACAGTCGCAGGAGTTGTGGTGCGACGGCGGCGAGATCGGCTTCATAACGCAGTTGATCCAGGAAAGCGCCTTGCTGCCGAACCAGGTGGCGTGGTTCAGCACACTGGTGTCCAAGGCCTCCAACCTGCCGCCGATCCACAGCGCCCTGAAAAAAGCCGGCGCGCTGGAAGTGAAGGTCGTGGAAATGGGCCAGGGCCAGAAGCAAAGTCGTTTTGTGGCCTGGACCTTCCTCGACAAGGCACAGCGCGCACCAGGCTGACTCGACTATCGTGAACACGCGCCTAATCTCGACTATCGTGCGACGCCGCGTCGGCAGGCCGTAATCTCGACTATCGTGCGACTCCGCAGCGACATGCCTTAACATCGACTATCGTGCGACGCTCCGCGTCGGCATGCCGCTCTGGACGCTCTGCGTCCTCTCTTGAGTATGCAGTGCGGCACAGATCTGTGACGCAGAGCGTCACGCAAGGCATTCCCACGCTGGAGCGTGAGGAACGATAATCTCGACTATCGTGCGACGCCGCGCCGGCAGGCCGTAATCTCGACTATCGTGCGACGCTCCGCGTCGGCATGCCGTTCTGGACGCTCTGCGTCCTCTCTTGAGTATGCAGTGCGGCACAGATCTGTGACGCAGAGCGTCACGCAAGGCATTCCCACGCTGGAGCGTGAGGAACGATAGGCGTCTGGAGGACCGTTATGGACGCTCTGCGTCCGACTTTGCGGGAGGTGTCCAATCAGGCGCCCACAAAAAAGCCGTGCCCGGTTAACCGGTGCACGGCTTTTTCACAGCAAGCGGTTGCTTACTTGTTGATCGAGTCGGTCAGCACTTTGGCTGGTACGAACTTGATAACTTTCTTGGCAGCGATTTCGATGGCAGCGCCAGTCGAAGGGTTGCGGCCAGTGCGAGCTGGACGCTCTGCAACTTTCAGTTTGCCGATACCTGGCAAAGTAATTTCCACGCCGTTTTCCAATTGGTCGGCAACAATTTGGCCCAATTGCTCAAGAGCATTACGCGCGGTGGTTTTTGGCGCTTCGATAGATTCAGCGATATCGGCGATCAATTGGTCTTTAGTAAGAGCCATGGTGGTGTTCCTTCCCTATCAAATTCATTTGGATTGCAGAGCGCAACGTCGGCCCGTGGCCAGGCAACGAACCTGGCCACCCGCTAGCAGCCACGATTAATCGCGAAAGTGTAGATACTGAAACCGGGTAATGGTTCGACCTACGTGTGCGCTAACTGCACGCTTGACGCGCTAAGTGCGCAAGACCGCGCAAAACTAGCACAGAGCCGGGCAAATATCCGCCTCTACCTATCCTTTTGGTCAGGTTTTAATGTTAATTGCACAAAAAACATCCAGCAAACACTCGCTGCTGGCGAAAACCAGCCCGTCCGGGGCCATCAGGCGCATGCGTGCGTTACACTGGGCATCTTGCAACGAGCTGCACGCTCTTCACCTTTTTCAGCCGAGAAGCCCATGCCGATCCGTCACTGCATCGTCCACCTGATCGAGAAGAAACCCGACGGTACGCCCGCTGTTCTCCATGCACGCGACTCCGAACTCGCTGAGTCCCAGGCCATCGAGAACATGCTGGCCGACCTCAACGAAAGCTATAACGCCAAACAGGGCAAGGCATGGGGCCTGTTCCATCCCGAGTCCGGTGCGCACCCTTTCAGCGGCTGGCTGAAAGAATATATCGACGGCGGCAGCGACTTCACGGCGTTCTCCCGGGTGGCAGTCGAGCACCTGCAAAAGCTCATGGAAGAATCCAATCTGTCAGTGGGTGGCCACGTGCTGTTCGCCCATTATCAGCAAGGCATGACCGACTACCTGGCCATCGCCCTGCTGCACCACAGCGAAGGCGTGGCAGTGAATGCCGAACTGGACGTGACCCCGTCCCGGCACCTGGACCTTGGCCAGTTGCACCTCGCCGCCCGAATCAATATTTCCGAGTGGCAGAACAACAAGCAGTCCAAGCAATACATCTCGTTCATCAAGGGCAAGAACGGCAAGAAGGTTTCCGAGTACTTCCGCGACTTCATCGGTTGCCAGGAAGGCGTGGATGGCCCCGGCGAAACCCGCACGCTGCTCAAGGCGTTCAGTGATTTCGTCGAAAGCGAAGACCTGCCGGAAGAATCGGCCCGCGAGAAGACCAAGACCCTGGTCGACTACGCCAGCAGTCAGAGCAAGATGGGCGAACCGATGGGCCTGGAGGAACTGTCCGAGCTGATCGACGAAGAGCGTCCGCGTGCCTTCTACGATCACATTCGCAACAAGGATTACGGCCTGTCCCCGGAAATACCGGCGGATAAGCGCACCCTCAACCAGTTCCGCCGCTTCACCGGCCGCGCCGAGGGCCTGTCGATCAGTTTTGAAGCGCACCTGCTGGGCGACAAGATCGAATACGACGAAAGCGCCGGTACCCTGATCATCAAAGGGCTGCCGACGCAACTGACCGACCAGTTGAAGCGACGGTAACCGAGATGCTGCTGCGTACCCTCAAGAAGTTTGCCCTGATCATGCTGGTGGTCGTGATTTACCAGAACTGGGGCAGGATCGAGCACTTCGTCAACCCGCCCCCGGCAGACGTCGCACAGAGCTACAGCCAGGCCAAAGTGGTGATGTACGCCACTGACTGGTGCGGCTACTGCAAGCAGACCCGGCGTTTTCTGGACAGCAAGGGGATTGCGTATCAGGAGTTCGACATCGAGAAGTCGGAAGAAGGCCGCAAGGCCTATGAAGCGCTGGGTGGCAGAGGCATCCCGCTGATCGACGTCAACGGCACACTGATCCGGGGGTTTGACCCGGATCAGATACTGGCGGCGTTGAAGTAACCCGCCTGGCTAGCGTGCCAACGCTCCGCGTCCTCTTTGCGACGCAGAGCATCGTTGAACCTCAGCGCTTCTCGATCCGATAGCCCATTCTCGGGAAGTGTACGTGCACGACACCGGCACGCTCGTCCTCGCGGCGCAGGATGAGCTCTTCGCGGCCGTTAAATACCAGCTCGCCCTCAACCGCTTCGACGCCATAGTCGACCGCAGAAACCGCAACCTTTTCACCTGCCTTGAAGCCATTTGGATCGACGAGAGTTTCATCGGGCAATGGCGCAGGCGTGGCGTTTCTGGCGATTTCGATGGCATCTGCCGAGCTCAGGTCGCTGAACGTGCCATGACCAAAACCCAGCACACGATCGAGCCAGGCCCTGACACTCGGATACTCATCGACAAAGGGTGCGGTCACCGGCGTCTGCTTGAGAAACCACAACGTATGGGCAACCGAGAAATCGGCAATCGACGCTACGCCGAACAGGAAGTCACCGCCGTGCGAGAGTTGCAGCTCCAGGCGTGACATCAGAGTGGGCCATTGGTGCTTGACCTGCTCCACAAGCGGGCGCGACGCAGTGCCGCCGTTTAACAGCGTCGAACGGTCGGCGACGAAGGCCTTGGCGGCGTCTGGCGGCACCTTGGCGAAGCGCACAGCCATTGATTCAGGCTGAAATACCAGACTCACGGCATGCATGAACAGCACCGAGTCGGCCCAGGCGGCCAGGCCGGCAACCGTGAACTCCTGCCCTTTCGGGTAAAACGCTGGCGAAGCTTTTTCCTGCTCCAGACGCCGCGCCATCAGCGCCGTATCACAGTAGATGTCCGCTCCGGCCTGCAATACCGGGGTCCTGCGATAACCGCCGGTCAATGCAGTCAGGTCAGGCTTGGGCATGATCGAAGGGATAGTCACCGAACGCCATGTGAGGCCTTTGAAACCCAGCATCAGACGGGCTTTTTCGGCGAACAGCGAGGTGGGGTAGTGGTGAAGGATCAACTCGGACATGTTCAGCCTCTGTGCACATGGGAAAAACACAGCTTAACCCGCAGTACCCTGGCCGCCCACGACCTCAAACTGATGGGACACCATCACGCGCATGGATCGGTGACATTACGTAGCTGGCAGCCAACGCCTCTTTGGCGCTTTTTTTGAGCTTCTTGATCAGCCGCTCATGGCGTAACGCCTCGCCCTTGCTGGGCCATTGTTCAACGTAGACCAGCGCCATCGCCGGACTCGAAGAGAAAAAGCGCGCGCCCTTGCCGCTCTGGTGCGCAGCGAACCGCCGCTGCGGATCATCGCTGATGCCACAGTACAGCGAGCCGTTGGCAGCGCGCACCAGATAGACAAACCAGGGTTTGCCGACCGCCTGTTCGGCAGTCGACGCACTGGCGGTGCAGGCGACCTCAGGCACGGCGGCTCTCTGAAAAGGTCTTCAGGCCCTTGAGCGCCTGAGCCCTGACGGCGTTGCGCACCAAAGGCGTCCAGCCAAGCAACAGGCCCTTCAAACCCAGGGCCTGGCGCGACCAGCGCCACATATCGAAATGATCGCGATGCTCGCAGATCCTGCCATCACGAAACACGAAACGGGCCTGAATATCGTTGACCACCGTGCGCCCGGTCTGACTGAACAGGTACGTCGCCACCCAGTGCGCACTGCCAGTCTGGTCATCGGCTCGCACCTGATCGAAGACCACCGAAAAATTCTTTGCCCGGGAAGTCAGCATGCGCCACATGTCACCGACCTGAGCACCGCGCAATTCACCAAAGGCAGGGTCGCTGAACAACACGTCATCGGTATAGCAGGCACTCATCGCCTCGGCATCCAGCTGCGCAAACGCCTCATAAAACCGGGTGATCAGTGCGCTGTTGGCCTGACTTTGTTCTTCGTAGTTCATGCGTGCACACCCCTTGGCGAATTATCCGTGCACGATAAGCGGCGCCGAAGAAAATGGCGAGGGGTTGATGGCGCATCAGCCATCACGTTTACCTGTCCAGATAACGATTTCGCGCCGCACTGAACGCCTCCGAATTTTCAATCACCCAAGTCCACAGCGGAATCATCTGTACCAGCAGCCCCATGCCCAGGTCGGTCAACGAATATTCCACCCTGAGCGGCTTCTCGCGGTAGTCGTGGCGGGTGATCAACCCGTCCTGTTCGAGCTGGCGCAAGGTATGAGTGAGCATGCGCTGGGTGACACCGTGCAGTTTTCGGCGCAATTGGGCGTGGCGCAAAGGGCTGCTGACGCCAAGGGCATGGACCACGCCCAATGACCAGCGATTACCGGCGTGGCCGAGAATGTCACGCTTGAGACCATCCTCATCATCGCTGAGCGCAGCACAGGCCGCTTCGGAGCGTCTGACCACTTCCTGCGCGTCCAGCCCGCCCGGTATCACCGATGTGCCTACTTTTTGTATGTCGACAGGCATGCCAGCATCTCTCCCGCCTGAATTGAAAGGCTGTCCAAAGGGATCACCATGCAAGCCGATAACGCAAACGTCAAACAACGCATTCTGGTAATAGGTGCAGGAGAGCTTGGGCTCGCGGTGTTGCGAGGGCTGGTCGAGAAAGCCGGGGCACATGGCTTGAGCATTGCCGTGCTGCTACGCCAGAGCAGCTTGAGCACTCAGGCGCCTGCCAAGCGTGTGGAAATCGAAGAAATCCGCGCGCTGGACATTGCCATCGAAACAGCCGATCTGGCCGTTGCCAGCGTGGACGAACTTGCCACTGTCATGACGCGCTACGACACGGTAATCAGCTGTGCGGGGTTTGCCGCTGGCCGGGGCACTCAACGCAAACTGACCGATGCAGCGCTCAAGGCCGGCATAAAACGCTACCTGCCCTGGCAGTTCGGCGTTGACTACGACCTTATCGGCCGGGGCAGCCCTCAGGATCTGTTCGATGAACAACTCGATGTGCGAGAAAAGCTGCGCGCCCAGCAGCGCACCGAATGGGTGATCGTTTCGACCGGCATGTTTACAAGCTTCCTGTTCGATCCCGCGTTCGGTGTCGTCGATCTGCAAGGCGGGCGGATCAATGCGCTGGGCAGCCTCGATACTGCCGTGACAGTCACGACCGCAGAGGACATTGGCAGGCTGACTGCTGCCATCGTGATGCACGAGCCGCGCATCGTGAATCAGGTGGTGTACACCGCTGGCGACACATTGACGTACGCCGGGCTGGCCGATCTGGTGGAGCGTGTCACGGGGCGCGACATCGAGCGGCACGTATGGAGTGTTGCGCAGTTGCAAGCTGATCTGACGGAAATGCCGGATGACAATCTGGGCAAATACCGGGCAGTCTTTGCCATGGGCCGAGGCGTGGCATGGGACGTCGCCAGTACCTACAACGCGAAATCAGGGCTGAGCGTCACCCGTGCCGAACAATGGGCACGGGCCAATCTGACCCAGACCTGAAGCAACTTAAGCCCGGGTCGCACGATCATCAATCATCGAACATCAAACCTTCTCGCTACTGACCTGCACCTGCAGCGCCCGACCGGCGCCCATGCCCGCGATGATGGCGCCCAGCCCGAGTACCGCGAAGATCCAGCCAATCGCGCTCCAGCTGCCGGTCATGTCATGCACCACGCCCACGGCAAACGGGCCGGTCGAGGCGATGGTGTAGCCGACGCCTTGCGCCATGCTCGACAGGTTGGCGGCGACATGTGAGTCGCGCGAGCGCAGGACGATCAAGGCCAGCGCCAGACTGAACGTGCCGCCCTGCCCGATCCCCAGCAGGATCGCCCAGCCCCACAGCCCGCCAAGCGGCGCATACAGGCAGCCGAACAGACCGATCAGGGTCAGCGACATGACCAGCATGATCGCCAGACGCTGATCCTTGCCGCGTGTGGCCAGATAAGGCACCGCCAGCGCGCTGATGACCTGCGCAATGATCGAGCCGGACAGCAGCAGGCCGGCCTGGGTGGGCGTCAGGCCGCGACCGATGAGGATCGACGGCAACCAGCCGAAGACGATGTACGACAGCGACGATTGCAGGCCCATGTACAGCGTGACCTGCCAGGCCAGCGGGTCACGCAACAAACCACGGACCCGGTAAACATCGCGATGCGTGCCATGCACTTCACGCGCCTGCGGAAACCATAATGCGGCGGCAATCAGTGCCGGAACCAGCCAGAAACCCAGGCCAATCTGCCAACTGCCACCCACGTACTGACTGAGCGGCACCGTCGAACCGGCTGCAATGGCCGCGCCCAGGCACAAGGCCATGGTGTAGACACCGGTCATGGCTCCGGCCTTGTGCGGAAAATCACGTTTGACGATACCCGGCAGCAACACGCCGATGATTCCGATGCTCGCACCCGCCAGCAGGCTGCCGCCAAACAGCCCGACCTGACCAAACAGACTGCGCACTGCCAAGCCTGCAGCCAGTGTCAGAAGCACCACCATGACCACCCGCTCACTGCCAAACCGGCGGGCGAGGATCGGTGCGAGCGGCGCGAACAGGCCCAGGCACAAAACCGGCAAGGTGGTCAGCAGTCCGGCCTCGGCAGCGGACATGCCCAGGCTGTCGGACACCGTGTCAAGCAGCGGCGCAATGCTGGACAACGCCGGGCGCAGGTTGAGGGCGACCAGCACCAGACCCAGCAGCAACAGCCAGGGGCGCTTCAAGGCAGAATGAGGTTGATCGGCAGTCGGTTGGGGGCTGAGTTGAGCCTTGGCAGTCATCAGTTTCTCGGTCATCAAGTATGTCGACCCTTTTCAGGGGGGCGGTATCCTGTTGGAGAATCATCGCGAATACAAGGTTCAGATCAATTGCATACAACCCACACAGCAACGACAGGCATAAAAAAACCGGGCACAGGGCCCGGTTTCCTTGTTCAGCAGAAGTCCACTCAGTGGATGATCTGACTGAGGAACAGCTTGGTACGGTCGCTCTGCGGGTTATCGAAGAAGTCGTTCGGCGCGGCCTGTTCGACGATTTCGCCCTTGTCCATGAAGATCACCCGGTTTGCCACGGTACGGGCAAAGCCCATTTCGTGGGTCACGCACAGCATGGTCATGCCTTCTTCAGCCAGACCGACCATGGTGTCGAGCACTTCCTTGACCATTTCCGGGTCAAGGGCCGACGTCGGTTCATCGAACAGCATGATTTTCGGCTTCATGCACAAGGCACGGGCAATCGCCACACGCTGCTGCTGACCACCGGAAAGCTGACCCGGAAACTTGTGGGCCTGCTCCGGAATCCGCACACGCTCCAGATAGTGCATGGCGATTTCTTCGGCTTTCTTCTTCGGCATCTTGCGCACCCACATCGGTGCCAAGGTGCAGTTCTGCAGGATGGTCAGGTGCGGGAACAGGTTGAAGTGCTGAAACACCATGCCCACTTCGCGGCGGATGGTCTCGATCTGCTTGAGGTCCGAGGTCAGTTCGGTGCCATCGACAATGATGCGACCCTGCTGGTGCTCTTCCAGACGGTTGAGGCAGCGAATGGTGGTCGACTTGCCCGAGCCCGACGGGCCGCACAGCACGATACGTTCACCCTGGCGCACATTCAGGTTGATGTCCTTGAGTACATGGAACTGGCCGTACCACTTGTGTACGCCCTCCATGCGGATCATGCCTTCAGCGCCCAGAGGCTTATTGATAACTTCACTCATCACAAAACTCCTAACGCTTGTGGCCTGTGTCCAGCTTACGTTCCAAATGCATGGAATAGCGGGACATACCGAAACAGAAGATCCAGAACACCAGGGCCGCGAAGACGTAGCCTTCAGTGGCCATACCCAGCCATGCCGGGTCGGCGGTAGCCTGCTTGACGCTGTTGAGCAGGTCGAACAGACCGATAATGATCACCAGACTGGTGTCCTTGAACAAGGCAATGAAGGTGTTGACGATGCCGGGAATGACCATCTTCAACGCCTGCGGCAGGATCACCAGACCCATGCTGCGCCAGTAACCCAGGCCCATCGCCGAGGCAGCTTCGTACTGGCCCTTGGGAATGGCCTGCATGCCGCCACGCACCACTTCAGCGATGTACGCCGACTGGAACAGGATGACGCCGATCAGCGCACGCAGCAGCTTGTCGAAGTTCATGCCCTCTGGCATGAACAGCGGCAGCATCACCGACGACATGAACAGCACGGTGATCAGCGGCACGCCGCGCCAGAACTCGATGAAGGTCACGCACACCACACGCACGGCCGGCATGTTGGAACGACGACCGAGCGCCAGCAGGATACCCAGCGGCAAGGCACCGACGATACCCACGGTGGCGATCACCAGGGTCAGCATCAGACCGCCCCACTGGCTGGTCGGTACGTTGGTCAGACCGAACGCGCCGCCATGCAGCAGGTAGAACGCGACAACCGGGTAGATCACCAGGAAGGCAATACCGTAGACAGCCTTGCGCGGAAACTTCGAGATGAACAGCGGCGCAGCGCCGACGATCGCCAGGATGGCGGTCAGGTCGACCCTCCAGCGCAGTTCATTGGGGAAGTAGCCATACATGAACTGACCGAAGCGCTGCTCGATGAACACCCAGCAGGCGCCCGCCTTGGTGCAGTCTGCCTTGGTCGTGCCGATCCAGTTGGCGTCCAGCAGGGCCCAACTGATGATCGGTGGTACGACCAGATAGATCAGATACAGCGAGAACAGGGTCAGCAGGGTGTTGATCCAGCTGGAGAACAGGTTCTGCCGCATCCACGCCATCGGGCCGAACACTTTGCCCGGTGGTGGCATATCAGGTTTGAAAGTATGAGTTGTCATGCGCTTTTCCTCACCGCTCGATCAGCGCAATGCGCTTGTTGTACCAGTTCATCAGCAGGGAAATGCTGATACTGATCGCCAGGTACACGCTCATGGTGATGGCAATGACTTCAATGGCCTGCCCGGTCTGGTTGAGCACCGTACCGGCGAACAGGGAAACCATTTCCGGGTAGCCGATGGCGGCTGCCAGCGAAGAGTTCTTCGCCAGGTTCAGGAACTGACTGGTCAGCGGCGGAATGATCACGCGCAGCGCCTGCGGGATGATCACCTTGCGCAGCGTCGGCCCAGGGCGCAGGCCCAATGAGCGAGCAGCTTCGGTCTGGCCATGGCTGACCGACTTGATGCCGGAACGCACGATTTCAGCGATGAACGCCGCCGTATAGATAGTCAGTGCCAGGGTCAGGGAGATCAGTTCAGGGATCAGCACCCAGCCGCCCGAGAAATTGAAGCCCTTCAGCTGCGGCAGCTCCCAATGCACCGGGCTGCCGAAGATCAGCATGCTCAGACCGGGGATAACCAGCAACAACGCCAGGCCGACCCAGAACTTGTGAAACGGCTGGCCGGTGGCTTCGAAGCGCTTGTTGGCCCAGCGCACCATCATCACGATGGCGATCACGGCAACCACCAGACTGATCAGGAATGCCCAGGCGCCTTCGGCAGGCAATGCTCTGGGCATGTTGAGCCCGCGGCTGCTGACGAAGAACATGTCCAGATAGCCATGCGCCTGACGCGGACCAGGCAGCGTGAGGAATACGGCGGTATACCAGAAAAGGATCTGCAGCAATGGCGGAATGTTGCGGAAGACTTCGACATACACGGTGGCCAGCTTGCTGATCATCCAGTTCGGAGACAGGCGAGCGACACCAATGACAAAGCCCAGCAAGGTCGCCAGGACAATACCGATAACCGACACCAGCAAGGTATTCAGCAGGCCGATGACGAACACACGGGCATAGCTGTCCGCTTCGCTGTAGTCGATCAGGTGCTGAGCGATACCGAAACCGGCACTGTTCTCAAGAAAACCGAAACCCGAGGTAATACCACGGTGTTGCAGGTTGGTCTGGGTGTTGTCGAAAATGAACCAGCCCAACGCGATCACCGCCACGACAGTGATGATCTGAAATAACCACGCGCGCACTTTCGGATCGCTCAGAGAGAGCTTTTGCTTGGGTGCGACGATTTGCTTTTCCATGAAATGCCCCAGGAAAAATCCAACAGAACAACGCCCGACAGGCTGGGAAGCCTGTCGGGCGCCGGGTCAATCAACGAATAGGTGGAGCGTACTGGATGCCACCGGCATTCCACAGAGCGTTCTGGCCACGCTTGATTTTCAGCGGGGTGCCTTCGCCCAGGTTGCGTTCGAACACTTCGCCGTAGTTGCCGACCTGCTTGACGATCTGCACGACCCAGTCTTTCTCGAGCTTCAGGTCTTTGCCGTAAGTGCCGTCTGCGCCGAGCATACGGGCTACGTCAGGGTTCTTGGTCGACTTGGCTTCAGCTTCAACGTTCTTGGAAGTGATTTTGGCTTCCTCGGCATTGAGCATGGCGAACAGGGTCCAGCGCACGATCGAGAACCAGTCTTCGTCGCCTTTACGCACGACAGGGCCCAGAGGCTCCTTGGAGATCACTTCAGGCAGCACGATGTAATCGTCCGGCTTGGCCAGCTTGCTGCGCTGCGCGTAAAGTTGCGACTGGTCGGAAGTCAGCACGTCGCAACGGCCGCCTTCCAGCGACTTGGCGCTTTCGTCGGAGGTGTCGAAGGTGATCGGGGTGTATTTCAGGCCGTTCGAGCGGAAGTAGTCGGAGACGTTCAGCTCGGTAGTGGTACCGGCCTGGATGCAGATGGTTGCACCGTCCAGTTCCTTGGCGCTCTTGACGCCCAGCTTGTTGTTTACCAGGAAGCCGATACCGTCGTAGTAAGTCACGCCGGTGAACACCAGGCCCATGCCCGCGTCGCGGGAGCTGGTCCAGGTGGTGTTACGCGAAAGGATGTCGATCTCGCCCGATTGCAGTGCGGTGAAGCGCTCCTTGGCGTTCAACTGGCTGAACTTGACCTTGGTGGCGTCGCCGAATACTGCGGCGGCTACTGCGCGGCAGACGTCAGCATCGATACCGGTGATCTTGCCGGTAGAGTCCGGAACGGAAAACCCTGGCAGGCCATCGCTGACGCCGCACTGGATAAAACCTTTCTTCTTGATAGCGTCAAGGGTGGTACCGGCGTTTGCAGCCCCGATCACACCAAATGCGGCCAAGGCAGTGACGACAGCCACGGTGGATTTCAACATCTTCATTCAAAAACCTCCAGTTTGCTCTTTGTTGTGTAGGTGTTTCAGTCGCGTCGCACCTTTGTGAGGCGCTAATGACCCGTGCTGGCTTATTTTTGGGTCATGCGACGCTGGGCCTGAATCATGAATTGCCTGCAGGATCATCCCGTCATTCGTCTTCATGATTCAGAATCGGCCCCGTGGACTGAAACCCCATGATTTTCCCGGACCTGAGCGGTACAGGTTGAATCGTGCCGCGAATCCTGACGCATGGACTCCCGAGCTGCTTTTCGATCGCTATAAGTAATAGCCTTATAGTGTTACCGAACGATGTGAGCGACTCGACTCCAATGCTGCTGTAGCAAAGCCCGTACCAGCATGCTGGCTAAGTCGAATTAGCGACAGGTCAAGACAAAAACTTGTAACCTTGCGACATCTTCTTTCATTTTTAATCTACCTGCGCACCTTATTAATGCGCTCAAAAAGAGCCCGCGCACACAAATGGAGCAGTCATGAGCGATTCCTTGATCATTGAACCTTCCAGCCCCGCCGACGCCTGCGTTATCTGGCTGCATGGATTGGGCGCCGACCGCTATGATTTTCTGCCGGTCGCCGAAGCACTGCAGGAGTCGTTGCGCACCACCCGCTTCGTACTGCCTCAGGCACCGACACGCGCTGTGACCGTCAATGGCGGTTATGCAATGCCCAGCTGGTATGACATCAAGTCCATGAGTTCAGAGGCCAGGGCCATTGACCATGATCAGATGGAAGCCTCGGCGCAGAAGGTGCTGGACCTGATCGAGCAGCAGCGCGACAGCGGCATCGACCCGGCACGAATCTTCCTGGCCGGCTTTTCCCAGGGTGGCGCGGTGGTCTTGCATGCCGGCTACCGCCGCTGGCAGGGTCCGTTGGGCGGCGTACTCGCGCTGTCCACTTATGCCCCTACATTCAGCAACGAGATGACCCTGTCAGCGAGTCAGCAACGCATCCCGGCCTACTGCCTGCACGGCAAGCACGACGCGGTGGTGCCTTATCCGATGGGCCGCGCCGTCTACGACCATCTCACCGCCCAGGGTGTAACCGTTGAATGGCAGGAATACCCAATGGAGCATCAAGTGTTACCGGAGGAAATTCGCGACATCGGCGTCTGGCTGGCTGAAAGGCTTCGCTGAAGCGCTCTGACCCCCTTGCGACGGACCGCTTTTGTAGCTCGCCATGGATGGCACTACGCCGAGCACGGTTCTTGCTTTACACTGCTCGGCGTACATTCCTTAACCAATTGATGAGATGACCGTGCTCAAAGCACTTAAAAAGATGTTCGGTAAGAGCGAGGCTGAGCAGCCTGCGCCTACTCCGATAACCTCTATTCCCGCCTCTCCCGCTGCCACAGGCGACACACCGGATCATGCTGTCCAGACTCAGGCTCTGGACACGACCAGCGAGCCCTCCAAAGCCAGAGCGCCGCGCACCGACAAGCCAAGGGCCGAGCGCCCGCGCCGCGAACGCGTAGCCAAACCGCCCGCCCCGGAATGGAAACTCGAGGATTTCGTCGTCGAGCCGCAGGAAGGCAAGACCCGCTTCCATGACTTCAACCTCGCGCCTGAACTGATGCACGCGATTCAGGACCTGGGTTTCCCGTACTGCACACCGATCCAGGCGGGCGTACTGGGCTTCACCCTCAAGGGCAAGGATGCGATCGGACGCGCCCAGACCGGCACCGGCAAGACTGCTGCGTTTCTGATCTCGATCATCGAGCAACTGACCCAGACGCCGCCGCCTGCAGAACGCTACATGGGTGAACCGCGCGCGCTGATCATCGCTCCGACCCGCGAGCTGGTGGTGCAGATCGCCAAGGACGCCGCCGACCTGACCAAGTACACCAACCTGAACGTCATGACCTTCGTCGGTGGCATGGACTTCGACAAGCAGCTCAAACAACTCGAAGCACGCCACTGCGACATCCTGGTCGCCACGCCAGGCCGCCTGCTGGACTTCAACCAGCGCGGCGAAGTGCATCTGGACATGGTCGAAGTGATGGTCCTCGACGAAGCCGATCGCATGCTGGACATGGGCTTTATCCCGCAGGTACGCCAGATCATTCGTCAGACGCCGCACAAGGGTGAGCGCCAGACCCTGCTGTTCTCCGCGACTTTCACCGAAGACGTAATGAACCTCGCCAAACAGTGGACGACGGACCCTTCCATTGTCGAGATCGAATCGTTGAATGTTGCCAGCGACAACGTCGAACAGCATATCTATGCCGTCGCCGGTGCCGACAAGTACAAGCTGCTCTACAACCTGGTGACCGACAACGGTTGGGAACGGGTCATGGTCTTCGCCAACCGCAAGGACGAAGTCCGACGCATCGAAGAGCGCCTGGTGCGCGATGGCGTGAACGCGGCGCAGCTGTCAGGCGATGTGCCTCAGCACAAGCGCATCAAGACCCTTGAAGGCTTCCGCGAAGGCAAGATCCGCGTGCTGGTCGCCACCGATGTGGCCGGTCGCGGCATTCACATCGACGGCATCAGTCACGTGATCAACTTCACCCTGCCCGAAGTGCCGGACGATTACGTGCACCGCATCGGCCGTACCGGTCGCGCTGGCGCCGATGGCGTGTCGATCAGCTTTGCCGGTGAGGATGACTCTTACCAGTTGCCCGCCATCGAGGAAAAACTGGGCCGCAAGATCAGTTGCGAGACACCGCCGACTCATCTGCTCAGGGCTGTGGTGCGCAGCAACGCCTGATGCTTACTTCCAGCGATCAGCCGCTTGGTGATCGCTGTGACGACCTTCGACCCAGCGCGTGCCTTCTGACGTGTTTTCACGCTTCCAGAACGGCGCGCGGGTCTTGAGGTAATCCATGACGAAATCACAGGCTTCGAACGCCGCCTGACGGTGCGCGCTGGCAACGCCGACGAACACGATCGGCTCGCCGGGCTCCAGCGCGCCAACCCGATGCAGTACGTCAACGCGTAGCAACGGCCAGCGCTGTTCGGCATCGGCAATGATTTTTGCCAGTGCCTTCTCGGTCATCCCCGGATAGTGCTCGAGAAACATGCCGGACACTTCACGCCCTTCATTGAAATCCCGAACATAGCCAACAAAACTGACCACCGCGCCGATGCCCAGATTCGCGGCATGCAGCGCGTTGACTTCAGTGCCGGGGTCGAAAGCCTCTGCCTGGACACGAACGCTCATCATCAACCTCCGGTCACGGGCGGAAAGAACGCGACTTCATCGCCATCGGCCAATGGTTCGGTCGGCTTGCACAGCTCCTGGTTGCGAGCACACATCAGGTTCTGTTCGGCAAGCACTTGCCAGACCTCGCCGCGCTGCAGCAGCGTCTGGCGCAATGCGTCCAGCGTGGCGAACTCGCCTTCAACGGACTCGCTGTCCAGGCCCAGGACTTCACGGTAACGGGCAAAATACTGAACCTGAACCTTCATGAGGAAACCTGTGCCTGGTCGGCAATGAAGTGACCGCTCTTGCCGCCCAGCTTTTCCAGCAGCCGGACCGACTCGATGACCATGCCGCGGTCTACCGCCTTGCACATATCGTAAATGGTCAGCGCAGCAACGCTGGCGGCGGTCAGGGCTTCCATTTCCACACCGGTCTGCCCGGCCAGCTTGCAGCTCGCGGTGATGCGCACGGCATCATCACCCTCGGCGGCGAGGTGCACCTTGATGCTGGTGAGCATCAACGGATGGCAAAGCGGGATCAGATCGCTGGTTTTCTTCGCCGCCTGAATGCCGGCGATTCGCGCGACGGCAAACACGTCACCCTTGGGATGACCACCGCTGACGATCATTTGCAGCGTCGTCGGCAGCATGCGCACGAAGGCTTCGGCCACCGCCTCTCGGGACGTCACGGCTTTATCCGTGACATCGACCATATTGGCGCGACCCTGGGAATCAAGATGAGTGAGCACAACGTTACTCCTTGGCAGAAGCAAGAAGTGTGGCAGCTGCAAGCTGCAAGCTACAAGCTGAAAGTGCCCGGCGTTTTACACAGGTTTTAAAGCGTACGAAAATCCTGGCTTCTGCCCGGAGGGCGTAGGAGCGAACTTGTTCGCGAAGAGGGCTGTACATGCACAAATGATTTATCGCCCACAATATAGCCTTCGCGAACAAGTTCGCTCCTACGCCTTTCGGCCAGAAGCGAACTTGTGTGTGGCGATAAGCTTGGCGCATGGGCGCGACAATCAAAAGCTGCAAGCGAGGGCTCTCGTACACCGAAGTCCCCCACTTGAAGCTTACAGCTGCTTTTCAGCTAAAGATGACTCTCCGCGTATTCGGCCAGTATCGAGCGTGGCACGCCTTGCAGGGTGATGTGCACGCCGTTCGGGAAGTCCTTGAAGCGCTCCGTCAGGTAGGTCAGCCCGGAACTGGTGGCCGACAGGTAAGGGGTGTCGATCTGCGCCAGGTTGCCCAGGCAGACCACTTTGGAACCGGCGCCGGCACGGGTGATGATGGTTTTCATCTGGTGCGGGGTCAGGTTCTGGCATTCATCGATCAGAATCAGGCTTTGCTGGAAGCTGCGACCTCGAATGTAGTTGAGGGATTTGAACTGCAACGGCACCTTGCTGAGGATGTAGTCGACACTGCCATGGGTGTTTTCGTCATCCATGTGCAACGCTTCGAGGTTATCGGTGATCGCGCCAAGCCATGGCTCCATCTTCTCCGCCTCGGTGCCGGGCAGGAAACCGATTTCCTGATCCAGACCCTGAACGCTGCGGGTGGCGATGATGCGCCGATAGCGCTTGGTGACCATGGTCTGCTCGATGGCAGCGGCCAGGGCCAGAATGGTTTTACCCGAGCCAGCAGCGCCTGACAGGTTGACCAGATGAATATCCGGGTCGAGCAGCGCGAACAGCGCCAGCCCCTGATAGATGTCGCGTGGCTTCAGCCCCCAGGCCTCCTGATGCAGCAAAGGCTCCTGGTGCATGTCGAGAATCAGCAGTTCGTCGTTCTTGACGCCCTTGATCCAGCCTACGAAGCCCTGCTCATCGACAATAAACTCGTTGATATGAACCGCCGGCAGCATTTCAGTGAGCTGCACGCGGTGCCAGGTACGGCCGCGCTCCTGACGGGTGTCGACCTTGCTGACGCGGTCCCAGAACGAACCGCTCATGTCATGGTAGCCACGCGACAACAGTGAAACGTCATCGACCAGCTGGTCGGTGCTGTAATCCTCGGCAGCAATGCCGCAAGCGCGCGCCTTGAGGCGCATGTTGATGTCTTTGGTCACCAGCACGACGCTCAAGTCCTTGTTGCGCGCGTGCAGGTCAATCAATTGGTTGATGATGATGTTGTCGTTCAGGTGCTCGGGCAGCAGGCTGTTGGGTTCCTCGCGTTTGCTCATCAAAATCGACAGGTAGCCCTTGAGCACGCCTGTACCACGGTCGATGGGCACGCCCTTCTCGACTTCCTCCGGCGAAGCTTCGCCCAGGGTCTTGTCGATCAGGCGGATGGCCTGGCGGCATTCGGCAGCAACCGAATGTTTACCGGCCTTGAGTTTGTCCAGTTCCTCCAGAACCGTCATGGGGATGGCGACGTGGTGTTCTTCGAAGTTCAGCAGTGCGTTTGGATCATGAATCAATACGTTGGTATCGAGCACGTAAAGGATTGGCTGGTTGGTGGAAGGGGTGCGTCCGTGGTCATCCATACTCGCTCACCTTTGTAGAAGCCGGGCGACGCAGAACCACGACAGTACTGCGCCACGAAAAGGCCGCCGGATTCTCCCCTTCAGGCAGGGCAGAAATGTCGCTCAAGGTGGGTCTTGGAAGACGCCACCTGTGTTGCAGGTTTCGGCGGTCTGTATTCGTAATACAGCAAAAGGGATGACAGAAAAAAGCTCTTTGACAGTTTTTTGAAGTTTATTTCACAGCCTGACGAATAGAGCTTGGCGGACGTACCCGGCACGTTTAAAGTCGGAAGTCCGCCCACGCCGAATCTGCCTTCACTCCGCTTCCGGCGCAGGCTCTTCACTGCTCTGCAGCCCTTGTTCCTCGGGCGCTTCAGAGATATTCCGGCAATCGTCCCAGATCAACTCGCTTTGCGCGGTATTGGCCAGCAGCAATGGCAGCGCCGACTGCGCCTTGTTGGCCACGTCGTGGAATACCACCGTCCCTTTGCGCCAGAGCAGCATGAGGGTCAGCACACGGTCGCCCACCTGCTCTGCAGAAAGCCGTCCGGTGTCGTCTTCAGCGTCGATATTCCACAATGACACGCGCAAATGCTCGGTGCGGAAGAAGTCGCCGCTGTCGGCACGTCGATGGCCATAAGGTGGGCGAAACAGCGGCACGAAGTTGTCCGGCAACACTTGCTGAACCAGTGCCGCGCTGCGTCGCACCGAGTCCTGCCAGTCCAGCCACTGGCTGTGCGAGCGGTACTCCCAGCCCTGAATGCCCACACACTGCTGGCGATACAGCGCCTGCACACCTGCAACCGACGTGCTGTCGAGACGCTCCTGAAGGCTCTTGCCCAGCACAAAGAAAGTGGCGGTCATTTTCTGCTGGCGCATGAAGTCGGCCAGCCAGTCGGTGCCACCGTCGGCCGGGCTCGGGCCACTTTCGAAGTTGAGCATGAACGTGCGATCCGGCATCTCGTCGCCACCCATCTCATCGGAGTTGTAACGCTCGATCTCGCTGCTGGTCTGCGGAAACAGGGCCGCCATGAACAGCAGCTCGTTCAGATAACGCTGGTGGAATGCGGCGCCGGGTCTGGCCCAATTGGCATAGAACGAATCGTTGGATACCTGATATTCCTCGGCGCGCTGTCGCAACTGGTCCATGTCCTCGACCAGCACACAGAAATTGGCGTCCTGCTCGCAGCTCTTTTGCGCGTTCTGGTAGTTCTCCAGCAAACGCATCCACAGCCGATGACGAACCACGTTCAACGACGGCACGTTGACGAAGCGCAGGCCGAGGCGCTGCTTGAGGCCTTCCTCGTCGAGCTTTTCGCTGAGGTACAGCTCGTGGGCAAAGGCGAGGATCTCCGCACGCGATGCGACGTCGAACAACCCCGGCGTCTCGAGCCGCTCAGGCCAGACGCTGCGGTCAATGGTGGCAATGACCGGCGCTGCCGCCTGCGCCTGAAGCCAGAACAGACCTGCACACACTGCTAAAACGATACGCAAACCCGATGCCCTCTCGATCAACCATTAACGTCATGACCAGCGCGCCACTATAGCTGATATGTGCCTGGCTTCTTATGTCGGCGCGCATACAAAGCTGCAGGTCCTGCTGCCATCTCCGGCGGAGCGACCTCTATCGCCACCATAGCTGGAGTCGCAGGCTGTCAGCCCCTAGAATCCACGGACGATAAAAGGAGACGACTTCATGCTGATGGTGATTTCCCCGGCAAAAACCCTCGATTTCGAGACACCGCCCACGACCGGCCGCTTCACTCAGCCGCAGTACCTGGACCATTCCCAAGAGCTGATCGACCAGCTGCGTGAACTGACGCCGGCGCAGATCAGCGAACTGATGCACCTGTCCGACAAGCTGGCCGGATTGAACGCGGCGCGCTTTGGCAGCTGGAACCCGGACTTCACCCTCGACAACGCCAAGCAGGCACTGCTGGCCTTCAAGGGTGATGTCTACACGGGCCTGGAAGCGGAAACGCTGAGCGAAGCGCAGCTCGACTACGCGCAGGGGCACTTGCGCATGCTGTCGGGTCTGTACGGCCTGTTGCGCCCGCTGGACCTGATGCAGCCCTACCGCCTGGAAATGGGCACCCGACTGGCCAACGCTCGGGGCAAGGACCTCTACGCCTTCTGGGGCACGCGAATCAGCGAATGGCTGAATGAGGCGCTGGCTGACCAGGGCGACGACCTGCTGCTCAACCTGGCCTCTACCGAATACTTCTCTGCCGTCAAACGTTCGTCGCTCAAGGCGCGAATCATCGACACCGAGTTCAAGGACTTCAAGAACGGGCAGTACAAGATCATCAGCTTCTATGCGAAAAAGGCTCGCGGCATGATGAGCCGCTTCGTTATAGAAGAGCGCATCAACGATCCCGAAGCATTACAAGCGTTCGATGTACAGGGCTACCGTTACAACCGCGAACAGTCGACCCCCGACAAGTTGGTGTTTTTGCGCAACATCGCAGAAGACTAGAGGCTGTAACCGTCGTGTAACGGAGCGCTGTTACACGACCTGTCCTACGATCCAACACCGAATGCCAACTTCATGACGCCAGACAAACGTCAAGTTTTCGACTCTTAACTGGCGTGCAATTTTTTCCAAAAAAAAATTCCACTTTTTTAAGTAGTGGCATTTCAGATTTTTGCAGTAGTGGCACTTCAACTGCCACCCCTCCAAACCCCTTATAATTCGAGGCTTTTAAGAAAAAAGCCATCACCTCGATACTGCGTGTGTCACAGAACGGATACACCAAAATTCGCAAATCAGGACGAGCGGCCAGGAACTAAATGCGAATTCGTACGCTCCTACATCCCGTAACAATTCTGGGCTGACGTGTAAGAGATCACTTACAGGTCGCCTTGGGAAACGGGAAGTTACCGACAAGGAAGCCAGGTCCACGTGATCCTGGTGTCAGGTACCAGAACTAAACTCACATCACTAGTTGATGTTGTAGACAGGCGAAGCGCCGGCCCGGTGCGACGCGCAGGATTCGAACAGGACGGCCCTGGCTAGCGCCAGAGGCAGTCTCACAGAGGTCCGCCGTCAATCGTCGAACAAGGAGTGGTTTACTGCATCCAAGGAGAGCAGGGCCCTGACCGAAAGGACAGGTTACTTGCCGCTTGCACTTAGTGTCATTTGAGTTCGCCTTACTTGTTTTGGGCACTCACTCATTAAATATGCCTGCGTTAGTTCTACGGCGTTGTTAGCCGTAAGGGATAGCGCGTGACATCTGCTGGCCAAAATTAATATCCAGCCAATCTATGGCGTGAAAAATCGAGGAGAATACGATGCGTATCAGCATATTTGGTTTGGGTTATGTCGGTGCAGTCTGTGCCGGTTGCCTGTCTGCCCGCGGTCACGAAGTAGTGGGTGTGGATATTTCCAGCACCAAGATCGACCTGATCAACAACGGCAAATCACCTATCGTTGAACCGGGTCTGGAAGAGCTGTTGCAGAAAGGTATCACTACCGGAAAACTGCGCGGCACTACAGACTTCGCCGAAGCCATTCGCGCCACCGATCTGTCGATGATCTGCGTCGGTACGCCGAGCAAGAAGAACGGCGATCTGGAACTGGATTACATTGAGTCGGTGTGCCGCGAAATCGGTTATGTCCTGCGTGACAAAGCCACCCGCCACACTATCGTGGTTCGCAGTACCGTACTGCCGGGCACTGTTGCCAACGTCGTTATCCCGATTCTGGAAGACTGCTCCGGCAAGAAAGCCGGTGTTGACTTCGGTGTCGCCGTCAACCCTGAGTTCCTGCGCGAAAGTACTGCGATCAAGGACTACGACCTGCCGCCAATGACCGTCATCGGCGAGTTCGACAAAGCGTCGGGCGACGTTCTGCAATCGCTGTACGAAGAACTCGATGCACCGATCATCCGCAAGGACATCGCCGTTGCCGAGATGATCAAGTACACCTGCAACGTGTGGCACGCCACCAAGGTTACTTTCGCCAACGAAATCGGCAACATTGCCAAGGCTGTCGGCGTCGATGGCCGTGAAGTGATGGACGTGGTCTGCCAGGACAAGGCGCTGAACCTGTCCCAGTACTACATGCGCCCTGGCTTCGCATTCGGCGGCTCGTGCCTGCCGAAAGACGTTCGCGCCCTGACCTACCGCGCCAGCAGCCTGGACGTTGAAGCCCCCCTGCTCAACTCGCTGATGCGCAGTAACACCTCGCAAGTGCAGAACGCGTTCGACATGGTTGCCAGCTACGACACCCGCAAGGTTGCACTGCTGGGTCTGAGCTTCAAGGCCGGCACTGACGATCTGCGTGAAAGCCCGCTGGTAGAGCTGGCCGAAATGCTGATCGGCAAGGGCTTCGAACTGAGCATCTTCGACAGCAACGTTGAATATGCACGCGTTCACGGCGCCAACAAGGACTACATCGAATCCAAGATTCCGCACGTTTCCTCGCTGCTGAACTCGGACTTCGACCAGGTCATCAATGACTCCGACGTCATCATCCTCGGCAACCGCGATGAGCGTTTCCGCGCCCTCGCCAACAAGACCCCTGAAGGCAAGCGCGTCATCGATCTGGTGGGCTTCATGGCCAACGCCACCAGCGAAGACGGTCGTGCCGAAGGTATCTGCTGGTAAATCAGCCGCAAGCCACAAGCGCCAGGCTCCAGGCCACAGGCTCAAGCAATGTGCTTGCAGCCTGGGGCTTGAGGCTCGCAACTGACTTAGGGATACGATTATGCAGAGGCTCAAGCACGGCCTGTTACAGGCCGCAGGTTGGCTGTTCTATTTAAGTTTACTCATGGGCCTTGCCGCGGCATTGCCTACCAGTATCTTCGACTCACAGTCGAAGAACTTTATATTCCTGATTGGCGCCGTTGGCATCTGGCGCTACTCGATGGGGATCACGCACTTCGTGCGCGGGATGATTTTCCTGTACATCGTGTACCCGCACTTGCGCCGCAAGGTTCGCAAGCTGGGCAGCGCAGCAGACCCGTCCCATGTGTTTCTGATGGTCACCAGCTTTCGTATCGACGCGCTGACCACCGCACAGGTCTACAACTCGGTTATCCGCGAAGCCATCGACTGCGGCCTGCCGACGACGATCGTCTGCTCGCTGGTGGAAATGTCCGATGAGCTGCTGGTCAAGAGCATGTGGGCCAAGTTCAATCCGCCGGAGCGCGTCAAGCTGGACTTCGTACGCATCCCGGGCACCGGCAAGCGCGATGGCCTGGCCTATGGCTTCCGTGCCATCTCGCGGCACTTGCCTGACAGCCGTGCCGTGGTTGCGGTGATCGACGGCGACACCGTGCTCAACGAAGGTGTGGTCGCCAAGACCGTACCGTGGTTCCAGCTGTTCGACAATGTCGGCGGCCTGACCACCAACGAGTTCTGTGAAGTGCGTGGCGGCTACATCATGAGCGAGTGGCACAAGCTGCGTTTCGCTCAGCGTCACATCAACATGTGCTCGATGGCCCTGTCCAAACGCGTGTTGACCATGACCGGTCGCATGTCGGTGTTCCGCGCAACCGTGGTAACCGACCCCGAGTTCATTGCCGACGTGGAAAGCGACTCGCTCAATCACTGGCGTCTGGGCACCTTCCGCTTCCTGACCGGCGACGACAAGTCCAGCTGGTTCAGCCTGATGCGCCTGGGTTACGACACGTTCTACGTGCCGGACGCAGCGATCAACACCGTGGAACACCCGCCCGAGAAGAGCTTCCTGAAGGCCAGCCGCAAGCTGATGTATCGCTGGTACGGCAACAACCTGCGTCAGAACTCGCGTGCACTGGGTCTGGGCGTACGTCGCCTGGGGATCTTCACCAGCATCGTGCTGTTTGACCAGCGTGTGTCGATGTGGACCTCCATTCTCGGTCTGACCGTCGCCCTGATCGCCAGCTTCAAGTATGGCGGCGCGTTCCTGCTGATGTATCTGCTGTGGATCGGCATGACCCGCCTGATCCTCACCCTGCTGCTGTCCCTCTCGGGACACAGGATCGGGCCTGCCTACCCGATCATTCTCTATTACAACCAGATCGTCGGTGCGCTGATGAAGATCTATGTCTTCTTCCGCCTGGACCGCCAGTCCTGGACTCGCCAGGACACCAAACTAAGCCGCGACATGGCCAGCTTTCAGGGCTGGTTCAACACGTGGTCGTCCCGAACCATGACTTTCTCGGCTGGCACCATCTTCGTCGCTGTGCTGTTGACGATGGTTTGACCGGGCCAACGGATTAATCGCTTAAGTAGGAAAAATAGCCATGAATACAGCCGTGAATGCGAACGTCGTACATGAATCCGAAGCCCAGCGCCAACACGCGCGGATCAAGATCCCTGCCAAGCTGCGCCTGCTGAATGATCAGCCCAACGCGCCACTGGTACGTGTCGAAGACCTGTCGGCCGGTGGCCTGAGCTTCGTTGCTCCATCCGGGCAGAAATTCAGCGAAGGTCAGATCGTCAAGGGACGCCTGCAATTCATCATCGACAACCTTGGCCTGGCCATGGACGTCGATCTGCAAGTGCGCTCGATCGACAACGCCAGCAACCGCATCGGTTGCCAGTTCCAGAACCTGGAACCTCAGGACATCGCAACCCTGCGCCACCTGATCACCTCGCACCTGTCCGGCGAAGTCGTCACCCTGGGCGAAGTGCTGGCCACGCTGCAGCGCGACAACTTCACCAAGGCACGCAAGGTCAAGGGCAAGGACGGCGGCATGAGCGCCATGGGTCGCCTGCGCGCCGTAACGTTCAGCCTGGGCGTGTTCATTGTCGGTCTGGCCGCTTTCGGCTTCATCTTCAAGACAATCTATGGCCTGTACTTCGTCAGCCATGCATCGGCCGGCCTGGTCACCATTCCAAGCATGGACGTGACCATGCCGCGTGAAGGTACCGTGCAAAGCCTGGTCGCCCCGAACGGCGAAGCCGCCAAAGGCGCACCACTGGCGTCCTTCAACACCAGCATGCTGGAAATGCTCAAGGGCAGCCTGACCGGTGAAGACCTGCAGCCAGCCAAGATCGAAGAGCTGTATGGCAAGCAGATGAGCGGCACCATGACCAGCCCGTGCGATTGCGTCGTGGCTCGCCAACTGGTGGCCGACGGTCAGTTCGCGTCCAAGGGTCAGGTGATCTTCCAACTGGTGCCACGCAACGCGCCGGCCACGGTTGAAGCACGCTTCACCTATCGCCAGTTCAACGACGTCAAGCCAGGCACACGTGTCAGCTTCCAGATCGCTGGCGAAGACAAACTGCGCACCGGCCAGATCGTCAGCAGCACCAACCTGAGCGACGCCGACCTGTCTACCGACATCCGCGTGCAGATCAAGCCTGACGAAAGCCTGAGCAGCTCGCTTGCCGGTCGCCCTGTCGAAGTGGTCAGCGATCGCGGCCCGTCCGTGAACTGGCTGATCGATAAAGCCATGGCTGCGGGTCTGTAACCATGAACAGCCCACTACGACGCCTGTCGACCCCCACGCTATTGAGCCTCGCCGTCGCGCTCGGCCTGAGCGGCTGTGCCGGCCTGCCTGATCAACGCCTTGCCAATGAAGCCCTGAAAAACGGCGACACGGCATTGGCGGAGCAGAACTATCGGCAGCTGGCGGACCTGGGCTATAGCGACGCGCAAGTCGGCCTGGCCGATATTCAGGTCGCGACTCGCGACCCCGCTCAGCTCAAGCAGGCCGAGGCCACTTATCGTGCTGCAGCAGAGACGTCGCCTCGTGCGCAGTCGCGCCTGGGCCGTCTGCTGGCGGCCAAGCCCGATGCCACAGAAGCCGAACACCGCGAAGCCGAAGGCCTGCTGAAGAAGGCCTTCGCCAATGGCGAATCCGGCACGCTGATCCCGCTGGCCATGCTGTATCTGCAGTACCCGCACACCTTCCCTGAAGTGAATGCGCAGCAGAAGATCAGCGAGTGGCGCGCCGCCGGTTATCCGGAAGCAGGTCTGGCTCAGGTGCTGCTGTATCGCACCCAGGGCACTTATGCTCAACACCTCGACGAGGTCGAGAGCATCTGCAAGCAGGCACTGTCGGCCACGGATATCTGCTACGTCGAACTGGCCACTGTCTACCAGACACGCGGCCAGGCCGAGCAACGCACGGCCTTGATCGAAAAGCTCAAGAGCGAATACGCCGCTGGCCGCGTCAATGCCCAACGAGTGGACAGCGTGGCGCGCGTACTGGGTGACTCCACCATCGGTACGCCGGACGAAAAGACCGCTCAGCAATTGCTGGAAAGCGTTGCGCCGGGCTACCCGATCTCATGGGTCACGCTGGCCAAACTGCTTTACGACTTCCCCGAACTGGGCGACGTCAACAAGATGATGGAATACCTGAACAACGGCCGCGCGGCGGATCAGCCACGCGCCGAGCTGCTGCTCGGACGCCTGTACTACGAGGGTAAATGGGTCACGCCCGATGCCGTCAAGGCCGAGGAGCACCTGAAGAAAGCCACCGCAACGGAAATCTCTGCCCATTACTACCTGGGTCAGATCTACCGTCGCGGCTACCTGGGCCAGGTCTACTCGCAAAAAGCCGTGGACGAGCTGCTGACCGCCGCCCGTGGTGGCCAGAACAGCGCCGACTTCGCCCTTGCGCAGCTGTTCTCGCAGGGCAAGGGCACTATGCCCGACCCGGTCAACGCCTGGGTGTTCGCGCAACTGGCGCTGGCCAGTCAGACCCCGCAAGCGACCGAGCTTGCCGAGGCCCTCAATACACAACTGCCGCCTGAAAAGCTCGCCACCGCCAAAGACCTGTTGGCACGCGAGCAAAAAGTCCGGGGCGCTACCGCCACTCAGAACGCGATGGCATTGCAGGCCCTGCAAGAAGAAAAAGACGGTGAGGAAGCATTATGAAGTTGAATCCCCTGATGGCCGCCGGCATGGGCCTTGGCTTCACCCTGTTGTGGGCCTGCCCGACGCTGGCAGCGCTGACCGAACAACCGCAGAATTTCGGTATCGAAATCAAAGCCACGGCGCAGGCCGAGGATGATCGCGATCTGGGCACCCGTTCGGGCGGCGACGTCAACGGTGTGGGCCTGGACCTGCGTCCCTGGGTCTATGGCGAGCGCGGCGACTGGAGCGGTTACGCGATGGGCCAGGTGGTCACCGCCACCGACATCATTCAGACCGACCCGCTGGAGCAGAGCAACAGCGACGGCAGCGGCACCCAGACTTCGCGTGGCACCGCCAGCGAGCGCGAAGCCGACAAAACCTACGCGGCACTGCGTGAGTTCTGGATCGGCTACAGCGGTTTCACGCCCTACCCTGGCGAGATCCTGAAAATCGGTCGTCAGCGTCTGCGCAATGACGACGGTCAATGGCACGACACCAACATCGAGGCCATCAACTGGTCGTTCGATACCACACTGTTGCGCGCTGAACTGGGTGCTGCCCAGCGTTTCAGCGAATACCGCACCGACCTGACCGAACTGGCACCTGACGATGAAGATCGCAAGCACCTGTTCGGCTCGGTCAGCTATCAGTGGACACCAGGCAACTGGGCCGGTATCCGCGCTCACCACAGTGCTGACGACGGCAAACTCAAGTCGCAGGGCCAGGTGCTGGATGATCTGGACAAGACGTCCAATGGCGATCTGACCTGGGTCGGCCTGCAGGCTGACAGCGATGCCTACAACTATCGCAGCAACACCAATCAGCTCAACTACTGGGGCAGCCTGACCTGGCTGAACGGAACGCGCGACGAAATCGGCGTGACCTCTGCTCCCAACGACCAGTTCATCGCCGGCGAAAAGAACAGCCGTGACATGAATGGCTGGGCCACCGACCTGGGCCTGCGCCTGCGCCTGGACCCGCAATGGCAAGTCGGCGCCGCCTACTCGCGCGCCAGCAAGGACTACGTCCAGAACGGTCTGGAAAGTAACCGCTCCAACTGGACCGGCACGCGTTCGCGCATCCATCGCTTCGGCGAGGCCTTCCAGGGCGAAATGGCCAACGTGGAAACCGGCTCGCTGTTCGCTTCGTGGCAGATGAACGAGGAATACGACGCATCGCTGATCTACCACAAGTTCCGTCGCGTGGACGGCAACACCGGTATCGGCGGCTCGGGCATCAACGCGGTGAACGACAACCAGGACGGTACGTTCAGCTCGCTGCCACTGGAAGACGGCAGCAAGGACCTGGGTCAGGAAATGGACCTGGTCGTGACCAAGTACTTCAAGCAAGGCCTGTTGCCGGCTTCGCTGAGCCAGTCGTTCGATGAACCTTCGGCACTGGTGCGCCTGCGCGCAGGTGTCTTCAAGCCAGGCGACGCGTATCAGAACAACGTGGACAGCTACATGCACCGCGCTGTTGTCGACGTCATCTGGCGCTTCTGATGCGAACCGCCAAAGGAGTGCCAGAGATGAACAGTCATACAAGCAACGGGCGCAGCCGGCACTGGCCGCACGCCCTGCTCGAAAGCGCACTGCTGACCAGCGCCCTGCTGCTGGCCAGCGGTGTGGCGCTGGCCAACGCGCCTGTCGTACCCGACGCACAGAAGGCGGTGGTCAAAGAATTGCACCAGGCCAAGACCTACACCATCACCAGCCCGCCGACCGCGCCGCTGGAAATGGCCAAGCCGGTGTTGCCCGACCTCAAGGGCTACACCGCCGAAGCCGCCTTGAAAAAGATCGTGCGCAACAAGCCGGGCAAGGTCACTGTTTCGCGGATGATGGAAGAAACCGGCCTGAAGGAATTCATCGGCGGTGACAACAAGATGGCCGAATGGGTCAACCGTCAGCGCGGCATCCCGCAGGCGATCATGATTTCCGACGGCTACGTGAACCTGCAGGACCTGGCCAGGAAGGTGCCCAAGCAGTTCCTCAACGAAGTCTCGCCAGGTGTCTACGTGGCGCGCCTGCCGATCCTGATCAAGGAAACCGGGACCTTCGAGATCGACAGCAAGACCAAGGAATTGCGTCTGTCTCAGGAAAAGGGTTCGTTCATCGTCAGTGAAGGCAAGATGCTGATCACTCACACTCAGGTCAATGGCTGGAGTGAAACCCGCAACAGCCTGGCGACCTATCGCAAGCCTGAAGAGTTTCGCCCGTTCCTGCTGACCTGGGGTGGCTCGGAAACCTGGATCGCCAACACCAAAATGGCGAGCCTGGGCTACGACCAGAGCAAGTCCTACGGCATCAGTATTTCCCAGTACACGCCCAACACCGCGAAGGTGCTCAAGCGTCCCGAACCGACCGGCTGGATCATCGATTCAGAATTCTCGGACATGTGGTACGGCTTCTACTGCTATGAAACCCGTGACTTCGTGGTCAAGGGCAACACCTACCGCGACAACATCATTTACGGCATTGACCCGCACGACCGTTCGCACGGTCTGATCATCGCCGAAAACGACGTTTACGGGACCAAGAAGAAGCACGGCATCATCATTTCCCGGGAAGTGGACAACAGCTTCATCTTCCGCAACAAGAGCCACAACAACAAATTGTCCGGCGTGGTTCTGGACCGTAACAGCGTCGGCAACATCGTCGCCTACAACGAGATTTACCAGAACCACACCGACGGCATCACCCTGTACGAAAGCGGCAACAACCTGCTGTGGGGCAATCGCGTGATCGCCAACCGCCGCCACGGTATCCGCGTACGTAACAGTGTGAACATCAAGCTGTACGAGAACGTCGCCATGGGCAACGGCCTGATGGGCGTCTACGGCCACATCAAGGACTTGAGCGACACCGACCGCGACATCGAGCTCGACCCGTTCGATGCTCAGGTATCGCTGATCATGGTTGGCGGCGAACTGTCCAGCAATGGCTCCGGCCCGCTGTCCATCGACTCGCCACTGAGTGTCGAGCTGTATCGCGTCTCGATGCTGATGCCTACCAAAGAAGTCGGCATCAGCCTCAACGGCGTCCTCGGTGAGCGCCAGGACGAAATCCTCGATCTGCTGGTACGCCAGAAAAAAGCCGTATTGATCGACCCCGTCGAAAGCCAGACCGAGCTGCGGGAATGAGGAAGGGTATTGTTATGCACGCACATCTGATCAAGCTGTTGAGCCTGTCCAGCCTCACCGCCGCCTTGATGGCCGCCGCGGGTGTCGCTCGGGCAGACGACTCGCAAGCGCCGACGTTCAAGGCCGAGCCTTGCTGCTCGCTGTGCCCGGCCGCGCATGACGCGAAAAACTACACCACGCGCTATCAGCAGAACTTCACCACGCTGGTCCAGGCGCAGGGCGACTGGCTGTTCCGGACTCAGGAAGACCTGCGCACCGAGTTCGACACCACGCCTGCCGGCTATCGCCGCATGAAAGAACTGCACGATGCGTTCAAGAGCAAAGGCGTCGAACTGGTCGTAGTTTATCAGCCGACCCGTGGTCTGGTGGATCGCAACAAATTGTTCCCGGCCGAACGCGACAAGTTCGACTACGACAAGGCGCTGAAAAACTATCAGGCCATGCTCGGCCGCTTCAGCAAGATGGGCTATTGGGTCCCTGACCTGTCGCCGTTGACCAACGAGCAGCAGGCGCATGACTTCTACTTCCGCGGTGACCAGCACTGGACGCCGTATGGCGCGCAGCGTACGGCGAAGATCGTTGCCGAAACCGTGAAGAAAGTTCCGGGTTACAGCGACATCCCCAAGCGTGAGTTCGAAAGTCATATTTCCGGACGCATGGGCAAGACGGGCACTTTGCACAATATGGCGGGTCAATTGTGCGGCACCAGTTACGCGATCCAGTACATGGACCAGTTCACCACCGAGCCCAAGGGTGAGGCAGGCGACGGCGACCTGTTCGGCGATTCCGGTAACCCGGAAATCACCCTGGTCGGTACCAGCCACAGCGGCAAGAACTACAACTTCGCTGGCTTCCTCCAGGAATACATGGGCGCTGACGTGTTGAACGTGGCGTTCCCTGGTGGTGGCCTGGAAGGTTCGATGCTGCAGTACCTGGGCAGTGAAGACTTCCAGAAGCGTCCGCCGAAAATTCTCATCTGGGAATTCTCGCCGCTGTATCGCCTGGATCAGGAGACCATCTATCGCCAGATGATGTCGCTGCTGGACAACGGCTGTGAAGGCAAGCCTGCCGTGATGAGCGCCAGCACCACCCTCAAGCCGGGCACCAACGAAGTGTTGGTCAACGGCAAGAATGGCATCAAGGACATTCGCAACGGCAGCAATCAGATCGACATCAAGTTTGACGACACCTCGGTGAAAGTCCTTCAGGCCAGGCTCTGGTACATGAACGGTCGCCACGAGGATCTGAAAATCGAGAAACCGGAAACGTCAGACACCGATGGACGCTTCGCCTTTGAATTGCGCGAGGATGAGGATTGGGCCAACCAGCAACTGCTGGCGCTGGAAATCCAGGGACCGGAAGCAGGCACGGCACCACAAAAAGTCGAAGCCAAAGTATGCAAACGCAACGTGTTCCCGAGCGCTGCGACACACACCGCTCAAGCCGGACTATGAGGTGACTTATGCAGACTCCTAAACTGATTCGCCCTACCCTGCTGTCGATGGCAATCCTGTCATCGATGGCCTGGGCCACGGGCGCATCCGCCGCACTGGTTCCACCCAAGGGCTATGACGCCCCGATCGAAAAAATCAAGACTGGCGATCACAACTTCAGTTGTGAAGCCATTCCAAAGCCCTACACCGACAAGCTGGTGTTCCGCAGCAAGTACGAGGGTTCGGACAAGGCACGCGCAACGCTCAATGCGGTATCCGAAGAAGCGTTCCGTGATGCGACCAAGGACATCACCACCCTTGAGCGTGGCGTCAGCAAAGTCGTGATGCAGTACATGCGCGACGGTCGTCCGGAACAACTCGATTGCGCGCTGAACATGATGACCACCTGGGCCAAGGCCGATGCGCTGGAGTCGCGCGAGTTCAACCACACCGGTAAATCCATGCGCAAATGGGCTCTGGGCAGCATGTCCTCCGCCTACCTGCGCCTGAAGTTCTCCGAGTCGCACCCGCTGGCCAATCGTCAGCAGGACGCGAAGATCATCGAAGCCTGGTTCAGCAAACTGGCCGATCAGGTGGTCAGCGACTGGAGCAATCTGCCGCTGGATAAGATCAACAACCACTCGTACTGGGCTGCCTGGTCAGTGATGGCAACCGCTGTCGCCACCAATCGTCAGGACCTGTTCGACTGGGCCGTGAAGGAATACAAGGTCGCTGCCAATCAAGTGGACAAGGACGGTTTCCTGCCCAACGAGATGAAGCGTCGTCAGCGTGCACTGTCGTATCACAACTACGCATTGCCACCGCTCGCGATGATTGCCAGCTTCGCCCAGGCCAACGGCGTGGATCTGCGTCCGGAAAACAATGGCGCCCTGAAGCGTCTGGGTGACCGGGTTCTGGCCGGCGTCAAAGACCCTTCGATATTCGCTGAACACAACGGCGAGAAACAGGACATGACGGACCTGAAGAAAGATCCGAAATTCGCCTGGCTCGAACCGTACTGCTCGCTCTACACCTGCAGCCCGGATGTGCTGGAAGAGAAACACGAAAAGCAGCCGTTCAAGACGTTCCGCCTGGGCGGTGACCTGACCAAGGTCTACGACCCCTCGCACGAGAAAGGCGACAAGGGCGATAACGACGGTTCGTGATTCACAGAGTTCTTTGTGGGAGCGAGCTTGCTCGCGAAGAGGCACGCCCAGGCGCTAAATCCGTAAGACCGGACCTCGCCTGAGCTGCTTCACCGACAAGCCGTAACGCGACGTGTTTTACCCCCCAATTTCAACGGGGGGTTTGGGGGGGCTTTGAGCCCTTGAATGTTGGACAAACGGAGAGATAAGGATGGTTTTCTCATCCAACGTGTTCCTGTTCCTGTTCATGCCGATCTTCCTCGGCTTGTACTATCTGAGCGGGCAACGCTATCGCAATCTGCTGCTGCTGATTGCCAGCTATATCTTCTACGCCTGGTGGCGAGTGGACTTTCTGGCGCTGTTCATCGGCGTGACCGTCTGGAACTACTGGATCGGTCTCAAGGTGGGCGCAGCAGGTGTGCGGACCAAGCCGGCACAGAAGTGGTTGCTGCTTGGCGTGATTGTGGACCTGTGTATTCTGGGCTACTTCAAATACGCCAACTTCGGCGTGGACAGCATCAACGCAGCCATGACCTCGATGGGTCTGGAACCGTTCATCCTGACTCACGTGCTGTTGCCGATCGGTATCTCGTTCTATGTCTTCGAGTCCATCAGTTACATCATCGATGTGTACCGCGGCGACACCCCGGCCACGCGCAACCTGATCGACTTCGCTGCATTCGTCGCGATCTTCCCGCACCTGATCGCCGGCCCTGTACTGCGTTTCCGTGATCTGGCCGACCAGTTCAACAACCGTACCCACACGCTGGACAAGTTCTCCGAAGGTGCCACGCGCTTCATGCAGGGCTTCATCAAGAAAGTGTTCATCGCCGACACCCTGGCCGTGGTCGCCGACCACTGCTTCGCCCTGCAGAACCCGACCACCGGCGATGCCTGGCTGGGGGCGCTGGCCTACACCGCGCAGCTGTACTTCGACTTCTCCGGTTACAGCGACATGGCCATCGGCCTGGGTCTGATGATGGGTTTCCGCTTCATGGAAAACTTCAAACAGCCTTACATCAGCCAGTCGATCACCGAGTTCTGGCGTCGCTGGCACATCAGCCTGTCCACCTGGCTGCGTGACTATCTGTACATCACCCTGGGCGGCAACCGTGGCGGCAAGGTCGCGACCTACCGCAACCTGTTCCTGACCATGCTGCTCGGCGGTCTGTGGCACGGTGCCAACGTCACCTACATCATCTGGGGTGCCTGGCACGGCATGTGGCTGGCGATCGAAAAAGCGGTCGGTATCAACACCAAGCCTTACAGCTTCAATGTGATTCGCTGGGCACTGACCTTCCTGCTGGTGGTCATAGGCTGGGTCATCTTCCGCGCTGAAAACCTGCACGTCGCCGGTCGTATGTACAGCGCCATGTTCAGCTTCGGCGAGTGGCAATTGTCCGAACTCAACCGCGCCAGCCTGACCGGTCTGCAAGTGGCAACGCTGGTGGTGGCTTATCTGACGCTGGCGTTCTTCGGTCTGCGTGACTTCTACCAGAACCGCGAAAAAGACACCGGCAAGAGCACCAAGGCCGACGGTCCTGCAACCGCTCAACCGGGCACCATCAAGGCAGTTCCTGGCGACGCGCCTGGCAGCCTGCATATGCCTGGCTACACCGTGGGCAGCGAAGCTCAGGTGCAACCGGCCTATTGGGAAGCCGACTGGCCACGTTACGCCATGCGCGCACTGATCCTGCTGCTGTTCGTGGCTTCGATTCTCAAACTTTCGGCGCAAAGCTTCTCGCCGTTCCTTTACTTCCAGTTCTGAGGAGCCTGACATGACCCGTTCATTACGAATCCTCTATATCGCCCTCTTTCTGGGCATTCTGCTGGTCCTCGGGATCTGGTCGCTGCGCAGTTTCAGCACCTTCTCGACGTCGGCGGAAACCACTGTGCTCAACGGCAAGTGGACCAAGGCGGCGGAAACTCATTACGACGATGAGTTCCCTATCAAGCGCCTGGGCACCAACCTCTGGGCGGCGCTGGATTTCAAACTGTTCAACGAAGGTCGTCCGGGCGTCGTGCTCGGCAAGGACCAGTGGCTGTACACCGACGAAGAGTTCGACGCGGTTGCCAACGGCGAGCAGAACGAAGCCGACAACCTGGCGATCATTCAGGGTGTGCGTGACGCACTGGAAAAACAGGGCACCAAACTGGTCCTGGCGATTGTTCCGGCGAAGATCCGTCTGTACCCGGAACACATCGGTAACACCAAGCCTGCCAGTCTGCACGCCGACCTGTATCAGCAGTTCCACGCCCAGGTGGCCAAGGCCGGGATCTTTGCCCCGGACCTGCTGGCGCCGCTGCAAGCTGCCAAGCAACAGGGCCAGGTTTTCCTGCGTACCGACACGCACTGGACGCCAATGGGTGCCGAAGTCGCCGCGCAGCAACTGAGCGCCGCGATTGCCCAGAAAACGCCACTGGAAGGCGAACCTGAGCAGTTCGTCACACAAGCCAAGGGAACCGAAGCCTACAAAGGCGACCTGACTACATTCCTGCCGCTCGATCCGCTGTTCAGCAACATGCTGCCCAAGCCGGACGAGTTGCAGAAACGCAGTACCGATCCGGTAGCAGGCGAAGCGGCAGGCGGTGACGCACTGTTCGCAGACAGCGACATCCCGGTGGGTCTGGTGGGCACCAGCTACAGCGCCAACCCTAACTGGAACTTCGTCGGCGCCCTGAAAGAAGCGCTGCGCAGCGATGTCGTCAACTACGCCGAAGACGGCCATGGCCCGATCCTGCCGATGCTCAAGTACCTGCAGACCGATGCCTTCAAGAACACCCCTCCGCAAGTGGTGATCTGGGAATTCCCGGAGCGCTACCTGCCAGCACACAACGATCTTGGCGAGTTCGATCCGAAGTGGATCGCCGAGCTGAAGAAATCGCGTGACACCCAAGAAAACGTGGCGCTCAACGCCAAACAATCCGAGTCGCCCAACCGGGCGCAAAACTGAGAGGACTGACTCATGACTTTCAACACTACTGCCAACCGTTCGGCCGCAAAACGCCTGTTCAAAACCTGCGCAATGGCCGCAGGTCTGGGCCTGATGTCCCTGCAGGCTTTCGCCGGCGACTCCGCCCTGTACGGCCCGACCGCACCAAAAGGCTCGACCTTCGTGCGTGTCTACAACGCCAGCAACGCCGAAATCAACGCCACCGTTGGCAACACCAACCTCAACGAAGTGGCGCCACTGGGCAGCACTGCGTTCAGCTTCATGCCGCAGGGCGACTACACCGCCAAGCTGGGCAGCCAGAGCCTGCCGGTGAAACTGGCCGGTGATCACTATTACACCATCGTCAACAACGCCAGCGGCAAACCACAGCTGGTCGAAGAGCCACCGTTCAAGAACAAGCAGAAATCCCTGGTTCGTGTGCAGAACCTGAGCGACAAGTCCCTGACCCTGAAAACCGCTGACGGCAAGACCGATGTGGTCAAGGCTGTAGCGGCAAAAGGCACCGGCGAGCGTGAAATCAACCCGGTCAAGGTCAGCCTGGCGCTGTACGACGGCGACAAGAAAGTCACCGATGTGAAACCTGTGGCACTGGAGCGTGGCGAAGCCGCTGTGCTCTACATCACCGGCAGCGGCAGCAGCCTCTCGCCAGTGTGGGTCAAGCCACCGGTCGCAACCCGCTAATACGGATTATGCCGGCCGGTTCAGGGCATCAGCACTGAACCGGCCCGCGCGGAACAAGAACAAGACAGAAACGACAGACACCTCGTACAGCCCTAATTGAATGCTTTTGGAGAAACAAAATGATTCCAGTTATCTTGTCAGGCGGTAGTGGTTCACGACTCTGGCCGCTTTCGCGTAAACAATTCCCTAAACAGTTCCTGGCGTTGACCGGCGAGCACACCCTGTTCCAGCAAACCCTGGAGCGTCTGGTGTTCGAGGGCATGCAGGAGCCTATCGTGGTCTGCAACAAGGACCACCGTTTCATCGTCAACGAGCAGCTCGCTGCATTGAACCTGGAAACCCAGGCGATCCTCATGGAACCGTTCGGCCGCAACACGGCACCCGCCGTTGCACTGACCGCCATGAAGCTGGTCAATGAAGGCAATGACGGCCTGATGCTGGTGCTGCCAGCCGACCACGTCATCGAAGACCAGAAAGCCCTGCAACGTGCACTGGCACTGGCAACCGTCGCCGCAGAACGCGGCGAAATGGTGCTGTTCGGCGTACCGGCCAACAAGCCTGAAACCGGCTACGGCTACATCAAGTCCACCGCCGATGCCCTGCTGCCGGAAGGCGTCAGCCGCGTGTCGCAGTTCGTCGAAAAACCTGACGAAAAACGCGCCAAGGAGTTCGTTGAAGCCGGTGGTTACTACTGGAACAGCGGCATGTTCCTGTTCCGCGCCAGCCGCTTCCTCGAAGAGCTGAAAAAGCATGATCCGGACATCTACGACACCTGCCTGCTGACCCTCGAGCGCAGCGTGCAGGACGGCGACGCGCTTGAAATCGACTCCTCGACCTTCGCCTGCTGCCCGGACAACTCCATCGACTACGCGGTCATGGAAAAAACCCAGCGCGCCTGCGTTGTACCGCTGTCGGCCGGCTGGAGCGATGTCGGCTGCTGGTCGTCGCTGTGGGAAGTCAACGCCAAGGACGCCAACGGCAACGTCACCAAGGGCGACGTCGTCATCCAGGACAGCCGCAACTGCATGATCCACGGCAACGGTAAACTGGTGTCGGTGATCGGTCTGGACAACATCGTGGTCGTCGAAACCAAGGACGCGATGATGATTGCCCACAAGGACAAGGTCCAGGGCGTCAAGCAGATGGTCGCCACCCTGAACGAACAGGGCCGCACCGAGACCCAGAACCACCTCGAAGTGTACCGTCCGTGGGGCTCCTACGATTCGGTGGACATGGGCGGTCGTTTCCAGGTCAAGCGTATCTCCGTCAAGCCGGGCGCCTGCCTGTCGCTGCAGATGCACCACCACCGCGCCGAACACTGGATCGTGGTATCCGGTACTGCGCAGGTCACCTGTGACGAGAACGTGTTCCTGCTCACTGAAAACCAGTCCACCTACATCCCGATCGCCTCGGTCCATCGCCTGCGCAACCCGGGCAAGATCCCGTTGGAAATCATCGAAGTGCAATCGGGCAGCTACCTGGGCGAAGACGACATCGAGCGTTTCGAAGACATCTACGGTCGCTCGAACGCGCTTGAAGCGGGTGTGAAAACACAGACAATCGCTCGCTGACAGACGCTTTTAGCTGCAAGTGAGACAGCCCTCGGCAACACGTTGCGTAGCCTTACCCGCAACGTGTTGTCGAGGGCTTTTTATCGTGAGATCCAGACCATCATTGCCCTGTAACAGATGGTTCTCATATTCAGGTTGCTCATACGGCCTCACCGGCGCTATTTCCATGAGTGGCTGCCTCCCATGTTTATGAAGTTCGAGAGTGGCATTCTTTTTTGGGCTTCTGCCTGATAACGCTTCGGGTTTTTTAATGGTTTACCTTTAATATGGTGATCGATCATCGTTGAAAACAGCTTGCTCAGCCCGCGCCCCTCTTTAAGCAATACCTCTGTGAACACCCTGGGCCCCGTGACAGCAGAAACGATTCTCATCCTGTCATTCACATCGGCGGTGCTACTGAGCACTGCGCCAAGGCCAGTCTCACGATAAACGCTGTACCGGTCGACGATCTCCTTTTCCAAGGTGCTCAGCACCGGATTGTTGGCAGGTGACGCGAACGAATTATTGTTAATCACGATTTCATCCCGGTTCCAAGGTGTGTCCGTCGGGCGCATCGTGAAAATCCTCTTGGGCTTGGGAATGAAATCGGTATCCCTGACACCGCGCTTGAACATGTCGTCCGTGTCCGAATAAATACCGCCATAATGGTTGATCAAGCTGTAGCGAAGCACGTCACTGGATGCAGAGTAGTGTCGAGGGTCATCCCCATACAAATCCTTATAAATCTCGTACGACGGGGTTTTCTGGAATTTTCTGAAAAATTCTTCTTCCCTGAGATCGGAAATATGGACGTTCCTTCGCCCGCGCAGCGCTGCAACTATTTCCGTTTCATCACCCTTTCGCAGGTCCAGATGCAGATGCAGCGTCAATTGATAGTCAGGGTTCAGCACAGAAGTGTTTTCAATCCCTCCCAGGTGCTTCATCAGTGGTTCCGCAGCGCCCAACCAGATGTAATGAATATGCTTGGGGATTTCAGCGACTTCTCCCGCAGCGTCGATGAAGGTGAGCGGATTGTTTCTCAACATACCGTATAGATTAAGCCCGTCTTCAAGCCCAGCCGGGTCCGGATTGATCCAGCGCTGTAACCACGGCGCGTAATACCGCATCCCGTAATAATAAAGCCCCGTCGCATCGCGTTCCTTGCCCGAGTAACGCACGGTCTTGTAGTTCGCTTCGATGGCATTTCGACCTGCCCACCATGATGTTCCGCCAAACGGGTAGTAACTTTCCTGACTGATCAGTTGCCCCTGCGCGTCCAGTTCAAGCGTGCCGGACCCCAGGTGGTCGTTCACTGTGTAGCGAGTCTGATCATTTTCAAGCGCGTCGGGCTTTCCAGACGCCCAATGCAGCACGCGCACGTTATTGCGCCCGGCCTGGGCCACAACAACGTGCAGGGTTTCGCCAGTGGCCGTATCGGTACGGATTTCAAGACCGGGCAGGTAACGCACATCGGCCGTATGGGTAATGGTTTTGGCTTGCGTGGTACGCACCTTGCGCAGGCGCTGGCCGCTGGCGTCGTAGCTGTAGCGTTCGCTGTCATCATTGCCGGATTCACGAACCACTGGACGCACTTGCTGCAGCTGGTTGCGTCGATCCCAACTCAGATCTTGCCCGGCTTGCAGGGCGAGCAAATTGCCATTGGCGTCGAAGGCTGCAGCAATTTCAGCTTCACCGGGTATATGGTCATTGATCACCGGCAGACTGCGGTTGCTGTAACGCGCAGTCACCAGCGTTCGCGAATGGGACTGCGCGCCTGTATGGGTAAGCTGTTGCAGGTTGCCACCCGCGTCGTAGCGGTAGGTCTGGGTGTAATTGGCCAGTTGCGCAGGGTCGGCAGGGCTTTGAAAACCCGGAAACACCGGACCGTGATTGACGACCGCTGATTCCCGACCTGTGGCTTCGATCAGTTGGTACAGCGTGTCGTAGCCATAGGCCGAAACAGGGTCGATGCGCTGATTGCGGTTATAAGCCGTTGACTGAGCGCGGTCCTCGATACGGATGACATTACCGACCGGGTCGTAGTCGTACAGCAAGTCCTGCAGCATCAGCCCATCGGCCCGTCTGGCACTCAACGCCAGCAGACGACCGTCTTCAGTGGCATAGAGCGCCGTGCTGATCACACCATTGCCAGCCGTTTCCGACACCACCCGCTGCTGCGCGTCGTATTGAATGGCACTGACCAAAACCTGTTCAGCCTGACAGTTCAGTTGCAAACGACTGTTTTTCAACTGCCCCGCAACGGTGTAATCCAGCAACTGAACATTGCCCTGCGCATCGATTTGCCGAATTGTTTCGTTCAACGGGTTGTAGTGCCAGCAGGTGGTTGCGCCGTCGCCGGGTTCCAGCAAGACATCACGCCCGGTCAGCGACTCGGGCCAGTCAGGCTCATTGGCAGAGTGCAGAAAGCGCCGCGTTTGACGAATAACACTTCCCGAAAGACCGTACGCATCATCAAGCCGCGTGCCTGCCGGATCATCATGACGAATCAACTGACCGCACTGGTTATACACGGTCGAATCAGGGCCGCCATAAAGCAGGCGCTCGACGCAGTGCTCATCTTCAAAAACCTCGGTGGGCCTGAGCAGCGCATCGTACTCAGTACGTCGCACAATGCCCCGGCCATCCCAGGCCTCCAGCACCTGCCCGGCCTCACCCGCCAACAACACCCGCCAGCCCGCGTCCACACTGTCGCTGGCCAGAACCTGACCGCTGAGCGAATGAATGACGCTGAGATTGGCAGGTGCCCGATCAGCCCACAGGCGCGGATCCCAGCTCATCGACGGACGACCCGCGACATCAAAGGCCGTATGACTGTGCCTGGCCTGCGGTTCTTCAGCAGGCTTCAGACGGCAGAACACGACTGAACCGGTCAGCAGCCGACGCGGATCTACCACCTGTAGATGCGGGGTGTAACGGTGCAGGACAGCGCTCGTAGCATTCATGGTTCAGTCATCCTTGATCCGACTTGCCAGGTAGTGCACTGAATACTTTTTCAGCTTGAAACCATCACGATTGACTCGGCACATAGACTCACAACCCGGGCGAGATCCCGTTGGAAATCATTGACGTGCAATCGGGTAGCTACCTGGGCGAAGACGATATCGAGCGTTTCGAAGATAGCTACGGTCGTTCGAACGCGCTGGAAGCGGGTGTGAAGACCCAGACTATCGCTCGCTAACAGACGCTTTTAGCTGCAAGTGAGACAGCCCTCAACGGCTCTTTGTGTATATTGATATGCACAGAGAGGTGTTGAGGATTTTTTAATTTATTTCATTCTCAAACTTCACCGCGTAGTAGAAACGCTATCCGGCGGTCTTTTTATTAAGCACCCGCTGCATAAGACTTCGCTTTTTCCCAAAAGAAGCCGTTCCTTGATCAATATGTTTTTGCACAGAAATTTTTGTTTGTGCAACACGGTTTAAAAAAGCGTCTATCTCCGCGTCCTTCAATGTCGAACCCGACTGAGCAATAATCTTCCGCCACTCCCCCCCTCCGACACTGTTAAATGCGGCCCATCGGTCCACATCAAAAACGCTCAGAAGGTCTATATTTTCAAGCGTGTACGCCTGATTGTTTATTGTTGAGAACGTCGATTCGTGATCTATCAGATACACACTGCCGTCCTGCCGCCAAAGTTGATTACCTGAATTGTCATCTATTTGATTCACCAGGTAGTAAAAAAATTTGGCATCTTCCGGAAACTTAACTCCCGAAGTTGTGTTTTTTTTCCCACCTACGATCATTTGCTGAACCGCTATTTTTGCCTTGGCGATGGTGGGAGGAACAAGGTTTAGCTTTAATTTATGACTTACTATAAAAGCCAACTCCTCACGCTGAGCGCCCGTACTAAAATTTACTTTTTTAATGATTAACTTAATACTGCTATCCGGCACATCCATTGTCAATAGCGTATTATTAAGCCTATTATCAAATCTTTTGGCATCACTTATTTTTGTAACCCTCATCAATGAAACCAGCCACTCATTTATCGATGCTACATCGTTGAAAGCTCGCGCATCACGAGCTAGAGTTTGAGCCTCTAAATAGGAGCCGCTGCGGATTGCTGCCAATACCTTCGGATTATTTAGTTTTTCAAAAGGGAATGGTGTCAACCCGCCGATATCGACAAACACAATCGGGCTGTTGGCACTGAAATTAAAAAAATTCAAACCGCTTTCAACGCCCTCCGGGTCCGGATTGATCCAGCGCTGCAACCACGGCGCGTAATACCGCATCCCGTAATAATAAAGCCCCGTCGCATCGCGTTCCTTGCCCGAGTAACGCACGGTCTTGTAACTCGCCTTGATCGCACTGCGCCCCGCCCACCATGACGTGCCGCCGAACGGGTAATAACTTTCCTGACTGACACGCTGCGCCTGCCCGTCCAGTTCCAGCGTGCCGGACCCCAGGTGGTCGTTCACTGTGTAGCGAGTCTGATCATTTTCAAGCGCGTCGGGCTTTCCAGACGCCCAATGCAGCACGCGCACGTTATTGCGCCCGGCCTGGGCCACAACAACGTGCAGGGTTTCGCCAGTGGCCGTATCGGTACGGATTTCAAGACCGGGCAGGTAACGCACATCGGCCGTATGGGTAATGGTTTTGGCTTGCGTGGTACGCACCTTGCGCAGGCGCTGGCCGCTGGCGTCGTATATATAGCGTTCGCTGTCGTCCGCAGCGTCATCGCGAACCACTGGACGCACTTGCTGCAACTGGTTGCGCCGGTCCCAGCTCAGGTTTTGCCCGGCTTGCAGGGCGAGCAAATTGCCATTGGCGTCGAAGGCTGCAGCGATTTCTGCTTCATCGGGTATATGGTCATTGATCACCGGCAGACTGCGGTTGCTGTAACGCGCAGTCACCAGCGTTCGCGAATGGGACTGCGCGCCTGTATGGGTAAGCTGTTGCAGGTTGCCACCCGCGTCGTAGCGGTAGGTCTGGGTGTAATTGGCCAGTTGCGCAGGGTCGGCAGGGCTTTGAAAACCCGGAAACACCGGACCGTGATTGACGACCGCTGATTCCCGACCTGTGGCTTCGATCAGTTGGTACAGCGTGTCGTAGCCATAGGCCGAAACAGGGTCGATGCGCTGATTGCGGTTATAAGCCGTTGACTGAGCGCGGTCCTCGATACGGATGACATTGCCAACGGGATCGTAGCCGTAGAGCAAGTCCTGCAACATCGGCCCATTGCCATGCCTGGCATTCAACTCCAGTAGACGACCGTCTTCAGTGGCATAGAGCGCCGTGCTGATCACACCATTACCAGCCGTTTCCGACACCACCCGCTGCTGCGCGTCGTATTGAATGGCACTGACCAAAACCTGTTCAGCCTGACAGTTCAGTTGCAAACGACTGTTTTTCAACTGCCCCGCAACGGTGTAATCCAGCAACTGAACATTGCCCTGCGCATCGATTTGCCGAATTGTTTCGTTCAACGGGTTGTAGTGCCAGCAGGTGGTTGCGCCGTCGCCGGGTTCCAGCAAGGCATCACGCCCGGCCAGCGACGCGGGCCAGTCAGGCTCATTGGCAGAGTGCAGAAAGCGCCGCGTTTGACGAATAACACTTCCCGAAAGACCATACGCATCGTCAAGCCGCGTACCTGCCGGATCATCATGACGAATCAACTGACCGCACTGGTTATATGCGGTCGAGTCAGGGCCGCCATAAAGCAAGCGCTCAACGCAGTGCTCATCTTCAAAAACTTCGGTGGGCCTTAGCAGCGCATCGTACTGAGTACGTCGCACAACGCCCCGAGCGTCCCAGGCTTCCACTACCTGCCCGGCCTCCCCCGCCAGCAACACTCGCCAGCCAGCGTCCACACTGTCGCTGGCCAGAACCCGACCGCCGAGCGAATGAATGACGCTGAGATTGGCAGGTGCCCGATCAGCCCACAGGCGCGGATCCCAATGGCTGACAGGTCGACTGGCAAGGTCGAATGACGCCTGGCTGGTACGGAGTTCCGGCTCGTGGTCGATGCTTGAGCGATGCAGCAAAATCGACGCCACAGGCAAGCCACGCGGGTCCACCAACTGTAATGCCGGCGTGTGCTGATGAAGGGCAATCGAGCGTTCAACCATGACTGGCACCTGCATAAGTCCGACGAAGCTGGAAGATTCCGCGCTGTCCCACACTCTAGATAAGTGGGGCCGTAGCGCCTACTGACACTTATGACAGTGGAACAACAAGGGCAGACTGCAGCGCTCTCCGCGCCGATGCCTTGCCCATTGGTCAACGCCTGCCCAATGTCTGTAGTATCTCTGACATTGCATCTTGCTGGAGACCCGCCGCATGTTGATCGGCATCCTGTTAATCCTCACCTGGCTGATCCTTCTGCTCCGTTATCCGGCGAAGGCCCTGCCCGTCTCGCTGGCTGCCGCGGTCGCGCTCGGCGCGGTGGCGGCCATCGTCATCTGGCAGGACAGTCGGGAAACACGCCAGCTTGAGCGTCTGGATATCCGCCTGAGTTACGATCCGCAAGGCTGCCCGGCAGATCGTCCGTTGCAGGTCAGCATCACCAATACCAATCAGGTCACCCTGCAGGAACTGCGTTGGCGTATCGCGGCCTATGCGCCCGGGGATTCGGTGAATCTGACCGACAACACCTACGCGTCCGCACGCTATCGCGGCCCCGGTGAACTTCAGGCCAATGGCACGTGGCAGGATTGCGTGCCGGTGCCGGCACTGCGTAACGGGTACCGCCCGCAAACCCTGGAATTTCGCGCAGAACATCTACAAGGCAGTTTCTCGGACTGACCACAAGGATCTCCCATGCCCATCGCTTTGATTACAGGCTGTTCCAGCGGAATCGGCCGTGCTCTGGCCGACGCGTTCAAGGCCACCGGCTATGAAGTCTGGGCCACTGCGCGCAAAGCCGACGATGTCGCGGCACTCAGTGCAGCCGGTTTCATCGCCGTACAACTGGACGTCAACGACAGCCTGGCGCTGGAGCAACTGGCCGCCGGTCTGGCGCACAGCGGCCTGGATGTGTTGATCAACAACGCGGGCTATGGCGCGATGGGTCCCCTGCTCGACGGCGGTGTGCAGGCCTTGCAGCGGCAGTTCGAAACCAATGTATTTTCCGTGGTGGGGGTGACCCGGGCGTTGTTTCCGGCACTGCGCCGCAACAAGGGTCTGGTGGTGAACATCGGCAGCGTATCCGGCGTGCTGGTCACGCCGTTCGCGGGGGCTTATTGCGCCTCCAAGGCGGCGGTGCATGCGCTCAGTGATGCACTGCGTCTGGAACTGGCGCCGTTCGGCGTACAGGTGATGGAGGTTCAGCCCGGCGCGATCGCGTCGAGCTTTGCACAGAACGCCAGCCACGAAGCCGAGCAGTTGATCAGCGAACAATCGCCGTGGTGGCCGATTCGCGAAGGCATTCGTACACGCGCCAGGGCTTCTCTGGACAATCCTACTCCCGCCACGGAATTCGCTCGCGACCTGCTCAAGGCCGTGCAACACACCCATCCGCCGCGCCTGCTGCGCCTGGGCAACGGCTCACGCCTACTGCCGCTGATGGCGTGGTTGCTGCCCAAAGGGCTGCTGGATATGGGCCTGAGAAAACGCTTTGGGCTGAACGCTGATCTGTAGCCGAGCCTTGTCACTATCGTGCCAATGCTCCGCGTTGGCATGCCGTTCTGGACGCTCTGCGTCCTCAAGTATCAGCCGTCTACCGGCCTGACAATCACCGTGCAGGTCATCCCCGCCGCCAGCAACACATCCTGCGGTACTTGATCGAGGTGGATACGCACCGGCACGCGCTGGGCCAGGCGCACCCAGTTGAAGGTCGGGTTCACGTCGGCGATCAGTTCTCGGCTTTGCGGGTTGTCACGGTCGTAGATGCCGCGGGCGATGCTTTCGACATGGCCCTTGAGCACCTCGCCGCTCATCAGTTGCAGATCCGCAGGGTCGCCCACTTTCAGGTGCGGCAACTTGGTTTCCTCGAAGAAGCCGTAGACCCAGAACGAGTTCATGTCGACCACGGCCATCTTCGCTTCGCCGATGCGCGCATAGTCACCACGATGCACATTGAGGTTGGTGACGTAACCGTCCACCGCCGCCAGTACCCGCGTGCGGGACAGGTTGAGTTCGGCCGCCTCCAGTTGCGCCTGGGCCAACTGGTAATCGGCCAGGGCCGAGGTGGCAACGTTGCTCGCGTCGTCACGATTTTCTGCCGAGATGACCAGCTCATCCATATCGGCACGCCGCCTGGCATTCAGTTTGCGCATCTCCCAGGTCGCCTTGCGTGAAGCCAGCAACGCCTGCGCCTGCTTCACGGCGATCCGGTAATGCTCCGGGTCGATCTGCATCAGCAGATCGCCACGTTTCACCCACTGGTTATCATGCACCGGGACATCGACCACGGTGCCGGACACATCGGCAGCCACGTTGATGATGTCGGCGCGTACCCGACCATCGCGGGTCCAGGGCGTATCCATGTAGTCGACCCATAACGCGCGACCGATCCAGAGCGCGATTGCCAGCACCAGCAACGTGGCAAACAGACTGAAGAACTTTTTCATCCAGAGATTTTTCCCGACTCAGGCGTCAACGATAAAGGGGCAGCGCCAACGCGCCGAAGATGCAGATAAACAGACTCAGACGCAGCAGGGCCGGGTGCCAGAAATGCCGATACAGGTCATAACCGGCCAGCAGTCGATCCAGCGCCCATGCCAGAACCACGGCCAGCAGAAAGATCAGCGTGAGGGTCGGCATGTACAGGCCGTGGAAGGCTATTTCACGCGGCGGCATGGACGACTCCTGAAGCGGTTCGCGCAACGCTGTAAGCGGCCAGCGGCGATTGCGGGTCCAGCAGCGACGTGCGGATAAAGTGCAGGTAGCTTTTTACCCGGCGCAGCACCGACGTATCGAAATGCGAGGCGAAGGGTTCATCGGCCTCCTGCACCCGTTTGATGGCCTGATCGACGGCCAGCAGACAGCGCTGCAGATTGATCGCGTCAGGCTGGATGAACAGGCGCACCAAGGCGCGCCCCATGACTCGCAGCGCGATGCGCCAGGGCTGGTACTCGGCGTAGGCAGGGTGAATTGGCAGAATCGCCTGTTCATGGCGCAGCTCGATAATGGCGTGGCCGATTTCCAGCACCACGAACATCCAGCGCAACAGCTCGCGCTGTACCAGCGGTTTGCCGATCGCCAGGCCGTACGCCTGATGCATCAGGTCGCGAGTCTGGCTTTCGAAGCTTGAGCCCAGACGCTTGAGCGGCGCGCTGATCGCAAACACCACCTGATTGCGCAAGGCCTGCTCCAGGCGCCGCCACATCCAGCGGCTGTTGGGCGGCAGGATAATTGCCCCGGCAGCGGCACAGATCAGCATGCCGATGACCATCGCGATGTAATTGTTGATGAAGGTGTAGGGGTCGTAGACCGTCAGGTTGTCCGGCACCGAGCCCAGGCTGAAAAAAATCAGCAACCCCAGGCCGTATCCCGTCCACTGTGGACGTGAGCCCAGGTACGCGCCGAGCACAAACACCGGGGTCAACAGCAGGCACAGCAGCGGAAAACCGTCGATGTGCGGGAACAGAAAAAACGTTTCGAGAAAGCCCGACAGCGCGCCGAGCAATGTACCGCCGGCCATCTGCAGCGACATGCGCCTGGGGTTGTGGGTGGTCGACGACAGCGCAACGGTGGCCGCCGAGGCCAGGACCATGCTCGCGCCGCTGGGCCACGCCGTCAGCACCCAATACAGACTCATCAGCCCGACCACGCAGGTCGCCCGGGCGCCGGCTGCCAGCGCGGTCATCCAGTGGGTACGCGCTACGAACGAGCCCTTCCACTGTTCACGCTCATGGCTGTGGTCGGCCAGCGATGCGTGGGTTCGTGCGTAGTCGAGCAACTCGCTGAGCAGCCGGTACAGCAGCTCGAACGAGGTGTGAAAATCCAGTCGTTCGGCGTCGCTCGGCAGGGTGCGCTCCAGTTCGGCGCGCAGGCTTCTGACCTGCTCGGGAAACTGCGCCCTGTACGACTCCAGACGCGTGACCAGCAGCGCCGCGTCATCGTTGGTCAAGGCGCGGTCGGCGAATCCGTCGAGCAGCTCTGCAAGGTGTTCAAGGCCGGGATCGATATGCGTCAACACCTGATCGGCCTGTTCGAGACGCAGACGCTCGAGCAATTGGTGCAGGGCATTGAAGCGCGTGGTGACGGTCATGAATTCGCTGTTCAAGCGGTTGAGTCGACCGTTGCGGCGACGCATGTGCGGGTCTTCGAATACCGTGACGCTGCGCAGCCCTTCCAGGCCGATGGCTTCGGCCACAAAGCGTACGTTGCCAGTTTCGAATTCAGCGCGTGAAATGTCGCCGCGCAGGCCGTTGACCACGAAGCGCGCGAACCCGCCGAAGCGCAGATACAGCGCATTGCGCATCGCAGCGCTGGAACTCTGCGGCAGCACCGCGGCGCTGATGGCCGTGGAACACAGGATCCCCAGGGTGATTTCCAGTACCCGCCACACCGCCGACATGAACGAACCTTCCGGATGCGCCAGCGCAGGCAGCCCGACCATGGCTGCCGTGTACCCGGCCAGCACAAAGCCATAAGCGCGAAAGTTGCGATAGCGCGCCGCGCCGGCCGAACACAGGCCGACCCAGAGCGCGAGACTGCCGAGAAACGGCAGCGGATTCTGCGCAAACAGGGCCATCAACAGCACCATCATCGCCGATCCGGCCAGCGTCCCCAACAGGCGATAAAAACTCTTGGCGAACACTTGTCCGCTCTGCGGCTGCATGACGATGAACACAGTGATCATCGCCGTGTGCGGTTGCGGCAGTTCCAGGCGCAGTGCCAGCCAGTAGGTGAGAAACGCGGCGAGCAGCACCTTGAAGATGTAAACCCAGGTCACCCCGTCACTGCGCGCCCAACTGTGCAACTCGCGACGCCACGCCAGGTCGGTGATGCGTTGCAGAGCGGCGATCATTGCCCGCCCCCGGACTCGGCGGCGGTGTGTGCGGAATGACCATTGCCATCCCCGTCACCGCCCAGCGCCACCACCAGCCCGGCGTAGGCTTCCAGTCGCGCAGCCTCGACCTGTTGCTGAACCTGTTGCTGGCGGAACAGTTGCGTGCGCGCATTGAGCACGTTCAGGTAATCGGTCAGGCCGCGCTGCCAGGCGATCAGGGCAATGTCATAGGTCTTTTGTGCCGACGCCACCGATTCAGCGGCGAGCGCCTGCTGCTTGTCCATCGAGGCACGCCGAATCAACTGGTCGGAGACACTTTTCAGCGCCATCACCAGCGTCTGGTTGTAATGCGCCACGGCCTGATCATAAGCAGCCGACGCCCGCCCCAGCTCCGCCCGCAAGCGTCCAGCGTCGAAGATCGGCAGGCTGATGGCCGGCCCGACCTTGTAGCCCAGCTTGCTGCCGGTCAGAAACTCCAGCGCGCCGCCGCCCGTGGCCATGTAACTCAGGCTGCCGACCAGATCGACATTGGGATAAAAGCCGGCATGTGCAACGTCGATACCGCGTGCCTGCGCCGCCACCTGCCAGCGCGCAGCCACCACGTCAGGTCGCTGACCCAGCAGTTCGGCAGGCAGTGCCGAGGGCAATGTCAGTGCGGTGTGCAACGACAGCGCAGGCCGCTGCAAGGCCGCGCCCTGCCCCGGCCCCTTGCCTGCCAGCGCGGCCAACTGGTTGCGACTCAGGGCAATGGCCTCTTGCAGCGCGTCGATCTGCCGATGCGCCTCAGGCAGCGGGGTTTCGGCCTGACTGACGTCGAAGTGCGTACCGATCCCGCCCTTGAGGCGGCGCTGCGCCAGGTCGAGTATCTGTTGCTGCTGGGCCAGGGCCGCTTCGGCGATATCCAGTCGGGCGTAGTCGAGGGACAGCTGGATATAGGCGCGGACCACGTTTTCCTGCAATTCGAGCTGCGCCTGACGCTGCTCGGCAGCACTCACATGCGCCAGATCAACGGCCTGCTCGCTGGCGTTGCGTTCACGTCCCCACAGGTCCAGCGCGTAGCTCAAGCCCAGCGACGCATTGTTGTCCCAGGTGCGAGTATCGGCCAGCGCTCCGGGACCATAAAACTGATCCTCGGGCCAGTCGTGACGCATCAGGCTGGCGTTGCCCTGCAGTTGCACGGACTCGGCGGACTCGGCGACCTGCGCCATCGCCCTTGCCTGGCGCACCCGAGCCGCGGCAAGTGCCAGACTCGGGCTGCCCAGCGTCGCGATCTCGACCCAGCGGTCCAGTTGCGCGTCGCCGTAGGCACGCCACCATTGCGCTGCGGGCCAATGGGCGTCGAGGGCAGCGCTCTGAATCGCCTGATCGGTGACCAGGCTGTCAGCGTGCAGGAGACTGCCCTGCGATTTGATTCCATGTGTTCCGATACAGCCGCTGATGACCAGCGTAAAAGCCAGAATACCGACGGGCCAGAGCCCTCTGATGATGCGACGCGGCACAGCTGCAAGTTCCCGAACGAAGGTGACACACCTTGAATGGCGGCGATTCTAGGCGGCGCTCGATGCGGCGATAAGCAGGGAGATTTGTGAATCTTTGTTACTGAAACGGCGATAATCCTTTGGTCTGGATATATGCATCCGTTACTTCATGTCACAATTTGCCATCTACTCAGAGAAGTACCCATGGACACCCTGCAAAACATGCGTGCCTTCAGCTGCGTGGCGCAAGCGGGCAGCTTCACTGCTGCCGCCGCCGTGCTGGATACCACCACCGCCAACGTCTCGCGTGCGGTCTCCAACCTTGAAGCGCATTTACAGACGCGCCTGCTCAATCGCACCACCCGGCGCATTGCCCTCACCGAAGCAGGCAAGCGTTATCTGTTGCGCTGCGAGCAGATTCTCGCCTCGGTGGAAGAAGCCGAGGCCGAAGCCAGCGACGCTCATGCCCGCCCGGCCGGGCAGCTCAAGATGCATTCGATGCCGGGCGTCGGCCAGCATTATGTGATCGACGCCATTGCCCGTTACCGGCGCAACCACCCGGACGTGGCGTTCGACCTGACCATGACCCACCGCGTGCCGGACTTGCTGGAAGAAGGCTATGACGTGTCGATCGTGCTCGCCAGCGAACTGGCCGACTCGGGCTTTGTGTCTCAGCGCCTGGGCATTACCTACAGCATCGTGTGCGCGTCCCCCGAGTACGTGAAAACCTTCGGCATGGCCCACAAGCCTGCCGACCTGCTGAATCATGCATGCCTGCGTCTGGTGAGCCCGGTGTTCCCGCTGGACAAATGGCTGTTCGATGGCCCGGAAGGTCAGGAGATGGTCACCATCAACAGCTCGCCGCTGCTGGTCAATTCTGCGGATGCGATGAAAACCGCGATTTCCAGCGGCATGGGGGTCGGCATCCTGCCGATCTACTCGGCGATCGAGGGGCTGCGCAACGGCACCCTGGTGCGCGTGTTGTCCGATTACCGCTCGCAAGAGCTGAACCTGTACGCCATCTACCCGTCCCGCCAGTATCTGGATGCAAAGATCAGAACCTGGGTTGAATACCTGCGCGGTTCGTTGCCGGAAATTCTCGCAGCCGACGAAGCCGATCTGCATGTGCAGGCGCTCAAGTCCTCGTACTGACATCGTACAACTGCAAAAAGCGGCTGCCAAAGAGCGGGGAGGAATGTTAGCGTGCTACTCATTCAACCGCTCGAGAGTGACTGCCCAATGAAAAAAACCGTACTCGCCTTCAGCCGTGTTTCTCCTGAAATGGCCGAGCGCCTGGCGCAAGATTTCAACGTGATCGTGCCCAACCCCAAGCAGGGTGATATCAACGCGCAGTTTGCAGAAGCCTTGCCTGAATCCCACGGACTTATAGGCGCAGGCCGCAAGCTGGGTCGCGAACAACTGCAGAGCGCCACCAGGCTGGAGGTGGTGTCCAGCATCTCGGTGGGCTACGACAACTACGACGTCGACTACCTGAGCGAGCGCGGCATTCTGCTGACCAACACGCCGGATGTACTGACCGAAAGCACCGCCGACCTGGGCTTCTCGCTGATCATGAGCAGCGCCCGCCGAGTCGCCGAACTGGACGCCTATACCAAGGCCGGACAGTGGACGCGCAGCATCGAACCGCCGCACTTCGGCACCGATGTGCATGGCAAGACGCTGGGTATCGTCGGCATGGGCAACATCGGCGCAGCCATTGCCCGCCGCGGGCGTCTGGGCTTCAACATGCCGATTCTGTACGCCGGCAACAGCCGCAAGACCCAACTCGAACAGGAACTGGGCGCACAATTTCGCAGCCTGGACCAGTTGCTGGCCGAAGCGGATTTCGTCTGCCTGGTGGTACCGCTGAGCGAAAAGACCAAGCACTTGATCGGCCGCCGCGAGCTGAGCCTGATGAAGCCCGGTGCCATCCTGGTCAACATCGCCCGCGGCCCGATCGTCGATGAACCCGCCCTGATCGAAGCGCTGCAGAACGGCACCATTCGCGGTGCCGGTCTGGACGTCTACGAAAAAGAGCCGCTGAGCGAATCGCCGCTGTTCCAGCTCAAGAACGCGGTGACCCTGCCGCACGTCGGCTCAGCCACCACCGAAACCCGCCAGGCCATGGCCGACCGCGCCTACGGCAACCTGCGCAGTGCGCTGCTCGGTGAACGACCGCAGGATCTGGTCAACCCGCAGGTGTGGAAAGGCTGAGGCCACGCCTCTGCCGATCTGCAGGCAATGCACGATCACCACCGACTCAGGCCAGTTTGCCGCCGACCACGACGGCAACCGGTCTGACCTTCCTGAACACCAGCACGTTGCCGACCATCACCAGCCCCAGCCCCAGCAGGGCCGCCAGCGTCCACTGGTAGCCTTCGACCCACGTCGAGATGTTCAGCGCCACAATCGGGAACAACACGGTGCAGTAAGCCGCGCGTTCCGGGCCCATGCGTCCTACCAGGGTCAGGTAGGCAGTGAATGCAATCACCGAGCCGGGGATCACCAGGAACAGCAGTGAGCCTACGTAGCGCGTGTTCCATTCAAAGGTGAACGGCGTGCCACTCAGCAGGCAATACATGCCCAGTATCGTCGCACCGTAGAGCATGCCCCACGCATTGGTGGTCAGCGGACGCAGACCGGCTTTCTGCTGCAGGCTCGACAGCATGTTGCCCGCCGAGAAGCACAGCGTGCCCAGCAGGGCCAAGCCCAGCCCGATCAGGGTCTCGCGGCTGGCGCTGTGCCCGGACAGTTCGGGCCAGAACAGACACGCCAACCCAAGCAGGCCCATCGCGCCACCGGCCATGACGTTGCCAGCGATTTTCTGGCGAAAGAACACCCGTGCGTTCAGCGCATTCCACAGCGTCGAGGTCGAGAACACCACCGCGATCAGGCCGCTGGGTATCCACTGGCTGGCCGTGTAGAAGCACATGAAGTTGACGCAGAACAGGCACACGCCCTGCGCCAGACAGATCAACTGGCCACGACGATTGACTGGTTGCAGCCGCTTGCTCAGCAGTAAAAACGCGAACAGCACCAAGGCCGCCAATGCGAAGCGATAGACGATCGATACCGGAATCGCGACATCGCCGAGTTGAAGTTTCAGGGCGATCCAGGTGGTGCCCCAGATCAGCACGGTCAGCAGATAAAGCGAGAGGTTCATGGTGCAGGCTCCTTGATGAGCCATCAGTCTGCGGCGTGCCGGCCTGCCATCGCTTGCACAATCTTGCGCATTTGATTCAAGCGCTACTGGCAGCGGCGTCACCAGCGAGTAGGATACAAATCCTAGAGGAATCGTCATGTCCGCCATTGAATCCATCCAGGTCTTTCAGGCCCTGAACAGTTCACCCAATGCCAATCTGGAGCAGAGCGCGCCGCTGGGCGACGGGCTGGTGGCGGCGTTGTGGAACAATCGGCACGACTCGCAGGAATATCACGCACCGACCCACCATACCCTGTCGTGCTATATCGAGGACGGTACCGGGACCTTTCGCCGCGGAAGACCCGACCAGAAAGGCGCGCCGGGCAAGCTGTGCATCTTGCCTGCCGGTCATGAGTCCGCCTGGGTGGTGAACGGCGAGATCCGTCTGGCGCATCTGTATTTCAGCCCGGAACAGTTTGCGCTGGGCTGCGTCACCCTGCTGGATCGCGAGCCGCGCGAGATGCAGCTGCGGGAAAACACCTTTCTGGAAGACCCCATACAGGCGGCACGCTTCCGGCAGCTGATTCGCCTGAACTGGGCAGAACCCGGCGAGCGCCTGCTGACCAGCAGCCTGGCGCACGAGATGGTCAGCCATGCGCTGCTCAATCAGGCAGGCCTGCGCGACGGGCTGCGCTTGAAAGGCGGCCTGGCGCCGCATCTGCGCCGACATCTGGTGGACTTCATCGAAATGCATCTCGCCGACCCGCTGAGCGTTGGCCAACTGGCCGGCCTGTGCGCGCTGTCGGAATACCACTTCGCACGCATGTTTCGCGAAAGCTTCGGGTTGCCGCCGCACCAGTACCTGCTGGCGCGGCGCATCGAGCAGGCGCGCCAATTGCTGCGCAGTACCGGCAAGCCACTGGGCGAAATCGCGCTGGCTTGCGGGTTCGCCAGCGCCAGCCATTTCAGCAACCGTTTTCGTCAGGCCACTGGGGCGACACCAGGTGAGTACAGAACGGCTTTAGGCCAATAGCTGACTCACCGCTGCCCATGCTCATCAACCGCCACCCAGCCGCAGTTGCTCTCACCACGCATTACGACACTGGTTCTGGCTTTTGCCGTGCGTTTTTTCGATCCCGGGCGGGAAAAATGAACCGCAATATTAATGATAAATATTCTCATACGCAAAAGAGTCTGCCAGAATCCACGCCACCAATGAGTCCCCGTGGATTGTTTCCCCGTGATGCCCGTCGCCCACTCCGCTCTCAATCACACTGTCGAAGGCCTGTACAGGGCTCACAACGCCTGGCTGACGACCTGGTTGCGGCGCAGGCTCGGCTGCCCGCACAGCGCGGCGGACCTGGCGCAGGACACCTTTATCAAGGTGCTGGGCGCACGCGATACAGCGCAAATCGTCGAGCCGCGAGCCTTTCTGACGACGATTGCCAAGCGTGTGCTGTGCAATCACTACCGGCGTCAGGACCTGGAGCATGCCTACTATCAGGCACTGGCCGAACTGCCGGAGCGCGTGGCGCCTTCGGAAGAAGAGCGGGCGATCATTCTCGAAACCCTGGTCGAACTCGATCAACTGCTGGACGGCCTGCCAGCACTGGTCAAGCGGGCGTTTCTGCTGTCGCAGGTCGACGGCTTGAGCCATGGCCGGATCGCTGCCGAACTGGGTATTTCCATCGCCACGGTCAAGCGTCATCTGCACAAGGCCGCCCTGCGCTGCTATTTCGCCCTATGAATCCGAACAACGAGTCTTTGAACAAATCCGACATCTCGCCTGCCGTGGCACAGCAGGCCGTTGGCTGGCTGCTGGAAATGCAGGAAGGCACGCTGGATGCCCGCCGTCAGCACGCCTGGCAGCTGTGGCTCAATGGCAACGCCGAGCATCAACGGGCATGGGCGCACATGCAGCGGGTCAACCAGCGCCTGAGTGGACTGTCCTCGCCGCTGGCGCATGCGGCACTCAATGCGCCGAAGTCCGCCAACCGTCGGCATGCGCTCAAACTACTATTGCTGCTCGGCGCAGGCTCGGCAGCGGGCTGGAGCCTGCGCGAGCAGATCGCCCGGCAACCCTTGCTGGCCGATTACGACAGCGGCGTGGGCGAACAGCGCAAGGTGGCGTTGAGCGACGGCAGTCAGGTGCAGTTGAATACTGCCAGCGCGGTGGATGTACGTTTTGATGCGCAGCAGCGCCTGATCGAACTGCTGCAGGGCGAAATCCTCATGACGGCCTCGGCGGACACGCGCCCGCTGAACCTGTTGAGCGCGGAAGGCACGGTCAGGGCGTCGACAGGCGCCAGTCGTTTCAACCTGCGTCAGCTGAATGGGCGTACGCAATTGGCCGTGTTTGCCGGGGCCCTTGAAATAGCCCCTGCCGGCAAGAGCGGAGCGGGCTTGATGCTGCGCGCCAGCCAGCAGGTGACGTTCAGCCGTGATGCCTGGGACAAGGTTCGTCCGCTGGACGCAGGCAGTGGCGCCTGGGCGGACGGGATGCTGGTGGCGTCGCGCATGAGGCTGGCGGATTTTCTTGCAGAGTTGAGTCGCTACCGCCGCGGTCGTCTGAATTGCGATGCGAGGGTTGCAGGGCTGCTGATTTCCGGCAGCTACCCGCTGGCCGACAGCGAGCGCATCCTCGACATGCTCGAACTCGCCCTCCCGGTACGCGTGCAGCGCTTCACGCGGTATTGGGTGAACGTGCAGGCGCGGGTTTGATCGTGATTGCTCGTTTCCACTCAGCGCGGTAATGCCGTTCGTGACGCTCTGCGTCACACAGCGATTCTGTGGCGTCATTGATGACTATCGTTCCCATGCTCCGCGTGGGAATGCAGTTCGTGACGCTCTGCGTCACACGGCGGTTCTGTGGCGTCAGCGATGACTATCGTTCCCATGCTCCGCGTGGGAATGCAGTTCGTGACGCTCTGCGTCACACGGCGGTTTTTCTTTGTCAGGTAGATTGGGGGTCGGCTCAGGTCACCTTTTCGCCCCTCGGCGACTCACTTTGAGGGACCAAAGTGAGCAAAGTCCTTAGCTCCGTTTCCGGCCCGACTTCGTCGGGTTCCTTCGCCCTGTCACTGATCCGGGGGTCGCCGCAACGCGCCATCCATGGCACGGTGCGGCTAGCCTGGCGTCCTGCCAGGCTACCCCCGGATCAGCGCCAGGACTCAGCCGTCACTTACGTCGCACTCTGCGTCGTCAGTGCCATCGTGGTCGAAAAGCATTTCGATGGTAGTGAACGCGATTTTGACTATCGTCCCCACGCTCCAGCGTGGGAATGCCGTTCGTGACGCTCTGCGTCACACAGCGGTTTGGGGATGTCAGGTGGATTTGCGCTGGCCGGCTAAAATTTTTCAAAAAGCGTGAGCTGTTTTTCGATCCTCGCGTGACAGACAGGGAAAGCCTCTCTCAACCTTCCGGTCAAAGGACTCCTGCATGTCAGCCCGCCCTACCCAACTTTCGCCGCTGGTGCGTACATTGCGCCATGTCATTTTCGGCGCCAGCCTCTCGGTCGGCAGCCTGTCGATGGCGCAGGCCGCCGAGGTCGCACCCAAGGTGTATCACATTGCGCCGAGCGAGCTTGAAGCGGCGCTGAACCAGTTCGGTCGTGCGTCTGGCGTGCTGATTTCATATGGTTCGCAGATCACCAGCGGCCTGAAAAGCCGTGGCCTGGAAGGTCAGTACACGCCCGAACAGGGCCTGAATGCCTTGCTCGAAGGCACCGGCCTGCAGGCCATGGCCGATGGGAATAACGGCTTCACCCTGCAACCGGCCAATACCGCTGGCGCGCCGATCGAGCTGGGTGTCTCCACGGTGGTCGGTGACTGGCTGGGCGCTGCGCAGCAAACCAACGTTTTCGAGCATCCGGGCGCGCGTGACGTGATTCGTCGTGAGGAATTCGAGCGGGTCGGTGCGACATCGGCGCGTGAAGTGCTCAATCGCATTCCGGGCGTCAACGCGCCGGACAACAACGGCACCGGCAGCCATGACATGGCGCTGAACTTCGGCATTCGCGGCCTCAATCCACGCCTGGCGTCGCGCTCTACCGTGCTGATGGACGGTATCCCGGTGCCGTTCGCGCCCTATGGCCAGCCGCAACTGTCGTTTGCGCCGATCAGCATGGGCAACATGGACGCAGTCGATGTGGTGCGTGGCGGTGGTGCAGTGCGTTACGGTCCGCAGAACGTGGGTGGCATCGTCAACTTCGTGACCCGCGCGATCCCCGACGCCCCGACGCTCAAGGGCGGCATACAAACCGAGACCAGCCCGTCGTCCAGCCATGACGGCTTCAAGACCACCGGCAACCTGCTGGCCGGCGGCACTGCGGACAACGGCCTGGGCGGCGCGATTCTGTATTCCGGCGTGCGCGGCGGCGACTGGCGCGAGCACAGCGACACCGAAATCGACGACCTGATTCTCAAGGGCAAATACCAGATCGACGACGCCAACAGCCTCAACGCCATGGCGCAGTACTACGATGGCGAAGCACAGATGCCTGGAGGCCTCAGCGTCGCGGACTACGATGCCGACCCGTACCAGTCGACACGCCTGAAGGACAAGTTCTGGGGCCGTCGCACCATGTTCAATTTCGGCTATCGCTATGAGCAGGACGCGCGCGTCTTCACCGCCAACACGTTCTTCACCAAGACCTTGCGCAGCGGCTATCTGGATCAGGGCAGCTTCGTTTCCCTGTCGCCCCGCGAATACTGGGTGCGCGGCCTGGAAACACGCTTCTCGCAAGGCTTTGCGCTGGGCGAAACCTGGCATGAAGTCGGCGTTGGCTACCGCTACGTCAACGAGGCCGGTCATGAGTTGCGCTATCGCGAACCGGTGACGGGCGAGCTGCCAACCACCGCCAGTCGCAACGACCGCGACACACGCGGCGCGACCGAAGCGCATGCGTTCTACATCGACGACCGCATCGATATCGGCAAGTGGACCATCACGCCGGGCATTCGCTACGAGATGATCGACACTGCGCAGAACAACAACCTGACCAACGCCCGCTACCAGGGCGACTACAGCACCGCACTGCCCGCGTTGAACGTGCTTTACCACCTGACCGACACCTGGAACCTGTACGCCAACACCGAAGGCTCGTTCGGCAGTGTGCAGTACAGCCAGATGCCCAACCGCGTCACCGGCGATGAAGTCAAACCGGAAAAAGCCCGCACCTGGGAACTGGGCACACGCTACGACAACGGCAACCTGCGGGCCGAGATCGGCGCGTTCCTGATCAATTTCGACAACCAGTACGACAGCAACCAGACCAATGACACGGTGATCGCACGCGGCGAGACTCGCCATCAGGGCATCGAGACCAGCGTCAACTATGCGCTGGAGGGCCTGAGCCCGGTGCTGGCCGGCTACGATGTCTACGCGACCTACGCCTTCGTCGACGCCACGATTCGCGAAGACGGCCCGAACAAGGGCAATCGCGTGCCGTTCTCGTCAAAGCACAAGGGAACCATGGGCGTCAGCTACACCGAAGGGCCGTGGAAGCTCAATTTCGACAGCTCCTTCCAGAGCGACCAGTTTGCCGACAACGCCAATACCTCGACTGAAAGCGCCGATGGCAGCACCGGCAAGATCCCTGGGTACATGCTGTTCAGCACCCGCGCCAACTACGATTTCGGCCCGCAACTGTCTGACCTCAACGTTGCGGTCGGGATGAAGAACATCTTCAACCGCCAGTACTACACCCGCTCGTTCGACGACAACAACCGCGGCAAATACGTCGGCGAACCACGCACGGTGTACGTACAGACGTCGGTCGCGTTCTAGTTTCGGACGCCAGAGCGCGAGAGCAGTGTTCTTCCGGACACCTCTCGTTCCTCACTATCCGCGTGGGAATGCCGTTCTGGACGCTCTGCGTCCGCTGCTGATTCGTAACCTCGCGCCAGGGAAGCAATTTTTTGCTGCGAAATATTTCTTACACATTGGGGTTGAATTGTCAGGCGATTGCCGCCAACACTGTGAATGAGCGCAAACGAAAACGATTCCGACAGGAATCATGCAGTCCAGCCTCGCACGAGCAAGCCCTAATAAGGATTAACTATGCAAATCCAGGTCAATAGCGATAATCACATCGAAAGCAGTATCCGACTGGAGGAGTGGGTTCGTACCACCGTTGAAAGCACGCTCGAACACTACGATGAAAACCTGACCCGCGTGGAAGTCCACATCCGCGATGAAAACGGCGACAAGCCTGGCCCACACGACATCAAGTGCCAGATGGAAGCTCGCCCCAAAGGACACCAACCCATTTCTGTTTCCCACAAGGCCGATACGGTAGATCAGGCTGTGGATGGCGCTGCTGTAAAACTCGATCACGCCCTCGAGCATCTGTTTGGCAAACTGCGCGGCAAACGAGGCGCCGCACCGACCATCGCCGAACAGGATGAAGATCCGGTCAGCCCGGACGCGCTGCTCGAAGAAGAATTTCTGGAAAAAGAGCAGGAGAAAGAAGCCGCTCGTCTGACCTGATGTTCCACTGACACGTTTTGCAAAAAAAGGGCGAACCGGCAACGGTTCGCCCTTTTTGTTCGCCATAGGCCGGCAAGCGCAGTGCACACCGACAGCGTGGCCGACACACGTCTGTATGCCCCAATCGGTGCGCACCACAAAAGGTCGCTGCACAGCTTTGGCCACCCTGATCCACCGCTCGCCTTGCAGCCGTTTCGATCGCCGGTTGCCGTCCATCGAATTTAACACGCCGCACCAGGCGCCCGTCGAGCGGCACCGCAAAGCCATCGGCGAGCAAAAAAAGCACGCCGCTCACCTCTGTGAGTGTGCTGGTCAGCCATGCATGCCCACAAGCGCTCAATATGCATCTCGCCGTTCCGCAGCACCGCGCTCAACACCGGAACCTGAACAGCACGCGAGGACGGTTTCGACCCCGTCGTTACGAATCTCTGGCGTCAAGAATCGGTTGTCCGAGTGTCAGACAATCACTCGAAAAAACCCTGCAAAACGTCATTCGCGAGACAACCAGATCATGTCCGGGACGCACCCCCGGCACGTTTTGGAGAGCGCTTTTTTCAACCGGACTGACTGGCTTGTCTTGCCGCAAAGCAAGCCAGAAAGCGGCTGCGCAGCACTCCCGCTCGGCAGCTTTTAGCGTATCGCCCCGGCAATATGGCCCGAACCATGCAAAGCCCTGTACTACGCACCACGAGGCAGGCCATCAGGACGGCCACTTCCTGGCGCGGACTCATGTCGAGAGTGCGTTAAAGCGTCTTAAACGAACCTGTCATCAACGCGAAAGACGACAGCAAAACGGTCAGCAGCAGGCGCAGGAGTAACGCAACCGCTGATCAGTCGTCGAGAACCAAAAGGACTACGACCCGGTCAACTTATGCAGACCATTGAGCAGGTGAATGATATGGACAATCCTTTTCAAATGATCACGGACACGTTTCACCCCGACTATCGGGTGAATCTGAGCATTCAAGGGCTGGACGGCAGCATCATGCTGACCTTGTCCAACGAATGCGGCGTCGTTGCCAAGCGCTTGATCAGCGCCGCCCAACGCAATGACCCACAACGCCTGCGCAAGCTGATAGAAAGCGTGCAATTTGGCATCGCCATCGAACGTGGCGACAGCGCGATCAAGATCCTTGCGGCGTTGACCGACGGCGCGACCCTGAAAAAGACACCTGCCCCGGCCAATGGTCCATGGCCGCAGAGTCAGGCAACGGTGAATGCCGGAGCTTGATGGACACCTGCCCTTCCCCTCTGTGCAGCGCCGTTAATGGCGCTGCACAGAGCCAGAATATGTTGATGCCACGCCATCGTCTCCAGACGGCTTGAATGACCTCCTCCCCCCGTAAAACCGGCCTTTAGCTATCATTCCCCCCTCCCTCTTCTTCAGCAAAAGTACAGATACATCCTGCTACAACAATCCTTGCGCAGAAACATTCGAGCGACTGGGCACTGAGTTCAGCGCCACTGCACCTGCGGGTTATTCCGAGGAGGCAACATGTATTTACGTTATGGGGTATTGATCGCATCACTTGCGATCGCGTCAGGCTGTGTCGAGGAGCGTGTAGTCCATGAACGACCGCACGTCCATCATGAATACGTCGAAGAAGTGATCGCGCCGCAACCGCCACCCGAACGCGTCGTCGAGGTGGAACCGGCCCCTCGCCCAGGCTATGTATGGGCACGCGGTTACTGGCACTGGAACGGCCAGCGTTTCGTGCCGGTGCATGGCCACTGGGAAGCCGAGCGACCCGGCTATCACTATGTGCATCCGCACTGGGAAAGCGCTGGTGATGGCTGGCACTGGCGTGCCGGGGTCTGGCTGAACTGATTGCCTTCTTCTATAAGCAGCGTGCTGGCGGCATCTTGCACAGATGCCGCCATTGCCTAGATCAGATTTCGCCCTTCTCTTCCGTCACCGCGCCTTTGACGGTGCTGGACGAGTCGGGAATCTTCGCTGAAGGGTATTTGTAAGACGCATAGCGCACCACCAGAATCGCAAACGCCAGCAACAGAATGCCGCCACACAGGTAGATGATGCCGATGTCCGGCGGGTTGTGGTGGGACACGTCGGAAATCAGCAGCCGCGTCAGTGCAGTGATCGCCACGTAGATGAGGAAGCGCACGGGCATGTGGTTGGTCTTGAAATAAATCCCGGTCATCGCCCCCAGCTCGAGATAGATGAACAGCAGCAGGATGTCATCGACCGTGACGTTGCCTTTCTCGACCATCCCCAGAAATGCAACCACTGACGCCCATGCAGTGATCGCGCCGATCGCGAACAGGGCGAGAAAGTGGAAGCTCTCCACACACAGGTTGCCCAGCGACTCGGCCTGCGCATGCACGCGGTGTCTTATCTTTACTGCCCATTTGTTTCCCATGAAGCGCTACCTCTGAACCTTCGTTTATGCCGACCGGATGATGCCGTGTACGCGTGACACTGTTGTGGCCTGCTTTTTAAAGCAGGAACAGGGCCATAGGCTATGGTTGAGAGCGCGGCGGGTTGTCGCAAGGCACATTTGCAACGCAAAAAAGATGCGTAAACGCCACTATTCAGGCGGGGCTTGATTGGCACATGGCTTTTACTGTATAAAAACACAGTAATCGAGAAATCGCTTTCGCTGTTGCGTCGCAGGCCAGTTTCCCTAAAGGCCTTCACGCAGTGCCCCGCTACACCTGACCGGCGCGCTGGTCATGCACGATCAATGCTTTGCATACCCGCTGGTCAGAGCACAAAGCGCTGAACGTCCGGGTCTAGCCCTTTCAATACTGGATAAGACGACGAGGCCAAAATGGCTGTTGAAACCCTTTACCGCAGTACCCGCGATCTGGAGACTACTTTCGTGGACCGTAAACTCGCCGATGCGCACGACCAAATGCTCGAGCTGGCCGAGCTTCTCACCGACGTCCTGATCAAGAACGTGCCGGGGATCTCGGAGAAGCATGCAGAGGACGCGAGCATTTACATGGCCAAGAATCGCGCCGTGTTCGCAGCGGCGTTCAAGAACAACGCGAGCGCACTCAGCGAACTGTCGGAGCCGGCCGAGGCGAAAGACTGATTCCGTTGTGGGCTGCGACTCCCCTCATTGCGAGGGGGTCGCCAATCATTCTCATTTAATGGCTGGGCAATCACCCGTATTGCTGCTACAACTCAATACTGTATATACCGCACAACTTGAACAGTATCTAAGCCAACTCCTAACCTCCCGCCTGCCCGTCAGCGTGTCAAACTCGATACCTAATCAAAGTTCCCGACCGTCATTATATCAGCGTCATTTTTGTGAACCCCTTCTCTCTTCCTGTCATTAAACAGGCGTCAGGATTCTGCTGTAGTGACGCACGCCCCAGCGCGACTGCCTTTGTTGAAACTTTTTGCCATCATCCATAACTACCGCTGGAAATCCGGCATTCAAAACAGCTGGAAAAGTGTTGCAAAAACCCCATGAAACCCCCGTATTCATTGGCCAAAACGCTATTTCTCAAAAAATTTAACCCTGTACTGACCGTGGTGAAATTCCAAAGTTCCTGGCCATTGTTACTTTGAAAAATACTTAATAAACGTTTTGCTTTATTACCTTGTTCTGTTAATAATCCCGACAACTCCGGGTAACAAGGCATATTGCTACATTCACACTGAAGTGAACATCGAGCCACAAACTCCGATCTTTCCGCCCGAGAAACTCATCAACTCGCAAGCTGACCACGCTGCTCTCAGTCTGGTTTTTGCTGCCGTGCGACGCGCTCAGGGCGCGGGAGGAAATAATGGCTGGTCTGCACCCCAGAATGAAGGTCCTTTCCATTTTCGGTACTCGTCCGGAGGCCATCAAAATGGCTCCTCTGGTCAGAGCACTGGCTGCAGAGCCGGGTATCGACTCAAGAATCTGCATTACCGGGCAGCATCAAAGCATGCTGCAACAGGTGCTGGACATGTTCGAGCTCAAAGCCGACTACAGCCTTGATGTGATGCGCCCGGATCAGACGCTGAACTCGCTGACCGCTGCGCTTTACGCGGCGATCGACCCGATTCTGGACGAGATGAAACCGGACAGGGTGCTGGTTCACGGCGACACCACATCAGCAATGGTGGCGGCCATGTCGGCCTTTCATCGCCGGATCCCCATCGGCCACGTCGAAGCAGGTCTGCGTACCGGTGACATCCGTCAGCCATGGCCTGAAGAGATGAACCGTCGTTGCATCGATCTGATTTCCGATCACCTGTTCGCCCCCACCGCCGAGTCGCGCCGCAACGTGCTGGGCGAGCGCCTGCAGGGTATCTCGTTCGTGACCGGCAACACCGTGATCGACGCCCTGCACCTGACGGCACAGCGAATCGACAGCAATCGCCAGCTGCGCCATGCACTTGATCGCCAGTTTTCGTTCCTGGTGCCCGAGCGCCGGGTGTTGGTGGTCACCGGTCATCGTCGCGAGAACTTCGGCGACGGCTTCCTGAACATCTGCAAGGCGCTGGGCGAACTGGCCAGACGCGACGACATACAGATCGTTTACCCGGTGCACCTGAATCCCAATGTACTTGGGCCGGTGACCGAGCACCTGGGCGATCTGCCCAACGTGCACCTGATCAAGCCGCTGGACTACCTGTCGTTCGTGCGCCTGATGCAACGCGCTCACGTCATCCTCACCGATTCCGGTGGCGTGCAGGAAGAAGCGCCGTCGCTGGGCAAACCGGTATTGGTCATGCGCGATGTCACCGAGCGCCCGGAAGCGGTCGCGGCAGGCACTGTGCGCCTGGTGGGCACCGAGACGGACGCCATCATTCGCGGTGTGAACGCCCTGTTTGACGATGATGCGCTGTGGCAGAACGCCTCCCGTGCAGCCAACCCCTATGGCGACGGCAAAGCCAGTTCACGGATCGTCGATGCCCTGATGGGCCGTCCGGTGGATGAGTTTGTCGCCGAGCTGCCGCGTCAGCGCCAGGACCCGGTGGACAGACACCTGGATACACGAATCAAGCCCCAGCAGGAACATGCAGAGTTGCGCTCGATGGCCAGTTAGCCAAAAGGACGCGCAGGTAGCGCAAACGAACCCCAAAAAAATCCGCAGGAAGCAGTCCGCAAACGATACGGGCACCCGGTTCAGACCGAGTGCCCGAAAAACGTTGTAGCAGACCGGCAGCCTGTATCAAGACCCAATGGCCTTGAGCCTTTACCGAGATCTGCACGATGAAATCTTCCGTTGCCGTAAACATGGGCGCGTTTGGCGTACTTGCCTGCGGGATGAGCCTGCTGGCGCTGATGCCTGCATTCGCCCTGGCTGCCGAAAGCCCGCTGACCCAGGCGATCAACCGAATCACTGCCGACAATCGCCAGGAGCGCGTGATCGAGTTGAGGGAGCTGGGTATCGATCGCCCGATCATCCTCAATGCCTCCGATGCCCGCCGCGAGCTGTATCTGCCGGTGCCTGCCAATGTGCCGTTGACCGAGGCCACGCTGAATTTCGATGCCAGCTACCTGAACGGCGAGGCCGGCCGCAACACGCTGCTGCTGTCGCTGGACGGTTATCCGGTACGTGCGCTGGGCCTCAATGAAGAACAGGGCAACGCCAGTGCGACGCTGGGCGTCGACAAGGCAGCGCGGGAAAGCGGTTCGGTACGGTTGGGGATTGCCTGGTCGTCGGTGATCTCGAAAGCGCTCTGCGAGGATGAACGCGCGATCGGCAACGTGTTGCGCATCGATCCGCACACGCGCCTCACTTACAGCTATGACGCCAGCCAGTTGCAGGACGTCGGCGCGGTATGGAACGCACTGCCCGGCAAACCCGGCCTGCTGGTCGCACCCGGCACATTGTCGAACGCCAGCTACGATGCCGCCTGGCGTCTGGGCGTAGCGCTGGAGCGCATCGGCAAGCAGGCACGCATCCTGCCGTTCCCTGCGGTGCAGGACAGCGTAGACCTGAGCGACCTGACTATTCCGGCGGAACTCAAGCAGATTCCGGCGTTTGCAGGGCTCGAAGGCAAGGGCCAGTACACCCTGCGCGACCCGGCGGAAATCGGTGCATTGCTGATGCTCGGCCAGACACCTGCGTTGCAGGCCGACCTGGCGATCAGCGATCCGCAGTTGCTCAAGGCTATCGACGGCGCCATGGACGCTCTCCAGGCGCAGGTGCAGGGTCTGGATGCTTCGGCGGCCAGTGCACTGGCCCAGTGGCGCGAGCGTCACATCAAGAAGCCGCTTGCCAACAGCGCCGGGGATGACGTGAGTCTGGCCCTGCTGGGCAATCGCGCGCTGCTGATGATCAAGCCGGAGTCGGCCAACAAAGCCATCGGCCTGTTCAGCTCGGCGTGGAATAAACTGGCGCGCAATCGCCAGCTGACCATTGGCGAAGAAGCCGCCATGCCTCTGAGCGAAGACGGTCGTGTCGCACTGACCCGTCTGGGCGGCAAGCCCGGCACGGTGGACGTGCTGGCAAAAACCGACTGGAGCGCCTCGTTCCCGCTGGGCAGCGTTGCCTATGACGGTCGCGTACCGGTGACTGCGATGATCGATATCGCTGCCGCCCCCGGTGCATCGGGTACCCCGCCGGTTGCCACGTTGTTCCTCAACGATTACCTGATCGGTGCAATGCAACTGACTCCCGATGGCAAGAAAGAGCGCATCGAAGCCCGCATTCCGCAATACGCACTGGCGGCGCAGAACGTCCTGCGCGTGTCTTTCCAGCGTCAGCCGGTCAGCAACCAGTGCCTGGAGACGCCGCAGGCGTTCCCGATCTCGGTACTGCCGACCAGCCACATCGTGCTGGACAAGGTCACGCCTGACGAAAACTTCTCCGGCATGGCGGCACGCTTCGCCACCGACACGCAGATCATGGTGCCCAAGGGCTACCTCGAGCGCCCGGCCAGCAGCCTGCCGCAAGTCATCCGCATCGCCAGCGCCTCCGGCGTCTCGCCGCTGCGCGCACAGCTCAGCGTCAGCGATGACGCCAGCGTAGCCGTGACACCTGCCAAGGCGTTCCTGGCCTTCGAACTGCCCGTCAAGGACGGCGCCGAGTCGGTCAAGGCCAGCAACGACGGGCATCTGCTGATCAACCATAAAGAGCAGACGCTGCTCGACCTCAAGTCGCTCAACCACCTGGCTTCGTTGCAAGTGATCGAAGCCGGCGGCCAGCACGGCATGGTCTATCGCTCGCTGGGCGGTCAGGCTCCGGTGTTCGAACGTCCGCTACTGCTGGAACGTGGCAACGCCGCGCTGCTGGCTGACAGCGGCCCGATCGCCACCTTCGACGCCAAGGACCCGACCGGCAGCCAGATGATCGAGGAGGAGGAAAGCACCGGCATCGAGGCCTGGCGCAAACCATCGCTGCTGTGGCTGATCCCGGCCGGCATCGTACTTTTTCTCATTCTGTTGCTGGCTGGCCGTAGCGCCCGTCGCAATCGCTCGTAACAGGCCGCCGCAATGACGTCGCTCTATTGGCCTTACTGGCTGGCCCATTACTACAGCGTGCTGGAAGTCGCGACGATCGTTGTCGGGCTGATCATCCTGGTATCGAGTATCGATGACCTGTTCATCGATATCTGGTACTGGTCGCGCCGGCTGTACCGCAAGTTCACCGCCGAACGTCGCTACCGGCCACTGACTGCCGAGCAGTTGACTGCCCGTGACGAGCAGCCGCTGGCAATCATGGTCCCGGCCTGGCTGGAATACGACGTCATCGCGCCGATGATCGAAAACATGGTGTCGACGCTCGACTATCAGAACTACGTGGTGTTCGTCGGCACTTACATCAACGACCAGCGCACCATCGATGAAGTGGAGCGCATGCGTCGCCGCTACAAGCAGTTGCACCGTGTGGAGGTGCCGCACGCCGGCCCGACCTGCAAGGCCGACTGCCTGAACTGGGTGATCCAGGCGATTTTCCTGTACGAGAAGACCCACGCCGTACAGTTCGCCGGGACTATCCTGCACGACAGCGAAGACGTGCTGCACCCGCTTGAACTGCGCCTGTTCAATTACCTGTTGCCGCGCAAGGACATGATCCAGTTGCCGGTCGTGTCGCTGGAACGCAACTGGTACGAATGGGTAGCCGGCACCTACATGGACGAGTTCGCCGAATGGCACGGCAAGGACCTGGTGGTACGCGAAAGCATGACTGACACCGTGCCTTCGGCCGGTGTCGGCACTTGCTTCTCGCGACGTGCGCTGATGGTGCTGGCGGATGAAAACCAGAACCAGCCGTTCAATACCGAAAGCCTGACCGAGGACTACGACGTCGGCGCGCGACTGGCGAAGTACGGCATGCAGGCGATCTTCGTACGCTTCCCGGTGCAATTTCGGGTGCTGCGCAAATCGTGGTTCCGCAAGCCTTACGAATCGACGCTGGAAATGCCGCTGTGCGTGCGCGAATTCTTCCCGGACACCTTCCGCACTGCCTTTCGCCAGAAAGCGCGCTGGACGCTGGGTATCGGCTTGCAAGGCTGGGAGCAAATGGGCTGGACCGGCTCGCTGGCAAACCGTTACCTGCTGTTTCGCGACCGCAAGGGTGTGGTGACATCGTTTATCAGCATCATTGCCTACCTGATCCTCATCCAGCTGCTGGCACTGATCGTTCTGCGCTCCAGCGGGCTGTGGAATACCAGCTTCCCGACACCGTTTGAAACCACCGGACTGATTCAGTATCTGCTGGTGGCCAACGGCATCGCGTTGCTGTGGCGGATCCTGCACCGCTGCTACTTCACTACCGTGCTTTACGGCTGGCAGCACGGTTTGCTGTCGATACCGCGCATGGTGGTCGGCAACTTCGTCAACTTCATGGCTGCGGCTCGGGCCTGGCGGATGTTTCTGGTGGGCAAGGTGCTCAACCGCAAGCTGGTCTGGGACAAGACCATGCACGACTTCCCGTCTTCCGACCTGATTGCCGTCGCGCCCCGCCGTCTGGGCAGCGTGCTGTTGTCCTGGCAAGCCATCAACGACGAAAAACTGCAGACCGCACTGACTGAACAGCAAACCCGTCAGGTGCCCCTGGGCAGGATTTTGCTTAGCCACGGCTGGCTCGACGATGAAACCCTGGCTGAGGCCATCGCCTTCCAGAATGACCTGCCGCGGGTGTTCGACATCGCCAGCAAGCGTGCCGACAACAGTGTGCTGGCGGATGAGTTCTGCCTGCGCTGGCGTGTCGTGCCGTTGCAAATGAATGCGCTGGGCCGCCAGGAAATCGCAGTGGCCAGCCCGCTGCCGCCTGACGGTCTGCAGCAGATTAGCGAACAGCTGGGTGCCGAGCCGGTGCAGTTGATTGCCCGTGAAAGCGACATCGTCGCGCAGTTGCGTCAGCTTCAGGTGGGCGAGGGTCAGCCGCTTCCAGCCAGAGCGCCACTGCTGGGCGATCTGCTGATCGAGCAAGGCCTGCTGGACCGCGAAGTGTTCCAGAAAGCCATGCTCGGCTACCGCCCGCATGTGCATGGCCGGATCGGCGACTACCTGGTCGACATTGGCGTGCTGCCCAGAGAAACCATCGAACAGGCTGTGGCACGTCAGCACAACCATTACCGATCTGACGATCAAACGGAGCAGCCACTATGAAGCGCCCCTTCATCCTGTCGCTGCTGGTGACCGGCCTGAGTCTTTCTTCGCCGTTCAGCCAGGCAGAAACCCTGCCTTTGCCGTTGACCGGCCCGGCGTATGCCATCGCCAACGAAGCCTACATGGCCTACAACCGCAAGGATTACGACCTGGCCATCGCCAAAGCGAACGAAGCGTTGCGTCAGCGCGGTGACGCTCAGCAGTTGCGTGACCTCATTACGTTGGCCGAACGCGACAAGTACCGCCGCGATCATCCGCAACGCGCTTACAAGACGCGTCCGCAACCTGGCTATCTGGAAGGCAATCAGGCGCTGCGCGCCTACGCCAACCGCGACTACGACGGCTCGGCCAGTCATGCGCGCAAGGCCATTGCCCAGGCACCGAAGAACCTCGATTACCGCATGATGCTGATCGAGGCGCTGCAACGTCAGCAGCATCTGGATGAAGCACAGGCAGCGATCAACGATGCCGAGCAGGCACTGGGGCCGCAACAGGTGCTGACGCGTCGTCGGCAGGCGATTCAGGAGCAGGTGGCGGTCAACAAGGCGGCCACCGGATACAAGGCATTGGCTCGCGGAGATAACGACACCGCGGTCAGCGAGGCGCGGGAGGCCGTCCGCAGTTTCCCAAAGCAGATGGCCTACCGGAAATTACTGGTCAGCGCCCTGATTGCCCAAGGGCAGTATGCCGAAGCGCGTTCTGCGGCCACCGAAGCGCTGGCTCTGAATGGCAACGACGCCACCCTGCTCGTCCAGCGCGGACAAATGCGTCAGCGCCTGGGCGATCAGGACGGCGCGCGTCAGGACTTCGCCCAGGCCATGGCGGTCGGCAACCTGCCGCTGCGTGAACAGGCCTCGTTGTACGCCGCCATGGGCCAGCCGAGTGAGGCATTGCAACGCTTGCAGAAAGCACGCGACGCGGGCGAACTGCAACCCGGCGATGAAGTGCAGATAGCCTATTTCCTCAGCCAGGCGGGCGATGATCAAGGTGCGCTGGATACGTTCAAGCGTGTTGACCGTCAGTCCGGCCTCAAGCCACGCGAAGTGCAGGATGCCGCCTACAGCGCGATGCGCACGTCGAACGATGCGCAGGCCATCGCCTACTTCAAACGCGTGCTCGATTATCAGCAGACCGGCGATTTGCAGATGCCCGCGCAACAGGTGTTCGACACCCGACGCGCCGTCTCTGATCTGTCCCGTGAATGGGGATTGACCAACACCACGACTTATCGGGGTGCCAGCACCAGCAGCGGCCTGAGCGGCACACCCGGCGGCAGCAATGACAGCGTGCAGAACAGCACCGAAGTGTTCTGGCGACCCTTCGGTTACCGCAATGCGCGCTTCGTCGAGCTTTACGGACGCGTCACCGACACGCTGTGGAGCAAGGAAGGCGACTCCGACACAGGCGCGGACGCTTTGCAGGGCGCGCTCGGTATCCGGGTCAAGCCGTTCAGCGCAGTCAACGTGATCGGTGCCTTCGAACGCACCTTTCCGCTGGGCAACTCGAACGCCGACGGCGACTGGCTGGTGCGCTTGGGCTACGGCTCGAGCATCGGCACCGACCTGCGCGTCGATGTACCGAGCTGGTGGACGTCGCAGCTGTACGCTGAAGGCGGGCGCTATCTGCAGGACAAGCGCAACTATTTCAACAGCGAGTGGCAGGTCGGACGCAGCTTCCGTCTGGACAGCATCAGCCCGCGGCTGGTGGTGTTTCCCCATGTGGTCGCCGCAGTGGACTACGATTCGAAGATGCGCAGTGAGGTCGACAGTCTCGGCCGTAGCAGCACATCATCGAGTAATGCTGGCGGGCTTGGTGTCGGTACGGGCGTGCGTTACTGGTTCCGCGAGGATAAGTACAAGGCGCCGCAGTCGTATGTCGACTTCTCCGTGCAGTATCGCGAGAAAGTGTTTGGCGATGACCGCGCAGAAGGCGTTTTCGCACGCATGACGTTCTCGTGGTGACCCGCGCCCGTCACCCATCAGGGAGTAATGTTTGAAGGCTCTGGCCGCACTGCTGCGACAGGCAACATTGATCAAGACCTCGGTGGCCGCCCTGCTGGTGGGGGCGATCGCCTTCGGCACCAGCGAGCTGTATCTGCTGATCCAGCCCAAGGGCCCGGGCGTGGTCGGCATCGTCTGGCAACCGGATAACGCAACCGTAGGCATAAGCGGCAACTGGGACAGACTCGGCGCACGGCAATTGCTCGTGCAGTGGACGGCGGTCGATGATCAGGCGTTCATACCGGGCACGCCGATGGCCAGTGTGCCCGTGTTGCCGGACTGGACACGCATCGGCAAGGAGCCGTGGGCGCAGGAGGTGATCCTCGGGCTGGCCGGGTACTTCAGCGAAGCCCGCTCACGGGACAATATCGAGCAACTGGCGGTGCTTTCGGCGCAATTGGCCAAGGTGAAAACGCCGCTCAATGTCACCGGCTGGTACTTCCCCGCCGAGGTCGATCCCAGCTGGAGTCGGGCCAAGGAGTTACCCGCACTGTTGGCGAAACTGCCCAGACCGTTATGGATCAGCGTCTACGATGGCGGCAATATCGGGCCCGCCGCCACGGCAGACTGGCTGAAAACCTGGCTGCCGGACGATATCGGCGTGTTCTTTCAGGATGGTGTGGGTGTTTATGCCCGCACCGCCCCGGTTGCCCGAACCTATGCCGATGCCTTGCGCAACAGGCTGGGCAAGAATCGCGTAAGAATCATCGTCGAAGCCTTTCGTCCGCAGGTAGGCGGCGGCTTCCGCCCGGCAACGGCGGCCGAACTGAAACCGCAGATCGCCGCATTCGATGGCTATCCGCTGTATCTGTTCGACGGTCCGCACTATGTGACACCCGACCTGATAGAAGCTCTGAACAAGTAGAAACAAGTGGCGCTGGACGAAATTCGCGCACAGGGCTACAAAGAGTCTTCGTACTGGATTTCGAGCCGCACGGAGTGGTCAATGACGCCACGTCAGCATTGCCTGGCCTGCCTGCAACAGACACCGCCCGCGGTGTTTGAAGCTGCGTTATGGGTGTCGACCGAACATGACGCGCACTTCGCCTGGCATGAGGTGATGAGCGAAATGGACCAGTTGCAGCGCCAGATAAATTCAGCGCTGCCTGTCCTGCCTGCGCCTGAACTTGCCCAGCCGCTGTTGCGGCATCTCAACGCCCTGGGTTTTCAGCAGGATGACTGGAACCCTCCCAAACCCGACTCGGCCCTTTTGCACAAGATCGTGCGGCAGCGTCGAGGCCAGCCACTGGGGCTGGCAATGATCGCGCTGGAGATCGCACGGCGCCTGGATATCGCACTGGAAGGCGTTAACTTCCCGGGTCACTTCCTGCTGCGCGTGCCGGGTGCCGATCACCTGCTCGACCCCTGCAGCGGGCGCAGGCTCTATCCCGCCGATTGCCGCGAGCTGTTGATCCGGCAGTTCGGCCCGACCATGCAGCTGCGCGCCGAACATATGACACGCGCCACCCCGACCAGCATGCTGCAACGGTTGTCGCGCAACCTGCGGCACCTGCACCAGATCAACGATAATGCCCTCGCGGCGCTCAAGGATGCCGACCGCATCGTCGAACTGGGCCAGGCCACCAGCAGCGATCACCTGGCTCGCGCCAGTCTGTATCAGTTTCTTGAATGCCCGCAGGCCGAACGTTTCGATCTGGAACGCGCGCTGTTGCTCAGTGAAGACCCACTGCAAAGACTCCAGCTTGCCGAGCGCCTGAGCCATTTATCGGTAAACCACCGCGTTCATTGAGCATCCTGCTCATTCGCGGCGAATTGTTACCTGCCGGGTAATGCTGCATATCCTGCGCGGGGATTTTTCAGACGCGTGATGGCGGTTAACCTGCGCGCGTTAAATCGACGTGGATTTGCAAGCTCCCTTGATCCTGCGTTTTGTTTGGCCGCCGTGCAGGTCTCTGCGCAGCGGCCTTTTTTATTGCCTGCAGGTTTAACGCCTTCAGCCTTCATGCGTACTGCGTGCCTCAGCCCTTGGCATTCGGCGTTTTTTTGATCAGCCCCTTGCTTTCCATGTCCTTGATCTTGCGCATCTCGTAGCTGTCACCCGACTCGGCAAACACCTGAAGATTCTGCAGGATATGGATGGTCTTGATGTAATCAGGCAAGAGCGCGTTGGCGTATGGATCACCGCTCAGCGCTTTCTCTTTCATGTCGATGATCCGACTGGCAAAAAACTCCAGCGCATTGATTTCCTTGCTGGGGTCGACCAGTTTGCCTTTCTTGTCGAACTCGTCGCCTGCGCGACTCATCAACTCAGCGGTGTGATTATCGATCATGCCGAACTTGTACAGGATCATCCCCGCTCTGTTGAGATCCTTGGGGCTTATCTGTTCAGGATTGAAGCCCTTGAACAGCGGTTTCATCTTGCGTTTTTCCATCGCCAGGGAATTGAGCGCAATCGAATTTTCGCCCACCTCCTGAAGCACCTGGGTCACCTGTGCCGCAGCTTTCTTGACCTTGACGCGTTCAGGAGGCGCCGCGATGTTTACCGGCGGAAAGTCGCCCCATATTGATTTGGCCATGTGTCACTCCAGATATGAATGTGTTCGAACTTCATATCGGGGCCAGCACGGCATGATTGATAGGCGTGCAAAAATCCATACCTGCCCTACAGTGCCACAAGACAGCACTTACATAACTCGGTGAAACTTCTCACACATAATCAAGCCGTCAGCGTGAATAAGCGCGCACGCGCAACCGATAACCGCGGTCTTGCAGCAACTGCCAGAGGCTGTTCATTTAACGTACTTCTGCAGGTTGGCCATCATTTCCTTCAGCGCCTCGCCAGTGTCGGCAGGGTGCGCTGCGTTGGCGAAATCACCAATCGCCTGCCACTGCGCCGCGACGTCTTCCGGGCTGAAGCCTGCCTGCGGGTCGAAACAGGCTCCCTGACTGCGCTGCCAGCGGACCTTGCCGATCCAGCCACCGCCCACTTCGAACAGCTCGCCACTGCTCTGGCATTGTGCGCTGCACAGGTACACCACCAGCGGGCTGACCAGCTCGGGCTTGAGCAGCTCGAAGACATTGGCGGGAATCAGCCCCTCGGTCATGCGTGTACCGCCCGTCGGCGCTATGGCGTTGACGAAGATGCGGTGCTTGCGACCTTCCAGCGCGAGGGTGCGGGTCAGCCCGTAAAGCCCCAGCTTGGCCGTCGCATAATTGGCTTGCCCGAAGTTGCCGTAGATACTGGACGTCGATGACGTGAAGATCACCCGTCCGTCATTCTGCTCGCGCAGATAAGGCCAGGCGGCATGGGTGACCTTATAGGCCCCCTCGACATGGACGCGATAGACCAGGTCCCAGTCGGCGTCCTCCATGTTGGCGAAGGTCTTGTCACGCAGGATGCCAGCGTTGTTGACCAGCACATCGATGCGCCCGAATGCGTCCAGCGCATGCTGCACAATGCGGCCGCCCTCGGTCACCGAATCATGGTTGGCTATTGCAGTGCCGCCTGCCGCGCGAATCTCGGCCACGACGCAATCGGCGGCAGACGCGCTGGCCCCTTCGCCATGCGCAGAACCGCCCAGATCGTTGACCACCACTCGCGCACCATGTTTCGCAAACAGAAGCGCATGAGCCCGACCCAGCCCCCCCTGCGCCGGTCACAATCACGACTTTATCGTCAAAACGCACTGACTCGCTCATCGCTGGCTCCATGCCTCAGAAAGACGTTGCGATGAGTGTCGTCCACGCCCTGCACAGCCACAATCAACACCTGCTGTGCTGAATCATTCCCCATAAAGGAGCGCGATATTTTCAGCCCAGATGCTTGATGAACGCTTCCAGCCACGGCTCGGCGTCGGTTTCCGGGGTGACGCTTTCGCTTCCGTCCAGACGCAACATGTCCTGCACTTCGCTAACGCCCAACTCAGCGAACAGTTCGCGCATCTGCTCACCGCCTGCGCAGAAGGTGTCGCCGTAACTGGCATCGCCCAGTGCGATCACCCCACCAGGCAATCCACGCAGCTCGCCTGGCAGACCGTCGCGCAGCGCTGCATAAAGAGGCATGAGGTTGTCGGGCAACTCGCCCATCCCGGTGGTCGACGTCACAGCAAGGAGCGCCTGAGGCTCGAAGGCGAGCAGATCCGGCAGCATTAGGCGCGGATTGACGAGGGTCTCATGGCCGGCGGCACGCAACAGTGCAGCGGCGTGTCTGGCAACTTCCTCGGCCGATCCGTAGACCGTTCCACACACGATGGCGACTTTCATGGTTATTCCTGCAGCAGCTTAAAAAAGTGAAACATTATGCCTTAGAATGCCGTCTGAATTTTCTACGGACCATTCTGCCTTCGGTCTGCCCGAAGAAGCACAGCAGAGCTGAAACACTTGAATGAAAAAATATGACGGATGGCCAGAACACTTTGCGGAATCAATGGTCTGTGTTCTCAATAACCGGTTAGACCGAGCCTCCGCCCATGCAACCTGATTCACTTCTCACCCAGGCTGAGCTGGATTTTATCCAGAGCATGCAGCGCAACCCCCAGTTGAACGTACGTGACAGTACGCGCAGTCTGCTGGTCAATGGCGGCATCCAGATCCAGGATCTGCTGACAAAGCTGGCCGCTCATGAGCAGGTCACGATTCATGCGCAGTTCGAGAATCAGCAGATGAATTTCCCTCTGCATCTGGTCGAGGACGAATTCCACGCACTGCATCTGGAGCTCGGCGCGCCGAGTATCTTCGAAGAAGGTCCGAAGATCCGCCCATGGCGACTCGTGCTGGAAGAGCCGATCCCTCTCGAAACCGAAAAGGGCGCACTGAGAGCGCTGTGGGTCCACGAGTTGTCGTTCAAGGGCGTACTGCTCGAGTACCGCAAGGAAGGCAAGCTGCCGAGAAACTTTTCAGCCTGGTTCAACCCGCCGGGTCAAGCGCCTATTCCAATGCGCGGCAAGCTGGAGCGAATGATCGGGCAAAACGTCGGTGCCTATCACTTCAGCAAGCATGGCAAGGACGATGCCGAGCGCCTGCGTCAGTACATCCTGCAAGAGCATCGTCGCAAACATCCGTCCCTGCACAAGTAACCCGCCTGCCCGGCAACGCTCTACCGGTCTCTCAGCGTTTCAGGAATAATCCTTGCTTGCTGTTCACGTGAAGCTGTCGCTATCCACCATCCCGGATCGCGGCATGTGACCTCCCTACCCGGGAATTTCACGCCTCTACCGGAGATATACAATGTCTACCTCACCCGTCACCTTGATGGTTGCCCGCCGCGTGGCGCAGGGTCGTTACCATGAAATGATGGCCTGGCTGCACGAAGGCGAACAGTTGGCCACGGACTTTCCGGGGTATCTGGGTTCAGGGGTACTGGCTCCCCCGCCCGGCGATGACGAATTTCAGATCATTTTCCGCTTCACCGATGAGCACACCATGCACGCCTGGGAGCATTCCGCCTCTCGGCGCTCCTGGCTGGTGCGCGGCAGCGGTCTTTTCGCACAACCCTCGGAGCATCGGGTCAGCGGTATCGACGGCTGGTTCGGCGCAATCGATCAGCGCCCGCCACGCTGGAAACAGGCCGTCGCGATCTGGCTGGCGTTCTTCCCCGTGTCGCTGATCTTCAACTTTCTGCTGGGCCCGTTGCTCAATCATCTGGACCTGTTGCCGCGCATCATGATCAGCACCGCGGTGCTCACCCCGCTGATGGTCTACCTGTTCATCCCGCTGTCCACGCGCCTGCTGGCACCCTGGCTACAGAGCACGCCGGCACCGGCACGCCCGACGCAATCACCTTCCCCTCGCTAAGCTCATAAAGACCTGTACACCCCCTACCCTTCGGTACAGGTCTTGGTCGCTCCTCGCTCCCTCTCATTTCCCCGGCCATCCCGTGCCCAGCGGCTGCGCGCGCTGGCTTGACGAGTTTCATGATGCCCAGGGTTGTACAAAAAAATTCTCTGGTATAACTTTGCCTGTAAACCGGAAGAAACAATCGACCGTACAATCCCCGTCCACTCCCGATAACCGATACGTGAGCTGTCGATGGCAATCTCTTCTGCACCTGTCCTGATCACCGGCGCCAGCCAGCGCGTAGGTCTGCATTGCGCCTTGCGTCTGCTCGAACACGGGCAACGGGTGATCATCAGTTACCGCACCGAGCACGAAAGTGTGACGGAATTGCGCCAGGCTGGAGCGGTGGCCATCCACGGGGATTTTTCTTGCGAGGCCGGGATCATGGCCTTTGTCGAGCTGTTGAAAACCCAGACCTCGAGCCTGCGGGCCATTGTCCACAATGCTTCCGAGTGGCTGGCAGAAACACCGGGCGATGAAGCCGGCAACTTCACCCGCATGTTCAACGTGCACATGCTGGCGCCCTACCTGATCAATCTGCATTGCGAGTCGTTGCTGACCGCCAGTGAGGTCGCTGACATCGTGCATATCAGCGATGACGTGACCCGCAAGGGCAGCAGCAAGCACATCGCCTACTGCGCAACCAAGGCCGGCCTGGAAAGCCTGACGCTGTCCTTCGCTGCCAGGTTCGCCCCGCTTGTCAAAGTCAACGGCATAGCACCGGCGCTGTTGATGTTTCAACCCAAGGATGATGCGGCCTACCGCGCCAACGCCCTGGCCAAATCGGCCCTGGGCATAGAGCCTGGTGCAGAGGTGATTTACCAGAGCCTGCGTTATCTTCTGGACAGCACCTATGTCACCGGCACAACACTGACCGTAAACGGCGGACGGCACGTCAAGTAAGCCGCCCCGAGGATCATTCTGATGAGTTCGTCCCTGCCCCAGCACTATCGAGACATTCTGCTCGGCCTTGGTGAAGATCCAGACCGCGAAGGTCTGCTGGACACGCCGAAACGCGCTTCCAAAGCCATGCAGTACCTGTGTCATGGCTACACCCAGAGCGTCGAAGAAATCGTCAATGGCGCGCTGTTCGCCTCCGATAACGATGAGATGGTCATCGTCCAGAACATCGAGTTGTACTCGCTTTGCGAGCACCACCTGCTGCCGTTCATAGGCAAGGCGCATGTGGCCTACATTCCGACCGGCAAGGTGCTGGGTCTGTCGAAGATCGCACGCATCGTCGACATGTTTGCCCGCCGTCTGCAGATTCAGGAAAATCTGACCAAACAGATTGCCGATGCGATTCAGAAAGTCACCGGAGCCGCCGGTGTAGCGGTGGTCATCGAAGCCCAGCACATGTGCATGATGATGCGCGGCGTCGAAAAGCAGAATTCGACCATGAATACGTCAGTGATGCTCGGCGCCTTCCGTGACTCGAGCACCACGCGCATGGAGTTTCTGCAATTGATCGGACGGAGCAGACAATAATGGCAAGACTCGAACCTGGCACCGCACGCATCCGCGTCAAGGACCTGCGCCTGCGCACGTTCATCGGCATCAACGAGGACGAAATCCTCAACAAACAGGACGTGCTGATCAACCTGACGATTCTGTATGCCGCTCAGGAAGCCGTGCGGGATAACGACATCGAGCATGCCCTCAACTATCGCACCATCACCAAGGCCATCATCCAGCATGTCGAGGGTAATCGCTTTGCCCTGCTGGAACGACTGACCCAGGAAGTGCTGGACCTGGTGATGAGCCACGAGGCGGTAACCTACGCTGAAGTGGAAGTCGACAAGCCGCATGCCCTGCGCTTTGCCGAATCCGTATCGATCACGCTCGCCGGTCAACGCTGAAACTCTTATCATGACCTCAACCGTCAACTGAAAAGAGCCCGTCATGACCGAGCAAGAACGCCTCGAACTCGAAGCCGCAGCCTTCCGCCGACTGGTCGCGCATCTGGACAGCCGCAAGGATGTCCAGAACATCGACCTGATGAACCTGTCCGGCTTCTGCCGCAATTGCCTGTCCAAGTGGTACAAGGCCGCTGCTGACGAAAAGCACATCGACCTCAGCCTCGATGATGCGCGTGAAGTGGTTTATGGCATGCCGTACAGCGAGTGGAAAGCCCGCTACCAGAAAGAAGCGAACGCCGAACAACAGGCGGCGTTCGTCAAGGAAACCAAACAACATGACTGATCTGAATTCCCTGCGCACCAGCCTGAGCAGCGGCGAGCATGCGTTTGCCGACACCCTGGCATTCATCGCCGACGGCTATGACTATCAGCCTCAGGCCTTCAGAAACGGCGCCGTCGACAATGCTGCCGGGCAAAACGAAGGGTCGTGCAAGACCCTGGGCCTGGCATTGCTGGAAGGCTTGACTGACGAAGAGGCACTGCTGGCGTTCGGCGAGCATTACCGCTCGGTGCAAGCCACACCTGAAGGCAGCGACCACGGCAATATCCGTGCGCTGATGGCGAATGGTCTGGCGGGTGTGAAGTTTGCAGGCGAGCCGCTCAAGCGCAAGGCTTGATCAGAGCTTGAGCGCCGCTGCTCCTTGTCGCGCGGCGCACATATATCCAGCAGAGCGCAGCGAACTTCGTGCCAATGCAAAGCATTGGCACGAAGTGAATCAGACGGCAACGATCAGAACGATACGTCAGCCAGCCCGTCCAGGTAGCGCTCGACATCGAGTGCCGCCATGCAGCCGGCACCGGCCGAGGTAATGGCCTGGCGATACACGTGGTCGGCCACGTCGCCGGCAGCGAATACGCCTTCGACGCTGGTCGCTGTGGCATTACCTTCACGGCCACCCTGCACAACCATGTAACCGTCCTTCAAGGCCAGCTGGCCGTCGAACAACGAGGTGTTCGGCGTGTGGCCGATCGCGATGAACACGCCGTCGACTTTCAGCTCGCTGCTGCTGCCGTCGTTGTTCTTCAGGCGCGCACCGGTCACGCCCATGTTGTCACCCAGGACCTCGTCCAGCGTGGCGTTGAGCTTGAGTTCGATCTTGCCTTCGGCGACGCGCGCGTGCAGCTTGTCGATCAGGATCTTCTCGGCACGGAAGGTTTCGCGACGGTGAACCAGGGTCACCTTGCTGGCGATGTTGGCCAGATACAGCGCCTCTTCCACCGCGGTGTTACCCCCACCGACCACCGCGACTTCACGGTTGCGATAGAAGAAACCGTCGCAGGTGGCGCAGGCAGAAACACCCTTGCCCATGAACGCTTCTTCAGAAGGCAGGCCCAGGTAGCGGGCGCTGGCGCCGGTGGCAATGATCAGGGCGTCGCAGGTGTAGGTCGCGCTATCGCCCTGCAGGCTGAACGGCTTGCCGGCCAGATCAACCGAATTGATGTGGTCGAAGACGATTTCAGTCTCGAAACGCTCGGCATGCTCACGCATGCGCTCCATCAGGGCAGGACCGGTCAGGCCGTGCGGGTCGCCTGGCCAGTTATCAACTTCTGTAGTCGTGGTCAATTGGCCGCCAGCCTGCATGCCGGTGATCAGCAGAGGCTTGAGGTTGGCGCGAGCGGCGTAGACCGCAGCGCTGTAACCGGCAGGGCCGGAACCGAGAATGATCACTCGGGAATGACGTACGTCTGACATGACACACTCCTATCGACCGACCGTTTACGCCGCGGTCGGGACGGCTGGATAAAAAGGACCACCGAAACGCTTGGGGAAGCGTCATTTGCTTCGGCGGGTCCTGAAAATTCTGACCTGAAGGACAGGTCCTGGATTGCCGAACAGCCTATCGGGGCCGCAGAGGTTAAGGAAATATCGTTTCACAATCCACCCTATAGGTCACTTCTATAGCGTGGGCGCCTGAAAGCAGCGCATGGGTGACGAGCCATTCGGATAATCTTCCTTCGCCAAGGATACGCCACAAGTCTGGCATGCTCAAAAACCGTCGGCGCTCAGCTCTTTCATGGCCATCACAAAGCCGGTAAGGTCACGCCTTTCAAGCACTCGGAGACTCCCATGCCCGCTCCCGCCCTTACCGGCCCGCAATACCTGAGAGAGGGCCTGAAACTGGTCCTCAGCCCAGGCTTGCGCTTGTTCGTTCTACTGCCATTGAGCATCAATGTGGTGTTGTTCTGCGGCCTGATCTATCTGGCGGTGCATCAGTTCGAGCTGTGGGTCGACACCTTCATGCCGACCCTGCCTCATTGGCTGAGCTTTCTCAGTTACATCCTCTGGCCACTGTTCGTGGCGCTGGTGCTGCTGATGGTGTTTTTCACCTTCACCGTAGTCGCCAACATCATCGCCGCGCCATTCAACGGGTTTCTGTCCGAAAAGGTCGAAGCCGTGGTTCGTGGCGTAGACGAATCGCCCGATTTCAGCTGGGCCGAACTGGTCGCCATGGTGCCCCGCACCCTGGCCCGCGAAGCACGCAAGCTGGGCTACATGTTGCCGCGCATGCTCGGCCTGTTCATCCTGTCGTTCATCCCGGTCGCCAACATCATCGCCGCCCCGCTATGGCTATTGTTCGGGGTGTGGATGATGGCGATCCAGTACATCGACTACCCCGCCGACAACCACAAACTGGGCTGGAACGAAATGCTCGGCTGGCTGAAGAGCAAACGCTGGCAGAGCCTGAGCTTCGGCGGCATCGTCTACGTTGCCTTGCTGATCCCGGTGGTCAACCTGCTGATGATGCCTGCTGCAGTGGCCGGTGCAACGCTGTTCTGGGTGCGCGAGCGCGGCGCGGATGCATTGCCGGTGACTCACGCACGCGGCTGACACGCGGCTGAATGAAGACATGCCGGACCGCGCCATGCGGTTCGGCACACCCGAAGAAAAAAATCACACACATATAAATATGCACCGCAACTCAACCTGCCAGTTGGGGCTAAATGGGGCCTCAACCAACCCGTTCATGTGAAGCCACTTTCCATGAAACCAGGCGACACATGAACTTAACAAGGAAGTTAAATCATGAATGCTCAAGTAAATCCTGCTGCACTGGCCGCTGACAACGCTACCGTTCAGGAAAAGATCCGCGCCTTTCTGGTCAGTGAACTGGCCGAATGGTCGATCAACCCGGACAACGTGTACCTCAACGGTGTGAACGACCCCGAAGAGCGCATCGTCATCAGCTCCACTTCGCTGACTGCCGAAGCTGAAAACCGTGTTTTCGAGAAAGACGCCCCTGCCTACTCCACCCGCACCGCCGGCCTGTTCACCGTGGCGTATTCGTATGCCGATGAACATCGTCTGGCGGCACCGGATCTGGCCAAAGTGGGCGAAGTGATCGGCCAACTGGTTCGTGATCTGGGCTGAGTGCCCCGCTTGACCGGCTGAGTGACGACTACGCCTGAGAGCGTGCCGAACAGATAACGAGTTATCTGTTCGGCACTTCGGCGTTAAAAGGGAGGCTTCTTACAGCTATATATCAGTATTCCCACAACCAGCTTATATAACTCCATTCCGTGTAACGGCAACAGCTTGCCGCAAGCAGACACTGTTTGCCGAGATATGAAAAAACATTACACGTAGGAATATTGCGCAGGACATATCTTCCCGACCTCTAATACAAGATCGCAACGGCGTAGGAACAAGCAATATATTAAATATGGCATCATCCTTGCTCTCCTGATTGAAAAAAACAGGAGTAATCGCTACGGAAATAAAAACAGAATCTGTCCCAGAACAACTCTCCTCCTACCGACCGGCATCCTTCGAAAGACTACCGGAAAACCGTTCAGGTCGGTTTGCAAACCTGTTGAACGATGCCATCACACAGACAGAGAAAAAACCTCCAGCCGCAGCACCCGCAACACTCGGCAGCTCGGCAATGCCCCGCTCGACTCGCTTCATGGATAGCATGACTATCGAACAACGCAGATCCAGTGTGGAGGATAAAGACTTCGTGCCTATGCCTGCGGCAATGGAACGTGCGCGAGGGATTTTCAAATGACCCACACCGACAATACTGTGCCATTTCCTAATGTCACCCCGTCGGGTGTACGGCCTATGCATTTACCTATTAACTATCCCGCGCAGTCTCACACCAACTTGCTCACCTTACCGGCGCCCTATCACCAATCCATCACACAACCGCCACATAACCGAAATGTAATCAGTCGACACTGCTCTCATGAGCCAAATTCTTAATGTCACCCTGATCACTGAAACCTTTACTCCCGAGATCAACGGCGTCGCCAATACCCTGGGGCGGCTGTGTGAAGGGTTGCGTTTGCGCGGGCATCGGGTCGAGCTGGTCCGGCCACGTCAGAACGACGAGACCGGCGCGGGCACTGCAGAGGATCTGCTGCTCTGCCGGGGCTGGCCGATACCGGGTTACCCGGGTTTGCAGTGGGGTCAGTCTTCGATGCACAAGCTGCTGCGGCGCTGGCAGCGGCGTCGGCCGGATGTGCTGTACATCGCCACGGAAGGGCCGCTGGGGCTCTCGGCACTGCGCGCAGCGCGGCGTCTGGGGATTGCGGTGATCAGTGGCTTCCATACCAACTTCCCACAGTACACGCAGCAGTACGGCATGGGTTTCATCACCCGTTTGCTGACGCACTACCTGCGCTGGTTCCACAATCGCTCGCGCATGACGCTGGTGCCGAGCATCAGTCAGAAGGTCGAGCTGGAGCGGCGTGGCTTTGAGAGGATCGAGCTGTTGTCGCGAGGCGTCGACAGCCAATTGTTCAGCCCGTCCAGACGCTCGCAGCCTTTGCGCGAGAATTGGGGTCTGCAAGCCGATGATGTCGCGGTCCTGCATGTCGGCCGCCTTGCCCCCGAAAAAAACCTGAGCCTGCTCAAAGCCTGTTTCGAGGCGCTCAAGGACAGTTACCCGCAGCGTAATCTGAAATTGGTGGTCGTTGGCGACGGGCCTCAACGCGCGCAGCTGGAGCAGCAAATTCCGGAGGCGATTTTCTGCGGGACGCAGCGCGGCGAGGTGCTGGCGACGCACTATGCCTCGGCCGATATGTTTCTGTTCCCCAGCCTCACCGAAACCTTCGGCAACGTGGTTCTCGAAGCACTGGCCTCAGGCTTGGGGGTGGTCGCCTACGATGAAGCCGCAGCCGGGCAGCATATCCGCCATGGCCACAACGGTGCGTTGGCCATGCCGGGTGACGAGGCGGCGTTCATCGACGCGGCACGCTGGTTGCTGGAGGACAGTGAGACGCTGCGCCGCGTGCGTCTCAACGCCCGGCAGCATGCCAGCCGCCAGGGCTGGACAGCGGTCATCGATCAGTTCGAGCGTCAATTGCGCGAGGCCTGCCCGAGCCAGAACGCTGCAAGCGTCAAAGAGATCAGGTCGGTAGCCAGCAAGAAAATCAGACCAGTGTCGTCAGTGCGTCTCGACTGAAGGGCAGGATGTCCTGCTCGCGCCCCTCGCGCACTTTCAGTGCCCAATCAGGATCGACCAGCAGCGCGCGCCCCACCGCCACCAGATCGAACTCGTCGTTGCCCAGTCGCTTCAGCAGATTTTCCAGGCTGGCCGGTTGAGCGACCTTGTCGGTGTTGACCATGAATTGCAGGAACTCGCCGTCCAGTCCGACGCTGCCGACAGTAATGGTCGGTTTGCCGGTCAGCTTGCGCGTCCAGCCCGCCAGGTTCAGGTCGGAGCCTTCAAACTCAGGCTCCCAGAAACGCCGGGTAGAGCAATGAAAGATATCCACACCTGCATCAGCCAGAGGCTGCAGGAACTCGCCCAGCGCCTCGGGCGTTTGCACCAGGCGCGCGGTGTAATCCTGCTGTTTCCATTGTGAGAAACGGAAAATGATCGGGTAGTCCGGGCCTACTGCGCCGCGCACGGCCTTGATCAGTTCGAGAGCAAACCGTGAGCGGTTGGCGAGGCTGCCGCCGTACTCGTCGCTACGCTGATTGCTGCCCTCCCAAAAGAACTGATCGACCAGGTAACCGTGAGCCCCATGAATTTCGACACCGTCCATGCCAATCGCCCTGGCATCGGCGGCAGCCTGGGCAAAGGCCGCTACGACCTCGTCGATGTCCTGCTTGCTCATGCCATGCACCAGCACCTGACCGTCCTTGACCTTCTCCATCGGCCCGTAGGCAGGCACGCTGCCGTCCGGCTCGGTGCCAGGACGGCGAACTGCGCCGACGTGCCAGAGTTGCGGGACGATCTTGCCGCCCTCCGCATGCACCGCCTCGACCACCTTGCGCCAGCCGGCCAGCGGCGCTTCGCCGAAAAACTGCGGGACGTTCGGATAACCGTTGGAGGCCTTGTGATTGACCGTCGTACCTTCGGTGATAATCAGCCCGACGCCTGCAGCAGCGCGCCGCCGGTAGTACTCGACGACCTTCGAGTTGGGCACGTGCCCTGGCGAGAACGAGCGGGTCATGGGGGCCATGACCACACGCGAGGACAGCTCCAGGCTGCCCAGACGGAAAGGCGTGAACAAGGCTTCTGCCGACATGCGCAACTCCTGTGAAATGGTCGATTGCCATCAGGCGCGCAGAATATCGCCGGGCGTCAGCGGCGGCCCAGTACTATTGATCTGGCTGATTTGAGTTCAGAAGCGACGAGCGCGCAAGAAAGCCGGGCGAATGCTAAATGCTACCCCGGCTCTACGATCAGCTTTGCGCCAGGGCCTTTTCGATGGCCTGGATCACCGCAGGATCATCCGGAGTGGTACGCGGAGAAAAACGTGCGCTTACACCGCCGTTCTTGCCAACCAGAAACTTTTCGAAGTTCCAGGTGATATCCCCGGGAAACTCGGCACCCTCGCCCGCCAGCAAACGGTAAAGCGAGTGCCGGTTGGGGCCGTTGACGTCGAGTTTTTCACCCAGCGTAAACGTCACGCCATAGTTGAGTTGGCAAAATTCGGCGATCTCTTGCTCGGTACCCGGTTCCTGCCCGGCAAACTGGTTGCACGGCAGACCCAGTATCTCCAGGCCCTGGTCCTTGTACTGCTGATAGAGGTTTTCAAGTGCCGCGTACTGCGGTGTCAGCCCGCATTTGGACGCGACGTTGACTACCAGAACCACTTTTTTTCTGAAATTCGCCAGCGGCAGTTCCTGGCCACCCAGCGCTTTCAATTTGATGTCGTGAAAAGCACTCATGAGAACCCCTTTTGAAACAAGTCGCCCCAGGCTACAACCCGAAAAAAGGCACCGTGACCGCACGCGTAACGAAAGTCGTCATCGCAGAACAGCCAGGGCGCCTTTTCAGTGCCTGAGCTTAGCAGCACAAATCAGTGTTGATGACCGCCTTCGCCGTGAACATGGCCGTGAGCCATTTCTTCTTCACTGGCATCACGGATGGCCACAACCTTCACGTCGAAGTTCAGGCGCTGACCCGCGAGCGGATGGTTGCCGTCAACGGTGACGTCGTCGCCATCCAGATCACGGATGGTCACGATCTGCATGCCGCCATCCGGGCCGGAAGCGTGAAACTGCATGCCGACTTCAAGCTTGTCGACGCCTTCGAACATGCTGCTGCTCAGGGTGCTGACCAGTTCGGCCGAGTACTCGCCGTAGGCGTCTTCGGGCTCGACGGCGACTTTCACCTGCTCGCCTACTTCCTTGCCTTCCAGTGCCTTTTCCAGGCCCGGGATGATGTTGCCTGCACCTTGCAGGTAAACCAGCGGCGCACCACCGGCAGAACTGTCGATGACCTCACCAGCGTCGTTGGTCAGGGTATAGTCAATGGAGACAGCCTTATTGGCGGCGATCGGCATGGGGACAAGACCTTTTGCTTAAGATTGAAGAACGGTCAAGTTTAACCAAGCAATCGCCCGAAAGCGAACGCAACTCTGACGGACGGCCCTGATTGGAAAGTTCAACCGTTATCGGTTTCAGTCAGGATGAAGAAGGGCACTGGATTGCGCTACTGTCCTGCGGCCACACTCAGCACCTGCGTCATCAGCCTCCCTGGCAGTCACGCGCCTGGGTACTGGCCCCTGCACAGCGTCAACAGATGACCGGTAAAGCCTTTCGTTGCGGCTGGTGTGCGAACGCTGCGGATAACGATAGTCTTGCGGCAGAGAAATCGCGTTAGACGGTTTCCGGACTTTTTCGGTCGGCAGCGGTTCCCTATGTGCTGCGACCCTTGCACTGCTCAATCGAGAAGCCAGTATGCAGACTTTTTTTATCGCCCCCACTGACTTTGGCGTGGGGTTGACCTCCATCAGCCTGGGACTGGTGCGCACGCTGGAGCGCGCTGGTTTGAAAGTAGGCTTTTTCAAACCGATCGCCCAGCCACATCCCGGTGATCTGGGCCCCGAGCGCTCGACCGAACTGATGGCTCGCACCCATGGCCTCAAGCCGCCCAAGCCTCTGGGACTGACGCATGTCGAGCGCATGCTCGGTGATGGTCAACTGGATGAACTGCTCGAAGAGATCATCAATCTTTATCAGCAGGCAGCGGTCGGCAAGGACGTGCTGGTCGTCGAAGGCATGGTCCCGACCCGCAGCGCGAGCTATGCCGCACGGGTCAATCTGCATTTGGCCAAGAGCCTGGATGCCGAAGTCATTCTGGTCTCTGCTCCGGAAAACGAAGTGCTCGCCGATCTGTCGGGCAGGGTCGAATTGCAGGCCCAGCTGTTTGGCGGCCCCAAGGATCCCAAGGTGCTGGGCGTGATACTCAACAAGGTGCGCACCGAAGAAAGCATGGAAGTCTTCGCCTCGCGCCTGAAAGAGCACTCCCCCTTGCTGCGCAGCGGCGACTTTCGCCTGCTGGGCTGCATTCCGTATCGCGCCGAACTCAACGCGCCGCGTACCCGCGATGTGGCCGAGCTGCTCGGCGCGCAGGTGCTGAACGCAGGCGACTACGATCAGCGCCGCATGACCAGAATCATCATTTGTGCGCGGACCGTGCTCAATACTGTTCCACTGCTCAAGCCGGGGGTGCTGGTGGTGACGCCGGGCGACCGCGACGACATCATCCTGGCGGTGAGCCTTGCGGCAATCAACGGCGTACCGCTGGCCGGCCTGCTGCTGACCAGCGATACCGTGCCCGACCCACGCATCATGGAGCTGTGCCGCGGCGCACTGCAGGCGGGGCTGCCGGTGCTGTCGGTCAGCAGCGGTTCGTATGACACGGCCAATCGTCTGAATCAGTTGAACAAGGAAATCCCCATCGATGACCGCGAGCGCGCGGAAAACATCACCGACTTCGTTGCCAGTCATCTGGACGCCAACTGGCTGCACCAGCGCTGCGGCACACCCCGTGAGCTGCGCCTGTCGCCCGCGGTGTTTCGCTATCAGTTGATCCAGCGCGCGCAGGCGGCCAACAAGCGCATCGTGCTGCCTGAAGGCAACGAACCGCTGACCATTCAGGCTGCCGCCATCTGCCAGGCGCGCGGTATCGCGCGTTGCGTGTTGCTGGCCAGGCCCGAGGAAGTGCATGCCGTTGCGCAGGCGCACGGCATCGAGCTGCCGCAGGGGCTGGAAATTCTTGACCCGGACCTGATTCGTGAACGCTACGTTGCGCCGATGGTGGAACTGCGCAAAAGCAAAAGCCTGAACGCGCCCATGGCTGAGCAACAGCTCGAAGACCCGGTGGTCATCGGCACGGTGATGCTGGCGCTGGACGAGGTCGACGGGCTGGTGTCCGGCGTCATTCACTCCACCGCCAACACCATCCGCCCGGCCCTGCAACTGATCAAGACCGCGCCAGGCTGCACGCTGGTGTCTTCAGTGTTCTTCATGCTCTTTCCCGAGCAGGTGCTGATGTACGGCGACTGCATCATGAACCCGCATCCGAGCGCCAGCGAACTGTCCGAGATTGCCTTGCAAAGCGCCGACTCGGCCACTGCGTTCGGCATCTCGCCACGCGTGGCGATGATCAGCTATTCCAGCGGCAACTCGGCCAGCGGCGAAGAAGTCGAGAAGGTCCGCGAAGCCACGCAACTGGCACGCGAAACCCGCCGCGATCTATTGATCGACGGGCCGCTGCAGTATGATGCGGCCGCCAACGAACAGGTCGCCCGGCAGCTGGCTCCAGACAGCGCGGTCGCAGGACGCGCCAACGTGTTCGTGTTCCCCGACCTGAACACCGGCAATACCACGTACAAGGCGGTGCAACGCAGTGCCGACTGTGTGAGCATCGGCCCGATGCTGCAGGGCCTGCGCAAACCGGTAAACGATCTGCCGCGCGGCGCGCAGGTCGACGACATTGTCTACACCATCGCGCTGACAGCCATACAGGCCGACACGCTGTCCTGATACCTGACCCGAGTGCCGCAGAGCAGTCTGCGGCTTCCGATAACTTGCGGAGCCATCTTCCTAATGGATTTTCTGCCTGCCCCGTTACGCGGCGTCATTGCCTCGCTGTTGCTGGCGCTGAACACCATCGTCTGCTGCACGGTGCTGTTCGCGGTCACGATCCTCAAGATCTGCCTGCCCTTCTCTGCGGCACAGCGCTTCACCGACTGGCTGATGAGCCACATCCATGAAACCTGGATCGGCAACAACAATGCCTGGATCAGACTGCTGTGCCACACCCGCTGGCACCTGAGCGGCCTGGAAGGGCTGGATTACCAGCACTCGTATCTGGTCACCAGCAATCACCAGAGCTGGGTCGACATCATGGTCTTGCAGTACGTGCTCAACCGACGTATTCGCCCATTGAAGTTTTTCCTCAAGCAGGAGTTGATCTGGGTCCCGGTGATCGGTCTGGCGTGGTGGGCGCTGGGCTTTCCGTTCATGAAGCGCTACTCCAAGGCGTACCTTGCCAAACACCCGGAAAAGAAAGGCAAGGACCTGGAAACCACTCGCCGCACCTGCGCGAAGTTTCGCCATAACCCGGTGGGGATTTTCAACTTCGCAGAAGGCACGCGCTTCACGGCCGGCAAACACGCGCAACAGAACTCACCCTTCCGCCACCTGCTCAAACCCAAGGCCGGCGGCATTGCCTTCGTGCTCGATGCGATGGGCGAACAGCTGGAATCGATCATCAACGTGACCATCCACTACCCTGGCGGACAACCCGGCTACTGGGACCTGCTGTGTGGGAATGTGAAGGAAGTGGTTGCGCACTTCGAAGAGATCAAAATCCCGCAGCAGTTTCTCGGCAAGAATTACGACCAGGACGGCGAATACCGCCTGGAATTCCAGCAGTGGATCAATACGCTATGGGAAGAGAAAGACCGACTGCTGGACAGCCTGCATGAGCAGTATCCGGCGCCGCATTGATATTGACTTGTGGGAAGTGGAAGCGAGCTTGCTCGCGAAGAGGCCATCAAGGCCGCCGCAAGCCTGACGTTTCAGCCATCCATCGTGCCAATGCTCCGCGTTGGCATGCCGTTCTGGACGCTCTGCGTCCTCTTTGCGACGCAGAGCGTCGCGAACTGCATTGCCACGCTGGAGCGTGAGGAACGATGATCTCAACTATCGTGATGATACTCTGCGTCCGCATTCAGGCGGACGCAGCGGCATTTATCAGTACTGCTGACCCGGAATCGGCTTGAGGTTAACCTCTACGCGGCGGTTCTGGGCGCGGCCGTTGACGTCGGCGTTGCTGGCAATCGGTTGATCAGGCCCTGCACCGCGCACTGACAGGTGCGCTTGATCGACGCCTTGCGAGGTCAGGTAAGTCGCGACGCTCTGGGCGCGCTGTTGCGACAGGTCCATGTTGTGCTGGCGGCTGCCGGTGCTGTCGGTGTAACCGACGATTTCAATGTTGTTCTGGTTGAACTGCTTGAGCGAGCTGGCCAGATTGTTGAGCGGCGAATAGAAGCTGCTGGCAATGGCCGAAGAGTCCGTCGCGAACGTGATGTTACCCGGCATGATCAGTTTGATCTGGTCACCCTGACGCTGTACCTCGACACCGGTGTTGGCCATGCTCTCGCGCAGCGCAGCTTCCTGCTTGTCTGCGTAGTAGCCATAACCCGCCGATGCGGCACCTGCCACTGCTGCGCCAATCAGGGCACCCTTGCCGCGATGATTGTGATCGATGGCCGCGCCGGCTACCGCACCGGCCAATGCGCCGAGTCCGCCGTACTTGGCCGTTTTGCTCATACCACCGGAGCTTTGCGCCTGGCCTTGATTGTCATAGGGATTGGATGTTGCACAGCCGGAAAGCATGGCTACGGCGGTGGCAACAATGATCAAACGACGCGAGGTAAACATTCAGGTGCTCCTGGTTTTGACGAACGCTGGTAACCGGATTAGAGCATACCCGCTATCAAAAATTCCTTAACCCGTGCTGAACCGCCCGTCTTGCGGGCTTCTGCGCTCAGCGGCGCTCCTCGCGAATGTAGGGTTCGCCCAGCGCACCGGGCTGGCTGCTCGATTGACGCTTGCCGCTCGCCACCCAGACCATGACCAACAGGGTGACCGCATAGGGCGTCATCAAGACGAAATACTGAGGCAGGCGCACGCCGGTTGCCGCCAACTGCGGAATCAGCGCCTCGATACCGCCGAACAGCAAGGCACCGGCCAGCGCACGCCACGGCGACCAGCGCGCGAAGATCACCAGTGAAACCGCGATCCAGCCGCGTCCGCCGGTCATGTCGGCGATCCACATCTTGGTGCTGAGCACGGCAATGAAACCGCCGGCCAGCCCCATCAACGCGGAGCCGGCGACAATCGCCGCCAGGCGGTAACCGAGCACGGAAATACCTGCGGCATCGGCGGCCTGCGGGTTCTCGCCCACCGCGCGCAAACGCAGCCCGGTGCGCGTGCGATCGAGCAGCCAGACCACCGCGATGAAAATCACCACGGTCAGGTACACCAGCGGGTTCTGCACAAATACCCGGCCCACCACGGGCAGCTCGGACAACGGCCACAGCTCGACCGCCTGAAGGCCGCTGACCGGACGGTTGGTCCAGCCCAGCAGCGTGCCCAGTAGCCCGGTCAAGCCCTGACAAAAGAACACCAGCGCCAGCCCGGCGATCACCTGGTTGATCCGCAACACCAGCACCATCAGCGCAAACAGCAACGACACCAGACCTGCCGCCGCCATCGACGCCAGCAGCGAAAGGCCCGGCGAGCCGAGGCTCAACTGCATACCGATGCCCGCCAGTGCGCCGACCAGCATCAGCCCTTCGACGCCCAGCGCCAGTACACCGCTGCGCTCGATGAGGATCAGGCCCAGCGCTGCCAGGGCGAACGGCACGGCAAAATCCGGTGCGCTGCCCAGCCAGTGGGAAATAAGCTCCATCAACGTTCTCCTGCCTGAATGCGTCGCAGGCGATGGCGGATGAAAAAGTCCGACGACGCGACGCAGATCACCAGAATCGCCTGGATCAGTTGCACCATCGAAAACGGAATCTGATAGAACACCTGCAGGTTGCGCCCGGCCACGAACAGCATGGCGATCAGCAACGCGACCACGGTGGCGGCCACCGGGTTGTTGCGGGCCAGAAAGGCGATGAGAATCCCGGAAAAACCGTAGCCCTGATAGAACGATTGAGTAAGGCGCCCTTCCTGCCCCGAGGTCACGACAAAACCTGCAAGCCCGGCCAGCGCGCCCGACAGCAGCACGGTGCCGATGATCATCTTGCGCACCGGTACGCCCACCGCTCCGGCAACTTTCGGGTTGGCATCGACAAAGCGCAGGTACAGCCCGGCCCGCGAAACACCGACGAACCACAGGGTCAGACCAGTGACCAGCAGCGCCAGAGGGATCGCCGCGTTATACCCGGCAAACAGGTCGGGCAGCCGCTCGAAGCTCTGGAACGCGGGGGAATAGGGAAAGTTGTCGCGCGGGTCCTTCCAACTGCCGTACACCAGGTGCAGGAGGAAATTGGCGGCGATGTAATTGAGCATCAGCGTCGAGATGATCTCGTTGACCTGCCACTTGAGCTTCAGCAGCACCGGCCCCAGGCTCCACAACAATCCGCAGATCACGGCTGCCGCCATCATCAGCGGCAGACGCAAAGCCTCCGGGCCCACCTGAAACAGCGAAATCGCCGTGGCGCCAATCGCGCCCCAGATCATCTGGCCTTCCAGCCCCAGGTTCCAGAAACGCGCCCGAAACGCCATGCACCCGGCGAGCCCGACCATGATCATCGGCGATGCCTGAAACAGCACTGCCTTGAAGTTTTGCGCATCGAACACCGTCTGCACGACGAACTCGTTGAGCAGCTCGTCAGCAGGCACGCCGGCAAGAATCAGAATCACGGTGCAGATCGTCAGTCCGATCAGCAACGCCAGAGCAATGATCAGCGCCTGCAATAGCCGGCCGGTCTGCTGACGAAGCTCCAGGGTGTAGCGCCGCGCCAGCAAGGGTTGCCGTGCGGATGTCATCGGTTGTACTGATTCAGTCATGGCTCACCATCGCTTTGCCGATGGCTTGCCGGTCGGCAGGGTGCGCGAACTCGGCGACGATGCGCCCGCCGTTCATCACGCCAACACGGTCAGCCAGGGCCAATACCTCGTCCAGATCCTCGCTGATCACCAGCACCGCAGCACCCGCGTCCCGTGCTGCTCGCAAACGGGCGTGCACCGCCTGGGTGGCACGCACATCCAGGCCGCGGCTCGGGCTGTGCACCAGCACCAATTGCGGGTCGCGGCTGAATTCGCGGGCGATCACCAGCTTCTGGGCATTGCCTCCCGACAACAGCGCAGCTTTCTGATCGAGAGAGCGCACGCCCTGTACGTCGAAGTCCGCCACGGCGCGCTGCGCGTCCTGCTTCAGACGCTTGTAGCCCAGACGCAAGAAAGAGCCGTATTGCCCGCTGTGGATGTTGCCGATAGCAAAGTTCTCGGCCACCGACAGCGACCCGGCCAGCGCCGCGCCGTAGCGGTCGGCCGGGATCGAGGCGATGCGCAACTGCCGACGCTGATCGGCCGACGCGTCGCGCAAATCGCCAAACCCGGTCATGTGGATTTCACCCTCGGTCGCTTGCGCCAACCCCATCAGCGCGTTGGCCAGCTCGGCCTGACCATTGCCACCCACGCCTGCGATGCCGTAAATCTGCCCGGCGTGCAGGGTCAGGTTGACGCCATTGAGCGTACTGCTGCCGACGCTGCGCAAGTCCTTGACCTGCAAACGCACCTCACCGGGTGTCGCCGGTTGATACTCGGCAACCGGCACCGATTCGCCCACCGTCAACTGCACCAGTTGCTCGACGCTGACACGCTGCGGGTCAAGGGTCTGTATCGTGCGCCCGCCGCGCATGACCGTTACCCGGTCGGCATAGCGTTTGACGTCAGCCATCTTGTGCGTAACCAGAACCACCGCCGCACCCTGCCGGGCGAATGCCTGAACGGTCAGCAGCAGACGCTCGGCTTCCTGATCGGTCAGCACTGCCGTCGGCTCGTCGAGGATCAGAATCCGCGCACCGGCCAGCAGCACCTTGAGAATCTCGACGCGCTGCTGCTCGGCGACCGACAGGCTGTCGACGGTGCGCGCCGGGTCAATCGCAAAACCCAGCGCCTCGGCCTTGCCGATAATCTCCTGCTCCAGCGTACGCAGCCGCTTGCGATAGCTGCCTTCGCCGGGTTGCTCGGGCAGTGCCAGGAGAATGTTCTGCGCCACCGTGAACGGTTTCACCAGCTTGAAGTGCTGGTGAACCATGCCGATCCGGTAGCGGCTGGCGTCCCTAGGGCCCTGAAGCTGAACCGGATTGTCGTCCAGCAGCAGGGTGCCGGTTTCCGGTGCATACAGCCCGGCGGCGATGTTCATCAGCGAGGACTTGCCTGCACCGTTCTCGCCCAGCAGCGCGTGCACTTCACCCCAACAGGCGGTGAAGTCGGCGTCGATCAGCGCCTTGAAGCCATCGAACGATTTGCTGATGCCGGTGAGTTGCAGCGCATTGACCTGACTCATTGCTGAGTCTTCACGCCTTCGACGAACCAGTCCATTTTCCACAGATCCGGGTCAGACAACTGCTGACCGGCCGCCACCCGCTCCTTGCCGTCACGATCGGCCAGCGGGCCGCTGTAGATGATTTTCCGGCCGGCCAGCAGCTCGGCGCGCTCGGCCTCGATCTTCTTGCGGTCCGCATCGGAAATGATCGTGTCCGCAGTCAGCTTGATATCGGTGCCGCCCTGCTGCATCGACAGCAGCGCGCCGTTGGCGGGCGGCGTCCAGTTGCCGGCAATGATGTTCTTCAGCTCAGGCCCGAGGAAGCGATCCCAGACCCACAGCGAAGAACAGACCGTCGCCTTGGGGGCGAACTCGCTCAGGTCGCGATGGTGGCCGGTGCCATGAATGCCGCGCTCCTGAGCGACGATCTGCGGTGTCGGGCTGTCGACGTGCTGACCGACCACGTCGGCACCATTGTCGATCAGCGCCATGGTTGCTGCGCGTTCCTTGACCGGGTCGTTCCAGGCACCGGTATAGACCACGGTGACGGTGGCCTTCGGATTGATCTGCCGGGCGCCCAGTTCATAGGCGTTGATGGTCCAGTTGACCTGGCCGAACGGGTTGGCGGCGACAAACCCCAGCTTGCCGGTCTTCGAGGCCGCGCCTGCGGCCATACCGCACAGGTACTGGCTCTCGTAGGTACGCCCGTAAAACGATTCGAGGTTGGGTGCATTGGTGGTGCCCGAGCCATTCAGGAACGCGACTTTCGGGTATTTCCTGGCCAGTGCAAGAAAGGTGTCGGAATAGCCGAATGCAGTACCGACGATGATGTTGGCACCGCGTGCGATGAGTCGGTCGACCACCGGCGTAATCGCCGCAGCGTTCTCGGGCACGCTCTCGACGTACTGGATTTTTGTGTCCAGATCCTTCTCCAGCTTCACGCGCGCTTCGTCGAAGGCCTGAGTCCAGCCGCCATCATTGCGCGGGCTGATATACACCATGGCGATTTTCGGCTTCCCTTCGAGGGTCAACCCTTCAGCCTGAGCAAGGCTGACCGCTCCCAACGCTACGGCCGCACACAATGTCCCGGGCAACAGTTTCTTGTACATAGACGTTTTCCTGAGGGTAATGGCCGATGAGGACCGCACAGGCAGGCATTAGCAGCATCCATGCCAGTACAGGAAAAGCGCTATGGAACAACGACCTGACGCCATCGAGACGAAGAAAGCAGATCAAATGGTCTGAATCGGAGCACTTGGTTTGTGCAGGACGCCCGCGCACTGCGCGAGCGGGGTGCGCGGGTCAGGCCCGGCGAGGTCCATTCACGCCTTGCGCGGCAGGATCCCGTCCAGAACCATGCTGCGCAGGCTCGTCAGCACCTCGTCGAAAAACGCCGGATCATCCAGGGTCTTGCCGGTCACGGCCTCGACCTGAGTACGGAAGTCGGCGTAATGCTGGGTGGTCGCCCATAGGGTGAAAATCAGGTGGTGCGGATTGATGGGCGCCAGCTGACCGCTGTCGATCCAGTGCTGAATCACCGCCACCTTGGCCTGCACCGTGTCACGCAACGGGTGCTGCAACTCGCCCTGAATCAGCGGTGCGCCTTGCATCACTTCCATGCAGAACAGCCGGGATTCGGCCGGGTGATCGCGGGACATCTCCAGCTTGGCCTTGATGTAGGCGCTGATCGCCTGCACCGGCTCCTTGTCGGCGGTGAAGTGCACCAGCGGGCTCAGCCATACCTCGAGCAGCTGGCGCAGCACGTTCAGGTACAGGTCGTCCTTGCTGCTGAAGTAATACAGCAGGTTGGTCTTGGAGACATCCGCCAGGCTCGCGACCTGATCCAGGCTGCTGCCATGCACGCCGTAGCGGGAAAATATCTCCAGCGCCGCATCGAGAATCAGCGTGCGCTTGCCTTCCATCAGGCGCATGCGCCGCTTCAGGGACGTCGCACTGGGTTCGCGGGTCGTCTTGACCACAGTCTCTGGCTTGGCCTTGCGTACGCGTTTGTTCGCCGGGTCAGCCAGGGGAGGTTTCTTGTTCACGCACATCCATCCAGTGATGCCGAAATGAGCGGGCATCTTAACGGGCGCAGCTGTTTTGTCGATACGGATTGCCTGCGCCGTCCGCCCTGCCCCATCTGCGTGCGCCGCGCACAAACCAAGTGCTCTGATTCGGACCAAATGGTCTGAAACGAACAGGAAAAATTCACAAGCTATTGAATAAAAACAATAAAAATTTATGGCCCGCTTAATGCAAAAGCTTATTGAGAGACGATTGAAAGGCGATTCAAGTGCCGCCAGTCGCGCTTTGGCACGCATCGACCCACGCAGAGAGGCCTCATATGGACATTGGAATCTTCATCCCCATCGGCAATAACGGCTGGCTGATTTCCAGCAATGCTCCGCAGTACATGCCGACCTTCGAGCTGAACAAACAGATCGTGCAGAAGGCCGAGGGCTATGGCTTCGACTTTGCGCTGTCGATGATCAAACTGCGTGGCTTCGGCGGCAAGACGCAGTTCTGGGAACACAACCTGGAGTCGTTCACGCTGATGGCCGGTCTGGCCGCAGTCACCAGCCGGATCCAGCTGTTCGCCACCGTTGCCACTCTGACCATCCCGCCCGCCATTGCCGCGCGCATGGCCTCGACCATCGACTCGATCTCCAATGGTCGCTTCGGGATCAACCTCGTCACCGGCTGGCAGAAGCCGGAATACGAGCAGATGGGACTGTGGCCGGGCGACGAGTTCTTCCACACCCGCTATGAATACCTGGCCGAGTACGCTCAGGTTCTGCGCGACCTGTGGGCCACCGGCAGCAGCGACTTCAAGGGCGAACATTTCAGCATGCAGGACTGCCGCGTCAGCCCTCGCCCACAGGCCGACATGAAGCTGATCTGCGCCGGTCAAAGTGAAGCGGGCATGGCGTTCTCGGCGCAATACGCCGACTACAACTTCTGCTTCGGCAAAGGCGTCAACACGCCCACGGCCTTCGCGCCGACCGCACAGAAACTGCTCGAAGCCAATGAAAAGACCGGCCGCAACGTCACCTCCTGCGTGCTGTTCATGATCATCGCCGACGATACCGACGAAGCCGCACGCGCTCGCTGGGAGCACATCAAGGACGGTGCCGACGAAGAAGCCATCGCCTGGCTGAGCGAAAAAGGTTCGGCGGATAAAAGTGCCGGCTCCAACCTGCGACAGATGGCCGACCCGACCTCGGCGGTCAACATCAACATGGGCACGCTGGTGGGCTCGTGGGCCACGGTGGCGAGAATGCTCGACGAGGTGGCCAGTGTGCCGGGGACTCAGGGCGTGATGCTGACGTTCGATGATTTCGTCAAAGGGGTCGAGGATTTCGGCGAGAAGATCCAGCCACTGATGACCAGCCGCAAGCACATCGCGCAGCTCAGGGAGGTGGTCTGATGACAACCCCGACAACCGTCGCAGGCGTTGACCTGCCGGACCTGCAGCCCGCCCGCGAGCTGCCCGCCCGTCCCGAGCCGCTGCGCATGAAACCCGGCGAAACCGCGCTGGTGGTGGTCGACATGCAGAACGCCTACGCCTCGCTCGGCGGGTATCTGGACCTGGCCGGGTTCGATGTCAGCAGCACCGCGCCGGTCATCGCCAATATCAACAAGGCCTGTGCCGCCGCGCGTGCAGCAGGCATTCCGGTGATCTTTTTCCAGAATGGCTGGGACCCGGCCTATGTCGAAGCCGGTGGCCCCGGCTCACCGAACTGGCACAAATCCAATGCCCTGAAAACCATGCGCAAGCGCCCGGAGCTCGAAGGGCAACTGCTCGCCAAGGGCGGTTGGGACTACCAGCTGGTCGACGAACTGACGCCACAGCCTGGCGACATCGTGGTGCCGAAAATCCGCTACAGCGGCTTCTTCAATTCCAGCTTCGACAGCGTGCTGCGCAGCCGCGGCATTCGCAACCTGGTGTTCACCGGCATCGCCACCAATGTCTGTGTCGAGTCGACCCTGCGCGACGGCTTTCACCTGGAATATTTCGGCGTGGTGCTGGCTGACGCGACCCATCAGGCAGGCCCCGAATTCGCTCAGCAAGCCGCGCTGTTCAACATCGAAACCTTCTTTGGCTGGGTTTCCAGCGTCGATGACTTCTGCACCACTTTCAGCCCTGTCGGGCAACCTTCGTGAGGACACCAGCATGACCAAGAAAGCGATCATCCCTGCCGGCACCAGCAAACCCATCGCGCCGTTCGTACCGGGCTCCATGGCCGACGGCGTGCTCTATGTCTCGGGCACGCTGCCGTTCGACAAGGACAACAACGTGGTACACGTCGGCGACGCCACTGCGCAGACCCGTCACGTGCTGGAAGCCATCAAAAGCGTGGTCGAGACCGCGGGCGGGACGCTGGACGATGTCACCTTCAACATGATCATGATTCGTGACTGGGCCGACTACGCCAAGGTCAACGAGGTATATGCCGAGTATTTCGCCGGCGAGAAGCCAGCCCGTTACTGCATCCAGTGCGGCCTGGTCAAACCCGAGGCGCTGATCGAAATCGCCAGCATCGCCCACATCGGCTGAATCGCGACCGTGGGCAGTTGACGCCCACCCGGAGAAAACCCATGTTCCATGAGTTTCATGCCTGCCAGCATGCCGATGCACCGACCCTGGTGCTCAGTTCCGGGCTGGGCGGGTCTGGCCGCTATTGGGCGGATGACCTGGCACTGCTGACCCGCGACTACCGCGTGCTCGTCTATGACCATGCCGGAACCGGGCGCAGCCCTGCGGTGTTGCCGGCGGATTACTCGATCCGGCACATGGCTATCGAGTTGCTGGCCCTGCTCGACTCACTCGATATCCAGCGCTGCCATTTCATGGGCCATGCACTGGGCGGCCTGGTGGGTCTGGAACTGGCCCTGCTGCGCCCGGAACTGCTGCAAAGCCAGGTACTGATCAATGCCTGGAGCAATCCGAACCCGCACAGCGCGCGCTGCTTTTCAGTGCGCAAAAAACTGCTGCTGAACAGCGGACCGGAGGCCTACGTACAGGCTCAGGCGCTGTTCCTCTACCCGGCAGACTGGATCGCCGCCAACGGCCCGCGGCTGGCCGACGACGAAGCCCACGCTCTGGCGCATTTCCCCGACACCGACAACCTGCTACGGCGCATCCATGCGCTGGAAACCTTCGACGTGGCGGCCGATCTTTCACGCATTCACACCCCGACCCTGCTGATTGCCAACCGCGACGACATGCTGGTGCCCTGGCAGCAATCCCGGCACCTGGCCAACGCCCTGCCGAATGCAACGCTGGTGCTGCTGGAATATGGCGGCCATGCCTCGAACATTACCGATCCACTGCCCTTCCAACGCGCCCTGCGTGCTTTTCTCAGCACACAACCCTGACACACAACCCTGAAAGGACTCTTCCAATGCCTACCTCCTCTGCAACTCCCGCCATTCTGCCCATCGCCGCTGTCAGCCAGCTGGCGTTTCGCGATGCGATGTCCGGCCTGGCCGCCGCCGTCAACCTCATCACCACCGACGGCCCTGGCGGACGCGCCGGCTTTACCGCGACCGCCGTGTGCAGCGTGACGGATCAACCGCCGACGCTGCTGGTCTGTATCAACCGCAGTGCGTCGGTGTATGACGCCTTCATCGAGAACGGCACGTTGTGCGTGAATACGCTGGGCAACGGTCAGCAGGACTTGTCCAACCTGTTCGGCGGCAAGAGCTCCCAGCAGGAGCGCTTTGCCTGCGGGCAGTGGGAGGCCGGCGTGACCGGCGCACCGGTCCTGGACAGTGCAAAACTGGCGCTCGACTGCAAAGTGAGCCAGTCAGTCAGCGTCGGCACGCATGACATTCTGTTCTGCGAGGTGGTGGATATCAGGCATCAGAGCGGTGCAGATGCATTGGTCTACTTCGGCCGTCGCTATCATCACCTGCCGAGCGAAACGCCAGCGGCCTGAGGGCTTTGCCGGTTGACTGGCGGACTTCCAGAATGAACCAGCCAGAATGAGCCCGCCGGAATGTACCAAATAGACATGATTTTTTGCGACAGCTCCGTATACTGGCACTGTGAGATCAGAACAATCCTTGCAGTCAACGAGGTGAAGTCATGTCGATCAACAGCGCCTGCATTCTGCTGATAGCCGCCAGCAGTCCATCGTATGCTCGTTGCGCTTACCCGCCACCAGGCATGCCTACGCACGCAGGTGGCTGAGCATGCTGAAGAAAATACCGGTGGCTGATCTTGCCCTGGGCATGTACATCCATAAGATCTGCCGCCGCTGGACCAATGACCCATTCTGGATAGGCCTGGTCGAAGTCATGCTCGATGACGTTGAAGTGCTCGAGCGCATTCAGCAATCAGGTACCAAAGAAGTCTGGATCGAAACCGGCAAAAGCCGCGTCTTGGCCCCCCGGCCCTCAACGCCATCGGCCAGCGACGATACAACGCCGGCCAGCCTCGAAAAGGAAATGCTGCGCGCCAGGCTGATCTGCGGACGGGCCAGAGATGCGGTCATGTGCATGTTTACCGAAGCGCGCATGGGCCGGGCCATGGATGTCGACAATGTGCAGTTGCTGGTGGAGGAAATCTCCAACTCGATCCTGCGCCATCCGCACGCGCTGATCAGCCTGTCACGCCTGAAGACGTCCGACGAGTACACCTACATGCACTCGGTGGCGGTCTGCGCGTTGATGGTCGCGCTGGCCAAACGCATGGGCATGCCTGACGATCAGGTCCGTGAGGCTGGCGTGGCCGGGCTGATGCACGATGTCGGCAAAATGATGATTGCCCCGGCGGTGCTCAACAAACCGGGCCGCCTGACCCGCGACGAATTCGAGATCATGAAGGCCCACCCCGAACTGGGCGTGAAGATCCTCATGGACACGCAGCCCGTGGCCGCGTCGGTGATTGACGTCTGCCTGCATCACCACGAAAAGGTCGACGGCTCGGGCTACCCGCACGGCCTGAAAGGCGACCAGATCAGCATCTTCGCGCGCATGGGCGCGGTCTGCGACGTGTATGACGCCATCACCTCCGACCGCCCCTACAAAAAGGGCTGGGGCGTTGCCCATTCGATTCGCGAGATGGCGTCGTGGCAGGGACATTTTGACGACGTGGTCTTTCAAAGCTTCGTCAAGACCGTGGGTATTTACCCGATCGGCACACTGGTACGCCTGGAAAGCGGGCGCCTCGGCGTGGTGGTCGAACAAGGTCAAGCGTCGCTGTTGAAACCGAAAGTGAAGGTTTTCATGTCAGCGCGCACCGGCAAGACGTTCGCCGCACAAGTCATCGACCTGGACTGCCCTTCCGACCCGGACAGGATCGCCAGAATCGAAAAAACCACCGACTGGGGGCTGGAAGAAGTCGATACGCTGTGGGCGGGCAGCCCGGCCTGAGTGGCCCGGTGAACGCCGTTGACGTCAACCCAGCAAGCCCAGTGTCTTGGCCCTCGCCACCGCTTGAGTGCGACGCTCGACCCCCAGTTTGCTGTTGATGTGACTGGCGTGAGTCTTGACGGTGTGCAGGGAGATGAACAGCTGCTCGCTGATTTCCTGATTGGAACAGCCCTGTGCAATCAGTTGCAGCACACCCAGTTCGCGCACGCTGAGGCAATCGCCGCCATGTGCCGCCTCGGGCGACGGCGTGCAACAGGCCGGAAGCTTTTCCAGCAATGCAGCTTGAACCCGGCAGGGTGGCAGTTGCACAAGTTGCTCATGCAGCCACTCGGGGTGCTCGCCCAGCAGCGCCTTGAACGGCATCAATGCACCGCCGGACGCTGCGGGCAGGCTGCGCAGCAACAATGCCCGCGCCTCGTCGCGTCGCGCCTGACTCAGCAGCAAGCCGATCTGCTGGGTCATGGCGATCAGTCCAAGCAGTTTCGCCCCCACCTCCTGAGCGCGCCGCTCGAGCGCCTGCAAGCGCTGCTCGCAGGCAACGCCGTCACCCTGCTGTCGTTCGAGTACGGCACGCTGCAACTCAATGTATTGCGGCAGTTGCGGATGGCACTCGGGGGCCGCAGCACCGAGACCGCCGTTGTAGGTCTGCGTCAGGCGCAGCAGCCACGCTTCGGCAAGGTCCATGCGCCCCTGCAACAGCCACAGCTCGCATTTGACCAGGGTAATCATCGCCAGGTAGTAGATCGGCGGCACGTCCCAGATGTGCATCAGCCGTTCGGCCTCGGCGAGTTCGGCGAAGGCTTCGGCAAAGCGGCCGGTGCAGCCTTCCATGGTGGCTATTACACAGTGACCGATCAGCACGCTGATGTCGCGGCAGGCGCGTGCCTCGGCCAGACCGGCCAGCAATAACACCCGCCCTTCGTCCACCTGCAGACGCAGGGTCAGCAAGTAGCCTTCATACAGCGTCAGGCGCGCGCGGACCGCGTAGAGCCGAACGGTGGACAAGCCTTTGAGGCGTTGCTGCCCCTGCCGCACTTCCTCCAGCGCGCGGAGAATTTCGCCACGCGCCTGCAGAACTCTGGCGCGGTCGTAATGCGCCAGCGCCTCGAACAACGGATTGGCGACCCGCTGCGCCAGCTCCAGCGCATCGCGATTCAACACGCGGGCGCGCCACAGATCACCGCTGGCGACCGCGAGGTTGGCCAGTGTCGACAGGCACACCAGCCGCTGGCCATAGCGTTTTTCCGGCAGGCTCAGCAGGGCTTCGGTGCAATAATGTTGAGTCTTTTCACTGTCTCCGCGGCCACGGGCGATGATGCCGCTGAGCGCCAGCCATTGGGCGAGCATGGATTTCTGAGCGGTTGCCGAGGGTGCCGGCAGAAACCGGCTCAGTTGATTGGCCAGCTCTTCGGCGGCATCCAGCTGGCAGGCCAGCCCCAACGCCCAAGCGTAAAGCACGATCAGGCGTGGCGTGCTGGTCAACAGGTCGTCCGGCAAGTCCATCTTCCAGCGCAGCAACATGCCGACATTCTGTTCGGCCAGCAGCTGTTCTTCGGAGAGGTTCTGCACCAGATTGGCCGCCACATCCAGATGCCCGGCGCGCAACGCCTGCTCGACCGCTTCGTCGAGCTGGCCCTGAGCGCTGAACCAGCGGCAGGCATTGAGGTGCAGGCGGGTCGGTGGTGCACCGGCCGCCTGCCGAGCGCGCAACAGATCGGAAAACAGATGGTGATAGCGAAACCAGTGGCCCTGCTCGTCCAGCGGTACCAGAAAGACCTGATGCGCCTGCAGATAACCCAGCATCCCGGCGCTGTCGTGACCATCCCGCGCGGCGTCGCACAGCTCGGCGCAAAAACGCTCCAGGCAGGCGGTGTCGTAGAGAAACGCCTGAACATCGGCCGGCAGGCAGTCGATCACTTCTTCCAGCAGGTACTCGCGAATCAGCACCTCACTGCCGCGCAGCGTCTGGGGCAAGGCGCTTTCATCACCGGCTTCGGACGCCGCCAGCAACCAGAAGCGCAGCCCGGCGACCCAGCCTTCGCTGCGCTGAATCAGGCTTTGCAACGCCTCGCTGTCGAGCGATCCGCTGTGCCGCTCCAGCACTGCCATGGATTCGGCGTGCGTGAGGCGCAGGTCCTGTTCGTTGATTTCCAGCAACTGCCGCGTCAGACGCAAGCGTGCCAGATGCCAGTCCGGGCGCTGCCGGCTGGTCACCATGACCACCAGCCCGGCCGGTAGATGGTTGAGAAGGAACTGCAGGCAGCGATCGAGTACCGGCCCCTGGGCCAGATGATAGTCATCGAGCACCAGCAACAGCGGCTTGCTCAGCATCAGGTGCATGGCCAACTCGTCGAGCAGGCCGTCGAGCCACTCCTCGAAGGCAAACGGCTGGTGGCGCTGGCGCATCTTCAGCAAAGCCATCGCCTGAGTACCCAGTTGCGGGAAGAACTGTTGAAGGCTGGCCAGCAAACGCTCGAGAAAACGACCCGGGTCGCTGTCCCGCGCGCTCAGACCCAGCCATACGTTTTGCCAGTTGTCCGGCAACCCCTGACAGAACTCGACAGCCAGCGAACTCTTGCCGAACCCGGCCGGGGCGCAGACCAGCAGCAGTCGGCCGCCAAGCCCGGCATCGAGACGCTGACACAGGCGCGCACGGGGAACATAACCCTCAGGCAGAGGTGGACGGAAAAACCGCCCTTCCAACGCAGGAATCGCGCCGTCTGCAAACCCTTGCATTCGGGACAGATCAGTCATGGCCGGCTCGTGTAGGAATCGTTGTTTCGGCATCGCGGTGTTCGGAGACTAGCGGGTAAATCGCTACTTTTGAAAGGCCATCACCGAAAAGACTGTAACAAAATTCCTACAGCTTATAAGGCCACTTCCCACAACTTAAAAAGCCCCGATCAAGGGGCTTTTCAGGCGCACAAGGCAGGCGCTGCGCTACAGCGTGTATCGGTCAGGTATCAACGAACCCCTTCCTGACGCAGCGCGTTGGGGGTGAAGTCGCTGGTGCCGGCCGTGAAGCCGAACTCGTAGGCCTTCTTCTCTTCGTTTTTCATGCCCAACGCCACGTAGCGACCCGATTGCAGGTCGTACAGCGTCTCTACCGCGTACCACGGTACTTGCTTGTCGTAGTAGTTTTCCGAGTGCGCCTCGGCCACGCGCCACAGCTGACCACGCCCGTCGTAATGGTCGATGACGGCGGCCTGCCAGGTGTCTTCATCGATGAAGAAGTCACGCTTGGCATAGATATGACGCTGCCCTTCCTTGAGGGTGGCGGTCACGTGCCAGACGCGGCGCAGCTCGTAGCGGGTCAGGTCCTGGTTGATATGGCCGGCCTTGATGATGTCGGCGTACTTGAGCGTCGGATCGTCCAGCTTGTGGCTGTTGGCGGCGATGTACATTTCCTGCTTGCCGATCAGTTTCCAGTCATAGCGATCCGGCGCGCCGTTGTACATGTCAAGGTTATCGGAGGTGCGCAGCCCGTCGGAGGCAGTACCGGGGCCGTCGTAGGACACCTGCGGCGCACGACGCACGCGGCGCTGACCGGCGTTGTACAGCCACGCCGAGCGTGGTTCGGCCACTTGGTCCAGAGTTTCATGCACCAGCAACACGCCACCGGCCAGACGCGCCGGAGCGGTGACTTCCTGCTTGAAGTAGAACAGCACGTTGCCCGGATTTTTCGGGTCGAAATCCCTCATCTTGTCGCGAAACACGAACTGATCGGAGAAATACACCAGGCTGTAGGAGCCGTTGGGCTGTGGTGTGGCCTGGGTGACCAGACGCTTGACGCTGCCGCCGCGGTAGCGGGTGATGTGGTTCCAGATGACCTCGACGCCACTGGCCGGGATCGGGAACGGGATGGCCGTATCGAAGTTTTCCAGGCCACTGCCGCCACCGACCAGCTTGCTGGTGGTGGCGTTTTTTTTGATCGCGGCGAACACGTCATCCGGCACGGTGGCACCGCGATGGGTCGGGTAGACCGGAATCCGGTAGCTGTCCGGGTAGCGCTTGAACATCGCGTATTGGCCCGGCGCCAGCTTGTCCTTGTACTGCTCGACGTTGGCCGCGGTGATGATGAACAGCGGTTTTTCACTGGCGTACGGGTTGGCAAGGAAACCCTTGCTGTCCACCGCCCCGGCGTTTTTCGGCATCGGGCTCCAGGCCGGAATGGTGTTGGCCGCATTACCGGCCTTTTCCGCGCCCATCGGCGTCAGCGAGGTGCCCAGCTTTGCCGCTTCGGACTCGGACACCGCCGCCATCACACCCGTCGCCAGCAGCGACATACCCAGAACCCCGACCTGCAACAGATTTTTTGTTATTTTCATGTTCATCGTCATCCTGAAAACCATGTTCTTAGAAGTTCATGCCGAAGCTCAGCGCCACGAAGTCCCGGTCATCGACCGTGGTGTACTTGCCATCAAAGAAGTTGGTGTAGGAAAGGTTCGCGGTGTAAGTGTTCTGGTACTCGGCATCGAGCCCCAGGCTGACCGCCTTGCGCCCCTCTTCGAAGTTGCCGCCTGGGCCGGGTGAATAGCCTTTGACGTCATGCGACCAGGCCACGCTCGGCTTGAGGTTGACCCCGGCGAACACGCTGTTGTAATCCCAGATGGCGCGGGCGCGGTAGCCCCAGGAGTTGGCCGTGGTAAAGCCGTCGTCTTCGCAATAGCGGGTCAGGTTGTTCTGCTCGGCACCGGTCAGCGTGCCGGCGTTCAACGTTGCGCACTGACCGCCAGGCAGCGGCCCGGGGCCGTACACCGGATCGCGGCCGTAACGGATTTTGGAGGTGCTTTCGAGCCCGCCCACGTGCGTCCAGCCCACTTCACCGACCACCGTCAGACGCTCGGCGCCCATGACCTGATCGAAGAACTGGGTAAATGTGGTCTGCATCTGGGTGATTTCTTTGCGGCGATAACCGGCTTGATCCGTATTCGGCTGCCCGCTGAGCAGCGACACGTTGGGATTGAGCGGCGAAATGCCCGAATAGAGGATGTCGGTGGTATTGACCTGAATCGGCGCGTTGGGGCGGTAGCTGATCTCGCCGCTCCACGCCGTGCCGGTGGGCAGCGTGGTCGAGAAGCTCAGGCCGTACAGACGAATGTCTTCGGGGTATTCGACGTAGTAACTGGAGTTGCCCGCCACCACCACCGGCAGCAGGCCGGGGGCCAGCGCGGCGGCAGTGCTGGCAGGAATACCGTTGCGCACCAGCGAACCGACCAGCCCTTGCGGGCTGAACGAAGCAGCCGAGCCGCCGCGCCCGCTGAAAATCGGTGCACGGCTGTGGTAATTCATCATGTACGCGCCGAACTCGGTGTCCAGCGGTTCGAAGTTGTAACGCAAGGCGAAACCGAACTGGCCGCTGTCGCGCGCATCGCGGTCAGGGCCTCGGCGCACCACCGCGCCCTCATCCGGGTTGCCGAACACCACGCCCTGTTGCGACAGCGAATTGAACACCGCACCGCGCGCGCCAGCTGGCAGACCGGCCGCCGTCAGCGAGCTGTTCAGGCCGCTGCGGCTGCGCAATACCGCGAGGTTGTTGTTGCAGCCATCGGCAATCACATCGGGTTGCGAGAAGAAAGTGCCGCAGTTGTCGACGACCGTCTGGTCCCATTCCAACTGGTAGAAACCTTCGGCAGACAGGTTGTCGGTCAGGCTCTGGGACAGGTAGAACATGTTGACCGGAATCAGGCCTTCCTTGATTTCCGAACCGGGTCGCCGGAAGGCCGAAACATCGACCGGGTTGACGCTGTTGATGCCGCCCTGAATGAAGGTACTTTCCCCCCAACTGATGACCTGCTTGCCGAAGCGCACCGCGCCCGGCTGATCGGCAATCGAATAGTTGTGATAGACGAAGGCGTCGAGCAGCTGGAACCCGGACGACTTGGCGCCCTCCTTGCGGCCCGAGTCGCTGATGTCCTTGAACTCGCGGTTTTCATCCTTGAGTTCGAAGTCGTACCAGTATTTGCCGCGCAGGAACACACCGGTATCGCCGTACTTCAGTTCCAGATCATGAATGCCCTTGAAGATCTTCGAAAACGTCTCCCCACGCTTGAAGTTCAAGTGACCGTCATCGGACGTCTGCGACAGACCACGCCCGCCGTTGTTGGCGCCGATAAGGTTCTTGTTGGGATTGGCCGTCGACCAGCTCGCCCCCACTGACAGCGACGAGTCGAAACTGCCTTCGATCTCGCCGACATTGAAGGTCACGGCAAAGGCCGGGCCGGCGAGCGACGAGGCAAGGCTGACGGCCAGAGGCAGCCTGGCCCGACGCCAGAAGGGGGATGTGCTTGTCATCGACGCTACTCCTTGTGTTTTATTGTTATGGCGGTGGGGAAATCCAGAAACGAATCAGTCATCGAATCAACACACGCGCCAGGTCCGTTCTTGCCATTCCCGGTGCTGACTATAGCCAGCACGCTCTGACGCTAGATCCCTCTAAAGTGTGATTTGCACGACCAACGCCTCTGGACCGACCGTTTCCGGGAAGCCGCCAAAAAACATGTGGCGGGGAGGATGGCGTAATTTGCAAATTTGGCAAGTCACAGAGCAGGACCTGCAGCGCAGACACGTGCCGTCGCCAACGGATACGGCACGCCCGAGGTGTCAGAGGGTCGAGAGAAAGGCACTGTTGCTGCTTTGCCACTCCACGATGTCCAGGCGCATGCGTTTCTTGTCCAGTTTGCCGACGCTGGTCTTGGGAATTTCGGTAACAAGCGCGATCTGGCTGGGAATGGCCCACTTATTGATGTGACCTTGCTCGACAAACGGCTTGAGGTGCTCCTTCAAACCCTTGGCATCGAGCTGGTGGCCATCGCGGATCACCAGCAAGGCAAACGGCCGTTCTCCCCATTGCGGATCGGCGATGCCGACCACTGCCACTTCGCGCACTGCCGGATGGCGGCTGCACAAATCTTCGAGTTCCAGCGACGAAACCCATTCGCCACCGGTCTTGATCACGTCCTTGATGCGGTCGCGAATGTCGATGAAGCCCATGCCGTCCAGCGTCGCCACATCGCCGGTGTGCAGCCAGCCGCCCGCCCACAGCTCGGCGCCTTTTTCGGGCTCGCGAAAGTAGCTTCCGGTCAGCCAGGGCGCACGCAGCACCAGCTCTCCCTGGGTTTCGCCGTCGGCCGGGAGGAAGTTGCCCTGCTGATCGATGATGGCGGCTTCCACCAGCATTCCCGGCACGCCGGCCTTGATCCGGTAGGTGATGCGCTCGTCTTCACTGCCGGCTTTCAACTCTTCGTTGATGTGCGCTACGGATATGAGTGGTCCGGTTTCAGACATGCCGTAGGCGGCAGTGAGCTGGATGCCGCGGGATTTGGCGGCCTGATACAGGCTGCGGGTCAGGGAACTGCCGCCAATGATGATCTTCCAGCCACCGAAATCGACGCCCTGGGCAGAGTTGGCGTTGAGCAGCATTTGCAGAATGGTCGGCACGCAATGGGAAAAGGTGACGTTCTCCCTGCGCCAGAGCTCCACCAGCAACTCGGGATCGTAGCGGCCGGGGTACACCTGTTTCAGACCGAGCATGGTTGCCGCATAGGGAATGCCCCAGGCGTGCACGTGAAACATCGGTGTGATGGGCATGTAGACGTCATCGGTGCCCAGCAGCCGGGTGCTGTCGATACAGCCCATGATGGTCGCCACGCCCATGGTGTGCAGCACCAGTTGGCGGTGGGTGAAATACACCCCTTTGGGGTTGCCAGTGGTGCCGGTGGTGTAAAACGTGGTGGCGACCGAGTTTTCGTCGAAATCCTCGAACACGTATTCGGGGCTGGCCGCCGCCAGCAGGGTCTCGTACTCGCCCACGAGGTTGGGCAGCTCGGCAGTCTTGTCTGGCAAATCCGTCAGCAACAGGGTCTTCTCGACCGTGCTCAGGTGTCCGGACATCGCCTGATAGAGTCCCGTGAACTCGCTATTCACCAGCACCAGACGGTCGTCGGCGTGGTTGATGGTGTAGGCGATCTGCTCGGGAGAAAGTCGCACATTGACGGTGTGGATGACCGCGCCAATCATCGGGATGGCGAACATGCATTCCAGGTAGCGGTGGCTGTCCCAGTCCATAACCGCCACGGTATCGCCAGCCTTCACGCCCGCCGCTGTCAGTACGTTGGCCAGGCGACAGATGCGTTCGTTGAGGGTCGCGTAGGTGTAGCGGACCGAATCACGGTAGATGATTTCGCGCGTCTTTTCATAACGACCGCCCGACAACAGCAGGCGCTTGATCAACAGAGGGCACTGATACGCGCCATCGGCGGGCGGAAGAACGCGAGTCTGTAACATATGAAGCCCTTTTTCAAAGTCCATAAGCGTGCTGAAAATATGCACTCTAGGGCCTCGGGCTGCCAGTGAAATCAGTAAAAGGGATGATTTTTCGAGACGCCCCGCGCTGTCTGCAAGGGGCGTCCGGACTGCTGCATGTGCTCGGTAAGCGGCGTACTGAACTCAGGTTTCAGCGCACTTCGGTCAGCGCCAGCTTGATGCCCAGCGCGATCAGCACGCCGCCCATGGCCCGGTCGAACCAGTGCCCCATGCGCGCGAATCCTGCGCGCACCCGGGCCTGGCTGAACAGTCGCGCCACCAGACAGAACCACGCCGCCGTCGCCACTGCGAGGTACACGCCGTAACCGCCCTGCACCAGCAGTGGCGTGTGCGGATTGATCACCACGGTGAACAGCGAGAGGAAGAACAGCGTCGCCTTGGGATTCAGGCCATTGGTGACGAAACCGCTGATGTAGGCACCGCGTGCCGTGCGCTCGCCGGGAGGGGCCTTGATGGCGGTATCCCCCGTTGCAGCGGCCGGCTTGGCGCGCAACGCCTTGATGCCGATGTACAGCAGATAGGCCGCGGCTGCCCATTTCAGCGCGTTGAACAGCACGATGGACTGGGAGACGATAATCCCGATCCCCAGCAGCGAATAGCCCACATGCAGAAAGATCGCCGAGCCGACGCCCAACGCCGCCCAGGTCCCTGCCTTGCGCCCATGAGTGACGCTTTCACGCACCACCACCGCGAAATCCGGACCGGGGCTGGCAACCGCCAGCAAGTGAATCAGCGCAACGGTAAGAAATTCTGCCCAGTACATGTGGGACCTCCTGGAGGGTTGACGTCTGACCCGGCAGATTACGCTGTCTGATGTCTTCGCAACAGATGCCGGCATTGATGCGACGCAGGGCGTGCTCTAACTATCGTGCGTCGCATGCCTTTCCGGACGCTCCGCGTCCTCGTGACGACGCAGAGCGTCGTGAACTGCATTCCCACGCTGGAGCGTGCGGAACGATCATCGCAACTATCGTGCGACGCTCCGCGTCGCATGCTGTTCCGGACGCTCCGCGTCCTCCCGGCCCATATCCTGTTAGACTGCGCGCTTTTTCAGGAGCCATTCCATGGACCCGCGCAGTGAAGTGTTACTCCGTCAGGCCGAGCTGTTTCAGGGCTCGCTGTTGTTGGTCGGGCTGCCCGCCGATGACCTGCTCGGAAAACTGCCGGATGCACGTGGTTGGTGCTGGCACGCCGGTGATCAGGCGGCCCTGGATGCGCGTTTTGAAGGGCGCGTGGATTTCGGCGTCGAGGCGCCACAGACTGGCTTCGAAGCCGCCGTGCTGTTCCTGCCCAAGGCACGTGATCTGACCGACTACCTGCTCAATGCACTGGCCTCGCGACTGGCCGGACGCGAGCTGTTTCTGGTCGGCGAGAAACGTGGTGGCATCGAAGCGGCTGCCAAGCAACTGAGCCCGTTCGGCCGCGCGCGCAAGCTGGACAGCGCCCGCCACTGCCAACTGTGGCAGGTCACCGTCGAGCACGCACCGCAAGCCGTCAGCCTGGACAGCCTCGCCAGGCCCTACCAGATCGAATTGCAGGACGGCCCGCTCACCGTCGTCAGCCTGCCCGGTGTGTTCAGCCATGGCCGGCTCGACCGTGGTTCAGCCTTGTTGCTGGAAAACATTGACAAGCTGCCCAGCGGCAACCTGCTCGATTTCGGTTGCGGCGCCGGCGTGCTGGGCGCGGCGATCAAGCGTCGTTACCCGCATAACGAAGTCATCATGCTCGATGTCGATGCCTTCGCCACCGCCAGTTCGCGCCTGACCCTTGCCGCCAATGGCCTGCAAGCCCAGGTGCTGACCGGTGACGGCATCGACGCAGCGCCGATGGGCTTGAACACGATTCTGAGCAATCCGCCGTTCCACGTCGGGGTTCATACCGATTACATGGCAACGGAAAACCTGCTGAGAAAAGCACGCCAACATCTTAAATCAGGTGGCGAACTGCGCCTGGTCGCGAATAACTTCCTGCGTTATCAGACGCTGATCGAGGAGCAGGTCGGGCAGTGCGAAGTCAGGGCTCAGGGCAACGGTTTCAAAATCTACAGCGCCAAACGCCCCTGAAATAAGCACTTGCCGAAACGTTTTCGCGGAGGCAGAATCCGCTCCGTCCTAGGGGAGTAGTCTCCCACGAGCGCCATGCTCGTCCGGCACGTATCAACATACTTGGTCCTCAGGCCATGGTACGTGCGACCCGGAATCCGCTCAGACGGATCGGTGGTTTGACAAGACCTATGACACGAACACCTTACCCGGGGCGGGGAGGTCGTACGTGTCATAGCCGTGTCGACCCGCCCCTCAGGAAGCCTGATGCTGGAATCATTCTTAGTCCCTACCGCAGTGGTCGCGCTCGCCGAAATCGGTGACAAGACGCAGTTGCTCGCGCTCGTTCTCGCCGCGCGCTTTCGCAAGCCATGGCCGATCATTGCCGGCATCGTTGCCGCAACCCTCGCCAACCATGCAGCCGCCGGCGCAGTGGGTGCGTGGTTCAGCAGTTATCTGTCAGACGCAGTGCTGCACTGGATCCTCGCCGCCAGCTTTACCGCCACGGCGCTGTGGACACTGGTTCCGGACAAGATGGACGACGACGAAGCCAGCACGGCACGCAAGTTCGGCCCGTTCATGACCACGCTGATCACGTTCTTCATCGCTGAAATCGGTGACAAGACGCAGATCGCCACGGTGATGCTGGCGGCGCAGTATTCCTATCTGTGGCTGGTCATTCTGGGCACCACGGTGGGCATGCTGCTGGCCAACGTGCCGGTGGTGCTGGCGGGCAATTTCGCCGCCGAGAAGCTGCCGCTGACCCTGATCCGCCGACTGGCTGCCTGCGCGTTCTTCGTGCTGGCGCTGGTGGCGGTTTACAAGGCAATGCAGGTCAGCGGCTGGGTGTAATGCCGGCCCGTAGCGTTGCGAAAACACTCGCAACGCTACGGGCGACTCATCCACTCAGGATTTAGCGGCTTTCTGGTACAGCGGCATGACTTTCGGTATCGCAGCCTGCAACGAGGCGATGCGACTTTCCGAGGCCGGGTGAGTGCTCATGAACTCAGGCTGCGAACCGCCGGAGTTCTGGGTCATTTTCTGCCACAGGGTGATCGCTGCATTAGGGTTGTAACCGGCGCGTGCGGCCAGTTCCAGACCGAGCAGATCAGCTTCGTTCTCGTTACTGCGGCTGTTGGGCAGCGTCAGGCTGTAGTTGACCACGGTATCTGCCAACGCCAGGCTGTCCTGACCCAATCCCAGCAAGGCGCCTGCGCCCTGCTTGGCCATCGAAACACCGTACGCCTTGGACATCGCTTCACGCCCGTGCTCGCGCAACGCATGGGCGATCTCGTGGCCCATGACTGCAGCGATTTCATCGTCGGTCAGTTTGAGGGTATCGATCAGGCCACTGTAGACAATGATCTTGCCGCCAGGACCACAGTTGGCGTTCAGCTCGTCACTCTTGATCAGGTTGACTTCCCACTGCCACTGCGCCGAATCAGGTCGCAATTTGGGCGCCTGGGCAATCAGTCGATCGGCGATTGCATGGACCCGCCTGGCATTTGCGCTGGTGGTGTCCAGTACCCCTTTGCTGGTCGCCTCGCCAACGGTCTGCTGGTAGGACTGGGCGTACATTTTGTTGACTTCATCCGTCGAGAGCATGCTGAACATGTACTGTTTGCGCTCCACACCGACCGAGTCGCCACTCGTGGTATTGACTGCCTGACACCCGCCGAGCAGCAACGCAGCGCTCAAGGCACAGAAGGCAAATGAAGGACGCATGGTGTATCTCCTAGTGTATGAAACGGTCATTCCCGGGGCAGACCTCTGCGCCAGATACCGGCCAGCTGGCATCTTGGTCTTTGCACAGGGGCTGATGGTTCCCGCAGGTGTGTCCAGTTTGTATCAGATGTACTTCAGTGCGGATATCGGATTTGTCCGATTCGGCGTTTTTTGCCTGCCCCGACTAGCTCAGAGGCGTAAGGCACTCAGGGGCATTGAGCTTGGGATCATTGACCAGATTGGCCAGTGGCCGCTCGCGCAGCGCCGTCTGCGGGGCAGCCAGCAACGCTTGCAGGGTCGGCAGCGGCGTGTCGGCGGCCAGCCAGTCTTTCTGGCCCTTGGCGTCCAGAATCAATGGCCGACGCTGGGTTGCCGCGGCCTGGGTAACCACTGCGACGCTCAGGTACGTATGCCCCTGCACCGGATAGGCTTCCCAGATCGCGGCGAAAAACAGCGCGGCGCCCTCCCCCGGCGTCAGCCAGAACGGGCGTTTGCGCATCGTGCCGCGCCATTCGTAAAAGCCGTTGGCGGGGAGCAGACAGCGGCGATGGGTGAAGGCATCGCGAAACATCGGCTGCTCGGCCACCGTTTCAGCGCGGGCATGGGCAGGCGTTTTCGACAGGTCAGTGAGCCAGGCCGGCGTCAGGCCCCAGCGCGCGCGCACCAGCTCGATGCCCTCCGCGTTGTCGGCGGCACGCATGATCAACACCCAGTCGGCTGGCGAAATATTCCATTGCGCCTGCTGATCGGCAGGAAAACCGGGCAAGGCGGCAAAGGCAGGGGTCCAGCGAAACAGGGCGTAGCGTCCACACATGGGGGCTAATCAGACTCGTTTGAAGGTGCTCAGCACACCAGTACATCGGGGAAGTCGTCCGGCTCATCGCCAGACAGGGGCGAGGCGCTATTGTACGCAGTGATCAACGCTCGTGCGCGAGCGACCTGCGCATCTTCGACCTTGAGGGCCAGGAGGCCCAGCCCCGGCAGCTCGCCCATCGCCCCAAGCAGATCACGACCGGCCAGATGCGCGTTGATGCCTTCGCTGGCAAGCATTGCCAGCAGCAACTCGGCCTCCATCAGGTTCTCGGGCTCGTAGATCTTCTGCATCACTCGTTCTCGCTGCGAACATCCAGATTCCAGTCTTCGCCGTCGGTCTGCAGGTCGAAAACGATCGGGCGGCAACAGACCGGACAGTCTTCAATGTACTGTTGATCGCCGCCGGAAATATCCAGTACGGCTTCGACAGGTTCGCCGCAATAAGGGCAGTCGTAACTCTGTAATTCCTGCATCACGGTCTCCGGGATCAGTTATGCGTATAATTGACCCATTCTTCAGAAGGCAGTTTTAACAAATCCGTCTTCTTTTTACCCTATTCGATTCAAACAAGAGAGCATGATGGGCGAATTTGATGCCATCCGACCTTACAACGATGCAGAAGTCCCCGCCGTATTGGCACGTCTGCTGAGCGACAAAGCCTTTCTCGCCATTCTGACCCGGTTCCGCTTTCCCCGCCTGGCGGGCGCATTCGGCTGGCTGCTGCAGCCAACCCTGGCACGCAAGCTGCGCCGCGAATTTGCCGGTATCGACTCGGTCGCCACGCTGCAGGACAAGGTTGAATATTATGTCGACCACACCATCGAACGCGCCACCGACGGGGTCACCTACACTGGCGTCGAACAGCTGAAGTCCGGTTGCGCCTACCTGTTTCTGGCCAACCATCGCGATATCGTCATGGACCCGGCGTTCGTCAACTATGCCGTGTACCACGCAGGCCTGCCCACTCCGCGCATCGCAATCGGCGACAACCTGCTGCAAAAGCCATTCGTCAGCGACCTGATGCGCCTGAACAAGAGCTTCATCGTGCATCGCTCGATCACCGGGCGACGCGAGAAGATGGCGGCTTATCAATTGCTGTCGGCGTACATCAATCACTCGATTACCCAGGACTGCCAGTCGATCTGGATCGCTCAGGCCGAGGGCCGCGCCAAGGACGGTGACGACCGTACCGAGTCAGCGATCCTCAAGATGTTCCACATGAGCCGCAAGGATGAGCCGTTTGGCGACGTGATTCGTTCGCTGAACCTGATCCCGGTGTCGATCAGCTATGAGTATGATCCGTGCGACAGCGCCAAGGCCCGCGAGCTGTACATTCGTGCGACAACCGGCGCCTACACCAAGACGCCGGGCGAAGACGACGTGAGCATTGCCCTGGGGATCACCGGCTATAAAGGCCGTGTGCATGTGAACTTTGCACCGCCGATCACCGAGCACTTCGAGGACACCAAGCAACTGGCCATCGAGATGGACCGGCAGATTCTCGGCGGCTATCGGCTGTTCCCGGTGCATTACCTGGCGTACGCGCAGTGGAGCGATGCCGATCCGGCGCTTGAAGTGCCGAAGGCTGAAGCCCTGTTCCCGGCCGATGAACTCGAACGTGCCAGGGAGGAGTGGGAAAGTCGTCTGGCAGGCACGCCGATCGAGCACCGCCCTTACATGATTCAGCAATACGCGACACCGGTGCGCAACCAGTACCGCGTCAAGGCAGGGCTGGCGCTTTAAGACCTGCGCCAGAATGCCTACCGTACCCATGCTCCGCGTGGGTACGCCGTTGCGGGCGCTTTGCGTCCGGTCGTGGGCGGGTCAGCGTGAGGAACGATAGGTGTACGGGAGAGCACGCATCCTGCTCAGGCTCCGCGTGGTCATACGGCCCCAGAAACATCCTGCATGACAATTCTCTGCCGCTGTCACCCCAGCGTCATACTTCGCCTGCATTGTGTGGCTCCTCGAGAAACGGACTTCCCTCTCTTTGGAGCTTGTCATGCTGCATGCAAAAAATCAGGATCGCCTTTATCTCATTGCCCCAAGCGATGAACAGCAGGAGTTGATCGATGGCCTGGCCTTCAATGTTCAGGACCGCCACTGGCTGGTCTACTGCGCACTGGGCGGGCATGTTCATCATGATTTGCCGGATCTGGATCAGGATACGGGGTTGAGTTTCCTGGACTTCTACCAGCAGGCAGCCTGATAGCAAACCCTGAACAGCAAAAAGCCCGGCCCCTTCAACAAGGGCCGGGCTTTTTTTATCGCGATGGTTAGAGGCTTACTGCGACAGGGTCGAACCGATGGTCGGGTCCTGGAAGACGCGAGTCAGCGCGTCACTCAACACGTCGCTGACCAGCTTGGTGTTGGTTTCCTGGTTCGGCGCCATACCGAAACGCTGGTCCAGCGATGCGGCGTAACGACCACTGTAGGTGCGACCGTTATTGCGCACGTCAGCGCGGAACGTCGAGCTGATGGTGGCTTCAGTCACGTACAGACCTTCCTTCGGCGACTGGTACTTCAAGTCTGCCAGGGTCACGGTCAGCTGTGGAGCGTTGCCGCTCTGGGTTGGCGTAAAGCCCAGCAGGCGCACGGCCGCTTCAGCCTGAGCTTGAAGCTTGGGAACGATATCGGCACCGTTGACGCTGATTGCGCTGGTTTCCGGGTACATGCCACCGCGCGTACCCAGCGTCGGCCCAGGACGGCCATCGACGACACGCACCACCACAGGCTGACCACGCCCTACGGCCGCCAGCTGCGCGTTGAGCTTGGGCGTGGGGCTGAGTTGTTGCGGACTGTGGGCACAGCCCACCAGGGTCAAACTGCTTACAGCAAGCAAACCGAACAAAATGCGACGCAGCATGCTCATTTCTCCATGGGCCAGACACTGAATGTGCCGCAGTATAGCGGCCTGTAACAGCCGCTAACCAGAGGCCACTGACCGTTAAGCCTCGGACATTCGACACGCATCGGGGTTCACGCAGCAACGCAGGGCAAGATTCATCCAGCACGGTGTAATCAGGGCGTCACATCCACGCGGCAGACTCGCCTCCATCGCCCAGACGCTCATTAAAGTCACAGGAGCTGCGCCATGAATCTGTTCCGGTCTCTGTTCACTGCACGCCCACAGCATCGCCACTACGCGCGTATCGATCAGGCAGGCGTCTGCCGTGCGTTCAAACACTGCGCGCAACGTCCGACCGGCGTGGAATGGGTCGAAGTGACCGAGCAACGGCTCAGCTGGCTGAATCAGCCCCTGCCCGCCAGCGCCCGCGTGACGCAGCGTAGCGAACGCTCACCGCGCGGCCAGTTGCTCACCGCCTGACCGGGGAGCGAATAAAAGTCATTTAAAGCGATCAATTCCTGCCATTTCATCGCTATAATCTCCCCCCGATTATAAGGACGTCTCCTGATCGGGCCTCGCAGCACTGCTAATCGCCGTATTAGCGCCTTCGTAATGCCCACAGAGAGCCGCCCACACAGGTCATTTGCGCACGAGTGTGCTCGATGAAAGGTGAAGAATGCTCGAATCGTATCGAACCTTTCTCGCCGGCCAGCGCCTCACTCTTTATGCGCCTGACCTGCCAGCGCTGTCATCGCAGCCATTTCGAGGTTTGGTTCGCGTTCCCAAAAGGACGTGAAAAACGGGTTTCACTACTTCACAAGAGTGTGGCGAGCAAATGAATAGGTACGCGTTTGTAAATGCACCATCAGCGTCTGAACCGGCTCTCTTGAACAGGACTGACCGCAGCCGCGCCTCCATGACCGGAGCCTGACGCCATCGACAGGAGCCCGTTGCACAAGGGGCTCCCTGACGATGGTCGAATGGCCTCGCCGGCCTGGAAATGCGTTCATGAAGCATTGATGAACCATGACCGGGCCTGACCGGGACCTGCGCTTTGGATGCGAAAAATTGCGAAGAATCGGTCAGGCGATCCTGGCCAGGCAAGCGAGGGTGAGAGTTGATCCAGCCCGCGAACACCTGGCAACCAGCCTCAGGATCGTATGCCGTCAATTTGGTGCTGCAGATTTTGGAGACGCGTTAATGGCGCATAACGAAGCAGTCGATGTAGTACTGGTCGGAGCGGGCATCATGAGTGCCACTCTGGCGGTATTGCTAAAAGAGCTCGACCCCGGCATCACGCTGGAAGTCGTTGAGCTGATGGATTCCGGTGCTGCGGAGAGTTCCAACCCGTGGAACAACGCCGGCACCGGCCACGCCGGTCTGTGCGAGCTGAACTACACGCCGCCTGCGGCTGATGGCTCCATCGACATCAAGAAAGCGGTGCACATCAACACCCAGTTCGAAGTCTCGAAACAGTTCTGGGCCTACCTGGCACGCAAGGGCACCTTCGGTTCAGCCCGCTCATTCATCAACCCGGTTCCGCACCTGAGCTTCGTACAGGGCGAAAAAGGCGTCTCGTTCCTCAAGACCCGTTTTGCAGCCATGAGCAAGCATCACGCCTTCTCCTCGATGGAATACACCGAGGACAAGGCAAAACTGGCCGAGTGGATGCCATTGATGATGCCTGGCCGGCCTGCGGACGAAAAAATTGCCGCAACGCGCATGATGAACGGCACCGACGTCAATTTTGGCGCGCTGACCAATCAACTGCTTGGCCATCTGACCAGCGCTCCAGGCACGCAGATCAAGTACCGCAGCCGTGTGACCAACCTGACCCGCAACGGCGCCGGCTGGACCGTCAGCGTCAAGGACGTGAATGGCGGTGGCACGCGCGAGATAGATGCCAAATTCGTGTTCCTCGGTGCCGGTGGCGCAGCACTGCCACTGCTGCAGTTGTCGGGCATCGAAGAAAGCAAGGGCTTTGGCGGCTTCCCGGTCAGCGGCCAGTGGCTGCGTTGCGACAACCCGGAAGTGGTCAAGCACCACCAGGCCAAGGTCTACAGCCAGGCCGCCGTGGGCTCGCCGCCCATGTCCGTGCCGCACCTGGACACCCGCGTGGTCGATGGCAAGAAATCCCTGCTGTTCGGACCTTATGCCGGTTTCACCACCAAGTTCCTGAAACACGGCTCGTACCTCGACCTGCCGCTCTCGGTACGCGTGGCCAACATCAAACCGATGCTGGCGGTGGCGCGCGACAACATGGACCTGACCAAGTACCTGGTCAGCGAAGTGATGCAGTCGATGGAGCAACGCCTGGAATCGCTGCGCCGCTTCTACCCGGAAGCGAAAGCCGAAGACTGGCGTCTCGAAATCGCCGGTCAGCGCGTGCAGATCATCAAGAAAGATGCGAAAAAAGGCGGCGTCCTGCAATTCGGCACCGAGCTGGTGTCTGCACAGGATGGCTCGCTGGCCGCACTGCTCGGCGCTTCGCCAGGCGCTTCGGTGACTGTGTCGATCATGCTGGAGCTGCTCGAGCGCTGCTTCCCGGAGAAAACCCGCACGGAATGGGCGACCAAGCTCGAAGAGATTTTCCCGGCCCGGGAGAAGATCCTCGAAACCGATGCGCCGCTCTACGAGCGTATCAGCGCGCAGAACGACGAGGCGCTGGAACTGGTCGAGAAAAGCAGCCAGGAACACAGCTTCGCCTGATCCGGTCGCTGCTGTGCTGTAACAAAAAGCCCCGTGAGCCTTTACCAGCCACGGGGCTTTTTATTGCGTTTATTGCAGGTGACGGTCAGAGGCTTCTGGACAGTACGGCAATGTGCTCGGGGCCAATCCCACAGCAGCCGCCAATGTGCGTGGCGCCGCGCTTGACCCAGTCTGCCGCCCACTGCTGATAGCCCTGCGGGTCAAGGTCTTCACGCAGCTCATCCAGACCGTCGTTGGCCGTAGCGTCCTTGGGTTGCGGCGGGAAGGCGTTGGCATAGGCGCCGATGGCAATGTCGACGTTCAGCGACGTGAACACCTCACGCGCCGCATCGATTGCGCCACCGATCACCTCTGGCTGGCTGCAGTTGAACAGCAGCGTGGCAACACCCATTGCGGCGGCGGCCCTGGCGGCGTCGGCGACCGGCTCGCCTGAGCGCAGCCGCGGAACCTCGTCAGTGTCTTCATCCTGCAGGGTGAAGGACAGCCAGAACGGTTTGCCGTCATTGGGCAGCCCGGCGCGGATGGTCTGCGCTTCGAGAATGCAGCTCTGGGTTTCGGCCAGCCACAGGTCGACATACGGCGACAGCCCGGCAACCAGTGGTTTCAGAACGTCGGCAGCCAGTTGCGGCTGATAGAGATCAGGGCGATAGGAACCGAACAGCGGCGGAATGGAGCCCGCTACCCGGGCGCGTCCGCCAGAAGCATCGGCCGACTCGCGCGCCAGTTGCCCGGCCAGCGCTGCCAATGCCTGACCTTCGCGGGCAAAACGCTCTTCGCCAATATGAAACGGCACGACGGCGTAGCTGTTACTGGTGATGACCTGAGCACCACTTTCGATATAAGCGGCGTGTACCGCACTCACCGCTTCGGGTGCTTCACTCAATGCCAGAGCCGACCATTCAGGCTGGCGGAACGGGGCTCCGCGACGCTGCAGTTCACGGCCCATGCCGCCATCGAGAATTACAGTTGTGCCTTGCGTCATATGTGATCTGCTTATATGTATATGAAAAAAACTCATTATGAGTCAGTCTTGTATAACGTATTTAATACGGCCCTTTCATCAAACTACAAACACTTTTTCAGGGGATATCTGTGAATTATCGCGCTCTGCTGGGCATCGGCCTGGTCACTCTGGCAGCCTCCACGCAAGTTCTGGCCGGCGCCACGCTGGATCGCGTGCAGAAAAACAAAGAGCTGGTCAACGTCCTCATGGAAAGTTACCCGCCCTTCTCTTTCCTGAATGACAAGAATGAACTGGACGGCTTCGATGTCGACGTCGCCAAGGCCGTGGCGCAGAAACTGGGCGTCAAGTTGCGCCTCGAAACACCGTCCTGGGACGTGATCGCCGCGGGCCACTGGAGCGGACGTTATGACATCTGCGTCTGCTCGATGACACCGAGCAAGGCCCGCGCCGAAGTGTTCAACTTCCCGGTCGAGTACTACGCCTCGCCTGCAGTGATCGTGGTCAACGCCTCGGATGATCGTATCCATTCGGCCAAGGACCTGAGCGGCAAGAAAGTCGGCCTGACTAGCGCCTCCAGCTACGAAAGTTACCTGAACAAGAACCTGGTCATCGATGGCGCCGAAGACAAGCCCCTGCAGTACCCGTTCGAAGACGTACAGATCGCCCCGTACGACAACGACAACGTGGCCTTTCAAGACCTTGGGCTGGGCGCTGGCAAGCGGCTGGACGCGATACTGACCAATCTGGTGACCGCAAAACCGCGTCTGGATCAGGACAAGCGCTTCAAACTGGCGGGCGAGTCGCTGTATGAGGAACCCAATTCCGTGGCCATCGAAAAAGACGATCCGGAATGGGACGCCAAGGTTCGCGAAGTCTTCGCCGAACTCAAGAGCGACGGCACCCTGAGCAAGCTGTCGCAAAAGTGGATCGGTGCTGACATCAGCAAATGACTTCCTTTCAGCCCCAGCGCCCACCCGAGCAGGCCGAGCAGAGCCTGCTCAAGCGAGTTTTCGGCTTCCGTACGCGGCTTTACCTGACCTGGCTGGTCATGTTCGTGCTGTTCGCCGGCTTCTTCCTGAGCTTCGATCTGAAGCTGTCGATCATCCTCGACAAGCTGCCGAACCTGATCGGGCTGCATATGGCCCCCAACGGCTTTCTGCAGGGAGCGGCGCTGACATTGTTCGTGTCAGTGTGCTCGATCGTGGTCTCGGTCGTGCTTGGCTTTGTCACGGCACTCGCACGGCTCTCCAGCAGCGCAGTGGCGTTTGGCATCGCCAGCTTCTACGCCTCGTTCTTTCGTGGCACGCCGCTGCTGATCCAGATCCTGTTGATCTATCTCGGTCTGCCACAACTTGGCATCGTGCCCGGAGCCATCACGGCAGGAGTGATCGCGCTGTCGCTCAACTACGGGGCGTACCTGAGCGAGATTTTCCGTGCCGGTATCATCGGTGTCTCCGTCGGGCAGCGTGAAGCCGCACTGGCCCTGGCGCTGCGCCCGACGCAGATCTTCTGGCGCGTCACCCTGCCCCAGGCCATGCGCACGATCATTCCGCCGACCACCAACCAGTTCATCTCCATGCTCAAGGACTCTTCCCTGATTTCAGTGATGGGCGTCTGGGAAGTGATGTTTCTCGCGCAGTCTTACGGCCGCTCCAGCTATCGATACATCGAAATGCTGACCACCGCGGCGGTGCTGTACTGGATCATGTCGATCGGGCTGGAGTTGTTGCAGTCACGACTGGAGCGGCATTACGGCAAGGCGTATCAGGCACGCAAGTGACTGCAGCGTTCGTCCTCACGCTTTGCGCTCAGTGTTATACGCAAGTCTGTTTTTGATTCTGGCCGAAGGCCGTGGGAGCGAACTTGTTCGCGAAGGGGGTCGTATAATCGCCGAAAATGCATCGACTAAAACACCGTCTTCGCGAACAAGTTCGCTCCCACGCCCTCTGGGCAGAAGCTCGGAAGCCCGTTATTCCGGGCGCTCTAGGACGTGTGTATAACGACTGAGAGCTCCGCGTGGGAATGCCGTTCCGGACGCTCTGCGTCCAGCTCTGGCAATGCGGAGCATTGGCACGACAGTCAAACGGCAATTACGTACGGGCTTTTTCGATCAGTTCGATGTACTCATCAGCATTGCGCTGATCCTTGATCAGGGCGATGAAGTCGTTGCCGTGCTCGTCCTTGCCATCGAAGTCATGGCCCGCTTCCTTGAAGAACACCAGAAAGCGTTCGAAATCGTTGATGCGCAGCCCACGATAAGCCTTGATCAACTTGTGCAGCGACGGCGAGGTAGCATCATACGGCTCGAAGTCGAGGAACAGTTTGATCTGCTCATCGCCGATCTCATCGCCAATCAACTGCTTCTTATCTTTACGCATTACAGGCTCCAGCAGGTCGCAGACACTTTCACGGGCGGGCAGTTTACCCTCCGGCGAGCGCCGCGCTCAACGCGCACGTGCAGAGGTGGTGTGCAGATCAGCCCAGATGTGTCCGTTGGCATAACTGAGGAACTGGCAATAGACCTTCTCGTTGCGCAGCAAGTCCACCAGCACGCGGTACTGGGACAGCGGGTAATACAGCGTCAACGTGCGCGACGGCTCATCATAGGTCGGCTTTTTAAGGCTTTTGCTATCACCGCCATCGAAGTGCACGAGCACCTGGGAGATGGATGCGCCCTTGTTCAGCGACTTGCCCTTGAGGCGCAGCGACAAGGGCGAGGTGACCGGAATCGGCTGCTGACTCGATTGCCGCTGGTTACCGGCAACGATGGTGTACTCGGTGACCCGCATCAACTGTTGCTGCTCGGGCACACCATCGCGCAGGCTCAGGTCGTCAGGCGGCAGGTATTGATCGTGCATGGGGCTGGCCGATACCGGCGCAGCAGGTGCGGCAACGGCCAGACCAGACAACAGCACCAACGCTACGGCGCCGGTAATCAGTAGCTTCATTGAGGGTTTCCATATAATTGCCAATCGACGACCGCCCCTGTTCGCAGAAGCGGCCGTCAGAATGCCTTACATCCCTTTGACCGCATAGATACCGGCAGCATTACGCCAGTAACCTTTGTAGTCCAAACCGAAGCCGAAGATATAACGGTCGATGCACGGCAGGCCGACGTAATCGGCTTTCAGGTCCGGGCGAGCCTTGCGGTCGTGATCCTTGTCGATCAGCACGGCCGTGTGCACAGCGCGGGCACCGGCGTGTTTACAGAAGTCGATGATGGCGCCCAGGGTGTGGCCTTCATCGAGGATGTCGTCGATGATCAGCACGTCACGGTCCATGAATGAGACTTCCGGCTTGGCTTTCCAGAACAGATCGCCGCCGGTGGTTTCGTTGCGATAACGCGTCGCGTGCAGGTAGGACGCTTCCAGCGGAAAGTTCAGATGGGTGAGCAGCTTGCCGGAGAAAATCAGGCCGCCATTCATGACGCAGAACACGACAGGATTGCGCTCGGCCAGTTCGGCATTGATCTGCGCGCCGACGCGGGCAATGGCCGCATCCACTTCGGCCTCGGTGTACAGGCAGTCAGCTTCGCGCATGACTTGACGGATATGCTCGAGATCAGCGGACATGACGCTCTCCAGGTAAGGCAGTTTGAGAAAAGCGGGCAAAGGTACGCATCCGTTCAAGCCAGAGCAAGTGATTCTGGACTAACGTTGCGAGTGTCTTGCAAAAGCCGCGAACGTCGAAGCTTCGAGACGATACTGCACGCGCTTTAAGACAGTAACAGCTGAATAGATTAACCTAGACCGATTTTTGCCCCGCTGGAGCCTTTCCCCATGCCCATTCGTGAGATCCGTCACCCACTGATCCGCCACAAGCTCGGCCTTATGCGCCGCGCCGACATCAGCACCAAGAATTTCCGCGAGCTGGCTCAGGAAGTCGGCGCGCTGCTGACCTATGAAGCCACCGCCGACCTGACGCTGGAAAACTACGACATTCAAGGCTGGGCCGGTACGGTGTCAGTCGAGAAGATCGCGGGCAAGAAAATCACTGTCGTGCCGATTCTGCGCGCCGGTATCGGCATGCTGGACGGCGTGCTCAGTCTGATCCCGGGCGCCAAGGTCAGCGCGGTCGGCGTGGCTCGCAACGAAGAAACCCTGCAGGCGCACACCTACCTGGAAAAACTGGTCCCGGAAATCGACGAGCGCCTGGCAATGATCATCGACCCGATGCTGGCCACCGGCAGCTCGATGGTCGCCACCATTGATCTGCTGAAAAAGGCCGGCTGCAAGGAAATCCGCGCCATGGTTCTGGTCGCGGCGCCCGAAGGCATCGCTGCCGTAGAGAAGGCGCACCCGGACGTGATGATCTACACCGCTTCCGTCGACGAGCGTCTAAACGAACACGGCTACATCATTCCGGGCCTGGGCGATGCCGGTGACAAGATTTTCGGCACCAAACAGAAGGACGCGTAACCCGATGACGCAGCAGGAGTTCAACGATCCACTGTGGCGCACGATCCTGTCCGGCGCACAAATGCTCTTCGTGGCCTTTGGCGCGCTGGTGCTGATGCCGCTGATCACCGGGCTCGATCCGAACGTGGCGCTGTTCACCGCAGGCCTGGGCACGCTGCTGTTCCAGATCGTCACCGGGCGTCAGGTGCCGGTCTTTCTGGCCTCGAGCTTTGCCTTCATCACCCCGATCATCCTCGCCAAGGGCCAGTTCGGTCTGGCCGCGACCATGGGCGGCGTCATGGCGGCAGGCTTTGTGTATACCTTTCTCGGTCTGGCGGTGAAGATCAAGGGCACCGGTTTCATTGATCGCCTGCTGCCTCCCGTGGTGATCGGGCCGGTCATCATCTCGATCGGCCTGGCCATGGCCCCGATTGCAGCCAACATGGCGATGGGCAAGTCCGGCGATGGCGTGCAGTTGATTCCCTATCAGACCGCCATGCTGATTTCGATGCCGGCCTTGCTGACCACGCTGATCGTGGCGGTGTTCGGCAAAGGCATTTTCCGTCTGGTGCCGATCATCTCCGGCGTGCTGGTGGGGTTCGCGCTGTCGTTCTACTTTGGTGTGGTCGATACCAAAAAGATCGCTGACGCCGCCTGGCTGGCCTTGCCGCACTTCACCGCACCGGAATTCAACTGGCAGGCGATTCTGTTCATTGTTCCGGTGGCCCTGGCCCCGGCCATTGAGCACATCGGCGGGGTGATTGCAGTCGGCAGCGTGACCGGACGCGATTACCTGAAAAAGCCGGGCCTGCACCGCACGCTGTTTGGCGACGGCATCGCTACCACCGCTGCCGGTCTGTTCGGCGGCCCGCCCAATACCACCTACGCCGAAGTGACGGGCGCGGTGATGCTGACCAAGAACTACAACCCGCAGATCATGATCTGGGCATCGTTCTTTGCCATCACGCTGGCGTTCATTGGCAAGTTCGGCGCGTTGCTGCAGAGCATTCCGGTGCCGGTAATGGGCGGCATTCTGTGCCTGCTGTTCGGTTCGATTGCCGCAGTGGGCATGAACACCCTGATCCGCCACAAGATCGACCTGGCCGAAGCGCGCAATCTGGTGATTGTCTCGGTCACCCTGGTATTCGGGATCGGCGGCGTATTGATCGGCACCGGCAACGGCCCGAACGATTTCGGCCTGAAGGGCATCGCCCTGTGCGCCGTGACCGCCATCGCCCTGAACCTGATCCTGCCGGGCAATGACAGCTGGAAGAACAAACAACTGGATGATCAGTTGCCGTAATCCTGCCCGGAGTGGGCTTGACCATCGTGCCAACGCTCCGCGTTGGCATGCAGTTCTGGACGCTCTGCGTCCGATCCTGAATGTGCGGTGCAGCGCAGATTTGTGACGCGGAGCGTCACGAAATGCATTCCTACGCGGAGCGTAGGAACGATCATCACCACCCTGGCGTTCGCAGCACTACAACATCAACGGCGCACGCTCGCACAGTCTGTTCAGCTCTTTCGCCCAGTTGGGGTCGTCGTTCAGGCAAGGGATCAGGATCAGTTCCTCTCCCCCCGCTTCCTTGAACTGCTCGGCACCGCGATCACCGATCTCTTCCAGCGTTTCAATGCAATCAGCCACGAACGCCGGGCACATGACCAGCAGCTTCTTCACACCTTTCGCCGCCAGTTCGTCCAGATGCGCTTCGGTGTAGGGTTCGATCCACTTGGCACGCCCCAGACGTGACTGGAACGACACCGACCATTTGCCGTCAGCAATGCCCATACGTTTGGCGAATGCCGCCGCCGACTGTATGCACTGCGCGCGATAGCAGGTGGCGAGCACTTCGGCGGGGGCGGTCATGCAGCAGTCGTCCTTCAGGCAATGCTTGCCGGTCGGGTCGAGCTTGTGCAGATGCCGCTCGGGAAGACCGTGAAAGCTCAGCAGCAAATGGTCGTAAGGCTGCTCCAGATGCGGCCGCACGCTTTCCACCAGCGCACTCAGGTACTCGGGCTGATCGTAGAACGGCTGCAGCACCGAGAACTGCATTTTCAACGATTTGGCGCGCACCACACGTTTGGCTTCTTCAATGACCGTGGTCACCGTGCTGTCGGCGAACTGCGGATACAGCGGCGCCAGGGTGACCTTCTTGAAGCCCTGCTCTGCCAGGCGCGTCAGCACGGTTTCGATGGACGGCTCGCCATAACGCATGGCCAGCTCGACCGGCCCGTGCGACCACTCCTTTTTCATCGCCTGCTGCAGACGCTTGCTCAGCACCACCAGAGGCGAACCTTCATCCCACCAGATGGACGCATAGGCGTGTGCGGACTGCTCTGGCCGTTTGATCAGAATCAGCGAGACCAACAGCCTGCGCACTGGCCACGGCAGGTCGATCACATAAGGATCCATCAGGAACTGGTTCAGATAGCTGCGCACGTCTGCCACTTGAGTAGAGGCAGGCGAACCCAGATTGACCAGCAACAAAGCGTGATCGGTCATGCAACATCCTATTCATTTCAACAGCGTTCAGTGGCGACCCAGCAAATCCTGCAGGGCGGTGTCGAGTTCGGTGTACTTGAATGTAAAACCAGCTTCCTGCAAACGCTCCGGCCGCGCACGCTGACCACCGAGCAGCAATACCGAAAGCTCACCCAGCAATACCTTCAGGGCCAGCGCAGGCATGGGCATGAACGCCGGTCGGTGCAGAATGCCGGCCAGGGTCTTGGCAAACTGACGATTGCGCACCGGTGAAGGCGCGCAAACATTATAAGGACCCTTTGCTTCATTCAGATTTAACAAAAAATCAATTGCGGCGATTTGATCCTGGATGTGAACCCACGGCATCCACTGCCTGCCGTTACCGATCGGCCCGCCCATGCCGAATTTGAAAGGGGGCAACAGACGCTGCAGAAAACCGGCACGATCGGACAGCACCAGCCCCGTGCGTATCAGCACCACCCGCACACCCAGCGCCTCGGCACGTTGCGCGGTTTCTTCCCAGGCATTGCACAGCTGGCTGGCAAAGTCTTCCTTGGCAGGCAGCGAGGTTTCGTCGATTTCGCGCTCGCCACTGTCGCCGTACCAACCGACTGCGGAACCGGAAATCATCAGCGCAGGTTTTTGCGTGCGAGTGCCCAGCCATTTCAGCAGTTGCTCGGTCAGGCCGACGCGACTCTCCCACAGCAACAGACGGCGCTTGCGGGTCCAGGGACGATCCGCAATGGGCGCGCCTGCCAGATTGATGATTGCATCCACCGGCTGCGTGCCCAGCTCATCAAGGCTGGCAATGCCACGCACTGAGGGGCCGCACAGCTCGACGACATCGGCGGGTGTTCGGCTCCATACCGTCAATTCATGGCCTTGAGCAGACCAGAAACGGCAGAGCGCTCGTCCTATCAAACCAGTACCACCGGTCAGCAATATGTGCATGGCAGATAACCTCGCGTGGCGTAGGTGACAATTGAGTAGTCTTATTTTTACCAGTGACGCTGTCCGTGACGTTGGTCCGGAAAACGAAACTGTCAGCTGAACCATAGGCCACAGCAGAATGAAGCGCAGCCTCGAGGCCTTCGCCCGAGTCGCTGAACCGTTCGACCTTGCCAGTGGCAATGTGACTCAATCGCTAAATTGCAAAACCACTGCAAGTTATACCAAACAAGAAGATTGTACAGGTTTTAACTACGGCGTAGTCTGTACAGACAAGGTAACGAGGCCCCTATGACTGTCCCTATCGCAATCATCGGTACCGGTATCGCCGGACTCTCAGCAGCCCAGGCGCTTACAGCCGCCGGGCATCAGGTGCACCTTTTCGACAAGAGCCGCGGCAGCGGCGGTCGTATGTCCACCAAGCGCAGCGACGCAGGTTCGCTGGACATGGGCGCACAGTATTTCACCGCCCGTGACCGGCGCTTTGCCACTGCAGTCAAGCAGTGGCAAACCCAGGGCCACGTCGCCGAGTGGACACCCTCGCTCTACAACTTTCATGGCGGCAGACTCAGCCCTTCACCGGATGAGCAAGTGCGCTGGGTGGGTACGCCTGGCATGAGCGCTATTACCCGGGCGATGCGCGGCGATCTGCCAGTGTCGTTCTCGTGCCGGATCACTGAAGTGTTTCGCGGCGAACAACACTGGAACCTGCTGGATGCCGAAGGCGAAAGCCACGGCCCTTTCAGCCATGTGATCATCGCCACCCCGGCCCCTCAGGCCACAGCCCTGCTGGCTGCCGCGCCGAAACTGGCAAGCGTCGTGGCAGGCGTGAAGATGGACCCGACCTGGGCTGTGGCGCTGGCCTTCGAAACCCCGTTGCAGACGCCCATGCAGGGTTGCTTCGTGCAGGACAGCCCGCTGGACTGGCTGGCCCGCAACCGCAGCAAACCCGGGCGCGACGCCACGCTCGATACCTGGGTACTGCACGCCACCAGCCAGTGGAGCCAGCAGAATATCGACGCCTCCAGAGAACAGGTGACCGAACAGTTGCACGGCGCCTTCGCGGAATTGATCGATTGCACCATGCCCGCGCCAGTGTTCAGCCTCGCCCACCGCTGGCTGTATGCACGGCCTGCCGGCTCTCACGAATGGGGCGCCCTGTCGGATGCCGATCTGGGCATTTACGTGTGCGGCGACTGGTGCCTGTCCGGACGCGTGGAAGGCGCATGGCTGAGTGGGCAGGAAGCCGCGCGTCGATTGCTGGAACACGTGCAATGAATCAGATCAACCCGCGCAAGCTGCTGCTGTCGAAATGGACAGCAGCCACCCCGCTCAACCGGGAAAAACACTTTCTGGTCACCGAGCTGTTCAAGGACGAAGAAGGCACCGTCCTGGAAATAGAGCTGCAGGCCGTGCTGACCCAGCGCAGCGAGCGACTGCCGTGGCAAGTGCTGCAACAGTCAGATACATGGCGGATGGGCTGGAAGTAGCTGGAATCAGCCCTTACCGCCCTCTACAAAGAATTTGACTTGTACAATTACACCCCTATGATGAAGACAAGTTGTACAGCACGAACTATCTGTACAAGTCTTCTGTAGAGGTGACTGATGGCGGCGTCCGCAATCGAAAAACCCAAACTCGGCATCAGTGCCTGCCTGATGGGTGCCGAGGTTCGCTTCAATGGCGGACACAAGGAATCTCATCTGTGTACGCAGGCGTTGAGCAAGTACTTCGATTTCGTCCAGGCGTGTCCTGAAGTCGCTATCGGCATGGGCATCCCGCGCGAGCCGATCAGGCTGGTGGGCGACGCAGAAAATCCCAAGGCGCTTGGTACGGTCAATCGTGACCTGGACGTTACCCAGGCCCTGGCGGATTACGGCATACAGATGGCCGCTGAGCTGGGCGATATCTGCGGCTACATCTTCATGCAGAAATCCCCTTCATGCGGCCTGGAGCGGGTCAAGGTCTACCGCGAAAACGGCGCCCCGCTCGATGGCGGCGGTCGCGGGATCTATGCGCAGGCCTTTTGCGAACGTCACCCCGATCTGCCCGTCGAGGAAGACGGCCGGCTCAACGATGCCGTGCTGCGCGAAAACTTCGTCACCCGCGTGTTTGCCTACGCGGCCTGGCAACAGTTGCTGAAAGAAGGCGTCACCCGGCGCGCCCTGACCGAATTCCACTCGCGCTACAAATACCAGCTGATGGCCAACGACCCGGTGCAATACAAGGCGTTGGGCAAGATGCTCGGCAGCATGGGCCGCACCGACCCGAACGAAATCGCGCCGCTGTACTTCAGCCAATTGATGGCAGCCTTGAAAAAGTGCGCCACGCGCAGCACTCACACCAACGTCCTGCAGCACCTGTGTGGTTATTTGAAACAAACCATTACCAGTGAAGACAAGCAGGAAATCCAGCAGGTCATCGCCCAGTATCACCAGGGCATCGTGCCCCTGATCGTGCCGCTGACGCTGCTCAAGCATCATTTTCGCCAACATCCGGACCCGTATGTGGCGCTGCAGGTGTACATGCAGCCCCACCCGGAAAACCTCAGCCTGCGCAATGCGATTTGACTCATGAATGAAACAGACACAGAGGTGCCGGGCGACTGGTTGCCGATCCGCGAGGTTGCACGGCAGACAGGCGTCAACGCCGTCACCCTGCGTGCCTGGGAGCGTCGTTACGGACTGATCGTCCCGCACCGCACCGCCAAAGGTCATCGGCTGTATTCGGACGCGCATGTGCAGCGCGTCATGAAGATTCTGACCTGGCTCAACCGCGGTGTGTCCGTCAGTCAGGTCAAGGGGCTGATCGATGACAATCGCAAGGACGCCCTGCCGCCGACCAACGACTGGGACGCATTGCGTCAGACCTTGCTGGTCGCGATCGGCGAGCTGGCCGAACGCCGGGTCGATGACGTGTTCAATCAGGCGATGTCGCTGTACCCGCCGCGCACGCTGTGTGAGCAGTTGCTGCTGCCGCTGCTGGCCGAGCTGGAACAGCGCTGGCAAGGCAAGTTCGGCGCGCAACTGGAGCGCACGTTTTTCTACTCCTGGCTGCGCAGCAAGTTTGGCGCACGCATCTACCACAACAATCGTCAGCTCAATGGCAGCCCGTTGCTGCTGGTCAATCAGTCCGATCTGCCGCTGGAACCGCACCTGTGGCTGGCGGCCTGGCTGGTGAGCAGCGCCGATTGCCCGGTCGAGGTGTTCGACTGGCCGTTGCCGGTCGGCGAGCTGGCGCTGGCAGCCGAATACCTGAAGCCACGCGGCATAGTGCTGTATTCCAGCAAGTCGCTGAACGTGCTCCATCTGCCCCGATTGCTGGCCAATATCACCTGCCCTGTCGTGCTGGGCGGACCAACGGTGCAGATCCATAATGCCGAGTTGCTCGTACAGGCCAAGGAGATATCTGGACTGACCCTTGCCCACGACGTACTCAGCGCTCAGATCGAGCTGGGCAAGCTCGGACTTATCTAAGGACTTCTCATGCAACTGATCTGGCTGCGCAGCGACCTGCGCGCTCAAGACAACACTGCCCTGACCGCCGCCATGGAGCGCGGTCCGACGCTGGCGGTCTACCTGCTCAGTCCTGCGCAGTGGCGCAGCCATGACGATGCCGACTGCAAGGTAGACTTCTGGCTGCGCAATCTGGTCGAGCTCGAGAAGGCGCTGGGCGAGTTGAACGTTCCTTTGCTGATCCGCGAGGCGGACACCTGGGATCAGGCGCCTGAAGTGCTGGCAACACTGTGCACACAGTTCAAGGTCGAGGGCCTGCACCTCAATCAGGAATACGGCATCAACGAAACCCGCCGCGACCAGGCGGTGCAGAAGGCAATGGAAAAAGCCGGTGTGCACTTCAACAGCTACCTCGATCAGCTGTTATTCAAGCCCGGCAGCATCCTGACCAAGACCGGCAACTATTTTCAGGTATTCACCCAGTTCAAGAAGGTCTGCTACACCCGACTGCACGAGGCCATGCCGCACCCGGTGCGCACCCCGCAAGCGCAGGCGGCACAGTCGATGAAAAGCGATGCGGTTCCCGAGCAGGTCAAGGGCTTTGCCACGCCCTCGAAAGCCTTGCGTGACCTGTGGCCGGCCGGTGAGGCCGAAGCCAGACGGCGCATGGACGCCTTCGCCGACGAGCAGATCAGCTACTACAAGACCGAACGCGACTTTCCGGCCAAGCGCGGCACCAGCCAGTTGTCGGCCTATCTGGCGGCCGGGGTGATTTCGCCGCGCCAGTGCCTGCACGCGGCACTGGCCAGTAATCAGGGCGAGTTCGAGACTGGCGACGTGGGCACCGTGACCTGGATCAACGAGCTATTATGGCGAGAGTTCTATAAACACACGCTGGTCGGCTACCCGCGCGTCTCGCGTCATCGCGCCTTTCGCCCGGAAACCGAGGCGTTGAAGTGGCGCGATGCACCTGAAGAACTGCGCGCCTGGCAAGAAGCGCGTACCGGGCTGCCAATCATTGACGCAGCGATGCGCCAGTTGCTGGAAACCGGATGGATGCACAATCGGCTAAGGATGGTCGTTGCGATGTTTCTCACCAAAAATCTTCTGATCGACTGGCGTGAGGGCGAGCGCTTTTTCATGCGCCACCTGATCGACGGTGATCTGGCGTCCAACAACGGCGGCTGGCAGTGGAGCTCGTCCACTGGTACCGACTCGGCGCCCTACTTCCGTATTTTCAATCCACTGTCGCAGTCGGAACGCTTCGACCCCGAGGGCGTGTTCATCAAGCGCTGGCTGCCGGAACTGGCGGATATGAATAAAAAGCAGATTCACGACCCGTCGTTAATCGGTGACCTGTTTGGCGCTGCCGACTACCCGAAACCCATCGTCGACCTGAGCAAGAGCCGCGCCCGCGCCCTGGCAGCGTTCAAGGCGCTCCCGGCTCGACAGCCGGCCGCAGGAGTCGAACATGGCTGATTTCCTGCATCGCTTCGCCGAGGGTTTTGCCGCGCTGAACAAGGACAACCTTGATCAGGTTGCCGAGCTGTACAGCGAAGACGTGTCGTTCAGCGACCCGATGCACGATATCCACGGCCTTGCCGCCATGCGCCGCTATTTCGGCGAGCTGTACGCCAACGTCCAGGACCTGCATTTCGACTTCCACGCCTTCGACGAGGTGCGCCCCGGCGAGGGCTATCTGGTCTGGACCATGAGTTATTCGCACCCGCGTCTGGCCGCCGGCCGGACAATTCAGGTAGAAGGCTGTTCGCACCTGAAGTGGCGCGACAAGGTTTATCGACACCGGGACTACTTCGATGCCGGTGCATTGCTCTACGAACATCTGCCCATCATGGGTCGAGTCATCCATTGGTTGAAGAAGAGGTTGGGATGAGCACTCCTGTTGCACGACGCATCTGGTTGACCGGAGCAAGCAGCGGCATTGGCCTGGCACTGGCCAAAGAACTGCTCAACGCCGGTCACCGGCTCGCGCTGACCGCCCGCACGCTTGAGCCATTGCAGAACCTTGCGAACGTTTATCCCACGCAGGTGCTGCTGGTGACCGGTGACATCACCGACCCCGAGCAAGTCAAGGCGATTGCCGACGACATCGCCCGGCAATGGGGAGCCCTGGACACGGCCATCTTCAACGCGGGCACCTGCGAATACATCGACGCCCGACAGTTTGAAGCGGCCATGGTCGAACGCGTGGTACGCACCAACCTGCTGGCCAGCAGTTACTGCATCGAGCACGCGTTGCCGCTGCTGCGCAAAGGTCATCAGCCGCACCTGGTCGGCGTGGCCAGTGCGGTGACCTACCTGGCCCTGCCCCGCGCCGAAGCCTACGGCGCGTCGAAAGCCGGCCTGCGTTATCTGCTCGAAGCGCTGCGCCTGGACCTGGCCAGCGAAAACATCGACGTGACAGTGGTCAGCCCCGGGTTCGTCGACACGCCGCTGACGCAGAAAAATGATTTCCCCATGCCCATGCGCTGGCCTGTCGAGAAGGCAGCCAAACATATCGCCAGCAAACTGGGGCGCAACAAACGTCCGCTGGATATCGCCTTTCCGGCGCTGTTCATCTTCAGCATGAGCTTACTGGCCCTGCTCCCGGCACGCGCCCGACTGGCCCTCGGCAAACGCATGGCGCGCAGCGAATCGTCGAATAAGGACGCGCAATGAAGATCGCAGTCATTGGCAGCGGGATTTCTGGCCTGACCAGTGCCTACCTGCTCAACCGCGCGCATGAGGTGACCGTGTTCGAGTCTTCGGACTGGATCGGCGGGCATACTCACACGGTGGATGTGCAGGTCGAAGGCCGCGCCTACGCGATCGACACCGGTTTCATTGTCTTCAACGACTGGACCTACCCCAATTTCATTCGCCTGCTAGGCCAGCTGGGTGTCGGCTTCCAGCCTGCGGAAATGAGTTTTTCGGTACATGATCCGCGCACTGGCGTGGAATATAACGGCAACAACCTCAACAGCCTGTTCGCCCAGCGCAGCAACCTGCTGTCGCCGCGGTTCTGGGGCATGCTGCGCGATATCCTGCGCTTCAATCGTCAATCGGTCGATGATCTGGAAAACCAGCGCATCGCGGCAGACACCACGCTGGGTGAATACCTGAAGACCGGCGGTTATGGCCAGCGCTTCATCGATCATTACATCGTGCCCATGGGCGCGGCGATCTGGTCGATGTCGCTGGCCGACATGCTCGGCTTCCCGCTGCAGTTCTTCGTGCGCTTTTTCAAGAATCACGGCCTGCTCTCGGTCACTCATCGGCCGCAATGGTGCGTGATCGAAGGCGGTTCCAGAAGTTATGTGGAACCGCTGACAGCCTCGTTCCGCGAGCGCATTCGTCTGTCCTGCCCGGTCACACGTGTCGAGCGTGACAGCGAAGGTGTGACGCTGCACAGCGCCATGGGCAGCGAACGTTTCGACAAGGTGGTGTTTGCCTGTCACAGCGATCAGGCCCTGGCCCTGCTGGCACAGCCATCGAATGCCGAGCAGTCGATTCTCGGCGCGCTGCGCTATGCCGAAAACGATGTGGTGCTGCACACCGACACGCGACTGCTGCCCAAGCGCAAACTGGCCTGGGCGAGCTGGAACTATCGCCTGGGCGGCGGCGAACAGCAGTCGGCCGCCGTCACCTATGACATGAACATTCTGCAAGGGATCGAGAGCGACACGACGTTCTGCGTCAGCCTCAACCAGACTGCGGCCATCGACCCGGCCAAAATCCTTGGCCGCTACCGCTATGCCCATCCGCAATACAGCCTCGATGCGATCGCTGCACAGGCGCGCTGGGAGGAAATCAACGGTGTCGATCACACCTGGTACTGCGGCGCCTACTGGGCCAATGGCTTTCACGAAGACGGCGTGGTCAGCGGCCTGCGTGTCGCCCAGGCCTTTGGTGAAACGCTGTGAACAGCGCCCTTTACAGTGGCTGGATCAGCCACCGGCGGTTTGCACCGCGCGCCCATGAGTTCACCTATCGGATAGGCCTGCTCTATCTGGATCTGGATGAACAGGACAGCGTGCTGGGGCTCTCCCCACTGGCAGGCCGGGGGCGTTTTGCGCCGTTCTCGTTTCGTGAGCGAGACTATCTGCCAGAGCTGACCGGGCAAGGACTGACGCTCATCGAGGCGGTCCGCGAGCGAGTCGGCACAGCGTTGGGGCGCATCCCGTCTGGCCGCGTCTGCCTGCTGACGCAGGCGCGCAGTTGGGGGCTGTCGTTCAACCCGGTGAGTTTTTTCTACTGCCACGAAGCTGACGGCACACTGGCCGGCATTCTGTGTGAAGTGACCAATACCCCGTGGGGCGAGCGCTACAGCTATGTGCTGCCCGCCACCGGCGAAGGCCATCAGCATTTCGCCGTGGCCAAGGCCTTTCATGTTTCACCGTTTCTGCCACGTGATCTCGAGTACCGCATGAGCTTCAGCCAGCCCGCCGAACGGATCGGTGTACACATGGCTGACTGGCAAGGCGAGCTGAAGATGTTTGACGCCACGCTCAATCTGACCCGCCAGAGTCTCAACCGCAAGACGCTGCATCGCTATCTGATCGCTTATCCATGGATGACCGCGAAAACCTGTCTGGCCATTTATTGGCAGGCCATGCGCCTGTTGGTCAAACGCATACCCATCTTTTCCCATCAGGCCGCTGACGGCGAGTACCGTGCTGCCGCCGCGCAATCCAAGGACTCACTCCATGAAAAGCAGTAGCAGTAGTTTTTCTGCCAATCTGGGCACCAATGGTTTGACTGCCAACCTCCTGCGCCGAGGCGTGCTGCGGCAACTCGCCGGGCTGCGCAACGGCCAGTTGGTGATTGTCGAACGGGGTGAGCGCCATGTGTTCGGCAAGAACGGCGCGCTGATTCAGGCTGAAATCCACCTTCTCGATTCGGCAGCCTGGGGCATGGTCGCCAGTAACGGTTCCATCGGTGCGGGCGAGGCCTTCATTCATGGCTACTGGACGACACCAGACCTGACGGCGGTGATCAGGGTGTTTGTCAGCAATCTGGATGTGCTGGATGCGATGGAGGGCGGAATGGCGCGCCTGACCCGACCGCTGATTCACGCGTTGCACTGGCTCAACCGCAATACACGCGAAGGCTCGCAGAAAAACATCGCGGCCCACTATGACCTGGGCAACACGCTGTTCGAGCAGTTTCTCGACCCGACCATGATGTACTCAGCCGCACAGTTCCTCAGCGAAGACGACACGCTGGAACAGGCGCAGTTGAACAAACTCGAGCGCATCTGCCAGAAACTCGCCCTGAAACCCACCGATCACCTGCTGGAAATCGGCACCGGCTGGGGCAGCATGGCTATTTACGCTGCGCAGCACTACGGCTGCCGGGTGACCACTACGACCCTGTCCAAGGAGCAGTTCGCCTACACCGAGCGACGGCTGATCGAACTGGGCCTGCAGGATCGCGTGACACTGCTGCTGACCGACTACCGGGACCTGACCGGTGAGTACGACAAGCTGGTGTCCATCGAGATGATCGAAGCGGTCGGCCATCGCTTCCTGCCCACCTACTTCGAGCAATGCGCGAACCTGCTGAAAAGCAACGGCATGATGCTGCTGCAGGCGATCACCATCCGCGAACAGCGTTACGCACAGGCCAAGCGCACTGTGGACTTCATCCAGCGTTACATTTTCCCCGGTGGCGCCCTGCCCTCGGTGGCGAAGATGCTCGACATCGTCGGCAGCGATACCGACATGAACCTGCTGCACATGGAAGATTTCGGCTTGCACTACGCGCGCACCCTGCGCCTGTGGCACGACAACTTCAAAAACGCCCACGGCAAACTCGCTGAGCTGGGTTACGACGAGCATTTCCTGCGCCTGTGGGAGTTTTACCTGTGCTACTGCGAAGGCGGCTTCCTGGAGCGGACCATCGGCACCGCGCAACTGCTGCTCGCCAAGCCCGAAGCGCTGCGCGAACCGCTGCTTGGGCGCTTCAATGCTTAAATCCATCGCCAACGCGCTGTTGTTTCAGATCGGCTGGTTCGCCTGCGTACTGGGTGGCAACAGCTTCTGGCTGCTGATCGCCGTGGGCGTGCTGGCGGTGCATTTTCTGTGGATCAGCTCATGGGCAGCCGAAGGCCGTCTGATTCTGACGGTGACTTTGATCGGTATCGTGCTGGACAGTACCTTGATGGTGCTCGGCGTTTTTGATTTCGGCACGGGCGGCTACCTCTTGCCGTTGTGGCTGGCGCTGTTGTGGGCGGTGCTGGGCACCACGCTCAATCATTGCCTGGCCTGGACGGCGAAGCCGCTATGGCGTGCAGTTGTGCTGGGCGCTATTGGCGGCCCGATGTCGTACTATGCCGGCTCGCAACTGGCCCAGGTCCACCTTCCCCTCGGAGTGTGGCCAGGCATGCTGGTGCTGGGGCTGGTCTGGGCGGGTGTATTTCCCCTGCTGCAATGGCTGGCAGCCCGCGCCGCCAGACACTCGGGAGAAACGCTCTGAACGCTACACTCATTCCGCTCGCCGAGGTCCACGGCGAACCGGCAGTCACTTGTTCGACCTGCGCAGCCTGCTGCTGCCAACTGGAAGTGATGCTGATCACCGACACGGGCGTGCCTGAGCGTTACATCGATACCGATGAGTGGGGTGGCGAGGTCATGTTGCGCCTGGATGACGGCTGGTGCGCTGCGCTGGATCGCAACACGATGATGTGCACGATCTACGAGAAACGCCCGTTGATCTGTCGTGAATTCGAAGCGGGTGCGGAAGACTGCCTGAACGAACGCAAAGGGATTGCGACGGCTTATCTTTGATTCATCACTATCGTCCCCACGCGCTGTGCTAAGCGTTATACACAAATCTGTTCTTGATTCTGGCCGAAGGCCGTAGGAGCGGACCGGGCGACGCTTCGCTTGTTCGCGAAGGCGTCAGTTCAGACGAAGTATTTTCGGTGAATATACCGGCCCTTTCGCGAACAAGTTCGCTCCTACGCCCTGCGGGCAGAAGCCTGAAAGCGCCGTCACCCGGGCTCTTCTGCGGGGGGGGGATGGTCCGGAGCGGAGCGTCACGAAATGCATGCCAACGCGGGGCGCTGGCATGAGAGGCAGCTGTTTTATCAGAACGGCATCTTGTAGTGCAGTGCGTAGCTCTCTATACCGTCGTTCGGCTCTTTGATGCCGGCGTTGGAGTAGTGGGTCGCACGGATACCGACTTCATGCCCGCCCGCGAAGCGCAGACCGAAACCGATACGGTCTTCGAAGTTGAAGGCAGAACCGAACTTGCGGTCTTCGACCTGGGTGTTGGAGAACACCGAGACGCCGATACCGGCTTCTACGTATGGCTTGACGTTGCCGTTGCCGAACTCGTAGACCAGAACCGGGGAGAACGACAGGCTGTGGTTATCCTTGTAGTCCTTGCCATCCCAGTAGGTGTAAGCGCCATCCCAGTAGCCGGTCAGACGACCGATGTCGCTTTGCAGCCAGGTTTTATCCCAATCAAACTGCACGCCCAGACGATAAGTCATGGTCGACTCGCCGGTCTGACCGACCGAAAACTCAACACCATCAGCCTGCGCGATTGAAGCTTGCCCTGCCAAAGCGGCCGCAATCACGGCCAGGCAAAAGAGTCTCTTCATGAGAAACGTCCTAAATATATTAAATTGTACGAAAAGTGTTGGAATTCATCAGCCGCTTTTATAGAAGCCGCGGAGGCGACGTAAGTTCACCCCAAAAGCGCTTTTTTTCACGTTTTTTTTACAAACGGAAGCTTCTCACATTGCCGACGTTTTGCGACAAAAAAGGTAGGATTTTTCTGAAATTGTCCGGTATGTCACTAGACCAATACACAGTGTCTCGGGCGACACCACTGGCAAGCAGGCCGGACCGCGCCAAAAGACGCTGCAGCTGCCGCGCCACTGCGGCTCCGGTATCGATCAGGGTGACCGATTCGGGGAGCATTTCGCGCAGCAATGGCTTGAGAAACGGGTAATGAGTACAGCCCAGAATGATCGTGTCACAGCGCGCTGCCAGCAATGGCTCGACATAGTGCTGCAGCAGCTGACGGATTTGCGGACTGACCAGGTCGCCGGTTTCGATCAGCTCGACCAGCCCGGGGCACGGCTGGGTCACGACCCGCACATCGTTGGCAAAACGGTCCAGCAAGGCCGCAAAGCGGGCGCTTTGCAGCGTTCCGGTAGTCGCCAGCACACCGACAACGCCGCTGCGGGTCGCCTCGGCAGCCGGTTTGACCGCTGGCTCCATACCGACAATCGGCCAGTCCGGGTAGCGCTGACGTAGGTGCGACACACCTGCGGCAGTAGCCGTGTTGCAGGCGACGACCAGCGCCTTGGCCCCCTGCTCGCGGAAAAACCCGGCAATCGTCAGGCATCGCTCGATGATGAATTCGGGAGTCTTTTCACCGTAGGGAATGTGCCCGCAGTCCGCCAGATACAGCAGCGACTCGCTGGGCAACAGCTGGCGGATTTCATTGAGCACCGACAGACCACCGACCCCGGAATCGAAGATTCCGACCGGTGCATCGCCGCCATGGCTCATATGCACGTCAAGCATGCTCGCGCTGCACACTGGCCGGACCACAGACGCTGCACGCCGGGTCACGCTTGACCTTCAGTTCACGGAAACGCGTGCTCAAGGCGTCGATCAATAACAGTCGACCGACCATGGGTTCGCCAAAGCCGGCCAGCAGTTTCAACGCCTCCAGCGCTTGCAGGCTGCCAACCAGACCGACCAGCGGCCCGATGACACCGGCCTCGCTGCAGGTCAGTTCGGCTTCGCTGCCATGCCCGTACAGACAATGGTAACAAGGGCTGTCCGCACGACGCGGGTCGAACACCGACAACTGCCCTTCAAGCCGAATGGCCGCACCACTGACCAACGGCTTGCCGGCAGCGACACAGGCGGCGTTGACCGCTTCGCGAGTGGCGAAATTATCCGAGCAATCGAGCACCAGATCGACAGCCTGTACCGCCGCATCCAGTGAGTCGGTATCCAGCGCTGCACGATGAGCGACAAGGGTGATCTCGGGATTGATCGCATTGAGCCGGGTGATGGCCGAATCTACCTTGGCCTGCCCGATGCTCTGAGTGTCGTGGATGATCTGGCGTTGCAGGTTGGTCAGGTCGACGTGATCGAAATCCGCCAGATGCAGCTCACCAACCCCAGCGGCGGCCAGATACAGGGCCACCGGCGAGCCAAGCCCGCCGACGCCCACGACCAGCGCACGACTTTGCTTGAGTCTTAGCTGGCCATTGATATCAACATGTTGCAGCAGAATCTGGCGACTGTAGCGCAGCAGCTCCTGATCACTCAGCACAGCTTGCATCCGAACGTGATGCGCTCATGCTCGCCCAGATCACGGCGCGTCTGAATACGCTCGAAGCCCTGGCGAATCAGCAGCTCACGCACCGCAGGTCCCTGATCGTAGCCGTGCTCCAGCAGCAGCCAGCCATCCGCATTTAGATGTGCAGGCGCCTGTTCGATGATCGTGCGCAAGTCATCCAGCCCGTCGGAACCGGCCACCAGCGCACTGCTCGGCTCAAAACGCACGTCGCCAGCCGACAGATGCGGATCTGCGTCAGAGATGTACGGCGGGTTGCTGATGATCAGGTCGAACTGTCGACCTTGCAGGCCACCGAACCAGTGGCTTTCAAAGACTTCGGCGTTGTTCAGTTGCAAGCGCTGCCGGTTACGCTCAGCCAAGGCGACGGCCTCTGGCACACGGTCAACCGCGGTGACCTTCCATTGCTGGCGGTCGTTGGCCAGCGCCAGCGCAATTGCGCCGGTGCCGGTGCCGAGGTCCAGCACCTGAGCGGGTGCGAAGGCAGGCACCAGTTCCAGTGCCGCCTCGACCAGCATTTCGGTTTCGGGGCGCGGGATCAACGTGTGTGGGGCGACTTCCAGATCAAGCTTCCAGAAGCCCTGCTGGCCGAGGATGTAAGCGACCGGCTCGCCCTTGCGGCGGCGCTCCATGTAGCCGGCGAATGCCACGGCGGCTTCGGTGCTGACGATGCGTTCGGGCCAGGTGTGCAGAAAACTGCGTGGTTTGCCCAGCGCCGCCGCCAGCAGCAGCTCGGCATCAAGCCGTGCAGTCGGTGAATCGGGAAGCTCGGCGCTTCTGAGTACACTTGCGATGATGGTCATTTACTCACCCAGTGCCGCAAGTTGGTCAGCCTGATATTCAGCGAGTAGCGGCTCTATCACTGCATCGACTCCGCCCGCCAGAACTTCATCCAGCGAATACAGAGTCAGGTTCACGCGGTGATCCGTCACTCGCCCCTGAGGGAAGTTATACGTACGTATGCGCTCGGAACGGTCACCCGAGCCGACCAGCAGCTTGCGTTCGCTGGCAATGGCATTGGCCGCCGCGCTGGTCTGCTGATCATTCAGTTTGGCAGATAGCCAGGACATTGCCCGGGCTCTGTTCTTGTGCTGCGAACGCTCTTCCTGGCACTCGACGACAATACCCGACGGCAAGTGGGTAATGCGGATCGCCGAGTCGGTTTTGTTGACGTGCTGTCCACCAGCGCCCGAAGAACGATAGGTGTCGACCCGCAGGTCGGCTGGGTTGATCTCGATCGCCTGCTGCTCGTCAGGCTCCGGCAACACCGCAACCGTACAGGCTGAGGTATGGATGCGGCCCTGGGATTCGGTCTCTGGAACACGCTGCACACGGTGCGCACCGGACTCGAATTTCAGCTTGCCGTAGACGCTTTCCCCCTCGACACGTGCAATGACTTCCTTGTAGCCGCCATGCTCGCCTTCGTTTTCGGAAAGAATCTCGACCCGCCAGCCACGCCGCTCGGCGTAACGCGAATACATGCGGAACAGGTCGCCGGAGAAGATCGCCGCTTCATCGCCACCGGTGCCTGCGCGGATTTCCAGAAACACGTTACGACCGTCGTTCGGGTCCTTGGGCAACAGCATGCGCTGCAATTGCGCTTCCAGCTCGACCAGTTGCTGTTTGGTTTCGCGAACTTCCTCGACGGCCATTTCGCGCATGTCCGGATCGCTGTCCTTGAGCAGCGCCTGTGCGCCCTCCAGGTCGCCCTGCACCCTGAGCAACTGCGCGTAGAGCGCAACGACTGGCTCCACTTCAGCGTATTCACGGGAATAGGCGCGAAAGCGTGTCTGGTCGCTGATGACTTCCGCGTCGCCGAGCAGCGCGGTCAGTTCCTCGAAACGGTCGCTGAGCACATCCAGCTTATTGAGCAGTGAAGCTTTCATTGCGGGGGTTTATCCGTCGAGCCCTCACCGAGGGCAAAAAGTTCCTGGGCCATGGCCAGCGCATCGACGCGACCTTCGGCAGACAGCTTCTTGAGCTGCACGCTGGGTGCATGCAGCAATTTGTTGGTCAGGCCACGCGCCAGCTGGATCAGTACGTCCTCGGCATTGCTGCCGTTGGCCAGCATACGTTGCGCCTTGCTCAGCTCTTCGTCACGCAGCCGTTCGCTTTGCTGACGATAGGCACGCAGCACGTCGACTGCGGCCAGTTCGCGCAAGCGCGACATGAAGTCCTCGGCACCCACGCTGACCAGCTGCTCGGCGGCCAGCGCCGCGCCCTGACGGCTCTTGAGATTCTCTGCCACCACTTCATGCAGGTCATCAACGCTGTACAGGTAAACATCGTCCAGCTCGCCGACTTCAGGCTCAATATCCCGCGGTACGGCGATATCGACCATGAAAATCGGTTTGTGCTTGCGCAGCTTCAACGCACTTTCCACGGCGCCCTTGCCCAGAATCGGCAACTGGCTGGCGGTGGAGCTGATCACGATATCGCTGTTGACCAGTTCCGCCGGGATGTCCGACAGCAGCACCGCGTGCGCACCGAACTCGGCGGCGAGCATGCTGGCGCGTTCCAGCGTGCGGTTGGCGACCACGATACGCTTGACGCCCAGATCATGCAGATGCCGGGCGACCAGAGTAATGGTCTCGCCTGCACCGATCAACAAGGCCTGGCTGCGTTGCAGGTCACTGAAAATCTGTTTCGCCAGGCTGACTGCAGCAAAGGCCACAGAGACCGGGTTTTCGCCAATGGCAGTGTCGGTACGTACCTGTTTGGCAGCGCTGAACGTCGCCTGAAACAGTCGACCAAGCAACGGCCCGACCGTGCCGGCTTCGCGGGCAACCGCGTAGGCGGACTTCATCTGGCCGAGAATCTGCGGCTCGCCGAGCACCAGCGAATCGAGCCCCGAGGCGACACGCATCATGTGCCGCACGGCAGCGTCATCTTCGTGCACGTAAGCACTGGCACGCAATTCTTCAAGACTGAGGTGATGATAATTGGCCAGCCAGGCAAGAATACTGTCCGCGCCAAGGTGCTCGTGTTCGATGTACAACTCGCTGCGGTTGCAGGTCGAAAGGATCGCAGCCTCGCGGCTTTGCGTCAGTTGGCAGAGCTGCTGCAATGCCTCGACCAGCTGTTCCGGGGTAAATGCCACACGCTCGCGAACGTCGACCGAGGCGGTCTTATGGTTGATACCGAGTGCAAGGAAGGCCATTCAGGGTCGCAGGTGGTGACGTGAAGCCGGTAATTGTCCTACTTCGATAAGCTCAGAACAACCACCACATATTATTGTCCCACTACAATCGCTCGTCGCAGACCGTGCTTTCGGCTCCGCGACACTGCAAACACACGCATTGCATCAGTTTTTCCGACGGCTGTGGGTTTTGCCAACAGCCTTGTGTCATGATGCTCCCACCGCAGGTAAGCCGCCCTTCTTATATATGAATAGATCCTCCGCGTTGTTCCTTGCTCTCGCCTTTCTGGGTGGCTGTCAGTCCATGACTCCCGCCTCGTCACAGCCTGTGCCCGCTCAAAAGGACGCCCCGCCCGCGCCTGAAGCCAAGCCGCAGGTCTATGGCTCGTTCACTCAGGACACCCTGGTCAGCCTGTTGAGTGCGGAGCTGGCTGGCCAGCGCAACCGCTTTGACATCGCCCTGGACAACTATGTGACCCAGGCGATCAAGACTCAGGACCCGGGGGTCTCGGAGCGCGCTTATCAGATCGCCGAGTACATGGGTGCCGATCAATCGGCGCTGGATACCGCACTGATCTGGGCGAGGAACGCGCCGGGCAATCTTGAAGCGCAACGAGCTGCCGCCATTCAACTGGCGCGCGCCGGGCGTTACGACGATTCCCTTGTGTACATGGAGAGAGTTCTGCAAGGCCAGGGCGACACGCACTTCGATTTTCTGGCCCTGTCGGCGGCCGAAACAGATCCGGACACCCGCAATGGTCTGCTCAAGAGCTTTGACCGACTGCTGGGCAAATACCCGAACAACGGCCAGCTGATTTTCGGCAAGGCGCTGTTGCTGCAGCAGAACGGCGATTCCGAACAATCGCTGAAACTGCTTGAAGACAACCCGCCGAAAGAAGGTGAAATCGCGCCGATCCTGCTGCACGCCCGCCTGCTGCAAAGCATGAATCGAGGCAAGGAAGCGGTGCCCCTGCTGGAAAAAAGCATCAAGAAATACCCCGACGACAAGCGCCTGCGCCTGACCTATGCGCGCATGCTCGTCGAGCAGAACCGCATGGAAGACGCCAAAGTGCAGTTTTCCGCACTCTTGCAGCAGTATCCGGATGACGACGAGCTGCGCTTTTCGCTGGCCCTGGTGTGCCTTGAAGCCAAGGCCTGGGACGAAGCCGCGGGTTATCTGGAAGAGCTGATCGCCCGTGGCGCGCATGTCGATTCGGCGCATTTGAATCTGGGCCGCATCCACGAAGAGCGTGATGACCCGCAAAGCGCGCTCAACGAATACGCTCAGGTCGGTCCCGGCCCGGACTTCCTGGCGGCGCAATTGCGCCAGGCCGATATTCTGATCAGCAACGGTAACGGTGCCGAAGCCGCCAAACGGCTGTCCGAAGCGCGCGCCGAAGAGCCCGATTATGCAATCCAGCTGTACCTGATCGAAGCCGAAACCCTGACCAGCAATGATCAACTGGACCGTGGCTGGCAGGTGCTGAATCAGGCGCTCAAGCAATACCCGGACGACGCCAACCTGCTGTACACCCGCGCCATGCTGGCTGAAAAACGCAATGATCTGGCGCAGATGGAAAAAGACCTGCGCACCATCATCAAGCGCGAACCGGAAAACGCCATGGCGCTGAATGCGCTGGGCTACACCCTTTCCGATCGCACGACGCGTTATAGCGAGGCACGCGACCTGATCGAAAAAGCCCACAAGATCAGTCCCGACGATCCGGCAGTGCTCGACAGCCTTGGCTGGGTGAACTACCGCCTGGGCAATCTGGACGATGCCGAGCGCTACCTGCGTCAGGCACTCGAACGCTTCCCCGACCACGAAGTGGCCGCCCACCTGGGCGAAGTACTCTGGGCCAAGGGCGAGCAGCGCGAAGCCAAAAAAGTCTGGGCCAAGGCCCTTGAACAACAACCCGACAGCACCGTCCTGCGCAGCACATTGCGACGCTTGACCGGATCAGAGACCCTTTGACGTTATGTTTTTGCGCCACGTAATCGTATTCAGCCTCATCGCCCTGCTCACCGGCTGCGCCGGCCTCACCTCCCGCGAAGCCGTTCAGGGCAAGGGTGACCCCGCGCAATGGCGCGAGCACAAACAGCAACTGAGCAGCCTCGATGGCTGGCAGATCAATGGCAAGGTCGGTATCCGCGCGCCGAAAGACTCCGGCAGCGGTACCCTGTTCTGGCTGCAGCGCCAGGATTACTACGACATCCGCCTGTCCGGCCCGCTCGGTCGTGGTGCAGCGCGGCTGACCGGCAGGCCCGGCGCCGTGGTGCTCGAAGTTGCCAATCAGGGCCGCTACGAAGCCACCTCGCCAGAATCACTGCTGCAGGATCAACTGGGCTGGAAACTGCCCGTGTCGCACCTTGTATGGTGGGTACGCGGTCTGCCGGCACCGGACAGCAAAAGCAACGTGACACTCGATGGCGACAGCCGGCTGGCCAGCCTTGAACAGGATGGCTGGCAGGTGGAATACCTCAGCTACGTCGAGCAGAACGGCTATTGGCTGCCGGAACGCGTCAAGCTGCACGGGCAGGACCTGGATGTCACGCTGGTCATCAAGGACTGGCAGCCTCGCAAACTGGGGCAATGACCATGAGCACGCCACAACTGGTTTTGCCTGCCCCGGCAAAACTCAATCTCATGCTGCACATTCTCGGACGTCGTTCTGACGGTTATCACGAACTGCAGACGCTGTTTCAGTTTCTCGATTACGGCGACGAACTGGGTTTTGCCGTTCGCGAGGACGGCGAGATTCACCTGCAGACCGACGTTCCCGGTGTCCCGCATGACAGTAACCTGATCGTCAAAGCCGCCCGTGCCCTGCAACAACAGTCCGGTTGCACACTGGGCATGGACATCTGGCTGGAAAAACGCCTGCCCATGGGTGGCGGTATCGGCGGCGGCAGCTCGGATGCAGCGACCACCCTGCTGGCCCTGAATCATTTATGGCAGCTCGGCTGGGATGAGGATCGTCTGGCGCAACTGGGGCTGACACTGGGCGCCGATGTACCGGTTTTCGTACGTGGACATGCTGCTTTTGCTGAGGGCGTCGGCGAAATTCTCACCCCGGTGGACCCGGAAGAACCCTGGTATTTGGTGCTCGTCCCGCAAGTATCTGTAAGTACAGCAGAAATTTTTTCAGATCCGTTGTTGACACGCGACACGCCGCCCATTAAAGTGCGCCCCGTTCCCAAGGGAAACAGTCGAAATGACTGTAAGGCGGTTGTAGAGAGGCGTTACCCAGAAGTACGTAACGCTTTGAATTTGTTAGGTAAATTTACCGAAGCAAAATTAACCGGAACTGGAAGTTGTGTGTTTGGGGCCTTCCCAAACAAAGCTGAAGCTGATAAAGTCTCGGCCCTTCTTACAGAGACCCTTACGGGGTTCGTAGCGAAAGGAAGCAACATCTCGATGTTGCATCGCAAGCTGCAAATTCTGTAGCAGGAATTGAGTGTCAGGCACTCGATTGATTCAATACAGGGGCGTCGCCAAGCGGTAAGGCAGCAGGTTTTGATCCTGCCATGCGTTGGTTCGAATCCAGCCGCCCCTGCCATTTTCTATACTCATCCAGGTTACCCTCAGCCTCTAGGTACTGCGCGTGTCCAAGATGATGGTCTTTACGGGGAATGCCAACCCCGATCTCGCTCGGCGTGTAGTACGTCAGCTGCATATCCCACTGGGTGATGTTTCTGTTGGAAAATTCTCCGACGGCGAAATCAGCACTGAGATTAATGAAAACGTCCGCGGTAAAGACGTCTTTATCATTCAGCCGACCTGCGCACCCACGAACGACAACCTGATGGAACTCGTCGTGATGGCTGATGCCTTCCGTCGCTCCTCAGCGTCCCGAATCACTGCTGTGATTCCCTACTTTGGTTATGCCCGCCAGGATCGCCGTCCGCGCTCCGCACGTGTTGCCATCAGCGCAAAAGTTGTCGCTGATATGCTGACCGTAGTGGGAATCGACCGTGTGCTCACGGTTGATCTGCATGCTGACCAGATTCAGGGCTTCTTCGACATTCCGGTAGATAACATCTACGGCTCCCCCGTTCTGGTGGATGACATCGAAGATCAGCGCTTTGAAAACCTGATGATCGTTTCCCCGGATATCGGCGGTGTCGTGCGTGCACGTGCTGTCGCCAAATCCCTGGGTGTCGATCTCGGTATCATCGACAAACGCCGTGAGAAAGCCAATCACTCCGAAGTGATGCATATCATTGGTGATGTCGAAGGGCGTACCTGCATTCTGGTCGATGACATGGTCGATACCGCCGGCACGCTGTGCCACGCGGCCAAGGCCCTGAAAGAGCATGGTGCTGCCAAGGTCTTCGCCTACTGCACACACCCTGTGCTGTCGGGTCGGGCGATCGAAAACATTGAAAATTCCGTGCTGGACGAACTGGTGGTGACCAACACCATCCCGTTGTCCGCCGCCGCTCAAGCCTGTGGCCGTATCCGTCAACTGGATATTGCCCCGGTAGTCGCCGAAGCGGTTCGCCGCATCAGCAACGAAGAATCGATCAGCGCGATGTTCCGTTAACTGACATCACGCAGACGAAAAGCGCCCCGCCCTGACATCCGGTCAGGGCGGGGCTTTTTTGCCCATACCATCCGAGCGCTGGTCGCAAACGCAACGGTGGATGTGGTTAATTTGGAGATACAACATGAACGAATTTACCCTGAATGCAGAACAGCGTTCCGACCTGGGGAAAGGTGCGAGCCGCCGCCTGCGTCGTCTCGCTAGCCTGGTTCCAGCTGTCGTCTACGGTGGCGACAAAGCCCCCGAGTCCATCAGCATGCTGGCCAAGGAAGTTGCCAAACTGCTGGAAAACGATGCGGCCTACAGCCACATCATCGAGCTGAACGTTGGTGGCAAGAAGCAAAACGTCATCATCAAGGCGCTGCAACGTCACCCGGCCAAAGGCCACGTGATGCACGCTGACTTCGTGCGCGTTATTGCCGGCCAGAAGCTGACCGCAATCGTGCCGATCCACTTCCTGAACGAAGAAGCTCCGGTCAAGAAAGGCGGCGAGATCTCGCACACTACCACTGAACTGGAAGTGACCTGCCTGCCGAAAGACCTGCCTGAGTTCATCGAAGTCGATCTGGGCGCGCTGGAAGTAGGTGACAACGTTCACCTGTCCGAACTGAAAGCCCCTAAAGGCGTTGAGTTCGTCGCTTTGGCACACGGTACTGACCTGGCAATCGCCAACGTCCACGCACCGCGTATCGTCAAAGACGAAGAAGAAGGTGAAGCTGAAGAAGGCGCTGCCGAGTAATTCATTACTTGGTAACGTCGGAGTTGCTCAGGAGACATCGCGAGCGATAGCAGGCAAAGCGGGCGAGATCGCTGAGTTTACATCATGGTAAATGAGCAGTTTTCGTCCACATTGCCGCTGTCGTCAGCGGTTCAACCCTCAACTCCAAAGGAAGAGCCCCTGTCGTGACCGCCATACAACTGATCGTGGGCTTGGGAAATCCAGGCGCCGAATACGAACAGACCCGGCATAACGCAGGGGCTTTTTTTGTTGAGCGTATTGCTGCGGCGCAACGAGTTAACCTCGTTCCCGAGCGCAAATTCTTTGGCCTGACCGGGCGCTTCACGCACCAGGGTCAGGATGTTCGTCTGCTGATTCCCACCACTTACATGAACCGCAGCGGCCAGGCTGTCGCGGCACTCGCGGGCTTTTATCGCATCCCGGTCGAGTCGATTCTGGTGGCGCATGACGAACTGGACCTGCCTCCGGGCGTTGCCAAACTCAAAGTGGGTGGCGGCCATGGCGGTCATAACGGGCTGCGCGACATCATTGCGCAGCTCGGCAACCAGAACACATTCCATCGCTTGCGGCTTGGCATTGGCCACCCGGGCGATGCCAGCAAGGTATCCGGCTTTGTCCTGGGTCGAGCGCCACGCGCCGAACAGGAAAAACTGGACGCCAGTATCGACTTTGCCCTCGGCGTGCTGCCGGATATCTTCGCCGGTGAATGGAACCGGGCGATGAAAAACCTGCACAGCCAGAAGGCCTGACATCACTCGAGGGGAAACACCATGGGATTCAATTGCGGCATCGTCGGCCTGCCTAACGTCGGCAAGTCCACCCTGTTCAACGCCCTGACCAAATCTGGTATCGCGGCCGAGAACTTCCCCTTCTGCACCATCGAGCCGAACAGCGGTATCGTGCCGATGCCCGACCCGCGTCTGGCGGCCCTGGCTGCCATCGTCAACCCGAAACGCATCCTGCCGACCACCATGGAGTTCGTCGACATCGCCGGCCTCGTGGCAGGCGCTTCGAAGGGCGAAGGCCTGGGCAACAAGTTTCTCGCCAACATCCGCGAGACCGATGCCATTGCTCACGTGGTGCGCTGCTTTGAAGACGAGAACGTGATTCACGTTTCCAACAGCGTCGACCCCAAGCGCGACATCGAGATCATCGATCTGGAACTGATCTTCGCCGACCTCGACAGCTGCGAGAAGCAACTGCAAAAGGTCACCCGCAACGCCAAGGGCGGCGACAAGGACGCAGTGGTCCAGAAAGGCCTGCTGGAACAGTTGATTGCACACTTCAGCGAAGGCAAGCCTGCACGCAGCCTGATGAAGAGCATGAGCAACGACGAGAAAGCCACCATCCGTGGCTTCCACCTGCTGACCACCAAGCCGGTCATGTACATCGCCAACGTCGCCGAAGACGGCTTCGAGAACAACCCGCTGCTGGACGTGGTCCGCGCCATCGCCGAAGAAGAAGGCGCAATGCTGGTGCCGGTCTGCAACAAGATCGAAGCCGAAATCGCCGAGCTTGATGACGGCGAAGAGAAAGACATGTTCCTCGAAGCCCTGGGCCTCGAAGAACCCGGCCTGAACCGCGTGATCCGCGCTGGCTACGAAATGCTCCACCTGCAGACCTACTTCACCGCTGGCGTCGAAGAAGTCCGCGCCTGGACCGTCCGCGTCGGTGCCACCGCACCACAAGCCGCAGGCGTGATCCACACCGACTTCGAAAAAGGCTTCATCCGCGCCGAAGTGGTGGCATATGACGACTTCATCCAGTTCAAGGGTGAGTCAGGTGCCAAGGAAGCCGGCAAGTGGCGTCTGGAAGGCAAGGAATACATCGTCAAGGACGGTGATGTGATGCATTTCCGGTTTAACGTCTGATTCGAGTATCCGGTTTCAGGGGCTTCCTGAAACACTTCGAACGGCACACCTCGATAAAACCGCGCCCTGGCGCGGTTTTATCGTTTTGGAGCTGCGCTCGTATGACAGCCACCGCGTAGGCTCCCTTAGGTTATCGATCATCCCTCGGTCAGGGTACGTCATCACTCCAGGTCATTGTTGCTCTCTCGCAAGATGGGGTTCACGCCCTCCCCGGTCAGCACCTCACTTGGGGAGGTGTCACATCCCTGATGCTGTTTCCGGGTAACTTCATCGAATTGATTGGTATCGAGGATGCCTCCAATCCAGGCGGCAAGCACATAGACAGGACACCGGCCCCTCCCTGACGAAAAACGCCCCGCAAACAGGTTTGCGGGGCGTTCGGACCAGCATGCAGCGGATGCCGGATTACTTCTTCAGACGCCCGTAACGGTCTTCAAAGCGCACGATGTCGTCTTCGCCCAGGTATGAGCCGGACTGCACTTCGATCAGCTCCAACGGCACCTTGCCGGGGTTGGCCAGCGAGTGCTTGACGCCCAGCGGGATGTAAGTGGACTGATTCTCGGAAAGGATCAGTTCCTGATCGTCGCAGATAACCTTGGCAGTACCGGATACAACGATCCAGTGCTCGGCGCGGTGATAGTGCATCTGCAGCGACAGGCACTCGCCTGGCAGTACGCTGATGCGCTTGACCTGATAACGCTCGCCGAGATCGATCGTGTCGTAGTGGCCCCACGGGCGGTTGACCAGTGGATGAGTCACGAACTCAGGGCGCTCTTCTGCCTGCAGACGCTTGACCACGTCCTTGACCTGCTGGCTGTTGTGCTTGTTGGCAACCAGAACGGCGTCCTTGGTTTCGATGACGATCAGGTCCTCGACGCCGACAGTGGCCACCAGTCGATGGTGCGACTGCACCAGGCAGTTACGCGTGTCGATTGCCATCACATCGCCTTCAAGGCGATTGGCATTCTCGTCGTGCGGGCCCACGTCCCAGATCGCTGCCCAACTGCCCAGATCGTTCCAGCCTGCGTCCAGCGGCACGACCAGACCGAGATCGGTGTGCTCCATGACCGCGTAGTCGACGGACTCATCGGCGCACAAGGCAAACTTCTCGGACGAGACGTGCAGGAAGTAGCTGTCGGCATCGGAGTCAGCCAAGGCTACGCGGCATGCAGACAATATGTCGGAACGATGCTTTTTCAGCTCAGCCAGGAACACCGAGGCACGGAACATGAACATACCGCTGTTCCACAGGTAAGCACCCGAAGACAGGTATTCGGCAGCCATTTCCGGCGACGGCTTTTCCTTGAAGGCCTCGATCGCGAAGCCACCCTGGGCAATGGACTCGCCACAGTGAATGTAGCCAAAACCGGTTTCAGCGTGAGTCGGGGTGATACCGAACGTCACCAGACGACCCGCCTCAGCGTGCACCTGAGCAACCGTTACCGCTTGTCGGAAAGCGTCTTCATCATGAATATGATGGTCGGCAGCCAGTACCAGCAGGATCGGGTCAGTTCCATCAGCCGTTGCTTCAAGCGCAGCCAGAGCGATGGCCGGCGCAGTGTTGCGGGCGAGCGGCTCAAGGATGACACGACGGCTACCCATCTTCGCTACACGCAGCTGCTCGGCGACGATAAAGCGGTGATTTTCGTTGCTCACGACAACCGCAGGCGCGTGCTCAAGGCCTTTCAGGCGGCCCAGCGTGCGTTGAAACATGGTTCCCTGATCCTGGCCATCAAGGGCAAGAAACTGCTTCGGGAAACTCTGTCGCGATAAAGGCCACAACCGCGAACCACTACCGCCAGCCAGAATTACAGGGGTGAACATAGACGCTCCATTCTTGGGCCACGAAGACGTAGCAAAGGCGGCATTATCCGGGTGCTCAAGTCGCTATGCAACAGGATGGCCACTACAATATGCCTACCATTCAGCAACTCCGCCGCTGCGACAGCCCACCACTCCGTGCGAGCCCGGCCGCCCCATGTTAGTCTTCGCGCCCAGTTCGGCGCCCGATCCTGCATATCCGCCACACGCAGGCGTAACCCTCTGCCTTGGTACACCATTGAGAAGTGATGTAATTGATCGACATTGAGAACAACAGAACATGGATATAGGCTTGAGCTGTACGGTCTGGGCCAAAGGTGAACATACCGGCCATCTGGACGGTATCGGCATATATTCACGGGCGCTCTGGCACGGTCTGAACAAGCTGAGTCAGGCTGAAGATATTAACGTCAAACCTTATGCTTTCGGCAGGCACCTGCCAGTGCTGGCCTGTGGTCAGCCGCAACAGTTGTCCAGCGACTACCGTATTCATGCTGTGCTCAGTGGCGTCCTCAAACTGCCATTGGGTAGTTCGGCAAGCATCGCCAAAGATGTCCAACTGTTCCATGCCACGGACCACCATATCCCGCGGATCAAAGGTGTACCTGTCGTCGCCACGATCATGGACATGATTCCGGTGCTGCACCCGGAATGGATCAAGCAAGACCTCAAGCGCCTGAAAAGCTGGCTGTTCACTACCAGCATCGAGCGTGCCGATCACATCATCACCATCTCCGAATACAGCAAGCAGGACATGGTTAGCCATCTGGGCATCGCGCCAGAGCGTATCAGCGTCACGCCGCTGGGCGTGGAGCCTGTGTATTTCGAGCGCATTGGCGCCGCCGAGCGCGACAGAGTGCTCGCCGCGCATGGCCTCACACCAGGCTTCTTTTTGGTGGTCGGCACCCTGCAGCCACGCAAAAACCTGCAACGCGTGCTTGAAGCCTTTGAGCAACTGCCCGCACAGGTACGTAAAGAGCATCCGTTGGTAATTGTCGGTCGTGACGGTTGGAGCAACGAAGAACTGCTCCCGCAGCTTGAGGCGTTGCAGCAACGTGGCGAAGGTCGCTGGCTGAGTTACCTGCCACAGGATGAGGTGCTGGCGCTGCTGCAAAGTGCCGGAGCGCTGGTGTTTGCCTCGCTGTATGAAGGGTTCGGCCTGCCGGCCATCGAGGCGTTCGCGGCTCAGTGTCCGCTGATTGCATCCAACAACTCTTCACTTCCGGAAGTCACGGGGGATGCCGCCTGGGCTGTCGACCCGAACAGTGCAGAGAGCATCAGCACCGCAATGCTCGCCGTACTGGAACAGTCTGAAGAGCGTGAGCGCAAGGTTCAGTCAGGGCTGGAGCGTGCGCGTCAGTTCAGTTGGGATGCCTGTGCGCAAAAAACGCTGGATGTTTATCGTATGGTCTTGGCTAATCGGCGTTAGTCGAGGGGGCCGAGCAGGAAAGGTTTCTTTTCAACGGAAACCCAGTAGCTGGCTCGGCTGCTAAATTGTCTCCAAGTCATCGCTGGCACTGACGATGCTTTTCTTCGGGACCGGTTTGCCTATAAACACGGTGAACGCGAGGCTGCGTTCAACGACAGCAAATCAATTTGTTGAGTGATCAACACCTGTGCACGGCAGACTGGCACCACCCTGAACACTCTGGTAATCCAGCTAACGATCCAATCTTTCAATGCCCCCAAATTGCGCGACCACGATCCTGGAACGAGGCATCTCACAAATTGGCACCTCTCCAGCGCAAAAATGCCATCAACTGAATCGACTCGGCGTTACGCAAGCTTTCTACCTATCTAATTCATTTGTCTGGTCGCGAGGACAATTATCACCGCTATGCTGGTAATGCATCCATGTTCTATTACTGGCGGTATGGAAAGCGGCAGAAACGCTCGATACAGGCATTCGCAAAACAGTACAGTGGTATCTGGCCAATCAGAAATGGGTGAGTGGTGTCATGGACGAAAGTTACCGTGACTGGATCGTGCAACAGTATGAGGTCAGCGACGCATGAAGATTTTGCTGCTGGGCAAGAATGGGCAGGTTGGCTGGGAGCTGCAGCGCGCTCTGGCACCGCTGGGCGAGGTGATCGCGCTGGATCGTCAGGGTACCGATGGCCTGTGCGGTGATCTGGCCGATCTGGAGCGCCTGGCTGCCACGGTTCGTGCGCTGGCGCCTGACGTCATCGTCAACGCAGCGGCCTATACGGCTGTGGACAAGGCGGAGAGCGAGCCGGACCTGGCGATGTTGATCAACGGCGAAGCTCCCGGCGTCCTGGCCAGAGAAGCGGCGACGCTGGGCGCATGGCTGATTCACTACTCGACTGATTATGTGTTTGATGGCAGCGGCGAACAGCAGTGGCGCGAAGACGGGGCTACCGGCCCATTGTCGGTCTACGGCCGCAGCAAGCTGATGGGCGAGCAGGCGATTCAGGCCAGTGGTGCCAAGGCGTTGATACTGCGCACAAGTTGGGTGTATGCGGCGCGCGGCCACAACTTCGCCAAGACCATGCTGCGCCTGGCCACCGAACGTGACTCGTTGAACGTGGTAGCGGACCAGTACGGCGCCCCCACCGGTGCCGAACTGATCGCCGACGTCACTGCGCAGATTCTGCATCGCGTGCGCGCTGATCAGAACCCGGCAGCATTGGCAGGTATCTATCACTTGGCTGCTGCCGGTGAGACGTCATGGCACGGCTTTGCACAGTTCGTTCTGGAACACGCCGCACGTAATGGCGTGGCATTGAAGGTCGCGCCCGACCAGATCGGCGCCATCCCCACAGAAGCGTATCCAGTGCCGGCACCGCGCCCGCGCAATTCGCGGCTGGCTTTGGCTAAACTCGAAACTGCTTTTCAATTGAAGATGCCGTCTTGGCAACAAGGCGCACAACGCATGCTGGACGAAATCCAGCGCTAAGGACTCTCATGGCTCGTAAAGGAATCATTCTGGCTGGTGGATCGGGTACCCGTTTGCACCCGGCCACGCTCTCTGTCTCCAAACAGCTGTTGCCGGTGTACGACAAGCCGATGATCTACTACCCGCTGTGCACGCTCTTGCTGGCCGGGATCCGCGACATTCTGATCATCTCCACACCGCAGGACACGCCGCGTTTCTCGCAGTTACTGGGTGACGGCAGCCAGTGGGGCCTGAACCTCAGCTATGCAGTTCAGCCTAGCCCGGATGGCCTGGCTCAGGCGTTCACCATCGGCGCAGACTTCATCGGCAACGATGCATCGGCACTGGTACTGGGCGACAACATTTTCTACGGCCACGACTTCCAGTCGCTGCTGCTCAATGCCAGCAACCGTGAGTCGGGCGCCTCGGTCTTCGCATATCACGTGCAGGACCCCGAGCGTTATGGCGTAGCCGAATTCGATGACAGCGGCCGAGTGCTGTCGCTTGAAGAGAAGCCCATGGTTGCCAAGTCGAACTACGCCGTCACTGGTTTGTATTTCTACGACAATCAAGTGGTCGATCTGGCCCGCCAGTTGAAGCCCTCCCCACGCGGAGAGTTGGAGATCACCGACCTCAACACGCTGTATCTGGAGCAGAAACAGCTGCACGTCGAGATCATGGGTCGTGGCTATGCCTGGCTGGACACAGGTACGCATGACAGCCTGCTGGAAGCCGGCCAGTACATTGCCACGCTGGAAAGGCGCCAAGGCCTGAAAGTCGCCTGTCCCGAAGAGATCTGCTACCGCGCGGGCTGGATTGATGGTGCGCAGCTTGAAAAGCTTGCGCAGCCGTTGATCAAGAATGGCTACGGCCAGTACTTGAAGAATGTGCTGAAGGAACGGATATTTTGATGCTCTCCTCCTTGCGGGCATGAAGCTGCTAAGATGACCGCAGGCCTTAAAAAGCCTGCGGCGGCAAGAAAATATAATAACCGCAGTTTCCTGCTATGAATGGCTTTTAAATATCAACGGTCAACTGTTAGCGCATCCATCGAATCGGTTCTTAGGCTAAAGCGGTTCAGCCAATGTATTTGAAAGCCGCAAAGGCATTTGCCGTTTAAACGCCTGTGAAGCGTCTCAGTTGCACATGACTGCAATTTATGGAGACAACTGAAAAAATGAGCACCCCTCACGAGCCCAGGCTCAACCTCTCCAACTATGCCACCTACGTCACTATTCTTACATTTGTGGCGACAGCACTGGTAATATTGATCCAATTACTAACCGGCTCTGACCAGGTCTTATATTGGAAAAGCGATTATGCGATTTTCTTGATTGACATGTATCACGCCTCACAGTTTGACCAGGAAATCGGCATATCATCACGATTTGGCTGGGCACATCCGGGACCTTTTAATTATTACATGCTGATCCCTTGGTACTCGCTTTTTGGTGAAAAGGAAATAGGGCTGATACTGGGCACCTTCCTCTACAACATAGGGTTCATTGCAGCATCTACCTGGACAGTTGCAAAGATCAGCGATAGAAAAACAGCGGCTCTGTTTTTGACAACCCTGGTCATCTACTCAACTATTGCGTTGGGGGCAAAGGTTTTTCTAGATGTTCTACTTCCCTACTCAACGATTTTTCCATGGATATTTGCCCTGTGCATTTCCATTGCCATCATACAAAAACACAGTCATTTAATCCCCCTACTCGCTTTAACGCTGAGCTGTGTCACGCAAATGCACGTTGCATTCTGGATGCCCGCAGTCGTGCTGGGATTGAGCACATTGGCAGGTTCGCTTTTACATAAAAGACCTGAAAGAAAAGAAATACTATTGTGGATAGCCGCTGCCTGTTTATTCGCAATAACGTGGATACCGCCCCTCCATGAATTCAATAATATCTCGAAAATATTTGGATTCTTTACCTCAAGACCAAGCTCAGATCATTCCCTACTGGACGCAGCTCATGCGCTTGCAGTTCTGATGGGAGAGCCAATTCGCGGGGCTGTTTTGAGCTATGGAGAAGCAAGGCCCGGCGGCTTACCGCTGTATTTGGGAATACTGGCAATCACGGCCTCGATTTTCTGCACCCTTGCAGCGTGGAAACACAATAATAAAACGGCATTGATACTGGGATACCTGGTACTGCTTCAACTGGCAACCTATCTTTATGCATTATCAAAAGTCACGGGCCCCATACTGCACCACAGCATTACTTTCATTCCGATGATAAGCGTGTTTATTGTATTGCAAGCTCTGTTACTTATAAACCAAAGACTTTCAAGCACTCACGCAAACACCATATTGGCTGTCATAGGCAGCCTGGCAGCCTTGCTATTCATAGCGACGCATTACCAGCAGATAACGAATACGATTGTCATCGCCAAAACACCCGACGAGGAAGTCGCACACTTATATACAGAGTTAAAGGAAGCAGCCCACAGCTGCACAAACACACCGACTATCAATATGAATCAAGCGATCTGGGCGCCTGTAATTGGAGCAGTATCTGCAGCTTACCGAAGTGGGCAGCCCTTTAATATCACACCTTCATTTTGGTCTATTATATTTGGATGGCGCGTCCCCACACAGCCTACCCATTGCGTGATAAGTTTTGCCCAACAAAATGATCGCATCATTCTAGACGTGAAAGATTATGAAAGCATCAACCAAATCAAGGGCTCAGTTGTTATCAGACTCGACACATTAACGTTCACTTCTTACGGCACCGCCCTGTTCGATAAGGAGCGTTTGCGCGTATATTCTGAGCCATTCACTGATGCTGGCTTTCAATCCCAAGAACTGACACTAGCAGCCGGACAGTATAGAATAAATGCCATTCTAGACTGGGCAGCAACGTCTGAAAAATCCGACACTAATGCGGGACATCTTTCATTCCACGGCAACAGCATCATTTATGCGATAACCGAACCTTCTGCCACAGATAAAACTATAACTGCGTATTTTACGTCGACTGGGAAACCATTCAGACTTTCGTTTGGGTTAGGCGGATGGTCTACTGGAAAAGGTTATGTTCAGCTGAAAGATCTGCAGGTAGAGCTTTTAAAACAGCCATAATTTACTGAAAAACCATACTGCCCGCAGGATCACTGTCGGGCAGAATGGAGCGACGCTCAAATTAATCGGCCTACGGCTTCACTTGAACGTAATGGCCTTTACAAATACGCTCAGAGAGCGTGCATCTTCACTCATGCCTAATTGGTGAGGAGAGACCGCATCCGGCGTCGAAAAAGTGACAACCATTTTATCACTGCCAAGACGGGGCAGTTTAATTTCCGTGGTAGTATCTGCCGGATCGCTCAACACCGAACTGTATTGCTCCACACCGTTGACAAGAACCTTCACAGCCTGCTTCGGATGCTGACTGCTCACAAATGGGCGCCAGTCTATAACCATTACACTTGGGGGCTGAGCATCTAAGATACAACTAAATTCAGCGCTTCTTCCTGCAATCCAGGTTCCCATACTTTCTGCAGAACCAAACCCCTGCAACCGACGCGCGTCAACAAATCCGTTTGTTGAGAAATCGACACGCCCGCGGCAATAGCTCGAGTCGCTTACCCGCTCCGACAAACAGTGCGCATTCGTAATTGACAGACCGGCACCTGAAAAGGTCTGACACTCTTTAGTGTCATATTTTTTTACACCAGCACTTGTAATAATGCGGCTGTAATTAGCGTAGTCATGCAACGAGTTAGCTATAAGCACATCTGATATCGCCAGTTCTCTCTGCGTTTTGAACATAGAGATCGAAAAGAGGTAGTCAATTATTGGCGACCTACCTTCCAACCCAATCACAACATCATTTTCTCCATGCTCTGTAGCAGGCAACTGCAGCGCTAACGCGTCCAGCTTCTTCTCCAGCTGCACCAGCTCGGAGAGATCATAAGCCTCGATATTTTGTATCGACGCATTGAAAACAGCATAAAAGCTGACAGCGATAAACAGAGCATACGCGAGAGAATAGTTGTTGGATGTCTCCGCACCCTCGGCACCTTTGCGACAAAACATAAAACCTAGCAGAATCGCAAGCGAGATAAAGAGATGAGTAACAATGCCATACACATATTTTTTTACAGCATAATCCGAGCCCATCCCATACTTCACAAGTACCATTTGCAACAAGCACAGGCAAGAGACCGCCGCGCCGTAGATAGCAAGGTACTTTACAGCCGGGTAGCCCAGCATTGGCTTATTCTTGACGTGAAGCGTTAGCATCACGATTGAAAGAATAACCCCCAACACGCACAACGTTGCGATGCCTGTCGGATAAGTGATATTGATAAAACTTAGCGTACCGTCATTTTCTGAAATCTTTCTCATTGAAGAGAACGCAGGGTTCAGAACAACGCCCCCCAAAGCCACAACGGGAACTAGAAGACTTGCTACTGCAGCAGGAATGCTGAGTTTCTTGTCGAGAAAGTCTGAATAAGCATTGAATAGGATCAGCCCGCCCAAGAGGCCCAGCAGCTCCAGAGTTGGCAGCAAGTGAACGCCTGTATTGATGGCGATGGCCCCTATCAAAAAGACATAGGCCGTGCCCCTGCCCCTGCGCACCTCAAGAAAAACAGCGACAGCCATGCCTAAAACAGCGACAGCCTGACCTACCAACTGGGAGTAAAAATAGTTGCTGACTATCTCGCCGCCGTGCACATCGAAATGGAATGCGTACTTATTGACGACAAGCAGTAAAGCAAGCGTGAACGTGGAAGCCGCTGCAACACGCCGTGGCAGCGTGTTGAGCATATAGATGAACGCCCCCCATAGAACAGCGAGCGACAGCAGAGAAACGATTTGCAACCCTAAAAATGTCGAGTGCATCGGCCAGCCGACTATCGCCGCGACTATATGGCTCAGCCTAGGGTAATAATTCATCTCTCCCAAGGTGGGATCGTTTGAGTTTATCAGATTAAAATTTTCAGCTATACGATAGGCCAACGCATAGTGATGTGCCAAGTCGACAGACTGACTCCACAGGACATCAATATTTGACAGCATCAGCCACCCTGTCACCAGAAGCAGCGTATAGCAGAAAAATCGCGACGGTAATGGTTGCATGTGATTCACTCAGACGATCCCTTTCAGATTAGAGCTTTTGGGCGATCAAGCGACCTTCGCGAATCGCGTAATTCGTTCCCCGGTCCTCTGGATAAATCTGAGCCATCGTCGAAATCAACGCATTATCGAATGGTGTGGATGCATCAGGGACGTATTGAGAGTAATTACGCTCGGTCACCGGTTGAGCGTACTCGGAACGCCAGACCTTGAAGTCGACGACCCACTCTTTTTCAAAGTGAGGGAACATTCGCTTCAAATGCGAGAGGGCGAAATCAAGATATTCATCATCGCTGTAGGCCCAGACTGGATCTTCAGTGGCCAGGTAGCGAGAGAGGTAGGCAATGTGCGTACCCTTGTAATTTTCCGGGGTGTCAAAATTGGTGTGTTCGATAACACCCACAAATGGGAAACCCGGATCATTGACGTTGAGCCAATAGGTGTCTGACAGGCTGTGCTTCAGGCGCAAAACCAGGCACATGTTGCCCAGGTACTTGACCCTGCGCAATTTTGCCAGCCATGCATCGTCCGCTGAGTTCTGAAACATATTCGCGATCAATGGAAACGACGGCGTAAACAAAAACTTATTGCCCGCCACTTCGCCCTCTTCGGTGGTGACAGCAGTGACTTGTTTACCCGCGGTCACCAGACCAGTGACTTTGGAATTAAAGACGACCTCGCTGCCATTAGCACGAATGGCCGAAACGAGTGCCTCTGCAAGCCGTCCGAAACCGCCTTTGAAGTAGGCAAGTTCTTCGCCGCCTTTATCGTTGCGCGTACTGCCGCGCAACACTAGCTTTTTCCACATCCAGACGGCGTTGACTGCCTCTGCGTAAACAGAGAACTTGGAGTTGATCAGCGGCTCCCATACCACTTTGTACACAGACTTGCCGCACATGCCTTCCAGCCATTCGCGGATACTCAGGTGCTCGATCGTCTTCCAGTCCTTGATGCGGCGTACTTGAAAAACCAACAGCCCCAGGCGTATGCGATCGACAAGGGACAGTGCCTTGAAGCGCAGCAAGTCCAACGGTGTGGATAACTTCCACATTCTTCCGTTGAAATACATACCGGTTCGCGTAGGCAGCAAGATAACGTCACCTTCCAGCCCCAACTCCTTGACCAGTTCCGGTACAAAGACGTCGTTATTGAACCAGTGGTGATAAAACTTCTCTACGCGAACGCCATCGTTGAATTCAAAAATCCCGGCCAATCCGCCTGGCGTGGAGTCGGCTTCAATCACCTTCACTCGCTTCCCCTGCTTTGACAGCACGTAAGCAGCCGTGAGGCCTGTGAAGCCACCGCCCACAATCACCACATCATAATTATTCATTAACATTTACCAAGGTAGAATTTTTCATGATTATGCTCGCGCTGCTTTGAATAACGCAGGGCGCGACCATATCGCCAATGCCCCAACAATCGTCGTTGGTAGCCAGAGGGCCAGATGTACAATTATCGCATAGCTGCCTGCTTGAGCTGCAGAACCACCAATGAGCGTGACTGCGGTGAAAGCAGCGAGATGAAACGGACCTACATAGCCGGGTGACGAAGGTGCCAAGGTAGAAAGCGTTGCGATCGCCATTACCAGCAGCGCCATAAGAGGGCTCGCGTCCAGGCCCAGCCCCATCAGTGCAAAATAAAACAAGCCTGACTCACCCACCCAGACAAGTACTGACAAACCAAGCATCGCGCCAAGTACGCGGGGCCGAGACATCACATCGAAGCTCTCGAAAAGCCCTCCGACGGCGTGAAATATCTGCTGCAGCCTGGAAGGTTTGATCGACTCTGACTGTTCGCCCGCCAATGAATAAAACAGGCGTGCGAAGCTGCCGGAAAAGAAAAATCCGACAGTGAGAGTCATGCCGCCTAACAAGGCCAGAATGACAGCTGTTTGCCGGAGTGCCGGCGGGACTTCCACGGTTTGTATCGCAAGCACGCCGAGCGCCAGGCAGGCCAGCAAGGTGACCAGATCTATAAGCCTCTCCACAACGAGACTGGTCGTTGCTGCGGTTTTGGTAACCCCCATGGCATAAGGGAATACCAGCGCACGCACGACATCACCCAACCGCAACGGCAGCACATTATTGAGTGCAATAGCACCCAGAAAAGGCGCCGCGCAGTTCTTGAATTCTACCGGCGTGCCTGTTGCAGAAAGCATTACAGACCATCGAAAGATACGCACGGCGTAGCCAAAGCCCAGCGATAGAATCCCCAGCGCCAGGTAGCGCCATTGGAAATGCTCAAGGGCTTCCATGACCTCCGAAAACTTCACCAGACGAAAAATTGCGATAAGGCAAATGAGCGTTATGCCCCCACCAATCACATGTTTTATCCAGCGTCTCTCTTTGGTCTGCGACTTCTGTGTCATGTTTATCTCAAATCCGCCAAGGGGCATTGTTGGTCGCCCACAACGCTTCCAGTTCGCGCTTGTCGCGCAAAGTGTCACAGGGCTGCCAGAAGCCATGATGCTGAAAGGCGCACAGGTGGCCATCTTTGGCAAGATTCGTCAGCGGCTCGCGCTCCCAGGAAATGCTGTCGCCGTCGATATATTTGATCACTTCTGGTTCCAGGACGAAGAACCCGCCGTTGATCCAGCCAATTTCATCAGCAGGCTTTTCAGAAAAACTGGACACATTGTTCTCGGCATCAATGTTGAGCACGCCAAAACGTCCAGGGGGCTGCACCGCTGCTACAGTTGCCAATTTCCCGTGTTGACGGTGAAATGCAACTTCTGCACTGATATCGATATCTGAAAGACCATCGCCATACGTGAGGCAAAAAGTTTCGTTGTTCAGATAAGGCGCCACGCGCTTGAGACGACCGCCAGTCATGGTTTCAGGACCGGTATCGACCAACGTAATCCGCCAGTCTTCGGCCTGGCTGTTCAGAATTTTTTGATCTCCGGTTGCAAGATCAATCGTCATGTCCGACATGTGATTATAGTAGTTGGAGAAAAACTCTTTGATCACATAGCCTTTGTAACCCAGGCAGATGACAAAATCCTTGATGCCGTGATTGGCATATGAACGCATGATGTGCCAAAGCAGAGGTTTACCGCCTATCTCTACCATCGGTTTCGGTTTGGTATCAGACTCTTCCGCAATGCGAGTTCCCAAGCCACCGGCCAAAATTACAGCTTTCATGTTTTTTCCTTATAACTTGAGATCGGAAGTTTCAAAGTTAAGACTTTGCTGAATCACAGCAATGGGGTCTGCACGCAACACCAGGTAAATACGCAGTAGGTACTCACCGATGATGCCTAACAAAAAAGAATTGAGGCCTATGCCGAACAGAACCAGAATGTGAATACTGGCTAGCCCAGGCGGCAGTTCAGGATGGAATAGACGCAATAACACATAATAGAGAGCGCCTAAAACACTGACAGCCAGAATCAACACCCCTAAAAATGATGCCATGCGTAGCGGCACTGTAGAGTGGTTGAACACCGCCGTCAGGCCCAACTGCAGCAGCCGGCTGATATTGAATTTACTGACGCCTGCAATCCGTGCATCCCGATCGTAAGGAATGCCCGTCTGATTGAAACCGATCCCCGCAATCATCCCTCTGAGATAGGGATTGGCCGTCTTGGTCTTGAGCAATACATCGACGACTTTCCTGTCAATCAGACGGAAGTCACCAACGTCTCGCGGTATTGGGTGCTCGCTCACTTTGTCGATTGCCCAATACCCCAGGCGACGAAAGTTGTTCAATAACCAACCTTCCGGCCTCTTGCGACGCACTCCATAGACCACCTCATGCCCTTCCTGCCAGCGAGCAAAAAACTCTTCCAGCATTTCCGGTGGATCTTGCAGGTCGGCGTCAATCTGCATCACAGCATCGCCCTTGGTGTGCATGTAATTGGCGAGAATAGAGCGCTGGAAGCCGTAGTTTCGAGAAAAGCGAATAGCTTTGACCCTCGGGTCTTTGGCCGCCAGGTCGGCTAGCATCTTCCAGGTATCGTCGTCCGAATGATTGTCTGAAAAGACAAACTCCAAATCACATCGGTCTTTCATCTTGGTCGCCAGCGCGTCCAGCCGAGCGTAAAGAGCTTCGATATTTCCAGACTCGTTGAGCACCGGGATCGAGATTGATACCAGGGGACGCTTGCCTGACATTAAATTTTCCATAAAGAATTCTGCACTCAGGCGGTTATCTGTTTTTTCATATAATCGACTACTGACTCTACGCTGTCGCGAAACACAACGCCGTTCAGCGCTTCAGGGCGCTCAAAAACATGGTCAAAATTTTCTTGAGCCGGCTCGGGCAATGCACCCAGGCGAAGTAGATGAGTTTTGTCGAATGCCGAGAAGATAGCCTTGGCCAAATCCCCAAGGCTGACAGGCATGCCATGACTTAGCTCAATGATGCCCTCAGCATGATTATCCACCAGCGACTTGATGGCCACCGCATCGTCCACCACATGGTGATACTCACGCAGTTGCCGGCCTTGGGTCATCTCGAAAGGAGCCTCTGCACGCAGAGCGCTCAAAATCTGTCCGAGAAACATGAAAGGGCTTGGCTCAGCTGAGCCGTAAAGTGTATGAATCCGGATATGCGCGGGCCTGACATTACCCTCCCCAACGCTTTCAACAAACTGACTCAACAGCAGTTTGCTTTGCACATAAGGATTGGAGGTCAGCGTGCGCTCCATTGCCGTTCCGAACGTGACAGTCCGGATGCCTGCAGAGGCGACAGCGTTGATTATATTGTGTGGCAGTCTGAAGTTTACGTCGTGCAACTGCTCGGCAGGCAGCCGAGGGTCGAGTAAGCCAGAACAGATGTACACCACAGCACCGGCATGCGCATATTTCGAAAAATAGTCAGTAATCGCCGCTATCGAATCAGGCTCGGCCCATCGCTCATAGACCGTTCGATCGACACAGGTGACTTCATTCGCAGTGTATTGCTCTGCGATAGCCTGCCCAAGTCGACCACGGCTGCCAATGATGAAGTTCATTCCTGAATGCCCGCTCGCCACCCATCAATTTGAGCGAGTGTAATTGCCCGGGCACTACCAGGACGTGCATAAAAATCTCGATACCAAGAAGCCGTTTTTTCCACAACTTCTTCCGTATTCCATACAGGAATCCAGTTCAGTTGATTTCTTGCGATAGAACTGTCCAGCGCCAATGCGCCCGCTTCAGGCAACGGATTGTCCATGAATTCGAGATTCGGACGCTGCCAGTCAGCACTCATCAATTCAAGAACATCTCTTACAGAGTACTGCTTGAGCTCTTGGGGCCCAAGGTTCCAGGCTTTCGCAACGCGGCCAGGGTTTTCGGATAGCAGCTCGGCAAGAATGACGAGGTAACCATGCACGAGTGCCAGAACATGCTGCCAAGGCCGTGTGGCATCAGGGTAACGCAGGGTCATGACCTGTCCTTCGTTCAAAGCCCGAACGAAGTCAGGAATAAGACGGTCTTCAGACCAATCCCCACCGCCGATTATATTGCCGCCTCGGGCGGTAGCAATGGCAGGACCCAGCCCTTGAGAGAAGGGGTAGGAAGCGCCATAGCTTTGGATGATCATTTCCGCAGCCGCTTTTGAAGCGCTGTAAGGGTCTTTGCCGCCCAGCGGATCATTTTCGCGATACGGCCATGCCCATTCGTTGTTTTTATAGACTTTGTCCGTTGTCACACAGAGCACGCCGCGGACACTTTTCACCAGCCGAGCGGCTTCAAGAACGTGCGCCGTTCCTTGGGCGTTGACCATGAAAGTCTGCACGGGCTCGCGGTAAGACCTGCGAACGAGAGGCTGAGCGGCCAGATGCAGGATCAAATCCGGCTGAAAGGCTTCGACAGCCTGCAGTAACTTGTCGAAGTCACAAATATCGCCCAGCACGCTGGTGACATCATCTTCAAGACCTATCTCTTCAAAAAGAGAGGGTTTGGTCTCGGGCGCAAGCGAATAGCCAGCTACATGAGCACCAATAGACTTTAGCCAAAGACACGCCCACCCCCCAGTGAAGCCGGTATGCCCGGTGACCAAAACCTTTTTCCCGGCAAGGCTGTCTTCGAACTTAAGTCTGGATGTCATTTTCCTACGCCATTGATGGTATGAGAATAACGCATCCCAGATCAGCAGTGATCAGGGATGCGAGCAGCAAAATTAGCGAGCAAGAATACATGGCTATCGCCACTTTGTGGAGATAAAGGACGCGGAAGTGCCGGCCAGCCCAACGAAACGTTCCGAAAGCTTGCCTCCGGTAAAAGTGAACGGTGACTGCCTCAGCCAACGTTTCAATGACCTTTAGCTCTCCCAGCACAAGGCTCACAATTTAAAGATTCACAACCCAGACCTAAAAGCACCTCCCGCATTATTCTGCGATCTCACCGAGAAGCTGTTGCGCGCTCTCTTCCCATGTCAGCCACGGCATCGTCACCGATGTAGGGTGCTCGCCAAGATCAAACAGCTGCAGCCAGGCCAGCACCGCGGCTGCAAGCTCGTCAGGGGTCAACCCCCGGAAATAAAACGCATGCTCACCTGCAATTTCCCTGAACACGGGCAAATCGCGAATGATCATAGGTATGTGGTGCTGCGCAGCTTCGATCAATGGCAGGCCAAACCCCTCGCCTTCCGATGCCGCTATCAGACACGTCGACGTCGAGTAAATCTTTTCGAGGTACTCATCACTGATGCCTTCCAGCCAGAAAAGCCTGTTGCCTTTCTCGGGATGGTTTTCAAGGCGTGCGACCAGCTCGTCCACAAGCCAGCCCCGTTTCCCGACGATGACAAGATTAATGTCCTGCCCCTGCTCCCAGAGACTTTCAAAAGCAGAGAGCGTTTGCGCATGCCCTTTGCGCGGTTCTACGGTACTGACCATCAGGAAGCTTGGCTTCTGCGCCAGACGTGCCAACAGCTCCCCTGCATCATCGGGCAGACCTGCAGAAGGCAGGCTGTTGTCAATATCGGCCCCCAAGTGGAAGCTTTTTACATTTGGCTTGTTGCCTGCGCACTTGTCCACATTGTCAGCAAGCCACTGCTTCAATTCATCCGCAACTGCACCCGATATGCAAATCAGACTGCTAGCGACCATGCTGATTTTCTGCAGCCAGTCGTTGAACAGCTCAGCATTCGGCGCCACCCACCAGTCAGGGCGGTGGAACAGCAGCAAGTCGTACACTATGTAACTGACCTGTACGCCCATCTGCCGCATCTGACTGTGCAGCGGATAGAGTTGACTTGCCAAGTGCATGTTCAAGTCCAGAGACAGATAGATATCGTCTTGGGCGAAGTCGATAATGGCGTCTGTCGTCTCGGAAAACTGATCATAGATGCGGGAGGCAAAGGCATTAGCATAATAATACTGGCCATCCGCGAAGTAGATCGGACGAACAGTCAGGCCTGCTGGTTGGTCATTCAAGAACTCGTGGAGCAGACTGCGTACGACGCGTTGAATACCTGATTTGGCATCACTGTGAACGATGCTGGATACATCAAGCAACAGCTGCCTGTGATCAGAACCTGCAAAGTCGAATGCGATACTTTTCGCAACCTGGAAAAGCTCGATGTCAGTAGGCGCAGTGTCCGAGAGTGAAATCAGTCGCTCCAGCAATGCAGCTCCAGGATCAGGTAGGTCAGGCTGATCAGCAGCAACCGACGAATGCCTCGACTCCAAAGCTTCTATGGCTTTTTTCGCAGACTCATCCCACGAAAACTTCTTGCACTGCTCCCCCGCATTGGTAAGCAATCTTGAGCGGAAGCCCTCGTTTTCTAGACCTTCCATCATTTTCGCAGCGATGGAGCCGACCGAGAACGGGTCGAACAGCGCTTCATCGAACCCGATGACTTCCGGAACACTGCTGCAGTTAGAACCGATAACCGCAGCGCCGCATGCCATGGCTTCCAGCACCGGCAGACCAAAGCCTTCATGGGTTGACGGGAAGACAAACAGCTTGGTCAACGAATAGAGGGCGATCAGGTCCGCATCATTGACGTAGCCAGTGAGTACCAACTCCGAGGCCTTGACGCCATATTGCTCTGCGAAGGCGAGCAGTTCCATTCGCTGCTGAGCATGCAGCTTGCTTGCGATAACCAGCTGGTGCCTGGCCTTAAGCGCGTTGGGCAGCGTGCTATAGGCTTCAAGCAAGCGAGCGAAATTCTTCCTGGGGTCAAAGCCGCCCGGCGCATAGAGAATGAACTCGCTTTTCACGCCCAGACGCTCAAGTATCGCCGAGCTTTTGCTCAGATTCACTTCATCCGGGATAAACTGCTCACCGATAGCCGCGGAAATATTGGCTATTTTCGCTTGGTTAATGCCTAGGTGCGTCACCGCCTCCTGGCGCGAGGAATCGGAAATGGCCAGCAAAGTATCGGCTTTTTTCAGCCAGTCTATTTTACGGTGGTAATAGTCTTTCAGCTCTGCAGTAGGAAGATAGACATCCTCGTTCATGAACGGAATCAGGTCATAGAGGATTACTGCGGTTTGATGCGTTGCCGGCACAGCCCCAACGGACGTCACTGCGTTCGCCCAATAGCCTTCAAACAGACTGCTGACCACTACCGCATCGGGTTTCAGCGTGGACAAAAAGGACTCTCTGATGACTTCAGATGCTCTCGCCACCCAAGGAGTCGGGTTCGCATCACCCGGCACGTCAAATATACGTATGCGGCTCTCGGGAATAAGACCAGAAAAGGCAGCCCTTATGTCAGGAATGCTTTCCGACATGCAGTTGTTCAGGGCCAGCCATATCTCATGGTTCCCGGCATTTCGTGCGATGGCCTGAGCCAATGACAGAGAATAGCGACCAATACCGCGAAAACGACTTTCGGACTGAGCGCCCTGTAGATCAATGACAATACGCATTAACGGTTTTCCTTGCGCTCAAAAGCCAGCTTCAAATCGGAATAAACACGCGCCACCCTTGGGCTTGCTGTCGGAAAACCATCGTCAGTCGCCTCTGTTGCAGCCGTAACAGGCGTCACTTCATGAGGCCGGGGCTGAATAATTCCGTGACGCAAGGCAAATTGCCTGACGCTATTCAAAAAATTGGGATATGCCTGAGCTTTATTGACAAGACGCGTGCGTAGGCGCGGCCTACTCAAAACAAAGCGTATCGAGCGGGCCAACACAGAACGTACCACTCGCTTGAAGAGACTCGAAGGTACTCTGGACGCTTTGCTGGATAAACTGGCCGACGTGCGAAGCGGCCGAGTTATCCGCCATGACCTACTATTTTCAAACTGTGCAATACGTGCCTCATAAGCGTTCGCTGTAAGCCACCAATGATGCGCATTGTTCAGCGATTGATCCAGTTGAGCTTGAATCTCATGCATCTGCGCTTGTTCGACCTGGTTCTCGTTGGCTTTCAACCACCAGTGATGCGCATTATCCAACGACTCCTTGAGACGGGCCTGGAGCTCATCGACCCGCGCTTGCGCAGAGACTGCGTCTGTCACTTTAGTAACGCCGGTATCCTGCTGCAGTTGCGCAACCTGCGCCTGAAGCTCTTTCAGGTAAGAAAACGCTTCATTCAAGCGCGCTTCTGATTCATTCATACGCAACTGTGCAGCTTCTTGGCCCAGCTGAACACTATGAACACGCGACTCAGCCAGTTCGGCACGCAGTGTCACCTCACGTATCCTGGCTTCAACTTCGTCGTTATTTTGCAGGGCGTGCACACTGCTCTCGAGGTGCTTGCCTTGTTCCTGAACATGAGAGAGCTGATCACGCAGTTCAGCTTGGGTCGCAGCACCCGATTCTTCCAGCGTACGCGCAATTTGCTCAAGTTCCTGGCCGCGTTGCTGAACCTGATTCAACTGCTCACGCAGTTCAGTCTCAGTCGCAGTACCTGACTCTTCAAGCGCACGCACAATTTGCTCAAGTTCCTGACCGCGTTGCTGAACCTGATTCAACTGCTCACGCAGCTCAGCGCATGTAGCGTCACTCTTTTCAATCCAGCCTGCCACCTGGGAGTCATAGCGGCGCGAAAGTGACTCCAGCGACATGCCGTACTCTTTACCGAAAACGGCGTCGAATATCTCCAGCTGTTCGGGAGCAGCCGCTTTTTGTGCAACGATCGCGTAATCCGGACTGACACCGTGCAGCACGCTGAATAAATCGACAGGCCCGCCTTCGGAAAGCGCGACGGGCTCCTGAAGGCGTAGCAACTGAGAGCGGCTAAATTGAGAGTATTCGGTCAGAAAGCTCAATAGCAAATGCGGTATGGGACAGGTATGAGTAGGGTCCAGATAAAATGTCTGCGTCCCCACTACTAGATTTTCCGAGTTAGGTGTTTCCAGAATAAGCAGCCCGGCAGGTTTTAGTACTCTCAGCGCCTCGGCGACCAGCACTTTGAGATCGCCAAACGGGATATGCTCGGCGATATGAAAACCTGAGATAACGGTCATGCTTTCATCTGGCAAGCTTCTCAGCTTTTCCAGCGCATCAACGTTTTCGACCGGCAATCCCAAAGCCGTACAGGCTTCAAGCATACCTACGTCAAGATCGATACCGAGCGCCTGGAAACCATTCTGGATCAAGATTTCCAGCCACTCGCCTCGACCACAGCCAAGATCCAGCGCCTGGCCATCCGGGTAAAGCTGGTGCAGCGGCTTCAGGAACGGCACGTAAACCTGCTGGCGTTCATGGATCAATTCGCGCGAGCCACGATAACGATCTTCAAAGGCACGGTAGAAGGGAACGGTCATCGACTGAACTCCACAACAGGCGGCAGCCATGCCAACCCAACAAACTCGCTTTGCGAAATATTGACTACATTGAACACGAGCGTTAAATCCACCCATTCATAATTGCGTGATAAATGACTGTCTGTTGTGTGGAGTGCCACCGCAACTGAATACGAGCCCACACCCAGGTTGGCTGGGAAGTTGAAGGAGTAATCCAGAGACTCTCCTGCCTGCAGATCAACGACCTTGCAGCCCATATGATGCGTGTTGGTGCCGTAAACAGGCTGTCCCAGGCGATCCTTGATGAGATACCCCACTACCAGCTCGGGAATTGCACTGTTGACCTGAGCATTGATGCGCAAGGACACTGGCTCGCCGACGGAAACGTACTCAATACGCTCACCGGCAGCATTGTGCAGACTGACAGCGCCGATGGTGGCTTCTCCGCTGCCTGAGCGAGTCTGTACCGAACCATCCTCGAGCTCTCGGAGCTGTACCGTTGCGTTTTCCTTTTCGGCAATCAGTGCATTATAGAAATCCATGACTTCTTCAGGCTTTCCATCTTTTATCACCGTGCCTTTTTCAAGCAATATCGCTCGGCTGCAAAGCGCCTGAATGGAACCTCGGTCGTGAGACACGATGAGTAATGTCGTTCCCTGAGCCTGGAACTGACGTATGCGCTCGAAGCTTTTATGCTGGAAGTAGCTGTCGCCGACAGATAACGCTTCATCAACAATAAGTATTTCAGGCCTGATCGCTGTGGCAACCGCAAACGCAACACGCATCTGCATGCCACTCGAATACATTCTCACCGGTTCGTCGAAATATTCGCCGATCTCTGCGAATGCCTCGATTTCATCAATAACCCCGTTGATCTGATCAGCACTGAACCCCATAAGGCCGGCGGCGTGATAGACGTTCTGACGCCCGGTCAGGTCGGGAGTAAACCCCATCCCCAGCTCGAGAATAGCGGCGATACGACCGTTGACCTGAACATGCCCCTCAGTAGGCTGCAAAGTCCCGGTTATCATCTTGAGCAGCGTCGACTTACCCGCCCCGTTCTGCCCAACGATTCCTATCGCCTCACCTGGCTCGATTGAAAAACTGATGTGTTTAAGGACCCAGTGCTCTTCGCTTGGCTTGGTAGGTATGCCGAACCAGCGACCAATACGCTGAAACTCGGAGGCATAGACACGATAGGCCTTGCCCAGATTACTAACGCTCAACAGACTCATAGTACGTCCACCATCTCCGGCGCCGCCCGGCGAAACATGAATAGGCCCAGCAGCATCAGACCTGCAGCGACAGCGGCGGTGATGGCCATACTTTGCAGATCAGGCGCTCGCGCATAAACCAGAACGTCGTGGTAAGCACTGACGATCGGAAACATGGGGTTGATGCCCATGACGCTTTTGAATTGCTCGGGAATGATATTGACCGGGTACACGATCGGGGTGAACCAGAACCACACCTGCAGCAGAATCGGAATGACCTGACCGACATCGCGCACAAATACGTTCAATACACCAAGGATGAGGCCCAGACCGACAGCCAGGGCGGTCACCACGAGGGTCAGAGGAATCAGCCAGAGCATTTGCCAGTGCGGCCAAAGGCCCAGTGCAGCGAAGACAAGCAGTATCGCGGCAAACAGCAGAACATAATTGAGCAGGCATGAGCCTGTGACAATCACGGGCAATGTGATGCGTGGAAAACGCATCTTTTTCATCAGGTTGCCCTGATCGATGAACAGCGTCAGACAGCGACCGATGATTTCCGCAAAGTAGCTCCATGCCAGCATACCGGCCATCAGGTAGACCGCATACGCATACTTGTTGTCGATGCCCGGTAGTTTGGCAGCCAGAACGTTGGAGAGAACCAGCGCGTAGATCGCAACCTGTGCCAACGGGTTGATGATCATCCACAGGCCACCCAGGCGGCTGCGGGCGAATCGTGCGGAGAACTCATTGCGTATAGATGAAAAGACGAATCCCCGGTAACCCCAAAGGCTTCTGAACAGCTCCAACATTGATGACTCCTGAAGAGGGTGAAGTCGTGCTTACCCTGAGTGTTCCTGTTCCGTACAGTTAATACCCGACTCCCACCGCAGTGGGCGGAGCGCTGGTTTCACCGAGCTACGAAACGCAAAAAAACAGAAAAAGGTTTCTGGGGGCGCACTATATCGCCTTCGCTGGAATAGTCACCGTTTAGTCTTTAAATCGGCACGTTCAAAACGAATTATTCATGAGCCCAGCAGACGGAAAATCATGAAATTCTTCTGAAAATCAGGCAATTGCAGAACCGTTGCTTAACGGCCATGTCATGGACGTTTCCGAACGGCTCACGTGCAATGATACCCTTTCGCCACCTCTGCTATCACAGTAGTCACTCGAGAGCAGAGCCGGCGAGCCGTCGAACGGGCATAATAAATGCCACACAACAAGGTGCAACAGTCGTCTACACGCTTGCTAACCTGTATCATGACCCGCCTCGAATACAGCACTAGCCCCCCGTGAACAAGCTGGGGCACCCGATCTTTGATGGAGTTAAAAAATCTAGCATGAAAGCAATCATTACCGGCATTACAGGTCAAGACGGCGCTTACCTGGCTGAGCTGCTGCTCGAAAAAGGCTATACCGTTTACGGCACCTATCGCCGTACCAGCTCCGTCAATTTCTGGCGTATAGAAGAGCTCGGGATCCAGAACAACCCTAATCTGCATCTCGTCGAGTATGACCTGACTGACCTGTCTGCCAGCATTCGCTTGCTGCAAACCACGGGCGCTACCGAGGTCTACAACCTCGCTGCACAAAGCTTCGTGGGCGTTTCGTTCGAACAGCCGTTGACCACTGCCGAAATCACCGGCATCGGCGCAGTCAACCTGCTGGAAGCCATCCGCATCGTCAACACCAAGATCCGTTTCTACCAGGCATCGACTTCCGAGATGTTCGGCAAGGTCCAGGCCATCCCGCAAGTAGAAAGCACTCCGTTCTACCCGCGCAGCCCGTACGGCGTTGCCAAGCTCTACGCGCACTGGATGACCATCAACTACCGTGAGTCGTACGACATCTTCGCCACCAGCGGCATCCTGTTCAACCACGAGTCGCCACTGCGTGGCCGTGAGTTCGTAACCCGCAAGATCACCGATTCGGTTGCCAAGATCAAACTGGGCCTGATCGAGTCGTTCGAACTGGGCAACATGGACGCCAAGCGCGACTGGGGTTTTGCCAAGGAATACGTCGAAGGTATGTGGCGCATGCTGCAGGCTGATGAGCCGGACACCTTTGTCCTGGCCACCAACCGCACCGAAACCGTACGCGACTTCGTGAGCATGGCGTTCAAGGCCACTGGCGTGACCATCAAGTGGGAAGGCGAAGCCGAGTCGGAAAAAGGCATTTGCGCAGACACTGGCAAGGTACTGGTTTCGGTCAATCCGAAGTTCTACCGCCCAACCGAAGTCGAGCTGCTGATCGGTAACCCTGCAAAAGCCAAGGAAGTCCTGGGCTGGGAGCCTAAGACCAATCTGGAAGAGCTGTGCCGCATGATGGTCGAAGCGGATCTGCGTCGTAATGAAAAAGGCTTTTCGTTCTGATGAGTATTGCTGGCAAGCGCGCACTGATCACCGGAATCAACGGCTTTACAGGCCGTTTCATGGCGAACGAGCTTGCCGCCCAGGGCTGTGAAGTCCTTGGCGTCGGCAGTCAGCCTTCGGACAGTCCCGGCTATTACCAGGTGGATCTGGCAGACGTGGCAGGTCTTCGCAAGCTGCTGGCAGACACTCAGCCGGATATCGTCGTGCACCTCGCAGCATTGGCGTTCGTCGGGCACGGGGCAGCGGATGCTTTCTATCAGGTCAACCTGATCGGCACCCGTAACCTGCTCGAGGCGATCGATGCCTGCGGCAAGGTGCCTGACTGTGTGTTGCTGGCAAGCAGCGCCAATGTCTACGGCAATGCTTCCTCCGGCATGCTGGATGAAACGACTCCGCCCGCACCGGCCAACGACTATGCCGTGAGCAAACTGGCGATGGAATACATGGCGAGCCTCTGGCACGCCAGGTTACCCATCGTCATCGCCAGGCCGTTCAACTACACCGGCGTCGGGCAGGCAGAAAACTTTCTGCTGCCCAAGATCGTTTCGCACTTCGCACGCAAGGCCAGCACCATCGAGCTGGGCAACCTTGACGTGTGGCGTGATTTCAGTGACGTACGCGCCGTTGTCAGCGCCTATCGCGGTCTGCTGGAAGTCTGCCCGGTCGGGCAGACGATCAACGTCAGCTCCGGCGTGACGCACTCGCTGCGCGAAGTGATCGACATGTGCCGGGACATCACGGGCCAGGATATCGACGTTCAGGTGAACCCTGCGTTTGTCCGGGCCAATGAGGTCAAGACCTTGTGCGGCAACAACGCTCGCCTGCGCGCATTGGTCCACGACTGGGAGACCCCGCCGCTTCGGGAAACCCTGAGCTGGATGTTGCCCTCCGCTTGATTGGTTGGCAGTTACAAAATAAGGCCTGTCTACCTGGTAGACAGGCCTTTCCTTTTTAAACACCCTTAAAGCCCGTGGTGAACGACTCAGCACGCATGGCTGAATCAGGCAGACGATGATCAAGGTTCTTCACTTCTTCAAAACCTACTACCCGGACACCACTGGCGGGATAGAGCAGGTCATTTTCCAGCTCGCTCAGGGCTGCCGTGCGTTCGATGTAGAAAGCCAGGTGCTGACGCTTAGCCCATCCCCCTCACCCACCCGCCTGCAGGTCGCCGACCATCAGGTCACGCGCGTGAAGGAAAACTTCAATCTGGCGTCCACGGGCTTTTCTGCCAAGGTCTTCAGTCAATTCAGGGAAATGGCCGCAGAAGCCGATCTGGTTCATTTTCATTTCCCCTGGCCGCTGATGGATCTGGTGCATTTCGCCACCCGTCATGGCCGGCCAACGGTGCTCAGTTATCACTCGGACATCATCAAGCAGCGCACGCTGCTGAAGCTGTACAGCCCGTTGATGAACCAGTTTCTCCAACGCATGGACCGCATTCTGGTGGCCTCGCCCAATTACCTGCAGACCAGCGAGACCCTGAAGCCCTTCGCTGACAAGACCGTGGTCGTGCCCTACGGGCTGGATCAGTCGGCCTATCCGGTGGTCCCGGCGCAGAAGCGATCAGAATGGCAGCAGCGCGTGCCGGGCAAGTTCTTTCTGTTCGTCGGCGTGCTGCGCTATTACAAAGGTCTGCACACACTGCTCAGCGCCCTGGAGGGCGTTGATTACCCGGTGGTGATCCTCGGTGGCGGGCCTCAGGAGGCTGAACTCAAGGAGCAGGCCGAAAAACTGCAACTGCGCAACGTGCTGTTTCTCGGTCGACTGGATGATGAGGACAAGGCGTGCCTGCTGCAGATGTGTTACGCCCTGGTCTTCCCTTCCCATCTACGCTCGGAAGCGTTCGGCATCTCGCTGCTTGAAGCCTCGATGTACGGCAAGCCGATGATCTCCTGCGAGATCGGCACCGGCACGACCTACGTGAATATCGACGAAGAAACCGGCCTGGCAGTACCACCGGAAAATCCGCTGGCTTTGCGCGAAGCGATGCGCCGCTTGTGGGAAGCCCCGGAGCAAGCGGCCCGCTTCGGCGAGAACGCGCTGGCACGTTTCCACAAGCTGTTCACCGCCGAAAGGATGTGCGCGTCGACTGTGCAGGTCTATCACGACCTGCTGAAATGAATGTCGTCTCTCGATGAATAAAAAAAGCCCCATCACTGGGGCTTTTTACTGACCACTTGGCGTATCACCCCAACCGAAACCGCGCCGTATTGTCATTCAACGCCCGACTGCCCTGACTCAAGGTATCCGCCGCCTGATTGACCGCACGGGCGCCTTCCAGCAAACGCCCTGCGGCCTGATCGACCTGCTGGATGTTGCTGCTCACTTCATCAGCGGTCGTCGCCTGTTCTTCCACGGCGGTCGATATCTGCGCCAGGGTATCGGTCACACCCTGCACTGCCGTGGCGATTTCGCCCAGGCGGATGCCCAGCCCGGTTACCGACTGGGCATCGTTGACGGCTTGTCCGCAGGCCGCTTCCATCAGGTTGACCGCCTGCGTCACGGTGGAGCGCAAGCTGTCGACCGTTCCGGCGATCTGAGCGGTCGAGGCCTGGGTGCGCTGGGACAGGCTGCGCACTTCATCGGCAACCACGGCGAACCCGCGCCCTTGCTCGCCGGCGCGAGCCGCCTCGATGGCTGCGTTGAGGGCCAGCAGGTTGGTCTGTTCGGCGATACCGCGAATGGCATCCACCACTGACTGGATCTGCTGGCCCTGCTCGCTGACCCGGCCCAGCGCGGCAGCAGTCTCGGTCAGCCGCTGATTGAGTTGCTGGATGCTGTCGGTGGTGCGCTGGCTGTCCTGGCTGCTTTGCTGGGCAATCTGGCGCGTCTGCCGGGCGCTTTCCGATGCTTGCTCACAGCTTCTCGCCACGCCTTGGGAAGTGGCAGCCAGCTCGGTGGCTGCGGCGGCGATCTGACTGATCTGTTGTTGCTGGTCCTCGACTTCGGTGAGCGTCCCGCTGGACTGAGCACTCAGCGTCAGCACGGCGTCGCCGACGCGAACGGTTTCCTGATTGACACCCAGCAGGCTGGTACGCAGCTGCACTACCGCGACGTTCAGCGCGCGGCTGATGGCAGCCAGCTCGTCACGGCCCTGCACAGCCACTTCCACACACAGATTGCCGTCACGCAGGGATTCAGCCAGCGTGGTGATGCCTCTGGCGCTGTTGCGAATCGAGGATTGCAGACAGGCGAACAGATAGATCGCCATGATCACCAGAACACAGAAGACCACCGCCATCGGGATGAACTCCGTGTTGGAGTTCTCATGGTAGTAATCGAGGCGTCCATTGAGCGCGTCAAGCGATTGCCTGCGCAAATCCGCCGTGCTGCTGGTCAGCGTGTCGATGCTCTTTTCGAACTCTTCCGGTTTGAGCTTGATGCTGCCGCCGAAAACACCTTCGTCAATGACCTTCAGCTGTGCTTCCAGCACTTGCATCACCGCAGCGTACTTGTCGGCCCACGGCTGCAACTGCTCAGGGAGTTTGGATAGCAGCAGGCCGGCAGCCTTTTGCATCTGGTCCTTGGAATCATCGATGCGGCCACGCAGGTCGCGCATTTGCAGGCGGCTCTGCAGGCTGAACTGCCCCGATGCCACCGACGTCTGCCCCACACTCGACAGACGACCGATACGCTCGATCAGGTCCGGCACTTGCTGGGTGGAAAGCTGCATCAGCATGTAGGTTTCAAGCCAGGGGTCGAGAATCAAACCGCTGTCCATCGCGATCTGCTCACGCAGCGCCTGGACCAGATTCAGCACCGTGGTGAAGCGGTCGTAGCCATCAGGCCACCAGCCCACCGTGCGCAATGATGCCGTGTCCAGACCGGTGACAGCAGCTTGAAGCGCCTTGAAACGGTTCATGGTGTCGGCAGGAGCTTTCTCTTCAACCAATACGGCCTGAACGCCCTGCAGCGCGTTGGCAATTCGAGGTATCCCTGCATCGACGCTGGCCATCGCCGCCTTCGCCGCCGGGGTTGGCTCGCGCAGAATGTCGGCCGCTTTCCAGCGTGCGGCATGATCGCGCTGGGCGGACAACTCGATGTTCAGATCGTCGAGGGCCAGCAGTTGACGCACGCCGGATTGCTCCCCGGATATGACATCGAGCTTGTTGCTGTATTCCTTGGTGATGACCCATGCGCTGCCCGCCAGCGGCAACATGAACAGCAGGAACAAGACCTGAAACTTGCGAGCAAAACCAAAATGTCCCATCAGGCGCATGCCTGGTGACAAAAGACTGTTCATGTCCTGCGACTCCCGGTGAACACCTGCCAGATCTGCACAAACAGAGGCGATGCCTTTTGTTGGAAAAACACTAACAGCAAAATGCCATGTTCTTGTTTCAATGGCGATACACATCGCCTCAGATTGGTACGCAAAGTGTCGCCATTCATTGTTTTTGGCGTCAAAAAGCTTCTCAAACGAGCTATCAGGCACATGCAAGCAAGAAGCGGACCGCTCAGCAGACAAGAAGAAGTGCTTTACGGCAGCCATTTATTCATCCCGCAAAAAGGTCAGAAAAAGTAAACTGGCCAACGACAATCAATCACTACGCAGCAGTGCTCCCCCATCAAGGAGGTCTTCATGACCACCCCACCCGCCTCGCCACGCATCGTCACGCAACCGTCCAGGCCGCATTTGAGCGCCGGTCAGAAGAAATTCAACACGCTGATGGAAAAGCTCGAAACCAGGCGCAAGCTTTTGCAGCAGTGGCTCGCGATTTCAGCAACCTGCGAAAAGCTGTGGATCGAAGAGTTGGTTCCGATGCTCCGTGAGCAGGCAGCGAACGAGATGAACAAGCTGCGCTTGCTTGACGTGGCTTTCGATCAGTTCCGCCTGGCCAAAAAAGACAGACATACGGTGCTCGAGATTATCTGCGTCCTGACCATGTCACTCATGGGCGGCGAACACGATGAAGAACTGAAGCAGCTCTACCTCAAATACACCGGCAACGACTACGACGAGGAGGAGCGCCTGCAAAACCAGCAGTTCAAAGCATCACTGGAAGAAAATCTGGGCGTGGAACTGGACGACGATGTCGACCTGGACTCCCTCGAGGACGTGACTCGGCATATTGAAGAGAAGCTCAAAGAGCAGGCCGAGCAAGCGCAAGGCGCACAGAAGCCGAAAAAGCCGACGGCCAGCGAACTGCGTCGTGAGCAGGAAGAGGCTGAAGGCAGCCAGTCCTTGCGCGAAATCTACCGCAAGCTGGCCAGCGCACTGCACCCGGACCGCGAGCAGGATGCCGATGAGCGCGATCGCAAGACAGCGCTCATGCAAAGGGTCAACGAAGCGTACGAGGTTGATGACTTGCTGGCGCTACTGAAGATGCAAATGGAGATCGAGCAAATCGACCAGAGCCACATCGACAGCATCTCCGACAAGCGCCTCAAGCATTTCAACCGGATCCTGAGCGAACAACTCAGAGAGCTGGAGGACGAGATCCACGACCGCAAGATGCTGATCCGTGAACGCTTCCTGATGGACCCGTACGAGGACCTCAAACCCAAGACCGCCAACACAAAGTGTGCCAGGCAGGTCAAAGCCATACGGGAGCACCTCGACGAGGAACAGGACGAACTGCAGGCACTGACCACCCCGAAAAGCCTTAAAGCCTGGCTCAGGGAGCGAAGGGAGATGGCCGAGATGCTGGAGAGGGCAGAAGAATTCGATGACCTGGAGATGCTCGACACCCTGTTCCGGTAAGCGCCCGGAACGACGTACCGACGAGGGCTGCCACCTAACCGGTTGATCGCACGCAATTATTTTTCACAACAACGCTTGACACATATGCGTTCTCCGAGAATAATGCGCGCCACTTGGCTACATAGCTCAGTTGGTTAGAGCATAGCATTCATAATGCTGGGGTCCGGGGTTCAAGTCCCTGTGTAGCCACCAAGTACCGATTCACAGTTTTCTTCTGATCACTGTGAATCAACAAGAAGCCCGCCTCGTGCGGGCTTTCTTGTTTCTGGCTGTTCACCTTTATCTCTCTCTATCCCCTTTCATCTCCCCTTATCCTTCCCAGCGTTGTCCAGCGGACAAGCTCACCGTGCCGTCGCTCGCCTTGGCATCGTCGCCTCAGCGGGTGAGCAGGCCACCGCGATGGGGATAACAGGCTGGCCCGACGGCACCGCCAGCACCGCTGCTCGGGTATGCCTCAACGCATGGATGAACGAGCATGGCGGTGCCGGTAACCTCGAAGGTGATGCGATCCTTGCGCGATTGCGCCAAGTCATCGAGCGCTTCGGCGAGAGCCGATTTACCCGCTGGGAATCGGCAGCGGCAAAGATCGACGAACACGGGCCGCGCACCATCGACCGGCTGGGCTTTCGCAAGACGATGGAGCACGGCCTGGGCGACTCCCTGCACACCACAAACACCTACTACGTGCTGCCCGAGTCATGGCGCTCGGAGATATTCCGGGGCATGAACATCAGTGCAGTGAACAAAGAGCTGCTACAGCGCGGGGTCATCGAGCGGGGGAACGACGGAAAAGCATCTGCAGCCCCTTGAAGCCGCGCTGGAAAATGAGCAGTCCATTGAGCCCGCCCAGGAGCGCGAACTACGCGACAAGTACAACGAGCTGAAAAGGCGTTTCGACTCGCGCAAGCATAACGCTGACCTGTTGGATCAGAAGATTAATCGTCGCGAGACCCTCGTCAACAGCCACTCCTTGATGGCCGGTCACATCGAGGCCATGAACAACTGGAAAGCCGATGAGCAGGAGCTCAATGAAAAACGTCAGAGCCTCAGCACCCGTCTAGAACAAATCAAGCAACAGGCCGTAGAGGACACGGCCAAGCCCGGCAGGCCGAAACGGACGCTGCGACCGCGTATGCACAGGCCGTCGCATGGGGCGACACCGAAGGTGAAAAGACCGCCAATGCCGATGCACAAAAAGCCGCAAAAAACCTGGCAACCGCCGCCGAGTATGATCGTCGGCAGGGCCTGATCATATCCGCGCTCAAGCAGGAGCTGCTCACCGTAGATCGATACATCGCCGAAGCGCAGGAAAAGCACAAGGGCATAGAACGCGACGCCCTGTGGCTTTCTCAAACAGTGCTGGAAGAGAAATGGAACGAGGCTGCTAAGACACTCTTCGATGTAGGCGGAAGACTCTGGGCGAATTACAACCTGCTCGGCATTGATCAAGTGAGCTTGCTGAAGTTGGCCGTTCCACAAGCAGGCGAAAGTGTGGGGAATTGGACGTGGCATGAACTATCCGACCGGGCGCGCAGCCACAGCGGGCAGGATCTGCTTCAGCTCAACGATATTTCGATACCTCAACAGGCTGCACTCGTGAGCCAACTGGAGCAACGAAAGGATGAAAGCAGTGAACAACACGGCGCTGATGTCGTCGAGGTATGGCTGAAGAAATAAAGCCGCTTCACCTGAAAAAGGGCCCAGACGGGCCCGTTTTGGTGTAGACGCTTTACTGGAAATACACAGTATTTCTAGCCCATCGCATCAAGATAATGCTCCATAGGATGCGCGGCTCTCTACCTATATAGTCACAGTCTGCTCTCGGCCAGAAGCCGTCACTGGACAGCTCTGCCGTCAGTCGCTAGCCTCAGCCGTCGCTAACATTCAGGTCTCTCACAAACTCTTCACATGCAGCCAAAAGTTAGGAGCCGGCACACCTATGGCCTACGAACTTCATATTGTCAGACCAATGGAAATAGCTCTTGAAGAATGGCAATCACTTTGCGCAAGTGATCCATCGATGAAGCTAGAAAACGAGTTGGCTCGCAGAAATCCCGTCACTGGTGAAACGATTGTTTCCAGCGGCAAAAACTCGGCAATTTGGACGTCTCCACTAACACAGCAACAGTATCTCTTTGATTATCGCAAGGGGGTGATTTCCTTCGTCTACAGCGATGCGGCAATCATTAAGGCTACGGAAATTGCGAAAGCACTCGCAGCCAGCGTTGAAGGCGATGAAGGTGAGGCATATTGAAATTGGCCTGTGATGGCCGAAAGCCGCCGTCCGCGACTGGCTGCTAGGGATCGAAAGCCTACGATAGCCCTGACACACTCCGGCTATTCCCCCGCTAGACCACGTAATAGCACACGAAGACCTTAAGTAGCACACAACGTTTACGACGTTGTCACGTAATAATAAAATCCGTAACTCATTGATATAAAAGTTAAAAGCATCTCCCTTGTAATCAGTAGGTCCCGGGGTCGACTCATAGTGCCTGCACCATACAACCAAAGGCTTGCGGCGATGCAGGCCTTTTGTTTGTCCGCAAAACGTAAAACTGTCGCCGATTAGGCCTGCACTATGCGCTGCCACTTCGAGATCCAACCGCAGCTAGGTACGCTCGTGAACGGTGACGCTCAACCCTGGCCAACCGCTCGGCTCGTTATCAGCGCGTGCAACCGTGTGCAGTCTCTAATGAATCCTGAATGCGGCTACAGCCCTCAATCTGCTTGCGTTGGAGAGGCTGGAACTGATCTGGCCACCGCTGCCCTGGTGCGCAGCTTTGGGACCGGTGTCGATTTGGAAAACCACCCTGCTTTTCGTGAAGTAAAATTGCCACTCGCTGAACAAAGGGACAAAGCTCGTGGCTAACGAGCGTGAGCTGTGATTGCGAGATTTGAATACTCACTGTTATTTCGACAACTCCCGCTTCCGGGCAGGAAGCGGGATGTACAGACTCGAAGGCGTGCCTATCTCGTTAAAGCGAGCGACCACCATCAACGATAATTTCTGTTCCCAACGTCCAACGAGACTCGTCCGACGCGAGGTACACCACCGCCTTAGCTACTTCTTCAGGCGTGCCAAAACGGCCAAATGGGATAGTCGCAGCAATATCTTTGTTGACCTGCTCGCGGTATGCATCGGGAATACCCGCCTTGTCGTACAGCGGCGTGTCGATCGGCCCAGGGCTGACCGCATTTACTCGTACACCACGCGGAAGAAGCTCGCTAGAGAGCGTTTTCGACATGCTTAGAAAGGCCGCCTTTGTTGCGGCATAAATGGATGAGCGCGGGGCGCCCAAGTGTGCACTGATCGAGGTGTTAAGAACCACCGATGCAGGGTTTGAGAAGACCGGCAGCAGTGCTTGCAGGAGGAAGTAAGGGCCTTTGACATTGATGTCAAAGGAGCGGTGAAACATCTCTTCGTTCCATTCTTCGATCGGCTTCCAGACGGATACGCCAGCATTGAGAAAGGCAATGTCGAGCTGCCCGTAATGAGACTGAACAGCCTGCGCCAGCTTCTTCTGGGCTGCGACACTAGCTGAGTCGGCTCGCAGCACCAAGACATCGCTCCCTAAAATAGCTTGAGCATTTGCCATGGACTCAGGATTAACACCTGTGACGATCAGGCGTGCGCCTTCGGCGAGAAATTGCTTGGCGGTCTCCAGGCCGATGCCGCTTGTACCGCCTGTGATGAGAGTACGCTTGCCTTGTAAACGGGACATGTAATTTCCTCTCTATTGGTTCGGCCAGCCGGACGGCTGACCTTCTGAGAGCAACTATGTATTCATGCCAGCGCGCTGATAAGATGGGCAAATAGAATAGATCTCATGCAAAATCTGCATGAAAAGAGGCGTGATGGACCGGTTGTTACTGATGGGCTGTTTTGTACGCGCTGTCGAGACAGGTAGTTTCTCTGCTGCGGGACGTGATCTAGGACTAGGGCAACCGAACGTCAGTCGTTACGTCGCTGCTCTTGAAGACCATTTGCAAACCAGGCTGCTTCACCGATCCACACGAAAGCTGATGCTCACGCCCGAGGGTGAACGGTACTACGCGGATGCGCGGCGTATTCTGGACTCAGTGGAACAGTCAGAGTCCTCACTGAGAGGGAACGTAGCGCCGTCTGGGTTACTGCGAGTCGCTTGCCCGACCGCATTGGCTCACACCTTCATCGTACCGCACGTGGCGAGCTTTCTAGCGCGTTATCCCGAACTGTCGCTCGATCTTCAAATCAATGATCGCTACGTCAATTTAATCGACGAGGGGGTAGAACTCGCGATTCGTATTGGGCACCTGGAGGACAGTGCAATGCGAGCCCGGCCACTAGCATCGTTCGAACGTGTGTGCGTTGCCAGCCGTGCGTACCTAGAAAAACGTGGCTCTCCCTCTTCGCCTGATGACCTGAAGGAACACGACTGCCTCATTTATACCCTCCTATCCACTGGAACCAACTGGCGGTTTAAGAACACTGATGTCCCGATCTCCGGACGACTGCGTGTCAACTCGCCTGAGGCGATACGTGAGTACGTCAATGCAGGATTGGGAATCGCGCAGGGGCCTCAATGGCTTTATGAGGAAGGGCTCAGAAGTGGCAATCTTCAATTGCTGCTTAACGAATACGTGGCGCCACCCGTCCCGATCCAATTCGTATACTTAGCGAATCGGCTGCTGCCCCAGCGAGCGATCGTTTTCATGGATTTTATGGCGGATGTTTTTGCTGCATTCCATGATCGCCCTAAATAGCCTAGAACACGGCCAAGGTGCGAACGGAGAACCATTTGCATGGGCGGCCCCTTGGGTGAAAATCGCTGCACACTCACCATTCTTGCTCGTCGACGGGGCTTTAAGTAGTCAGACCGGACTTCAGGGCTTGCCTCTCAAAAGTGTCCTGATTTATTGCCAAAGCCGATTCGATACATCTCTAAATCAAAGGTGCAACGCTCATCTCATGCGGTTAAGAAAACGGGGGCAGATTTATTTGGATAATCGACCGCTTCTGACCGATTTCTGCCAGTCACGAATGGCCGCATTCGGCCAAAAGCGGTCTTTGGGAACGACGCTTTAACATGTTCAAATCGCACCCGGTTAATGATCAGATTGTTCATTTTTAGGAAGCATTGTGAATGCCTGTTTTTGAAATTCTGTCGCTGGAAGCAATCGGCCCCGCGCGGCTTGGCGCTTCACGCGCAGCAGCAAGGGAAGCAATGTCTGCGAATGGATTCCCGCTTGAACGATCCTATGGCCGCGTCGATTATTTCTGCGAAGCCTCCATCCAGCTTGAGTACGGCCCTAGCGATCAAGTCCAGTTCATAGGCGTTTCCGGAAACTCTCAGCTCAACTTCACGTTTAGAGGGGTTGATGTTTTTTCCATATCTGCGACTGAATTGTTTTCACAAATGGCTGCCTCGGACGATTCCGGCTCCCATGAGTTCGACCGGTATGAGTACTGCTTTCCGAACCAGATACTCACGCTTTGGGATGCTGATGAACAATATGACCGTCAAGGCGGAGAAGAACGTGAGGTGTGGGGCCAAGTCGGGATTGGCAATGATGCTTATGTGGCAGCCATCGAAGCTATTGAGAAAAAGCTATAGCTCGCTAGACCGCACTCGCTTAGGAATGGGGTATTTAGGCTGCGACGGTCACCGCTGACCTGAAATCACCTTCGGTGACAGGTAGCTATGAGTCGATAGCTGCCTTCCGCGATTGGCCGCTTTCGACCGATGGTGTTGAAAAAGTCGCTCCGCTAAAACTGCCCGGATATTGACCGGGGAAAATGCAACTTTTGCACGTTGCTACGTGAAATCTGAGCCCGGAAGCCTCAACCAAAAATAAGGATTTCAATCTTAGACGCGTACTTTTCTGCCGTAGAAACCAAGGCCGACTTTTTCAACAGAATCGACCCAAAGCTGCCGGTCAGATCCCGTGGATGTCGGACAAATAGCCCAAACGCCTACGCATTCCCAGGCTGATATTTGAGAGGGTAAACTGAGCACCTTTCCATCTGTGTGGTACCAATATGGACATCAATCTACTGACCGAATCCATGCTTGGCCACTGGCGTGCTCCCTCGGGTGTCTGGCAATGTGAATTCCAGTTCGGCAGCCGATTGATTTACGTCCAGCACCACAATGACGAGCCACCTTACGCCAGGCTCGCCGCTGCGCAACGCGCGGTCAAGGCTACGTGGGATGATTTGCCCCAGGCACTGACGTTTGCCGAACAGCACTGTAAAGCACAGATGCCCGAACTGATGCGGTTGTACGAAACCCACATGTCGTGGGAATCTCCGTTGTTCGTGTACTCGATCCACTTCGATCTCGACAAACCTTACCCTAGCTATACCATTTCCAAGAATCCTGACTTCGATTGGGATCGCATCCTGATCGACGAAGATGAACTGTGCCAGGAACACAGTGTTTGCATGGAGCAATATGAGCCAAAGGATAACTTTTGGGTTTACGTCAGGCGCGTGGGGTTTCAGCAATTCGAGCTTGGGGATTAGCTTGGCAATCAACTATGTATACCCCCCAGCCCCTGAATCACCGCTGATTAAGTAGACACTGGAGAGTGTCCGCTTCTGGCCGAAAGCTGACTATCTGATTGGAAAGGCCGAGCTTGAAGGGTTGATAGGCAGTTGGTACGTTTGGGAACCTCTACTGGTGGGAGCCTGAAATGGGAACTGATTCCTCGCTACAGATCGAACGCGCTGCTTATGAGGAGTTTATCCGGCTCTGGAGCCAAGGGAGCTTCGAGCATCAGCGACTGGGTCAAGCGTTCTTCAACCACTTCAATCTACACAAACTCACCGATCAGGCCGGATTGCACGGTCTATACGAGGCCGACGGTGAGAAAGCTTCGGGCTTGATCTTGAGGCTTTTCCACCTTCACTGAGTGGCAGCTATCGACCGATTCTGTTGAAAAAGTCGGCTTCGAATTCCATGGCAGAAAAGTACGCGCCCGAGATTGAAATCTGAGTTTTGCGCAGAAGGTTCAGGAGTCAGATTTCACGTAGTAGCGTGCAAAAGAGATGTTTTCATACATCAATATTCGAGCGTTTTGGGCAAGCCGAATTTTTCAACAGAATCGACCCAAAGCGGACAGTCGCGACGTGCAGTAGTTAACCAATAGCTGTCTTTCGGCTGTCTTAAATGATCCAAGGGCAAGCGACGACAGCCTTCACTCATGCTGTAGAAACGGCCACCTCAGAAAGCCCTTGTACGATAAATACGCGGTATTCTGCCCCCTTCAACCGGTGCTTCAGCGCCTCCTGGTACAGAGGACTATCGTAAGCAGCCTTGGCATCCGGCAGGGTAGGAAACTGAAGGATAATGGCACCGTCTACTGGCGCACCTTCGAGTGTTTCAACTGCGCCGTAGAAGGCAAGTGGCGTGACGGGGTGGCCTGCCGATGCGGCCCCTGCGCTTTCCTCATACTTCCTGAATTCTTCTGGATCAGTGATCCGGTCTCTGACGTAAACAAGATAAGCGGTCATGGTCAATCCTCGATTGTCTAGGCCGCAGAGGTCGTTTTGACTGCGGCCCACAATGGGTAGCGGCTCAGTTACCAGAGCGATTAAGCAGCAGGCATATCGCCAAGGCGTTCGGCAAAATTCAGCTCAAACTCACCGACTTTGCCCAGCCCTGAGTCGAGCATTTTTCCGAATGCGTTCTGAGCTTCGGGCCACAGGTCTACGCCTTGAAGGATATGGTTCGACATCCACAGATCGCCTTCGGTAGGAACGCCTGCACGAGCGTTTACCATTTTCTTGCCTGTCTCCAGTGCGCGTTTCTCAAACCGTCCCATGCGGTGGGCGAGCGCATTGACGAAAGCGTCGAGTTCGGCATCAGGGAGTGCTCGGTTCACGAAGCCATATCGCTCGCCAATATCGGCGTCGAAATCGTCGGCACTGCAAACAATCTCCAGTGCGCGTGAGCGACCGACCAGTGCGGAAAGCCATTCAACACCGCCACCGCCTGGGATTGAGGAGCCGCCAACTTCAATCAATGCGAACTTCGCGCGCTCCTTGGATGCAAAACGCATATCGCAGGCCAATGCAAATTCAAAGCCCTGAGCACGTGCCCGGCCCCGTACCTTGGCGATGCTGATCACGGAGGACTGCGCAAGGCGGGTAACCCACTTTGGCCAGTTACCAAAGAATGGCATTGCCCCAGGTTGATCGGGAACGGTCAGCCGGTTTTCTACATCGTGGTGATTCATGAAGAAATCTGGGTCGGCACTCTCGAACACAACAACCTTGAGGTGCTCATCCTTCTCGATGTTGTCCATCAGAACGTTCAACTCAGCAAAAGTCGTCGGATCAAACAGGGCTAGCGGCGGATTGTTGAAGATGACGCGCCAGTAGGCTTGGGACTCAGCAATTATGGTCAAGCGGTTAGCAGTGTTCATATGTGTTCTCGGCTTTTGCGACCTGCGAGAGATCGACGTTTTTCAGAAAGGCCGCCTGTTGAGGCGACATGAACAAACGGTCAAATGTAAAAAGTGCCACCTTGTGTTGACCATGGTATGCCGTTGACCGGTTTGGATTAAGGCAGGTAACGTACATAACACTAATGACAAAATAGTCACTAATCTGGAGATGGTTTTGGAGACATTGAGTGGCCTGGAGATTTTCGTCGACACCGCGCAAAGCCAGAGCTTTGTTGCGACGGCCCGGAAAATGGGAATATCGGCGTCCGCCGTCAGTAAGAGCATCTCCAGGCTTGAGGAACGCGTCGGTGTCAGGCTTTTCCAACGAAGCACCCGGACGGTCAGACTGACGTCTGAGGGTGAAGTGTTTCTGGAAAGGTGCAGGCGCATCCTCGGCGAGATCCAAGCCGCAGAAGATGATCTTTCGGCGATGACAACCTCCCCTCGCGGGCGTTTGCGAGTCGGCTTAGCCTTGGTCGCAGGATTGCCTTTGCCGGTTATCTCCGCATTCATGGAGCGCTATCCAGAGATACAGCTAGATCTGGATTTCACTGACCGCATGGTGGATGTGATCGACGAAGGATTCGACGTGGTTATCCGTGGAAGCGAACTCCAAGATTCGAGGCTAATGTCCCGTCCACTAGGGCCCTACCGGTCATGCCTTGTAGCGTCCCCTGCTTACCTTCAAAACAGAGGTATTCCCGCCAAGCCCGCCGATCTCTTAACTCACTCCTGCTTGCACTACCGGTGGCAGAATTCGGGCAAGCTCTACCAGTGGCCTTTCAAGAAACAACAGGCCATTCAAGCAGGCGAGTCTCTGCCGGTCACTATGGTCTGTAGCAACGTAGAGGCGCTGATCTACCTTGCGCAGGCCGGTAGAGGGATCGCGTGCGTACCTGATTTCGCTGTCAAAGATAGCTTGGCTGACGGGCGTTTAGAAAAGGTACTTACCAACAGCCTTATAGGTAGTAGTACCTTTCACGTCGTTTGGCCTAGCAGTAGGCAAATGGCGCCCAAGGTGCGTGCATTTGTGGACTTCGCCGTAGAGAATTTTTCCAAGGGGCTGGTCAGCTAATTGCGATGGTCACTGGATGATTTGGCTCCGTAGACTCAGCGTGTCTGCTTCTGGTCGATGGTAGCCTGTCCGGACGGTCAACTTTCGCCCCATCGCAGTCGCTGATACCCCCCCCCGTCGATTGATGTGGGCGAGCACTTAAACATTGAAAGCAAGTGCCACGAGCGGGGTGCCGGCAGCAGCGACCATTCGCCAGTTCACAAAAGCGGCACATTCCACAAGCGCTTCAAATTGCTCAGGACAGCGGCGCTTGAAGCTCTTGGCATTGTCGATAACCAATGAAAGCGTTTGTCCGCGTTGAACGTGGATAGACGACATTCCTGCCCTGGGGTCATCAAGGTATGAAAGACAATCAACCCAGGCGTCCATATTGCGGCCGTAGAAGCTAGGAAAGCCGAACTTTTCTGCGAAAACACTGTGGAATGTTTGCCAGTCAGTAATCAGGTTTGCATCCACTTGCACCATTATCAGATTAACCTTCGCTACGTTTAAATAAACAGGTATGGCGGTCTCGCAAGGTGAAGTCAATTGCTGGCTGCATATTTGCGCGATCCAAGGCTCAATCCGCTAAAAACGACGTTGCAGTGGCCGCTTCTGGCCGCTAGCGGCAATCGTACGCGGTTGCCCGTACGGCACAGCGGCAGCGTTACACAGTTCCGTATTGTTACATCACATATACAGAAACTCTGGGTGAAGTGTTACAACTTTTTTATCCTTATTTTCCATATACTTAAGTATTACCGCTACACCTGAAACACCAGTTACACCGCATTTGAAGGGTCTGTCCCCCGCCCCCCATGAAGTGAGCCCCATCAGCGAATGGAATCCGGCATAAGCCGGGGGACCCTGAGAACTTCCGCCGCATACGGGGCAGGGAACCCGCGCATCTTGAGTAGCCGACGTTTTCACAGCTTAGTGAACTGGTGAACCCGGTGAACTCACCCAATCGGGTGGTGAACCCAGATGTTCATTCCTTCAGCTACTGATGTGCTGCTGTCAACCCGTCAACTGTCAACCAACGTCAACCGATCAGCAGCTACCAAACCCACGCGGGTTTCCTGCCCCGTACCTTTAAGAAAGCTCCAGGGTCCCCGGCACTTTTGGGGAAGGGAGGACGCGAAACCGAAGCTGCTCAGCTAGTCTCAGACGGATCGGCTCACTGAAGGGCCTGACGTTTGGGGAAATACTGTGGACATGATCGCCGTGCGCTCTGACGCAATGACTGCTGTAGGCTACGATCCGGCTACAAGAAGAATGAGCATCCGTTTCCAACAGGGTCATTCCTATGATTTTTGTAACGTCCCCCCAGCCATACACCAAGGCCTGATGTCAGCGGGATCAAAAGGCTCGTATTACAGCCGATACATCCGTGATCGATACCGCTGCTGAACGCCCCCTTAGCGTAGGGCTAAAATGAAGTAAACGGTCGGCAATGCTCCAGCCCCCCGCCTCCTGATCGCCGTTCTGACTTCAAGGATGTGCTATGAGCTACACAGCTGAAACCTTCAATGTGATGATCGCATCTCCAGGTGATGTTGCCTCTGAGCGCGCCATCGTGCGTGATGTCATCTATGAGTGGAATGCGGTCAATTCAAACGTGCGGAAGATTGTGTTGCTGCCAATTGGCTGGGAGTCACATTCATCTCCAGAAATGGGGGGCACTCCCCAAGCAATAATCAACAAACAGATTCTAGAAAAATGTGATCTTCTGATAGGAGTATTTTGGACAAGGATTGGCACCCCCACCAACGAGTATGCGAGCGGCACTGTTGAAGAACTTGAAAAGCATATTCAGTCGGGCAAACCGGCGATGCTCTATTTCTCATCCCAACCCGTGGCCATAGACTCTGTCGATCTTGAACAGGCTGCGGCGGTCAAGAAATTCAGAACCGACTGCCAAAATCGCGGGCTTTATAAGAGCTATGACAGCCTCAGTGACTTCCGTACAAATCTCTACCGGCACCTTCAACTGAAGGTCAATGAGCACCCTCTGTTCAACAGCGTGGAAACCCTTAACGCGAGAGAAATCGTCGAGTCCAATACGTCGATCCCGAGACTATCAGGTGAGGCTAGTATCTTGCTGAAGGAGGCGAGCTTAGACGCCCACGGTACGATTATTCACGTCCGCTACATGGCAGGAACGGACGTCCAAACAAACGGCAAAAACCTCATCGCGGACAAAAGCGACCGGAGAGAGGTCGCTAAATGGGAACAGGCGATCGTCGAGCTGACCAACGAAGGCCTTATCATCAGCCAAGGCCACAAGGGCGAAATCTACCAAGTCACGAATCTTGGATATCAGATCGCAGATATGGTCGTCCTGTAGATCGCTAGATGTGGACAGCTCGCCAACCAACTGGCGATGCTTTACCAAGCGGGGACACCAAAAAGTGGAAGGCAGAAAAACTTGGCTTGTATGCCCACATGTATGCCTATTCAGTTATTTAGAAAATAAAACCTTTAAATTCATAGGCATATAGATCAGGTTCAAATGACTGTGTACCACCAAGTACCGATTCACAGTTTTCTTCTCATCACTGTGAATCAACAAGAAGCCCGCCTCGTGCGGGCTTTCTTGTTTCTGGCCTTCCCGTTTTGTCACACCTCTTATGCCTCCCAGCCCCCCCCCTGCGTGTGCTAAAAGCACGCCTCCGGGATTTCAGGACGTCGTCGGGAGACGGGTTTCCCTGGCAAGCGCCAACCAGGCCTCGGCCGCAGGTGACAAGTGCGCGTTTTTGCGCCATGCCAACACCATATGCCAATCGGTATCCGGCTCGTTCAGCGCAACCAGTCGAATCCCGTCGTGATAGTGCTTCTGCGCCAGCATCCTCGGCAAGAACGCGACACCCAGCCCTGCCGAGACCAGATCCACAATAAAGTCGACCTGACCGCTGCGTGCAGTCACTTTGGGCGTCACGCCCTTGCGGTCGCAGGCCAGTTTGATCATGGTATTCAGTGCAAATCCGGCCTCGAAGAGGATAAACGGCGTTTCGGCCAGGTCTTCAATGACGACCCGTTTGCGCTTGGCCAACGGGTGGTTCTCTGCCATGACCACCACCACTGGCTCGATACGCACATCCTGGTAATCGAACTCTTCGCTGAACGAGTTCATCTTCAACAGTGCTGCCAGCTCGACTTCTCCCGAAGCCAGGCACTCATGCAGTTTGCTCGCGCCGTGTTCGGTGAGCTGAATATCGATATCCGGATAGCGGGCGCGGTATTGAGTGAACATGGCGGCGAAAAGCGCACCGCTGCCGACGGGGGGCAGACCGATGCGCAGCACGCCACCCTTCAAACCGCGCAGCTCGTTGAGCTCGGTCAGCAGATCGTTGCGTTCGGCCAACAGGATGAGAGCACGGCGGTAGACGATTTCGCCGGCGGCGGTCAGCTCGCTGCGGTGGCCAATGCGGCTCAACAGCGGCGTGCCCAATTCGTCCTCAAGGGTCTTGACGGCTTTGCTGACGGAGGACTGGGTAAGCGACACCACGTCAGCGGCCTGGGAGAAGCTACCCTGACGTACCACTTCGACAAAAGTGCGTAATGTTCGAAGGTTCACAAGTATTCGATTTCCGACTGAATTCAAGTTGTATTAGTTGTTTTGATCATAGTCGGTTTTTCCGTAATCTGAATCTGCCGCTCTCCCTTGGCGGCCTCGCTTCGTAGATTTATTCGCTCAGGAAAACGTCATGATTATTTCTTCGGCATCCGACTACCGTGCAGCGGCCAAACGCAAACTCCCGCGTTTTCTGTTTGATTACATTGACGGCGGTGCGTATGCAGAGCACACGCTGCGTGCCAATGGTTCGGACCTGGCCGATATCAGCCTGCGCCAGCGCGTCCTGAAAAATGTCGATAACGTGAGTCTTGAAACCAGACTGTTTGGCGAATCCCTGGCGATGCCGATTATCCTCAGCCCCGTAGGCCTGAGCGGAATGTATGCGCGCCGCGGTGAAGTGCAGGCAGCCAGGGCCGCGGCGAACAAGCGGATTCCATTCTGTCTGTCGACGGTGTCGGTGTGTTCGATTGAAGAGGTAGCGTCGCAGAGCAAGCAGGCAATCTGGTTTCAGCTCTACGTACTCAAAGACCGTGGCTTTATGAAAAACGCTCTGGAGCGTGCCAAGGCGGCGGGCGTCACGACGCTGGTCTTTACCGTCGACATGCCAACGCCCGGCGCGCGTTATCGTGATGCGCACTCGGGCATGTCAGGGCCTTATGCCGCGCCTCGACGCATTCTGCAAGCCATGACCAAGCCGGACTGGGCACTGAATGTCGGCCTGCTCGGTCGCCCCCATGATCTGGGCAATATCTCCAGATACCTGGGCAAGGCCACCACCCTGGAAGATTATGTGGGCTGGCTGGCGAACAACTTCGACCCGTCCATCAGCTGGAGGGATCTGGAGTGGATTCGTGAGTTCTGGCAAGGCCCGATGATCATCAAGGGCATTCTCGATCCGCAGGATGCCAGAGATGCGCTGAGTTTTGGCGCGGACGGCATTGTCGTATCCAACCACGGCGGACGTCAGCTGGATGGCGTGCTGTCCACCGCCAAGGCTTTGCCGCCGATTGTTCAGGCGGTCGGCAGTGACCTGACAGTGCTGGCCGACTCCGGCATTCGCTCGGGTCTTGATGTGGTGCGCATGCTCGCCCTCGGTGCCAAAGGCGTGTTGCTCGGACGCTCGATGGCCTATGCGCTGGGCGCCGATGGGCAGCGTGGCGTCGAGAATATGCTGGATATTTTTGCCAGGGAAATGCATGTGGCGATGACGTTGACCGGGGTGACATCGATTGAGCAGATCGACGAAAGCATTCTGGTTAAAGCAGTTGCTTGAAGGCCGGGACTGGACGGAATCGTTATCCGGGTCGGCCTTTCGACGAACTGCATTTTTCACTCTGCATGCCTGGTCTATGCTCGAAAGTGATGGCTCAAGAAGAGCCAGCATTTCTCATGAAGGAGCAAAGCATGCGTAAACTCGTACTCTCAATGACTGCCGCCCTCTTCCTGACGGGTGCTGTAGCGCCCGTCGCCTTTGCAGAGAGTGAGCTGGAAAAGGGTGTCCGACACGATAACCGTGAACTGGATAAAGGCGTCGATCATGACGCCAAGGAAGTGGACAAGGGCGTGAAGCACGACGCTGACGAGGTCGACAAAGGTGCTAAGCATGACGACAGGGAACGTCACAAGGCTGACAAGCACATCGATAAAGAGGTTAAAAAGGATCTCTGACCAAAAAGCCTGCCACCGAGCAGGCTTTTTTAATGGGCGGATGATGCTGGACGGTCCAGCGGGCTTGCTGCCCCCCCCACTCACTGGTACTTGCAAGCCCTCACTCTTGAAGACCGGGCTACGTATAAGTGGCCCGGCCTCTGTTACTGGATGTACGGTCAGATCTTGAAACTGTCGACCAGTTGCTTCAAACGCCCGGCTTGTTGCGAAAGCGCAGCACAGTCCTTGAGCGTTTCATTAAGGTTGGCCACACCTTGTTGATTAAGCGTGTTGATCTGATTGATATCGATATTGAGGGTTTCTACAACGGCAGTCTGCTCTTCTGTCGCCGCAGCAACGGATTGATTCATGCCATCGATATCGCCAATGCGCCGTGTCACATCACGCAGACGACTGCCCGCCTGATTGGCAACTTCGACACTTTCCTGACTCGACGTCTGGCTTTCATTCATGTTGAGTACGGCATGCTGAGAGCCGCTCTGCAGGCTGCCAATCATCTTGTGAATCTCGTCGGCAGACGTCTGGGTACGATGCGCAAGGTTGCGCACCTCGTCGGCAACTACCGCAAAACCGCGTCCGGCCTCCCCCGCGCGGGCGGCTTCGATGGCGGCGTTGAGGGCCAGCAGATTGGTCTGCTGCGAGATGCCTTTGATGACATCAAGAATGTGACCGATATTTTCGGTGCTGGCGTTGAGTTGCTCGATCTGCGTGCAGGAATCACTGATCTTGGCCGACAGCGCGCTCATGGCATGTATCGTTTTCTCGACCACTACCTGGCCATCTTCTGCCTGGTTGCGGGCCTCACTGGCCTGGATAGAGGCGTCCGATGCGTTACGGGCAATCTCCTGGGTTGCAGCGCCCAGCTCGTTGATAGCTGCAGCGACGTTGTTGGTTCGGGCGCTCTGCTCATCGAAACCGACAATGGACGAGTTGGAGGAGTTGACCACCCGTTGCGACAGGTCATGCACCTGAAGCGTTGCGGAGGACACTTCGACGATGGACGCGTGCACGCGCTCCACGAACTGATTGAACGAGCCACCCAGCGCTGCGAACTCGTCCTTGCCCTGGATGCTCAGGCGCCGGGTCAGATCACCCTCGCCCTGGGCGATGTCCTGCATCGCACGACCCATGTCGGTCAACGGGCGCATCAGCGCACGAATGAGCAGGCTCAACAGCAACGCAATCACGGCCACTGCAATCAGCACGGCAACCATCGCCGAGCTGCGAAACTGGCTCAATGGCGCATAGGCCTTGTCCTTGTCGATCGACAGGCCAATGTACCAGTCAGCCGAGGGCAGCCCGGTGATCGGGGTAAATGACAGCAGCCGTTGCTGGCCATTGAGGCTCACCTCACGCAGGCGCGCGTCCAGGCTGATGGTCTGTCCGGGGTAGATGTCCTTGAGGTTTTTCATCACCTGCTCCTTGTCCGGACTGACGATGATCTGCCCGTCGCCACTGACCAGAAAGGCGTAACCCAGCCCGCCGAATTCGACCGAGTTGATGATCTTGACCAGCGTGTCGAGGCTCAGGTCGCCGCCGACGACACCCGTGACCTGGCCTGCCGCCTTGACCGGGCTGGCGATCGTTACCACCAGGCCACCCACAGAAGCCAGATACGGCGCGCTGAGAATGGTCTTGCCTGCGTCGACGGTGGACTTGTACCAGGGCCGTTGGCGAGGGTCGTAGCCCGCGGGCATGTCCACATTGGGCCGCTGGGTGAATGTGCCTTTGCTGTCACCGACATAGGTGAACTGAAAGGTCGATACCAGCGCAGACTGCGATACCAGTCCGCTGAGGTCGGAATTGACCCCCTGAAAGGCTACGTTCTGGGTGAGGTTTTCCAGCACCAGAATGCGCCCGCTCAGCCAGTTCTGGACGCTGCTGGCAGTCAGTTGACCCGCTTGACCCACGGAGGACTCGAGGTTCTGGTTGATCGTCTTACGTTGCAGGTAATCGTTGTACAAAGTGAACAAGGCGAACGCCAGCACCACTACACCGGCCGCGGCCAGCAGAATCTTATGACGAAACTTTAAATTCATGACAAGGCATCTCAACAGGACTGCTGGAAGAAGGCTCGGAGGCCAGAGCAAGTTGCGACACAAAAAATGTCATGCCCTGCACACACAATGAACCTGCAACGGATAGGGTTTTGGTCTCGCAAACACAGCCGACGGTGTGCCGTTCCCTCTGGAATTCGGCGCTCTACTTTAATGACTTCGGCGGTGCTTTATAACGGTGTGCTGGCGCAAATGATATGCCTGGAAAAAAATATTCCAGGCGTCGTGGAACTTTCTTTATTTTTTATTTCAGCTTGGCCAGTTCCTGCCGATAGTGTCTGTATACCTCACCCCGCCCTGACCTGTATGCCATACCTTTCAGGGATAAGACCGTTTCAATGGCAGTTGTTGGAGAATTCAATGAGTAGCTGGTTTGCAAACATCAGCGTGAATATGAAACTGGCCCTCGGCTTCGGTCTGGTACTTGTTTTTACAGCCATTCTTGCACTGACTGGCTGGACCAGCATGAGCGGGCTGATCAACCGCAGTAACTGGATGAGTGACATTACTTCACTCAATGCGCAGTTGACCAAACTGCGCGTGACGCGCCTGCAATATATGGTGGCCGACGGCGACGAGAAGGTAGCCGAAACCGTGCAGACCTCGCTGGACAGCTTCAAGGCGTATCAGGAAAAACTGCGCGCCTCGTTCAAAAGTCCCGAAAACCTGAAAATGCTCGATCAGTTGGGCATCGTGATCGCTGACTACCAGAAGTCCCTCAACAACATGCGCAGTGGCTACAAGGCCAGCACCGCTGCGCGTGATGAGCTGACGACCCATGCGGTCAAAAGCCTCGCGGTGTTCGAGCAGCTTGTGACTGAAGTCAGAAACATGGACCCGGCTGACGCCAACCGGTTCGAGCAGTACCGACTCGTCACCGATGCCAAAGATGACTTGAGACTCGCACGCTATGAAGTGCGCGGCTACACCACCAATGCCACGCCCGAGACCGAGCAGGCAGCTGTTTCGAAACTGGATGCGGCCATCAAGGATCTGGACGCGCTCAAGACAACCTTCAGCGGCACTCAGGCCGATCAGCTCAGGCAGCTGGAAACCTCGTTGATGGCCTACCGGACGACCTTGCAGAACTTCAAGGCCGCCACGGGCACGATTGTCCAGGCGCGCAAGGAAATGACCACGCAAGGGCAGGATATCGTCAAGATCAGCGAGGACATGTACAAGCTGCAACTGGATCGCCGCGATCAGGAAAGCGCACAGGCACGTACCACGCAGATCACCTGCACCCTGTTGGCTATCATTCTGGGCATTATCGCCGCAGTGATCATCACCCGGCAGATTACCCGTCCCCTGCGCGAAACCCTGGCAGTGGTCGACCGTATTGCGTCCGGTGACCTGACCCAGACCCTCGCGGTGACACGCAGTGATGAGCTCGGCGTTCTGCAGCAAGGCATCCAGCGCATGGGCACCACTCTGCGCGAACTGATTGGCGGTATTCGCGACAGCGTCGTACAGATCGCCAGTGCCGCCGAAGAGCTGTCGGCGGTTACCGAACAGACCAGCGCTGGCGTCAACAGCCAGAAAGTCGAAACCGATCAGGTCGCCACCGCCATGCACGAGATGTCGGCGACGGTTGCAGAAGTGGCGCGTAACGCCGAACAGGCCTCGCAGGCCGCGTCCAACGCCGACCGCGAAGCGCGTGACGGTGACAAGGTGGTGGGTGAAGCGATCGTCCAGATCGAGCGTCTGGCCAATGAAGTGGGCCGCTCGGTCGATGCCATGACTCAGTTGGAGCAGGAAAGCGACAAGATCGGCAAGGTCATGGACGTCATCAAGGCGGTGGCCGAACAGACCAACCTGCTGGCGCTCAACGCCGCCATCGAAGCGGCTCGTGCGGGTGAAGCCGGACGTGGTTTTGCCGTGGTTGCCGACGAAGTTCGCGGCCTGGCACAACGTACGCAGCAGTCCACCGTGGAGATCGAAACACTGGTCGCTGCGCTGCAAAGCGGTACGCGCCAGGTGTCCAGCATCATGCTCAACAGCCGCGAACTGACCGTCAGCAGCGTGACCCTCAGCCGTCAGGCAGGTACGTCGCTGGGCAGCATCACGCAAACGGTTTCCAGCATTCAGGCGATGAACCAGCAGATTGCCGCCGCCGCTGAAGAGCAAAGCGCGGTCGCTGAGGAAATCAGCCGCAGCATCGTCAATGTCCGCGATGTGTCCGAGCAGACTGCTTCGGCCAGCGAAGAAACCGCTGCGTCCAGCGTCGAACTGGCACGCCTGGGCGGGCAACTGCAGACGATGGTCAGCCGCTTCCGCATCTGATCACCCAGCGTTGACATCAAGCCCGGTCTTTACCGGGCTTGATTGTTTCTGCACCCGTGACAATCAGGCCTGCGGCGGCTGCCCGTTGGACGCCGACAGGCCACCGTCTACCGGCAGGTTGACGCCGGTCACGAAGCGCGCGTCATCGCTGGCCAGAAAGGCAATCACGTCGCCGACGTCTTCGGCTTCACCCGGGCGCCCCAATGGGATGCGCTCCATGAATTTGGCCATCAACGCTTTGTCGCCGAGCATGTCTTCGGTCAGCTCGCTGCGGGTCAGTGAGGGGCAAACGGCATTCACACGCACGCCGTCAGCACCATGATCCATGGCCAGCGAACGGGTGAAGTTGGTGATGGCACCCTTGGCCGCGTTATAGAAGCTCATGCCCCAGTCGCCGCCCAGACCGGACACCGACGAGACATTGATGATGTTGCCTTTGCTGGCGATCAGTGCCGGCATGGCGGTGCGGGTGCAATAGAACACGCCGTCCAGGTCCACGGACATCAGCTCTTTCCAGTCCTCTATGCCCAGCTCGGTCACTTTGCCGGACTTGACGATGCCGGCATTGTTGACCAGCACATCCAGACGCCCGAAACGGGTCGCCACTTCCTTGAACAGCGCTTCCACGTCGCTCGGGTCGGCCACATCCGTGGCTCTGACCAAGTGCCCTTCGCCCTTCAGTTGCGCGGCCACCTTGGCCAGCTTGTCGTGATTGCGGCCGACCAGCACCACGCTCGCGCCTTCCTCGGCAAAACGTTTGGCGGTCGCTTCGCCGATTCCGGAACCGGCACCTGTGACGACGATGACTTTCTGGGTGAAACGATCCATTCGGCAGTCTCCAAAAAATGAACAGGATTATCGGGTGGACTGCACACCCACCCGCAGCGTTCACTCGCATTTGATTTTGCTTTCAGGAGCGCGGTAAATGACCGGTGAATCGTTAAACCTCGACCATGGGTGCGTTGACAACGCGGCAACGGTCTGCAAATAATCCCAGAAGTTGTACGACAACCTATAACGCCAAAAATAAAAACAACACCGAGGCCTGTCCATCATGAACACTAACGCCGCGCCTGCCCGCTCGATCAGCAAGGGCTCAATCATCGAAGCCTGGATCGGTGATACCTCGTTGTTTACTGAACACTCGCACTACCAGACACCCTTCTCGATTCACACCATTCGCTAAACACAGCGAACGGTACTCGGCCGTCTGCAGGTCGAGGCCATGCCTGGCGACAGGCATCACGTAATCCTCGAAGGTGTCGGCCGCCGCTTGCGCGCGGCCAGGAAAGGGGAAGGTTTCACTAAACAAGGGAGCACAACAATAATGACATCTCACACTACCCGCTCACGCATCCTGCTGGGCGTCGGCGGCATGACGCTGATTTTCCCGATGCTCGGCATGGCCGAGGGTTTCGTCGACGACACCAAGGCCACGCTCAACCTGCGTAATGCCTACTTCAACCGTAATTTCACCAATCCTGCGTACCCCAGCAGCGCCGCGCCGCAGGGCAAGGCCGAGGAATGGACACAAAGCTTCATTCTCGACGCCAAGTCGGGCTTCACCCAGGGCGTGGTGGGCTTCGGGGTTGACGTGCTGGGGCTTTATTCGCTCAAGCTCGATGGCGGCAAGGGTACGGGCGGCACTCAGTTGCTGCCGATCCACAGCGACGGTCGGCCGGCCGATGATTTCGGGCGCCTGGGCGTGGCAGGCAAGGCGCGGTTTTCCAAGACCGAACTGAAGGTCGGTGAATGGATGCCAGTGCTGCCGATCCTGCGCTCCGATGACGGTCGCTCGTTGCCGCAGACGTTTCGCGGTGGCCAGGTCACGTCCAAGGAGATCGACGGCCTGACCCTGTACGGCGGGCAATTCCGCGGCAACAGCCCGCGCAACGACGCGAGCATGGAAGACATGTCGCTGAACGGGCGAGGCGCATTCACTTCGGACCGCTTCAACTTCGGCGGCGGCGAGTATGTCTTCAACGACAAGCTTACTCAGGTAGGCGTCTGGTACTCGGAACTGCAGGACATCTATCAGCAGCAATTCTTCAACCTACTGCACAGCCAGCCGCTTGGCGACTGGACCCTGGGCGCGAATCTGGGTTACTTCATCGGCAAGGAAGACGGCAACAAACTGGCCGGGGACCTGGATAACAAGACGGCCTACGCGCTGCTCTCGGCCCGCTATGGCGGCAGCACCTTCTATGTCGGCCTGCAAAAACTGACTGGCGACACCGCGTGGATGCGCGTCAACGGCACCAGTGGCGGTACGCTGGCCAACGACAGTTATAACTCCAGCTACGACAACGCCAAAGAGAAATCCTGGCAACTGCGCCACGACTACAACTTTGCGACGCTGGGCGTGCCCGGCCTGACCCTGATGAACCGCTACATCAGCGGCGACAATGTGCACACCGGCAACATCACCGACGGCAAGGAATGGGGCCGGGAATCCGAACTGGCCTATACCGTACAAAGCGGTGCGCTGAAGAACCTGAACGTCAAATGGCGCAACTCGAGCCTGCGTCGCGATTTCAGCACCAACGAATTTGACGAGAATCGCGTGTTCGTCAGCTACCCTATTTCGTTGCTCTGAAAGCGGTGGCGGAGCCTGTCGGCGACGGCAGGTTTTGCCTTGTTACAAATGTATCCGGCCAAGGGCGTGCCCAGCCCGTTTTTAGACCTTGGCCGCGTTGACAATCAGCGTATGCGGTGCCGATAATCCGGCAAGTCATACGACAACAGATGACAAAAATAACAATCGGGACTTCTCTCATGGCATCGGCTCATACCACTCAAACTCCCTTCAATCGCCTCCTGCTGACCGGCGCGGCAGGCGGCCTGGGCAAGGTATTGCGCGAAACACTGCGCCCTTACGCAAACGTGCTGCGGCTCTCCGACATTGCCGAGATGGCGCCCGCTGTCGACGACCGTGAAGAAGTTCAGGTCTGCGATCTGGCCAACAAGGATGCCGTACACCAACTGGTCGAAGGCGTCGATGCGATCGTGCATTTCGGCGGTGTGTCGGTCGAGCGACCGTTCGAGGAGATCCTCGGCGCCAATATCTGCGGCGTGTTCCACATCTACGAAGCGGCCCGCCGGCACGGCGTGAAACGCGTGATCTTCGCCAGTTCCAACCACGTGATCGGTTTCTACAAGCAGACCGAGACCATCGACGCGCACTCCCCTCGCCGTCCGGACAGCTACTACGGTCTGTCCAAGTCCTACGGCGAAGACATGGCCAGCTTCTACTTCGATCGCTACGGCATCGAAACCGTCAGCATCCGCATCGGCTCCTCGTTTGCCGAACCGCAAAACCGCCGAATGATGAGCACCTGGCTGAGCTTTGGCGACCTGACCCAGTTGATCGAGCGCTCGCTGTACACGCCAGACGTGGGCCACACCGTGGTCTACGGCGTTTCGGACAACAAGACCGTGTGGTGGGACAACCGCCTGGCCAGCAAACTGGATTACACCCCGAAGGACAGCTCGGAAGTGTTCCGCGAGAAGGTCGACGCCCAGCCGCTGCCGGCAGCCGATGACCCGGCAATGCTCTACCAGGGCGGTGCCTTTGTCGCTTCAGGACCGTTCGGCGACCAATAAGCAGCGCTTTCCTCTCGCAGCACTCTGGAGACACGAACCGTCATGGATGCCGAACTGATTGTCGATGCACAGAACGCCACCGGCGAAAGCCCGGTCTGGAGCGTGCGTGATCAAGCGCTGTACTGGGTGGATATTCCCAAGGGCGAGCTGCATCGCTGGGACTTCAATCAGGACAGCACGCGCAGCTGGAAAGCGCCGCAAATGCTCGCCTGTATCGCCGCCGACAGCCGGGGTGGCTGGGTGGCGGGGATGGAGAACGGAATCTTTCATTTGCAGCCCTGCGAAGACGGCAGCCTGATCAGCACGCTTCTGGCCGGCGTCGAACACGCGCAGGCAGGCATGCGCTTCAATGACGGCCGCTGCGACCGACAGGGTCGGTTCTGGGCGGGCACCATGTTCATGGACATGGCCGCCGGTGCGAGGGTGGGTGCGTTGTATCGCTACAGTGCCGGCCAGAAGACACTGGACGCACAGCTCAAGGATTTCATCGTCCCCAATGGCCTGGCGTTCAGCCCCGACGGCAAGGTCATGTACCTGTCCGACTCACACCCCAGCGTGCAGCAGATCTGGGCGTTCGATTACGACACCGACAGCGGCACGCCACACAATCGCCGCCTGTTCGTCGACATGAGCCATCACCTGGGTCGCCCTGACGGCGCGGCGATCGACGCCGACGGCTGCTACTGGATCTGTGGCAACGACGCAGGCCTGGTCCACCGCTTCACTCCCTCCGGCAAACTCGACCGCTCGCTGGTCGTGCCGGTGAAAAAGCCAGCCATGTGTGCCTTTGGCGGCCCCAACCTGGACACCCTGTTCGTGACGTCCATTCGCCCGGGTGGCGATATTGGCGATCAGCCACTGGCCGGTGGTGTGTTCGCCCTGCGACCTGGCGTCAAAGGCCTGGAGGAACCCACGTTTCAGGGCTGACAGCGCCCTACCGAAAATCCCGTAGCTCGACCAAAAATAACAAAATCGGAGATATCCATGGATTTCAAACGCACGCTCCTCATCGCAGCACTTCCGCTGGCCTTCTGTGTGTCAGGCATGGCCCAGGCAGACGTCAAAATCAAATTCGCCGAGGTTCACCCTGCTGGTTATGCGCCGGTCGTGGCAGAGCAGAACATGGGCAAGAAACTCGAAGAACAGTCCAAGGGCGAGATCAGTTTCAAGATGTACGCAGGCGGTGTGCTCGGCTCCGAGAAGGAGGTCGTCGAGCAGGTCCAGAGTGGCGCCGTGCAGATGACCCGCGTCAGCCTCGGCATCGTTGGCCCGGTAGTGCCGGACGTTAACGTCTTCAACTTGCCGTTCGTGTTCCGTGATCAGGCGCATATGCGCACCATCATCGATGGCCAGATCGGTCAGGAAATCCTCGACAAGATCAGCAACTCCGAATTCAACATGGTCGCCCTGGCGTGGATGGATGGCGGCACCCGCAACCTGTACACCAAGAAGCCGGTACGCCAGATCTCCGACCTCAAAGGCATGAAAATCCGCGTTCAGGGCAACCCGGTGTTCATCGAAACCATTAACGACATGGGCGGTAACGGCATCGCCATGGCCACCGGCGAGATCTTCAGCGCCCTGCAGACCGGCGTCATCGACGGTGCGGAAAACAACCCGCCGACGTATTTCCAGCATAACCACTACCAGAACGCCAAGTTCTTCACCATGACCGAACACCTGATCCTGCCCGAGCCCATCGTGATGTCGAAAACCACGTGGGAAAAGCTCAACCCCGAGCAGCAGGCACTGGTGAAAAAGCTCGCACGTGAAGCGCAGATGGAAGAACGCGTGCTGTGGGACAAGTCGTCAGCCGATGCCGAGACCAAGCTCAAGGCTGCTGGCGTGGAGTTCATCACGCTGACGCCCGAGCAGAAGAAAGCCTTCTACGACGCGACCCAGCCGGTACGCGACAAATACGGTGCGAAATATAAGGGTCTGATCGACCGCATCGGAGCGGTCCAGACCGATCCGGCACTGGCGGCGAGCAACCCCCAAGCGGCCCAATAAGCCTGTCCGATTACGCAGCGGGAACGAGCACCAGCTCGTTCGCCGCCGCAGTGGTGAGCCTTATGAAAAATACGCTATTGCGCATCAACGACATGCTTTATCGGGTCTGCATCGGCATTGCCGGTCTGTCGGTGTTGATCATGACCCTGATCATTCCCTGGGGCATCTTTGCCCGTTACATCCTCGGCAGCGGCTCCAGCTGGCCGGAACCCACTGCCATCCTGCTGATGGTGGTGTTTACCTTCTTCGGCGCCGCCGCCAGTTACCGGGCCGGTGCGCACATGGCCGTGTCGATGGCCGTGGACCGCATGCCGCAGCAGGTGCGCAGAGTCGCCAGCGTAGTGGTGCAGATTCTGATGGCGATCGTCGCCCTGTTCATGATCTTCAAGGGCTTCAAGCTGTGCGCTACCACCTGGAATCAATTCGTCGGCGAACTGCCGTTTCTGCGCGTCGGCATCTCTTATCTGCCGATCCCCATTGGCGGCCTCGTGACGCTGGTATTCGTCCTGGAAAAGCTGTTGCTGGGTGACCAGAGTCATCGCGCAGTGATGCGCTTCGACGTCATTGAAGAAAGCGAAGGTGCTGCATAAATGGACGCTTTTATACTGTTGGGCAGCTTTATCGCGTTGATCCTGATCGGCATGCCGGTGGCCTACGCGCTGGGCCTTTCAGCCCTGATCGGCGCCTGGTGGATCGACATCCCGGCCGATGCGCTGATGATCCAGATTGCGGGCGGGGTTAACAAATTCTCGCTGTTGGCGATTCCGTTCTTCGTGCTGGCCGGCGCGATCATGGCCGAAGGCGGCATGTCGCGACGTCTGGTCGCCTTTGCTGCGGTGCTGGTGGGCTTCGTGCGTGGCGGGCTGTCGCTGGTCAATATCGTGGCTTCGACTTTCTTCGGCGCGATCTCGGGTTCCTCGGTGGCCGACACGGCCTCGGTAGGCTCGGTGCTTATCCCGGAAATGGAACGCAACGGCTACCCGCGCGACTTCTCGACGGCAGTGACCGTCAGCGGCTCGGTGCAGGCGCTGCTGACTCCGCCCAGCCACAACTCGGTGCTCTATTCGCTGGCGGCAGGCGGCACGGTGTCGATCGCGTCGCTGTTCATGGCCGGGATCCTGCCGGGCCTGCTGCTCAGCGCGGTGATGATGGGCCTGTGCATGATCTTCGCGCGCAAGCGCAATTACCCCAAGGGTGAAGTAGTGCCGCTGCGTCAGGCGCTGAAAATCGCCGGTGAAGCGCTCTGGGGGATGATGGCCATGGTCATTATTCTCGGCGGCATTCTGTCGGGGATTTTCACGGCCACCGAGTCGGCGGCGATTGCCGTGCTCTGGGCGTTCTTTGTCACCATGTTCATCTACCGCGATTACAAATGGCGCGATCTGCCCAAACTGATGCACCGGGCGGCACGCACCATTTCCATCGTGATGATTCTGATCGGTTTTGCCGCCAGCTTCGGTTACATCCTGACGCTGATGGAAATCCCGATGAAGATCACCACCGCGTTCCTGACCCTGTCGGACAACCGCTACGTGATCCTGATGTGCATCAACGTGATGTTGCTGTTGCTCGGCACGGTCATGGATATGGCGCCGCTGATTCTGATCCTGACCCCGATTCTGTTGCCGGTCATCGTCGGTGTCGGTATCGATCCGGTGCACTTCGGCATGATCATGCTGGTCAATCTGGGGATCGGGCTGATTACCCCGCCGGTGGGCGCGGTGCTGTTCGTCGGTGCCGCGGTGGGCAAGGTCACCATCGAAGCCACGGTAAAAGCACTGGTGCCGTTCTATGTCGCGCTGTTCCTGGTGCTGATGCTGGTGACCTACATTCCTGCCATCTCGTTGTGGCTGCCGAGCGTCGTGCTCTGACGTCTCCAGTTGCAAGGCTGCCGGAGCGTCCGAAAGGGCTCCGGCATGCACCTCTGTTGTCCAGCCAAGGAGGCTGGTTTGCGTATGTCTGCCCCTGCCCTGTTTCCGCGCCACATTGCCGTGCTGATCCTGGCCCTGCTGGCCTGTTCGTTTGCCGGCAACCACATCGCGGCGCGCATTGCCTTCGATCATGACACCGGCCTGCTGCTGGCCATCCTTTGTCGCTCCGGCGTCACCTTGCTGGTGCTGGTCAGCCTGGTGCTCTGGCAGCGTGAAAGGCTCAGTCTGCCCACCAGCACCTGGCGCTGGCAGCTGCTTCTGGGGTTGCTGATCGCCACTCAGAGCTTTTGCATCTACTCGGCGGTGGCACGTATTCCGGTGGCCCTGGCCTTGCTGGTGGTCAATGTCTCGCCGATCTTGCTGGCGTTGCTGACCTGGGCATTGGGGGGAGCCAGGCCGACACGGCGCGCAGCAGGCCTGATGGGCTTGATCCTGTTTGGCCTGACGCTGGCGCTGGACGTGCCACAGCGCCTGTCGAACCCCGGCAGCAGCGAGCCGCAATGGCTGGAGGGCGTCGTCTACGCGTCGACCGCTGCGGTGGTGTTCGCCTTTGCGCTGTGGATTACCGATAACAAACTGGCGGGCATGCGCGGCAGCGTACGCAGCATGCTGACCATGGCCGTGGTGTTCGTCGTCGCGGCCATCGCCGGCAGCAGCGGCGTGCTGCCCGGCGGCGTGGGTCTGCCGACGAGTTCTGTCGGCTGGAGCGCACTGGCCAGTCTGGTGGTTTTGTACGGGCTGGGCTTTTCGCTGCTGTTCATCTGCATGGCAAGGCTGGACATCGCCCGCAACGCGCCAGTGATGAATATCGAGCCGGTGGCCAGCCTGCTGTTTGGCTGGCTGATTCTCGACCAATTGCTCAGCAGCGGTCAGGTGGTCGGCGGGCTGATCGTGGTCAGCGGCATCGTGCTGCTGACCTGGCGTCGCGCCCAGTCGCCTGACCCTCAATCATCCAGAAAGGCTTTGAAGCATGTCCACGAACGTACTGACCCTTGAAGATGGCCTGACCCGCCTGACACTGGCCCCCGACATCGGCGGCAGTATCGTCAACTGGAGCGTCCTGGCCAGCGGGCAACCCCTGCTGCGCCCTAGCGACGAACAGGCTCTGGCGGCCGGGACGCCCCGTCGCCTGGCCTGCTACCCGCTGGCGCCGTGGTCGAACCGGATCGGCAACGGCGGTTTCGAGACACCAGACGGCTGGCTGGCCCTGGAACCAAACAGCGCCAACGACCCGCTGCCGATCCATGGCAGCGCCTGGCAGCAAACATGGACCGTCATCGAACAGCGCGCAGAGCAGGTCTGCCTGCAACTCGACAGCCAGACGCCATTCGCCTACCGCGCGCACCTGCGCTACACCCTGCGTGAGGGCACGCTGAGCATCGAACTGAGCACCACCCATCAGGACAGCCGCGCCATCTGGCACGGGCTGGGCCTGCACCCGTACTTGCCACGCACGGCCCACACTCGTTTGCAGGCCAGGGCTGCACAGGTCTGGCTATGCGACGAAGGCGGTTTGCCCCGCGCCTTGCAGGACCTGCCCGCCGAGTGGGACTTCCGTCACGGCAACACTCTGCCCGACACACGTCTGGACAACGGTTTCACCGGCTGGGATGGCCAGAGCATCATCAGCCAGCCGGACCTGGGCTACGAATTGCACTGCCAGGCCACCGGCAGCGAATACTTTCTGGTGTTCTGCCCGTCGGGGCTGGATTTCTTCTGTTTCGAGCCGGTCAGCCACCCGGTCAATGCCCATCATTTGCCGGGGCATCCTGGGTTGAAGCTCTTGCGGCAGGGAGAGTCAGTGACGCTGGAGTTCAGTCTTCGTTACAAGGACCTGAAGCGGGGGTTATGAATAAGTGTCCTGGTGACTCATTTCAAGTTACAGAACGAGTCGGGATATCCCGTTGACATATCCCAAAAAAACATATTCTTATTCATCCGAAACATCAGCCAAGGATGAATCACTCATGGAACAATCCACAGTCTTCAAAAGCAATCGAAGCCAGGCTGTCCGACTGCCAAAAGCGGTGGCCTTGCCCGACGACGTGAAACGTGTCGATGTTATAGCCGTGGGCAGAACCCGCATTATTTCCCCCGCCGGTGAAATGTGGAACAGCTGGTTCGATGGTGAAAGTGTCAGTGATGATTTCATGGCAGAGCGCGGACAACCAGCCGAACAGCAGCGCGAATCGCTCTGATGCTCAAGTACATGCTTGACACCAACATTTGCATTTTCACTATAAAGAACAAGCCAGCTTCGGTGCGTGAAGCCTGCAACCTCCATCACGGACAGCTACGTATCAGCGCAATCACATTGATGGAGCTTGTCTACGGCGCAGAAAAGTCTTTGAGTCCGAAAGAAACCTTGCCCTTGTTGAGGGTTGGACGGCGCGTCTTGAAGTGCTCCCTTACGACAGCGACGCGGCGGCTCATACCGGCATGATCAGAGCCGAACTGGCTAGATCGGGCACACCGATGGCCCGTACGATCAAATGATTGCAGGACACGCCCGCTCTCTAGGCTTGGTTGTCATCACTAACAACCAGCGTGAATTCCAGCGCGTCGAGGGGCTGAGGGTAGAAGACTGGGTAAGCCAATGACCTCAAGGCCATATCTGCAACGCCTCTTGGTTTTGAGCTCGTCAGCCACCCGGTCAATGTCCATCATTTGCCTGGGCATCCGGGGTTGAAGCTGTTGCGGCAGGGGGAGTCGATGAGGTTGAGGGTCAGTCTGCAGTACAAAAAAATCTAGCAAGCTTTATCCATGCGCTCCCCAGCCACAGATTACTGAATAATCGTCAATGTAGAAGGGCCACTCAAGCTGGTGACACCCGTGGTCGTGGCGCACGCGTTAAGCTCCAGATTGAAAAGCACATAGGTCGTTATTGCCGTGGAGCCCGTGTAACGGCCAGCCACAATTTCCCCGATACCCACTACGGTTTTGTTCAGACCACCGGTATCGTTGTAAGTCGCGTCGAAATTATAGGTACTGGTCTCTCCATCACCCCACGTTATGATCCACGTTACATCGGTCGTGTTCTGCAGCAGAGCGTTGCAGGATAAGGGCGCCTGAAAGCTTTGGCTGGAAGACGCACTTGTGCCGAGAGGCAACACACAAGTCCCCCAGCTGCTTGTCGTCGTCACATTGATTGGCTGGCTGGCGTTGGTCAGGCCTGGCGAAAAAGTTCCAGTGTGAGTTCCTGTACAGACAACCAGGTTTACAGCCTCAGCCTGAGCTCGCTCAGGCGCAAAAAAGCCCATACAACCGATGACCAGCAGTACACCGGCCAGCCTGGCCAGCGTAGATGAAGCACGTGCAACGCGAGTGTCCATAATGGTCTCCCTGACCTTGATAACATCCAGATCACACATTAAACAGCCAGCGCTCGTTGGGCTACTGGCAGAATTGACAGTGACCGTCTGCATGACCGGCCCGTGGTCATTGTCATGGCCGCACTTGTAAAATGCCTCCACGCCGCTCGTCACATCCTATGATCCACCCCCCACCCCGTTACGTAACACCTCTGCATCGCGAACCAAACGCACACAATGGTGATCAGAAGGTGGATCATGCGCATAACTGCCAGTCTCAGGACCTTCTGTCACTTGTCCCCCTCTCACAGCGAATCGACAATCACCCGACTTTGGATCGATGAAGTCACCGCCGTGGCCCGCCAGAGGGACCGCGACAGCTTCATGCGCATTTACGATCACTTCGCTCCGCGCCTGTTGCGCTACCTCACCGGGCTGAATGTGCCAGAAGGTCAGGCCGAAGAGTTGGTGCAGGAAGTGCTGCTCAAACTGTGGCACAAGGCCGACTCGTTCGACCCGGCCAAGGCCAGCCTGGGGACATGGTTGTTTCGCATCGCACGCAATCTTTACATCGACAGCGTGCGCAAGGACCGTGGCTGGGTGCAGGTGCAGAACTCGCTGGAACAACTCGAGCGTCTGGAGGCTCCGGTAGATCGAACACTCGATTACAGCCAGCGCCAGGAGCAACAACTCAACATCGCCATCCAGAACCTGCCCGCCGATCAGGCCCGAGTGTTGCGAATGTCGTATTTCGAAGCGCTCAGCCACCGGGAGATTTCCGAACGCTTGGGTATGCCGCTCGGCACAGTGAAGTCCTGCCTGCGCCTTGCGTTTCAAAAATTGCGCTCGCGGATAGAGGAATCATGATGGGCCCACAACATCATCCGGACGACGCCACTCTGGTCAGTTATGCCGCTGGGGCGCTGTCGCAGGTTATCTCGCTGGTCACTGCCGCGCACCTGGAGCGCTGCGCCGAGTGCCGGGCGCGGCTCAGGCAGGCCGAGGCCATTGGCGGTGTGTTGATGCAGCAGCACACCAGCAGTGTGGTGCCACTCAAGGGCCGATCGGCCATGCTCGCGCGGCTTGACGAGCAGCAAGCGGGGCTCGTACCCGCTATGCATTCGATGCCGGCGGCCAATCAGGACCCGGACCTGATGCCGGTCTGCATGCAGGCGCATTTTGGTCGACACCTGAGCACATTAAAGTGGAAGACCCTGATCCCCGGCGTAAAACGTGTACGCGCTGAAGGCATCGAACAGGGCAACCTGATGCTGCTGAAAATCGCCCCCGGCGTGAGCATGCCGGTGCACAGCCACGAAAGCGGCGAGATGACCATGGTCCTCAAGGGCGCGTATTACGACGTACAGGGAGAGTTCGGACTCAACGATGTGGCCGATCTGGACAGCCATATCCATCACCAGCCCATTGCCTACCCTGACCGGGAATGCATTTGCGTGCTGGCCACTGAATCGAAGCTGCGTTTTCAGGGGCTGCTGGCGCGGATGATGCAGCCGTTTTTCGGGATTTGAAAAACGGCTGCAAGCAGATTGAGGAGCCAGGCAACTAGCAGAACCTGCTATTCAAAAAGGGCTTGAACGCGAGCCAGCACATCGTCGATTATCATCTCGGGAACTGACTCAACACGCTTTGCGCCACGAGCCTCAAGGTCAACGGTTCGAATCTGGTTGCAAAGAACGACACCCTGCGTTTCGGTACCTGAACCGCTTAAAGGCACCGCGAAACCGGCATACCGAGCGAAGTCGCCGCCCTGCGTGATGGGTACAATAATTACAAGGCCCGATGCGTTATAAGCCGCAGGCGTCAGAATCAACGCTGGACGAAAATCGCCCTGTTGTTCACGGCCTGCGGTTGGATTCAGGTTCAGTCGCACAATATCCGACCGGTTGAATTTAACCCGTTTCAAACCTCACGTCCAATTGGCTGCATGGCGTTCCATTCGGCCAATTCTGTGGGTTCAGGCGCGCTCAAATCACATTTTGCCATCAAGTCAGCCAATCGATAATGCAACTTTGCTTTAGCGGGTTTGAGCGTGATGACTTCTGCAGACGCATCAAGCGTAAGGACATCGCCGCTAGACAGGCTCATCTGCTTTAGCACGTTTGCGGGCAAACGAATTGCAGCGCTATTGCCCCATTGCTGAATTTTCACTTCCATAAAGACACCTCATAACGTAGCAATACTGTAGATACCTCACACGAGGCATGCAACCCCAACGTATAAACATAGTATCTACAACCGTAGACTGCCAGCTAAAGATGTCTCGAAATCCTACAGGCTTCCCGAGCCGATAAACCTGATCTATCAGCGCTGAACACTCACACCCAGAGAAGCCAGCGCATCCCAGTACCCCGGGTAGGTCTTGGCGACGCAATCAGGGTCGAGAATGCGGATGCCGGCAATCTTCAGGCCCGCCAGTGCAAAGCACATGGCGATCCGATGGTCGGAGTGGGTATCGATCAAGGCATCGACCGTAGTGCCTGCCAGCGCCGGGTTGGCGGTGACGATCAGATCGTCACCCTCTTCGACCGCCAGGCCGGGTGCGATGGCGCACAGGCCGTTGGACAGTGCCGAGATGCGGTCGCACTCCTTGACCCGCAGGTTGGCGATGCCGACAAAGCGCACCGGTTGACGATTGAACGCGGCCAGTACGGCCAGCGTCGGAATCGCGTCCTGCATCTGCGAGCCGTCGATCACGGCCGGCATGTTCGGGAAGCTGGCGATGATCTGGCTGGCCAGTGCATCGGGTTGCGTGAACGCGTCGCTGGCCACACCCAGGTCGATAGCGCCCTCGGTCAGGGCCTGCGCAGCCCACAGGTAGGTGGCCGCCGAGGCATCCGGTTCGATGTGGAAATCCGTAGCGCGATAACCGGTAGCCGAGACTTTCCAGGCGGCGTCGCCGATGGCCTGAACCTCGGAACCGAACGCCCGCATGGCCGCCAGCGTGAGGTCGAGGTAACCACGCGCGCCGATCTCGCTGCCTGTCAGGGCAACTTCCACAGGCCCCTTGCCACAGGCACCGGCCATCAGCAGTGCCGACACATACTGGCTGGACAGATTGCCGTCGATTTCGATACGACCGGCCTCAAGACCGCCCTTGCCCTTGATGGCCACCGGCGGGCAACCACTGGGTGCGCTGACCTCCACGCCCATGCGCTGCAAGGCATCGACCAACGGGCCGATCGGGCGCTTGCGCATGTATTCGTCGCCATCGACCACGAAGTCGCCTTCGAAGTTGGCCAGTGCCGCGGTCAGAAAGCGTGTCGCAGTCCCGGCATTGCCGAGGAACAGCGCCTGCTGCGGCGCCTGCCAGTGCCCGCTGCTGGTGACCACGAAGGTGCTGTCATCGGGCTCGTCGACCTGCACGCCCATCAGACGCAAGGCTTCGGACATCACGCGCGTGTCGTCACTCTTCAGCGCGCCGGTCAGGCGGCTGGTGCCTTTGGCCAGCCCGGCCAGCAACAATGCACGGTTGGTGATCGACTTGGAGCCCGGCGGGCTGACACGCCCGACCAACGGGCGCTCGACAGGCAAAACAGTGAGGGTGGCTTGAGGTCGCATGATGTCCCTGAGCGTCAGCGGAAAAATCGCGATCCTAGCACGAGCGGGATCAAGCCCGCAGTGCCGGTTTCATTCATCGCCAAGCCCGGGCGCGGGTCAGCTTTTCACTGAGCCCGACAGTTGCTGCAGCTTGTCGTTGGCCGCCAGCAACTGATTGCGGTTGGCCGCGACGTCGGTGACGTCATAGATCACCAGACACACATGGCTGATCGCACCGGTGGTCGACCGCAGCGGGAACAGTGTGGTGTTCTGATACATGAACTCCTCCTGCCCGGTAATCGGTTGGTAATTCTTGAAACGCACCAGATACGGCCGCTGCTCCCAGATGGTGAACGCCGGCGTGCCGAGGGTCACGACGTTATCGATTTTCTTGCTGAACCACTTCGCGTTGACCTCCGGGAAAATCTCGAAAAAAGTCTTGTCGATGGCCACATAGGGCACCACACCCGAGCGGTTTTCCATGAAGGTATTCCAGACCGTCACGCGGTAGTTCAGGTCCAGCACCACGATGCCTACGTCAATGTTCTGCGTGACGGCCAGCAACCAATGAAGCTCGTTGATTTCAATAGCGTTGCTCATGGGTCAGCTCATCATGTAGGCGAGTTTTTTGGTAAGCAGCTCGACCGAATCTTCGGTGAACAGCATCAGCAGATCGAAATGCAGATTGTGGCCTTCCACGCTGTAACTGATTTCGACCGCCAGGGTCTTTTTCCAGCGTTGCTGATTGATGCGGATCAGCTCGTCGATGCCGCCCTGTGCACCCAGCAACTGTGGATGGCCCTGCGAAAAGGCGATGTCGATCTGTTCGGCAATCCCGCTCAGGCAGGCACCGATCAGGATCGTGGACAGGTCGAGGAGCATCTCCATGTCGGAACTGTCGGAGTGATCGCCGCCCATCAGCTGCGAGATACCGGAAATTTCCGAGTCGTGGAAAATAAGCAGCGCCTCGCCTGCAATACCGCCACCGATGTAGCCCTGACACACCGCAGTCAGGCGCTGATCGCTGTGCGCATCGGCCAGCGCCATGTGCAGCTCGCCAACTTCGAGCATGTTGACGTTGGGCACCGGCAACTGCACAAAGACACCCAGTACCTTGGCCAGCAACGCCGCTGCACGGCCCATGGCGACGTTGACGGTTTCGCGGAACGCATCCTGAAAGCTGATCACCCCGCCCTTGTTGTTGAGGGCCGGCAGTGCAACCGGCGACACCGCAGGCTTGCCCAGCAGGCCCAGGCGCTCCAGCGTGCTTTTCAGTTCGTCCGGGTCGGCAGGTTTTTTCAGAAACGCCAGCGCGCCCAACTCCATGACCCGACGGACGGCTTCGTCCTGCACGTCGCCCGACACCACAATCACCTTGGCGTCGAGGTTTTCGGCGCGAATCGCCGTCAGCGTCTGGTAACCGTCCATCACCGGCATGGTCAGGTCGAGCAGGACCACCTGGCCCTGACCTTTACGAATCGCTTCCAGGCCTTCCTGCCCCTGGGTGGCCAGCGTGACCGACACATCCCAGTCTTCAGGTAGCGCGCGCAACAGCTGCTTTCGCGCCATGTTCGAGTCATCGCATATCAATAGCGCAAGCGTGGACATCGTGTGGTTCTCACTGCAGGAAAATCAGGCTGACCACGGCGGACAGCACGTATACGTTTGACGGCACCATCGGAAGCGACTGACTTCGAGCCTATAACGCGAGATCAGCAACATTCAAACTAAACCTATAGCTTAAGTCGGTGATTTTTGGAGTTTCTGTAGTTTTATTCGCTATCCGTTGCTGTAAATCACTGTCGCGACGTCTGAAACGTGCCTATTATCAATTGATAGATTTAATAGCAATCACTCGATAGACAGGTGTGCCATGTCTCTGCCCATACGCGACTATCATCCAGCCCTGCCCCGGCAGGACGATTTCTGGCAACACCTGGGCATTCCCGCACGAGGCGCGCGGCTGTACTCGGCGCTGCATGACGGCTTGCCGTATGAAGTCTTCGAACGTCTGGCGCATTACACCGACCTGAACCGCTCGACCCTGGCCGAACATCTGGGCATCGCTCCGGCGACCTTGCAGCGACGTCTCAAGGTGCGCCGCTTCAATGCCGAGGAAAGCGATCGGCTGTTCCGCCTGGCAGCGGTGTACAAGGCGGCGCTGGATCTGTTCGAAAACGACGCCGAAGCGACTCGTCTGTGGCTGGCCAACCCGGTCTACGGGCTGGGTACTCGCAGGCCGCTGGAAATGCTCGCGACCTCGGCGGAGGCTCAGGCAGTGCTCGACCTGATCGGCCGCCTGGAGCACGGGGTCGTGGCGTGATAGCGGTCTATCGACTGGTCAAGCGCAAATGGCTGGCGCAGGCCTTCGACGGCGAAGGCGCCAAGCTCTATGGCGGACGCTGGAACAGCAAGGGCAACGCCTGCGTGTACTGCGCGGGCAGCGAGTCACTGGCCCTGCTGGAAGTGCTGGTACACCTGAACAACGCCACTGTGGCTAAGCACTACACGATGCTTGAACTGCAGATTGCCGAGGAGCACGTCCTCAATGCACGCCCGGACACCCTGCCCCGCGACTGGCGCGAAGAGCCTGCACCACCGGCAACCGCCTCGTTCGGCGACGACTGGCTGTCCTCCGCTCAGAGCCTGGCACTGGCAGTGCCCAGCGTGATCATCCCGCGCGAGTCCAACTACCTGCTCAACGTCCAGCACCCGGAGTTCAGGGCGGTTGTGGCGACGGCCAAAGAGCTGGATTTTGTGGTTGATCCGCGTTTGGGGTGAACTGGCTGAACGGTTAGCTCGATTATGGGGGGCTCTTGCTGTCCCATGGGTTCAAAGCAACGTACGCCGCGACCAATGCATTCAGCACCAGAAGTAACGCCTTAACACTGCGATGGATTACAAAACCGGCAACACTACGTGCGGCCGCTGACCAGTCCTACACCAGCATGCGTTTCAATTGCGTGCCTGAAAGCCTGAACAAAAAAACAACTACCTATACCTATGTACCGCACTTCGTGCCTATTAATACTACCTAATATCAAGGAGATATTATTCGGCGATTTAAACCTTAAGGATAAGCACATGCCGCAAAACGTCATTACTCTTCCACCCACAATCGTAACACCTGGCCAGCCGTTGCCCAGGCCATTAGGCCCGCTGTCAGGAGCCGGAGTAATCGCCAGACCGCTGCGATGGGACGGCACTATTCCTGCAAACCATGAGCTGGATGCATTCTTCAGTAAAAGGGGTATAAGAAACGAGCAGTACACGATATCCATTATCGTGACGGCCTCTTCAACACAGCAAAATATCCATCAGTCTTACATAGACTTTTTGCCCCTCCTTCCGGCCGACGTTGACGCGGAAATTTCGGCCGGCGTAGGAGATTACCCCTTCTCTGAGTTAGAAAAGTCTACGATTGAAAAAAACGTGGTGGACAGCCTGATTTCACAGCGCGCTGCTGAGTTAGCCAAAAGTAACGAAGGCGCTCATGCTTTCTTTGGCAGGCATGTATTGGCGGTAGATTTTAAAAAAAACGCTGTGGATTTTTTAAATATCTTTCAAACAAGAAGAGACTTGGGCTCTCCCCTTGACGTTTATAAAAGCTGGGAAGCCTCAGTCACAGCAGCCTACAGAGCAAAAATTCTTGAAGAGAAAATCAGGATGCTCACAGAGAGGTCGGTATCACTAAGCCATACTATTGCTGCAGCGCAGGCCAGGGAGGACGCACGTATCGCGGCAGAAGCCGAGTCGACGAGGCTTGCCGTTGAAGCTGCAGAGCACGCTCGACTTGCTGCCGAAACCGCTGAACAAGCCCGAGTTGCAGTGGAGGCTGAAGCCAAGCGAGTAGCGGATGAGCAGGCTCTTCTTGCTGCCGAAGCAGAAGCTCGCCGAGTAGCTGCCGAAGCGGCTGAACAAGCTCGTATGGAGGCAGAGACGCAGGCCCAGCGTGACGCTGACGAGCACGCGCGCGTGACGGCAGAAGCTCAAGCGCTAGAAGCGGGCAAGACGCTCAGGCTCCCGGAAGCGGGTACACCGCAGTTGGGTGCAGTTGCAGGAGTCATTTCCGTTACAGCAGGATCCGGTCTCTTTCTGGACGCTACCATTCAAGCCGCTATCGAAATATTAACGGCTCTCGCAGGCACGGCTGTCAGCTCTACCACAGCCGTAGGCATCGGCACGTTGCTGTACTCCCCTTCGCTTGGCAATGGAGAGTTACCGGAAAGAATGCTGGACCTTCCGGCCAGGGTTCTGATGCCTGATCTGCCCGACGCCTTGAATGACGTGGCGGCAACGGGTGGAACGGTCGATATGCCCTATAGAATTTACGGCGATCAGTCGAAGTATTCAGTCGTGGCAACACAAGCCGAAGGCGGATTTTCTCCCAAGGTGCCTGTGAGGGCTCTGATACTGGACCCAGTGGCCAACGCCTACACCTTTACCACTTCGGACACCCCGCCCATCACCTTGACGTTTCCAATCGCAGCACCTGGAAACAGCTCAACGACGACGGTGGCGCAACCAGTCGAAACTCCGGCGTACGCTGGAATTACACTGGAACCTATCGAGGTGAAAGCCGAGCCTTTACCCGCCACCGGCCAGATGGACATTCGGGACGCCATTTACGTTTATCCTTTAAATTCGGGTTTGCCTCCGGTCTATGCCGTGTTCAACAGCCCCTATGAAGGGGCAACAACCAAAGGAGAGCATAGCGGTCGATTGTACAATCCTGAAAAAGCGGGCGGCCCCACCCAAAACCTTGACTGGACAACCGCCTCAGTCACTCAGGACGGCATTGATCTGGTAAAGCTGCACACAGGCCGGTTTGAGCCATCAGACGCAAATGCATTAATGATTAATCGTCTGGAAAAAATTCTTCGCAGCGAGCTATCGATGACGGATACCGATAAAAGATTTTATACTCATGAACTCAGGGAGCTAGAGCGGTATAGAGCACTGGGTGTGCCTGATAGCGTGGAAGGAGAAGTGTGGAATAACGCTCACACTGCAACCTTGGAAGACTATAAACTAAAAGACTCTTCAGAATCATTTTATACGCACGAAGCAATAGCAGCAGAAAACAAACAGGTTTATGGAGAATAAAGATGAGCACAATTAATGATATTGTCATTTCGGAAAACCCTAGAGATGTCGTTCAATTTATAACCAGAGGCAAAAACGCCATTTCGTACCCAGCACTGGACAGACTTTATAGCAACAATAACTGGGCCAACATATCAAACAATCTTGAACTCTTAAAGCTTATTGAGACCATGAAATCAGAAGGTATTATTGAGGATATAGATGGAGGACTAAGAAAAGGACCCCACTGGAAGGAACCCGCCTTCATCGCTGAGAAAAAATATACTTTTGAATAAAAGCCATACTGCCTAAAGAGCGCCCGGCTTCGGCCGGGTGTTCTTCCATCTAAATTTCGATATTCGTAACAGCAGCTCTAGGCTCTGTACGAAAAGTCGGCGAGCGAAGGTCAGGCGAGGCAAAAACAGGCGAGGAACGGCCGGGGTCGCGATCGACTCTACGTGTTGTAAATGAGCATTCCGATTGGACTCGCATCCGAGCCTGTTTTTAACGAAGCATCACCGAGCGCAGCCACTTTTCGTACAGAGCCTAACAGGGTATGCCCGACGTTTATTTTACAGGTACATCTAACTTGTCGACCCTCCCATAAATGGTCTGCAGATCCCACTCGGGAATTTCCCATATAAGCAGTTTGGGCGGCGTCTGGCGGAAGGCCGGGTTGTCAAAGTAAAGGTTGGCAACGTTGCCAAGAGCTCGCCGCAGTCCTTGGCAACGTTGCCAATCGGGGCGCCGAGTGCGCGCTGTAGAAACCCGACAAAACCCGAATTGCACGAGAACGACGTGCCGATCAGCGCGACGTTGGGCAGCTTGCTGTCTCCGTCGATTCATTGGCAAGCTCGGTGATCTGCGTGGCGGCCACGCTTTACGGCGCAGGTTGTAATGACGACGGCAACCAGTCGAGTCCGCCGGGGCACTCGGCAAAGGGTAACGTCTAAATCTGGAATTGACGCTGTGAAGTGGCCTGAATGCCGGCTTTTTTCACCTGCAAACCGATAGCTCTGGCGGCGCTGTTGGCAGCACTCTCGCCCCATTGCATTTCGCTATCTCAAGCGTATTTGGAAGGAAAACGGGGGCATGAAGAAGATAGCTACCTATCCATTGAGCAGGACGGTAGCTATCGAGGTGAAGGGATTTCAGTGACTGGCAGCAGCCGGGGTTGCTGCAGGAGCTGTTTCTGCGGACTGAGGCAACGGCATGCCTTTGGGCCACAACAGCCAGATATTGCCTTTCTGCTTCATGTCGCCAGCCAGCTTGCCCGCCTCATCGCCGGTCCCCCAGAACAGGTCGGCGCGTACTTCACCGGCAATCGCACCGCCCGTGTCCTGGGCAGCGACCGGACGCACCACGCTGCTGCCATCCGGCCGCGTCGTCGAGAGCCAGAGCAGACTGCCCAGCGGAATCACCTTGCGATCGATGGCCACGCTGTAGCCCGGGGTCAGCGGCACATTCAGCGAGCCGCGCGGGCCTTCGTTGCTGTCGGGGTTACGGGCGAAAAACACGTAGCTGGGATTGCTCGCCAGCAGCTCGCTGATCCGCTCCGGATGCGCCTTGGCCCAGGCCGCGATACTGCCCATGGTCACGTCCTCCTTCTTCAGCTGCCCCTGCTCTACCAGCCAGCGACCAATTGCGCGATAAGGACGACCGTTCTGATCGGCATAGCCCAGACGCAGCTGCGAGCCATCCTCCAGACTCACGCGCCCCGAGCCCTGAATCTGCAGGAATTGCAGATCCATCGGGTCGGTCAGCCAGGCAATCACCGGCGCGTTCAAGCCCTGCGTGCTGATCGTTGCAGCGTCGTCGTAAGGCTTAAGCACCCTCCCCTCAAGCCGACCGCGCAGACGCTTGCCTTTTAGCTCGGGATAAATGCTGTCCAGATTGACCACGATCAGATCGTCCGGAATGCCATACACCGGCACATTGGCCGTGGCGGTCTGCGTCAGGCTGCCCGGATAAACAGGCTCGTAGTAGCCGGTGATCAAACCATCGGCACTGCCCCCGTCGGCGCGCAGGCTGTAGACCTGCAACTGCTCCTGCAAAAAGGTGCGGATCTGCGCAGCATCCGGTGCAGCCGCAAGACTCGCAGCCGCCGCACACGTCGGCCCCCACACCGCATCGGCCTTCAAACGGACACACGCACTGCGCCACGAGGCAAAACCGGCCTGCAAATCCGCGTCCGACACCGCCGGCAGCGCGTCCCAGCCAGCCTGACTATACGTGGTGTGCGGCGGCGCAGACGGCGTCACCGGCTTGTCGGACTTGTCACACGCGGTCAGTAACGCAGCCAGTGGCAAAACCAGCGCCAGGCCCCGCAACCATGGCTTGAAAGAGAGCATCATCAGTAGCACCAATCCGTTTACAGCCCGCAGCAGGCTGGTGGGTGAAAGGCGTCATTGTGGCTGAAGCGGGCAGAGGGGCCTAGGGTTTGTCTGAAAAGTCAGCCTGGATAATGTGGAGATGCCGCTTAATATAAAGATGGAGCCGAACAAGTCAGCGTTCATGAGTGGTACGCGTTGGGCAGGTGCTGCACGGACCCGACTTCGGACCTCATAACAAACAGGCTGCATTCCGAGGCTCTTTTAAAAGATCTCAGTAGACTGCTGCCATGCTGAAAGCGTCTATGTATTCGCCATCTCGATAGGCGAATTTCCTGTGCGTGCCCTCTATGACAAAGCCATTCTTTTCATACAGCGCGATAGCGGCCTTGTTATCAACGAAAACAGTAAGCTCCAGGCGCTTTAAATTCATCCATCGACAGGCAGTGGCGGTGAGCTCGTTCAATAACAAGTCACCAATGCCCTGGCGATGATGACTGTCTGCAACCCCCATCCAGAAATCAGCTACGTGCTGCCTGCGCCCCTGAAAACGATAGAGCATGGCGCAGCCGACAACCACGCCATCGCGCTCGGCAACGAGGGACAGCCCAGAAGCACTTCGACTTTCGACAAGCTTTTTTATGTCGTTGATTGACTGGTACGGCATGCGAAGCGTCCACCAACGGAATACCGGTTGTTCAAACATGTCAGCCAGCGAAGACCAGTCACTGTCTGCCATGGCACGGACGATCAAGCTCATGTCAGCCCCCTCACTAACGCTACCCTTTCGGCTAACCATCTGCTTACGGTCAAGGTTGGCCCGGATGCGGTTCCGGGTAGTCGCGATTGATGTCGATGGGTTTGGCGTACGGTCCATCCCAAAGCTGCTCGTGCAGTTGGCCGATGCGCCTGGCCATCGAGCTATCGTGCATCACCACTTCCAGATTGCGCGAGTTGTCGAGGTAGCCGCCCAGCCAGTTGCTGGTGCCTACCCAGGCAACCTGATCATCAATATCCATGGTCTTGCTGTGGATCACGCGTGCATAGGGGATAAAACCCTGCTCGGCCATCGGCAGTGTGACGATGCGCACCTGCACGTTGGGCACCAGGGCCAGACTTTTGAGGTAGGCGACTTCGGGCATGCCGGTGTTCCAGTCGGACACCATGAGTTTTATCGACACACCGCGGGCGGCTGCGCTGCGCAGGGCATTATCGATGACCGCATAGTAAGGCCGGGTTTTGTCGGGCCCGTAGGACAGGGGCGCGTAGTCCAGCAACTGGACACGAACCTCGCTTTTGGCTTGCGCCAGCAAACGCGGCAGTTCGGCCTGGGAGTCGACGACACCTGGCGGGTTATAGCGCTGCGGGCTGGCGATCAGGTAGTTGCCGTCAGGCAATGCGCTATTGATCGGGCGCGGCAACGGCACCGGTTTGCCCTCGGTAATGGCCGCCTGGGCAAGCCAGTCCTGATCGAATATGGCCTGCGTCTGGCTCACGACGGTCGGCTCGTCAATGCGCAGGCCGGTTTCGTGGATGTGCTCCAGTGAGCGCCAATCGAAGTTCTGACTGCCGATGAACGCCTGTCGGCCATCCACGACCAGGAATTTGGCGTGAATGATGCCGCTGCCCGTGAGTTTTGCGTAGGGCAGTACGCGCAAGGTGAGGTTGGGGATCGCGCGCAGTCGCTCAAGGGTCTGCGGGTCGGAAAGTTTCAGACCTTTTTCCTCCAGCAGAAAACGGATCTTCACTCCGCGCTGCCCGGCTGCCGTCAGGCTTTCAAGCACCTTGTCCATGACCGAGCCTGCGTGGTCTGCGACATAGAACTGTTCGATGTCGATACGCTCGCGAGCCCCGTCAAACAGCTCGCGCCAGACCTCGCCGGGTGCTCGCAGGTCAGGCGTCTGCAGGCCAGACCCGACCGGCACGGTGTGTACCAGTTCGAAACCCGGGATGGCGAAGTCTGCCTGCGCGCACGAACTGCCCAGCAGTAACGCTGCGATCACGGCGCGGTAGCTCAGGGACAGTCGACGATATGAAGGGTAAAAGGGCATTGCGAGCCTCATCGCCAGACACAGACAAGATGGCGCATGCCAGAGCACGCGCCGCTATTTGGATCAGGCCGTGCGGTATTTCGGTTGAGCCGAAACAGCCGGATGCTCGGCCTCGTCATGCACACGTGCTCCGCTGGAAGCACGGATCAGCAGGATCTTGAGTTGGTCGTTGATGCGTTCCAGGCTGTCCTGAAAGTAGTTGTGAAAGACCACGCAGAACAAGGCAATGGCAATACCCAGCCCGGTCGCGAACAGCGCTGTACCGATACCGGCGGAAATCTGCCCGGGATCGGAGACCCCGGCACTGGCCAGGGCCTTGAAGGTGTCGATGATGCCCAGAATCGTCCCCAACAAGCCCAACAGTGGCGCAGCGGTAGTGATGGTTTCGATCAGCCAGAGGCTACGGGCCAGCGGTGCGCGCGTGCTCAGGTACTGGGTTTCGATGACGTCATCCAGATCCCTGCGCGAGCCCTGCGCATTTTTTTGCGCAAGCACCGGCAGGACCATTTCCAGTGGCAGGCTGGTCCGGCGTGTCAGCGTCTCCGGCAGATCCTTTTCACTGTGCACCGAAGCACCGAGTGCCGTTTGCAGCGCCCGCGACTGGCGACGCACGTAAGCGAAGTAGATGCCTCGTTCGATCGCGACAAAGATCGCTATCGCGATGGCGGCGTACATCACATAGAACGTGATGTCGTGAAGCTGATTCATGTCCATGGCACGGACCTCTGGTCAATGAAGATTAGAAATTGGCTTCAAGAGAAACGGTAACGGTACGCTCGACCCCGACGATGTAGGCCGGGTCGCCATCGCGGAAGCCGCTGTAAGTGCCCGCGTTGGTTTTGGTGGTGTACACGCCGTCCAGGTATTCCTTGTCGAACAGGTTGTCGACGTTCAGACGCAAGGTGGCGTCCTTGACGATTTTCTTGTCCACCGGAAGGTAGATCCCTGCGCCCAGATTGAAGATGGTGCGCCCCGGAATGCTTTCGTCGTTGGTCAGGTCGCCATACAGCTTGCTGGTGAGCTTGGCGCCAAAGGTCCCGTAATAACTTCCGTCGTCGTAGCCGATGTTGGCGGCCAGCATGTTCTTCGGCACGTTGGTAAATTGCTTGCCACTGGTCGGCAGTTCGATGGCGGTACCGTTATTGAAGACGGTCAGGTCATCTTTCTGTTTGGCGCGGGTGTAGGTGTACGAGGTGTAGTAATTGAAATGGTGCGGCAGCAGGCCACTCCATTCCAGTTCCAGACCGCTGTTGTCGACTGCACCGGCATTGATGTCGGCAAAGTCGCCATTGACGTCTTTTGATGACACCTGACGGTCCTTGAACTGCAGGTAAAACAGTGTGGCCGCCAGCGTCATGTCCTGTTCGGTGTAGCGCCAGCCCAATTCGTGGTTCCAGCTGGTCTCCGGCTTGCTGTCGATGGAGCCGGTGCCCGGGTCATAGAGGACGTAGTTCTGCGGCACGCGCATGTTGCGTGACAGGCTGTAGAACAACTGGTCGCGCTCATCCAGCTGGTATTTGAGGCCGACGTTCGGCAACAGCTTGTTGTAGGTCTGGTCGCGTTTTTCCGGCCGCTCGGTCAGGCTGCCGTGGTTGGTGCCTTCACGTTCGACGTTCATGAAGGCCAGGCCGCCGACCAGCGTCCAGTCCGGGGCGAAATACCAGGTGTCCTGAGCCCAGACTTTTTGTGCAGGCGTCACGGTATAGCGGTCACGGCCCTGGATCTCGTTGCCGTTGGCATCGACCATGTAGTCCGAATCTGGCTGGATGCTTTCAGGCTTGCCATTGCTCTTCAGGCGGATGAAGGGCTGAGTCTGCGACTGGCGCGCGCGTTCATACCAGTAGCCGACTTGTACGCTGTGTTCGTCGTTGACGTCCCAGTTCAACTTGGTGGTGATGCCCGGACGCCAGGTCTGCGTGCGCGACGGCCGGTAATACACGCCAGTGGTCGATGACCCGTCTGCGTTATAAGCCGCCGCCGTCGGCAGGTTGCTCAGGTCGAACACACCGTTCTGATTCGAGCCGCGATTGAGCGCATAGGAAGAACTGTTCACGCCGCTGCCGTTACCCCAGAAATAATACGGGACGACGGAAAGAGACAGATTGTCGGCCAGTTTGAATTGGGTATTGAGCACGCCGGTGAACGTCTGGAACGGGTTCTGCGCCAGCTCGTAGTAGCTGGACAATTTGCCGTTGCTGCCCAGCGCAGGCGTCGAAGGATAAGGGTCAAACTTGCGCCCGTTCTGCTGGAACTGACTCTTGGTGAGCTGGCTGTAGCTGTTGTTGTCATGCTCGTGGTACTTGAGGATCAGGTTGGCGGTATTGCCCGAGCCCATGTCGAAGAAGCTGTTCCACTCCACCTTGTCGGCACGCACCGCGCCATCGCCGCGCCATTTCTGACCTTCGGTGTGAGACATCGACAGCCAGTTGCTCAGCCCGTTGATTTCTCCGGTGTTGAGTCGCGCGAAGGTCTTGTAAGTGCCGTTGCTGCCCGCCACCTGCTTGACGAATGCGCCGGTTTCCTTGGTGGGCCGGATGGTGACGATACCGATGTTGCCGCCGCTGGAACCGATGTGCGGGCCGTCACTTTCGGCAGAGCCTTGAGTCACGAAAATCTGATCGATGTTTTCCGGGTCCCCCAGCAGGTTGGAGTACAGCGCGTAGTTACCGGAGTCGTTGATCGGCATACCGTCTACCGACATGCCGACCTGATCGGAGTTGAGACCGCGCATGGTAAAGCGAAAGCCGGACAGACCCGTGGCGTCTTCGCTGGAGATGTTCAGGCCCGGTGTGTACTTGAGCTTGTCGATCGCGTTACCTGTTGCGGTCTGCTTGTCGAGCGCTTCTTTGGTGACAGTGGAGCGCGCCTTGATGCTCTCCTCCTGCACCATGTAGCCACCCCCAACCGTCGCCCTGCCTTGCACACCAATGGTGCCGACGTCACTGCCACTCGAGTCGGCCATAACCATGCCGTGACTCATGCCCGCGGCGACCAACGCAAGGTGAATTCTGGAAAACTTCATCACTTTGTTCCTTGTCAGTGCTATTGCACGCTGTAGTTGAAGGTGGCGGTGAAGCGCTGTTCGCTGCGTCCACCAAAGGCTTGCTCGGGAAACGGCTTGACCTGCTTGATGCGTCGCAGACTGTTGGCGGCTGCACGGTTGAGCAGCATGCTGGAGGCCTGGGTCTGAATGCCGGAGTCCAGCACTCGCCCCTGGCGGTCGACCAATAACCACACCACAACCTCGCCGCTCGGGCGCTCCAGTGAGGCCTGACGGCCAGTCGGGTATTGTTTGTAACCGTCCAGTTCACTGCGCAGCCCCTTGAGGTAGCCACCTTCCATACCCTGGGTGTCGACCTTCGGTGGTGCGGGTGGCGCAGGCGGTGACGGCGGCGCAACCGGGGCGCTGGCGATCGGCTTAATGGGTGCCTGAACCGGCTCGACGGGTTTTGCCACTGCCGGTTTGGGCAAGGGCTTAGGCCGGGGTTCTGGCTTGATCTCCGGCTTGGGTTTTGGCTTGGGAACGGGCTTGGGCGGCGGTGGAGGTGGCGCCGGTTCGGCTTCTTCGCTTTCGACTACAGGTGGCGGAGGTGGCGGCTCGTCAGGCTGTACCGCAGGCGCCTCGGGCTGCACGACGGGCTCGGGCGCAGGCGGCTCGGGCTCGATCAGCGCCAGCTCCACGGCCGACTCGTCGTAGACCGGCTCCATTTTCAGCGGACGGGTCTGCACACCGATCACGATTGCGATGAGCGCCACCAGCGCAGGCAGGCCGCCGAGCCACTGACGTACACGAAACAGAAAATACATGGTCAGGATTTGCGCGTGGCGATGGAGACTGACGTGAAGCCACCCAGACGCAGGGTGTCCATGATCTCGACCAGCCGGGCGACTTCCACGCCCTTGTCACTGTTAACGATGATCGTGGTTTTGCTGTCGGGTTTTTCCAGCGCCTTCAAGGCAGGCACCAGAGCGTCGACCGTGGTCGCCTTGCCGTCGAGCTGTAATTCGCCGTTGAGCCCCAGCGTCAGGATCGATTTGTTCTGCGGCTTGAGCTGCTGTGAACTGCTGGCACTCGGCAACTGGGTTTTCATCCCCAACGCCGGAATCACGTTCAGGCTTACCAATACGAAAAAGACCAGCAGGAACATCATCACGTCGATCATGGGGATCAGTTCGATGTGCGCCTTGCGCTTTTTAGGTTCGTCCTACGTTCTCATGCCAGCCTCTCGCTTTCTTGTTAGAGGCCGAGAATCTAGCAACCGAACATGACCGATCGGTTGGTTTTACAAGACCGATACATGACTGTTACATGGCTGTTACCTGTACATCTCATGGCACTTAAATGATTCTTGAGGCCGTCACGGAAATGCCATAACAACGCGCCAGCGTTTGAGCATTCAACCCGACGGAAAATACGGATGAATCGCCCGCTGCCCACTATCAGAACCTCGCGTCTGCTGCTCGCCGCGTTGCAGCCTGAACAGGCGCTTACCTTGTCACACCTGGCCGACGAACCGACCATTGCGGCCATGACCTCTGCGCTGCCCAGCCCCTACACCCTTGAGCATGCGCGGGCATTCATCGCACAGACCCACGACCAATACGCCGCCGGTCAGACGGTGAGCCTCGGGGTTCACCTTCAGGAAAGCGGAGCGTTGACCGGGATCGTCTCGCTGCGCCTTTCGATCTCGCATCGCAGCGGCCATCTGGGTTACTGGACAGGAATCCAATACCAAAATCGGGGTTATGCCTGCGAAGCGGCTCAAGGCTTGCTGAGGCATGGCTTCACGGACATGAACCTCAACCGCATCGCCGGCCAGTGCTTCAGCGACAACCCGGCCAGCGCCAGGGTCCTGGAGAAGTGCGGTCTATCGTATGAGGGCTGTACCAGAGAGGCATTTCTGAAAAACGGTGTGTTCAAGAACATGTTGCTGTTCGGGCTGTTGCGCTCCGAATACGCATCATCGGAGGCCACGTCATGACCGATTTCAACCCGGACCGTCGACGCATCATCACCGGAGTCGCCGGTGCCACATTACTGTCGATCCTCAGCCCGTTTGCGCGCAGCGCGGGGGTCGATTACCCGTTCACGCTCGGCGTGGCGTCTGGCGATCCATTGCCGGACGGCTTCGTGATATGGACACGCCTGGCCCCCAAGGTGATGACGCCCTCGGGTGATGGCGGGCTGAACAAACCCGTTGAGGTGCGCTGGAAGATCGCCAGCGATGCGGCCATGGTTCACGTGGTCCGCACAGGACAGGCAACTGCCCACCCGCGCTTTGCCCATTCAGTGCATGTCGAAGTAAGCGGCTTGCAGCCTGGGCGTCCGTATTGGTATCAGTTCGAGAGCCTGGGGGCGCAAAGCGCTGTCGGTCAGGCCTGCACTGCACCGCTGGCAAGCGCGATGGTCTCGGCGCGGTTCGGCTTCGTGTCGTGCTCGCACTGGGAAGCAGGGTACTTTAGCGCCTATCGACACCTGGCCGCGGAGCGCCCGGATCTGGTGTTCTTTCTTGGCGACTACATCTATGAGATGAACGTGTCCTCGGAAATCCCTCGGTTCCCGCGTCACCACGCGACACCTGACCCTATGGACCTGGCGGGCTATCGCAATCGATACGCGCAGTACAAGACCGACCCCGACCTGCAAGCGCTGCATGCCTGTGCGCCGAGCGTCGCCACCTGGGACGACCACGAAGTGCAAAATGACTACGCCGCCCAGTGGTCACAGGACCCCAACGTGCCGGTGGACAGTTTCCTGCGCCGCAGGTCCGCCGCCTATCAGGCGTTTTACGAACACATGCCGTTGCGCGCCAGCAGCCTGCCCAAAGGACAGGAAATGCGTATCTACCGCAACCTCGACTATGGGCGTCTGGCACGTTTTCACGTTCTGGATGGTCGACAGTACCGCTCAGAGCAACCCTGCATCCAGGCCAACGGCAGCCGTCGAGGTCACGTCGCGCCCAGCGACTGCCCGGATCTGCGTGACCCGAAACGCACCATGCTCGGCTGGGAACAGGAAACCTGGCTGGACCGCAGCTTCGCCGAGTCTCCCGGACAGTGGAATGTCATTGCCCAGGATTTGCTGGTCGCGCCACTGGAACAGCGCGATCTCAAGACCCAGGCGCAGGGCCACTGGACCGACGGCTGGGACGGCTACATGACCACCCGCGAGCGCGTGCTGGCCTCCCTGCAACGCCACCAGACCCGCAACCCGGTGTTCTGGGGTGGCGATATCCATTCGTTCTGGACCACCGACCTGCACGCCGACGCAGGCAATCCGGATTCAGCCATCGTCGCCACCGAATTCGTCGGCACTTCGGTAACCTCCAGCGGGCCACCGTTCGACGCCTTCAACAGCATTCTCGGCCTCAACCCACACGTGAAGTTCTTCGACAGCCGTCAACGCGGCTACGTGGCAGTCGACCTGAACGAACAGCACATGCAGACCCGCTTTCAAGTGGTGTCGGATGTGCTGGACCCTGCGGCGAGCTTGTCGACGCTGAAGCGTTTTGTGGTGGAGGCTGGCAAGGCGGGGGCTGTTGCGGTGTGACGCCTGAACATGAGTCAACATTGAAACGCCTAAAGCCCGCATTGACGGGCCTTAGGCGTTTGCGCCATGCAGCGGAGGCACAGCAGGATCATTTCAACTGATTGGCAAACCGCCCCACGGCGCCCACCACCTGCTTGGCCCCCTCCTGAATCTCGACGATCACGGCACCGGCCTCGTTGGCCAGTACCAATCCCTGCTCCGCCTGAGTGCGGCTGTTGGCCATGCCGCGTACCGCCTCATCGGCCAGCGTCTGGTTTTGCTGCACGACGCTGACGATTTCTTCGGTTGCGGCGCTGGTGCGGCCTGCCAGTTGGCGGACTTCGTCAGCCACCACGGCAAAGCCACGGCCCTGCTCACCGGCACGCGCGGCCTCGATGGCGGCGTTGAGCGCCAGCAGGTTGGTCTGCTGGGCAATGCCACCAATGGTCTGCACGATAGAATTGATCAGCAGTGACTGTTTGCCCAACGCTTCAATGCCCGAGGAGGCCGTCTGCATTTCTTCGGAAATCTTGCGCATGGTCTGGACAGTGTTTTGCACCACATCCGCGCCGCGCTGGGCGCTGACGTCGGTCTGCTGGGAGATTTCAAACGCCACGCTGGCGGCCTGACTGACCTCTTCTTCGCGCGCCACCTGGTCGGTCACCATCGTGGCGAACTTGACCACCTTGTAGAGTTTGCCCTGAGCATCGTGGACCGGGTTGTAGGTTGCTTCCAGCCAGACCTCACGCCCGTTGCTATCGATACGCTTGAAGCGTCCGGCCACGAACTCGCCACGGTTAAGCATCGCCCAGAATTCCCGGTACGACGCCTGAGAGGTTTCTGCCGGATCACAGAACATGCTGTGATGCTTACCCTTGATCTGCGCCAGGCTGTAACCCATGCCACGCAGGAACTGATCGTTGGCAGTCAGTACCTGGCCGCTCAGGTTGAACTCGATCACGGCGGTGGAGCGCAACAATGCCTGAATAAACGCAGAGTTCTCGGCAGCGGTCTCGACGATCTGGGTGATGTCCGATCCGTAGCATTGCAACGTCATCAGTCTGCCCTGCTCATCCAGCACCGGCTGCCAGAGGGCGCGAATCCATATCAGCCGGCCATCGGCATGCAGAAAACGGTACCTGTCGATGACCGACTCGCCCTTCTGCACCGCCACTTTGAGACTGCGGTAGCAATCAAGCTGTTTGACGTAAGTGGGCACCAAGTGGTCCAGATCCTTGCCCAGCACTTGCTCGAGCGAGTAGCCAAGCGTACTGAGAAGGTTGTCGTTGGCGTGGACGATGTGGTAGCTGGCGTCCAGAGTCAGACAGACCATTTGCGCATCCATCCCTTTCTGCATCTGCCGGTACATGGATAACTCGGCCTTTTGTGCCTGTAATTCCTTTTTCAAGCGAGTGTTGAACATGACGGCACCCATAGTGAGGTTGTACGTATATATCGACACAAGCGTAGACGGGATTAAGGCATTTCGTCTGATGGTGGCAGATTGAATTACAGTGCGCCGGCGACGGAAAAAACGCCTGTCTCAAGGCCTTTCCGCACAATGCCGCGGGGTGTTCTCAGCGCTGACAGCCCGCGGCCATTTGTCACCCAGGCCACGCCGTTAGCCACCATCGGTCGACTTTGGTATGGCAGCAAGATACATTGATAGCACTAAGACATCACTCATGATGTCTTACGTCTCTCGATGTTAATGTCCCGGTGTCACATGCTCGTTTCTGCCCTTGAACGTCCCAGCCTTGAAGATGCGCAACTCCTTGCCGAGGTCGAGCAGACGATCACTTCAGGTGTTGGCTCGTTACGCTTCAGCCGTGTTCTTGAGCAACGCTATCAGGAAGAAACCCGGCTGCCGCGGCGCGAGTTCCTGACGGCGGTAGGGATTGGCGGCAGTCTGGTCTACAACCTGTTTCTGATCAGCGACTGGTTGATATTGCGGGATGTCTTTGCCTATGTCGCGGTGGGCCGTCTGTGCCTGATTACGCCGATGTTTATCGCGCTGCTGATGCTGGCCCAACGGGTTGCTACGCGCTGGGCGATGGAAACGATTGCAGCATTCGCCACGGTAGTGTGCTCGCTCATGCCAATGCTGGTCATGATTCACAGCGACAGCCCTTATCAAATCTTTTATCAACTCGGCATGCTGTTGATCATGGTCTACTGCACCATGATCCAGCAATTGCCGTTGCGCCATGCCGCTGTCGCCATGTCATGCATGCTGATCATCCAGTTGGTGACCACCTACATTGCCGACTTCGCCGATTTTGTGATCTGGCAGGCCAATGCCGTGTTGTTTGTTTCGACAGTGGCACTGTTGCTGATGGCCTCCTACTTTCTGGAGCGGGCAAGCCGCATGAGCTACCTGTTTGCGCTTCGCGGACGCCTGCTTCAAGTGCAATTGATGGAGTTCGCGCGTACCGATGGGCTGACCCGACTGTTCAATCGACGCTATCAGGACGAAGTGATGGCGTCAGTCTGGGAACACGCTCGCAATGCACCGGCGAACGTGGCCATCATCCTGCTGGACATCGATCACTTCAAATCCTACAACGACAACTACGGTCATCCACAAGGGGATACCTGCCTCAGATTGCTCTGTCAGAAACTCCAGCAAAGCGCGCATGAGCATGGTGCTGTGGCGTTCCGGTTCGGCGGCGAAGAGGTGCTGGTGCTGATGATCGGCGATGTCGTGCAGGCCAGGGAAGTGGCCGGGGCCCTGCAGAGCGCGGTTGCCGAGCTCAAGTTGCCGCATCCGGTGCTGGGCGAAAACGCGCTGGTCACCATCAGCCTCGGCGTGGCCTGTGCGACAGCGCCTCTGACCAGTGCCGAGAACCTGATTGGCGCGGCTGACAATGCCCTCTACGCAGCCAAGCGCGCCGGACGTAATTGCGTGTGCTTCGCGTGAAATGACACCCCGCAGGATCCTGCTTTACGCCGCGCCCCTGCCACTTTAATCTCGGCGCACACCCAGGCTGGGAGCCATCGCATGAGCATTCACATTGACGTCAGCACCAACCCTACGGAAGAGGATCGTCTGGCGATTCTGGAACCACTGAAACGTTTCAACGCCGAGCAGGCGGGCGACGGCAAGTCCGAGAAAGTGGCGATGTTCATTCGCGATGATCAAACCCGGGAAGTCCTCGGCGGGCTGCACGCTCGCATTCTTTATGAGTGGCTGTTCATCGAACTGCTGGTCGTTCCCGAACAAGCCCGCGGGCAAGGCATGGGCTCGCGTTTGATGCAGATGGCCGAGGATCTGGCGGTCGAAAAGGGCTGCACGGGGATCTGGCTGGACACTTTCGACTTCCAGGCCCCCGATTTCTATCGCCGCCACGGTTACACCGAGTTCGGCCAGATTGACGACTATCCACCCGGCAACAAGCGCTTCTTTTTCCAGAAGCGCCTGCCGAACACAACGGCCTGAGACTTACGTCAGACCTTGAACTTGCCTACCAGATTGTTGAAGGAAATGGCCAGACGCGACAGTTCCTGGCTTGAAGCACTGGTCTGATGAGCACCTGCGGCAGTCTGGGCGGAGAGGTCCTGAATGTTGACCAGGTTGCGATCCACCTCGCGCGCAACGTGGGACTGCTCTTCGGAGGCCGTCGCAATCAACATGTTGCGGTCGTTGATCTCGGCGACGCTCTGCGCAATGCGCTCCAGCGACTGCCCTGTGGCCTGAGCCAGGGTTTGCGTGTTGCTGGTCAGGGTGCGGCTGTTGGCCATGGCCCGCACGGCCTGATCGGCACTGGCCTGAACACTGCCGATCATGGTTTCGATTTCGCCAGTGGACGCCTGGGTTCGAGCGGCCAGCGCCCGCACCTCGTCTGCCACCACAGCAAAGCCGCGCCCCTGTTCGCCGGCACGCGCGGCCTCGATGGCAGCGTTGAGGGCCAGCAGGTTGGTCTGCTCGGCGATCCCACGGATCACGTCCAGCACCTGCCCGATCTCACGGACGCGCCCGGCAAGCTCTTCGACCATGGTGGTCGAACTGCTGATCTCGGCACTGACGGTGTTGATCGCATTCACCGCATCGCGGGCCTGATCACGACCGGCGGCAGCGTCGGTACTGGTCTGGCGGGACGCTTCCGACGTCGACATGGCGTTACGCGCGACCTCTTCGACCGCAGCGGTCATCTCGTTCACAGCCGAAGCGGCCTGCTGAATCTCATCGTTCTGACGGATCAGACCGCGACTGCTTTCTTCAGTCACGGCATTCAGTTCTTCAGCAGCCGAGGCCAACTGGTCGGCAGCACTGGATATTTGCCCGATCGTGCTTTTCAGGTTGTCCTGCATATCGCTCAGAGCGACCAGCATCATGCCGGCTTCGTCGTGATATTGACTGGCAATCGGCAGGGTCAGGTCACCGCTGGCAATTCGCCGGGCATTGGTCACCGCAGTGTTGATTGGTGTGCTGATGGCACGACTTATGAACAGGCCCATCACAAACGCGGCAAAGAATGACAAGCCGATGCCGATGTACAGGTTTCGTTGCGCAGAGTTCTGTGTCTGGTCAGAAGCCACAGCGGCCTCGCCCGCCTGACGATTATTGGAGTTGACGATGGTGGTCAGCTGATCCATGACCTTCAGGTAACCGCTGCGTACATCACCGTCGATGATCGCTCTTGCCCCGGCAATATCCCCGGACAGGGCAACGCTTTTGGCTTGCTCGATGAGTGCCTGATAGCCAGGCCAGTCTCTGTCCATCTGATCACCGGCAGCGCGCTCGTCATCGTCAAGCGGCGTAGCCCGGTAGGTGGCGTAGCTTTTTTCAGCTTGAGTCTTGTTGACGCTCATGCTCGCGAGAATATCGTCCTTGACGCTTTGCGGCGCATTGCCTGCCATGGCGGCCAATAAACGATAGAGATCACGGTTCTGAGCAATGACCGAGGCCGTGACCTCTCCGGATTTTGTGACCGACAGCAGGCTGTTGGTAAACACGTTATCCAGGCTGCTGGACAAGGCACTGATGCCGCGACTGCCTATTACGCCCACCCCAAGGGTGAAAAGCGCACACAGCGCAAAAGACATGAAAAGCTTGGCGGACAGCCTTGCGTTGTAAAACCATTTCATAGCGGGAACCCTCATGAGCGAATATGGCATAACGCCATAAAACTTTATGGAATTCTGATGCCCTCTGCATAGGTGTATATCGGCATTTTCAGAGCACTCTGCAGGCGGTTAACAAAGTCTTCATATGAGCAAGGCTGAGCGGACCGTTTCGCATTGTCTGCAATGTCCGGAAACATGCGCTCGCGTGGTGTAACAAGAACTTTCCGGGCCTGTTGCGTTACCATCCCCGCCTGTGTCCCGCCAGAGCCATAAGCCAGGATGTCCGCTTCTTCCATCGAACAACTCACTTCGCTGCCGTCCATCCTTGCCGGCCCGTTATTGCGCCGTCAGGAAGCCGGCCGCCTGGTGTTGTGGCTGGTAGGGTCCCGTCGGTTGCGCCTTACCGTGCGCCTGCGCCATGCCGCTACTGATGATCCCTCTGCGGGCTTCAACGATTACGTACTCGACGACAGTCAATGTCAGGTTATTGCAGTCGGGCGCCAGGCGTTCATTCACCTGATCGACCTGCAACTGGAAGCCGAACTGCCCCGCGACACCTGGATCGATTACGACCTGCGGGTGGAGGGCGAAGGCGGTATTGCCGAGTGGGCGCCGCACTTGCTGTACGAGGGCAACCGCTACCCGAACTTCGTGGTGCGCAGCAGCATCGATCACCTGCTGCATGGCTCGTGCCGCAAGCCGCACCACAGCGCAGCCGAAGGTCTGCTCTGCGTGGACCGCCTGCTGGCCGACACCAAGGAGCCGCTGCAACGCCCTGCGCTGTTGATGATGAGCGGCGATCAGATTTACGCCGACGATGTTGCCGGGCCGATGCTGCGCGCTATCCATGTCTTGATCGAACGGCTGGGGTTGTTCGACGAGCGACTCGACGGTGCCATCGTCGATGACAGTCCTCGTCTCTACACGCATCCGGCCAGCTATTACCAGCGTGCCGACCTGCTGCCGGCCCTGAAAAGCAACGACACACTGCGCGAGCGCTTCTTCGGCGGCACCAGCAAGCCGGTATTCACCAGCAGCACAGCGGATAACCATCTGGTCACCCTGGCGGAAGTCATGGCGATGTACCTGCTGGTCTGGTCACCCACGCCCTGGACCCTGATCGAACCCGGCAGGCCGCAACTGGAAGACGGGGAAGTCGAGCGCTACGCCAGGGAACAGCAGCTGGTCGAGGCGTTTGCCGCCGGCCTGAGCGGCGTGGCACGGGCGATGGCGCATCTGCCGTGCATGATGATTTTCGATGACCACGACATCACCGATGACTGGAACCTGTCGGCGAACTGGGAGCACACCGCGTACGGCCATCCATTCTCCAAACGCATCATCGGCAACGCCCTGCTCGCCTACCTGCTGTGCCAGGGCTGGGGCAATAACCCGGATGCGCTCAACGGTCTGGTCAAGCAGGCTCATGCCCTGAGCACCGACGCCGTGTCGAACGACAACTGGCTGGACAGCCAGGCCCAGGACCAGTTGATTGATCAGTTGTTGAAGTTTCAGCAATGGCATTACGTGTTACCCACCAGCCCGGCACTGGTGGTACTGGATACCCGCACCCGGCGCTGGCGCAGCGAGTCGAACTTCAATCACCCGTCCGGCCTGCTCGACTGGGAAGCGCTCAGCGAACTGCAGCAGGAGCTGATCGACCACAAATCAGCGATTATCGTCTCACCTGCCCCCGTGTTCGGCGTCAAGTTGATCGAGGCGATACAACGCATCTTCAGCTGGTGCGGCTATCCGTTACTGGTCGATGCAGAAAACTGGATGGCACATCGCGGTGCCGCCAACGTGATTCTGAACATCTTTCGCCATTCCAGAACCCCGGGCAATTACGTGATTCTGTCGGGCGATGTGCATTACTCGTTCGTCTACGAAATCCTGATTCGCCAACGCAGTGGCGGGCCTCACATCTGGCAAATCACCAGCAGTGGCATCAAGAATGAATTCCCCCGTCGTCTGCTGGACACTTTTGATCGGCTGAATCGCTGGTTATACTCTCCTCGCTCACCTCTTAACTGGTTCACCAAGCGCCGCCTGATGAAGGTTGTTCCGCGCACGCCCGAGCACAGCAAGGTCGGTGAACGCTTATGGAACTCGGCGGGTGTCGGGCAGGTACTGTTCAATGAACAGGGCCAGCCGACCCTGATCAACCAACTCAATGCCAACGGTGATGCGCCTACCTGTTTCGTCGAACCGGAAGAATACAGAGACCAGCGATCTGACCCAGAGCGTGGCTTTCTGGAAAACAACCGGGAAACAAGGGATAGTCACCGCTAAACTTATCGGCAATTGCCGGGTCGATAGTTGCTACCGGTCAGGTTGCGGCACACCCTGGCAAGCATTACTTCCTGGAGAGCGCCCCCGTGATAACCAATCAACGCATAGCCAGACTCAACGCATGGGGGGCGCATGGCTTCACCGCCACCGGCGTAGTCCTTGCGTTCCTGGCGACCATTGCCTTGTTCAACAACGAACCCAAAGCCTGCCTGTTGTGGCTGGGCGCGGCCCTGATCGTGGATGGAGTCGACGGCTCACTGGCTCGCAAGGTCAACACCACGTCGGTACTGCCGCACTTCGACGGCTCGGTACTGGATCTGGTCATCGACTACCTGACCTACGTGTTCATTCCCGCATTGTTCATCTACCGCTATATACCGGTGCCGGATTACACGCTGCTGCTGAGCGTCTCGGTCATCCTGGTTTCGTCGCTGTTCTGTTTCTGCAACGTCGACATGAAAAGCAAGGACAACTACTTTCAAGGCTTCCCCGCTGCCTGGAACGTGGTTGCACTGTGCCTGTACATTCTGTCACCGGCCCCATGGCTGACGTTCATCACCATCATCGCCCTGGCGCTGCTGACCATGACCCGCATGAAGTTCCTGCACCCGTTCCGCGTGCGCCGTTTCATGCCGCTCAATATCGCGGTGACCACCGTATGGTTGCTGTCCAGCGCACTGCTGATAATCAACCACCCGCACAATGGCCCGTTGGTCATGGGGCTGTGGCTGGCGATGTCGGCGTATTTCCTGGGGATTTGTATCTGGAGAACGTCGCTGGAGTGGCTGGGTCGTCTTAAAGCCTGACCTGCAAGCCAGACCAAAAAGCTCGCTGAACGCATTGCGCGTCAGCGAGCTTTTTTATGCGTGCCCTATTTGCTCTCGGCCTGCATCTCGGCAGCAGGCCGCACCTTGCCGAAGTGATGCGTTGTATAGCAGCACAACCCCAGCCCGCCGAGGGCCAGCAGGCCGCCGACGATGCCGACATTGGCAACCCCGAGATGGCTGCTGACCACGCTGCCGAGCAGCGCGCCGCCGCCGATACCGATATTGAAGATGCCCGAGAACAGCGCCATCGCCACATCGGTCGCATCGGGTGCCAGCGACAGTACGCGCGCCTGCAAGGTCAGGCCGAAGCACATGATCGCCATGCCCCAGATAATGGTCAGCGTGCCGAGCGTCACGGCATCACCGGAGAGCGGCAACAGCATCAGCAGGCACAGGGTCAGCGTGCCAATGGCCGTGATCAACAGCCCGTTGGGGAAGCGATCGCTGAACAGGCTGAAGATGATCGAGCCCATGATCCCGGCCCCGCCAAAGACCAGCAGCAGGATCGTGGTCATTTCGCCGCTGAGCAGGGACACGGTCTGAGTGAACGGTTCGATATAGCTGTAGGCGGTGAAATGAGCGGTCACCACGATGGCGGTCAGCAGGTAGATCGCCATCAGCCGTGGGCGCTTGAACAGGATCGGCAGGCTGCGCAACGAGCCTGAGTTCTGACTGGGCAACAAGGGCAGCGCACGAACCAGCAGGAAGACTACCAGCGCAGCGATGGCGGCGATGCCCAGAAAGGTGGTGCGCCAGCCCAAGGCTTCACCCAGCACGCGGCCCAGCGGAATACCCAATACCATCGCCAGCGACGTACCGGTTGCCAGCAGGCCCAGCGCCTGAACCTGCTTGCCGGGCGGTGCGATGCGCACGGCCAGCGACGCCGTGACCGACCAGAACACCGCATGTGCAAACGCGATACCGACCCGGCTTACCAGCAGGATCGCGAAGCTGGGGGCAATCGCGGAAAGGACGTGGCTGACCACGAACAGGCCGAACACGAACATCAGCAACTTGCGGCGCTCGATGTTGCGCGTCGCCAGCATCATCGGCAACGACATCAGCGACACAACCCAGGCATAGATCGTGAGCATCAGCCCGACCTGGGCCGGGGTCATTTCGAAGCTCTGGCCGATGTTACTCAGCAGACCGATCGGCACGAACTCGGTGGTATTGAAAATGAAGGCCGCCAAGGCCAGCGCGAATACGCCAAGCCAGCTACCTGCCTGCTCGTTTGGAGGTGAAGTTATCAAGAATCACAACGCCCTGAAAATGTTCCGACCCGAAGGCCGATCGCCACGCATGAACACCACGCCTGACACCTGTATGCAAAACCGCGGCTCGCCCCACTGAAAAACCAACGCAAAAACGCTCCGCTCGACCTTCTGAATCGGGCGCAGTGTGCAAAGTGGATTATTGTGGATATGGGGAGTGAAGCCAGATGACTCGAATTCTACGGACCGCCAGAGTGGATCACAACCCGTGCGTGCGTGACAGACTTTACAAATGACCGCCGGTCGTCAGTCACCCAGGAAGCGCTGCCGGTCCTCGGGTGATGGCAACAGGCAGTGATCATAGCGCCCGAACAGGCGATATCGGTTGAGCGCGATGCGGTTGTAGGCCCAGTCCCGCAGAAAGCGTGGAAAAATTCCCAGCACCTTGAGCAGCGGCCACGGCGCAGGCAACAGCCCCATGATGTGCAGAAAGGCATCCGAGCGCACGAACACCCGATTGTTGACGATGACCGCGATGGTATGAAAATCGTCCAGTGGCAGCCCGGCCCACTTCAGCAATGCCTGACCTTGTTCCGACTGCACTGCGGCCAAGCGCAGACGTTGATGCGGGTCATGGCGAATCAGAAACTTCACCACGCCATTGCACAGCTTGCAGACGCCATCGAACAGCACGACACATTCATCGGGCTTCAGATAGGGGGCGGGGGTTTTCGGCACGGTATTCACCTGTTCAGGAAAAACAGCCTTGGCGCGCCCGGAAACATGAACGCCCCGCCAGTCGAAGGACCGGCGAGGCGTTCAGGCTAAAGCCATTACCCGGCAGAATCAAACCTTGCGGACGAACTCCGACTTCAGCTTCATCGCGCCGATGCCATCGATCTTGCAATCGATGTCATGGTCGCCATCGACCAGGCGGATGTTCTTGACCTTGGTGCCGACCTTGACCACCAGCGAGGAGCCTTTGACTTTCAGGTCCTTGATCACGGTGATGGTATCGCCGTCCTGCAGCACGTTGCCCGTTGAGTCCTTGATGACTTTCACGTCGTCGGATGCATCGGCGCCAGCGGCGTCGGCAGACCATTCATGGGCGCATTCCGGGCAGATCAGCAGGCTGCCGTCTTCGTAGGTGTATTCGGAATTGCATTTCGGGCAGGACGGTAAGCTCACAATGGTTCTCGCATCGAGGAGGGGTAAAACCATGCATTATAAGGGGCTTTTCCTGTTTCAGGTGGGAAGAGACTGATCTGTCGTCATAAACCTGCTTCAGTCATTGGACAGAAGCGAAGACCTGAACTAAAAAATACAGCACGCTCTGTCTGGCAACTCCCCTTCGCCCTCTTCGTACACGACCCCTGCGCCTCGCGTTGGCGGTAGCTATTGCAGCGTGCATTTACCGTCTCTTGCCACTTACTGCATGAGCACATCACATGGGCATCCCTCACAACCCGGCACTCGGCTATCGACCCGAGATCGATGGCCTGCGCGCGCTCGCGGTCATCCCGGTCATTCTGTTCCACGCGGGCTTGCCGCTGTTCAGCGGCGGATTCGTGGGCGTCGACATCTTTTTCGTGATCTCCGGCTATCTGATTACTTCGATCATCCTCGCGGAGAAGATCAGAGGCCGGTTCTCGCTGATCAACTTTTATGAACGACGCGCGCGGCGCATCCTGCCTGCGCTGTTCGTGGTGATGCTGATCTGCCTGCCTGTCGCGTGGTTGACGCTCGATCCGTCGGATCTGAAATACTTCGCCAAGAGTCTGGTGGCGGTGCCGACCTTTTCATCCAACGTGCTGTTCTGGCTGGAAAGCGGCTATTTCGACGCCACGGCAGAACTCAAACCGCTGTTGCATACCTGGACGCTCGCGGTGGAGGAACAGTATTACCTGTTCTTCCCGCTGCTCTTGATGCTGGCCTGGGGCCTGGGCCGCAAGAGGTTGATCGTGCTGCTGATGGCCGTCGCCCTGGCCAGCCTGGCGCTGGCGCAACTGGGCGCCCATCAAGACACCAGCAACGCGTTTTATCTGCTGCCGGCACGCGCCTGGGAATTGCTGGCGGGCTCGTTTATCGCCTTCTATTTTGCATGGCGACCGCGCAGCATCGGGCGCGCGAGCGCTGTAGATCAGGCGGCGACTTTACTGGGGCTTTTGCTGATCGGTTATGCCGTGATCGGTTTCGACAGCAGCACGCCCTTCCCCGGCCTTAATGCACTGGTGCCCGTACTGGGCGCGGTGTTGATCATCGTCTTCGCCCATGGCAAGACTTGGGTTGGAAGAGCGCTGAGTTCACGTGTGCCCGTCGCGATCGGTATGCTCAGCTACAGCGCCTACCTGTGGCATCAGCCCGTCTTTGCCTTTGCCCGCCAGTACAACCTGACTGAGCCGGGCCTGCCGTTCATGCTGGCGCTTACCCTTGTGTCTCTGGTGCTGGCCTGGCTGAGCTGGCGTTTCGTCGAGCAGCCGTTTCGCAAGGCCGGCACCTTCAATCGCGGTCAGATTTTCACCACGGCAGGCGCCGCCTCCACATTCTTTGTCGCGCTGGGGCTGCTCGGCTATGTGAATAACGGCTTTCCCCAGCGTTTCGCCGTCGATCCGGAGTTGCATCAGGCATTCGCCGACCCGTTGATACGCGACAAATGCGACCAGCCACTGGCCGGCAAAGGCGGCAAAGTCGATTTTTGCCTGTTCGGACTCGCTGACGATCAGGCCGCGCCGGACATGGCGCTGTTCGGCGACAGCCATTCTGAAGCGCTGTTATCGACGTTCGACGCCGCCGCCCGGGATCAGGGCAGAACCCTCGCGCACATCGGTCTGGGCGGCTGCCTGCCCTTGCTCGGCGTGGACGTGGCCAACGGCAACTACGCTGCCGGGGTCTGCGAAGCGCTGGCCGATCGGGAATTCGACTACGTGAAGCGGCAGCGGATCAAAAAGGTCGTGCTGGTGGCGCGCTGGACGCTGTATACCGGCGACGACTACAGCGAGAGGACGATGAGCAAGTATTTCCTGACCTCGCGCACCGATCCGCAGAAAAGCCGGGAAACCTCGCGCAGGGTATTCAGCCAGGCCCTTGAACACACGATCGAGGCCTACCGCAGTATCGGCGCCGAGGTGTTCATCGTTGCGCAGGTGCCGCAGCAAATGATCAACCCTGAAAGTCTCTACTATCGCTTGGCGCGCGACGCTTCGGACAGCGATGAGCAGGCATTGAAGCGGGTCAGCGAACTGTCGGTGCCGATGGACAAACACGACCTGTTGCAGCGTTTCACCCGCCAGCTGTTCCTGCGTGCCAGCCAATCGAAACACATCAGCCTGATCACGCTGGATGACGCGTTCTGCAAGGACAGGCAATGCCTGATCGGCGACCTGCATTCGTACTACAAGGACTTCAACCACCTCAACGCCCGGGGTGCGGGGCTGCTTGTCGGCCAGATCAGCCATATTCTTGATCAGTGACAGGGTTTTATCGGGCGGCATTGTCTGTAATGCTGATGCCTGACCAGACGCCCGAGGACCACCGCATGACCGCCGCCAGCTTCACCCCCTTCGAGGATCTGGCCAACCTGCTGATACCCCACACTCATGCAGAGAAAATCGACGGCTCGCACGATGTCTCGCATTTGCTGCGTGTCTGGAAGAACGTCTGCGCCATTCGTGACCGTGAAGGCGGCGATGCCCGCGTCCTGATTGCCGCGACGCTGCTGCATGATTGCGTTTCGGTCGAGAAAGACTCGCCGTTTCGCGCCAGCGCATCGCGACTGGCGGCGGCGCGGGCCAGCGAATTATTGACCGAGATGGGTTGGGATGAACAAAGCATCGCCTCCGTCGCCCACGCCATCGAAGCGCACAGCTTCTCGGCGGCGATCACCCCCTTGACCCTTGAAGCCAGAATACTGCAGGACGCCGACCGCCTCGACTCGCTGGGCATGATCGGTGTGGCACGCACCTTTTACGTATCAGGGCGGCTCGGCAAAGCGCTCTACGACCCGTATGACCCGCATGCCAGCCGGCGCCCCTATGACGACCTGAATTTCGCCGTCGATCATTTCCACACCAAGCTGCTGCACCTGGCTGACGGTTTTCAGACCGATACCGGCGCACAGCTGGCGAAAGTCCGGCACCACCGGCTCAAGCGCTTCCTGGATGAGCTGATGGAGGAAGTTGCGACCCCTCAGCCATGAATCGTCGGCTGCCTACCCATCATTCAGTAGATGTCATAAAGACATCACACAATTGCCCTATAAACGGCTCTCCGAGAAGGTCCGTGTGTTTATAGGGGTTGTGTGCCGTGAAAAGATTTCTGCCTCGTTTCCTACGTCGGCAAGCCACAACGCCAACACTCTTGCGCCGCTTCAAAATCACGCTGCGCCTGGTGATCTGCTTCGCTATAACCTCCCTGCTGATGGTCGCGCTTGGCGTATTCTGCCTGTTGCAGATGCAGGCTATCCGCACCCAGGGCGAGGCGGTCGAGAGCGGCGCCCTGCCCAGTATCGCCACCGCCGATGCCATCGCTATCGGCCTGGTCAAACTGCGCAGCGAAACCACCCGTCTGATCGCCAACGCCGACGATCCGGGTGCCGTTATCAACAGCAAGATCAATGTCGAACAACTCAGGAACGAGGTCGAGAAAGGCTTCTCGGAATACCTGGCGCGTGTTCAGTCGGGCACTGAGCATGACTCGATTGTCGCGTTGCAGGATGCCTACAAGGCCTTCATGCCCGGCTTGCAGGATCAGATCGCGCTGATCGAGCAGAACAAGCTGGACGAGGCCAGGACGCTGGCCAACACCGTGCTCTCGCTGCAGGGTGACCTGATGGACATGCAGGTGCAGCTGTTGCGCGAACTGAACAAGCAGAGTGCGGCCGCCGCTGTAGAGGCCGCAGGTGCCAGCTATGAACAGACCCGGATCATCGCGCTGAGCGCCATCGGCCTGGTTTTGGTACTGACCCTGTTGCTGGCCTGGCGCCTGAGCGTCAGCATCATCCATCCGGTGCGGCAGGCGTTACACATCGCCAGCACCATTGCCGATGGTGACCTGAGCGAACACCCGATACCGGACGGCAAGGACGAGACCGCACAATTATTGATCACGCTCGGGCGCATGCGTACCAACCTGCACAGTACGATCGACCAGATCTACGCAGCGGCGACGCAGTTGTCGCAGTCGGTTCAGGAAATGGGCAGCATCGCCGAAGCCAGTGCGCTCAATCTGCAGCTGCAGAACACTGAAATCGAGCAGGCCGCTGTCGCGGTCAATCAGATGAGCCAGGCGGCCATCGAAGTGGCAGGCAACGCCAGCAATACCGTGACCGAGTCAGAGGCGTCGACCCAGGCGGCGGCACAAGGGCAGGAAAAGCTGTCGGCAACCATTCTGTCGATCAAGGAGTTGACCGAGAATGTGCTGGATTCGTCGCATCAGGCTGAAGGGCTGGCCGAACGTACCCAGAGCATCAGCAGCATCCTCGATGTGATTCGCGCAATCGCCAATCAGACCAACCTGCTGGCGCTGAACGCGGCTATCGAAGCGGCTCGTGCAGGCGAAGCCGGGCGAGGCTTTGCCGTGGTGGCCGATGAAGTCCGCTCACTGGCGCAGCGCACCAGTGCATCCACCGCGGAAATCGAAGGGCTGATCAGCGGCGTGCAGCAAAGCACCCAACAAACCGCCAGCTCGCTGCGCCACACGGCGACCCAGGCCAATCTGACAATGGAACAGGCCGCCTCGACCGGCGAAGCCTTGCAAGTGATCATCCAGTCAACCGCCACCATCAACGACCGCAACCTGCTGATTGCCAGTGCCGCAGAGCAGCAGGCCCAAGTGGCGACTGAAGTGGACCGCAACCTGAGCAGTATTCGCGACCTGTCCAGCCAGACCGCATCGGGCGCGCAGCAGACCACCGTCGCGAGTAACGCACTGTCGATGCTGGCGACTGATCTGAACCTGATGGTGCAGCGTTTCGTGCTGTGATGGGTTGAAACTCGCCAGCCAGCCTGCGCCACAGGCTGGCTGACGATAAGCAGCTGTCAGTCCTGCGGACGCAGACGGTACTGCGGGGGCAATTGCTCGAAACCACTGATGGTCACGTCGAGGCTTTTCCAGCGGCCATCCTTGATGCCATAGATGCAGCCATGCACGGACAGGCTCTGCCCACGGTGCCAGGCGTTCTGCACAATGCTGGTGTGACCGACGTTGGCCACTTGCTGAATCACGTTCAACTCACACAGGCGGTCGACGCGCTCTTCCTCGGTCGGCAGCTTGGCCAGCAACTCGCGGTTTTCGTAATACAGGTCACGAATCGTGCGCAACCAGCCGTCGATCAGGCCGAACTGGCGGTCCTGCATGGACGCCCGCACACCACCGCAACCGTAGTGGCCTGTGACCAGAATGTGTTTGACCTTCAATACATCCACTGCGTACTGAATCACTGACAGGCAGTTCAGGTCGGTATGCAGCACGACGTTGGCCACGTTGCGGTGCACGAACAGATCACCCGGCAGCATGCCGACGATTTCGTTGGCCGGCACGCGTGCATCGGAGCAACCGATCCACAGGAACTCAGGGGTTTGCTGGCGGGCCAGTTTGGCGAAGAACTCAGGATCTTCCTGCTTTATCGCATCGGCCCAGCGTGCATTGTTATCAATCAGGTCTTGTAGCTCGTTCATGCTTTGACGCCTCGATAATGATGCCCAGCCTTGGACTGGTGTCAGATCCTTCAAGTCACGGTCAACAAAAAAGGAATCTTCAAAGTCATGGCCGGTCCACTTTTTACGACCACCTGAAATGAGGATTTCCCATGAATGATTCACGCCGTCCGTTCGGTGCCACCGAACCGGAACCCATCGACGATAACGAAGACCGCATGGGCTCCATGGAAACACTCGATTTCGACGAGGAAGAACCGGGCCGTATCGGCGATCTTATCCCTGAAGGCGAGCTGCAACATGAAATTCCGGATCAACGCGTGCGTGAGGCAGGCCTGACGGGGGCTTCCACGGATGACCATCATTCGACTGACGATGATCTGTCTCCGGAAACCCTGATCCATGAAGACGGCGCCCGCTCACCGAACGAGCCAGGCGAAGACGTCCCGGCCGACCTGGATGTTACGGTCGTCGATGAAGATTACATTGGCGGTGGCAACGGCCTGGACGAAGAAGAACTGGCCATTGTCGACCCGATGGACGGCAATACCCAGCGCTGACAGCGCTGTACTACTCGAAAAGCGTGCAGGCCATGACCACTGCGTCTTCACGGCCGCCGACCGCCGGGTAGTAATCGCGACGCCGGCCTATCTCGTTGAAACCGTAGTTTTCATACAGACGATAGGCTGGACGGTTGCTGTCACGCAGTTCCAGAAAGCATTCCCGTGCATTGAGCTGGTAAGCGCGTTTCATCAGGTGGTCGAGCAGCAACAGGCCAAGACCACGCCCCTGGTTTTCAGGTTTGACCGTGATGTTGAGCAGGTGCGCTTCGTCGATGATGACCTGAATGACGCCGTGCCCGACCTGCTGCGCGCCCTCGAACATCAGCCAGATCTCGTAGGACTTTAGCCCGTCGAGAAAGATGCCGCGTGTCCAGGGATGACTGAATGCGGCGTATTCGATTTTCAGCACCGCGTCCATGTCGGCTTCGGTCATGCGGCGGAAGGTTACGGCATCACTCATCGATCGATTTCCAGCGCGTCATCAGCCGACGCATGGCTTTCCAGACATCCGCCTTGCGCTCAGGCTCGTCCATCAGTAATTCAAGACCTGGCAGCGCCCAGGCAGTGCCCAGACCCTCGATCTGCAGTTCACGGTGGTAAGACTCGGCATCGGCTTCACCGGCGTATTTCATCGACGGCAGACCGATCAGCCACAGGCAGGCGCAGGGCTCGTCCTCGAGCCGCGCGCCGACGAAGCCCTGCACGAAATCACGCGCCGCTTCCGGGCCCTGGTCCATCTGGCCGCGGACCAGCAACGGCCAGCGCACGGGCTCGCCGATGATCTGCGGGCTGTCGGGCAGACCGGCGGCGCGCAGCATGTCCTTGAGCAGCAGGTAGGAAGGATCACGGCTCTGAAACGGTTGACCGGTGGTCAGTTCGACCAGTAACAGGCAGCGTCCGGCGCGCAACAATTGCAGGGCAAAGCGCGGTGGCGGTACCACCGGCGCCTTGGGCGGCGCCGGCTCGGCTTCTTCGGCGGCCGGGGGCGCTGTGCGCGTGCTGGCCAGTGAAGGGCGCGGCACCTCGACCCTCGGGCGCTCGGGCTGCCGGGCAATCGGCTCGACGTTCGACGTTTCGGCAGGCGCAGCGTGCTCCGCTGGCGAAGCAGCAGGCGCGACACGTTGCACCTCGACCGGCGGCGGCAACGGCACAAGCAGTTGCGGACGCGACGGCGCGGCGAATGGCAGTTCTGTGCGCGGCAGCCAGTTGACCACCTGCATGGCAGTCAAATAAGCGCGGCGACGGGACTCGTTGAGCAAGGGTCAGCCACCTGTGGATAAGTTAAGCGCGCAATTCTAGCGTTGTTCGCCTTTTTGCGCTGCAGCATATCGCCCGCAGGTGAAATATCAGTCGGCTGATGCAGTACAATTGCCGCTTTTCACTTGCCAACAGTCGGCCTAACGATGATCGAACCCAAGCGCGTTCTGCGCGCCCTTGCCGAGCATTGGGCGCTTCTTGAGCCCTTATGCGAACATTTCGACCAGGGTACGTTGAGCCTGAGCGAGCTGCGCCTGCAATTGGGCGCTCAGCAGCAGGACAGCACTCCGCAAGACATCACCAATCTGCTGGACGTGTGGATCCGTCTGGACATTCTGGTGCCCGTCGCGAAAAGCCCGAACCGTTTCGAGCTCAACGCACAGATCCATGACTTCCTGTCGTACCTGCGCCGCGAGCACCGTCTGGGCCTGTGCCTGGAAATCGAAGCCTACCTGCGCCACCTGGAGCGACTGGCCGGCTACATTCAGGACGCATTCGAGGTTCGCGACGCCAACGACCTGGCCAGACAGCTGCGGCTGCTGGACATGCGCGTGCGCGACGTACTGAAGAAGCTCGCCAACGACGAACAGGCGCTGGTCGCCGTGGCCGACCGGGCCAAGACCAGTGACCGGCAGATCCCGTTGCGCCAGCGTTATGCCGAAGTGCTGGCGACGTGGGACGAATACGTCGAGCCGATGATTCAGCTGGTCAACGCGGATGGCGCGTTCGAACAGGGCGTGCGCAAGGTCGAGAACGTCCTGCTGCGCCTGCTGACCGAGCAACAACGTCTCGGTCACCTGGTCGACGACGACATGCTGCTGCGTACCCACGCGCGCATTCTGGAAATGCAGACCAGCGCCCAACTGACCTTGCGCCATGCGCGCGAGCTGCTGCTGCCACTGCGTGAAGAAGCGCGTCGCCATAACGCGGTGACACGCGGCGCAGCGCTGGCCCTGTCTGCCATTCGCCGCAAGGGACTGGATGCGGTGCCGCAGGCTGCCATGCCGATGTTCACCCGTCCGCAAAGCACGTTCCTGGGCAGTGCCAGTCAGGTCGAGGCCTACGTGTATGCGCTGGCGCGCTTTGAACCCAAACCCGCGAGATTCCCCAAGGCCAGCGGCACCCGCAAGGGCCAGGCGCCACGCGCACCGCGTACGGTCAAGGAGATGCTCGAGCGCTGCGAAGACGCCTTGCCGATGCCTGACCTGATGGTCTGGCTGCTGGAGCAGGAGCCGACCGGCGAAACCGACGAGCTGCTCTACTGGTTCTCGCGCCTGTCGCGAGACAAGCGCTTCGCCCGTGAACGCCTCGAGCGTCGCGAATATTTCACCCGGGAGCACCGCGTCAGCCTGCGCTCCTTTGCCCTGCTCGCTGCAAAAGACGAGCAGGCCGAGCATTCCGAGAGCACCGTTCATGCATCTTGATCTATCCGAAATGTCCCAGCTCGCGCCGATCTTTCGCGAGCTGTTCAAGGGCTATCACATCAGCCGCCGCGATCCGGAGCTGTACGCCCAGCTCTCCAACTGCCAGGACCAGTACCGTACGCTGTTCAAGGCACTGGGCTTTGAACTGGTCTGCGACACGCGTGGCTTTTATTACTTCGTGCCTGAACTGGCTGCCGCACAGGTCAACAAGACCGCCCAGCGTCTGGCGCTGTTCACCTTCATCCTCGTTGAACACCTGGCAGATCAGGGCCGTGACCCCATGTCGGTGCTCGACGGTGGCAGCCTGGGCCGCGACGAACTGCCTTCGATGCTGGAAAAGTACCGCGACCTGTTTCTCCAGGCTGAAGTACAGACCCCTGAAGAGCTTGAAGAAAAGATCATGCGCCGCATGACGCAGTTGGGCTTTGCCAGTGAGGAAGTGGGTATCTACCGCTTCCTGCCGCCGATGCACCGTTTTCTCGATGTGTGCCTGTCGGTGCAACAGGACCGCGATCTGGCAGCCAGCCTGCATAGCGCCCTGCCCCTGCCGACGCCTGTGCTCATCGATGACGACAGCGACGAGAAGCTGCTGGAAACCGATGACCCGCTGGACCTGGCTGAATTCGGCGAAGAGACCGAGGAAGAGGCGCTGGCCCGGGCAATCGCCGATGAGCAACGACAGGAGATGGACACATGAGCCAGGAACGTTATGGCATCCGCCGCTTTGCCCTGTTGAACACTGCCGGTTACAGCCTCGGCCTGTTCCCGCTGGAAAACCCGCTGTCGGTGTATGGCGCGAACAACCTCGGCAAAAGCGCCTCGATCAACGCCCTGCAATTTCCGATTCTGGCGCGCATGTCGGACATGAGCTTCGGCAAGTACAGCCTTGAGCAGTCGCGGCGCTTCTACTTCGCCTCCGACACCAGCTACATTCTGGTGGAAGTTTCCCTGCCCCACGGCCCACATGTCATCGGTGTCGTGGGTCGCGGTCCGGGTGGCGGCTTCGGTCATCAGTTCTTCGCCTATGCCGGCGAGCTGGATCTGGGTCATTACCAGAAGAACGACACCTGCCTGCGTCAGAAAGAGCTGTTCAGCAACCTGGAAAGCCAGGGCCTGAAAGCCTACGAGCTGAAGCCTGACGAACTACGCCGTCTGCTGGTCGGCGGCCACACGTCGATTCCGCTGGACCTGACCTTGATCCCGCTGCGCTCCACCAGCGAGCAGAGCCTCAAGACCTTCCGCGCGCTGTTCATCAACCTGCTGCACATGCGTGAAATCACCGCCGCCAAACTCAAGCAGCTGTTTCTGGATGCCTTCGAGCACAGCCTGCGTTCGGGCAGCGTCGACTATATTGCCGCCTGCGAAGAAGCCTTCCGCGATGTGCGGCGTATGGAACAGGACTACAACTCGCTGGTGCTGGCGGGTCCTCTGGTCGAGGCGCTGGCCGCTGGCGTCAAGCAGCGCGATGTATTGCGCGGCAAGCTGCATCGTCTCTCACCGATCCTCGACTCACTGCTCGGCACCTGGTCAGATTACTCCGGTGCGCGCAAGGAAGAGCTGGTCATTCAGGCTGAGCATTACCGTGCCCAGCAGGATGAGATGCAAAACGATCAGCGCAGCAGCACTCAGGAGCTGATGCGCCTGGAGCGCGAGATCAGCAGCATCCAGCGCTGGGTCGGCGAGCTGTCGGTGCTGAAGAATCGTTTTGCGCTGGTCGATGACGTCAAGGTGCTGGAGCAACAGCTGCTCGCCGCCAAGGACGCTCACGATGAGCTGGCCGGTGCGCTGGCGCAGTCCCGGCAGTTCAGCGCCGAAGACCTGGACGAGCGTCTGCGCGATCTGGAAAAACGCCTCAAGTCGGTCAAGCAACAGCTCGACCATGCGGACAACAACAGCTATGCCCGTCTGCGTGAAGAGTTTTCCCAGCCGGATGTAGAACGTCTGATGCGCCTGTTCAACAGCGCGCTGTTCAGCTTGCCGTTGGGTGAGCAAGGTATTGCACTGGATGATGGCGATGCGTGGGTCAAGTCGCTTGAGACCATTCTGGATGGCTTCAAGGGCGATCAGTTCGCGGTACCGGGGCTGACCATCAACCTGTCGAGCATCGAGCCTCCTGCCCTGCAGGCGCTGGCCGATCGTGCCGCGTTGCGCGATCAGAAAGAGCGACTGGAGAAAGAACTCAAACAACTGAAAACCCAGCAGGCTGTCGCTGCCGACCGTTCGGCGAGCAAGACCCAGACCGAAGCGTTGTATCAGCAGGTGCTGGATGCGCAAAAGGCGCTTGAAGACTTCCGCCGTTGCCAGACCTTGAGCGCAGAGGAATCCACCAAGCTGGAAGAGCTGGCGCAGATGGAAGCCGCTCAGGATGAACTGAAACGCTCCAGCGACGCGTTCACCGAGCGCGTGCAGCAACTGTCCGCCAAGCTGCAATTGATCGCACGTCAGATCGGCGATATGGAATCCAAGCAACGCACGCTGGACGACGCGCTACGTCGCCGTCAGTTGCTGCCCGCAGACCTGCCGTTCGGCACACCGTTCATGGACCCTATCGATGATTCCATGGATAACCTGTTGCCGCTGCTCAACGACTATCAGGACAGTTGGCAGGGTCTGTTGCGCTGCGATGGGCAGATCGAAGCGCTGTATGCACAGGTTCGCCTCAAGGGTGTGGCCAAGTTCGACAGCGAGGACGACATGGAGCGTCGTCTGCAGTTATTGATCAATGCCTATGCGCACCGTACCGACGAAGCGCTTACGCTGGGCAAGGCGCGTCGCGCTGCGGTCACGGATATCGCACGTACCCTGCGCAACATCCGTAGCGACTACGACAGCCTTGAGCATCAACTGGCGCTGTTCAACCGCGAGATCAACAAGCGTCAGGTCTCGAACCTGGCAAGCTTCCGTATCGTGCTCGCCCCTAACAAGGAAGCGCTCAAGCACATTGACCAGATCATCCACAGTGCCGGGCAGTACGAAGAAGGCGAAACGCTGTCGGTCTTTGACCTGAGCCAGAGCGCAGAGCAGGACAACAAGAACGAAGAAGCCAAGGAATATCTGGCGCGGCTTGTGGCTGCCAACCACAACCAATTGGGCTTGAAAGACCTGTTCGAGCTGGCCTTCGAAATCACCAAGGTCAATGGCCAGCCGGTTATCCACACCGATATCGATGGCGCAGCCTCCAACGGCACCACGATGACCATCAAGGCATTGACCAACATGTACCTGCTGTTGCACTTGATGGATCGCGATCAGGCCGGTCGGGTGCGTTTGCCTTACTACCTCGACGAAGCCGCAGACATCGACGAGAAGAATCAGGCAGCCCTGCTGGAAACGAGTTTGCAACTGGGCTTCGTTCCAATTCTGGCCAGTGTGAAGCCACAGGTCTCGGCCCACGTCGCCATCGACCTGGAAGGCGGCAGCGGACCCAATGGTATTTACATTGATGAAGCGGACTGGAAATACATTCAGCGTCGTGACGATGTGAAACCAGAGGTTCCGGAACTGGCCTCTTAAGGGCTGATTGACGTAACCAGAAGGCCGCATGTGAGTGCGGCCTTTTTTATTGTCTTTGAATTGAGAAGGCCCTGTTGCAGGCCTCAGGCGAGCAGACTCTTTATTCATCGAATTCATAATGAGGTGCAGCAAACACGCATACGATTACACCAGGCAGGCTTGGAGTGACCCCATGAGAACGATACTGTTGACGGTCTTGCTGGTCGGTGCTGCAACAGCGCAAGCAACTGACTACTACGTGGCCCCCGATGGCGATGATCACGCGGCGGGTAGCAAAGGCGCACCGTTACGTACCATCATGCAAGCACAGCAAGCCGCAAAAGCCGGCGACACGGTGTACTTTCGCGGCGGCCTCTATGCCTACACAGCCGGCATCAACCGCTGCGCCACCCGTACAGACACCGTGAATGCCATCACCCTGAACAACAGCGGCAGCGAAAACAAACCTATACGCTACTGGGCCTATCCAGGCGAAACACCGGTTTTCGATTTCTCGGCCATGAAAGACGATTGTCGCGTCAAAGGCTTCAACGTTACCGGTAGCTGGCTACACCTGAAGGGGCTGGAGGTGACCGGCGTGCCGCAACAACCGGAAAACCATCTCAACCACGAGTCATGGGGCATCTGGAACAGCGGCAGCCACAATACCTTCGAGCAACTCAATCTGCATCACAACATGGGACCCGGCCTGTTCATTCAGAACGGCGGCTATAACCTGGTACTGAATACCGACTCCCACCACAACTACGATCCTTACACCTCAAACGGCGCAGGTCAGAGTGCAGACGGCTTCGGCGCGCATATCAAGGCGGGCCATCCTGGCAATGTATTCCGCGGTTGCAGAGCGTGGGCCAATTCCGACGACGGCTTTGACCTGATCAATGCCTTCTCGCCAGTCACCATCGAAAGCTCATGGGCATGGCAGCAAGGTTACCTGCCTGGCACGCGCACAAAACTTGAAGCAGGTAACGGCAATGGCATCAAAGCCGGTGGATACGGTGGCAAGTATGTGCCTGACGGCGTGAAACACATCGTCCGTAACTCAGTTGCCTTTGACAATAAGTCCGCTGGTTTCTATGCCAATCACCATACCCTGGCACTGGACTTCATCAACAACACGGCTTTTGCAAATGGCGTGAACTACAACATGGCAGGTATCGCCCCGGATGGTTCGCTGATCCCTCTCGGCAACCTGTCCAACAACATCGCTTACAAGGGACGCTTGACCGTTAACACCGAAGGACTGGATATGGCACACAACTCCTGGACATTGCCAACGCCGGTAACCGATGCAGACTTTGAGGATGTCTCCGATACGGGGTGGGATGCGCCGCGTCAGTCAGACGGAAGCCTGCCGGTGCTGCGCAGCTTCCACCTGCGACCCGGCAGCAGACTGGCAGGGATGGGGGCGTTCCACTAAACCTCGCGGAGTCTCTGGCTGCATTGCAGCGGGGTGAGTCAGGCAGGGAACGCACATCGAACAATAAACCCCAGACAAACAAAAACCCTCAACGCGTAAGCGATGAGGGTTTCTGGAATTCAATCTTGACGATGACCTACTCTCACATGGGGAAACCCCACACTACCATC